>NZ_SCMR01000036.1 GCF_005502885.1 Microbacterium sp. 2FI
CACCTCCACTCCCACCCCCGACACCACCGCACTCACCGTCGCGGTCCTCGGGCTCGGGGCGATGGGGCTTCCGATGGCCACGCGCCTGGCAGAGGATCTCACCGTCCGCGGGTTCGACATCAACCCCGCGCGGCTGGAGCTGGCCGGCGCTGCCGGCATCGTCGGCTGCGACTCGTCCCGCGAGGCCGTCGAGGGCGCGGATGCCGTCCTTCTCGCCGTGCGCGACTCCGCCCAGCTCGCCGAGGTGCTCTTCGGGGAGGCGGGCATCGCGCCGAGCCTCGCGCCGGGGGCGATCGTGATCCTCACCAGTACCGTCGGCACCGACGGGATCGCCGAGGTCGTCGCGCAGCTCGCCGAGCACGGCGTCGCGCTCGTCGATGCACCGCTCAGCGGCGGCCCCGCCCGCGCGGGTGGCGGCGACCTGCTGATCGTCGTCGGCGCGACCCCCGAGGCTCGAGCAAAAGCTCAGCCCGTTCTCGAGCGCCTCGCCTCGACGCTCACCGTCGTCGGCGACCGGCCGGGCGACGGTCAGGCTCTCAAGACGGTCAACCAGCTCCTGTGCGGCGTGCACATCGCCGCCGCCGCCGAGGCGCTCGCCCTCGCCGACGCCCTCGGCCTCGACCCCGAGCGCACGCTCGAGGCCCTCGGGGCGGGCGCAGCGGCATCATTCATGCTCGGAAATCGCGGGCCGCGCGCCCTCCAGGCCTACGACGAGGGTGGCGCCGAAGTGCTCAGCCGCCTCGACATCTTCGTCAAGGACATGGGGATCGTGAACAAGGCCGCCCGCGCGGCGCACCTCGCGACGCCGATCGCCGCTGCGGCCGAGCAGCTGTTCCTGCTCGGCGAGGCGCACGGGCTCGGTGAGCGCGACGATTCCGCCGTCATCCGCGTCATCGCCCCGGCTCGTCGCGCGGGTTGATCCCCGACACACCTCCACCGAAGCCCCTCACCGAACCCCACCGAAGAACGTCAAAGGAGACACGCTCATGTCCGTTCCCGTCCTGCTCGCGATCGGAGTCGGAGGAATCCTCCTTCTCCTGCTGCTGATCGTCCGCCTCAAGGTCAACGCATTCCTCGCGCTGCTGATCACGAGCATCCTCGTGGGTCTCGCCGCCGGCATCCCGCTCGCGACGATTCCGGCGACCGAGGATTCGCCCGAGCAGCTCGGCATCATCCCCGCGATCATCGCCGGCATGGGCGGCACGCTCGGGTCGGTCGCGATCCTCGTCGCGCTCGGGTCGATGCTCGGCCGCATCATCGAGCTCTCGGGAGGTGCGTCGAGCCTCGCCGGCCGCTTCACGAAGCTGCTCGGCCCGCGCCGGGTCTCGGGCGCTCTCACCGCGGCAGCGCTCGTGCTGGCGATCCCGGTCTTCTTCGACGTCGGGTTCATCATCCTGGTGCCGATCATCTACGGCTTCAGCCACGCCGCCGGCCTCAACCCGGTGAAGTTCGGCCTGCCGATCGCCGGCATCATGCTCGCGGTCCACGTGGCCGTTCCGCCGCATCCCGGCATCGTCGGCGGCGCGGCGCTGCTCGGCGCCGACGTCGGGATGCTGACGCTCCTCGGCATCGCGATCGCGATCCCGCTCGGCGTGCTCTCGCACTTCGTCTCGAAGTGGCTGAACCGACGCGACTTCCCGATGCTTGCTTCGACGAAGGTCATGTTCGAGGACTTCGGCGGCGGTGACGACACCGGAACCGGCAACGGCGGCGTCGGCCCCGGTACCACGATGACCGGCACGATGACCCGCACCGAGGCGCCCCCCTCGGCGGCGATGATCCTGACGCTCATCCTCACGCCGCTCGTGATGATCGGGCTCGGCACGACGGCGGCCACCGTGCTGCCGGCCGGTTCGCCCGCGCGCGACATCCTCGGCTTCATCGGCGCGCCGATCTTCGCGCTGCTGGTGACCGTTCTGCTGGCGGGCTTCTTCCTCGGTGTCCGTCGCGGCTGGAGCAGCGCGCACATCTCGGACGTCTTCGAGTCGGCGCTGCCGCCCGCGGCGATCGTGATCCTCGTCACCGGCGCGGGCGGCGCGTTCGCGCGCATCCTCACGGAGTCGGGAATCGGTCGTGCGCTCGCCGACACACTGCTGGCGACGGGGCTGCCGATCATCCTGCTGGCATTCCTCGTCTCGCTCGCGCTGCGGGCGGCTCAGGGGTCGGCGACCGTCGCCATCCTCACGACGGCGGGTCTCATGGCCGAAGCCGTGACGTCGGGCGGTTACAGCCCGATCCAGATCGTGGTGATCGCGCTCTCGATCGCCTTCGGCGCCCTCGGCCTCTCGCACGTGAACGACTCCGGCTTCTGGGTCGTCACGCGCTACCTCGGACTCAGCGTCGGAGATGGCCTGCGCAGCTGGACGGTGCTGACGACGATCCTCGGACTCACGGGCTTCGCGCTCACGTGGATCGTGTGGCTCATCGTCGGGGGAGCGAGCGTATGAGCGTCGGAGCGATCGCGGGGTCGGCTTCTGCCGGACGCGAAAGAATTGCGAATCCTTCGCGCACAGCGGCTGCAAAGACGCCGTCTCGCGGAAGCATGCTGGCTAGGGTGGCACCATGGTGAGTCTGACCGCGGACATGAGTCCGCTGCATCCCGATCGCAATCTCGCACTCGAACTCGTGCGCGCAACCGAGGCGGCGTCGATCCGTGCGGTGCCGTTCATCGGACGCGGGGCGAAGGAGGCTGCCGACGGGGCCGCAGTCGACGCGATGCGCGCGTTCTTCACGACCGTCAACTTCGACGGCACGATCGTGATCGGCGAAGGCGAGAAGGACGAAGCGCCGATGCTTTTCAACGGCGAGCGCGTGGGCAACGGGCGTGGCCCGAAATGCGACGTCGCGGTCGATCCCATCGACGGAACGTCGCTGACGGCCGCCGGCCGCAACAACGCGCTGTCGGTCATCGCGGTCTCGGATCACGGCACGATGCTCGATGCGTCGAGCGTGTTCTACATGGACAAGCTGGTCACGGGACCTGCGGGCGTCGGCGTCGTCGACATCCGCCTGCCGATCGGCGAGAACATCCGTCTCCTTTCGAAGGCGCTGGGCAAGCCCGTCGACGAGCTCGTCGTCTCGGTGCTGCACCGCCCGCGTCATGAGCAGCTCATCGAGGAGATCCGCGAAGCGGGCGCGGGCACGCGCCTGATGTCGGACGGCGACGTGGCAGGCGGCATCAACGCCGCACGTCACAACGCCCGCACCGACATGTGCGTCGGGATCGGCGGCAGTCCGGAGGGCATCGTCACGGCGTGCGCGATCAAGGCTCTGGGTGGTCACATCCAGGGTCGGCTGTGGCCGCGCGACGACGACGAGAAGCAGAAGGGGCTGGATGCCGGCCTCCTCCTCGACGACCACGTCTACGAGGCCGATGACCTGGTGCGCGGCAGCAACACCATCTTCGTGGCGACCGGCGTCACCGACGGCCAACTCGTCGCGGGCGTGCGTCGCGACGGCGGCTATCTCTACACCGAGAGTGTCGTGCTGCGTGGAGCATCCGGAACGCTGCGGCGCATCACCTCGGAGCACCTCGTCTCGAAGTGGCTGTGAGGATCTCGGTCGGAGTGTCGTGACGCGTTCGTGATGCAGGCCGGGGGCATCTCTGGCAGAATCGGAACGGTGTCAACGGGGACGCAGAGTGACTTTTCCCAGATCTAGGGAGTTTCCGAGATGTCCGCACAGCTAGGTGGCTCGTCGCCGCAGACCGGTGCTCAGGCCGTGGTCGCAAACGCCGTCGACCCCGCCCGCCGCCCGGATGTGCTGCTGCGCGTCCGTCGCGACGAGGGCCACGAGGTCAGCGCCTGGTGGATGATCGGGGCCTTCGTCGGGGTCTCGGTCGCCGTGATCCTGCTGCTCAGCTTCGTGCCCGGCGGCGCCTGACCCCCACCTGCACTCACTCGCCCTCGTTCGCGGGGGCGAAGCGATCACGCAGCTCGCCCAGATCAGCGGTCACCGCGTCGGCCACGGCATCGGGCTCGTCGTCCAGCACGATCCCGTCGAGCAGCTCGGGCGCGGTGAGGCGGCGGGGTGCCTTCTCGATGGCGGGCGGTGCCGAAACGGCGTCGAGCTTCGTCGCGTCGATGCCGGGGAACTTCCGCGCGCTCACCAGAACCCGCGTTTCGAGTGAGCCGGTGAAGCGGTTGTAGCTGTCGACGGTGCGCTCGATCGCGCGGCGCAGGTCGTCGGCGTGCGTTGCGAGTCCGCCGAGCCGCTCGTAGAGCTGGTTGCCGAGGTCGAAGAGGGTGCGCGCTTCGGCAGAGACATCCTGCTGTGTCCAGGTGTAGGCGACGGTCTTCAGCACCGCCCAGAGATTGACCGGTGACGCGAGCGCGACGCGCTTGCCGAACGCGTAGTCGAGCAGCGACGGATCCTCTTCGAGCGCTGCAGCCAGCAGCGACTCGCTCGGCACGAAGCACACCACGAACTCGGGACTCGAACTCAACCCCGCCCAGTACGTCTTCTTCGCCAGTGCGTCGATGTGCGCCCGCACCGCCTTGACATGCTTGTCGAGCAGGGTGCGCCGCCGCGCGGCTTCTGCGCCCTGGGCTGTGAAGGGGATCGCACTGGCTTCGAGGTACGCGTCGAGCGGCACCTTCGCGTCGACGGCGATCGCCTTGTCGCCGGGGAGGCGGATGACCATGTCGGGGCGTCCAGCGCCGGCATCCGTCGCGATCGACGTCTGCAGATCGAAGTCGACGTAGCGCGTCAGGCCTGCGGCCTCGACGACGCGACGCAGCTGAGTCTCGCCCCACACGCCGCGCGTGGTGCCTGAGCGCAGCGCGCCGGCGAGGGATTCGGTCGTCGCCCGCAGCGCCTCGTCGGATTCGTGCGCGCGCCGCAGCTGCTCAGCGAGCGAGCCGTACTGGGTCTGCCGCTCACGCTCGAGCTCGTCGACCTTCGTCTGCATGCTCTGCAGCGTCTCCTGCACGGGTGCGAGGGCCCGCAGCACCGACTGCTCGCGCCGCTCGCGCTCTTCGCGCGCCGCCTGATCGGCGCGCGCCTGGCCGGCCAGCTCGCGGTAGAGCGCGTGCTGGTGGTCGAGTTGCGCCTGCACGCCCTGGCGCGTCGCCTCGGCGGTCGCGACGCGCGTGCGGAGGTCAGCAGTCTCGCGCGTTGCTCGTGCGGCACCGCGGGCCGTGCCGGCGGCCCAGCCGGCGAGCGCCCCCAGCGCCAGCGTCGCGATGGCGATGATCGAGAGCGTGAGTGCGTCCATGGGGAAAGGATGCCGGAGGGCTCCGACATCGCAGGCGCGAATGCCCGCGGGCGCTCTCAGGCGACGGCGAAAGAGACGGCCGGCGCCTCGGCGACCGTGATCTGCGACACCCGGATGCCGGCCGATTCGGCAAGCGCGTCGATGTCGGTGACGCCGAGCCGGCGCGCGGCGTCGAGCATCACGTGAGCGCAGGCGAGGGCGTCTGCGGTGGCGTTGTGGTGGGCGAAGGCGCCGAACCCCGCCTCGGCGGCGACGAATGGGAGTCGATAGGACTCGAGGTCGTACACACGCCGAGCCAGCTGCAGGCTGCAGGCGTAGCGGAACGGCGGGCACTCGTCGCCCGTCGCCTCGCACGCGCGCTTGAGCACCGCCATGTCGAATCCAGCGTTGTGCGCGACCAGCACGTCATCGCCTGCGAAGGCGGCTATCGCGCTGAGCTGCTGGGTCCACGTGGGGGCGTCGACGACGTCTTCTTCGCGGATGCCGTGGATGCGCGTGTTCAGCTCGAAGAACCGGTCGTGGCCCGCGGGCGGGCGGATGAGCCACCCGGTCTGGGCCACCACTTCACCGCCGCGCACCCGGACAAGTCCGACCGCGCAGGCCGACGCGTTGCTGGAGTTCGCCGTCTCGAAGTCGATCGCGGTGAAGTCCAGGGGCACCCCCTCAGACTCACCCGAGCGTCGGGTGGGTGGCGGCAGGCGCGCCGCCCGATGTCGTGATCGGGTTCGGCGCCGCGCCCGCGAACCCGTCCCGGTCTCAGAACGGCGCGTCGGACGCGTCGTGACTCGGCGCGCTTACCCGGAACACGGGGACGCGTCTCTCGGGTTGCACGACATACCTTCGCCCGGTCGGGGATACCCACTCGATCGCGCCGCCGCTTCCCGCGAGCTGCGTCACCCGCCACCCGCCGTGGTGCTTGACGATGTGGTGCCCCTTGCAGAAGGGCGCATTGTTCTCGAGGGACGTGTCACCGCCGTCGTGCCACGCGACCTGATGATCGATCTCGCACCGCGACGCGGGCATCCCGCATCCGGGTCCCATGCACCGATCCGCCCGCCATTTCGTGAGCTTGCGCAGCATCGCGGGCGGTCGATACTGCTCACGCCCGACCGAGAGGACCATGCCGGTCTCGGGGTGGGTGAGCACCCGCATCCACGACGCGTCACCGCCGCACAGCTCGCGTGCCCGCGACAGCGGGATCGGCCCGATTCCCTCGACGACCGGGGGATCGGTGCCCTCGGCGTCCTCGCCGCCACCGGCGGACTCGTCGAGGAGCGAGAGCACGGGAACCGTCACGACGACCGAAGCCCGGATGCCGCGCGCCTCGACAGGGACCGCATCCGTGCGACCGTCGATCAGCAGATCGCACAGCACATCGGCGCGCACCTGATCGAGCGTGCGCGTCTCGCCGGGCTGTGAGGTGATGGTCTTCGCGATTGCCGTCGCGCGGGTGAAGATCGCCTGCAGTTCGACCTCGGGCGCATGGAGCAGCAGCATCGCCATGCCGTCGTGCCCGCGCTCGAGGGCGATGCGCCGCGTCTCGACGGCCGACCGATGGCGCTGTTCGAGTGTTGCGGCCTGCACGGTCTCGATCAGAGCCCGCAGCGCGCGGCGGAACGTGCCGACAGGCTGGGCCTCGGCGAGCTCGATCGCGCGCTCGACCACCCGGTCGCGCAGTTCGGGCGGCAGCTGATCGACGTCGTCGACCAGTATCTCTGCGTGCTTCGGGGTGATCCGCCCGCCGCCGAGTGCGTCGAGCGCGTGCGGGTATCGGCGCACCAGCGCCTCGGCCTGCGCGAGCATGCGACCGGCGGCGTACTCGGTGATCCGCATCGCCGCGGCCAGCTCGAGCCGGATCGATCGCTCGACGATGTCGGTGACGCCTGCGCCGCGCCCGCCCGCCTCGGCGAGCAGCTCGCGCCGCATCGCATCGACACGGGCGAGACGCTGCGCCGCGAACACTGACTCGAGCGTCGCGGCCTCGAGCACCAGGTCCACCGCGTCGGGAACGTCGGCGTCCCAATCCGCATCACGCGACACATCGACCCAGCCCTCATCGGGTGGATCGAAGTCGTCGAGGTCTTCAGCCATGAGTCAAAGCTAGAACATACCTCCGACATTGAACCGGCCCCGAGAAGCAACCCGAACGCCGACTTGTAGGGTTTGCCGGGTGAACATGAAAGTCCGGGCGGTGGAGCCTCGTGATCAGGATGCCTGGTCGCACCTCTATGCCGGCTATCGCGCGTTCTATCGGCTTCCTGAGGATTCGGACGCCGTCAGGACCACATGGCAGTGGGTACGAGATGGTGAGCACGGTCTCGTCGGGCTCGTGGCCGTCGACGACGGTGACTGCCTTGTCGCCCTCGCGAACCTGCGGTGGTTCGCTCGTCCGTCGTCCGCGACGATTGGGCTGTATCTCGACGACCTCTTCACCGCGCCGGAAGCACGAGGCGGCGGTGCTGCCGGCGCGTTGCTCGAGCATGCCGCGGCGCGTGCGGGCGAGGCAGGCGGCAGTGTCGTGCGGTGGATCACGGCGCCTGACAACGCAGCGGCCAGATCTGTGTACGACGCGCACGCGGTGGCGACGCCCTGGGTGACGTACGACATGCAGCCCACCCGCGCGGTGCCGTCATGACACCTCAGGACGCGGCCGACTTCGACGCTGTCGCCGAGCTCTACGCCACGGCGCGGCCGTCCTACCCGCGGGCGGCGGTCGACTGGCTCGTCGGGCAGCACGCCGGCACCGTGGTCGATGTGGGTGCGGGCACGGGCCTGTTCACGCGCCTGCTCGACGGCCGCGCGCGGACTGTGATCGCCGTCGAGCCGTCGCGGGCCATGCTGGCGACGCTCCGCGCCTCGCTCGAAGGAATCGAGGCGGTCGAGGGAACGGGGGAGCGGATGCCGCTGCCCGACGCGTCCGCCGACCTGGTGACCTTCGCGCAGGCGTGGCACTGGGTCGATGTGCCGGCCGCGACCGCGGAGGTGGCGCGCGTGCTCCGCCCAGGCGGACGACTCGGGCTCGTGTGGAACCTCCGCGACGAGCGGGTGCCGTGGGTGCGCGCGCTCGGCGCCGCGATGCGCGCTGACGGCGATCACTTCCGAGGCGAGACCGACGACCCGGCGGTTGACGGCCCGTTCGGCGAACCCGAACGGCGGTTCGACGAGTGGGTGCGCCCGTGCACGCGTGACGAGATCCTCGCCGACGTGCGCTCGCGCAGCTACTTCGCTCTGCTGACCGCCGCCGAGCAGCAGCACACCCTCGACGACGTCGTCGACGTTCTCGAGAGTCACGCCGAGACGCGCGGACGCGCATCGATCGGTCTGCCGTACGTCACGGCATCCTTCCGCTATGCCCGACCCGACGCAGGCACCGGCATCCGTCCCACGTAGACTTGGCCGACGTGGCTCTCACTATCGGCATCGTCGGCCTGCCCAACGTCGGCAAGTCCACCCTCTTCAACGCGCTGACCAAGAACGACGTGCTCGCGGCGAACTATCCGTTCGCGACGATCGAGCCGAACGTCGGCGTGGTGAGCCTTCCCGATCCGCGGCTGGCGAAGCTCGCCGAGGTCTTCCACTCCGAGCGCATCCTGCCGGCGACGGTGTCATTCGTCGACATCGCAGGCATCGTGCGCGGCGCGTCGGAGGGCGAAGGGCTCGGGAACCAGTTCCTCGCGAACATCCGTGAGGCCGACGCGATCGCGCAGGTCGTGCGCGGCTTCACCGACGACGACGTCGTGCACGTCGAGGGCGGCGTGAACCCGAAGAACGACCTCGAGACGATCAACGCCGAGCTGCAGCTCGCCGATCTGCAGACCCTCGAGAAGGCGATCCCGCGCATCGAGAAGGAGGTCAAGGGCAAGAAGGCCGACCCCTCGTCGCTCGAAGCGGCCGTCGCCGCGAAGGACGCGCTCGAGCGCGGCATCCTGCTCTCCCATTCGGGTCTCGACCTCGCCCCGATCAAGGAGCTCGGCCTCCTCACCGCGAAGCCCTACATCTACGTCTTCAACGTCGACGAGGCGATTCTGACGGATGCCGCGGCCAAGGACGCGCTCGAGGCGCTCGTGGCCCCGGCTCACGCGGTCTTCCTCGACGCGAAGATCGAGTCGGAGCTCATCGACCTCGACCCTGAGGACGCCGCCGAGCTCCTGGCGTCGACGGGCCAGGACGAGTCGGGTCTCGACCAGCTCGCCCGCATCGGCTTCGACACCTTGGGTCTGCAGACCTACCTCACGGCGGGTCCGAAGGAAGCGCGTGCGTGGACGATCGGCAAGGGCTGGAAGGCTCCGCAGGCTGCCGGCGTCATCCACACCGACTTCGAGAAGGGCTTCATCAAAGCCGAGGTCATCTCGTTCGACGATCTGGTGGACGCGGGCTCGGTTCTCGAAGCCCGTCACCGCGGCAAGGCCCGCCTCGAGGGCAAGGAGTACGTCATGCAGGACGGCGACGTCGTCGAGTTCCGCTTCAACGTCTGATCGATCTCACGCCGGAGGACACGATGACCGACACGCAGATCTTCGAGCCCGACGGGCGCGCCATCCCCTTCGTCGTCGAGGGCGAGGGGCCCGTCTCCCTCGTCCTGATCCCCGAGCCCGGGCAGGACCGCGACGTCCTGGGCGTCATCAGCCACTATCTCGTCGAGGAGGCCGGCTTCCACGTCGTGCGCATCGGCATCCGTCCCGATGCCGGATCGCTCGACGAGAGCGTCGCGGATGCCGTCGCGGTGATCGACCACCTCGGTCTCGAGCACACGTGGATCGGCGGCCACGGTGCGGGCGGCACCGTGGCGCGCGCCTTCTCGGCCGTGCACCACGACCGCGTCAACGGCCTGCTGCTCCTCGGCGTCGAGGATCAGGACATCCCGCTCGCCCCCGTCATCCCGGTGCTCATCATCCAGGGATCGACCGATGATGTGACCCCGCCGGTGCACGGCGAGCAGCTGCAGGCCACCGCCCCCGAGCGCGCGTCGCTGAAGGTGATCGCCGGCGCCGGTCACCTGTTCCCCGCGACGAACCCGATCGACACCGCGTTCATCATCGAGGAATACCTCGACTGGGACTGAGCACCGCACGATGACCGCGACTCTCGTCGCCCAGGGCCTCGCCGGGGGCTACGGGCACCGCACCCTGTTCGACTCGCTCGACCTGACCGTCGCGCCGGGCGATGTGGTCGGGGTGGTCGGCGCGAACGGCGCCGGAAAGTCGACGTTCCTGCGCCTGCTCGCCGGCATCGACGAGCCGCAGGCCGGCAGCGTCTCGCTGTCGCCGGCCGATGCCTTCGTCGGCTGGCTGCCGCAGGAGCACGAGCGCATCACCGGTGAGACGGTCGCGGAATACATCGCGCGTCGCACCGGCTGCGCCCAGGCGACGGCCGACATGGATGCCGCGGCCGCAGCGCTCGGCGACCCGTCCCTTGCCGCCCCCGGCGTCGACCCGGCGGATGTCTACTCCGCGGCGCTGGACCGCTGGCTCGCCAGCGGCGCCGCCGACCTCGACGAGCGCGTGCCCGTCGTGCTGGCCGATCTCGGCCTCGACCTCGGCGAGGCGCCGGGGCGGGCTCTGATGACGTCGCTCTCCGGTGGTCAGGCGGCGCGCGTCGGTCTCGCAGCGCTCCTGCTTTCGCGCTTCGACATCGTGCTGCTCGACGAGCCGACGAACGACCTCGACCTCGACGGGCTCAAGCGGCTCGAGACGTTCGTGCGCGGCATCCGTGGGGGCGTGGTTCTTGTGAGCCACGATCGCGAGTTCCTCGCGCGGTGCGTCACGCGCGTGCTCGAACTCGACCTCGCGCAGGCGTCGAATCGCGTGTACGGCGGCGGGTACGACGCTTACCTCGAAGAGCGCGCGACCGTGCGCCGGCGTCAGCGCGAGAAGTACGACGAGTTCGCCGAGAAGAAGGCCGACCTGGTCGCCCGGGCGCGCGTGCAGCGCGAGTGGTCGAGCCAGGGCGTGCGCAATGCGATGAAGAAGTCTCCCGACAACGACAAGATCCGGCGAAAGGCCGCGACCGAGTCGAGCGAGAAGCAGGCGCAGAAGGTGCGCCAGATGGAGAGCCGGATCGCTCGGCTCGACGAGGTGGACGAGCCGCGCAAGGAGTGGCAGCTCGAGTTCACGATCGGGTCTGCGCCGCGATCGAGCACGGTGGTGGCGACGCTCAGTTCGGCGGAGTTCCGCCAGGGTTCGTTCACCCTCGGGCCGGTGTCGCTGCAGGTGAATGCGGGGGAGCGCATCGGCATCACGGGGCCCAACGGCGCCGGCAAGTCGACGCTCCTGCGTGCCCTGCTCGGCCGGCAGCTGCCCGACGCGGGCACCGCAAGCCTCGGCGCGAACGTGCAGATCGGCGAGATCGATCAGGCGCGCTCGTCGTTCGTCGGGCCCGAGCCGCTCGCGGACGCTTTCGAGCCGCTCGTCCCGTCGATGGCTGCCGGCGAGGTGCGCACTCTGCTGGCGAAGTTCGGGCTCAAGGCCGATCACGTGCTGCGCGCGGTCGACGAGCTGTCGCCGGGCGAGCGCACGCGCGCGGGTCTCGCGCTGCTGCAGGCGCGGGGAGTGAACGTGCTGGTGCTCGACGAGCCCACCAACCATCTCGATCTGCCGGCGATCGAGCAGCTCGAGCAGGCGCTCGCCTCGTACGACGGCACGCTGCTGCTGGTCACGCACGACCGACGGATGCTGGACACCGTCGAGACCGATCGGCACTGGCGTGTCGAGGGTGGGCGGGTCACCGAGCTGTAGCGGTCACCGCCCCTGCCGCTTCTTGAACGGCTTCGGCTGTCCCTTCACCGCCGGAGCTCGCCCCTTGCCCTTCGAGGCCTTGGCCTTGCCGCCCGCCGGCTTCGCCGGGGGCTTCGGCGCCTGGGGCGCTGCGGCGATCTGCCGCTTCGCCTCATCGAGCAGCAGATTGCCGGCAGGCGTCAGGGTGAACCCGGCCTTGCTGCGGACGAAGAGCGGATGCCCGACCTCGGCCTCGAGCTTGTCCATCGACGAGTTGAGTGAGGCGAGAGGGATGCCGAGCGCTTCGGCGGCGCGCGGAAAGTGCACGTCTTCGTCGACGACGGCGACGAACCGCTGCAGCTGCGAGATGTTCACGGCACACCCTTCCGGTCGGCTACCTGCCAGGGTATCCGGCCCTTGCGGCGCGAACGCCTCGGCGCTACGTTTCCCACACGGTGCCGATGCTGCCTCCCGGCAGCCGGATGTTCGCTCGGGCGGGGGCGCGATGGTCGCGACGGAGGGGCGTTCCGCACCCGAGCTCGAAGTGCTGTCGACGACATCGTTCCTGCAGGGGCGGGTGTCGGAAGCCGTCGATGCGCTCACCCGAGCCCACGAGGCCTACCTCGCCGCGGCCGACACCGTCGGCGCCGCGCGCACGGCGGGATGGTTGGCGCTCCAGCTTCTGGAGACGGGCGAGGTCACGCAGTCCGCAACCTGGGTCGCACGGGGGCTCCGCCTCGCTCAGCGCCTCGGCGAGCCGGGTGCCGTCGGCGGGCTCGTCGCCCTCGTGCCGGCGGCTCTCACCGCGCTGTTCGTCGGTGACATCGAGGACGCGATGCGACGGTTCGACGAGATCGCAGAGACGGCGGAGCGCTCGGGCGATCGCGAGCTGGCGGCCTTCGCGTCCTTCGGTCATGGGAAGTGCCTGACGACGATCGGGCGGACGGCCGAGGGCCTCGCCGACCTCGACGCCGCCGTCGCAACCGTCGTCACCGACACGATGACGCCGTTGGCGACGTGCATCCTCTTCCGCGTCGCGCTCGACGTCTGCCACGAGGGCTTCGATCTCGAGCGGGCCGAGCGCTGGACGACGACCTTCGAGGACTGGTGCAGCGGTCGTCCCGGCATGGTCGCCTACACGGGGCAGGCGCACGCCTATCGCGCTCAGCTGCTCCTCCTGCACGGGCGGTGGGCCACGGCATCCGTCCATGCCCACCTCGCCGAAGAGGCCCTGCGCGCCGGCGACTTCACGGCCGGTTACGTCGCGAACTACCAGCTCGGCGAACTCCACCGGCTGCGCGGCGAGCTGCGCCCGGCGCGCGAGCACTATCTGCGCGCCGGCGCGACGGGGTGGGATCCGCAGCCCGGTCTCGCCCTCGCGACCCTCGCCGACGGCGATGTGCGCGGCGCGCAGACGATGATCCGCAGCATCGCGGCGGGCGCCGATGACGCGACCAGACGGCGGCTGCTTCCCGCGATGGTGCAGATCGAGATCGCGGTGGGTGACACCGGCGCTGCACGGCAGGTCGCCGATGAACTCGCCGCCCGTGCGCGGTCCGCGCCGACGCCGCTGCTGACGGCGGTCGCCGCGTTCGCCGAGGCCGGCGTGCTGCTCGCCGAGGGCGAGCCCGCTGCGGCGCTCGCGGCTGCGGGCAGCGCCCTCGCGGCATGGGATGCGCTCGACGCACCCTGCGAAGTCGCTCGGTGTCATGTGCTCGCCGGCCGCGCCCTCGCTGCTGCGGACCGGCACGATGAGGCTTCCGCCGAGTTCGCGGCGGCACACGCGACCTTCGCCGAGCTCGGTGCGCGAGCCGACCTGGCGGCGCTGGAAGTCCTCACCGGCGGGCGGCCGGCGGTTAACCTCACCGCCCGAGAGATCGAGGTGCTGCGCCTGGCCGCCACCGGCCTCACCAACCGCGCCATCGCGGCGCAGCTGTCGCTCAGTGAGAAGACCGTGGCACGGCACCTGAGCAACATCTTCCTCAAGGTCGGGGTCTCCTCGCGCACCGCTGCGACCGCGTACGCCTACGAGCAGGGACTCATCTGAGCCGGTGACGAGGGCTTCGGCATCCCTCGTCTGCATATCGTCTGCGCAGAGCCTGCGAGAGCGTCTGCATATATCTGCTCATCCGGGCCTCGCGAGAAGATGGGTGATTCGGTCGACGCGCACGGGTGGATGCTGCGCCTACCGTTTCGGACATGGACATCGCCATCGTCGCAGGGACGGCCTCGACCGTCGTCTTCGCGGTGAGCAACCTTCCGATGCTGCGCAAGGCGCTGCGCACCGGCGATGTCTCGTCTTACAGCCTGGCGAGCCTCGTCATGATCAACGCCGCGAACGTCGTCTACTCGCTGTACGTGTTCTCGCTGCCGCTCGGGCCGATCTGGGCGCTGCACAGCTTCTACGTGATCTCGTGCGGAGTGATGCTGTGGCTGTGCGTGCGCCAGCGGCGAGCGGTCGTGCGCGCTTCGGCCGACTCAGTCCAGTCGGTCAAGCGGCCGGATCGCGTCTTGTCGTCGTGACGGCGGATCCCGGCGTGTCGGCGCCAGGTGCGAAGATGGCGGCATGCCCGAGTCGCCGGAGGTTCAGGCGCTCGTCGAGTTCCTCGGTGAGCGCGTGGTCGGTCGCACGATCGCCGAGGTCGACGTGCTCGAGTTCCGAGTCGTCAAGACCCGTGCGCGGCCGCCGGGCGGGCTCGTCGGTGCCCAGATCTCGGGCGTCGAGCGGTTCGGCAAGCATCTCGACCTCGCTGTCGGCGGCCAGCATCTCGGCGTCTCGCTCGGCCGGCACGGCTGGGCGCGGTGGATCGGGCCGGGCGTGGATGCCGACCTCGCACCTGACGCTCCGCCCGCGCTCGCATCGGTGGCCTGCGACGACGGGTCGCGACTCGAGCTCACGGATGCCGGCAACTGGGTGTCGCTCGGGCTCTCGGTGGTCGACGATCCGCGCGAGATCTCGGCCGTGGCCAAGCTCGGCGCCGATCCGGCAGACCCGTCGTTCTCGCAGGCCGACCTCGACGCGGTCGTCGTCGGTCGTCGCAAGCAGCTGAAGTCCGTGCTGCAGGAGCAGGAATCGCTCGCGGGGATCGGCAACGCGTATTCCGACGAGATCCTGCATCTCGCCCGCCTCTCGCCGGTGGTGCACGCCGCTGCGCTCTCGGAGGACGAGCGGAAGCGGCTCTTCGACGCCACCGTCGGAGTCATCCGCGGCGCGATCGACGATCGCCGCGGCGTCCCGATCGATCGGCTGAAGGCGGCGAAGGTGGCCGCGATGCGCGTGCACGGACGCGCGGGCGAGGTGTGCGCGGTGTGCGGTGATGCGGTTCGCGACTTCGCGTTCTCGAGCACGACCGCACAGTACTGCCCGACCTGTCAGACGGGCGGGGCCGTGCTCGACGCCGGTACAGGAACACGGCAGTAGCATGGACGACATGATGACTTCGCCGCTGAGCGCCCCCACCACCCTCAAGCCCATCGCCGACGACAAGAACCTGCTGGCTCCTTCGGAGTCCGCGGGTTCGTGCTGCGGCGGCGGCAGTTGCGGCTGAGCCCCGCACCCGCTTTCGTGCCGCGCCGCTCCATGAAGCCGGACGCCCGATGACCGACGAGCAACTTCACATACCGCCGCGCGTCACGCGCGTGCTCATGACCGAAGAGGCGATCTACGGTCTCATCCTCGTCTCGGGAATGATCGTCGTCAGCGACGCTGCTGTCGGCACCTCGATAAACGCGCTCATCACCGTCGGCATCACCGTGCTCGTGTTCTACGCGGCGCACGTCTATGCCGGAACCCTCGGCCGGCTCGCGGCCACCGATGGCCAGGCGGGACTGCGCGCGAGCCTCCGGGCATCGCTGCATCAGTCCTCGGGCATGCTCGTCGCCTCTGCGCTGCCGCTGCTGGTGCTTCTGCTCGGCGCGACCCGCGTGATCGAAGACAACACCGCGAACTGGATCGCTCTGATCCTGAACACGGTGATGCTCGGCATCCTGGGCTGGATCGCGGTCGCGCGCTGGAGCACGCACTGGGTGCCGCGCATCCTCAGCGCCGTCATCACCGCCGCATTCGGCCTGATCCTCGTGGCGTTGAAGGTGCTCATCCACCACTGAGCGCGGTCGCCTGAGCAGGGTGGCGTGCTGTGCGCTGCTCGGCTGCTCGGCTGCTCGGTTTTGGGGCGTCGTACGTGCGCGACACGCGGGAGGCCGCGGCATGTCGTGCAGGGTTCGCGCCCCAAACCGGGGCGGTGGGGACGGATGCCGCCGGCGCGGTGTTCGAGGCGCGAGACGTACAGGTTCCCGAGGGCACGTCAGAGCGGGGACGCCCGGGGTTCGGGGCGTCCTACGTGCACGACACGCCGGGTATCTCGGCATGTCGCGCACGGTTTGCGCCCCAAACGCGGGATGGGTGAGGCGTGAGGGGAGAGGGGGCGGGAGGACGGGATGCCGG
>NZ_SCMR01000037.1 GCF_005502885.1 Microbacterium sp. 2FI
CGGCGGGCGCCGGTGCGGGCGGGGCGACGGATGCCGGAGACGGCGCACGCTCCTGCACCGGAGCGTCGGCGGCCGGCGCGGCGGGTGCGGGTGCGGGTACTGCGGGTGCCGGCGGGGGCGCACCGTTCGTCGGCGCGGTCGCCGCGGCATAGGGGTCGCCGGCGCTCGGGGCGGCCGGGGCGGGCGCCACGGCCGGGCTCGAGGCGGAAGGCCCGGGTGCCGCCTCCGGCGCCACGGGCGGCTCGCCGCGCTCGACGACGTACTCCTCGAAGGCGGCATCGGAGGCGTCGAGCACATCCTTGCCGGTGTCGGCGGTGAGGGTGACAGCGCGCGCGGCGCGGGCCGGCAGCGCGGTCGGCAGACCGTAGCTGCGCGACAGCAGTCGCGAGAAGTCGGCATCGATGCTGGTCCTGCGGGGGGAGCTCATTCTGCGGTCCTCACATTCACTCTCACGACGGCGAACTGGTCGAAGGTCACGACCACCTCGTTGTCTGCGGCGAGCGGTCGGTCGTCGTCGATGCGCAGGCTCAGGTGCGCGGGTCCGCGCGAGACGACCTCGGCCAGCACGCCGTTGACGACGGCCACCGGTTCGAAAGAGCCGTCGACGCTGAGATTTCGTCCTTCCAGCAGCAGCACGGGCTGGCCGTCGGACTGCGACATGCTCACGCCGTCGATGACCGGCGCCGACTTGGCGCGGCGCGACTGCTGGATCTTGCGCGCGATCTCGCCGTAGTCGATGTCGGAGTCGGTCGCAGCCCCGAGGTCGACCTTGCGGGTCTGGAGGTCTTTGAGATCCTCGAGGGAGCTCACTCCGATGCGACGAAGCTTCGTGCGCGTGGGTTCGTCGACCTCCAGCCGTTCGGCTGACGGCGCGTCGCTCCGGTCCTTCGTGCTCGCGCGCACCTGCTGGTCGGTGATCGAGTTGAGCTGGATCGACAGCCGCGATGATCCCTCTTCGCCCGGGCGCGCGGTGACGAAGCGCACCGAGCCCTCGGCGTAGGTGGGGAAGGCGTTCACATCGAGCGAGACCTCTTTGACCGAGTAGCTCAGCGGCTTGTTGATCGCCTTGACCGCGAGCGTCTCGCGCGTCTTGTCGAGTTCGACGACGAGCGAGTCGACGAAGTCCTCGAGGCGCCAGGGCACGTTCTCAGCCATGACGGGCCTCGCTCGTGACGACGATGCGCACGGCATGGAACACCGGCAGCTCCGAGACTTCGAGGTGGTACAGCGGCGGGGCTGCGCCGATCTCGACCCGCTCGCGTCCGTCTGATCCCGTTCGCATCGTCAGATCGAGTTCGATGGGCGTCTCGACCTCGCATCCCGTGATGATCTGGCGGACGCCCGCAAGCTCGTCGTGGAGCGGCTCGGTCAGCGGCAGGAGATCGGGCAGCAGCGTGTGCAGCGCCAGGAAGGCCTCGTCCATCAGGCACCTCCCACGGCCGGCTCGAGCCCGGCCTTCACGTCGAAGACGACCGAGTAGCCGTCGAACCGGTAGCCGCTCGGGGTGGCCTCGGCCGCCTCCTCGTCGACCGATGAGGCCAGGCCCAGCACTCGTACGGCCTCGATCACGGGGAAGCGCACCTGCTCCTCGGCCACGGCGATCACCTGGCCGTAGGCATCGAGCTCCGACGCCGTCGTGAGCGTGAAAGTGCGGAGGTCCAGCACCGGCACGACCCACAGGGCCCCCCGCGTATTGCGGCGTCCGTCGAAGCGCACGTTTACCGTGGTGTCGCCGCCTGCGCCTGCGCGCCATGCGGGCGCCGCGAACGCTTCGACCGCCTCGGGGGGCAGCGGGGTGGAGCCTTCCCACAGCGGCAGCAGGGCGTTGAGCTCGACCGGGGCGATCTCGATGCCGGCCTTGAACCGGCCGCCGGTCAGCTCGCGCACGCCGCCGTCGCCGGGACGCAGATCGGCCCGCGTCTGCATGAGCCCGTTGCCGCGGTCGGTTCCGGCGAGGACGACCGAATACCGCAGCGTCGCATCGAATCCCCACAGCGGCAGGTCTCCCTCTGCGCCGTCCGTCGTCGACCACACACGGTTCCAGAAGGAGCGGAACCGGCCCATGTCGGTGAGCTCTCGGGCCTCGCCCGCGCTCGCTCCGCGCGCCGAGACGCTCCGGGTGGCCGAGACGACGATCCGGCTCACGCAGCCGCTCCGGTAGACGCCCGTCTTCCCCCGCCAGCGCAGGGTCGCCGAGACTTCGAGGTCGACGTCGCGCGGCAGCGCCGCGACCTCCTGGGTCGTCAGCGCGACCGAGAGCGGGGTCCCGGGTCGCACATCGCTCAGGCGCTCCGAGCGCGAGAGCAGCGCGGTCGCGCCGCCGGGTTCGCGCACCTCGACGTCGAGGATCGCGCGCGCGAGCGCGGTGGCAGGCCCGTCGGCGCCGACATCGAGCTGGAAGCGGAGCGTGATCGCCTGCGATGTGGCGAACACCGCACGCGGCCCGAGGGGGCGGGCGATCGGCGGGGCGAGGAGCGGTGTGAGCACGGCGCGGCTCGCGCGGTCGGATGCTGCGCCCGACGCACCGGACGCGGCGACGCTCTGGGTCTGGGCCGCAGCAGGGCCGGCCGGCGTCGGCGTGACGGGCGTGCCGACCGGGGCGGGGACGGTGCCGGTGCGCAGCAACCGGACGAGCTCGTCGATGCCGGCATCCGATCGCTCCGCCGCATTGCCGCGGCTCTGCAGCAGTTGCACGAGACGCGCACGCGCGGGCGCGGGAAGCGCGTCGTCGAGGGAGCGGCACTCGCTGTCGCCGCGGCGTGAGTGTCGATCGGCGATGGCGTTGAGCAGCTGCGGCAGGACGCCCACGAGGGTGTCGGTGAGGCGGATGAGGCCGCCGCCGCCCCACATCGGTCGCGCGAGCGTGGTCGTCCAGTCCATGCGCACCGATTCGGGGGTCGAGAAGAGGTCGCCGCCGAGGGGCAGCGGATCAATCGCCGAGCCGAACAGGTCGGCGCCGGCATGGCCTGCGGCGGTGGGACCGGCCGTCCCCGCGGCAGCGCCCGACCCAGCCGCGCCACCTGCCGCCGTCGCTCCCGGTGCCGCGGCGCCGGCGTGCGCGGGCGCGGTGGCATGAGCCGGTGCTGCGGGGTGCGTGGCTGCCGGCGGCGGCGGCGAGATCGCTGCCCCGCTCGCCCCGCCGGTGGTAGCGGGTGCCCCGCCTGCCGCGGCGGGTGCCCCGCCCGCGGCGGCGAGCACCGTGCGCAGCAGTTCGCCGAGCACCTCGGTCGAGATCGGGGATCCGCCCGCGCCGGCGGTGCCACCCGCACCGCCGCCGCTGAGCAGCCCCTGCAGAAGGGGACCTGCGACCTGCACGAGACTCCCGAGCAGGTCGTCGAGCGATGCCGGGCGGCTGAAGTGCGCCGCCGCGGTCTCATGCGCGAGTGCGGTGCGCAGCGGTGCGGAGGCCGCGGCCGGTACGGGGGCGGATGCCGAGGCACGAGACAGCGAGAGGGTCATCGCCGGCTCCTCTCCGGGCGCACTGCCGAGCACCGGCACGTCTCCGCCGACCTCGAGCCGTGCCGGGCGCGAGAACGCGCGAGCCCGGCCGTTCCGATCCTTCGCCGACTGCACCTGCACGAGGGTGCGGCGCTCGGTGACCACGGCGCGGTCGAGGGGGAACGCCGTCGAGGTGTCGAGGTGGCGCCCCGCCCGAGGATTCTGCTGCCAGGGACTGGACCAGTACGGGGCGTCGAGCACGGCGATCCCGTCGACGGTGCGCACCTCGGTGCCGAGTGAGACGCGGAAGAACGGATTGGTCCCCGTGTCGAGCTCGAGCAGTATCGCGTCGCCATCGCCGTCCACCTCCCGAAGCTGTGCCAGCGCCATGAGCCCCGCCGCCTACCTGCGCGGGGGTGCTCCCGCGGCCGGTGCCGCGCCGCCGGGAGCCGGCGCGAGGGCCGCGGTGCCCCCGTCGGCGTACATCGTCGCGAAGTTGTCGAGCTTGAAGTAGTCCGTCTTGAACTGGATGTTGACCTTGCCGGTGAGCTTGGCCGACAGCGTGTCGGTGGCTTCCTTCTGCGACGTGTTGATCTGGATGTTCGTGTTGTTCATCGTCATCGACCCGCTCGGGCCGCCGAACAGTCCGCCCAGCGGCGGGTCGTACGACGCCTGCACGTTGACGGTGTTGATGTTCTGGTCCTGGTGCGAGGCGGTGGATTTGCGGTTCGCCGTGATCATGAACTCCACGCCGGCCTCGATGACGCCCTTCTCGACCACGAGTCGGGTGACGCCCATCAGCAGGACTTCCCGCAGCGCCGCCCGGTGCTCCTTCGCCATCTCGATCTTCGCCTCGAGCACGGCGCGCTTGACCGCGGCATCCTCGGGGTCGACCTTGTCGCCCTCGGGCCCGGTGAGCACCATCTTCTGCGACCCGTCGGGCGCGGTCTCGGTGGTGACGCCGAACTGGTCCTGCTTGGTCTCGGCGAGCTTGAGGAACGACTCGTCGTCCTTGACCTTGGTGATGAAGTCGGCGGTCGACTTGGTCGCCTCTTTCATGAGCTTGATATAGGAGTCGGTCTGCTCCTTCATGACCTTGAGGTTGGCGTTGAACACGGCCTTCATGAGGTCGGCGACGAACTGGGGGAAATCGACGCTGTCGACCAGCTCGTTGAAGGCCTGCGTCGACCCTTCGAACCCGGGGCGGTACCCCTGGAACCCCATCTCCTTGCCGGAGTCGGTGGCCATCGCACGCGCCACCGCGACGGGCTGGAGGCCGCGGCGACCGCGTTCGCGATCGACCTCCTCCTCGACGAGCGACAGGTAGACGCTCTGCTGGTCCGACAGCGACATCGACTGGAACGGCCCGCTGGGCGCGAGCACGTTCACGGCCTGCTGTCTGGCGATCGAGAGGATCTCCGCGTCGGGCGACCACTCGGGAATCTGGCTCATCATGCGCTCCGTTCTCGTCGCGGCGTACGCGGTCTCAGAAGTCCCAGTCGTCGGCGGGGGCGGACCCGTTCGAACCCGAGCCGTTCAGCCCTGAGCCGCCCGCGCCGTTCGAGCCGCCGAGGCCGGCCGGCACGAGGCCGGAGGGCATTCCCGGCAGGTTCGACAGGTCCGGCATCCCGGACATCCCCGGCATCCCCGACGACGAATCCGAGCCCGACGATTCGGACCCTCCCTCATCGTCGCCGCCGTCCTCCTGGATGATGCTCTGCGTCGTGATGAACGCGTCGACGTTGGAGATGAACTGCGAGAACGGCTCGTCCTGCTCGAAGGTCCAGGCGGTGTAGCCGGCGATCTGGTTGATCAGGGTGTACCCGAGCCGCGCCTTGTTGTTGAGCACCGAGACCCGCGCGCGCTTGCCGCGCGAGGTCGCGAGCTTCTCGATGACCTTGAGCCACGACCCGCCGCTCGGCACGATGTGCGAGCGGATCTCGGGGTGGCCGAAGATGCGCGAGATCAGGAAGTCGAGCTCGGCGTTCATGAGCGGGGTCATCACCGTCGCCAGCCCCACGCAGCTCGTCGACAGGTTGTACTGCAGGTCTTCCACGGCCTGCATCACGTTCTGCCGCGACACGAAGTTGTCGGGGTGCGGGCTCACCTGCGCGCGCTCGAGATAGCGCGCCGACTCGAGGATGAGGATCTTCCACAGCCGCCCGAACTCCTCGTTGACGGGGGCGTCGCCGGCGGTCGGGGCGCTTCCCGAGTTGAACACCTGGCGGTAGTAGGCCTTGCGCAGCGGCTCGCGGGTGACGTCGACCTTGTCGGTCTGGCCCGTGCTCGGATCGATCACGGGGAACCGGTTCGAGAACACGTAGTCCTCGAGGTCTTTGCGCAGCACCGGGTCCTTCACGGCGAGGCCGTCGGTGAAGAGGTAGGTGTCGGTGAAGTACCGCACCGCGTCGTACACGCCGAGTTCGTCGCCGAGGGTCATGACGTAGAAGAGCTGAGCGGCGCACTTGACGGCCGCCTGGTTGACCGCCGCGGCGGCGGTGTCGTCGCCGTAGAAGGTGACGGCGAAGGGGTCGGTGGCAGAGGTCGTGGGCGCCGGCCCGGCGCCCACGGCCTTCGCGAGATACATCGGCACCATGTACTGCGCGTTGGCGTCGGTGAGGGTGACCGGCGACGACTTCAGGAACGAGATGAGCCGGGGCCTGAGGTCGGGCGGGATCACCACGCCCGACTTGACGATGAGGTCGTCGTACTTCGCGTCGTCGAGCTCGCCCTTGACCGCCTCGAGCACCGCGACCGAGAACCCGGCTGCCGTGAACATCAGCGGCGTGTCGCGGAGGGCCTTGACGACGGCACTGTTGTCGTCGGGGATGTGGGGCACTTGGAGCGAGTTCTCGTCGATGACCTCGCGCGCGGCGCTGACGGCCGCGTACGCGACGACGTCCTTCGCACCCTGCGCGTGGGTCTTGGCGAAATTCATGAGGCTCACGGCTTGTCGGATGCCGTAGACCTGCGTCGCCCGGATGAAGACGAGGTCGCGGATCCCCGAGCGGTCGAGCACCGCGCGGATGTTGAAGTCGAGCACGCCCCGCTGGGTCTCCAGCTCCGCGTCGAACGCGTAGCGCAGGTCGGTGAGCTCGTCGCTCGCGTCGATGAACTCGGCGAAGGTGCGCTCGCCGGCCCCGGGCACATTGGCCTTGAGCTTGCGAGCGAGCGAGTCGTTCGCCCAGCGGCCGACGCCCACCGCGGCGGCGCGCCGCGGGGTCAACGGCAGCTGCGCGAACTCCACGACGGCGGCGGCCGCGCCGCCATCGGACGCGATGATCGCCTTCTTCAAGAGCCCGTCGAGCTCGTCGAGTACCGCAGCGACCGTCGTGTCGGTGGCGGACTGCTGACCCTGGATGGTCGCGAGCGTGCGCTTGATGCGGAATCCGCTCGCGGCGGACGAGTCGAGTGAGTTGGTGAGCATGTACGGCATCGCCGTTCTCCTTACCGAGTACGGCTGCCCGCGCGCCGGGATCCGGCGGCGCGGGAGAGCCACTTGAACGCGTCAGTGAGATTGATGACCCCGTAGCCCGCATGGGGGCTGCGCGATCGGGAGTCGATCCGGTCGGACGTCTCGCGCAGCACGCGCATGACGTCGTCGCCGTCCAGGGTGAAGCCGTGGTCGCGCGCGTACGACTTCATGAGGGCGACCGCACCCGCGACCTGGGGCGACGCCTGCGAGGTTCCCGACGCCACGGCGTAGCGGCCGTGGGCGTACGAGCTGAGGATGCGGACGCCCGGTGCGACGACGGTGATGTCGGCGCCGTACGACGAGAACGACGCGACACGACCTTCCTCGTCGCACGCGCCGACCGCGATGACCCCGGGCAGGGCGCCCGGGTAGTACTTGGTCGCCGCGCCGTCGTTGCCGCTCGCGGCGACCACCGACACTCCGCGGCTCTGCGCGTAGCGCACGACGTCGGCGTGCGGTAGGCCGCCGCCGGTGTGACGGATGCCGACGCTCATGTTGACGACGTCGGCGCCGTTGTCGACGCACCACTTCAGTGCCGGGTTGATGTTGTCGACGATGCCCGCCCCCTGCAGCCCCGACGCGGTGCGCATCGTGGCGAGCACACGGACGGCCATGATCTTGCAGTCGGGGGCGGTACCGGCATCCATCGAGCGCCCCGCGCCCGCGATGATCCCCGCGACGTGCGTGCCGTGCCCGACCTCGTCTTCGGGGTCGGCGTCGGCGTCGAGCATGTCGCCGACGAAGGCGCTCGTGTCGAGCCCGACGAGATTGACGAAATCGGATGCCGCCACCACGGTGCCCTGGAGCTCGGGATGGTCGACGTCGACCCCGGTGTCGAGCACCGCGATGCGGACGTCGGGCCGGCCGCGGGTCAGGGCGTTGGCGTAGTCGAGGCCGATCTGCTCGCGTGTGGATCCGGTCGCACCGAACGGGGCGACACGCGGCGCCTCGGGAAGGTCCACGCTCGCGACGACGAGTTGGCTGCAGCGCTCGACCGAGCGGAGGCCGGCGAGCTCGGCGAGCAGGGTGGGTGTGAGCGGCGCGAGGTCGTCGAAGATCACGCGGTAGGTGCGATCGAGGCCGTGGAGGACCTCTTCCGGACTCCAGCGCTCGGTCGCGGGGATGTACTCGTGCGTCACCCAGAACGTGGTGCGCGCGCGGCGCAGCACCGGATCGACCTCGTCGTTGATGCGCGAGACCGAGGCGGACTTGTCGCCGATGAACGTGATCCAGTCCGGAATGGCCGGCGGTTCGGGTATCCGCTCCCGGAGCTTCAGGATCAGGTGATGCTTCACGTGCTGATCGAACATCCGACCGCCACCACCGGACAATACGCAGTTATGACACCCCCGCCGCGCGCGGCGGCTCGATGAGGCCGAGCGATTCGGCGCGACGTACCGCGAGCAGACGGTCGTGGACGTCGAGCTTCGCGTAGAGGTTGCCCAGGTGCTTGTGCACCGTCCGCTCCGAGACGCCGAGCCGCAGCGCGATGGTCCGGGCGAGCAGTCCGTCGCCCAGCATCCGCAGCACTTCGATCTCGCGCGTGGTGAGCGTGGGCCCGTCCGCCCGAGCCGTCACCGCCGCCGCGGGGGCCGTCACGCGCTCGCGGTCGTGGCTGCGCTCGAGCACTTCGAGGTATCGCCGCACGTCGTCGAGCCGCGTCTCTCCTCGTTCGTCGGGGCGCTCGGGCGTGCCGACGAGCACCACGGTGAAGCCGTGCGGATCAGCCGCTACGGGAAGCTCGGAGAGATAGCCCGATGCGAACCAGTCGAGCACGAACCGCCGTGCCGCGCACGCGTACCAGGTCGCCTCGAGCCGCTCGGCCGGGGGGTTCTCGGGCATCGAGAAGTCGATGGTCGATGCCATCGAATCCGACTCATGCCGCCACAGGCATAGGTCGGAACGCGGCGCGTCGGTCCACACGCGCACGTGACCTGTCGCGTGCGCCGAGAACGCGCGGCCCAGCCACGTCGTCACGAGCGGCCGGTGGTCGCGGCCGCCGGTCACCTCGTCGAGGGCCTCGGAGTAGGCGTCGAGCAGCCCACGCGTGAAGAGAGCGTCGTCATCCTGGTCGGCCATGGCGGAACTGGCTCGTTTGCATCTCGAGATCACCCCAACTGTGCAATCGGCACCGTTCCGTCCCGTTCCCCCGCGGCGCTGGCCCCAGAGTACGAGAAGTCTCGGCCGCGCGCACCCCATGTGTCCGCAGCCGGCGGCATCCGTGGTCGGAGTATCAGCGCCCCGCTCCCCGGCCTCGTTCTCGTCGGGGGGATCTGCAATCTGGGAGGTTTGCGATGGACATCGATATCCCGGAGTTTCTGACTCCGATCAACCGGAAGCTGATCGAGGCTCGGTTCGAGCATCTGCATCTGCGAGAGCTCGAGCCCAAGATCGCACCGTGGTGGCTGCGGCCGTGTCGCGTGCGTGTGCTCATGGTCGTCGACGGGCTCGACTTCTCGGACGACGGGTTCGGCCTGTCGACCTTCGTGCGGACGCTGCTCGACGTGGCATTCCCGGTGCGCTACCAGGTGACGCTCGCGCACCTGCGGGCGGCGGCGCCGAGCGAGATGCTCACGGGCGAAGCCCGGGTCGCGGCGCGCATCACCGAATTCGCGTTCGACGACCCGGCGCACTTCGCGTCCGACAAGTACGACGTCGTCTTCCTGTTCGGGATCGCGACGCAGCTGCCTGAGCGCACCGAGCGGCTCGACGCCGACGGCAACCCGTACCCGATCGACGCACTCGCGACGAGCGAGCTGCGAGCGATCGCCGCGTACGAGCAGTCGGGGGGCGGGCTGTTCGCCACCGGCGACCACGGCGCCCTCGGCCGGCTGATGGGCCGGGATCTGCCGCGCGCGCGCAACATGCGCCTGTGGAATTCGACCTCGGGCAACCCCGCCACCGACGAGGTGTCGATGGGCGGGCAGCGTCGCAACGACACCAATCGCCTGGGCGACGCCGGATCGCAGTTCGACGACCAGTCCGACGCGGTGCCGCAGACGATCGAGCCGCGCATGTACACCGCGGTCACGGGGTTCTTCACGTATTCGTTCCCGCATCCGCTGCTGTGCGGGCCGGACGGCATCATCCGTGTCATGCCGGATCACCCGCACGAGGGCGAGTGCGTCGAACCGGACGATCCCGACCAGAGCCTCGACTACGTCGGGATCGACGCGCCGGAGTATCCGCCGGCGACCGTCGGCTCACGGCCGCTGCCCGAGGTGATCTCGACCAATCAGGTGCTCTCCGGCACGGTGTCGGGCGGCAAGGCGCCCACGCAGGCGCACGAGTTCGGCGGGATCGCCGCGTACGACGGGCATCGCGCCGGTGTCGGGCGCGTGGTGACCGACGCGACGTGGCATCACTTCGTCAACGTCAACCTCGTCGGCGATGCCTTCAGCATCACGCCGGCCAAGCGGCTGGGGTTCCTCGCGACGCCTGCCGGACAGGAGGTGCTCGGGCAGATCAAGGCGTACTTCCGGAACCTCCCGGTGTGGCTCGCCCGGCCAGAGAACATCGGCTGCATGAACAGCCGGCTGCTCGTCACGATCCTCAACGAGGACCGCGTGCTCGAGGCGGTGCTCACGATGCGGGAGGTGCCGATCCACAAGATCGGCGCGGGTACGCTGCGGCTCATCGGGCGTCACGCGCGCGACGTGCTGGGTCGCTACGCCAGCAGGTGCCAGACACGGCGTCTCATCTTCGACGTCATCATCCCCGAGCTCATCGAGTGGATCCCCGACTTCGATCCGTGGCGGCCGCGGTCGCCCGAAGAGGTCGTCGTCGTCAACGAGCCGTTCGCGGCCGACGCCGTGGGCCCGGTCGCCTGGGTCGACGTGGATCCGCTCGTCGACTTCGCTCTGGGCGGGGCGCTCCTCGCCCTCAGCGAGAGCCTCGACCGATCGCGCGACGCGCGGGCGTGGGATGCCGAGCGCATCGCCGCGGTCGCCCGGAAGGGTGCCGGCGAGGCGGTCGAGCGGGCGCTCGCCGACTTCGACGAGACGATCGAACGGGCACGCAAGACACTGCGCCGGTAGGGGGCGGCGCCGCCGCGGGCGCGCCGATGCGGGAGGGCCGGTCCAGGCAGAGCCGGCCCTCCCGCACCCTCATTCGGTCAGACGCTCCCCCCCTCGGCGTCGTACCGCGGTTGCGCCGGCCGTGACGAGCACGAGGCTCATCAGCAGTGCGGGCAGCGCGCTCCATCCGCCGGTCTCGGCGAGAGCGGTCGCGCTCGCCGAGACCGGGGTCGCCGTCACCACGGAGCCGGCCGGCGCTGCGACGATCGCGGCGTCGTCGTCCGCCGGGTTTCCGGGGGTGCCCGGGGTTCCCGGGGTTCCGGGTGTTCCCGGGGTTCCCGGTGTTCCGGGTGTTCCGGGTGTTCCGGGGGTGCCCGGGGTGCCCGGGGTGCCCGGGGTGCCGGGGCTACCCGGGGTTCCGGGATCCGTCGGCTCGGCCGGGACGACGGGCGTCGTCGCCGTGCTGTCGCCGACCACCGACACGGCGTTTCCGCCGATCGTGATCGGCAGGGCGATCGGCGCGATCAGCTGGGTGCCGCCGAGGATGGAGTCCTCGCCGTTGGTCCAGCCTGCGGTGGTGCCGCCGGGTGTGCTCGCCGGGGCGGTGGCCGCGGCATCCGTCGACTCGCTGTCGCCGA
>NZ_SCMR01000038.1 GCF_005502885.1 Microbacterium sp. 2FI
GGGCGGGCGGGACCTTCGACATCGTGCTCCCCGACGGCGAGCATCACGCCACGCTCGACACCGTCGAATGGCTGCGGCGCGAGGGCGGCGCCGTGGTGCGGCCCGTCGGAATCGACGCTCTCGGTCGCATCCCCGTCGATACCTTCACTTCCGCGCTTCCGGGTGCCGCGCTCGTGACGGCGCTCGCGGCGAACAACGAGTCCGGGACGATCAACGACGTCGCGGAGCTCTCGAGCGCTGCGGCGGCTGCAGGAGTGCCGCTGCATGTCGACGCCGTCGCCGCGTTCGGGCATGTGCCGGTCTCGTTCCGGTCGTGGCGCGCGGGAGCGACAGGTCGCGCCGGTCTGAGCGCCATGAGCGTATCCGCGCACAAGATCGGCGGGCCGGTCGGCGTCGGCGCGCTCGTCGTGGCCCGGTCAGCAGAGCCGACGCCCCTGGTCCACGGCGGCGGTCAGCAGCGCGGACTCCGCGCGGGCACCCAGGACGTCGCGGGCGCCGCGGCGTTCGCCGTCGCAGCCGAACTCGCCGAGGCCGAGCGTGCCGCCGAGGCGGTGCGGGTGCGTGCGCTCCGCGACCGACTCGTCACCGGCATCCTCGCCGGTGTGCCGGACGCCGTGCTCCTGGGCGATCCGGTCGATCGCCTTCCCGGGAACGCCCATCTGCTCTTTCCGGGGGCTGCTGGGGAGACGCTGCTGTTCCTGCTCGATCAGGCCGGCGTCGCCGTCTCGACGGGGTCTGCGTGCCAGGCGGGCATCCCCGAGCCTTCGCACGTCGTGCGCGCGATGGGACGGACGGATGCCGAGGCGCGTCAGGTGCTGCGGCTCACGCTCGGCCGCACCACGACCGCGTCAGACGTCGAGACAGCCGTCGCGGCGCTTCCGCCGGCGGTCGAACGTGCGCGAGCGGCATCCGGGTCGCGTCCAGGGGCGGGCTCGTAGACTGGACCCATGCGGATCCTTGCGGCCATGAGCGGTGGAGTGGATTCCGCCGTCGCGGCCGCACGGGCCGTCGAGGCGGGCCACGACGTCGTCGGCGTGCACCTCGCGCTCTCTCGCGCCGGGGGAACCCTCCGCACCGGCAGCCGCGGCTGCTGCACGATCGAGGACGCGATGGATGCGCGTCGCGCGGCGGACCGCCTCGGCATCCCGTTCTACGTGTGGGACTTCTCCGAGCGCTTCCGTGACGACGTCATCGACGATTTCGTCGCCGAGTACCGCGCCGGCCGCACACCCAACCCGTGCATGCGCTGCAACGAGAAGATCAAGTTCGCGGCCCTGCTCGAGCGAGCGATCGAGCTGGGCTTCGACGCCGTGTGCACCGGCCACTACGCGACGCTCGTCGACGCCGGCGACGGGCTGGAGCTGCACCGGGCATCGGATGCCGCCAAGGATCAGTCCTATGTCCTCGGCGTGCTGACGGCCGAGCAGCTCGCCCACACCTACTTCCCGCTCGGGTCGACGCCATCCAAGGCGCTCGTACGCGCAGAGGCCGCCGAGCGCGGTCTCACGGTGGCCCAGAAGCCCGACAGCCACGACATCTGCTTCATCCCCGACGGTGACACGCGCGGCTGGCTCGCCGAGCGGGTCGGCGCCGAGCAGGGGCAGATCCTCGACCGCAGCGGTGCGGTCGTCGGCACGCACGAGGGCGCGCACGCGTTCACGGTCGGCCAGCGCCGCGGTCTGTCGCTCGGTGTACCGGCAGCCGACGGCAAGCCCCGGTTCGTCCTCGAGGTGCGCCCGGTCTCCAACACGGTGGTCGTCGGCCCGAAGGAGGCGCTCGCGACCGCCGAGATCGCCGGGGAGCGTCACTCCTGGGCGGGGCGACCGCAGGCCGAGGGTCGTTTCGACTGCCATGTCCAGATCCGCGCGCACGCCGATCCCGTTCCTGCCGCCGCGACGCTCGCCCACGGCGTGATCACCGTCGTGCCCGAGACGCAGTTCGACGGCGTCGCACCCGGCCAGACGGCGGTGCTCTACGACGGCACACGGGTCATCGGCCAATTCACGATCGACCGCACCGTCTCGGCCGTCCCGGTCACCGCGTGAAGGTCGGAACCCGCTCCTAGACTTGGCGGGTGACTGAGCTTCCCGGCGACATCCCCGTCGACTTCGAGCAGGCGCGCGACGAGGCCGCCGCACTCCGTGAACGGATCGAGCGGTATCGCCTCACGTACTACTCCGAAGGCGCGAGCCTCGTGAGCGACGCCGAGTACGACGTCGAGATCCACCGGCTCGAGGCCCTCGAGCACGCGTTCCCCGAACTGCTCACGCAAGACAGCCCGACCCAGCAGGTCGGTGCCGGGATCGTCTCGGCCGGCTTCCCCTCGCACGAGCACGCCGAGCGGATGCTGAGTCTGGACAACGTGTTCACGATCGACGAGTTCCGCGAGTGGGCCGACAAGACGCGCGCGGCCGCGGGCGGCGCCGTGCGGTGGCTGAGCGAGCTGAAGATCGACGGCCTCGCGATCAGCCTCGCCTATCGCGACGGCGTGCTCGAGACCGCGACCACGCGCGGCGACGGTCGTGTCGGCGAGGACATCACCGAGAACGTGGCGTGGATTCCCGCCATTCCGCGGCGGCTGGCCGGCACCGGCTTCCCGCCCTTCTTCGAAGTCCGCGGCGAGGTGTTCCTTCGCGGCGAGGACTTCGAGGCGCTCAACGAGCGCCAGCACGCGCTGCAGGCGGCCTTCGTCGCCGAACAGATCGCCCGGGGGCGCGAAGCCGAAACGGTGCCCACCCGCTTCCCCGAGTTCGCGAACGCTCGCAACACCGCGGCGGGAAGCCTCCGTCAGCGCGCCGAGAACAAGTCGCCCGATCAGCTCGAGCTGATGCGCGACCGACTCGGCCGACTCGAGCTGTACCTGCACGGAATCGGAGCATGGGACACCCCGCCGGTGCGCGATCAGTCGGAGATCTACGACCTTCTCGCCGGATGGGGTCTGCCGGTCTCGCCGCACTCGCGCGTGTTCGACACGGTCGACGAGGTCATCGCCTATATCGCCGAGCGGGGCGAGCACCGCCACGCCGTCGAGCACGAGATCGACGGCATCGTGGTCAAGGTGGACGAGCTCGCCCTGCACGCCGAACTCGGCGCCACCAGTCGCGCGCCACGGTGGGCGATCGCCTACAAGTACCCGCCGGAAGAGGTCTACACGCGCCTTCTCGACATCGTCGTGGGGGTGGGCCGGACCGGGCGCGCCACCCCGTACGCCGTGATGGAGCCCGTCAAGGTTGCGGGGAGCACCGTTCGTCAGGCGACCCTGCACAATCAGCAGGTCGTCAAGGCCAAGGGGGTTCTGCTCGGCGACACCGTCGTCCTGCGCAAGGCCGGCGACGTCATTCCCGAGATCCTCGGCGCGGTCCTCGAGCGCCGCGACGGATCCGAGCGCGAGTGGCGCATGCCCGAGCGCTGCCCCGAGTGCGGCAGCGAGCTGCGCGCGATGAAGGAGGGCGACATCGACCTGCGGTGCCCGAACGCCCGGACATGTCCCGCGCAGGTGCGCGGTCGCGTCGAGCACATCGGCTCGCGGGGCGGGCTCGACATCGAGGCGCTCGGCGAAGTGACGGCGGCTGCGCTCACCCAGCCTGTCGTCCCGGCGACGCCGCCGCTGGTCACCGAGGCGCGCCTGTTCGAGCTGACCGTGGACGAGCTCGTGCCGATCGAAGTCGTCGTCCGGGATGCCGAGACGGGACTGCCGAAGGAAGACGACGACGGTGTCGTGAAGACGCGTGCGCCGTTCCGGCGCAACCCCACGGCCGCCGAGAAGAAGGCCGGGCTCTCCGGCGCGCAGCCGTCCGCGACCGCCCTCAAGCTCATCTCAGAGCTGGAGCGCGCCCGCGAGCGCGAACTGTGGCGACTGCTCGTGTCGTTGAACGTCCGTCACGTCGGTCCGGTGGCCGCGCGCGCACTGGCGGAGTGGTTCGGGTCGCTCGAGCACATCATGGCCGCCGATCGTGAGTCACTCGCGCAGGTCGAGGGTGTCGGGGCGATCATCGCCGACTCGCTGATCGAATGGTTCCAGGTCGACTGGCACCAGGAGATCGTCGACCGCTGGGCGGCGGCCGGAGTGCGGTGGGAGATCCCCGACCACCCCGGTCCCGGCGCCGCGGTTGCGAGCGGGGGAGTCCTCGAGGGGCTCACCGTGGTGGCGACGGGCAGTCTCGAGGGCTACTCCCGCGACGGTGCGCAGGAGGCGATCATCCGCGCGGGCGGCAAGGCGGCATCGAGCGTGTCGAAGAGGACGGACTTCGTCGCCGCAGGCCCCGGTGCCGGGTCCAAGCTGACGAAGGCCGAGGAGCTCGGCATCCGCATCCTGAACGCCGCGCAGTTCCACGTGCTCGTGACCGAAGGACCGGCTGCGCTGGAGGGCTGACGCCCTACGACCCCGTCGTGAGGGCGAGGAGCCGGTCGCGGACCTGTCGGCGCAGCACCTTGCCGATGAGCGACTTCGGAAGCTCGTCGACGACGAAGATGCGACGCGGCACCTTGTAGGGAGTGAGGACGCCGCGCACGAACTCGCGCACGGCCTCGACGTCGATGTCTTCGCCCTGCGCCACGACGACGGCGGCGGCGACCTCTTCGCCGGAGTGCTCGCTCGGCAGGCCCACGACGGCCGCATCGTCGATCTGCGGATGCTGACGCAGAGCGTTCTCGACTTCGGTCGGGGCGACATTGAAGCCGCCCGTGATGATGAGCTCCTTGATGCGGTCCACGATCCGCACGAATCCGGCATCGTCGATCATGACGATGTCGCCCGTGCGGAACCAGCCGTCGGTGAAGACGGCTTCCGTCTCTTCCGGTTTGCCGTAGTAGCCGCCGAAGACCTGGGGTCCGCGGACGACGAGTTCGCCGCGTTCGCCCGCCGGCATGTCCTGCGTCGGGTCGTCGGGGTTCACCACGCGGCATTCGGTGCCGGGGAGCGGCAGACCGACGGTGCCGGGCACCCGGTTGTCGGCGACGGGGTTCGCCATGAGCACGGGCGAGCATTCACTGAGGCCGTAGCCTTCGACGAGGAAACCGCCCGATGCCGCTTCGAACGGCACGACCAGCTCGTGGGGGAGTGCCATCGCTCCCGAGATCGCGACCTGGGTGCCGGCGAGCGACACGCCCTTCTCGCGCGCGGCCTTGAGGAGCCGATCCGCGATGGGCGGCACCAGCGGCAGGAATGTCGCGGGATGCTTCTTCGTGACCTCCAGCACCATGTCGGGATCGAAGCGCGGGAACAGCACCAACCGCGCCCCCATCGACATCGCGAAGGTGAGGCAGAGCGTCAGTCCGTACGCATGGAACATCGGCAGCACCGCGTAGACGACGCAGCCGTCGCCGCGCACGATCGAGGGCACCCAGGCCTGGGCCTGTGCGGCGTTGGAGAGCAGGTTGCGGTGGGTGAGGGAGGCGCCCTTGGGCGTGCCCGTGGTGCCGCTGGTGTACTGGATGAGCGCGAGGTCGTCGGTGGACGGCTTCGGATGCGTCGCCGGCAGCGGCTCCGATCCGACGACGTCCTCCCATGAGATCGCACCGCTCACGCGCTCGGTGAGGGCCGTGCGCGCCTCGCGCGCCTTCGCGATCGGCAGGCGCAGCGCCAGGCGGGTCGTGAAGGGCATCGCGCGGGTGATGTCGACCGAGATCAGCGAGGTCACCGCCAGATCCGCGGGGAACTCCTGCACGGTCGCCGCGACCTTCGACCACACGATCGCGTGCTTGGCGCCGTGGTCCTCGAACTGCTTGCGCAGTTCACGAGGTGTGTACAGCGGATTGTGCTCGATGACGACGGCGCCCAGGCGCAGGATCGCATAGAAGGCGACGATGTGCTGGGGGCAGTTGGGGAGCACGATGGCGACAGGATCGCCGGCGCGCACGCCCTGGTCGCGAAGGCCGGCGGCCGCTCGATCGATCTGCTCCTGCATCGACCGGTACGAGGTCTCGCGCCCGAAGAACTGGAGGGCGACAGCATCCGGATAATCGCGCGCCGATGCCTCGACGATGTCGACGAGCGATCCGCTCACGGGTTCGAGATCGTCCGGAACTCCGTCGGCATAGCTGGCGATCCAGGGGCGAGGCGGGTCATACGTCGTCGTCACGGCACACAGCCTACGCCCGGGGAATCCCGCCGCAACGGGCGTCGCCGCCGCCGCGACTAGACTGTTGCGGTGTCTGAAATCACCCCCGATCTCGTGCGCCATCTCGGTGTGCTCGCCCGGATCCAACTGAGCGACGAGGAGGTCGAGCGCCTCACCGGGCAGCTCGACGTGATCGTCGACAACATCGCCAAGGTCTCCGAAGTCGCCACCCCCGACGTCGCCGCGACGAGTCACCCCATCGCCCTGGAGAACATCTTCCGCGACGATGTCGTGGACGGACAGCTGACTCGCGACCAGGTGCTTCAGAACGCACCGGACGCCGCCGACGGTCGTTTCCGCGTCACCGCCATCCTCGGCGAAGAGCAGTAGGGATCCTCGTGACCGATCTGACGAAGCTGAGCGCCGCCGCGCTCGCCGACAAGCTCGCCGCTCGCGAGGTCTCCAGCGTCGAGGCCACGCAAGCCCACCTCGACCGCATCGCGGCCGTCGACGGCGACATCCACGCCTTCCTCCACGTGAGCGACCACGCGCTCGACGTCGCCGCCGACATCGATCGCCGCCGCGCCGCCGGCGAGCAGCTCGGCCCTGTCGCGGGCGTGCCGCTGGCGATCAAGGACGTCCTCGTCACGACAGACATGCCGTCGACCAGCGGGTCTCGGATCCTCGAGGGCTACATGTCGCCCTACGACGCGACCGTCGTCGCGCGCTCGCGCGCCGCGGGTCTCGTTCCGCTCGGCAAGACCAACATGGACGAGTTCGCGATGGGCTCGTCGACCGAGCACTCGGCCTACGGACCGACGCGCAACCCGTGGGATCTCGACCGCATCCCCGGCGGATCGGGCGGTGGCTCAGCCGCCGCGGTCGCCTCGTTCGAGGCGCCGCTCGCGCTCGGCTCGGACACCGGCGGCTCGATCCGCCAGCCCGCACACGTCACCGGAACCGTCGGCCTCAAGCCCACCTACGGCGGGGTGAGCCGCTACGGCGCGATCGCCCTCGCATCGAGCCTCGACCAGGTGGGCCCCGTCACGCGCACGGTGCTCGACGCGGGCCTTTTGCACGACGTCATCGGGGGCCACGACCCGTACGACTCGACGTCGCTGACCGACGCCTGGCCGTCGTTCGCGGATGCCGCCCGTGAGGGTGCTCGCGGCGAGGTTCTCAAGGGGCTCAAGGTCGGCATCATCAAGGAACTGCCCGATGCTGGCTTCCAGCCCGGTGTCTCGGCATCCTTCCGCGAGGCTCTCGCGGCGATGGAGGCGCAGGGCGCCGAGATCGTCGAGATCAGCGCTCCGCACTTCGAGTACGGCGTCGCCGCGTACTATCTGATCCTCCCCGCCGAGGCCTCCAGCAACCTGGCGAAGTTCGACTCGGTGCGCTTCGGGATGCGCAAGGACGTCCCCGGCGGGACCGTCGAGGACGTCATGGCCGCCACGCGCGACGCGGGTTTCGGCGACGAGGTCAAGCGCCGCATCATCCTCGGCACGTACGCGCTGTCTGCGGGCTATTACGACGCCTACTACGGCTCGGCGCAGAAGGTGCGGACCCTCATCCAGCAGGACTTCGACAGCGCCTTCGCCTCGGTCGATGTGATCGCGACGCCCTCGGCGCCGACGACCGCGTTCCGGCTCGGCGAGAAGATCGACGACCCGATGCAGATGTATCTCAACGACGTCACGACGATTCCGGCGAACCTTGCCGGCGTTCCGGGGATCTCGATCCCGTCGGGGCTCGCTGCCGAGGACGGGCTGCCGGTCGGCATCCAATTCCTCGCGCCCGCTCGCGAGGACGCTCGGCTGTATCGCGTCGGCGCCGCGCTCGAGGCACTGCTCGTCGACGCGTGGGGCGGCGCTCTGCTCGACCGCGCACCCGTTCGGGGAGGGGCACTCTGATGGCCAAGGACAAGCTGATGGACTTCGACAAGGCCCTCGAACTTTACGAGCCGGTGCTCGGGTTCGAGGTGCACGTCGAACTCAACACGAAGACGAAGATGTTCTCGGGGGCTTCGAACCCCGCGCACTCCGACAACCATGGTGCCGAGCCCAACACGCTCGTCGCCCCGGTCGACATGGGTCTGCCCGGATCACTCCCGACGGTAAACGCCGAGGCGGTGAAGTTCTCGATCAGCCTCGGGCTCGCGCTCGGCTGTTCGATCGCCCCCTCGAGCCGGTTCGCGCGGAAGAACTACTTCTACCCCGACCTCGGCAAGAACTACCAGATCTCGCAGTACGACGAGCCGATCGCCTTCGAGGGCTCCGTCGACGTCGAGCTCTCCGACGGCACGATCGTCACGGTGCCGATCGAACGCGCGCATATGGAAGAGGATGCCGGCAAGCTGACGCACGTCGGCGGTTCGACCGGCCGCATCCAGGGTGCCGAATACTCGCTTGTCGACTACAACCGTGCAGGCGTCCCGCTCGTCGAGATCGTCACGAAGCCGATCTTCGGCGCCGAGCACCGCGCGCCCGAGATCGCCAAGGCCTACGTGCAGACGATCCGCGACATCGTGCTGTCGCTCGGCATCTCCGAGGCGCGTATGGAGCGGGGCAACCTGCGCTGCGACGCGAACGTGTCGCTGCGTCCGCGCGGCCAGGAGAAGCTCGGCACGCGCACCGAGACGAAGAACGTCAACTCGATGCGTTCGGTGGAGCGCGCCGTACGCTACGAGATCCAGCGCCAGGCCGCGATCCTCGCCGCCGGCGGAACGATCATCCAGGAGACGCGTCACTGGCACGAGGACACCGGCACGACCTCGCCCGGTCGTCCGAAGTCCGACGCCGACGACTACCGCTACTTCCCCGAGCCCGACCTGCTGCCGGTCGCGCCGTCGATCGAGCTGATCGAAGGGCTGCGCGCCGCCCTGCCCGAGCCGCCGGCGGATCGCCGCCGCCGGCTCAAGGCCGACTGGGGTTTCGCCGACATCGAGTTCCAGGGAGTCGTCAACAGCGGCCTGCTCGCCGAGGTCGAGGCGACCGTCGCCGCCGGCGCCTCTCCGGCGGCAGCGCGAAAGTGGTGGACGGGCGAGATCGCCCGCATCGCGAACGCCGAGGGGCGCGAGGCGTCCGATCTCGCCACCCCCGCAGATGTCGCAGCCCTGCAGGTCCTCGTCGACTCCGGGGCGCTCAACGACAAGCTCGCGCGGCAGGTGCTCGAAGGAGTCATCGCCGGTGAGGGCACGCCGCAGGAAGTCGTCGATGCACGTGGCCTCGCCGTCGTCTCCGATGACGGTGCGCTGATCGCGGCGATCGACGAGGCGCTCGCGTCCCAGCCCGACGTGCTCGCGAAAATCCGCGACGGCAAGGTGCAGGCCGCCGGTGCGGTGATCGGCGCTGTCATGAAGGCGATGAAGGGCCAGGCGGATGCCGCGCGCGTGCGCGAGCTGGTGCTGGAGCGCGCCGCGCAGTAGCCCGCTCGCTGTGGCTGCGGGCCGGCTCGCCGCTGCGCGATGTCCGAGCCTCCTGCGAGGATGAGTACATGGGACGCGGCGACGGTACGGGCCGGATCGTCTCGCCCGACGGTGCCGACGACACGGGCGCCGACATCCTGCACGTCGACATGGACGCGTTCTATGCGTCCGTCGAGATCCTCGACGATCCGTCGCTGCGTGGGAAGCCGATCATCATCGGCGCACCCGAAAGCCGCTCCGTGGTCTCGAGCGCTTCCTACGAAGCCCGGCGGTTCGGTGTGCGCTCGGCCATGCCCGTCGGACAGGCGCTGCGGCTGTGTCCCACCGCGATCGTGGTCGAGCCGCACTTCGACCGGTATCTCGCGATGTCTGCCCAGGTCATGGCTATCTTCCGCGATGTCACACCCCTCGTCGAGCCGCTGTCGATCGACGAGGCCTTCCTCGACGTGCGGGGCGTGCGCCGCCTGTGGGGGAGTCCCGGAGAGATCGCACGGGCGCTGCGCCGGCGGGTGCTCGACGAGACCGGGCTCCCGTGCAGCATCGGGGTCGCTGCGACGAAGCATGTCGCGAAGATGGCGTCGACGATCAGCAAGCCGGACGGCCTGCTGATCGTCGCCGAGGCCGATACGGCCGCTTTCCTCGGCCCACGCTCCGTGCGGGCGCTCTGGGGGGTCGGGCCGAAGGCTTCCGAGGCGCTCGAGGGCCGCGGCATCCACACGGTCGCCGACGTTCTCGAGAGTCCGCGAACGGTGCTCGACCGAGCCCTCGGGCCGGCGATGGGCGACCGCGTCTGGCATCTCGCCCGCGGAATCGACCCGCGCGTCGTCGACACGCACCGCGTCGAGAAGAGCGTCGGCCACGAGGAGACGTTCCACCACGACATCACCGACACCCGCATCCTGCGGTCCGAGCTGCGTCGCCTCGCCGATCGGGTGGGTGCACGCCTGCGGGCGGGCGGGTGG
>NZ_SCMR01000039.1 GCF_005502885.1 Microbacterium sp. 2FI
CGAGCACGTTGCCGTTGTACCAGTACGTCGACCAGTAGCCGCCGAGGTTGATCGTGGTCGGTGATACCGGCCGCGAAGGCGATGGGTCACATGATGCCAGCGCGCCGCGACGGTTGCTAGGCTCGCCCGCGTGCTGCCCGCCGACTGGATCGAACACCGCCGCCGCGACGGCGAGACGCTCGGGTGGATGGTCGCCGACGGCGAGGGCTTCCGCGTGCGCGACCTGCTCGGCCGCGAGCTCACCGACCGGCCGATCGACTGGCTCGACGCCGAAGAGCTGCTCGAGGAGCGCGGCATCGGCTACCTCGCCGACCGCTGGACGCTCGTGCTGCCGAGCGGCGCCGAGCGGCCAGTGCGCATCGCCGAGGCGAGCCCGCGCGGGGTGACGGTCGTTGCCGACGAGTTCGGCGCGGCGTCGGCAGTGGGCGCCGACCCCGAGAGGTTCCGGCTGCCGTTCCCCGTCGGCGAGGCCCTGCACCCCGCGTGAACGCGAGAGTGCCCGGCGGCCGAAGCCACCGGGCACTCTCGTTTTCGTTTGAATCAGGCGAACGTCGCCGCGAGAGCGGTCAGCGCCGCGACCACGTCCGGGTTCGCGGGGCCAGCCTTGCGGATGGCGTTGTCGAACTGCGCCTTGAGGGCTCGCTTGGACGCTTTGCCCATCGACAGCTTCTCGGCCGTCGCGACGTGCTCGCGCACCTCTGCCAGCTTGTCGCCGACGAGGGTGCCCGCCCGCTCGGCCTGGTCGATGTACGAACCGACGACCGCGAAGGACGGGGCGTGCTCGTACGAGACCTGAGCCTGAGCGTTGAACTCGTCGGCCAGGTACTCCTTGGCGGCCGCCAGTTCGTTCGCGCTCAGGTGCTCGCTCACCAACAGGTCGAGGCTGTCGAAGCCGCGTGCGATCTCGCTTCCGAGCACGTTGCCGTTGTACCAGTACGTCGACCAGTAGCCGCCGAGGTTGATCGTGGTCGCGTTCGCGTTGGGGAAGTTGATCGCCCCGCGGTCGAAGTACGCGATCTCGACGGGGTTCTCGATATCGGTGAAGTCGAAGATCGAGAGTCCGCCCTGGTACCAGGCCTGCACCATGATGTCGCGGCCGGGCACCGGAATGAGCGAGCCGTTGTGGGCGACGCAGTTCTCCTTCACCGACTGCGGAACCGGCAGCTTGTAGTAGCTGGCGAACTCCATCTTGCCGTCGACGATGTCGAAGAGCGCGTTCGCGCCCCAGTTCATGGGGTCGGTGGCACGGCAGCGTGCACCGGTGCCGCCGCCCCATTCGTCGGTGAAGATCACCTTGGAGCCGTCGTTGCTGAACGTCGCCGAGTGCCAGTAGGCGAAGCCCGGGTCGGTGACAGCGTCGATGCGGACCGGCGCTTCCGGATCGCTGATGTCGATGAGGATGCCGTTGCCCTCACATGCACCGGCCGCGAGTCCGATCTCGGGGTACGCCGTGATGTCGTGGCAGGCGTCCGTCGTGGAAGTCGTCTGCGTGCCGACGCCGTGGTTGCCACCCGGCCAGAGCCCGTGCGGATTGCCCGTCGTGGAATCGGTGAACAGATACGCCTTGTTCACGACGGCCGCGTCGGCGGGGGTCGCGAGCGGCACCTTGATGACCTCGACCAGGAAGCGCGAGGAGGTCAGGATGGGGTTGCCGTCAGCGTCGAGGAACGATGCCGGGTTGTTGCCAGACGGGGTGTTGCTGCATCCGGCGAGGTCGCTTGCTGCTCGCGGAGTACCAGCAGTGCCCGAAACGTAGATGTAGACATTGGCAGGGTCATCGGGATCCTCGACCACGGTGTGGGTGTGCGAACCGCGGCACGTCTGCACCGCTGCCACCTGCACCGGGCTGTCGATATCGCTGATGTCGAATACGCGAACGCCCATCATCCGCTCCGAGACCGGTGCGGTCAGCGAGCAGTCGATACGCGCGCGCGACTCCTCGACCGAGACGAAGAGCAGATTTCCGAAGACCGATACATCGCCCTGACCACCCGGACACACATAGGAACCACGAAGATCGGGTGCCGTGGGCTCGGAGATGTCGTAGATCTGGAAGCCGTTGTAGCCGCCCACGATCGCGTTGTCACCGCTGAACGCAAGGTCCGAGTTGACGAAGCTGAAGTTGCCCGGGTCCGCGTTGAAGGCGCCCTCGCGGGGGAGGTTGGCGAGCAGCTCGATGTTGCTCGCGGCCTCTCCCGCCTTCGGGTCCTGGTAGCCGGGCGTGAGATCGGGCCGGGGATCGAGCTCGTCCGCGGCACTGGCCGAAGCGGTACCGAACAGGGATATGCCGAGCACCATCGCTCCGGCAATCGCGATCAGGCGCCTCCCGTGGCGCCGGGGTTGGGTGAGTTTCATGGTGTGAGGGACCTCTCTCGTTGCCAGGCGGGATCGCTCGACCTCCGAAAGCGCACCGGCCGCTGGGGGGCGGCCGCACCGACGCACGCGCGAATGGTCGTATTCTGTGGAATCTATCGGTGGATGCTCAGTCGTCGCTAGGCTGAATTCGCAGATCTATTGGACGGTTCGACGGAGAGGTCGCATTCTGTGACTAGTGCGTACGCGCGGTGCGGCATTGTGCTCGCTTCTGCGCTCCTCCTCACAGGTTGCACCGCCCCGACCGCGCAGCCCACGCCGGCCTCGACGGCGCCCGTGGTGCAGCTGGGGGCGCCGGGCGAGCCGAACCGCACGCTCTCGCCTGAGGAGGCGGCGGCACTCGATCTGGACACGCCGCACAGCGACGAGGACGTCGTCTTCATCCGCGACATGCTCCACCACCACTCGCAGGCCCTCGTGATGACCGGCTACGTCGACGAACGGACCGGCAACACCGATGTCCAGTTGCTCGCAGAGCGGATGGGCATCAGCCAGACCGACGAGATGGCCTTGATGGAGCTTTGGCTTCAGGAGCGAGGCGAGGCTGTCCGCGACCCGGATGCCGCGCACGACGCGCACGTCGGCATGCCCGGACTGCTGACCGACGATGAGCTTGCCAGCCTCGAAGCAGCCGAGGGCACGGAGTTCGACACTCTGTTCCTGACGTTCATGATCAGGCACCATCAGGGGGCGATCGAGATGGTCGATCGGCTCTATTCCTCGGGCGGCGGCGCGGAATCGGCGGTCGACCAGATCGCTCGCGAAGTCGAGGCCGATCAGAACATCGAGATCGCCCGCATGCAGGAGATGCTCGCCGCGATGGAGTGACCCGGCGATGCCGGGGCACGAAAAAGGCCCTCCTCCAGTAGAAGCCTGAAGAAGGGCCAGTGGCTCCGACGGGCGTCGATCCCGTGACCTCACGATTTTCAGTCGTGCGCTCTACCAACTGAGCTACAGAGCCGAGCGGCATCCGAAGAATGTCACTCCTGAGACGAAAGGCCCTTCTCGAAGAAAAGGGCCCGTCGCTCAGAGCGACCCTGACGGGACTTGAACCCGCGACCTCCGCCGTGACAGGGCGGCACGCTAACCAACTGCGCTACAGGGCCATGCGTATTTAGTTGTGTTGTCGTACGTGACCCCAACGGGATTCGAACCCGTGCTACCGCCGTGAAAGGGCGGCGTCCTAGGCCACTAAACGATGGGGCCGGGTGTGAAACCCGTCATCCTCGCGGATGATCTGCTCACGCTTACCGAGGGACAAGCATACGCAATGATCTGCGGATACGCGAATCGAGGGCGTGGCGCTCTTGTGGATAACCGGATCGCGGCGGAGACTGGCGGGGTGAGCGCCGTGCCCGAACGCGGTGCCGCCGCGCTCGACCGGTTGCGCGTGTGACTGGTGTTGCTAGTGTGAATTGCGTTGGTCTCACGGAGGGGAGGTCCCGGTGAACGCCGAGAACGCCTCCGACGAGTGCGGCTGTGCGCCGACTCCGCGTGAGCGCCGCGCTTTCTGGCCGGGACAGATCAGCCGCCGCGGCGCCCTCGGAATCGGTGCCCTGGGCATCGCCGCCCTCGGCGTGATCGGCGGCCCGCTGATCCCCGCGGCTTTCGCCGTGGACTATCCCACGTGGGACGACGTCGAGCGCGCGATGGCGAACGAGTCGCTCAAGGAATCCGAGATCCAGCGCATCCAGGCGGCAATCCAGGCGCTGGCCGACGACGTGGCGGCCAAGCGCGCTGCGGCCGAGCTCGCGTCCAACGAGTTCTACGCCGCCCAGCAGGAGTTCTTCGACGCCGCCTACCAGGCCGAGCAGCTGCAGTTGCGCGCCGACGAAGAGGCCGCGCGCGCGGTGGATGCCGCCAACAAGGCGGGCCGCGTCGCTGCACAGCTGTATCGCAACGGCGGTGACGACACCTCGCTCGAGCTGTTCTTCGCAGGCTCCGCCTCGACGGCCGACGATCTGCTCGCCCGCCTGGGCACGATGGACAAGCTCATCGAGCGCAACCAGGCGGTGTACGCCGACGCGATCACGGCTCGCGATTCGGCCCAGAGCCTCAGCGACCAGGCCGTCGTCGCCCGCAACGAGCGCGACCGCCTGCAGCAGGTGGCCGAGCAGAAGATGGTCGCCGCCCAGCAGGCGGCAGACGTCGCGCAGGCAGCCCTCGACGAGGAGCGCCTGCGCAAAGACCAGCTCGACTCGCAGCTCGCGGCGCTCCGCGACGCGACCGCGAAGACGGCAGCGGCGTACCAGGAGGGCGTCCGCGTCCGCGAGGAGGCGGCCCGCAAGGCGCGCGAAGAGGCTGCCCGCCGCGCCCGCGAGGAGGCCGAGCGCATCGCCCGCGAGCAGGCCGCGGCCGGTGGCAGTGGTGGCGGC
>NZ_SCMR01000003.1 GCF_005502885.1 Microbacterium sp. 2FI
CGCAGGCGCAGGTCGAGGGCGGGGGCGAGGGGGCCGGGGGCGATCGCGGTGAGGTCGGCCTGCAGGTACACGCGGTCGATCTCGGCCGGAAGATGGGCGACGAGTGCCGAGGCGTCGGCTGCGCCGCCGGCGCGCAGGGTGCCCGTCCACGACGGCTCGGCGTCGGAGTCGTCGAGGAGTCCCCAGCGCACGGCGGTCCGGCGCAGGCGCGCGGCCTCGGCCGGCCACTCGGAGTCGAGCGGGTACGTGCTCGGCCACCGCGCCGCGGGCAGGAACCCGCCGTCGGCCGTTCGCAGCCCCGCGGGCAGCGCCGCGCGGTAGCCCGTCGCGATGCTCTGCCAGCGCTCGGCGGTGGACGATGCCAGCCACCGCTCGCCGGCCTCGCGGATGATCCATGTGCGCTCGACGGTGCCCGCGAGGCCCGCGGCTTCGGCCGACAGCAGCAGGTCTTCGAGCTCGTCGGCGGTGGCGACGGCACCGGCTTCGACGAGGCGCTTGCGGTCGACCGCGCTCACCGTGCCGGTGCCGGTGCGAGCGAGGGGTGCCTGGAGCCCCGCGAGGAGCACGTCGGCGAGGGCGCCGGCGGTGGTGAAGGCCCGCTCGGCGGCGGCTGCGGCGGCACGCTCGTCGGCGCGCTCGGGCTCGGGAGCGGCGCCTGCGGCGACGAAGGCGTCAGGCTTGGCACCGAGGAGGTGGCTGACCCGCTCGGCGACGGCGGCATAGGGCGACCCGGCCTCGTCGACGAGGGCGAGCCGCGTCAGCAGTGCCGTCGTCGCGTGATCGGCGGGCGAACCCGCGAGGGCGGCGAGCGCGGGGCGCGGGAGGCGCGTCAGAGCGCGGTCGAGGGATGCGGCATCCAGCAGGCCTTCCGCCGCATCGAAGAAGTCGTGCCATGCGGCCGACGGCGGGACGGCGCGGGCGGCGAGCGTCGCGGCGAGCGCGACGTCGTCGCGAGCGGCAAGCCACGTCGCAAGTGCACGCCCGTCGGAGACCATCAGCCTCCTCGGCCTGCCCGAGCCTTCCGCACGAAGCTCGTGATGAGCACGGTCAGCAGCATCGCGAACGCGACGATCGGGGCGATCCATACGATCACCGCGACGACGGGCCAGATGCCCGTCTGCATGTCGGCGCCCGCTGACGAGCCGATCATGATCGCGAAGAAGCACAGGATCGACAGCAGGAGGAGGCCCAGCGACATGAACGCCAGAAGTCGGTCGATCGGGCGGACGGGGACGTCCTCGCCCGGGGTGTTCGTGCTCATCCGCCTCAGCCTACTCGCCTCGGGGCGTGCTCTAGGCTTGGGGTCGGGGATCGGCCGATCCCCGTTCTGTCGTGTCCGTCTCGTTCGTGGGATGGATGCGATCGTTACGACACTTCCGCCGCAAGCGGTGCGATTCACAGCGAGGTCTCCATGCCCACCGGCAAGGTCAGGTTCTACGACGAGGAGAAGGGGTTCGGCTTCATCACCGCAGATGACGGCCAGGACGTCTTCCTGCACGCCACGGCCCTGCCCGCGGGAGCCCCGGCGCCCAAGCCCGGCGTCCGCCTCGAGTTCGGCGTCGCCGACGGCAAGCGGGGTCTGCAGGCGCTTTCGGTGCGTGTGCTCGACGCGCCGGTGAGCCTCGCGAAGCGCTCGCGCAAGCCCGCCGACGACATGGCGATCATCCTCGAAGACCTCGTGAAGCTGCTCGACACCATCGGCGGCGACCTGCGTCGGGGCCGCTACCCCAGCCCCGCGCACGCGAAGAAGGTCGCCGCGGTGCTGCGCAAGGTCGCCGAGGACTTCGATGACTGATCAGGCCGACCCGGCCCTTCTCGAAGCCCGCGACCTCGCTCTCGCGGCGCTGCGGGAGATCACTCCTGCGTCCTCGATCGGGGCGCCGGCGGACTATCGCATCGAAGACGGCGGCGTCGTGTCGCTGCGCTTCGAGACGACCCTCCCGGGCTATCCCGGTTGGTTCTGGACCGTGAGTCTCGCACGGGTCCCGGATGCCGAGCCCACCGTGCTCGAGGTGGAGCTGCTTCCCGGTGACGGGGCACTGCTGGCGCCCGACTGGGTACCGTGGGCCGAGCGCCTCGCCGACTACCAGGCGGCGCAGCTCGCGCTCACCGAGGCGGCGGGCGCGGACGCGGATGCTGACGACGATGCGGATGCGGACGACGATCTCGACGATGTCGACGATCTGGATGCCGCGGACTTCGACCGCGACGGCTCGCCGATCCTGCACGCGGGCGACGTCGACGGCGTCGACATCGACGAGCTCGACGAGCCGATCGATGCGGACGACGACCTCGACGACGAGGACGACGCCGACGAGGACGACTCCGAAGACGGCCTCGACGAAGACGATGACGCCGACGAGGACGACTCCGACGAGGACGCTGACGAGGATGATTCCGACGAGGACGACGCCGAAGACCTCGACGAGGCCGCCGGGGACGACGACGCCTGACTCGCCGTCGTCCCCGTGGCCCTCACACCGTCGGGGTCGGCGGGTCGAGCAGCACGGCGAACCGTGCCGAGAGCAGGTCTTCGTCGCGTGAGGACGCTCCCACGAGCAGTTCGAACGTGCCCGCTTCGACCCGGCGCACGCCCTGCGCGTCGACGAGGGTGCACTCTGCGACGTCGAGGTCGATCGACACGACGCGGGCCTCTCCGGGCTCGAGGTCGACGACGCGGTAGGCCTTGAGCTCCTTGTCTGCCCAGCTGACCGAGGTCACTTCGTCGCGGAGGTACGCCTGCACCACCTCACGCGCCGGGCGCGCGCCGGTGTTGGTGACCCGCACTTCGGCGCGAACGGTGTCGTCGAGGCCGAATCCGTCGCCGAGGATGCGCAGGTCGTCGTAAGCGACGGTCGAGTACGACAGTCCCTCGCCGAAGGCGTGCGCCGGACTCTGCGTGAGGTCGGCGTACCGGTTGCCGTGCTGCCCGCGGATCTGGTTGTAGTACGTGGGCTGCTGCCCGGCGTGCCGGGCGAACGAGATCGGCAGCCGACCGCTCGGCTCGGTGAGGCCCAGGAGCACCTCGGCGATCGCCTGCCCGCCCTGCATGCCGGGGCTCGCCGCCCACACGAGCGCAGCGGCCCGCTCGGCCGACGGCGGGAGGACGAGCGGCTTGGAGGCGAGGAGCACGACGACGAACGGCGTGCCGGTCTCGGCGATGGCGTCCAGCAGTGCGATCTGACCGCCGACGAGCTCGAGCGTCGCGGTCGAGCGACCCTCGCCGACGAGCTCGATGCGGTCGCCGACGACGACGACGGCGAGGTCGCTCTCGCGAGCCGTGGCGACGGCATCCGCGATGAGATCCGCGTCCGCCGGGGTGGGGACGACGATCTGCGGCCGCGGTTGGCCATCGGGGAAGAACGCGCCCGCGGGATCGTCTTCGAGGGTCAGGATGCCGGCGCCTTCGGCGTACTCGACACTCCAGTCAGCGGGGGCGATGCGGCGGAGGCCGTCGAGGACGGTCGTGATCATCGCGCGCGGGTGGCCGCCGGGCAGCCAGTCCGCCTGTCCCGATGACCCCGCCCAGTCGCCGAGCTGCGTCTGCGCGTCGTCGGCGAGCGGGCCGATCACCGCGATGCGGCGGGGTGCGGCACCCGCGATCGCGCGGCCGGCGGCATCCGTCGTCCGTCCTTCGAGCAGCGGCAGCGTGCCGTCGTTGCGCAGCAGGACGAGAGATCGGCGTGCCGCCTCGAGGTTGAGCTCGGTGTGCGGCGCGCTGCCGACGATCTCCTGGATGCGGTCGGCGTCGGGGTGGCGGGGGTTCTCGAAGAGGCCCAGCTCGAACTTCAAGAGCAGGATGCGCGAGACGGCGCGGTCGAGGTCGGATTCCGCGAGCAGGCCGCGATCGATCGCCTCGAGGGCGCCGTTGAAGAATCCGGGGGTCGTCATCACCATGTCATTGCCCGCCTTGACCGCGGCCGCGGCGGCGTGGGCGTAGTCGGGCTGGATCTTCTGCTCCCAGACCATGCGCCCGACGTTGTCCCAGTCGGTGATGAGAGTGCCGGTGTAGCCCCACTCGCCGCGCAGCACGTCGTTCAGGAGCCAGTCGTTGACCGTGATCGGCACGCCGTCGGTCGTCTGGTAGCCCAGCATGAAGGTGCGGCATCCCTCCTTCGCCACGCGTTCGAAGGGCGGCAGGAACCATGAGCGCAGCTTGCGCCGCGAGAGGTCGGCCTCGCTCGCATCGCGGCCGCCCTGGGTCTCGGAGTACCCGGCGAAGTGCTTGGCGGTGGCGAGGATCGCCGTCTCGTCGTCGAGCCCGCCGCCCTGGTAGCCACGCACCATCGCCGAGGCGAGCTCGCCGATGAGGAACGGGTCTTCGCCGAAGGTCTCGTCGACACGACCCCACCGGAGGTCCCGTGCGATGCACAGCACCGGCGAGAAGGTCCAGTGGATGCCGGTGGCCGCCACCTCTTGGGCGGTCGCGCGCGCGACCCGCTCGAGGAGGTCGGCATCCCACGAAGCGGCCATGCCGAGCTGCGTCGGGTAGATCGTCGCCCCCTCGAAGAAGGAGTGCCCGTGGATGCAGTCCTCGCCGACGAGCAGCGGGATGCGCAGGCGGGTCTGGGCGACGAGCTCGTGCGCGAGTGCGAGGCGCTCGGGCGACGCGTGCAGGATCGAGCCGACGTGCTGGCGCAGCACCTGCTCCTCGATGTCTTCCCGGGCATCGAGCTGCAGCATCTGCCCGACCTTCTCCTCGACGCTCATGCGATCGAGGAGATCGGCGATGCGTGCCGCGATGGAACGCGTCGCGTCGAGGTACGCGGGGGTCGCGATGTCGGCAGTGGTCACGAGGTCTCTCCGGTTGTCGTCGTGGTGGTGGTCGACGGGCGCACGGCGGTGACGGTGTCGTTCACGTTCATGCCCTTCTTCTTCATCGCGCGGGCACGTTCGCCGGCCGAGCGCAGGCGCGGGTTGACGTACTCGTCGATGCCGAAGTTGATCAGCGACAGGGCGACGCCGATCGCGGCGATGCACAGCCCCGGAGGCATGAACCACCACCACTGGCCCTGCCGGAACGCGCCCTGGGCGCTGGCCCAGTTGAGGATCGTGCCCCAGTTGTAGGTCGTCACGGGGATGATGCCGATGTACGACAACGTCGTGAGGCCGATGATCGCGGCCGTCACCGTGCCCACGAAGCTCGCGGCGATGAGTGCCATGAGGTTGGGCAGCATCTCGACGGTGATGATGCGCCGCATCGGCTCGCCATTGGCGCGTGCGGCATGCACGAAGTCGCGGCTGCGCAGCGACATCGTCTGTGCACGGAGCACCCGCGCACCCCACGCCCAGCCGATGAGACCCAGAACCAGCGCGATGACCCACAGCGGCGGGTCCTCGAACATCGTCGCCACGATGATGATGAGCGGGATCCCCGGCAGCACGAGGAAGACGTTGGTGAGGGCCGACAGGCCTTCACTCCGCCATCCGCGCAGGTAGCCCGAGGTCACGCCGATCACGATCGCGATGACCGTGGCGATGATCGCGGCCAGGAAGCCGACGACGATGACGCCGCGCGTGCCGTGGATGACCTGGCTGAGGACGTCCTCGCCGATGTGGGTCGTGCCCAGCCAGTGCGCGGCCGACGGCGGCTGGAACCGCGCCTCGTTGTTGACCTGCGTCGGGGAGTACGGCGCGAGTACGTCGGCGAAGATCGCGACGAGCACGAAGAACCCGAGGATCGACAGGCCCGCGATCGACTTGCCGTTGCGGAACATGGCGAACGCCGCGCCGAGCTTCGACCAGAAGGTCGGCTTGGTGTGCCCGTTGGCGGAGCCTGCGGGAGGCGTGCGCAGCGTCGCCGTCTCGGGGGTGTGGGCCGGGGGCTTGGTCGCATTGTCGTTGACGATGGTGTCCATCCTCAGTCCTCCGTCTGGCGCGTGCGCGGGTCGAGAAATGCGTAGGCGACGTCGGCCAGGAGGTTCGCCACGAGCACCGAGATCGTGATCACGAGGAAGACTCCCTGCATGAGGGCGTAGTCCTTCGCGTTGGTGGCGTCGAGCAGCAGTTTGCCGACGCCGGGATAGCTGAAGACCACCTCCATCACGATCGTGCCGCCGACGATGAAGCCGAGTGCCAGGGCGAAGCTCTGGATCTGGGGGAGCACGGCGTTGCGCGCGGCGTAGCGCCACAGCACCCGTGAGTTCGGCATGCCCTTGGCCTGAGCGACCATGACGTAGTCCTCGTCGAGCACCGTGAGCATCATGTTGCGCATGCCCAGCATCCATCCGCCGATCGAGGCGATCACGATGGTGGCCGCCGGCAGGAAGCCATGATGGATGACGTCGCCGATGAACTCCGCCGACCATTCCGGCTTCACCCCGACTCCGTAGGCCTTGCCGATCGGGAACCACCCGAGCATCACCGAGAAGATCGAGATGGCCATGAGGCCGAGCCAGAAGTACGGAATGGTGCTGAGGAAGGTCGTGATCGGGATGAGCGCGTCGAGGCGGCTGCCGCGGCGCCATCCGACGATCGCGCCGCCGATCGTGCCGATCGCGAACGCGACGAGCGTCGCGAAGCCCACGAGCCCCACGGTCCAGATCAGCGACTGGCCCACCACCTCGGTCACGGGGCGCATGCCGTGGAGGAGCGAGATGCCGAGGTCTCCGCGCAGGAGCAGACCCCAGTAGTCGAGGTACTGCTGCCAGAGGGATGCGTCGGTGTCGAGGCCGAGGAGCGCGCGCAGCGCTTCGGCGGCCTCGGGCGAGACGTTGCGGTTGCGGGCGAGATACGCATCGACCGCGTCGCCCTTCATCATGCGGGGCAGGAAGAAGTTGATCGTGATGGCGGCCCACAGGGTGAACAGGTAGAACAGGACCCGCCCGCCGAGGAAGCGCCACGGGACGCGCGAGCGACCCTTGACCGCGCTGGTGGCGGTGGTGCCCGACACGATCGGGTCGAAGTCCGGTGTGGGGACCGGGGGAGCGACAGCGCTCACTTGTCACCTCCGAGGATGCCGGCTGCGTGCGAGAAGAAGGAGTCGGGATCGGGGGATGCCGCACGCAGCTCTTGGGTGTAGGGGTTCTCCGGACGCAGGATCACGTCGTCGGCGGGACCGCGCTCGACGACGCGCCCCTGGTTGAGCACGAGGATCTCGTCGCTGAAGTGACGGGCGGTCGCGAGGTCGTGGGTGATGTAGAGGACACCCAGGCCCTCCTCGCGCTGCAGGTCGGCGAGGAGGTTCAGCACGCCCAGGCGGATCGACACGTCGAGCATCGAGACCGGCTCGTCGGCGACGAGCAGCTTCGGGCGCGATGCGAGCGCGCGGGCGATGGCGACGCGCTGTCGCTGACCGCCCGAGAGCTCGTGCGGCCGTCGGTCGATCACGGCGTTCGGATCCAGGCGCACGCGCTCGAGGATCCGCCGCACCTCGTCGTCGACCTGGTCCTTGGGTACGACGTGGTCGAGCCGCAGCGGCCGCTCGATGTGATACCGGATCGAGTGGTACGGGTTGAGTGACGCGAACGGGTCTTGGAACACCATGCGCAGCGCCTGGCGGTAGGCGCGCAGGCCCTTGCCGCGCCGGGGGATGGGACGGCCGTCGAGGCGCACTTCGCCGCTCGTCGGCGTCTCGAGCTGGGTGAGGATCTTCGCGATCGTGGACTTGCCGCTGCCCGACTGGCCGACCAGGCCGATCGTCTGGCCCGAGCGGAGCGTGAAGCTCACGTCGTCGAGGGCTTTGATCTGACCGGCGCCGCGGACGGAGTAGATCTTGGTGACGGAATCGAACTCGAGGACGGTCATCGGTGAACCACCCCCCTGGATCCGGTGAGTCTGGGGAACGAGGCCAGCAGCGTCCGGGTGTACGCGTCCTGCGGGTCGGTCCAGATCCGCTCGGCGGTGTCGAGCTCGACGATCTCGCCCTCGCGCATGATCGCGATGCGGTCGCTGATCTCCAGCAGTAAGGGCAGGTCGTGCGTGATGAAGATCACGGAGAACCCGAAGTCGTGGCGGAGCTCCGAGATCTGACGCAGGATCTCGCGCTGCACGAGCACATCGAGCGCGGTCGTCGGCTCGTCCATGACCATGAGCTGCGGACGGAGGGCCAGTGCCATGGCGATCATCACGCGCTGGCGCATGCCGCCGGAGAGCTCGTGCGGGAACGACCGGTAGCGCTGCGCGCCCACTTTGACGATCTCGAGGAGCTCGATCACCGCGGCGCGGCGCTCTGCGCGGCTGAGGTTCGGGCGATGGACCTCGAAGACGTCCTCGAGCTGAGACCCTACGGTCGTGACCGGGTTGAGCGAGTTCATCGCACCCTGGAAGACCATCGAGATCTTGTCCCAGCGGAAGCGGCGCATCTCCTCGGTTCCGAGGCTGTTGACGTCGACGTCTTCGCCGGACGCATCATGGAAGACGACGGAGCCGCTGGTGATCACGGCCGGTGGCCGGAGCAGACGCTGGAGGCCGTAGGCGAGGGTCGTCTTGCCGCATCCGCTCTCGCCGGCGAGTCCGAGGATCTCACCGCGCTGGAGTTCGAGGGTGACGTTCTTGACCGCTTCCACGGGGGGATCGACGTCGTAGACGATCGAGAAGTCCTGGACGGAGAGGAGCGAATCTCTCATCTGTGCTGGTTCGCTTTCGTGAGGGGTGACGTGGCGGGCTGCAGCTTGGTCAGGATCTGCACGATCGCCGGCTGGGTCGGGTCAGCGGAAGCGTACGCGTCCTCCTCCGACGGCCACCCCACGTAGTTGCGGGTGTTGAACTCGCCGAGCAGCGGGTGTGCACCGAGCGGGATCGCGGGGACGTTCTCGACGAACGCCGTCTCGATCACGGTGAGCGCGGCCGCACGGTCGGCCTCGGACGACGCGTTCGCGTACGTGTTCAGCGCCTCGGTGACGGCGGGGTCGTCGAAGCGGCCGAAGTTGAACGCGGCCTTGCCGTCGACGATCCACTTCGGGTCCATCGTGGAGGTGTAGAGGCCGTACGCGTTGCCGGTGTCCTCGAGCCAGTGGATGATCGCCTGGAACGTGCCTTCCTGACGGGCCGCGTCCCAGCCGCCCCAGTCGGGCTGGTCGATCTTGACCTCGATGCCGAGGCCCTCCTTGAGCTCTTCCGCGATGAGCGCCTGCTCGGTGTTCCAGTCGCTCCAGCCCGCGGGGACCGAGATCGAGAACGTGACGGCCTCGCCATCCGGGTCGATCAGAGCCTCACCCTCCCAGGTGTAGCCGGCGTCCGTGAGGATCTGGCGCGCCATGTCGACGTCGACCGAGTACTCCTGGCCTTCGTAGTCGGGGACGATCTCGTCCGAGAGCAGTTCGCTGAGACCGGTGACACTCCAGATCGCCTCGCTCGCGCCTTCGCGCGCGATGTCGACATAGGCCTGACGGTCGATCGTCCACGCGAGCGCCTGACGCAGAGCCGGGTCGTTGAACGGCTTCGTCTGCAGGTTCATGAACAGCGTGGCCGCGCCCACCGTGGGCGACGCGAGGAACTTGTTCTCGGGGTCGGCTGCCAGGAAGCTGTCCTGGATCTGCGGGATGAACGCCTGCGCCCAGTCCGCCTCGCCCGAGACGAGCGCGGTCGTGAGGGCCGCGTTGTCGCCATACGAGACGTAGTGGAGCTCGGGCACGGCCAGCTCGCCGCCCCAGTACTCGGGGTTCGCCGCGAGCGTGACCGACTCGGTCGTCCAGGAGTCGAGGACGTACGGGCCGGTGCCGACGACCTGGCCCTCGCCGGTGAGGGGATCGGTGTTGGGGTCTGCGATGTCGCTCCAGATGTGCTCGGGCACGATCTGGAAGTGCAGCACGCGGGCTTGCTGGTTGTACCGCGAGCTGTTGAATTCGATGGTCACGGTGTCGCCGTCGACACTCACGCTCTTGAGGTCGAGGGCGTTGGTGTCGTTGAGCTTGCCGTCGAGCACCTGGTTGTAGGTGAAGGCGATGTCGTCGGCGGTGAAGTCCTCGCCGTCGCTCCACTTCACGCCGCTGCGGGCCTTGGCGGTGAGCTGCGTGTAGTCGTCGTTCCATTCGACCGTCTCGGCCAGCCACGGGGTGGTGCCGAGGTCGCCGGTCGGGTTGACGAGCGCGAGGGACTCGAAGATGACCTTGCCGTAGCCGTACTTCGAGGCCGACGAGTCGCCGAGGTACGGGTTGTTCGACTCGGTGGTGATCGCGCCGTCGGGCTTCGCGATCGTGAGCGCCACGGTTCCGGTCGATCCACTGTCGGCGTCGGGGTCGGTGCCCCCGCCGGCGCAGCCGGTGAGCACCAGCGCCGCGGCGATGCCGGCGGCGGCGAGGGACGTTTTGAGCCTCATTGCTTCTCCTTAGTGTGGGTGCACGACGCCGTGCTGGCCCCAGGGCGACGACGGCGTCGAGTGATTGCGGAGTTAACTTACAATCAAGTAAGTAAGTAATGCAAGCGCGTCGCTCGCCCCCTTCCGGGGATGCGTAGACTCTCACGCGGCGGGCGAAGAAAGGGGGCTGGGCGATGACCGATGTGCGTCGTCAGCCGCGCTCGCGTCCCGAGACGATCGCGCGTCGGCGAGACATCCTCGACGCCGCGGTCGAGATCTTCGGGAGCAAGGGTTTCACAGGCGGAACGCTTCAGGAAATCGCCGATCAGGTGGGCATGACCCACGCCGGCATCCTGCATCACTTCGGCTCGAAGGATCAGCTCCTGCTCGAGGTGCTCCGGCATCGCGACGAGACCGACGTCGCCGATCTCGAAGAGCAGCACATTCCCGACGGCATGGCGCTGTTCCGGCACCTCGTGCGCACCGCCTTCGTCAACGCCCACCGTGCCGGCATCGTGCAGGCCTACGTGGTGCTCTCGGCGGAGTCGGTGACCGACGACCACCCGGGGCGCGCGTTCTTCCAGAAGCGCTACGAGACGCTCCGGGGCGAGGTCGCCCACGCCTTCCAGGTCGTGTGCGCCGAGCAGGGCGTGACCTCGCTCGAGACGGTCGATCTCGCGTCGGCGAGCATCCTCGCCGTCATGGACGGCCTGCAGGTGCAGTGGCTGCTCGATCCCGACGTCGTCGACCTCGCGCGCGCGTCGGAGTTCGCGATCGAGGCGATCGTCGCCTCGGTGCTGACCCCGCAGCCCTCGCCGCTGGCCTGATCGGCCGTATCAGCCCAGACGCTCGACGGTGTAGTCGATGCAGCGGATGAGCTGACGGACGTCGTCGGGCTCGATCGAGACGAAGGTCGCGACGCGCAGCTGGTTGCGGCCGAGCTTGCGGTACGGCTCGGTGTCGACGATGCCGTTGGCTCGCAGGCTCTGGGCGACGGCGGCGGCATCCACCGTGTCGTCGAAATCGATCGTGACGACGACGGGGGAGCGATCGGCGGGGTCGGCGACGAAGGGCGTGGCGAAGGCGGATGCCGTGGCCCAGTCGTACAGCGCCTGCGACGACTCACGCGTGCGGGAGTCCGCCCACTGCAGACCGCCGTTGTCGTTGATCCAGCGCACCTGCTCGTTCAGCAGGATGAGGGTCGCGAGCGCGGGGGTGTTCAGTGTCTGGTTCAGACGCGAGTTGTCGACGGCGTTCTTCAGGCTCAGGAATTCGGGGATGTAGCGGCCCGAGGCGGCGATGCGCTCGATGCGCTCGATGGCGGCCGGCGAGACGAGCGCGAACCACAGGCCGCCGTCGGAGCCGAGGTTCTTCTGCGGGGCGAAGTAGTAGACATCGGCGTCCTGCGCCGAGAAGTCGATGCCGGCGGCGGCGCTCGTGGCGTCGATCACCGTCAGCGCGCCCGGGTCGCCGGCCACGCGGGTGACCGGGGCGGCGACGCCCGTCGAGGTCTCGTTGTGCGGCCACGCGTACACGTCGACGCCCTCGACTGCCTCCGGGCTGCTGCGCGTGCCGGCGGGAACCTCGCGGACGTCGGGGGCATCGAGCCACGGCGCCTTCGCGGCAGCGGCGAACTTGCCGCCGAACTCGCCGAACACCAGGTTCTGACTGCGCTTCTCGATCAGACCGAAGGCCGCGGCATCCCAGAAGGCGGTCGATCCGCCGTTGCCGAGGATCACCTCGTAGCCCGCCGGGATGCGGAAGAGCTCGCCGAGACCTGCTCGCACGTGGCCGACGAGGTCCTTCACGGGTGCCTGGCGGTGCGAGGTGCCCAACAGCGCCGCCCCGGGGCCGGCGAGCGCCTCGAGCTGCGAGGCTCGGACCTTCGACGGGCCGCAGCCGAATCGGCCGTCGGCGGGCAGGATCTCACGGGGCAGCAGGACGTGGGGCATGGGTCCGATTCTAGGGACTGCCGGGCCGTGCGCCCTGCGCAGGACTTGTGCGGCTCAACAGGAGATCTTGCGGGCGGGGCGTCCTGCGGAAGGCGACACCTCCTGTGGTCGCAGCTTCCTCCACAGGAGAGTCGGTGACCGGAGAGGTCCACAGGTCGGAGGAACCGGAATCCGTCGTGCCCGTGCGAGGCAGGGTTCATCCATGGATTCCTTGATTCGGGCGGTCGCGAACCGGGGTGGGGTCGTGCGGACATCGGTGCTGATGGATGCCGGGTTCGGGCGTCGCGCGCTCGCGGGGGCGGTCGCCGACGGCGTGCTGGTGGCGCCCCGGCGTGGGTGGGTCGCGACGACGGATGCCGACGCATACCTCGTCGCGGCGGCTCGAGGGGGCGTGGTTCTCACGTGTGTGACTCAGGCCAAACGTCTCGGACTCTGGGTGCTCGCGGAGGATCGGTCGCACGTCGCGGCCCCACCCACGGCATCCCGTCTCGCGATCACGAACGCGACCGTCCATTGGAGCCTTCCCGTGGTGCCGAGTGCGCCGCATGCTCTCGAGGGCGGCATCCTGGCTGCCGCCGAGAGATGGGCGGCAGAAGATAGGGTGTCCTAAGCCCCTTCTACCGGCGAGGACACCCCGATATGACCGATCTCATCGACACGACGGAGATGTATCTGCGCACGATCCTCGAGCTCGAGGAGGAGAACATCGTTCCCCTCCGCGCCCGCATCTCGGAGCGCCTCGGGCACTCGGGGCCGACCGTCTCGCAGACGATCGGCCGCATGGAGCGCGACGGACTCGTGGTCGTCTCGGAGGACCGCTCGCTCGAACTCACCCTCGCGGGTCGCCAGAAGGCCGTCGACGTGATGCGCAAGCACCGTCTCGCCGAGCGACTGCTGTCGGATGTCATCGGACTCGACTGGGCCTACGTCCACGAAGAGGCCTGCCGCTGGGAGCACGTCATGAGCGAGCAGGTCGAGCGTCGCCTCGTCGAGCTGCTGGGCCACCCGACGGAATCCCCGTACGGCAACCCGATCCCTGGACTCGACCAGCTCGGCGACGTTCCGGCGACCGGGTTCGATCAGGGCGTCGTGGGTCTCGTTCGGCGTCTCAACGAGGCCGGCGAGCCCATTTCGGGCACCGTCCGCCGCCTCGCCGAGCCCGCGCAGGTCGATCCCGAACTGCTGCAGCAGCTCAAGGGTGCCGGCGTCGTTCCGGGGGCGACTGGCGACTACCGCTACAACGAGGGGTACGTGCTGCTGCAGATGAACGGCAGCGACGAAGGGCTCGAACTGCCGGTCGAGATGGCCTCGCACATCTTCCTCGTCGACGACCGGGTCTGACCCCGGGACGGATGCCGGAACCCGGCGTCCGCGCGGTGCCCATGCGGCGTCCACACGGGGTCTGTCCGACACACCCCCAGGGTTCTGCCAGGTGGTGAACGTGACAGATTCGTTACCTTCCGGTAGCCTCGGAAAGTCCACTAGGCGAGAAGCCCGCCCACGGACCCCGCACGGATTGCCTCCCCGGCTCGTCGTCCGCGCGGTGAAACCCGCACCAAGTGCCCCGACACACACGTGCCGACGAGCCAGCGCCCCGGCGCAGAGGCGCCGGAGGAAAATTTGGCTGAAGAGATAGATTCGCCCGCGAACGAAACCGAGAGCGAGACGACGAGTCTGACGCGCCGTGCGCGTGACCGTCGCAAGGTGACCCGCCGTCCGGCGGCGGTCGCCCCCGTCGCCTCCCGTCCTGCGGCGAAGGCTCCCGCAAAGGCGCCACGTGCTCCGCGTCCCGCGGGGAGCATCAAGAAGCCGCTGCGGAGTCTCGTGATCCTCAGCATGGTCGGTGGCCTCGTCGCCACCGTCGCACTGCCCGCGTTCGCTGCGGCGCGTGTCCCCGAGGACGCCGTGACCATCCAGCAGATGGCCGTCGACGACGCTCAGTCGCTCGTGGTCGCCTCCGACGCCAGCGGCGCCGAGCTGGTGCGCGAGAGCTACGCGGCGACCTCCGCCGAGGAGATCGCCAAGAAGAAGGCCGCCGAGGCTGCCGCTGCGGCGGCTGCCGCCCGCGCCCGTTCGGCGGCTGCCAGCGTCGCGACCGTGAACGTCGACCTCAGCATGGTGGCTCCCGGCAGCGGCGAGGTCCGCTGGCCTGTGAGCGGCTACACGATGGGTGAGGGCTTCGGCACTCGCGGCGGCGCCCACATGGGCATCGACATGCTCGCGCCCGCCGGCACCCCGATCTTCGCGGCCGCGGCCGGCGTCGTGCGCGTCTCGCAGGAGAGCTACGGCGGCTACGGCGTCGCCGTCACGATCGACCACGTCATCAACGGCCAGCGCGTCGGCACCCTGTACGGGCACATGACGTGGGGAAGCCGTCAGGTCGTCTCCGGTCAGACGGTCGCGGCGGGCCAGATCATCGGACTCGTCGGCAGCACCGGTCGCTCGACCGCGAACCACCTGCACTTCGAGACGTATGTCAACGGCTCGAACGTCGACCCGTACGCCTGGCTGGCACAGAACGCGGGCTGATCGCCCGCTTGCCTGTCTGCCTCGCTCTCCGACACGCCATCCGCTGTTCACCACCCCGCGGCCCCCGCATGCCCGGGCGTGGGCTACCCTGAAACCCGACGCTGAGAGAAAGCGGAGGGAAGCCGAATGGGCAGCACGCCACGCATCCGAACCATGGATGCGCTCGGGCGCCTTGTCCTTCGGCATCGTATGACCGGAAGCCACGGTACGACCGTGGCGCCATGGCGCTGTCTGTAGACAGCGCCTTTTTTCATACCCCTGCGCCCCTCGAAACGTCGTGAGTCGAATCACCGGGAAGCCGTCCCGGCCGTTCGAGAGGATGATCGATGCGCACTCTGGTACTGAATGCCGGCTATGAGCCCCTGGCCGTAGTCTCCTTCAAGCGGGCCCTCGTGCTCGTGATGAACGACAAGGCCATGGTCGTGGAGCACATGGAGGGTGAACCCGTCTGGGGCACCCGACGCCCCTACGAACGACCGGCCGTCATCATTCTGACGCGCTATGTGCGCGTGCCGGGCGGGCGCAGCATCCCCGTCACGCGGCGCGGTGTGCTGCGTCGAGATGGTCACCGATGCGCGTACTGCGAGAAGTCGGCGTCGACGATCGACCATGTGCTGCCGCGGTCGCGCGGCGGTGCGGATTCGTGGGAGAACCTCGTCGCGTGCTGCCTGCGGTGCAACAACGTCAAAGGCGACCGCACGCCGCAGGAGATGAACTGGGAGCTGCGCTTCGCCCCGCGTCCGCCGCGCGGCGCGCAGTGGACCGTGCGCGGCACGGATCGGACCGATCCGCGGTGGGAGCCGTATCTCGCGCTCGCGGCGTGATGGGATGGACCCATGACCCGGGCCCTTCTCGTGATCGACATGCAGCGCGCTTTCGACGACCTCGACTTCTGGGGTGCGACGACGAACCCCGCGTGTGAGGCGAACGTCGCATCTCTTGCGGCGGCCTGGCAGGCATCGGGCGAGCCGATCGTCGTCGTGCGGCATGACTCCGTCTCGCCCGGCTCGCCGCTGCATCCGGACAGCCCAGGCAACACGCTCGTCGGCCCGGTCGCCGCGATCGACCCGGCGCTGTTCGTGACGAAGAACGTGAACTCCGCCTTCTACGGCGACCCGGATCTGCACGCCTGGCTGACGGCCGAGGGGGTCGGCGAACTCGTGGTGTGCGGCATCCAGACCAATATGTGCGTCGAGACGACCGCGCGCATGGCGGGCAATCTCGGGTACGACGTGACCGTCGTCCTCGATGCGACGCGCACGTTCGATCTCCAGGCCGAGATCTCGGGTATCGGCACCGTGACGCGTACGGCAGACGAACTCATGCTCACGACCGCTCTCGACCTGCAGGCGGGCGGCTTCGCGCGCATCGCGACGACGGCATTCTTCACCGGCGCATAGCATCGCTCGAGTATCGAACATAACTGTCGGAAGTAGGCGCTAACCTCATCTCCTGCACTTGAAGCACTAGAACATCAGTTCTAGTATGTGGGAATGAGGGCGATGGTGAAGCATGCGGCTTCGCGCGCGCAGCGGCCTGTCGACGACGTGCAGCGTCTGCGCGCGCAGCTCGAGCGGGTGCAGGGGCGCAAGCTCGATGCGCCGGTGCTGCCGGTGCATCCCGCCCTCGCGTCGCTCCTGCCAGGCGGGGGGCTGCGGCCCGGCGCCGCGTACTCGCTGCCGCGCTCGACGTCGCTGCTGCTGGCGCTGCTGGCGCAGCCGTCGCAGTCCGGCTCATGGTGCGGCGTGGTGGGCATGCCGCAGCTCGGCGCCGAAGCGGCCGAGGCGCTCGGCGTCGATCTGTCGCGGCTCGTGCTGATCCCTGATCCGGGTGCGCGGTGGCTCGCGGTCACCTCGACCGTCGCCGAGGTGCTTCCGGTCGTCGCGGTGCGTCCGGTCGGGCGCGCGGCCGACGGCGAGGTCGCGCGGCTGGCGGCGCGCCTGCGCGATCGCGGCGCCGTGCTGCTCGTGCAGGGCCCGTGGCCGCAGGCCGAGGCGACGCTCGAGACTTCCGAGCCGGCGTGGTCGGGAGTCGGGCGCGGCCACGGGTACCTCGCCGGCCGCGACGTGACGATCAGCGCCTCCAGTCGCCGCTGGCCGGGGCCCCGGCGCGCGCGGCTGCTGCTGCCCGATGCCGCGGGCCACATCGCCGCGGCGCCCGAGCCCATCGTGCGCGATCAGTTCGAGTTCACGCGCATCGAGGCGCGGGCGGCGGGCTGAGATGGCTCTGGAGTCTCCCGTGCGGAGCCTCGTGCTGTGGTTCCCCGACTGGCCCGTGACGGCGGTGGGTGCCGTGTCGCCTGATGTCCTGCCCGCCGCCCCGGTCGCGGTGGTCGAGCGCAACCTCGTCGTCGCGTGCTCGGCGTCCGCGCGGGCCGAGGGGGTGCGTCGCGGCCAGAGGCGTCGCGACGCGCAGGCGCGATGCCCGGGGCTGCGCATCGTGGCGGCGGATGCTGCACGCGATCATCGCGCGTTCGCCCCGGTCGTCGCGCGCATCGAGGAGCGGGTGCCGGGGGTGCAGGTTGTGCGCCCGGGCCTGTGCGCGCTGCGGGCGCGGGGTCCTGCCCGCTACTACGGCGGCGAGGCTGAGGCGGCGCACATGCTGCTCGCCACGCTCCGCGACCTCGGGCTCGACGGGGTGCGGGCGGGGATCGCCGACGGACCCTTCACCGCCGAGCAGGCGGCGAAGGGCGGCACGAGCGACCGCGAGCCGGTGTTCGTCGTGCCCGGCGGCGGGGCTGCGGGCTTCCTCGCGCCGCTGTCGATCGCGGTGCTCGACGCCGCGTCGTTCGGTCGGGGGATGGCCCCGGCAGCCCCCGACCTCGTCGGGCTTCTCGCCCGGCTCGGCGTGCAGACGCTGGGAGAGTTCGCCGCGATGCCGCCCGACCGCGTTCGCGAGCGGTTCGGCGAGCGCGGCATCCGTCTCCACGCCCTGGCGGGCGGTCGCGATTCGCGTCCGGTCGAGCCGCGCACACCGCCGCCCGAGCTGCACCGCGAGGTCGCCTTCGAGCCGCCGCTCGAGATCGCCGACCAGGTGGCGTTCGCGATGCGTGTGGCCGCCGACGACTTCGTGGCAGCTCTCGGCGCTGTCGACCTCGTGTGCACCGAGCTGCGGGTCGTGCTCGTGGGGGATCGGGGTGAGCGGAGCGACCGGGTGTGGCTGCATCCGGGTTCGTTCGACGCGGCGGCCGTCGTCGATCGTGTGCGCTGGCAGCTCGCGGAAGACGTGGGCGAGCCGGGCACACCAGCTGTACCTGACAGAACAGCCCGGCTGCGCAGCGGCGTGACGCTCGTGCGGATCTCTCCCGAGGCGGTTGATGCGGCATCCCACCACGCCCCCGCGATCTTCGGATCCGCGCCCGAAGAACGGGTGCACCACGCCCTCTCGCGGGTGCAGGCGATGCTCGGGCATCGGGGCGTGCTGACGCCCGCGATCGGGGGCGGACGGTGGCTCGCCGAGCGGCAGGTGCTCGTGCCGTGGGGTGATCGGCACGAGCGTGGGCGCGCGGGGATCGCCGCCGACCGGGCGCGGCCGTGGCCGGGGAGCCTTCCCGATCCGCTGCCGGCGACAGTGTTCGCCGAGCCGCTGCCGGCCGAGGTGCGCTCGCTCGGCGGCGATCCGGTCGACGTCGACGAGCGGGGGAGCGTCTCGGCGGTGCCGGCGCAGCTGATCGAGGGGGGCAGGCGGCGGCGGATCGAGGCGTGGGCGGGTCCGTGGCCGGTGATCGAGCGGGGATGGGATGCCGCGCGCTCGCGCAGCGCGCACCGGTTCCAGGTGGTCGACGCCGACGGCGCCGCGTGGCTGCTGGTGTGCGAAGACGGCGTCTGGACGGCGGAGGCGAGCTATGACTGAGCGCGTTCCCGAGGGGGTCTGATGGGCTTCCACAACCCGTCGGTGCCGTGGTCCGAGATGGAGCGGCTGCTGAGCGATCGCCGCCGGCCCGGGGGTCCGCCCGCGGGAGCGGATGGCGGCGACAGTCCGGCCTGGTCGCGCAAGCGCGGGCCGTACGTCGCGCCGCGCATCGAGCGCCCGGCCGACGCGATCCCGTACGCCGAGCTGCACGCGCACACGTCGTTCTCGTTCCTCGACGGGGCATCCTCTCCCGAAGAGCTCGCCGAAGAGGCCGAGCGGCTCGGCCTGCACGCGCTCGCCGTCACCGACCACGACGGCTTCTACGGGATCGTCCGCTTCGCCGAGGCCGCAGAGTCGCTCGCGCTGCACACCGTGTTCGGCGCCGAGCTCTCGCTCGAGCTTCCGGCGCGGCAGAACGGCGAGGCCGACCCCGTCGGGGCGCACCTGCTCGTCCTCGCCCGGGGCGAGGAGGGGTATCACCGGCTCGCGGGCGCCATCACCCGCGCGCAGCTGCGCGGCGCCGAGAAGGGGCGTCCGTTCTACGACCTCGACGAGTTCGCGGCGGCCACGAGAGACCACGTCGTCGTCTTGACCGGATGCCGCAAGGGCGCCGTGCGGCGAGCACTCGCGTCAGGCGCCGGGCACGCCGCCGCGGACGCCGCCGGCGTCGAGATCGACCGGCTCGTCGCCCTCTTCGGGCACGACGCCGTGCACGTCGAGCTCATCGATCACGGCAATCCGCTCGACACGCGCGACAACGAGGTGCTCGCGGCCCTCGCTCGCGAGCGTCGGCTGCCGCTCCTCGCCACCAACAACGTGCACTATGCGGTGCCGCGCCGGCAGCTGCTCGCCGCGGCGGTCGCCGCCGTGCGCGCGAATCGCGGCCTCGACGAGCTCGACGGCTGGCTTCCGGCGCACGCCGGCGCGCACCTGCGCTCGGGCGCCGAGATGGCGGAGCGATTCGTGCGGCATCCCGATGCCGTCGCCCGCACCGTGACGCTCGCCGACGAGCTCGCGTTTCCGCTCCGGCGCGTGAAGCCCGCGCTGCCGAAGCAGGAGGTGCCCGAGGGGCACACCCCCATGTCGTGGCTGCGGCACCTGGTGTGGCAGGCGGTGCCGCGGAAGTACCCCGACCTCTCGTCGAAGGATCGCGCGCGCATCGAGAAGGAGCTCGGGGTGATCGAGCTGAAGGACTTCCCGGGGTACTTCCTCATCGTGCACGGCATCGTGCAAGAGGCGCGGCGCCGCGGCATCCTGTGCCAAGGGCGCGGCTCGGCCGCCAACAGCGCCATCTGCTATCTGCTCGACATCACCGCGGTCGATGCGATCGCGTACGACCTGCCGTTCGAGCGGTTCCTCTCGTCGCTGCGCGATGAAGAGCCCGACATCGACGTGGATTTCGACTCGGATCGGCGCGAGGAGATCATCCAGTGGGTGTACGCGCAGTACGGGCGCGAGCGGGCCGCGCAGGTCGCGAACGTCATCCAGTACCGGCCCAAGAACGCGGTGCGCGACATGGCGAAGGCGCTCGGGCATTCGCCGGGGCAGCAGGACGCGTGGTCGAAGCAGGTTGAGGGGTGGGGCGCGGCCCTCTCGACGGGACCGGGCCACGACATCCCCGATCAGGTGCTCGAGTTCGCCGGCGAGCTGCTGAAGGCGCCGCGGCATCTCGGCATCCACTCCGGGGGGATGGTGCTCACCGACCGGCCCGTCGGCGAAGTCGTGCCGATCGAGCACGCCCGCATGGAGAACCGCACCGTAATCCAGTGGGACAAGGACGACGCGGCGTGGATGGGGCTCGTCAAGTTCGATCTTCTGGGGCTCGGGATGCTGGCCGCCCTCCAATACTGCTTCGATCTCGTGCGCGGTGCGACGGGTGAGGAGTGGGAGCTGTCGACGATCCCGAAGGAGGAGAAGGCGGTCTACGACATGCTGTGCCGGGCCGATTCGATCGGGGTGTTCCAGGTCGAGTCGCGCGCGCAGATGGGGCTCTTGCCGCGCCTGCAGCCACGGCGGTTCTACGACCTCGTGATCGAGATCGCCCTCATCCGGCCGGGGCCGATCCAGGGTGGCGCGGTGCACCCGTTCGTCCGGCGCAAGCTCGGGCTCGAAGAGGTGACGTATCCGCACCCGAAGCTCAAGGCGGTGCTCGAGCGCACGCTCGGCATCCCGGTGTTCCAAGAGCAGCTCATGCAGATGGGCATGGCCGTCGGCGGGCTCAGCGGCGAGGACGCCGACCTGCTGCGGCGGGCGATGGGCTCGAAGCGCGGAGTCGAGCGCATCGAGTCGCTGCGCGAGAAGCTGTACGAGGGGATGGCTGAGAACAACCTCGTGGGGGAGGATGCCGACGCCATCTACGCGAAGATCCAGGCGTTCGCGAACTTCGGGTTCGCCGAGTCGCACTCGCTGTCGTTCGCGCTGCTCGTGTACGCGTCGTCGTGGCTGAAGCTGCACTATCCGGCGGCGTTCCTCGCGGGGCTGCTGCGGGCGCAGCCGATGGGGTTCTACTCGCCCGCGACCCTCACCGCCGATGCGCGCCGGCATGGGGTCGAGGTGCGGCGGCCCGATCTGCACGCCTCGGGGGTCGAGGCGGTGCTCGAGGCAGTGCTCGAACAGGGGGAGCGCGCTTCGTCTCGTCGCTTCGCTCCTCGCTCAGCGACCGGTGACACTGAGGTCCCTGAGCGAGCGCAGCGAGACGAAGGGCCGACCACCGGCGCCCCCACCGGCCTCGACGCGTGCACGCAGCGACTCCAACCCCCGGTCGGGCTCTTCGACCGGCACGCACCCGACGAATCCGCCGCGCATCGCCGCGACGGCGCGTTCGCGGTGCGGCTCGGGCTTGCGGCGGTGAAGGGGATCGGCGCGGGGGTCGCCGCGCGCATCGTCGCCGCGCGCGAGGCGGAGGGGCCGTTCCGCGACATGCGGGATCTCGTGCGCCGCACGAGCCTGACAGCGGCACAGCTCGAGGCGCTCGCCACGGCCGGTGCCTTCGAGTGCCTGGGTCTCAGTCGGCGCGAGGCGATCTGGCTGGCGGGTTCGGCGGCGCTGGATCGTCCGGAGTTCCTGCCCGATTCGCTCGTCTCGGTGCAGCCGCCGCTGTTCACCGATCCGACGAGCTACGAGCGGCTGGCGGCAGACCTCTGGGCGACCGGGGTCTCGACCGATGACCACCCCATGACGCACTACCGCTCGGGACTCGATGCCCGCGGCGTGCTCACTTCGCGCGAGCTGTGCGGCCACGAGAGCGGCCGCCGCGTCGAGGTCGCGGGACTCGTGACGCATCGGCAGCGGCCGGCGACGGCATCCGGTGTCACCTTCCTCAATCTCGAAGACGAGCACGGCCTCGTGAACGTCATCTGCTCGGTCGGGGTGTGGAACCGCTATCGCCGGGTCGTGCGCGATGCCCCGGCTCTCATCGTGCGGGGGATGCTGGAACGCTCGATCGAGGGAGTGACGAACCTGCTGGCCGACCGGTTCGAGGATCTGCGGGTGGGGGTGCAGCACTCATCCCGCGACTTCCGATGAGGGCACGCGCGGTGGGCAGAGCGCGGGGCGGGCGCCGAGAGCGACGCCCGCCCCGCGGAAGCCCTCAGGCCTGGTCGGCGAGTGCGAAGCGCACCGAGCCGTCTTCGGCCACTTCTGCGTCGAGCACCCGCTCATCGAGCGCGGCGTGCGCTGCGGCGTCGAGGTACACGTGTGCACCCGAGGTCGTCACGACGGTGTCTTCGGCTTCGGGCGCGGCGGCCACGCTCAGCTCGAAGCCCGCGTCGGATCCGGCGTCGCGGATGCGCACACCGCCGTCGGCTGCCTGCGGAACTCGTGCGACGATCGACTTCACGGCCTCGGCTGCGGTCTCGGTCATTACCAGCATCGTGCTCTCCTTACGCTTGCGGTCAGGGAACCGGCCACGATTCCGAGATCCGGGCGTCGTTGCAACCGTGTCACGGCGATCCGGCCCGATTCCCACGAAACACGGAGGTTGCGCGAACGGGCAGACAACACCCACCTGCACCGCCACACTGGGGGCATGCGCGCGATCGTGTACGACCGGTACGGCGGCGTCGATCGGCTGCGGCTCGCTCACGTGCCCGTGCCGACTCCCGGCAGCACAGAGGTGCTGATCCAGGTCGCCGCGACCTCGATCAACCTCAGTGACTGGGAGGGCCTGCACGGCAGTCCGGCGTACGCGCGGTTCGGCGGGCTGACGCGTCCGCACCGGAAGATCCTCGGCTCCGACATCGCCGGCCGCGTCGTGGCGGTCGGTGCCGACGTCACGCGCTGGCGCATCGGCGACGAGGTGTACGGCGACACCATGCCGCGTCTGGGCGGGTTCGCCGAGTACGCGGTGGTGCCGGCATCCGCCCTCGCAGAGGTTCCCGCCGGGCTCGCGCTCATCGAGGCCTCGACGATCCCGCAGGCGGGCGCGATCGCGCTCCAGGCTGTCGCGCGGGCGAAGCCGGGCGAGCGGATGCTGCTCAACGGCGGTGGTGGCGGAACGGGAATGTTCGCGATCCAGCTCGCCCGGGCAGCCGGCATCCATGTGACCGCCGTCGACAACGCCGACAAGCTCGCGTTCATGCGTGAGCTCGGCGCCGACGACGTGCTCGACTATCGGGCGCGGGACTTCACCACCACGGGGCCGTACGACCTCATCGTCGACCTCGTCGCCGCGCGGTCGGTGTTCGCCTACCGCCGCGCGCTCGCGCCGGGTGGTCGGTACTGGATGGTCGGCGGCACCGGTCGCACGATTCTTCGGGTGCTCACCCTCGGAACGCTCGTCGGGGCGCTGAGCGGCCGGCGCATCGGCGTGATGGCGGTGCGTCAGGGGCCCGAGCACTTCAGCCCGCTCGCGCAGCGCGTGATCGATGGCGACGTGAGCGTCCGCATCGACCGCGCGTTCCCGCTCGACGAGGTCGCGGCAGCGCTCACGCATCACGGCGAGGGGCGTGCGCTGGGGAAGGTCGTGATCACGCCGCAGGGCGCGTGAACCGCACACGGGACGGCCTTGTCGCCGGGCTCCGGCGGCGGGATGATGAGTGCGCCGCCGCGGCGTTGGGGGATGGGGCGGATTCCCGACGATGCGATGCGCCGCGTGAGGGTCGTCGGAGAGACGGATGCCGAGATGAGCACCACGAACGAGGCACAGGTCGAGCGCCTGATCGCCTGCATCAACGATCGTCGCATCGAGGTGATGGACGAGCTGTTCCACGACGACGCGACGATGGACTGGCCGCAGTCGCGCGAGCGCGTGCGAGGCGCCGAGAACCGGCGTGCGATCTACGGCGCGTTCCCGCAGCTGCCGACGATCACGCCGCGGCGCCTCCAGAGCGACGGCGACCTCGTCATCGCCGAGGCGACCCTCGACTACGACGGCCCGCAGTACGAGACCGTGTTCATCTTCGAGTTCCGCGACGGCAAGATCATGAAGGAGACGGCGTATTGGAGCGAGGCGTTCGACCCGCCGGAGTGGCGCGCGCAGTGGGTGGAGAAGTTCTGACCCACGGCGTGAAGTCCATCGGCGCCTCATAGCCGGCACCGACGATGCGCCTCAGTCGGCTGCGTATCCATGAAGCATGGAGCAGAACCGACACCGAAGAACCCGCGGCATCATCATCGCCTCCGGCCTCGTGGTCGCCCTCTCGGGCGGCGGCGCGGCCGCGTGGGCCGCCGACCGATTCCTCATCGAGCACGTCGAGGTCGCCGATGTCTCGGCGTACGAGGCGCAGAACTCGACGGTCGATGAGACCGAGGCCACCGCCACGACGACGACAGAAGCCGTCCTCACCGACACCTCGTACTCCGACGGCGCGACCTCGGTCACGATCTCGACCGTCACCGAGGGCTCGGGCGACGACACCGTCACCTATTACGTCGCCGATGTTGTGCTGACCGATGCCACGACGCTGCGCAGCGCCTTCGCGAAGAACCAGTTCGGCGAGAACATCACCGAGCTCACGAGCGAGATCGCCGCAGACAACGGCGCCGTGTTCGCGGTGAACGGCGACTACTACGGGTTCCGCGACACCGGCATCGTGATCCGCAACGGCGTCGTCTACCGCGACTCTCCGGCGCGGGCGGGGCTCGTCTTCTACAGCGACGGTCGCGTCGAGGTCTACGACGAGACGACGACGAGCGCCGACGAACTGCTCGCCGACGGCGCCTGGAACACGCTGAGCTTCGGCCCCGCGATCGTCGAAGACGGCTCCGTGGTCGAGGGGATCGAGTCGCAGGAGATCGACACGAACTTCGGCAACCATTCGATCCAGGGCGATCAGCCCCGGACCGCGGTCGGCGTGATCGACGAGAACCACCTCGTCTTCGTCGTGGTCGACGGCCGCCAGGAGGGCTACAGTGCCGGCGTCACCCTCACCGAGCTCGCCGACATCATGCTCGACCTCGGCGCGACGACCGCCTACAACCTCGACGGCGGCGGATCGTCGACGCTGTACTTCGACGGCGAGGTCGTGAACCAGCCGTCGAACGGCGGCGAGCGCGCGACGAGCGACATCCTCTACATCGCGCCGGCCGATGCGACCGGCGCGAGCGCGGAGTGACGCCGTGATCGTGCTCATCCCCGCCTTCGAGCCTGGGCCTGCGCTCGATCGTCTGGTGCGAGAGCTCGTGGCAGCAGAACCCGCCCTCGGCATCGTGATCGTCGACGACGGCAGCGGCCCGGACTACGCGTCGGTATTCGCCGCGGTCGCCGCCGAGGGTGCCACCGTGCTCCGCCACGACACGAACCGGGGCAAGGGAGCGGCGCTCAAGACCGGCATCGCCCACATCCTCGCGGCGCACCCGGGCGACGACGTCGTGACGGCGGATGCCGACGGCCAACACACTCCGCGCGACATCCTGCGTGTCGCCGACGCCGTGCGGACCGATGCCGACGCCGGCGCGCCCGCGCTCGTGCTCGGCTGCCGCGGCTTCACCGGCGCCGTGCCGGCGCGGAGCCGCGTGGGCAACGCGCTTGCGCGCGGGATCTTCCGGCTGGCAGCCGGCTGGAGCCTCTCCGACACGCAGACCGGATTGCGCGGCATCCCGTCGGAGCACCTCGCGTGGGTTCGCGACCAGTGGGGCGACCGGTTCGAGTTCGAGCAGAACGTGCTGCTGCAGAGTCGGCGCGCCGGCATTGCGGCGCGCGAGCTGCCGATCGCGACGGTCTATCTCGAGGGGAACGCGTCGAGTCATTTCCGCCCGGTCGCGGATTCGTGGCGGGTGGCGCTGCCGCTCGCGCTGTTCACGGGCTCGTCGCTCATCGCCTTCGTCGTCGACACCATCGCCCTGCTCGTGCTGACGGCGCTCACCGGGCTTCTCGTGCCGTCGATCATCGCGGCGCGCGTGCTGAGCGCGTCGGTCAACTTCGCGGTCAATCGGCGCGTGGTCTTCGGCGATGCGAGAAGGGGACGGATGCCGGGCCAAGCGCTCCGCTACGGCGTCCTCGCGGTCGCCCTGCTGGCCTCGAACGTGGTGTGGCTCGAGGCGCTGACGGACTTCGGCATCCCCCTCCTCCTCGCGAAGATCGCGACCGAAGCGGTGCTGTTCGTCACGAGCTACGGCGTGCAGCGCACATTCGTGTTCGGGCGCGCAGAACTCGTCAGCGACGCAGATGCCCGTCATAGGAGCCCCATAGCGGCGACGGCTCGAATGGATACCGAAAGCTACCCCTCCAGGAGGAACCCATGACCACCAGTGCCCTGATCATGATCGGGATCGATCTGGCAGCCGCCCTCATCCTGAGCTTCGGCATCTACTACCGCCGGCACCACCGCCGCGACCTCGTCGTCGCGTATCTCGGCGTGAACGTCGGGGTGATGGCGGTCGCCGCCGTCCTCGGCACGGCCGAAGTGGCGCTGGGGCTCGGTCTCGGGCTGTTCGGCGTGCTGTCGATCATCCGGCTGCGCTCGTCCGAGATCTCGCAGCGCGAGGTCGCCTACTACTTCGCGGCGCTCGCGATCGGGCTGCTGTCGGGCCTGCCGCAGACGGATCCGTGGCCGGTCGCCGGACTCATCGCGCTCATCCTCGTGGTGCTGTGGGGCGCCGATCACCCGGCGCTGCTGTCGCGCAGCCGGCATCAGGTGGTGCGGCTCGACCGGGCCGTCAGCGACGAGACCGACCTGCGGGCCGAGCTCGAAGAGCGCCTCGGCGGCGCCGTGACGACCGTCATCGTGCAGGAGCTCGACCTCGTCAACGACACCACGCTCGTGGATGTGCGGTACCGCGTGGGTGGGCGAGGGGGCCGGGCATCCGGCGCCACCGTCCCCGCTTCCGCTCTCGGAACCTCCCGCGAGCTCGCCCTCGACGGAGGTGCACGATGACCGCCCTCGGCCGCTTCGACGCCGTGGCTCTCGACGAGCTGGTGGCGACGGCATCCCTCCTCACGCGTGTCGACCGCAAGTACGTCGTGCCGCGCGCCGACCTTGCGACGGTGCTGGCAACCCTCGACGAGCGCACGCGCGTGCTCGAGATCGACGGAGCCCGCGACTTCGCATACGAGTCGGTGTACTTCGACACGCCTGACCTCTTGAGCTTCCGCATGGCGGCGCAGCCGCGGCGGCGACGGTTCAAGCTGCGCACACGCAGCTACCTCGACACGGGTTCGGCATTCCTCGAGATCAAGACGCGCGGGGTGCGCGGCACCACTGTGAAGGATCGTGACGCGTACGACCTCGAGCGGCGCGACGAGCTGACGGGCGACGCGCGTGACGCCGTCGCCGACGCCCTCACGACGATCGGCGTACCGCCGGTGCGTGCGCACGACCTCGACGCGACGCTCATCACCCGGTATCGGCGTGCGACGCTGCTCGCGCCCGACGGCGCCGTGCGCGCGACGGTCGACACCGACCTCGAGTGGGCCGGCGCCGATGGCGACGGATTCTCGCTGCCGGATCTCGCGATCGTCGAGACCAAGTCGGGCGCCGCGGCCTCGCCCGTCGATCGGATGCTGTGGCGCACCGGCCATCGCCCCGCGACCGTCAGCAAGTACGCCACCGGGCTCGCGGCACTGCGCGACGACCTGCCGCGGAATCGCTGGGCGCGCCTTCTGCGGGGGCCGTTCGCGTCGGCGCATCGCGCGCCGGTCCACGCTTCCCGAACCCACAACCACCCTCGACCCGAGGAGGCATCATGCCCCGTCGCCGCCTGATCCTGGCAGCAGTTCCCCTGACCCTCACCGCAATCGTGCTCGCCGGCTGCGCCACGCAGACCGTCGCCGGCACGTCGCCGACGCTCTCGACGAGCGACTCGACGACGGATTCATCGGTCGAGACGACGGCTGTCGTCGATTCCGAGCTGAGCGCCGAGGCGGTGCTCGCCGCAAATGCCGACGTCACCGTCGTGAACGACGACGAGTGGTCGGAGTCGGATGCGGTCGACATCGACCTGAGCGGTTCGTCGGCGTCGTCCGACTCGGATGCCGTCACGGTCGAGGGGTCGACGGTGACGATCACCGCCGCCGGCGTCTTCCGCCTGTCGGGCTCGCTCGACGGGCAGGTCGTGGTCGCAGCGCCCGACGATGCCCAGGTGGTGCTGATTCTCGACGACGCCGAGATCGCGGCATCCGATTCCCCCGCGATCACCGTGACGAGCGCCGACGATGTCGCGATCTCACTCGCCGACGGTTCGCAGAACGCGGTGTCGGATGCCGACGCCTACGTCGACGCCGCGGAAGCCAACGCCGCGATCTACAGCGACGCCGACCTCACGATTTCGGGGAGCGGGGCGCTTGCAGTGTCGGGCAACGGCAACGACGGCATCGCGAGCACGGATGACCTGGTGATCCTGTCGGGCGAGATCACGGTGGATGCCGTCGACGACGGGCTGCGCGGCAAGGACTCGCTGTCGATCGAGGGCGGCACCGTCGTCGTCGAGGCCGGGGGAGATGCTCTCAAGAGCGACCACGACGAGGACGCGACGCAGGGCTTCATCGTGGTCTCGGGCGGCGATGTGACCGCGAGGACCGGTGACGACGGCCTCGCCGCGACGACGGATGTCGTCGTCTCGGGCGGCACCGTGTCGGTGACAGCCGGGTCGAGCGCGGCCGCGGATGATGCGCCGAAGGGCGTGAGCGCCGGGGTCGTCGCGGTGATCGACGGCGGCGATGTCTCGATCGACGCGGTCGACGACGCCGTGCATTCCGACGGCTCGATCGGCATCGGGGGCGGCACGCTCACCGTGACGTCGGGCGATGACGGTGTGCACGCCGAGCAGGTGCTCGAGATTCGTGCCGGCGAGGTCACCGTGGTCGACGCCGTCGAGGGCCTCGAGGCGGCCGATGTCGCGATCTCTGGCGGGGCGGTTGACGTCACTGTTTCGGACGATGGCATCAATGCCGCGAGCGGGACCGCTGCGGCAGCGGGGCAGGGCGGCGGGGGTGGTGCCGGCATGGCGGATTCGGGCGAGACGCTCGTGATCTCGGGCGGAACTGTGCGGGTGACGGCCGTCGGCGACGGGCTGGACTCGAACGGCTCGATCACGGTGTCGGGCGGCTCGACGGTTGTGAGCGGTCCGACGTCGGGCGGAGGTCAGGGCGCGGTGGACGCGAACGGCGCCGTGACGCTCGACGGGGGTGAGCTGTTCGTCGCTGGCAGTGTACTGAACACGCCTGCGGGTTCGCAGCTGTGGGCGGCGGGGACGGTCTCGGGTTCGGCGGGGCAGACCGTCGAGATCGTGGACGGTTCGGGAACGGTGATCGCTTCGTTCGTCGCTGGTGTCGAGTTTGGTGCCGTGTTCTACAGCGGGGCTGGGGTTGCCGACGGTGCGACGTACACGGTGACGGTTGATGGCGCTGAGGCCGGCAGTGTGACGGAAGGCTCGGGTGTGACCGGTGGGATGGGCGGCGGGCCCGGTGGAGGCGGGGGTCCGCGGCCCTGATGTGCCTGGGTGTCTGGCGGCGTCGGCGTTGAGCCGGCGCCGCCACGGCGGTCGATAGACTGAGACCTGCCAGCCTCTGTAGCTCAATGGAAGAGCAGTTCCGTCCTAAGGAAACGGTTGGGGGTTCGAGTCCCTCCAGGGGCACACCTGTTTTTCTTCTCTGATCAGGTATTTCTTCTGTGGTCAGACCACCCAGAATGCGTTTTTGGCCGCTTTTTGGCCGCATTCTGAAAACTCCGAGGGCAGATCTGGGCCAGAAACGAGGCCCTCCACGACGCTTCGTTCGACGTCTTGAAACGCCGAAATCGAGCATCTCGGGCGTCTTGTGCCTCGTCGAAAAGCTGAGCAATCTGCTCTCTCTGCGGCCTACGTCGGTCGGGCGTAGCGGGTCTGCGGTCCGGACGGCAGCGCCACCAATGGCATGGCGTCGTTGAGGCGTGCTGCGACGGCATCCAGATCGTCGTCGAAGAGATCGGCGTAGGTGTCCAGCGTCATCGCCGCCGACGCGTGGCCGAGCATCCGCTGCACGGCCTTCACGTTGGCGCCCGAGCTGATCGCGAGCGATGCGGCGGTGTGACGGAGGTCGTGCGGCGTGAGCCGGGGGATTGATGGATCGATCATCTGCGCGCGCTTCACCGCGTTCGCGAACCACCCCTGACTGCCGGAGTTGCGCATGTGGTTGACGCCGTCGCCGAAGAGCAGCCCTTCCGGACCCTTGCCGGCGCAGGCCTGCTCGATCATCGGAGCGAGACGCTCGGGGTAGGGGACCGAGCGCTTCTCGTGGGTCTTGGGTGTGCCCACGTGGATCTCGTAGGCGATCATCACCGCGTTCTCCTCGATGACGAAGCGTCGACGCAGCCGGTTCACGCTGCGCACCCGCAGCCCGGTGGCCTCGCCCCAGCGCAGCCCGGTGTAGGCGAGCGTCAAGACCATCGTCGGATGCGCCGAGCACGCCGCCAGGGTCGCCACCTGGTCATGTGAGAGGTAGACGCGGCGCTTGCCCGGGCCGTTTCGAGGGAGATTCCGTATGTGGCGGGCCGGATTGTTCGTGAGGCGACGATCATCGATGGCGACATCGATGATGCCGGCGAGGACGCCGAGCGCGCGAAGAACGACCGTGCGCGACTTCTGCGTCGCGAGCTCTGACACCCAATCCTGAACTTCAGAGCGCCGGATCGACCAGATCTCCCTGTCTGCCCAGACCGGAGCGACGTGGTTCTTCCACGCCCGATCGAGCGTCATGTAGTACGAAGGCTTCGACATCGGCGGTTGCTTGGATCGCAGCCAGCTGTCGGCGAACATCCGGACCGGCACGCGCGACGCGACGGGATCGATGTACTCGCCCTTCGACTTCGACACCGTGACCATCGAGAGGTAGAGCTGCGCTTCGCGCATCGTCGTGAAGCCGCGCTTCTGCGCCTCGGTGCTATCTGGCTTGCGGTAGCGCACGCGGTAGCGGCGGCCCTTCGTCGTTTCATACGGGGTGATGGTGCCCATCTCGACCTCCGCTCTGGGTTGATGGTCAGTATCGGGCCAGTGTCGGACACTGGTCGGACGCAGTCAACGCGGCCGACGACAGATGTGGATAGATGACGGAAAACGTCGTCAACTGCCGTTGGCGTGGAGGCGCCCTCCCTCCGACGCCGAGAGTGTAGCGATCGATCGCGCCTCCGTTCTCGCCGCTCACTCCTTGCAGACTCCGCGCTGGCGCGCGTCGCTTAGCAGCTGTTCGACGACGAGCACTGCGGCGCGCTCGATCGCGTTCGTGGCTGATTGTCGGAGCGAGGGCAGAGTTGAGTCGTGAGGTCGCGATGGCGTGGAGCGCGATTCGCCGCTAAGGTCGCGGCGGATCCCGCTGCGCAACTCCGGAGCCGGACAGCTCTTGAGGAGCACTGACGGAGGCGCCGGGCTATCCCGCTCGAAGATCTGAGCGAATGCGATCGACCGCGGGCAAGTCGGCTGGCGCCCACTCGACGGACAGGAGCTGGCTCGGCGCTAGCCAGCACATCGCAGCGTGCTCGGTCAGCCGAGGAACGCCCGACAAGAGCTCGCAGTAGAAGGTAGTGAGCGTCACAATGCCGAACTCGTACTCGTGAGTCGTTGAGACAACCTCTTCGCCGACCGTGATGTCGATGAGCAGCTCCTCACGAATCTCGCGGGCGAGGGCAACTCGCGGCGACTCGCCGTGCTCAATCTTGCCGCCGGGGAACTCCCACATGTTTGGCAGGCTTGCGCTCGGGCCCCGTTGCGCGGCAAGTACCCGGCCTTCGCTCACGATGACCGCGCCTACGACGTCGAATCGTCGTGTCATCCCACCGCTACCCTTGACCTGCGGCGCGCGGTGGTTCCAGCGCGAAGCCCGCCTGTTCGCGGAAGGCAAGCCCCAGCCCGGCATCCAGAAGGAGATCTCGGAGGTCGGCGGTGGGGCGTTCGGGGAGCAGGACCGAACAGCGCAGATCGTTTACGTGCACGTGCCGGCGGTAGTCGTAGAGCTGGCCGACCGCCATACGGAGGTCTGAGCGACCGGCCATTGCTTTCGCTTCGTAGAGCGTGTGATCGGCCTCATCGTAGATGTCAGTGAGTAGTCGGGTCCGTTCGTTCGGGAGGTTGATTGCCCAACGCGAGAATGTGTGCCCGACTTGATGTGCGATGAATTCGTCGACAAGCTGTGACTCGCGTCGCACCGCCAGCCCACCGAGCCGATCCGCCGTCTCAAAGAACTCGGTGGAGTTGATCTCGACGGGAACAGAAATGGCGTGCGGTTCGCGCGCCACTCCGGAGTACCCCACGAGCTCAACGATGTCATCGGGGATCACGCTCACGGGCAGTAGTCGGAAGACGAGAACCGTCCGCAGAGCTCCGCCACGATCGAGCGCGGGCATGCGCTCAAACGGCAAAGCGGGGTCAAGGATGAACTCACCGATGTATCGCTGGAGCTTTGTGCTCGACCCCGCCACGACGCCCGCAGCGCTGAACGCATGGAGAGATCGTCCCTTCGCAGCGTGGGTCAGGATCGGCGAGTTGCTGCCACTGAGCTTCTGGTCACCATCGCGCCCGGCGCCCGTGTAGTGAAAGACAGTCCCGTCTGGGGAGAAGCCGTCGTAGACGTAGCCAAACTGGGTGCCCTCGGCTGGGTCCGTGAACACGAAGACGGAGTTGGAGGTGTTGCTCGGAACGATGCCGCCGGACTGAACACTTCCGCCATACTCCACCACGAGGTCTGCACGCGTGACGATGTCACCTGCGCGGAGGCGGAACGCGGGCGATGGCACGTGATCAACCTATCGATCAGATCGAGTTGGCGGCGAGAGTCATCCCGCCAACGAGTGCAGCGACGACGAGACCGAGTGCAGTCCAGACGATGATCCGCGTCCAGTCCACGTAGCGAGGTGATCGAGCCCCTTGGCCGAATCCGGCCGCATCCGTCCATGCGACGAACTCATCGAAGCGCATCGTGACTCGAGGTGGCGTCCGCGTGGATGGTTTGGACTCTGCAGGCTCAGGGGGACCAGTGCGCGGACCCGTCGAGGGATGAGCTGGCTTCTGCTCGGGTGGCACGGGCGCGCGCTTCCGCAGCGGGTTGCTGATGTAGCGGACCAGGATGTCGCGGGCTTCGCGTGCGTTGTGGAACTCTTGCCCGAGCCGCGCTCGTGCCGCATCGTCGGCATCCGGATGAAGATCAGGATGCAGCGCCCGCGCTCGACGCCGAAACGCGTCACGAATCTCGTCGACGGTTGCGGCCGCAGAGACCCCGAGGTGGGCGCGCGCTTCGTCCAGCGTCATGTCATCGCCGTGAGATATCGCTGGTACTCGCGGGTGAGTCTCTGCTGCCGGCCGTGTTGCGCCAAAGTTTCGAATTGTGCCAGCAGCTTCTTCGACATGTGCGCCTTGAAGGACTCGTGAACGATGAGCAAGGCAAGCGACGCCACCGCTGCGGACCACCCGACGATCCGGAGCATCGGCGAGGACCCGAGGAACGCGCTCGCAGCGAGGGCGACGAGCCACAGCGCCGCACACAAGTTTGAGAGACGTGCCCAGATCGCGATCGAGCGGTAGTGCGCCCCCGTCGTCTGTGCCCACAGCTTGTTGGGGACCCAGTAGCGCCACGCCGGCGGTGCCGCGGTGGCGGCTGGGACCGGGGTCCAGCCCTCGGGCGGATGCCAGAGTGCGTTGTCGCGGATCCACTTGTCGGTCGGGCTCGGCCAGTCTGGCGGCACGCGGAAGTCCGCCGGAACCCCAGGCACGCGAATCCGCTTCGATCGTCCGATCAACGTCGTCGTTCTCCCCCAGAAACCACCATCGTCGCTGCCAGACTAGCGCGGTGCGTTCTCGACAGCAGCGACGGACACCAAGACCGAGAGGCCGCGCTCAGGGCGGTAGCCGGCGCCGACTCTCGATGGATGTCGTGCTGCGCGAGCGGACGTGCGCTAACCGTGCGATATGTCGCTCACGATCGGTAGGTTGGAGCAGCGCAGGCAACACAATTTCGTGCGAAGGAAGGAGGCACCAGTGGGGGACGACCCTAGTTCCGCGCCTCTCGTGAGGTCGAAACAGCGCGTCGCCGACCACGGCGAGGTGTTCACGCCGCCCTGGATGGTCGAGGACATGCTGAACCTCGTCAAGGCGGAGTCGGAGCGAATCGATTCGCGCGTGCTAGAACCGGCATGCGGCTCGGGCAACTTCCTCGTCCCGATAATCAAGAGGAAGCTCGCGACCGTCGAGCGACGCTATGGCAAGTCCGACTTCGAGCGTCGGCATCAGGCCCTCTTCGCGCTCATGTGCATCTACGGCATCGAGCTGCTCGCCGACAACGCCGCCGAGTGCCGCGCGAACCTCACCGAAGTGTTCTCTAACTATCTCGGACTCGCGCCAGCTGACACCTGGTACACCGCCGCCGAGAGGGTGCTTGCCGCGAATGTGGTCCAGGGCGATGCGTTGACCATGACGACGGTCGGCACGACCCCGGACACCCACGGACATCCGATCGTGTTCCCCGAGTGGGGCTATCTCGGCAAGGGAAAGTACCAACGCCGCGACTTCCGATACGACAGCCTCACCCAGCGCGCCTCCTTCCAGGGCACACTGTGGGACCACCTGGAGGAGCACGAGATCTTCACGCCAACCAAGGAGTATCCGGCGATGACCGTTGAGGAGCTGGCCGCATGAGCCAGGCATCGTTTTCGCTCCGCGGCCGTAACCCGGACGTGCTCACCTGCATCGCGAACCTGTCAAACGACGAGGTGTTCACGCCGCCGGAGTTCGCGAACCGAATGCTAGACACGCTGGAGACGGCGTGGGCGGAGACGAACGGCGGGGCGAGCATCTGGGCCGATCCGACGGTCACCTTCCTCGACCCGTTCACGAAGTCGGGCGTGTTCCTCCGCGAGATCACCAGTCGACTCACGGACGGGCTCGCCACGACGATCCCGGACCTTATGGACCGTGTCGATCACATCCTGACGAAGCAGGTCTTCGGCATCGGGATCACGCAGCTCACCGCGATGCTGGCGCGGCGCAGCCTCTACTGCTCGAAGTGGGCGAACGGCAAGCATTCGATCGCGAAGTCGCTCACGACTGAGGACGGCAACATCTGGTTCGAGCGTACCGAGCACACTTGGGTCGGCCGCAAGAAAGAGAAGCAGGTCCATCCGACCGAGTTAGGCGAGATCACCGTCGAGATCGTCGGCACCGGGCGCTGCAAGTACTGCGGCGCGAACGAGGCCGGGTACGCCCGCGGCGACGACCTCGAGTCGCACGCCTACGCCTTCATCCACACCGACGACGTGAAGACGCTCGTCGCCGACCTGTTTGGAGCCGACGTGCACTTCGACGTCATCATCGGGAACCCGCCGTATCAGCTCAGCGACGGCGGGTTCGGCACCAGCGCGGCACCGATCTACCAGCTGTTCGTCGAGAAGGCACTCGACCTCGACCCGAGGTACGCGGTCTTCGTCACCCCGTCGCGGTGGTTCGCCGGCGGCAAGGGGCTCGACGAATATCGCGAGCGAATGCTCGGCGACCACCGGATGCGGAGCATCGTCGACTACCCGAAGCTGTACGAGGCATTTCCTGGTGTGAAGATCCGCGGCGGCATCTCCTACTTCCTATGGGAGCGTGACTACGACGGACCGTGCACCGTCCAGACGATGTGGGACGGCCAGCCTGTTGGAGCGCCCGCCGAGCGGTACCTTGACGCCTTCGACGTTCTTGTCCGATGGAATCAGGCGGTGCCGATCCTCGAGAAAGTCCTCGCCAAGAAAGAGCCGACGACCGACTCGCGAGTGTCGAGTCGAAAGCCGTTCGGGCTCGTCGGCAACTTCAAGGGCAAGGCTTCAGGGGCCGGGCTGAAGTCGCCCGTCCAGCTCTATGCGAATCAACGGACCGCGTTCATTGAGCGGGCTGAAATCCCTGCGAATGCTGCGTGGGTGGATGAGTGGAAGGTACTAATGACGCGTGCTCAGGGTACGAGTGCTGCGATCGAAACGAAGTTCCTAAGCAAGCCGATCGTGGCGCCTCCAGGTACCGCATGCACTGAGACGTACTTGGTTGCGGGACATTTCAAGTCGGAAGCCGACGCCAATCGGTACGCGGGCTACCTGCGCACGAGGTTCGTTCGCTTTCTCGTCTCGCTTCGCAAGCCGACGCAGGACGCTTCGAAGTCCGTCTATGGGTTCGTGCCTGACATCGGTCTCGCCGGTGACTGGACCGACGCCAAGCTCTATGAGCGATACGGCCTGACGCCCGGGGAGATCGCCTTCATCGAGTCGCAGGTCGCCGAGCACGACGACAAGGCAGCGGACCTTGTAGACGACGAAGGTGCGGATGACTAAGTCGCTCGATGAACTGATGCCGGAGCGGCCCGAGGGGCAGCTCCGCATCTACGCATACGCGATTCAAGACGCGCCGCACAAGGGCTGGCTCAAGGTTGGGCAGACGACGCAGGACGTGAAGTCGCGGGTCGCGCAGCAGGTGAAGACCGCGGCGGTGACTAATTACACGATCGACGTCGACGAGTCGGCGCTGCGCGCCGACGGCACCTTCTTCCGCGATTTCGACGTGCGGGAGCGGCTGAAGGCGAAGGGCTTCGGGAACCCGACGTTGGAGTGGATGGAGTGCACGGTCGTAGACGTGCTGACCGCGATCACCGAGCTGCGCACCGGCGAGTCGGTGTCCGGCACGCACCACGAGACCTTCCCGATGCGCCCGGAGCAGAGGCGAGCCGTGGAGAAGACCCGCGACTACTTTCATTCGCTCTGGAAGGAGGACATGCACGCGGTGCCGCGGTTCCTCTGGAATGCGAAGATGCGCTTCGGCAAGACCTTCACGAGCTACCAGCTCGCCAAGTCGCTCGGCGCGACCCGCGTGCTCGTGGTCACCTTTAAGCCGGCCGTCGAGGACGCCTGGGCGACGGATCTGCTTTCGCATAAGGACTTCGATGGCTGGCAGTACGTGTCGAAGTCTTCCGGGGTCGATCCGTCCAAGGTCGACAAGAAGAAGCCGCTCGTCTACTTCGGATCGTTCCAGGACCTCCTTGGCCGCGACAAGGCAACCGGGCTCATCAAACCGAAGAACGAGTGGATTCACGCGGTCAACTGGGACCTCGTGATTTTCGACGAGTACCACTACGGCGCTTGGCGCGACAGTGCGAAGGAGCTCTTCGAGGGCGAGGACGAGAAGGAAGCGAAGAAGGAGCTCGCCGGGGAGTACGGCGAGGGCCTGGAGACCTTCGACGAAGAGCTCGATGAGCTCGGCAGCGACGAGAAGGACTTCCTGCCGATCACTACCCGCGCCTACCTCTACCTCTCCGGCACACCCTTCAAGGCGCTGGCGACCGGCGAGTTCATCGAGGAGCAGATCTTCAACTGGACCTACACCGACGAGCAGCGAGCCAAGGCCGCGTACGCCGCGAAGCATCCGGACACCCTGAACCCCTACTCAGCCCTGCCGGAGATGCGACTCCTCACCTATCAGATGCCGGATGAGCTGCTTGCGGTGGCCCGTGAGGGCGAGTTCGACGAGTTCGACCTCAACGCGTTCTTCGCCGCGACCGGAGTCGGATCGAACGCCGCCTTCAAGCACAAAGACGACGTGCAGAAATGGCTCGACATTATCCGCGGTCAGCACCTGCCGACCTCGCTCGACGCGATGAAGGGCGGCACCCGCCCACCCTTCCCATACTCCGACGTGCGGCTGATGCCGTACCTCCAGCACTCCTTCTGGTTTCTGCCGAACGTCGCCGCTTGTCACGCGATGGCGAACCTCCTCGCAGAGAAGCAGAACGTGCCCTACTGGGGGCAGTACACCGTCCTGAACGTCGCCGGTCCAGGTGCGGGCATCGGTCTCGAGGCGCTCCCCCCAGTTCGCACTGCCATTGGCAACGGCGTCGACACGAAGACGATCACGCTGTCCTGCGGCAAACTAACAACTGGCGTCACGGTCGCGCAGTGGGCGTCGATCCTCATGCTTCGCAATCTCAAGTCCCCGGAGACCTACTTCCAAGCAGCGTTCCGCGTCCAGTCGCCGTGGTCAATCAGGAACCCGAACGGCGACGACCCGTCGGAGGAGGAAGTCGTCAAGCCGGCGTGCTTCGTCTTCGACTTCGCACCGACCCGCGCGCTGCAGCAGCTCTCCGACTACGGAATCGGACTGTCGCCCGAGGAGCCGAACCCGGAGAAGGCCGTCGAAGAGCTTGTTTCCTTCCTTCCGGTCCTCGCCTACGACGGCGCGAACATGACGCAGGTCGATGCCGGCGGCATCCTCGATATCGCGATGGCCGGCACTTCGGCGACGCTCCTGGCCCGAAAGTGGGAGTCCGCGATCCTCGTCAACGTCGACAACGACACGCTGAAGAAGATCATGGGCAACGACAAGGCGATGGCGGCTGTCATGAATATCGAAGGCTTCCGCGCGCTCGGCTCCGAGGTCTTCGAGACGGTCGTCAACAAGTCCGAGTCGGTGAAGAACACGAAGAAGACGAAGGGCGACAACGTCACCCCGAAGGAGAAGAAGGAGCTCACGGACGAGGAGAAGGAGTACAAGTCGAAGCGGAAGCAGATCCAGGAGAAGCTCATCAAGTTCGCCACACGTATCCCCGCCTTCATGTACCTCACCGACTACCGCGAGAACACCCTCAAGGACGTCATCACCAAGCTCGAACCTGGGCTCTTCCGCTCCGTCACCGGCCTCACCGTCGAGGACTTCGACCTGCTCGTCTCCCTCGGCGTCTTCAACGCGGCCCACATGAATCAGGCCGTCTTCGCATTCCGGCGCTACGAGGACGCGTCGCTCTCATACACCGGCATCGCGTCGCACGACGGACTGCAGAAGATCGGCCTCTACGACACTGTGGTCGCTCTGGACAAGACGTAGGAGCCCGCGGGGCGCAAAATGGTCGATTCGTCATCGAGGTCTGGCTAGCCCGTCTTCAGCGGACAGATAAGGTACCAAGGGCGCGCGCACCCGCGCCCACCTCGCCTGCCAACGTCGGTATCGATGTAGGGCGAAAGCACGAAGCCCCCTCACGTCAAGGAGATAGTGGTGAAGGCGACTCCGACATACCTACTCGACTCGCTGTCGAGCAACGACGTCACTTTCTTCATTCCGCCCTATCAGCGGAACTATGAGTGGTCAACGGACACTTGCAAGGTGCTTCTGGCGGATGTTCAGAAGGTGGCGTCTTCGAATGCTGGAGGGGCGAAGACTGAGCATTTCTTCGGGAGCATCGTCTATGTCGTTGAAGATGCTGGGTTCGGTGTACCGGCGAGGTACGTTCTCACGGATGGCCAACAGCGCATAACAACAACGATGCTGCTGTTGATGGCTCTTCGCGACAGCATCGACGACGCGGAGTATCAGGAGACTATTCAGAAGCGATTCTTGGAAAACGATCGTGCGGGCGAAGGGACCGAGTTCAAAATCAAGCTGAAGCAGGTCGAGTCAGACTGGGAGGCGTACAAGCTTCTTGCGCTGCGCCACGAGATTCCCGGTGACCAGAAGAACTCGACGGTCTATCAGAACTACATGTTCTTCCGAAGAGCGATCGACCCGCTTACGGACACGGACAAGAAAGGCTTCCTCGAGAGAGGGCTGATGAAGTTCAGCACGATCTCGATTCAGCTAGAACCAGACCGCAACCCGTGGGAGAACCCCCAGGAAATATTCGAGTCGATGAACTCGCTGGGGCAGCCGCTTTCGCTTGCCGATCTCGCGCGAAACTACCTCTTGATGGGGAAGAACTCGCGGGAGCAAACCGCGCTGTACAACGAATTCTGGCTAACGCTCGAGAAGCGACTGCCTGGACGGCTTTCCGAGTTTCTGCGGGACTGGATGCAAGCTGATCAGCACAAGAGCTTCAAAGTAGCGCGAGAAAACAACTATAAAGAGCTCTACTCCCTGTTTAAGGAAATCACTCGCGGCCGGCATGTAGAGGATCTCTTTCAGGACTTCGTACGATTCTCGCGTCCGTACGCCCTCGCGTGCGGCCTGGAGTCGACTGGCGTCCCCCGCATCGACCAGACTATCTTCGACCTCAACGTAATTGGAGTTGCGCCCGCGTATTCGTACCTCACAGAGGTACTCGGAGCGTGGGAGTCAGGTCAGCTCTCGGACGCACAGGTAGAGAGCGTTCTGATTGCGGTGCGGACCTATTTGCTGAGACGGCGCGTGCTTGGCATCACCCAGGCAGAGAACAAGTTCTTCCCTGCGCTTGGTGCACGATTGGGAGACCTGATTGCATCGACTAGTCTCACCGAAACGCTCTTCGCTCAGCTGTCGTCGCAGGAGTACGCATTGCGCCTCCCAAACGACGACGAACTCGGCGTAAGGCTAGTGAGCATGAACTTCTACAACCTGGGCAGATCCAGGAACTATCCGCGGCTCCTGCTGTCTTTGGCCGAGGAACTGCTCACAAAGTCCCGACCCGCATGGGACGACGCTCATCTCCAGCTCGAGCACATCATGCCGCAAAAGTTGAGCTCGCAATGGCGCAGCGCCCTCGGCGGCTCTGCAGACCAAATTCACCAGGATCTGGTGAACAACATCGGCAACATCACTCTCATCCGTCACAACCAAGAGCTTGGGAACAGGTCGTTCGCCGAGAAGAAATCCCTGTACTCGGCCAAGTCCGGGTTGCAGGTCGCGCAGAACCACGTTGTCGATCGGGACGCATGGGACGCCGCATCGATACTGGAACGACAGCAGTACATGATTGGAATGCTCGTGAAGGACATCCTGCGCATCCCGCAGAAGTTCACGCACGGCAGCAACTGGGCGCAGGTTCAAGGCGACAGTTCGCAGTTCGACTCTCGCCAGATACTGAACCAGTTGATCGGTGAGACCCTCCAGTACGTTCCGAACCCCTCGATCGTTGCGCAGGTCGTAAGTGACTCTAAGGTTCTGTTCGAGGGAAAGGAATGGAGCTTGTCTCCACTCACGCGGGAGCTTAAGGAGCGGGACGGCGCCGTGAGTAAGTCCAGCCAGTTCCAGGGCGCTCTCTACTGGAGCTGGGACGGCACACGGCTGGTGGATCTGGACATCTAGCAAGCTACGTCGTCGACGTTCCCTATCGAGGGCGAACATTCCGCCACGCCGCCGAGAACACATGCCGAGCCGAAAGGCTCCGAATGGACGCCCGACGACAATGACGCGCCGTCGACAGCACGTCCGGAACGCTCCCGACACACCAAAGACGCGAGGGACCGCAGAAACGAAAGAGCCGCGATGCACGCAGGCACCCACGGTGGGCGACGCCCTTTGAAACCGCTTGGCTACAGTTTCCTGCAACGCGCAAAAATCCCTGGATAACCGCGAAAACCTAGCCTACTCTGGCGCCATGCGCGGAGGTCTGGAGCGGTGGAAGAGGGGTGTCGATTCCCGCGGGGTTCGGCACGCGATCTCGTACGCTCTCGAGGGCACATGTGACGCGCACATGCCCTGCTCGACGGGCGTCGAGGCGCTCGAGGCGTATGGCGCAGCATCCGATTCCACCGTCTCTCGATTCATCGTCGACAACGGCGTGATCACGACCGACCAACTCACGGCCGGCGGACTTCGTGTCTGGCTCACCGGGCACGACCCGATCACGGGGGAGGAGCGAGGACACCAGCGGCTGAGCCCTGACGCAGACCTGCTGCTCGACGGGACTCTCAATCACCCGAAGTCGTACAGCATCGCGGCGCTGCTGCATCCCGAGCTCGCGGGCGAGTTCGAGGCGCTGCAAGACCGGCTGCGCGAGCGCATCCTGCTCACCTGGCAGACCGAGCTCAATGCGCGGCGCGGGCATGGTGGGCTCATTCGCGAGCAGATCACGCGCATCGAGGTCGTCGAGTTGCAGCACCGCCGATCGCGGGCGCTCGACCCGCACATCCATCGCCACCTGTGGCTGACCATCAAGGTGCTCGGCGCGGACGGCAAGTGGTCGAACCTCGACTCGCGCGTCGCGATGAAGCTGCACACCGTCATCAACGCCGAGGGCGAGCTTGCCGCCCGCACAGACCCCGCGTGGATCGCCGCGCTTGCGCGCCACGGATACAGACTCGACGACGCGGGCGAGATCGCCGAACTTGCCGGCGCCGTCCGCCCGCTCTCGCGCCGGTCGGCGCAGATCGAAGCGAACCGCGCGCGTCTGATCGCGGAGTGGTCGTCGGCGCACGGGGGATCGGCGCCGAGCGTCGAGGTGGTGCAGCAGATCGACCGGCGCGCGTGGGCGGTAGCGCGTCCGAACAAGCCGGCCGACCTCGACGAGGTGTCGTGGGAGTTGCGCGTCCGCGACGAGATCGCGGCGATCGATCCGAGCCTGATAATCGCTCGTGCACCGATTGCAGTCCGTGCGACAGACCCGCACGCGCTCGATCTGGACATGCTCGCTGGTGCGGCGATCGTGGATGCGGACGAACGCTCCACATCGTGCGGCGGGCGGTTCAGCACCTTCGACATTCGCGCCGGCGCAACGCGCGCGCTCTCACGCACGGGCATCGTTGCGCCGCGCGATCAGCTCGATGGCGTGATCGACGAGATCGCGACGCGCGCCGCGAAGGCCGTGTGGTGGCTCGTCGAGGAGGTTCCGCCTGCGCATGTGAAGGCCTTCATGGCCACCGAGACGGTGCGGGCCAAGGTGCGCCTCGCCGCACGCCTTGACGTGATCGCCCGGCCTGGCCGCTCGCTCCTGCCGAACGAGGTGCGTCGCTTCGCGTCGAACGAAGACATCTCGACGCTGGATGCTTCGCAGTACCTTGCAGCGTGCGCGATTTCCGGGACCGATGGGCTCGTCACGGTCACTGGCCCCGCCGGCACCGGCAAGACCACGATGCTGCGTGTTGCGTTCGCAGCGCTCGGGTCGCAACGGCGGCGGATGCTCGTCGTCGCGCCGACCCGGAAAGCGGCGTCGGTGGCGTCTCGTGAGGTTGGGGCTGCGGCATCCAGCATTCATGCGTTGCTTGCCGACCACGGCTACCGGTGGGGCGCCGATCAGGCCGGCGCGGATGTGTGGACGCGACTGCGTGTGGGTGAGGTCGATTCCAGCACGGGTGCCACATATGGCGGGCCGGCGCAGTATGTGTTGCGTTCTCGCGATCGGATCGTGGTCGATGAAGCGGGCATGGTCGATCTGCAGACGGCGAACGCACTCGTCGACCTCGCGATTGCACAGGGCGTCGGGCTCGCGTTCGTCGGCGACCCGCACCAGGCGTTGCCGGTCGGGCATTCCGGTGCGATGGGTTCGGCGATTCGGCACGCGAATGCCGCGGTTGAGCTCGATACGGTGCATCGGTTCCGCGATCCCGAGTATGCGGCGCTCACGCTGCGACTGCGAGCCGCGAGTGATCGCGAGCGTGCATTGGCGGTCGCTGGTGAGCTGGAGGAACGCGGTCACGTCGAGCGGGTCGATCATCACGATGCGGCGCGTGAGCGGATGGTCGACGCGTACTTCGAGTGGCACCGGCCTGGCAAGCGGGTGACGTTGGTTTCCGGTACCAACGCTGAGGCTGATGCCATCAACGACGCGATCCAGCAGCGTCGGGTCGATCACGGTGAGCTGGACCCCGGTGTCGTCGCGTGGGGGATGGGGGAGCAACGCATTCTCGTCGGCGACTCCGTCCAGACTCGCCGAAACGATCGGCGCACGGGTGTCGAGAATCGTGCGCAGTGGATCGTGCGCGACATCTATGAGGAGTGCGTCGATCTCGTATCGGTCGGCGACAGCGGTGAGTTGCGGCGAGTGTCTGCCGCGTATGCGCGGGAGCACATGCAGCTCGCCTACTCGTCGACGGTGCATGGCGTGCAGGGCGACACCGCCGATGCGTCGGTGGTCGGGCCGGATGTGGACGCGGCGGGACTGTACGTTGGCCTCACTCGCGGGCGAGTGCACAACGTCGCGATCGTGGTCGCGCGGTCGGATGCTGCCGCCCGCGAGCGTCTCGCCGAGTCGATGCAGCGCGGCACGCCGGAGCTCACGATGCAGGATGCCGTGCGCGCAGCTCAGGCGGAGATGCGGCGCGCGGCGCGAGCGCGGGACTTGGCGGCGATGGCGAGCGGGCCGGTTGTGCGGGCGCCGAGCGCGGGGCGTGGGATGGGGATGTAGTGGCGGTCGATTCGCGGGCGCGGAGCCGGCGAGCACTCGTGCTGGCTATGTGGGCGGGTCGGATGCGGGCATCAGGGCCCTCGGGACATGTCCTCGCCCGTTCTGATGGAGGATCGGACCGCGGGCGGCCAAAGCCAGAACCCAGCGGTGTCAGTCTTCCCGACCCAACGCTTCAAGCTCGACCAGGAAAGTATGAATGTCGTCGCAGAGCGCAGTCGCCGGAATGTGTTTGGCAACCTTCACCGCCTTTACGTCGAAATGCGCGAGGATGGCTTTCGCTCGCGCATCCATGAATGCGTCTGCAGTGTCAGTTTGCGTCCAGCTTCGCCCGATCGTTCCAAACCCAAACATCGCGTCCAAGTCGGACTTCACAACAGCCGTGCTGATACCCGCAGCGGCCGCGATAGCATCGGGCCAGATTAAGTACGACTCGATGTAGCGGCGACGCCATTTCAGCGCGATGAAACCGTCTTCGCTACCGTTGTTCTTGTCGTGAAGGGTTGCGTCTACAGTCCCTGCGGCCTCGTCATCCCGATCGCGAATACTAAGAGCTCGAACATCTCCGAACTCGGCGCGGAGTGAGCGCCACACAATCTTGCGCTCCTTCACATGGTCGCTCGTTTGCCAGTCGGCGACGTTCGACGGCCATGCGCATCCCGCCGTGTGTGCGAGCACGCGCAACACGTCGCGATCAGACTTGCCCTCGTAGAACAGCACCCGCTTGGTTTTCCTAACGCGGTCGATGCGAGGTGCATAGTCGCTGCCGATGCCGACCATGAGGCCGACCTTCTGTTCATCCTCTGACAGATACCTGAATCGCGGTGTCGTACGGCCACGCACTTCGAGGATCTCGGTCGGTGAGGTCGTCCGGATGATTTCGGCCGAGTGAGTCGCGAGGAGGACTTGCTTGTCAAATTGACTCGCGAGTTGGGCAAGCCGATCGACCATCTGTGCTTGGAGTGCTGCGTGAAGGTGTGCGTCGGGCTCATCGAAAAGGAGCACGTCGATCGATGGGGCCGTAGCGAGCGTGTAGACGCTGAGCCACTGGAGGAACCCGCTCCCCTCGACCATGAGGTCGCGAGGCTTGTACTTCGGGTAGCGCGTCAACTTGAAGCCGTCGACGTGTCCCTTCACGACGTTGGCCTGAATGTACGAGTGATACTCCTCGTTGAAATCGGACATAACAATCTCAGCGGAGAAGACTTCTCGAAGCGTTCCCTGAAGTAGCTCCCAGGGGTCTTCCTCGCGCAGCTTCACGAGGTCCTTCTCCGGGACGCGCGTCTTTCCCACTGCAAGCTGGTCGCGCCGTGCGAGGTTAGCAAGCCGCATATCTAGGAGAAGGTTTCGTAGAACCGCCCCCGCGAGGCCCTCACCGATCCGTCTGCGCCGCATCGCGCCCGTCGCTCGCTCTTCGCGCGCCGAGATCCCAGCGAACGGCGGCAAGTACGCGATCACGGGGACGCGGTCGTCGTCCGCGAGATTTGAATCGGACACCTTGACGAAGAGCCGGTCATTCGCCAACGACAACGAGAATTCAAGAAGTTTCTCGTTGCCGCTTGGGTCTTGCCAATCGCAGCGAATTGAAAGGGTGTATCCGTCAGGATCGACGTCAGGAATCTTCGACGACTTCAGGTTTGTCCAGAGATGGTTCAACGTCGGTACGTTAATCGGCGAGAACTCGTCATCTCCGATGCCCAGACCGAGCGCCGCACGCCCCGCACGAGTGAGCGCGACTGCGCCCTTCTCCGCGACTGTCGCAACTTTGCAGAACTCCCACACCGCGAGCGCCTGAAGCAGCGACGATTTCCCCGCGTTGTTGCCACCGGCCACAATAGTGAGCCCGTCGCGCAGCTTGACCTTGTCATTGTTGAATTGCTTGAAGCGCTTGAGCGCAACCTTCGTGAGCCTCAATGTGCTGCCTCCCTCAACGACACTATGGGTCGCGCCTTGCGAGGGCGTGCAACACGCGCGTCCCGATGGACGAGGCATGGGTGAAAGCACCCGTGGGTCATCAATGATGGGGCGGGGAGCCAGTCCTCAGACGAACGATCTTTGGTTGTTGGGATCGATCACCCTTGCTTCGCAGCTCACTGCTCAACAAAGATCGCGCCCTGACCTCGGCCATTACCTCTGTCAGGATACGATCCTCTCCCGGGATGGGTAGTCCCCGCTCAGCGAACATTCGCCGCTTGTCGCTGCATGCTTGGCGCAGAGCTTGGCGAGCCTCGTGCTCTCGAGCTTGTTGTGCTCGTTCGGCCTTTCGGCGCTCGCCCTCGGCGACCGCGTCCTGGGTGGTTCTGCCAAATGCAGCGCGTGCCTTCTCGGACTGCCGGTGTCGGTACCACCGGAGAAGCGCATCGAGATTTTCGGTCAAGACTTCTCCTTGGGCTCGGATGAAGACTTGGCGCTGCTCTGCTTTGGCCGCCTCGGCTTGGTGAGGCGGAGCATTTGAGTCGTCTCGCCCGCAATCAGGTTGCCGCGTGTGAGCGCATCTCGGAGCTCGCCGTCGGCCGATTCCAGCCAGGACACGAGACTCTGAAGTCGGTTGTGAGTTTGCCGCAGTTCGTAGAGTCGATCCATGGAGCGCGTTTGCTCCTCGAGTGGGAGCAAGGCGACTTCGTAGCGCCGGATGTCGCTTCGTGCCGAGGCGTCGTAGAGGGCCTCGTGGCGGTCATTCCATTGCGAGCAGATCGACTCGGCGACGTACCGAGGGTCGAGCGCCTCGGAGACGTGTAGCGCTTGCATGCCTCTTCCGAGCACCCAAGTTCCAGAGGAGGCGTACGGTACAGCGAGGAATCCGGTGTTTGCGCGACCAAGGACGACATCGCGGTCTCCGATGGGCGTGACGCCCTCTTCGGTGGCGATCGGCCCTCTCCTGAACTCTGCCCCGCGCGCATTGTAGGTGCGTCTCGAGAACAGCACCTTGCTGGTGACGACCCTTGTTTCGTGGGACCACCACACGAAGTCTTCGTCTTTCGCTGTGGCCGAGCCTCGGAGTACCGTGAGCAAACCGGCGTCGACCAGTTCACCTATCGTCACAACTCGAGGCGCTATTCGAGCATGAACCTTGGTCTGCTCAAGCACGAGAGGCGCGTCAGCCATTCCAGTCGCGAGGCCGAGGTCGTTGTAGTACTGGTCGAGTGGATCTGAACGCCATGTCTCGGTGCCACGGTGGGGTGCGATCCAGTACGGTGGCTCGATCACGACGCCCGGGGAGGCGAGGTCTGCTCGCGCGACCGTATCTGACCTGTCGCCAGATTCGCCGGGCGAGTAGTCGGGGCCGTACTTCTCGTCCTCGCGCTCCGTGAACTGCCGGTACATCTTCGCGAAGCCATCGCCGAGAAGTTCGGTGGCGGCACTCTCGCGTGCGTCAAGCATCAACACACTGTCACGGATGTAGGAGGCTCGATCGTCATCTGGTGCCTCGAGAATCCACATTGCGAGCGGCGCGGTGGAACTGGTCCGCAGTCCGCGCGGCAGGCTCATGATTGCGGACACCGCCGACGAGGTGATCAGTGCACGACGCACCGAGTCCTCGCCGTTTGCGAATTCGCCCAGGACGTCGGAGCCAGTCACGACGACGCCGACACCTCGTTTGGAAATGAGGGGGGTAACGTACTCGATCCATCCAAGCGAATGTTGATTGAGCGGTGGCGGCCCGAATGGAAGAGCGGCAACCCTTTCGGGTGCCCAAGGTGCGGCACTTGAAAGCGGCGGGTCGCAGAAGACGATGTCATACCGCGCGAACTGCAGGTCGGCTTCGGGCACGGGCGTGTTTACGACCTCAACGTCACGGCCGACGAGTGCGAGCCTGAGACGCGTTGCAGCCGCGAGAAGTTTGTCGGGCTCGATGCCCGTGAGTTTGGCGGTGGGGTACCTCGCTGCGGCGGTTGCCAAGAAGTCTCCGCGTCCTGCCGCTACGTCGAGGACCGTTGAAACGTCATCGATGTCGAGCAGTGAATTGCCAAAGTCAGAGAGTCCGGTGTGTGTGCCAAGTTCCTCCGCGACACGGTCTCTGTTCTGGTCGAGTGCCGTGAGCGCGACCGGCACGGTCAGAGCTGGTGCGTCTTCGCGCGAAGCCCGGTTCAACTTGTTGAGAGCTTCCAGGACCCCAGCGTCGAGTCCACTTACGCACTCAGCGGCCAGGAGCAGAACTTCCCTGAACTCGGCGTCAAGTTGACCCTCGGGTTGCGCGAGTGAGCGGAGGAAGTCACTTAGCGCTGGACGGGCCCCGTAAGTGGACTCCGAGATCTCGTCACTGAGAGAGCCGAGACGGGACAGCGGGCCGCGCCTTGGGACATCCCGCGCGATGCCAAGCTGCCAACTGGCGACGGCGCCCACTACCGCCAGCTGGGATGCTGACGATGACGAGTAAGACGGGTCCGCGAATGTCTGCATGGGGGCCGCGGTCGTTGACTTTCCGTTTGTGGAGAGCCAAGCGACGATCGCTTCTCGATCGAAGAGGGGCCGCCTCTGGGAGCCACCTGAAGGTGCCGGGAAGTCTGGATGCCGACGTCGCCAGTTGCTCACAGTAGATGAGTCGACCCCCGCGAGCGTTGCGATCTGACTAGGTGCGAGAGTGGGCGTCGTTGCGTCGGTCATGCGGCGCCCCAGTTGACTGAGGTGACATCCGGCATAGGTGCGAACTCGTGGCATGCGAGCAGCAATCGGCGGGAGCAGCTGGTCGTTCGCGAGACTACCCGGGTCATGAGTGAGGAGCCGAGCGCCCCGATGGCGGCTGCGAAGATGCCGTCCCCGCTCGCAATCACGACCCGCCCGTAGTGGTCCGTGATCCGCTCCTCTTCAAGCACTTCGAGGAGAGCCAGGTCAGCTCCGTCAACGCCAGATCCCACCACGCGTCGAGCGGCGCCCCAGGCGATGGTGTCAACGCAGTTCGCCCTTGAACTACCGATGACAGTGTGATCACCCGAGATGATCGGAGACACGCGTGTATACGCGTCCCGCGCATTCCTGACATTGGCAAGGCTGACTGAGCCCGCGCAGAGGTTCTCGATGTCGATGAGATGCAGGGTCCGCATCGAGAGCATTGAAGTGGTCATGAAAGATATGGAAGCACATCAGTGCGTAGAAAGCAATTACTTTCAAGCTCGGAGATGAAAGCAATAGCACCCCACATCGCAATTCTGCGACGACGGATCGAGCGCGGGCTCGTGCGCGTCGACGCGTCCGTCCAGACCCGCCGCAACGATCGGCGCACGGGCGTCGAGAATCGTGCGCAGTGGATCGTGCGCGACATCCATGAAGAGTTCGTCGATCGTGTGTCGGTTGGCGACAGCGGCGAGTTGCGGCGAGTGTCTGCCGAGTATGCGCGGGAGCGTGTGCAGCTCGCCTACGCGTCGACGGTGCATGGGGTGCAGGGCGACACCGCGGATGTGTCGGTGGTCGGGCCGGATGTGGATGCGGCGGGCCTGTACGTCGGTCTCACTCGCGGGCGGGTGCACAACGTCGCGATCGTGGTCGCGCGGACGGATGCCGCCGCCCGCGAGTCTCTCGCCGAGTCGATGCAGCGCGGCATACCGGAGCTGACGATGCAGGATGCCGTGCGCGCGGCTCAGGCGGAGATGCGGCGCGCGGCGCGGGCGCGGGACTTGGCGGCGATGGCGATGGGGCCCGTGGTTGGGGCGCCGAGTGCCGCGCGCGGGATGGGGATGTAGCGGCGTTCGATTGGCGGGGCGCCCAGCGGCAAACGTGGGGTCGAGCAATCCGGGCGGGGTCGGGCATGGGCATCAGGGTTTCGCGAAATCTTCTCGCCTGTTCTGATGGCGGACTGACTTTCGCGGGTCGGCGGTCGAGAGATTGTCCGTGCCGAGTTGTCCTCCCAAGGTGCGGACGACATGACGGGATAGGCGGGAAGGCACAGCTCTGGTTCGGTTTGGGGCGCCGCGTTCTCGACCTTCGCCGGGCACCGCCTAAGAGCCCGAACCGCGCCGAAGTCGTGGGCGCCGAACACGCACAACCGGTGCGACGGGAGTGGACGCAGTCGCGCGCGACGCGGTCGTGACGGAACGGCTGATGGATTTGAGATGGTCGCCCACCACTTCGATGTCCTTGCCGATGCGCAAGAGGGGCGGAACAGGCAGCTCAAGTTGCCGCTCGACGTCGAGGTCAAGGACCATCTGCTCCTTGTAGGACTGGCCAGCCGAACTGTCGTACGTCACCGTCACCTCATATCGGCGGGGTACCCCGGGCGCGACATCGAAGATGCGGGGCACCCGTCCGAAGAACCATACGTACGCAGCATCTGGGTTCATGACGGGAAAACGAACGGTGCCGTCGAACACAGAGTTGACCTTGGCGAAGTGGGTCGGCATCATTCCAGGCTTGAAAAATCCATCGATGGAGGTGAAAGGTATGTCTACCGACAGGCGCACATTGAGCGCTGGGCTTCGTCCGGAGTTGCGCACTGCGAGGAACATTGTCCCCTCCAGCGGTTGACCGCGACTCTTCGACACTTGCCGATCCATCTGCAGATATACCTGCACACGCGGTCGACTGATCTCCAGGTTGGCCTGGCGTGTTCGCTCATTGGCGTGGACGAGCTCGCGGTTAGAGGAATCGACCTGCCGGATCTGATACCACGTGAATGCGAGGGCGCCTAGCACCGTTGCCCCGAACAGGGCCTGCCATTCTTCGGCCGTCGGCATGTTCTCGAAGCGCCACCATTGTCGGCGACGGTTGAAAACGAGGCCATAGCGACGGGGTGTTTTCCAGTGACGATCGCAACGAGGACCGTTCGAAGGGGGTTCTCGTATGTCTTCTCGTCGTGTTCCGAAGGGGCCTGGTCGTCGTCCGATGACCGACAAGCGCCGGCAGTTTCTGGAGTTGCTCGCTGAGGGTTGGTCCGTCCGCGGAGCGTGCACAAGGCTGGGAATCTCGCGGTCGTCGGGTAACCGTTGGAAGAACGGCTCGTTGGAGCGTCAGAAGGATGGCACGGTCAAGTTCGTGCCTCCTCTCGAGCCGCTTGCTGCCCGCACGATCTCGCCTCGGTTTCTCTCCGAGGCTGAGCGCATTCAGATTGCCGACCTCGCTAGTCGCAGCCTCGGCCCGACCGCCATCGGGCGAGCACTGGGCAGAGCACCGTCGACCATCAGTCGAGAACTCCGCCGCAATCTCCATGCCTCCGGCCAGTACCGCCCATTCCACGCGCACTCGGCCGCGGCGACGCGGCGGCGTCGCACCCGCCCACTCAAGCTGTCCATGGACGCCGCGTTGCGCGAGTTCGTGCTCGCCAGACTCGGGGAGCGATGGAGTCCGCAGCAGATCGCCCGAGCGCTCAGACTCGCTCACCCGACTGACCCGAGGGCGCGGGTTGCGACCGAGACGATCTATCAGGAGATCTACCGGCCAGGCTCGGGGCTCATCCGCAAGCCGGAACCCTCGCCGCTGCGCACTGGGCGCGATCACAGGCGTGGACAGAGCCGCCAGGTCCGCACGCGTCGGCGGTTCGCGCAGCCGATGCTCTCCGTCCATGACCGCGGCTTCGACCCGACCGACAGATCGGTCGCGGGTCATTGGGAAGGAGACCTCATCGTCGGACCGCACAACCGTTCGGCGATCGGCACGCTCGTCGAACGGCAGACCCGGTTCGTGAAGCTGCTGCACCTGCCCGCGCACAACTCCACCGAGCTGCTCCACGCACTCGTGAGAACACTCAACGAACTGCCGCCGCCGTTGCGGCAGACGGTGACTTGGGACCAGGGCACGGAGATGGCCCGGCACCTCGAGATCACTCAGGCGACCGGCACGAGGATCTACTTCTGCGACTCGGCCAGCCCGTGGCAGCGAGGGTCCAACGAGAACGCGAATGGGCTCCTACGGCAGTACTTCCCAAAGTCGACCGACCTCTCCGTCCATAGCACCCGCGACCTCGCGCGCGTCGAGAACGAGCTCAACCGCCGGCCCCGCATCACCCTCGGCGACCGGAGTCCCGCCGACCTTTTCGCGACCCTGCTAGCCTCCGAGAATCACCCCTCGTTGCGATGACTACTGGAATACAAGACGTCGCAATGGCCTACTTTTCGAGCGTCGTCGACAACCATGCGCCGAAGAATGAAGCAGACAGGCAAAACAGGCCAAAGGCGAGGACCAATGCGCCTACGAACGACAGTGCGCGATGCGACTTGATGAAGTTTCCCATTTGGCGTAACAGTACGGCGACTACCCACGGAACGGCGAGGTCCAACTGACGGTCCCCTCCGGTGGCTCGGGCATGGGCCGGTCGGCACGAACTTCCTGGACTGAAGACTTGCGTCGCAGGACTCGACGACCCCGCCTACCTGTTGAGTAGGGGGCGGCAGCGCCGCTCGGTCTCGTCGAATAAGCAAACGTCTTCGGTGTTGATCGTCACTGCGGGAGCAAGTACTGGGCGGGCGGAACGCTTTCTCCGACTACTCGACATAGCTGCGCGACTCGGGTCGCCGCCGGCCAGCACCACCGACTACTTCTGAGCGTGGCCCGCGATGGGGCTTCTATGGCCTTTCTGACCGGGCAGGTGCGAGGTCGACGAGCGGGGCTTGGCGGACGAACTTCACCCGTTGCTAGCTCGTACGGGCAACATCCCCGCGCCCGCGAGAAGGCACCTTCACGAGCAGCAATGACGGCATGGACAGGGCCTACACTCGCGGTGTGCGCCAGTCGCGAAACGAGCCTCTCCGGTCGATGTCCGGAGGACACACGCCGAAAGCTCATCGACATCCAAGGGCACGGCGCCGAATGGGGCCCAGAAGTGAAGCCGCCTGAGTACTACCAGACTCGTGTCCCACCAATCGACCGACCGGATGGTCGGACTGCGAGCCCCGAAATCACAAGACTTCGCGCCGCCACGCGTGCTCTCCGATTGCACCTCGATAGCCTGCCGGTGGACTACAACAGCGGGTCGGGACCGGACCGTTTTTTAGCCGGTATCAGCTTCAATTTTGCCCGCCAGCGTTACGGCTGCGCTGAATCCCTAATCGGATCCGGCATGGGCGGGGTAGTCCTCGGCGCGATCAGCAGAAGCGTCCTCGTCGATGGATTGATGTGGCGCTGGGTCGCCGCGGACCCGTCGACACGACGTCTGATCCTCCTCGGCGGTCTTCTCCGTGAGCGCAGCGGCATCTGCGACGCGGCCGACAAGGGTGGCGTGACCATTACGAACCTCCCGCGATGGTTGATGCCAATCCCTCCCGTGGCCGGTCTCGCAGGACTTGAAGCATGGTGGGACAACCCTCAGATGCCCGACGCTGATGCACTCCTCGAGGACTTTCTCAACACCGCCGGGGATCCCAATGCGGCGCCGTCTGGCGACCCGATGCATCTTCTCGACGCTGCCGGTTTGCGAGGAGCCGTGCTGGTGCTCGCCTTTGCCGGTCACGGCAATTTTCTGGGCCTCCAAAGCTGTCTGACTGAGGACGGGCAGCCTGGCCACGATCTTCGGGATGTTTATGAGGCGTTGTTCATGCATGCTGCCGCCGTCGGAGTGTTGGCCGTGCTTCACGGGACGGCAGCAACCGTTCCCGAGTTATGGCCCCAAGACGTCGAGCAAGAGCAATTCATGCAGGACGCAATCGCGTTCGGGCAGGAGATCGCTGACAGTGCGCGTCCGATCCACAGGTTGGTTGCGCCGAGACCACGAAGGTACAACGCCCAACGTGCTCGAACGCGCGAGTCGCGCGACAAGCTGAACCCTCAAGCTCTCCTCGCTCCAAGACACGCGGAGCCGTTTGGCGGCGACCTTCGGCCAACGATCGACGCTGCGGAACGTTTCTGGGTGCGCTCCCGGGCGACTCCGGTCACTGAGGAGCACTTCGCCGGGCAAGTGATGCTGCACGAGGTACTCAACTACGGAGGCGCGTACTCAAACCTCGAAGCCGCACTCGCCACCTACGACAAAGACGGTTCAGGACCGATATCGGTCTTCGCCGCGCGGATGCTGCTCGAGGAAGCTGCCCGGCTCCGCTGGCGATTCAGCGTGACGGAAGATGAGTTTGCGGATCGAGCGACACAGTACTTCGATGAGTTCCGGTACCGCCGTAACAAGACCGTCAAGCTACTTGGTGGCAACGGCGTCCCGAAAGCGGACGCCGAGAGACTCTTTGAACTTCCGTCAAGGGTGCAATCACCGCCACCACAACCCCCGACGAAGAACAGGAGGCCCATTCCGACCACGGCGGCAATGATTGATCAGTTTGGCGTTGCGACGCAGCCGCGGGAGCCGGGCTGGCTGGGCGTGGCGTACTCCTTGTTGAGCCAGGTAACACACGCGACCCCTCTTGGCGCCTTACACACGATCCACTTCTCCGCATACGATTCCCTGCAAACTAACGTGCTCACACCGGAGTTGGTCGCGCTCGCACTGGACGTCGCGTGCATGGCGGCTGCCTACCTGATCGGTCACTCGTCGCTCGTTCTTACCGACATTGGCCGTGATGGGATCGAGTTCCGTGACAAGCTTCGGCTCGAAGCTTCGAGAGTTCACGCGGCGGCGCGCGTCGTCCATGGCCTCGGCTAGTCGGCCAGGCGTAGCCGACTCATCGAGGAGCGCAGATTGCTTAGGCAGAGGTCGCTCGTGACTGCCACGACGCGTGCCCGAGGGAAGTGGCCCTAGACGAACCGCCCGCGAAGAATCGATGCACGCCCGAGAACCGGCCTGCGGTCGCTGTTGAACCGAACCTTGCTCTGTGAGGCGTAGCGCCACGCTGGATAGCCCGCAGTGGGGTGCTGGGCTGGGACGGCCGTGCGAGCCCTCAGAATTGACGTGTTAGCGCGCTTGAGTCGCCTCAATCTCCCCAGAGTTCGTTGACGGCCGCTTTGTGGTCGGCGGCGCGAGCGTCATCGAGGCCCGACTCTTCCCGACCCAGTTCCGTGAGGGCGGCAGCGAGTTCGTTGAAGTCGCTCTCGGTGTATAACTCCTGCGGAAGCGTCTGGGGAATGTCGCGGTGATACGCATTGGTTTTGAAGTACCCGTAGCGCGCGAGAATGTCGGTCGGACCACTGACCCTCCCGCGGAACTTCGCGAAGAGCGCGCTGTGTATGTGGCGGGCCTCAACCCTGCTATAGCTGCTCTCAGCTCGTGGCCAATCGATCTCGTCGATCGCACCGATGAATTCATCACCGAGCCGCTTCGCTTCCGCTGCCAGGTCCGCCCGCATCTCATCGATGCGTTCCTTGCCTAGTTCCCGTGTTACGTCGGGCTGCTTGTGCGCGGAGCGCTTTGCGATCGCCTCGACCTTTTCGGGCATGTTCGCCGCGATATTCTCGAGCACGGAACGCTTCAGCGCGCCCACCTTAGTCCGCGCCGCGCGGACAGCCGCTTGCGCTCGTTCGATCTCTGCCTCAGTCGCTTCGCTCACGATCGCGAGCGTACCGCGGTGCGCCGACACTCTTTGCCTAAGTCGGGGCGCGTTTCTCCGGCGCACATGCGAAAGCCGTGCAGCGACATCACAAGGTGATCGGATGCCGTTGGCCTCTTGGTCGATAGTAGAAGCGAGCCTCCTTTCGGAGGCGGAATGGAGATCGCCATGGCACTGATTGCCACTGCAACACGTAACGTCGACGCGCAGCCGCACAACCAACACGCCTGGAAGCTCGTCGTCTTTGACGGCTCGCAGCAGGTCTGGGACGACATCGTCTACGATCACACTCTGGTCCCCGACCTGGCGCTGGAAGAACAGTTGGTTGGGCGACTCATGAATGGGCCGTACACATCGACGGCGCAAGACGTGATTCGAACGAAGGACGGGTACCGAATCGAGAACGTCCGACGTCGCTAGGGACTACCTGATCAGGTAAGCCGTGCTCGCTTCAGCACTGCGATGACGCGAGCTCCATTGCGTTGAGGCGCCGTCGCCGTTGTATCTGTCAGGCGTCTACACCAAAGGCGCGCAGCAGCGGCACGCGGGGGATCATCCGACGCGGCCCAAGCTGGACCGTGGGGATGGTGCCGTTCTCGATGCCGAGCTTGATCGTGCGGTAGTCGACGCCGACGAGCTTGGCGGCATCCTTCATCGTAAGAGCGAGCTGCTCCGGTGAGCGGTTCATAGCCTATCCCTTCGTTGAGCCAGCACTGTCAGTCTCCCTTCGTCGCAAAGTACCACACTGCTGAGCCAAGATCGACAGTCTTCTTCGCGAATCGCCGACGACCTGGAATAGTGGGCTCCATGGCAGACGTCGAGGCATATGACATCAGCGACGAGCGCGTCGAGCTCGGCAGCCGCGTAACCCTGCCGAAGTCATGGCATGCGCGCGTGTCGGGGGAGCAGGATGTGCCCGGCACGATCACCGTGCGCGTGGAGTGGGATGCTGCGCTCGGCCGGACTGCGGTCGTGTTCGCCGCTGTCGAGCGCGAAGGGGAAGGCGTCGACATCACCAGCCAGATGCTCCGCGAGGTGCGCACGCATTGGATCATGGCGAGGTCGGCGATCGAGGTCGTCACGGTCGACGTCAAAGGAGATGGTGAGGGTGGCCTCGACCGCATCCCGGTGCAGGAGTTTCTCGGCCGCTTGCTGGCGCAGCAGGAGCGCGAACCCTTGGAATCCCTCTACGCGGCGGTCGCCGTCTATCGCGTTGCGACGGCGATCAGCTTTCCTCCGCTCAAGCTCGTCTCCGACACTCTCCAGATCAGCCAGAGCACAGCGACCCGCCTCATGAAGACCGCCCGCGATGCGGGTCTCGCGCCGGAGGTACGGATCCAGGAGCCTCGACGTGCGCCGGCGGTTGACCCATACAACCCGGGCAGGCGGTTTGACCCTTCGGCGCCCTACGCCGGACCCGCTCAGTCCGGAGGGCCGTCGATCGGTCTATGACGCCTTCACGTGGGGCAGGATCGCGTGGATCCCGGCAGGCGAGCCGGGACTTCGTGGGCGACCCTCGCGCCCTCACGCCGGAGCGACCACGCGGATCCCTGCCGTCGCGGCGGCTCGGGCGAGCTCGTCATCGTAAGGTGACGAGCTCGTCGGCACCGATCCTCAATGCGGTCGCAAGGTGTATCGCGTCGTTCGAACGCAGCGGAGCATGAGCCACAAGGCTTAGCACACTGCACGGTGGACGGGAACTAGTGGCCTTGTCTAGTGAGCAATATGCTCAAAACCGTCATGTCGAAATTTGATATCAATTGCTGTTGAATGAAGGTCCCATCCGGAGGCCAGTGATAGCGCGGCAGAACGGTACATTTTTGGCCGCATTTTGGCCGCATCTCATTCGTCGTTGGCTGTTTTCGGACGTCGGTCGATGTCGTCGGAGTCACCAAAACCCGCGTAATTCCGCGGAAGTTGTTGCTCGATGCCGCAGAGCACAATGCTCAAAACGTGTTCGAGTCCCTCCAGGGGTATCTGTCGAGATCAGACTCCACTACCGCGCCGTCGGCGCGCGACCCCGATCCCGATCAGCACCAGCCCGACAAGCAGCACGATTGGCCCGATGACCGCCCACAGGGTGGAGCCGCTCATCGCGGAACCGCCCAGCACGCCGAGGCCCTGCAGCGTCCACACGCTCCCGACGAGAGCCAGGAGAATGCCGGGTACGAGGAAGGGCCACAGTCGTTTCATGGGCACAGCCTAGGTCCGCCAGCGCGTCCGCGCCCGAGTCAGAACGGCGCAGGATCGAACTCGGAATCGGTGGCGAATTGCACCCCGGCGGCGGGGTGATCGGGATAGACCGCGCCGGTGGGGCTTGTCCACTCGAGGACGCCACCGGCCTTCTGCGCAACCGTCCACGGCGTGTGGTGTTTCAGGGTGTGATGCCGGCGGCAGAGGTGACCGAGATTCGCGACATTCGTCTTGCCGCCGGATTGCCAGTCGATGGTGTGGTCGAGGTCGCTCCGGGCGGTGGATTGTCGGCATCCGGGGAAGCGACAGTGTTGATCGCGAACGGCGAGTGTTCTACGCATCTTCTTCGTCGGTCTGTATCGGTCGACGGCGAGCACGGCACCCGAGATCGGATGCGTGAGGATCCGGTCCCAGCCGGGGGCGGTGCGGGTGAGTTCGCGGGCGGTCTCGGGGTCGATCGGGCCGTGCCCGGCGAGGGTGATCGCGTCGAACGGGTCGTCGACAGGCGAATCGATGAGAGTCAGCACCGGAACGGTGATCTGAACGGTCGCGCGGATGGCGCCGAGGTTCGTGTGGCTCGCACCGACGTGGGCCACAGGGTCGCCGGCGAGGAGCAGGTCGGCGGCGAGGTCGACCCGGATCGCGTCGAGCGAGCGGCGGGTCGCGACGAGTTCGTCGAGGTGCTCGCGTGCCTGGTCGGCGCGAGTCCGAGCAGGGTCGGCCGCCGACGTGCCGGCGGCTGCGCGCTCGGCCCCCTCGGCGACCTTCACGGCCTCGCGAGCATTGCGGATCGCCTGCGCCTCGGCATCCGCGACCTCGCGCGCCATGCGGGTGATCCGATCGTGGATGCCGTGGATGAGCACCGCGGGGCCGGTGATGTTCAGCGCCGCCATGCTGTCGTCGAGGTCGTACACCTGCGTCGCCCGGGTCGCCGCGGCAGCCGCGTGTCGTTCGCGGATCGACTCGTTCAGGAACCACTGCGCGCGGCGCTTCGCGACCGGGCGCAGCCGCGACGCCGACTCTGCTTCGGCATAGGTGAGGATGCTCGATTCGTACTCGGCTATCAGGGCGGGTTCGGTGATGCGGTCGCCGGCGTCGACGATGACCCGCGCGTGCGCGAGCGAGATGCGCCCTGCCTCGAGCGCCGCCGTGGTCGCGGGAAAGCCGCTCACCAGCCGTTCGGCGTCGGCGAGCTGCCGCTGCACCGTGCGGTCGGATACGCGCAGCGCCGACGCCAGTTCGGCGGCGACCGAGCGATGGGCGAATTCCGCATCGGACTGCGCGGCCTCGGCATCCGCCCACTCGTCTGCGATCTCATCGGCCCGGGCGAGCGCGCGGGCTTCGCGCGCTTGTAGCGTCGCGATCTGCTGCCGGATCTCGACCACCTCGGCCACCACCGGCGCCAGTCGCGCGGCGGCGACTTCGGCGGGGGTTGTGGCCGTCTTGGTCATGGTTCGATCATGACAGGGGGGTCGGACATTGTTTCGATGCTCCGGGCGTCGCGCCAGATGGCGGTCTCGGCGCGCTCATCGCGCCGCGTTCGGCGGTCGCGCGCCGACAGACTGGAATGGATGCTGGAGAACGACACCCGAACCACCGGAGAACGAAGGAGTTCCCATGAGCACATCCGTTGCACCACCGTTCGATCCCGAGCTCGCGGCGGTGCTCGCCGTGCTCGGCGAGCAGCTGCCGCCGTCGAACACGCCCGAGATGATCCCCCTGCTGCGCCAGGGGCTGCCGATCGACGTCAGCGTCGATGACCTGCTCGCCGAGGCCGGCGTGGAGCGCATCGATCACACGATTGCGGCGTACGAGGGAGGCGAGATCGGTGTGACTGTGCTGCGCCGGATCGGTCGCACTGGCGTCGGACCGGGGATCTATCACACGCACGGCGGTGGCATGATCATCGGCGACCGCTTCGTCGGACTCGGCCAGATCCTGCCCTGGATCGTGAAGCATGACGCGGTCGCGGTCACCGTCGAGTATCGGCTGGCGCCGGAGTTCCCCGACCCGTACCCGGTCGAGGACTGCTACGCGGGCCTCGTCTGGACCGCCGAGCATGCCGACGAACTCGGCATCGACCCGGCGCGCCTCATCATCGCCGGCGCGAGTGCCGGTGGTGGCCTCGCCGCCGGCACGGCCCTGCTCGCCCGCGACCGGCAAGGACCGCCGCTGGCCGGCCAGGTGCTGATCTACCCCATGCTCGACGACCGCGACGCGACCGTGTCGACGGCGCAGATCGACGGGATCGGCGTGTGGGATCGCACCAGCAACGTCACGGGGTGGACGGCGCTCCTCGGCGAGCGGTGCGGCACCGACGAAGTGTCGATCTATGCCGCACCCGCCCGCGCGACCGACCTCTCGGCGCTGCCGCCGGCGTTCATCGACTGCGGCTCGGCCGAGGTGTTCCGGGACGAGGACGTCGCCTATGCCACCGCGCTGTGGCACGCGGGTGTGCAGGCCGAGCTGCACGTGTGGCCGGGCGGATTCCACGGGTTCGACATGATGGCCCCGCACACCGCTCTCGCCCAGGCGATGGTCGCCGCGCGCGACGCGTGGGTCTCGCGCATCCTCGACGCGTAGACGAGCCGTCATAGCCCCGCGCGCACCCCCGGAGTTAGGGTGAGCGCGGGGCTACGACGCGACGACCCCGAGGCGGTGGATGCTGATGCAAGAGCTCGTCGGGCGGCTCACCGCCCTGGATCCCGAGGCGAGTGACACGCTCAAGGTGATCACGTACTTCGACGCGCTCGTCGGGGCCGGCGCCGGCATCGACGCGCTGCTGCGGGCGGCGGCGACCCTTTCGGGCGTGACGGCCGGTGTGCGCATTCACACGCGGATCCAGCGACGCCGACCTGATGGTCATCGAGCGGAGGGGGAGTCGCCTGTTCGCTCGCCGAGTCGACAGATCGCAGGCGGCGAGGTCTGGCTCGAGCGCGGCGCCGACCACTTCGTCAACGACGAGATGGTCGGTCGAGCGGCTCGCGCTCGCGGTGACGCTGACCGAGGCGCGCCACCAACCCGAGGCCGCGCTCGAGGTCGCCGTCGACAGCGGCCGCCCAATCACCGAGCGCCTCGCTGCTCTCGCTCGGCTGCGCATCGACGCCGCGGCGCGCGTGCGGGCGATCGCGGTTCCGCTCGATGCGACGGAGGCCGGTTCCGTGCCGATCGTCGCGGGGGTGGGGATGGTGCGAGCGCTGATCGACGACGGCATGCGTGTTCTGCCGACCGCAGGCGGCCTCGGCACGTGGGTACGTGCGGAACGACTGCCGGAGTCGTGGGATGCCGCGACCACCGCGCTTCGCCTCGCCGACGTCGCTCGACCCCTGGTCGACGCGACAGAGCTCGGCGCGCTGCTGCTGGTCGCGCGCGCGTTCGAACCGTCCAGTCCGCCGGAGGACGTGCGCGTGCTCGCGTCGCTCGACGACCGTTCGCGTGAGGTGCTGCACGCCCTGGTGATGAACGAGAGCCTGCGCGCTGCATCCGCTGCACTCGGAATGCACCACTCGACGATGCAGTCTCGCCATGAGTCCCTCACCCGCGATCTCGGCTACGATCCGCGCTCGCCGTTGGGCCGCGCTCGGTACCTCACCTCCGACCTGCTGCTCCGGCTGGACGGGGCCGGCGGCCGCTGAGAGACGGGCGCCGGATGCCGACACCCACCACCCCAATGGGTAGAGTGCGTCCCATGGCAACGGATGTGACCCTCTACGTCGGCAGCATCAACTCGAACTATGCGAAGTTCCGCTTCACGGATGCCGCCGTGTGGGCGGGGGTCAGAACGCAGATCCTCAACGCGATGAACGCCGGAAAGGGGACGATCGAGATCGACCGCAAGGGAGACAAGATCGTCTACGTGTACAGCCCCTACCTGGCCATCAGCTGGGTCGAATCCGGAAGCTGATCAGCTCGGCAGGACCTTCGACCCGATCGTCGACCCCACGGCGGAGTTCGCTGGAGCCGAGGGCCGGGATGCGGCCGCGAACAGCGGAGGTGCTGTCATGGACACGACGAAGGGTGCGGTCGTTCGCGGGCTGACCGAGGACGAATGCTGGGACCTTCTCGCACGCTGCGAGCTGGGCCGTCTCGCCGTCGCGGTGAACGGAGAGCCGGACGTCTTCCCGGTCAACTACGTGGTCGACGGCCCGCGGGTGCTGTTCCGCACGGCACCGGGGTCGAAGCTCGCCGAGCTCTCGGTGAACCCGCGCGTGGCGTTCGAGGTCGACGAGCACGACGACACGTTCGGCGCGAGCGTGGTGCTGAAGGGCACGGCGAGCCGGCTCGAGCTGCAGCGCGAGATCGACGAGGCCGACGCGCTGCCGCTCGCCCCGTGGATTCCGACGCTCAAGTACCGCTGGGTGCGCATCACGCCGATCTCGATCACCGGCCGCCGCTTCACGCGCGGTCCCGAGCCGGATCGCTACGCCGCGTCGGCGGGCGACGCGTGGACCTGACCCCGACGTTCAGTCGGCGCGCAGCGGCGGGAAGTGGGGGATCGGGTCGGGCTTGACGACCGACCCGACATGCGGGCCACCGGGATCGGTGGCGACGAGTGGAGCACCCTGCCGGCCCGGGCGTGGCCGCTTCGCGAAGCGCCGCCCCGTGACGCTCTCGGGGATGAGCCGGATGAAGTCGCCCTTCGGCGTGGGACTCGACGAGACGAGGTCGAGCACGCCGCTCGCCTCGATCTCGGCATCCAGATGCATGCGATGGGCCTGGGCGTGCACGACGACGCTCCAGTGGTAGTTCGTCGTCTCGCCGTCGATCTCGAACGCGACCGCCGGGTGCTTGACGATGCTGCGCATCTTCGAGCCCGGCGCCGACCGGAGGAACAGGTTGCCGTCGTGCACCAGGTAGTTCACGGGGAAGACGTCGGGATGACCGTCATGCCCTTCGATCGCAAGCCTGCCGAGCGTCGTCTGTTCGAGCAGCTGCCAGCAGCGGACGGTGTCGAGCTTCTCGACCTTCGCGGTGGGCTCACTCGCCGACGCCGGCGGGACGACCAGGTACGGGTTCTCGACGTCGTCTGTGCGGGGGGAATCGTTGCCGACCATGATGATGGGCCCCTTTCTGGCTCTTCCTCCAGTGAAGACCCACCGGGCGAGATGCCACAGGGTCGAAGGTCCCGGCCGTGCTGGTGCGCGGGCGATCGGCGTCCTACATTGGGCAGTGACTCGCGGTGGACGGAGGAGTGCCGTGGCCGAACCCGGATCACAGGCGCGCCTGCGCGCCCTTCTGCGCGCGACGCAGGCGGTCATCGAGCCGAGCGATCTCGAGCTCGTCCTCCGCACGATCGTGGATGCCGCGGTCGAGCTCGTCGATGCGCAATACGGCGCGATGGGAGTCATCAGTCCCGAGCGCGACGCGCTCGAGCAGTTCATCTACGTGGGGATGTCGACCGAGGATGCCGCGGCGATCGGGCATCTGCCCGAGGGCCACGGTCTGCTCGGTGCACTGATCGCCGACGCCCGCCCGATCCGGCTGGCCGACATGGCCGGCGATCCGCGCGCGGCGGGCTTCCCTCATCATCACCCCCCGATGCAGTCGTTCCTGGGTGTCCCGGTGCGGGTGCACGGCGTCGTCTTCGGCAACCTCTATCTGACGAACGGCCGCAGTGGCGCCTTCAGCGACGAGGACGAGCAGCTGGTGACGGCGCTCGCGACGACGGCCGGGTTCGCCATCGAGAACGCCCGGCTGCTCGCTGACTCGACGAGGCGCGGCGAGTGGATGCGGACGGCGGCCGAGGTATCCGCCGCGATCCTCTCGACGCCGACCAATACCGCGCTCGACCTGCTGGTGACCCGAGTGCGCGAGGTCGCTGCCGCCGAGCAGCTCACCGTCGTCGTGCCGAGTCCCGATGATCGACGACTTCGCGTGATCGCGGCGAGCGGCGAGGCGGAAGCGTCGCTGCTCGGTGCGGTCATCGACCCGGAGGGTGCCTTCGCGGAGCGGATGCTGGATGCCGGCCCGGCCTATGCGCAACCCCGTCTCACGGCGAGGGGAGTTGAGCCGTTGCTCGTCACCCGTGACGGGATGACAGGGCCGGCGATGGCGGTCCCGCTCCGCAGCGGCGCCGCGTCGTGGGGCACCCTCTGCATCGCTCGCGCCCCCGATGACCGCCGGTTCTCGCCCGCTGAACTGGAGGGCGCGATCGACCTGGCGGCGCGCGTGGGCATCGCGCTCGATCTCGCGCGTGCCGGTGAAGACGCGCAGCGCGCGCTCCTCGCCGATGATCGACGCCGGATCGCGCGCGACCTCCACGATCACGTCATCCAGCAGCTTTTCGGCGCGGGTATGGGCCTGCAGGCACTCGCCGGGCGATTCGGGCCCGGCCCCGACGGTGAGGCTCTCGGCGAGGCGATCGACCAGCTCGACGACGCCATCGCGCAGATCAGAACCGTGATCTTCGCGCTCTCGCATCGCGACGACACGTCGGTGCGGCACCGCCTCCTCGACGTCGTAGGGGAGGTGTCGAGCGGAGCGAGGCGCCCGCCGGCGATCCGGTTCAACGGACCCGTGGATCTCATCGTCCGCGATGAGCTCGCGACCGATGTCGTCGCGGTCGCGAGAGAGTTGCTGAGCAATGCGATCCGGCATGCGCACGCCGACCACGTCTCGCTCGACGTCGGCGTCGCGGGGGAGACGGTGACCGTCACCGTGCAGGACGATGGCGGCGGCATCCCCGACCACGCCCGACGCAGTGGGCTCGACAACCTCCGCGAGCGTGCCGTGCGTCGCGGGGGAGCATTCGCGGTCGAGAGCTCGAGCAGCGGCACGACGGGGCGCTGGAGTGCACCTACGGCCGCGTCGACCGAGACGTGGGAGACAGCATGATCGGCGTCTTCCTCGTCGACGACCACGAGATCGTGCGGCGCGGGCTCGCCGGACTCATCGGGTCGCAGCCCGACATGGAGGTGGTCGGCGAAGCGGCGACCGCCCGGCAGTCGCTGGGCCGGATCGAAGCGACACGGCCCGACGTCGCTGTGCTCGACGTGCGGCTTCCGGACGGCAGCGGCATCGACGTGTGCCGTGATGTGCGCTCACGCGTGCCGTCGGTCGCGTGCCTGATCCTCACGGCCTACGACGACGACACCGCCGTGTCGGCCGCGGTGCTGGCAGGAGCTGCCGGGTATGTGCTGAAGGACATCGGCGGCTCCCGACTGGTCGATGCCATCCGCGCGGTGGCGGGCGGCAGCATCCTTCTCGATGCGGGCGCCGTCCGTCAGGCGAAGGTGCACCTTCACGAGCGAGCAGACGAAGACCCGCGCCTCGGGTCGCTCGGGCTCCGCGAGCGACAGACCCTCAAGCTCATCGCCGACGGCCTGACCAACCGGCAGATCGGCGAGCGGCTCGGCATCGCCGAGAAGACGGTGAAGAACTACGTCTCGTCGATGTTGAGCAAATTGGGTCTGGAGCGCCGGACGCAGGCGGCGATCTTCCAGCTCGAGCATCCCGACCCCCAATAGCGCGGGCGGTCAGTTCGCACGCGCCGGGCGGCGAGGCGGCACGACGCAGACAGGGCAGTCCGCTCGCCACAGCACCTCTTGCGCGACCGAGCCGAGCAGCGCCCCGGCCAGCACGCTGCGGCGATGCGTGCCGATGACCAGGAGCGACGACCGCGACGCGAATCGCAGGAGCGCGCCCGAACGGCTGTCGCGGATCAGCTCGGTCTGCAGGGGGAGATCCGGATGCTGCTGCCGCACGCGCTGCGCGGCGACGTCGAGAACCCGCCGGTGCTCTTCGGCCACCACGTCGGGGTCGAGCGCGAGCGCGGTCCCGTAGTCGAAGGTGGGCATGGGCATGAGCCACGAGTGCACGAGGCGCAGGCGTGTCGTGGTCGTGGCCGCTTCGGCGGTGCCGGCGTCGAGCGCCGGGTCCGAGGAGTCGTCGTCCGCGACGCCGACGGTCACCGGGTCGTCGCCAGGCGTCCAATCGAGGGGAATCAAATACACGGGTGCCGTCGCGCGCGTGCTGAGCCGCAACGGCGTCCATCCCATGGCCGCGGCACGGATCGGATGACCGGGATTGATCCCGACCACGACCAGGTCGGCATCCTCCGCGGTGCGTGCGATCGCCCCGGGCACGTCGCCGTCGACGCGGTGGAGCGTGACGTCGAGCCCGGGGAGGCGATCGCGCAGGAAGGCCTCCGCGTCGCCCAGGTGCGCCTCGCTGAGTTCGTGGTCCTTCGCATAGCGCGACTCCACGAGCACGACATCGACGCTCGCCGCGCCCCGGGCGGCCCGTGCCGCCGTCCAGCGGAGGGCGGCGCCGGCGGCGGGACTGCCGTCGAAGCCGAGGGCGATACGTTCCATCCGAGCCACCTCCTCGCGTCCTGATCAGACCGGAACAGCCGTCGAAGCCGACACCTCGGCCAGACGCAGCCACGTCTCGACGATGGCGTCGGCATTGAGAGACATCGACTGGATGCCGCGCGCGAGCAGCCATTCCGCGAGGTCGGGGTGATCCGAGGGACCCTGCCCGCAGATCCCGATGTACTTGCCGCGGCGGGTGCACGCCTCGATCGCGCGGGCGAAGAGGTCGAGCACGGCGGGGTCGCGCTCGTCGAACGATCCGGCCACGAGTGCGGAGTCGCGGTCGACGCCGAGGGTCAGCTGGGTCAGATCGTTCGAGCCGATCGAGAAACCGTCGAAGTGGTCCAGGAACGCGTCGGCGAGGATCGCGTTCGAGGGGATCTCGCACATCATCACGATCTCGAGCCCGTTCTCGCCGCGGCGCAGCCCGTTCTCGGCCAGCAGCGCGATCGTCGCCACGGCCTCGTCGACAGTGCGGACGAACGGGATCATGATCTTGAGGTTCATCAGCCCCATCCGGTCGCGGACGTGTCGCAGCGCCTCGCACTCCATGGCGAAGCACTCGCGGAAGCTCGGGGTCGTGTAGCGCGACGCTCCCCGCCAGCCGAGCATGGGGTTCTCCTCCTGCGGCTCGAAGAGGTCGCCGCCGACAAGCCCGGCGTACTCGTTCGTCTTGAAGTCGCTCATGCGAACGATGACCGGCTTCGGAGCGAACGCGGCCGCGATGGTCGCGACCCCCTCGGCGACGCGCTGGACGAAGAAGTCCCGGGGGGAAGAGTAGGCGCGCGTCCGCTCGGCGACGTCGGTGCGAAGCGGCTCGGGCAGGGTGTCGAACTCGGCGAGCGCGCGGGGATGGATGCCGATGGCGCGGTTGATGATGAACTCGAGTCGGGCGAGCCCCACGCCGCGGTTGGGCAGGCGCGCCAGCGTGAACGCCTGGTCGGGCACCGCCACGTTCAGCATGAGGTCGACGGGGATCTCGGGGATGCTGTCGAGCGGCGTCTCGTCGATCGCGTAGTCGAGGATGCCGCGGTAGACCAGCCCGTCGTCGCCCTCCGAGCACGAGACGGTGACGCCGGCCCCGTCTCGCAGCGTCGTCGTTCCGTCTCCGGTGCCGACGACGGCGGGAATCCCCAGTTCGCGGGCGACGATGGCGGCGTGACAGGTGCGGCCGCCGCTGTCGGTGACGATCGCCGAAGCCTGTTTCATGATCGGCTCCCAGTCGGGGTCGGTGCGGTCGGCCACCAGCACGTCGCCGGGTCGGAACTGATGCATGAGGGAGAGATCGTGCATCACGCGCACCGGACCGTGGCCGATCTTCTCGCCGACGGCGCGGCCGGCCGCGAGGACGTCGCTGCGGGCTCGCAGCTCGTATCGGCGCAGCACGCTGGGGTCGCGCCGCGTGACGACGGTCTCGGGGCGGGCCTGGACGATGAAGAGCGTGCCGTCCACGCCGTCAAGCGCCCACTCGATGTCCATCGGGCGCCCGTAGTGGGCCTCGATGACGAGCGCGCTCCGCGCCAGCTCCTCGACCTGAGGATCAGTGAGGCTGAACCGCGATCGTTCGTCGTCGTCGACGTCGGTGAGCACAGTGCTGTCGCCGATGCGCGTGCCCGCCGCGTAGCGCAGCGCGATCGCCTTCGTGCCGAGCTCGCGCCGGAGGATCGCGGGCCGCCCCGCCCGCAGCGCCGGCTTGTAGACGTAGAACTCGTCGGGATTCACCGAGCCCTGCACCACCGTCTCGCCGAGACCGTACGCGCTGGTGATGAAGACGACCTCGTCGAAGCCCGACTCGGTGTCGATCGTGAACATGACGCCCGACGCGCCGACATCCGATCTCACCATGAGCTGAACGCCGGCCGAGATGGCCATGTCGTCCTCGTCGAAGCCTCGCTGCGCCCGGTAGACGACGGCCCTGTCGGTGTAGAGCGACGCGAAGACGCCGCGGATGGCCTCGAGCACGTTCTCGATGCCCGCGATGTTGAGGAAGGTCTCCTGCTGCCCGGCGAAGGATGCGTCGGGAAGATCCTCGGCAGTCGCCGACGACCTGATCGCCCACGTCACCTGGTCGGGACGCGCCTGCTCGGCCACCAGCGCGTCGTATGCGGAGCGGATGCTCTGCTCGAGGCCGGCGGGGAACGGCTGACCCTCCACCCACGCGCGGATCCGGGCGGCGACCACGGCCAGCTCCTGCACATCACTCGTGTCGAGGCCCTCCAGCTCGGCCTGGATCCGAACGGCGAGGTCGTCGTGCGCCAGGAACGCACGGTAGGCGTCGGCCGTCGTCGCGAAGCCTCCGGGCACGCGGACGCCCACGCCGTGCAGGCGCGAGACCATCTCGCCGAGCGACGCGTTCTTGCCGCCGACCCGGGGAAGGTCAGCCATCGTGATGTCGCGGAACCAGAGCAGATCAGGCATGTCGGGGTCTCCCATCGGCGGTGCGGTCGTACGCGTACCATCGTGCGCGCCGTCGGTGAGGCATGCAGGGTCGAAGGTCCCACCAGCCCCGACGGCTCCGTTTCGGGTGGGACCTTCGGCCCAGTCGCCGCCGTCGCGGAGGCGGAACATGGCGAATGCGCCGGGTTCCGCGCGGACCTTCGCCCTCAGACCATCGCGCGACAAGAGAAAGACCCGCCATGAAAGCCGCCGTCGTCACATCGTTCACCGCGCCGCTCGAGGTCGGTGAGCGAGACATCCCCGAACCCGCGACGGGCGAGGTGCTCGTGCGCCTGGAAACCTGCGGGCTGTGCCACACCGACATCCACGCCGCGCGCGGCGACTGGCCCGTCAAGCCCGGACTGCCCTTCATCCCCGGCCACGAGGGTGTCGGCATCATCGAGAAGCTCGGCACCGGCGTCACGCACCGCTCGATCGGCGAGCGCGTCGCGCTCCCGTGGCTCGGCTACGCGTGCGGCGAGTGCCGCTACTGCATCGACGGCCGCGAGACGCTCTGCGAGCAGCAGCACAACAGCGGCTACTCCGTCGACGGCGGGTTCGCCGAATACGCCGTGGCCAGCGCGAAGCACGTCGTCACGGTCCCCGACGGAGTGACATCGTTGGATGCCGCACCCCTCACGTGCGCAGGTGTGACCACCTACAAGGCGCTCAAGGTCGCCGGCATCGTCCCGACCGAGCGCGTGGCCGTCTTCGGAATCGGCGGCCTCGGGCACCTCGCGGTGCAGTACGCGCGCCTCATGGGCGGATCCGTCATCGCCGTCGACATCGAGCAGCCCAAGCTCGAACTCGCTCGAGAGCTCGGGGCAGACCATCTGGTCAACGCCGCCGAGGTCGACCCCGTCGCCACGATCCAGGATCTCGGCGGTGCGGATGTCGCGGTGGTGCTCGCCGCGTCTCCTCGTGTGTTCGAGCAGGCGTTCTCGTCACTCAGCCGAGGCGGTCGCCTGATCTGCGTCGCACTCCCGAAGGACGAGAAGATGAGCGTCTCGATCTTCGAGACCGTGCTCAAGGGCATCTCGATCATCGGGTCGATCGTCGGCACGCGACAGGACCTCGCCGAGGTCTTCGCGCTCCACGCAGCCGGCCGCACCCGGATCATCGCCGAGGGCCGCAAGCTCGATGAGGTGAATGAAGCGATGGCCGAGGTGCTCTCGGGCGCCGTGCTGGCCCGCCTGGTGTTCGAGTACTGACGCTCACTGACACACCCGGGCGGATACACTCGCCCCGTGCGGATCCGGCCCATCGATCTCGTGGACGTCTTCGTCTACCTCGTCGTGCTGGGCGCGTTCATCCAGCTCTTCCCCGCCGTCATCACCGAGACGTTCCTGCTCGCGCTGCTGACCGCCATCCTGCTGAAGATCGTGCTCGAGGTCGTGCTGTGGGCGAAGAAGAAGATCGTGCACCGCTTCCGCACGGCCGACTCCACCGGCGCCCGCGTCACGAGCGCGATCACGCTGGTGCTCGTGCTGCCGGGGAGCAAGTTCCTCGTGCTCGGTCTCGTCGACCTGGCGTTCGGCGACACCGTGTCGCTGGGCGGCTTCTTCCAGGTGACGGCGCTCATCATCGTGCTGATGGTCGCGCGCGGCGGCACGCGCCGGCTCTTCGAACGAGCCGAAGACGACATGTCGGTGCGCACGGGCTGATCCCGGAATCCGCCTGTGCATCGACCGTGCATGCCGCTTCGTGAATGTGGTCGCCCGTATGCTCGGAACCAGCGGCCGGGTTTCTGCCCGCCGCACTCCAGCTCAGGCTCTCGGGTCCTGTTGCCGACCCGAGGAGCCGCCTTATCTCCGCCAGTGATGTCGTCGTCTCCACGCTCGGCCCGGTACGCCAGACGTACGCCAACCAGGAGACCTTCCCGCCCATCGCCCGCGCCTACACGCGCGTGTCGAATGTCGTGAAAGAGACGGGCCTCCTCGCCCGGACGCCCTGGTTCTACCTGATCGTCGGCAGCGTCATCGCGCTCGGCATCGGCGGCTGCATCACCGGGTTCATCCTGCTCGGCGACAGCTGGTTCCAGCTGCTGATCGCCGGCGCCCTCGGCATCCTGCTCACCCAGGCCGCCTTCCTCGCCCACGAGGCCGCGCACCGTCAGATCCTCTCCACGGGCCCCGCCAACCTGCGCCTCGCGCGCATCATCGCCAGCGGCGTGGTCGGCATGAGCATCTCGTGGTGGGACTCCAAGCACAGTCGTCACCACGCGAACCCCAACCGCGTGGGCCGCGACCCCGACATCGAGGTCGACACGATCTCGTTCCTCGATGAGGATGCCGCGAAGTCGCGGGGCCTGATCCGCCTCATCACCCGCAAGCAGGGGTGGCTGTTCTTCCCGCTGCTGACCCTCGAGGGCCTGAACCTGCACTACCAGGGTCTGCGTCACCTCCTCTTCACGCGCGAGCGCATCGAAGGCCGTTGGCTCGAGCTCACCCTCATCGTTCTGCGCCTCGCCGTCGTGCTGGTGCCGGTGTTCCTGCTGCTGCCGCTCGGCATGGCGTTCGCGTTCATGGGCGTGCAGCTCGCCGTCTTCGGCGTCTACATGGGCGCTTCGTTCGCGCCCAACCACAAGGGCATGCCGATCATCGCGGCCGATGCCCGCCTCGACTTCTTCAGCAAGCAGGTGCGCACCTCGCGCAACATCTCGGGCGGCTGGTGGGCGACCACCCTCATGGGCGGACTCAACTACCAGGTCGAGCACCACCTGTTCCCGAACATGGCGCGACCCCACCTCGCGCAGGCGCGCGAGATCGTGCGCGACTACTGCAAGACGCTCGACGTGCCCTACACCGAGACGACGCTGTGGAACTCGTACGGCATCGTCATCGAGTACCTCAACCGCGTCGGCCTCGCCGCGCGCGACCCGTTCGACTGCCCGGCCGCAGGTCAGATGCGCCGCGCCTGACGCAACGATTGCATCTCGCCCTCGCGCCCATCGGTCCTCGATGAGGGAACTCCTGGTTACGATGCCGGGAGTGCCTCGACGAGGAAGTCGCGGCGGGGAGTGAGGACACGTGCCGGTCACGGTACGCGTGCGCGTCGAGCGCACGCCCGGTGAGAAGCGGGTCGCGGCGTCGCCCGAGAGCGTGAAGAAGCTCGTCGCGTCGGGTGCGATCGTCGAGATCGAGGCGGGTGCAGGTGCGCCGGCGCGGGTGGCGGATGCCGCCTGCCGCGACGCCGGCGCCACGATCGTCGCGCCTGGCACGCCCGTGGGCGGCGGCATCCTGTTCCATGTCCGCCCGCTCACCGTGGCGGAGGTCGAGGCGCTGCCTTCCGGCACCGTGACGATCGGGGTCATGGACCCCTTCCAGAGCACCGCCGCCGTCGAGGCGGCGCGCACCGGGGGAGTGACCGCGTTCGCGCTCGACCTGCTGCCGCGCATCTCACGCGCGCAGTCGATGGACGTGCTGTCGTCGCAGGCGCTGCTGGCCGGGTACCGGCTCGTGACGCTGGCCGCCGACGCGTTCGGGCGCATGTTCGGCATGACGATGACTGCGGCCGGCACCCTCGCTCCCGCGCGCGTGCTGGTGCTCGGCGCCGGGGTCGCGGGGCTGCAGGCGATCGCGACGGCGAAGCGCCTCGGCGCGATCGTGTCGGCCAACGACGTTCGCGCGGCATCCGCCGACGAAGTGCGCTCGGTCGGCGGCACCTTCATCGACCTCGATCTCGGAACCGCCGACGCGAGCGGCGGCTATGCGAAGGAACTCGCCGAAGACCGCGCTCGACGGCAGCAGGAGCTGCTCGCGCCGCACGTGGCGACGGCCGACATCCTCATCACCACCGCCGCCGTGCCGGGACGCGCGGCGCCGCGGCTCGTGACGGCGGCGATGGTCGCCGCCATGAAGCCCGGATCCGTGCTCGTCGACCTCGCGGCCGAATCCGGCGGCAACATCGAGGGGTCCGTCGCGGGGGAGCGGCTCGACGTGGCCGTCACCGGCGGCACGGTCGCCCTCATCGGCGCGCGCGACATCCAGTCGGATCTCGCGCCAGACGCCTCGAAGCTGTATGCCATGAACTGCGCGAACTTCACCGCGCTCATCGTGAAGGACGGAGAACTCGTGCTCGACTTCGACGACGAGCTCGTCACCGGAAGCGTCGTCACCCACGAGGGCGCGATCGTGAACGAGCGGGTCTCGGCCGTGATCCAGGCACCGAACGGGGTGAGCGCCTGATGGACGGCTTCGCGCTGCTGACGATCACGATCCTCGCGGTCTTCCTCGGGTTCGAGGTCGTATCGAAGGTCTCGAGCACCCTCCACACGCCGCTCATGAGCGAGGCGAACGCCATTCACGGCATCATCCTGCTCGGCGCGGTGATGGTGGCAGGACAGGCCGAGGACGCGCTCGCGATCGTCCTGTCGATCGTCGCGGTGGTACTCGCGACCATCAACGTCGTCGGCGGCTTCGTCGTCACCGACCGCATGCTCGTGATGTTCTCGGCGAAGCCGCGACGGACGGGGGCGAGCGCATGATCCTGCTGCCGCCCGAAGTGGTCACCGTCTGCTACATCGTCGCCGCGGTGCTGTTCATCCTCGCGCTCAAAGGGCTCGGCAATCCGCGCACGGCGCGGCGGGCGAATCTGCTCGGCGCCGGAGGCGCCGCGATCGCCGTGCTGGCGTACATGCTGAGCGTGGAGCTTCGGAACCCGGTGTGGATCATCGGTGCGATCGTCGTCGGCGCCGTCATCGCGGTCGCGACGGCCCGTCGCGTGCAGATGACCCAGATGCCGCAGCTCGTCGCCGCCTTCAACGGCGTCGGCGGCGGGGCTGCGGCGCTCGTCGCGCTCGTCGAGGTCGGACACTCCGAGAGCCCGTGGTCGCTCGTCGTCGTGGCCGTGACCGTGCTCATCGGCGGGGTCTCGCTCACCGGCTCGTTCGTCACCTTCGGGAAGCTCCAAGGACTCGTCACGACCCGCGCGGTGACCTTCCCGGGCCTCCGGGCGCTCATGATCGCGCTCGTCCTCGCAGCAGTCGGGGCCGGTGCCGCCCTCGTCATCACGGGCGACGCCGTCTACGCGTTCGTCCTGGTCGCCCTCGGGCTGCTGCTCGGCGTCTTCCTCGTGCTGCCCATCGGCGGCGCCGATGTGCCGATCGTGATCTCGCTGCTGAACGCCTTCACCGGCCTCGCGGTCGCGGCCTCCGGCCTCGTGCTCGCCAACGTGCTGCTGCTGATCGCGGGCACCCTCGTGGGTGCGAGCGGCACGATCCTCACGATGGCGATGGCCAAGGCCATGGGGCGGACCGTCACCGGCATCGTCTTCGGCGCGTTCCGCGCGACGGTGGCCGGTGCTTCAGGCGGCGGGGCGAGCGATCGCCCGGTGCGCACGATGGATGCCGACGACGTCGCGATCCTGCTCGACTACGCCCAGCGCGTGGTGATCGTGCCCGGCTACGGGCTCGCGGTCGCGGGCGCCCACCACGCTGCGGCCGAACTCGCCGAGGTGCTGCGCGAACGCGGCGTCGACGTGGTGTTCGGCATCCATCCGGTCGCCGGGCGCATGCCCGGGCACATGAATGTGCTGCTGGCCGAAGCGAATGTGCCGTATGACGCGCTGGTGGAAATGGACGACGTGAATCCGCGATTCAAGACGACCGATCTGGTCCTCGTCGTCGGTGCGAATGACGTCGTGAATCCCGCGGCGAAGACCTCGCCCGGCTCCCCAATTTACGGAATGCCGATTCTCACGGTCGCCGATGCGCAGCAGGTGGTCTTTCTCAAGCGCTCGCTGAATCCGGGATTCGCCGGAATCGACAATGAACTCTTCTTCGACCCGAAGGTGTCGATCGTGCTCGGCGACGCCAAGCACACGCTCACGAAGCTGCTCTCGGCGGTGAAGACGACCGCCTGAGTGGGTTGCGGATCAGCGTGCGGTCAGTGTGCGGCTTCGTACGCCTCGAGGACGGATGCCGGCACGCGCCCGCGCTCAGATACCGTGTAGCCGTTGCTCTTGGCCCACGCGCGGATCGCGCTGTAGTCCTGCTGGCCCGTGCGACGCCGTTTGCGCGCGGCGGAGGCAGCGGCGGACGATCCGGACGAACTGCGTGACGATGAGATCGAGCGGGCCGCATCGACGAACGGGGCGATCGCCTCGCGGAGAGCCGCCGCATTCTCGGTGGTCAGATCGATCTCGTAGGCGGTTCCGTCGAGCGAGAACAGAACGGTCTCGCCGTCGCCGACTTCGAGAATGGTGCCGTCGAGATCGTCGACGAGCTGATGCACGATTTTGCGGGCCATAGGTGTCACATTAGGCGGAATTGGGGCACAGCACTATCGTGCATTCCGCGCGTGCCCGAATTGCGGTGTCGATTCGCGGCGAAAAAGGAAATGCCGATCAGGGGAGAAGGCCTGCGCGCCGCGCCCGCGCGACGGCGGCATGTCGGGTCGAGGCGTCGAGCTTCGCCATCGCCGACTGCAGGTAGGACTTGACGGTGCCTTCGCGGAGCCCGAGGGTCTCGCCGATCTCGGCGTTGGTGGCGCCGATCGCCGCGCACGCGAGCACGTCGGTCTCGCGGCGAGAGAGGTGCACCTCGAGTTCGAGCGTCGGCTCGGCATCGGTCTTCGACAGCGCGGCGAGGCGCTCCTCGATGCGGGCGAGGCGCTCGCGCAGGGCCGGATCGTCGACCCCGGCGGCGATCGTGCGGAGCTCGGCGTAGGTCTGGCGCAGCTCTTCACGCGCTGCGGGAGCCATGGCCGGCGCTTCGGTCGAGCGTGGGACCAGGGTGAGTCGGCGAGCGACTTCGTCGCGCACGCGCAACTCGGTGGACAGCTCGCCCGCCACCGCGAAGGCCGACTGCGCGACCACCTCGCCGACCGGCTCTTCGGCCCACGAGCCGCAGTAGATGACACCACGGGCGCGCGCGCCGACGACCACCGGGATCGCGAACAGGGTCGAGATGCCCTCGCCGAGGACGGCGCGGTCGTAGTCGTGGGTGATGCTGCGGGCGGAGCGGTAGTCGAGGGTGAGGCGCGCCCGCTTCTCGACGAGGGCGCGGCCGCCGAGTCCGCGTTCGGGGCGGACGACGAGACCTTCGAGGCTGCGGGTGCGGGCGCCGACGATCGACGTGATCGGAATCGCACCGTCGATCTCGAGCCCGCCGAAGGCCACGGGGAAGCGCGTGCGGCGGACGAGTTCGGCGACGGCGCGCGCGAGAACCTGCGCGTCGCTCTCACCAGGCGACGGCGGCTCGATGCTGCGAAGTGCTCCCACGCACAACCTGCTTCCGGGGAGACGGCTGCCGTGCCGCCTGTCGCGACGACTTTACCATCGGGCCGTACCCGGGATCGGGCTGATGGGGTGGGAGAGATGACCAGGAGCCCATCGACGCACGGTCCGGCCGGACTGCCGTGTGCCGACCGGACCGTGCATCGTGCGCGGGCGGCCTACTCGCCCGCGGTCTGTGCGAGCGCGGCGAGCTCGAGATCGATCAGGAACCGCTTCACCTCGGGGTGGCCGCCGTACTCGCCGAGCGACCCGTCGGCGCGGACGACGCGGTGCACCGGCACGACGATCGAGAACGGCGTCGTCGCGCATGCGGTGCCGACGGCTCGTGCGGCGCGGGGACTGCCCGCCGCGATCGCGACCTCTCCGTACCCGGCGGTCTCGCCGTAGGGGATGTCGCACACGGCGCGCAGCGCCTCGCCCGTGAAGCCGCGGACCAGTCGCCAGTCCAGCGCGAGGTCGAACGTGCGGCGGGCGCCCGCGAAGTACTCGTCGAGCTGTGCTGCGGCGTCGGTGGCGGCATCCGTCTCCTCGTGGATCGGTGCCGCGTGAAGGAGGCGACTGATCACGGCGATCTCTTCGGAGGCGGCGTCGTGGACCGGGTGGAGGGTCACGATGCCGGCGTCGGTCGTGACGATCAGGATGTCGCCGACGGGGGACGGATGAAGCAGGAATCGGGGGGCGTCCTCGGGGGTCATGCGACCATCCTGGCGCTGCGGCACCCGCAGCCGGGCGGGCGCGCGCTATCGGGGAGAACTGCGGTGCGAACCAGGCCTGGGGAGGAACCGCTGATCACTCGGCGTGTCTGCCAATACCGCGAAACCCGCCTCGCCTGCAAGGGCCTCGCAGCGACGCCGCCTAGTCTGGCTCGTGTGTGGCGAGCAGAAGGCAGCGCCGTGGTCGGCGCAGAAGATGTCGAGCCCGGGATCTCGGTGATGCCCGGCGATCTCGGCCTTGCCGAGCCCGACGTGACGGTGATGCACATCGCCGAACCCGAGCGCGATCGCCTGCGCGTACAGGCTGCCGAGCTCGGCGGCCGCTCGACGCTGCTGCACTTCTCCGACGCCCACGACGCCTCGATCGAGATCACCAAGGCGCATCCGGGCAGCCTGCCGCAGTTCATCACCGGCCGCTCGACGCTGCTGTCGAATCTGTATCGCGACGAGGTGGCCCTGCGCGGCGCCCGGCTCGCCGCCGAGCGCATCACGGCGAAGAACCTCGAGCTGCGGACGACACGGGGGCTGGATGCCGTCCGCCTCGCCGTCGGCCTCGCCTCGTGGAGCATCGGCGGCATGGCGTGCACCGCGCCGGTGCTGCTGCGGCCGCTCGCGATCCGCCGGCACCACACCGACTTCGAGCTGAAGCTGCACGGCACCGTGTCGGTGAATCCCGAGCTCGTCCGGGCGCTGCGCACGCACTTCGGCATCTACCTCGACGGCACAGCCCTCGCAGCCCTCGCCCACGAAGGCGGCGTCTTCAAGCCGCAGCCGGTGATCGACCACCTGCGCGCCCTCACCGCCGACGTCGAGAGCTTCACCGTCAAGCCGCGCCTGCTGGTATCGAGCTTCGCCGACGTGGGCGGGGCGATGGCGCGGGATGCCGTCGACCTCGACCACCCGGTGCTCAACGCCCTCGCGGGTCACCCCGACGACCGCGAGCGGCTGACCGCCCGTCGAGACGTGGCGCCGCAGACCGGCCCCGACGACCGCCCGCCGGGCGCCGACAACCTGCTGCTGGACGCCGACTCCGAGCAGGAGCGCGTGCTCGCCCGCATCACCGCCGGGCAGTCGCTCGCCGTGCACACGCTTCCGGGAACGGGCGGCACCCAGACGGTCATCAACGCGGTCGGTGCGCTCATCCGCGACGGCAATCGGGTGCTGGTCGTCAGCGCTCGCCGATCGACCCTCGACGGCATCCGTCATCGCCTCGCAGGCATCGGCCTGCCGGGTCTCGCCGTCTCGCCCGGCCACGTGCAGCGCGACCTCATCCGCGCGATCGGCCGGAATGAGAAGGCCGAGCAGCCCAAGGTCGCCGACATCGACGAGGCGCTCGTGCGCCTGCGCGGCGTGCTGCGCGATTACCGCGGCGCCGTCACGACGACCCATCCCTCGCTCGGCGTCTCGGTGCTCGACATCCTGCGCCGCCTGTCGCGGCTCGCGGGCAGCGACCCTGCGCCGTCGACGGCGGCGCGCTTCGACGCGGCGACGCTCGAGCGCATCGCGCCCGTGCGTGCGGAGGCTGCGACCAAGCTCGCCACCGCGGCACGGCTGGGTGAGTTCCGCTTCGGCCCCGACGACTCGCCCTGGTACGGCGTGTCGTTCTCGACGACCGAGCAGGCGCGTGCGGCTCACGCGCTCGCCGGGAAGCTCCACCAGCACGACCTGCCCGCTCTCCTCGAGCGCGGCTACGAGCTCATCGCGCAGACGCGCATGCGCCCGTTCGCGACGGTCTCAGAACTCGGCGCCTACCTGAAGCTGCTGCTCGGCATCCGCGATTCCCTCGACCGATTCAGCCTCACCGTGTTCGAGCGGCCACTCACCGAGCTGATCCAGGCGCACGGTCCGCGCCGCGACGCGCCCAACCTCAGCGGCGCCAACCGGAGGCGGCTGCGTCGCCTTTCTCGCGAGTACGTCCGCCCCGGCGTCCACGTCGCCGACATGCACGAGGCCCTCGTACGCATCCAGCAGCAGCGCACCGACTGGCAGCGACTGGTCGACGTCGGCGTGCTGCCCGAGGTGCCGCTCGGCCTCGCCGATGTGCACGTCGCATGGCAGCGCGTGGATGCCGAGCTCGCCGAGCTCGATGCGACCCTTGGCCGCACCGGTGCCGACCGGCTCGCGACGCAGCCGGTCACGCAGCTCGTCCGGATCCTGGCGGGCCTGGCCGCCGAGTCCGACGTCTTCGACAACCTGCGCGAGCGCGTGACCCTGCGCACCGAGCTCGCAGCCCTCGGCCTCGAGCCGCTGCTGGCCGAGCTGTCGGTGCGCCACGTGCCCGAGGCGCAGGTCGCCGCCGAACTCGAGCACGCCTGGTGGCAGTCCGCGCTCGAGCACCTGCTGCGTCAGGATCGCGCGCTCCTCGGCGCGAACACCGCCGTCGTCGACCGCCTCGAGCGCGACTACCGTCTCGTGGATGAGGCGCATGCCGCGGCATCCGGTCCTCTCCTCGCAGCGCAGCTCGCGACGCAATGGCGCATCGGGATCGTCGACGAGGCGGCCGAGGCGGCCGCCCTCAAGCAGGCGCTGCGCACCCCCACGGCGACGCCGGGTGAGCTCATCGCCGCCGCTCCGACGCTGATGCGCACGCTGGCGCCGGTGTGGCTCGCTTCCCCCTACGAGGTCGCCGAGATTCCGGCGCACCACGGCTTCGACGTCGTGATCATCGCGGATGCCGCCGCGCTCTGCCTCGCCGAAGCCGCCCCCGCGCTGCGTCGGGCGAACCAGGTGGTCGTGTTCGGCGACCCCGTCACGCAGAAGCCGACGCCGTTCCGCGTGGCGGCGAGCATCTCAGCCGCAGACGTCGAGCCCGAGCCCGACGAGCCGTTCGACGCCGACAGCATCTTCGTGCGGCTCGCCGATCTGCTGCCGGTGGAGACCCTCACCCGCAGCTATCGGGCCGGCGGCGAGGATCTCGCCGAGCTCGTCAACGACGCGTTCTACGGCGGCGAGCTGGTGTCGTTCCCGTGGGCGGGCTCGTATCTCGGCCGCGGGAGCCTCGGCGTCGACTACGTCGAGGGCGGCACCGGCGCGCCCGACCCCGTCACCGGGGCGGTCGAGAGCCCGGATGCCGAGGTCGCGCGTGTCGTGACCCTCGTCGTCGAGCATGCCGTCAACCGCGGCACCGAATCGCTCATGGTCGTCACGGCCAGCGTCAAGCATGCCGAGCGCATCCGCGGTGCCGTCGAGGCGGCGTTCGCGGGTCGCTCGGACGTCGCCGACTTCGTCTCGCGCGACACGGCCGAGCCGTTCGCGGTGCTGACGCTCGAGGAGTCGGTCGCCGAGAGCCGCGACCGCGTCGTCTTCTCACTCGGCTTCGGCCTCACCAAGCACGGCCGCGTGCTGAGCGACTTCGGCGACCTGTCGACCCCCGACGGCGAACGTCTGCTCACCGTCGGCATGACACGCGCACGGCGCTCGATGGTGATCGTGTCGTCGATCCGGCCGTCGGCCTTCGACGACGGCCGACTCGAGTACGGCGCGGCCACCCTCATGTCGATCCTCGGCGGCATCGCCGCCCGCGCGCGCCAGGCGCGGCTGGAAGATCTCGCCGACCCGCTGACGCTCGCCCTCGCGCACGAGCTGCGCGCGCTCGGCCTCGCGGTCGACGTGCACTACCGCGGCCTGCTGCCTCTCGTCGCGCAGTTCGACGGGCGCGCGGTCGTCGTCGAGAGCGATCCCGAGACGATCGGTGAATCGCTTCGAGAGTCGCTGCGGCTGCGTCCGCAGATCCTGCGCCGCCTCGGATGGCACTACGTGCGCGTGCACTCGTTCGACCTCTACAGCGATCCCGCCGGCGTCGCAGCCCGCATCGCGTCCCTCGTGGGAGTCTCGCCCGAGGCGTCGAAGGCCGAGACCGACACCCAGCCGATCGATGTCATCGAGTAAGAGGCAGCGGATCGAGAAGGTCCCCGGCTCCCGACGTGCAAAGCTCACGCCGGCGCCGGGCACGACCGCCGAACCGCGCCCGGCGGACGACGAGAAGACGGATGCCGCGGACGGAGAGGCGGCAGCATCCGGAACGGTCGCCGGCCCCAACGACGAACGCATGCGGCGGGACGTGCCGCCGCACTGGTGAGCCGGCGTCAGACCTTCGCGGCGGGGGTGTCGTTCTGACGCTCGAGAAGGTCGCGGATCTGGATGAGCAGCTCCTGCTCGGTGGGAAGCTCGGAGGCTTCTTCTTCGGCGACGCCGGCCTTCGCGGCCGCGCGCTCCTTGACCTTGTTCATCGGGTAGACGAAGACGAAGTAGACCACGACCGCGACGGCGAGGAAGTTGATGATCGCGCCGAGGATCGCGCCGAAGGCGAAGAACACCTCGTCGCCGTTGATGTTCTCGACGGTCCACCCGACCTTGTCGAGGCTGCTCGCGTTGAAGACGAGGGCGATCAGGGGGTTGATGAGTCCGGCCACGATCGCGTTGACGATCAGGGTGAACGCGGCGCCGATGACCACCGCGACGGCCAGGTCGATGACGTTTCCGCGGAGGATGAACTCCTTGAAGCCCTTGATCACGTGATGCCCCTCACTGTCGCCGGCTCCCGCCGGTCATGAACCCGTCGACGCGGGCGAGGCCTTCGCCTCGGATTTCGATGATGTCGAAGATGACGACGAGTCGCCACCGGATGACGAACTCGACGAGCCCGACGAGCCTTCGCTGGGCTTCGCGGATGCCGACCCCGACTGTGCGCTCGCGCGGGAGTCGGTGCGGTAGAAGCCCGATCCGTTGAAGGTGACGCCGATCGAGCCGTACTCCTTGCGGAGCACTCCGCTGCACTCGGGGCATTCGGTGAGCGCGGGTTCGGCGAAGGACTGGACGGCGTCGAACCGGTGGCCGCAGTTCTTGCAGGCGTAGGCGTAGGTGGGCATGTCTCTCTCGGGCGTTCAGCGCCGCTCGGGCGCGAGGGTGAGGGTCTGGGTGGGCGTGACGACGCCGGTGACCGACTGGTCGTGCACGTCGCTCGGCACGAGGTCGACGACCTCGGAGTCGAAGACGACGGCGTACACCGGAGGGCAGCGCTCCATCGAGCCGAGGGTCTTGTCGAAGTAGCCGCGGCCCCAGCCGAGGCGCATGCCACGGCTGTCGACGGCGGCGGCGGGGATGACGAGCAGGTCGACGTCGCCTGCGGCGATCGGACCGAGCAGTTCGCCTGTGGGTTCGGGGAGGCCGAAGAGGCCCTCGGCGATCTCGCCCTCGGGGGTCGCGATCGCCCAGTCGATGAGCCCGTCGGCGCGCGTCACCGGCAGGAGCACCCGGATGCCGCGGCGGACCGCGTCGGTCACGAAAGCACGGGTGCCGGGCTCGGTGGTGGTCGAGAGGAAGCAGGACATCGACCGGACGCCGAGTCGCTCGACGAGGGCGTCGAGCTGGGCGTGGATGCCGACGGCGGCCGCGTCGCGCGCCTGCGGGGTGAGCAGCTGGCGCCGCTCGCGAAGCTCGGCGCGCAGCGCCCGCTTGGCGTCTGCGATCGCGTCGGACATGCCGTCGAGTCTACGGCGCGGGGGCGCGGCCAGACTCCCGCTCTCCATGTGCACCGCACGGAACCGCGGCGAATGTCGACGCTGTACGTAGAATCGGGGAATGCCTCATACCCCCATCAAGGCGGTCATCCCCGCGGCCGGTCTCGGCACACGCTTCCTTCCTGCCACCAAGGCGATGCCCAAGGAGATGCTCCCCGTCGTCGACAAGCCGGCGATCCAGTACGTGGTCGAAGAGGCCGCGGCGGCGGGCATCGACGACATCCTCGTCATCATCGGGCGCAACAAGAATGCGATCTCGAACCACTTCGACGCGGTTCCCGAGCTCGAGGTGAAGCTGAAGGACAAGGGCGACGAGGATCGCCTGCGCCGCGTGGTGCAGTCGAGCGACCTCGCCGACATCCACTTCGTCCGCCAGGGCGAGCCGCGCGGACTCGGTCACGCCGTGCTGCGCGCGAAGGCGCACGTGGGTGCGTCGTCGTTCGCCGTCATGCTCGGCGACGACCTCATCGACGAGCGCGATGAGCTGCTCACCACGATGATCGCCGAGCACGAGCGCACCGGTGCCGCCGTCGTCGCCCTCATGGAGGTCGACCCGGATCACATCCACATGTACGGTGCCGCTGCGGTGGAGGAGACCGACCGGGACGGGATCGTCAAGGTCACCGGCCTCGTCGAGAAGCCCAAGCCCGAAGACGCGCCGTCGAACCTCGCGATCATCGGCCGCTACGTGCTGAGCCCGTCGGTGTTCGAGATCCTCGAGCGCACCGAGCCCGGCAAGGGCGGCGAGATCCAGCTCACCGACGCCCTGCAGGAGCTCGCCGCCGACCCCGACGGGCCTGGCGTGTACGGCGTCGTGTTCCGGGGTCGCCGATACGACACCGGCGATAGGGTGGACTACATCAAGGCCATCGTGCAGCTCGCCGCCGACCGCGAGGATCTCGGCCCCGAACTGCGTCCCTGGTTCAAGGAGTTCGCGGCGACACTCTGACGCCGCTCGTGCGAGGGGGTGCGGTGGATCTGACGGTTCCGCGTCGGCACGGCCCCGTGTCGATCCGACTCGTGCGGCAGCGCGATGCGCGCGTGCTGCAGAACGAGCTGCTCGCCAATCGCGAGTGGCTGCAGCCGTGGGAGGCGACGAGCCCCGACGGCCCGGTGTCTTTCGACATGAAGCTGGGCGTCCGGCGCCTGCTGCAGCAGTACCGCGACGGTGCCGGGGTTCCGTTCGTCATGGAGTACGGCGGCGAGGTCGCCGGGCAGCTGAACGTGTGGGGCATCTCGCGGGGGTCGCTCGCCTCGGCGACGATCGGGTACTGGGTGGGACGGCGCTTCGCGGGTCGCGGAATCACGCCGGTCTCCGTCGCGCTCGCCACAGACATCTGCTTCAGCGAGCTGCGCATCCACCGCATGGAGATCTGCATCCGTCCGGAGAACCAGGCGAGCCTGCGCGTGGTCGAGAAGCTCGGCTTCCGCTACGAAGGTCTGCGGCGCCGGTTCATCCACATCGACGGCGACTGGCGCGACCACTACGCCTTCGCACTCGTGCGAGAGGACGTGCCCGAAGGCGTGCTGCAGCGGTGGGTCGCCGGGCGAGTGCCGCAGGACGCCGCCACGATCCCGCCGTCGGACCGACTCCACGCATAGGGCGACACGCAACGGATGCCGCGGCCTCGGCATCCGTCATCGCCTAGCGTGGTCCCCATGGGTGGGCAGGTGCTGGGCGGGGGAGTGATCGTGCTCGTCGCTGCGCTCCTGTGGCTCGTGTATCTGCTGCCCTCGTGGCACAGCCGCCGACAGTACGACGCGGCCGAGCGCAATGCCGTGCGGCTGAATCAGGCGCTGCGCGTGCTCGCCGAGACCAGCGAAACCCCTGATGAGGTGCGGCTCGAGCTGAACGCCCGCACCGCACTCGCGCAGCAGCGACTCGCGCGGCGCGCGCTCGCGCATCGCGAATCGGCGGCTCTCGAACAGGCGAAGGTCGACCTCGAAGAGGCACGGCATGCCCGAATCGCCGCGCGCGAAGCGCCGGCCGCGCGCCGTGCGAGAGCGCGAAGGACGCTGCGGCTGATCGCGACGACGATCGTGCTCGCCGGCATCGGCGTCGCGACGTGGGGAGCGTTCGAGGTCGTGACGAGCGGAGCCCAGCTGCTCCTGTGGACGGGGGTGGGCGCGAGCGTCACCGCCGCTCTCGTGCTGCGGCGCATGTCGCGTGTCGGGGCGCGCACGTTCGTCGCCGCGACGGATGCCGAAACCCGTGTCGCGGTCGCATCGTCGCTGCAGGATCTGACGCTCGAGTCGGAGCGACGCGAGTGGGCGCCGCGAGAGCTGCCGCGGCCACTCACGGCATCGGCCGGTTCGCGCGCCGCGGCGGTGCTCGATGCCGAGGCCGCACGCGAGGCGCTGCGCACCGCCGCACTCGAGGAATCCATCCGTCAGCGTGCCGAAGCGCAGGCTCCGCCCTCGATCGGCACGGCGCGCGCTGCGCGCTCCGGCGCCCTGGATGTCTCCCGCATGGGCTACGTCGACGATGCCGAGATCGAGGCGCACGTGCGCGACCTGCTGGCGCGGCGGGCGTCCGGGCAGTAGTCCTGCAGGGCGCTCGCGAGGGTCGTGCGGGGGTCGTGCGGATTCGGAGCGGGTGTTCCTGCGTGATAGTGTTTACGAGGTTTACGGGCCTGTGGCGCAGTTGGTAGCGCGCCTCGTTCGCATCGAGGAGGTCAGGGGTTCAAATCCCCTCAGGTCCACCGAAAACCGGAAAGCCCCCGAGGAATCGGGGGCTTTCTTCCTGCCTGCGCGGGTGGGTCAGCGCGGCGGCGGGGCGGGGTAGCGGTCGTCGGTGCACCAGCCGATCTCCCACCCGAGGCTGTCGTCGAAGTAGTCGGCGTACGAGATCGGACGACCGTAGGTCTGCTCGACGCGGGCCAGCAGGCCCGCGTACCAGGCGACGTAGGCCGGGTCGTCGGCGAGCGGCTCGAGCGTGGGCATTGCGGCGAGCATCGCGTCGGCGAGCTCGGCGCGCGGAGTCAGCGCATCGACGTGTCGCCCCAGGAACTCGTTCACCGCACCGGTCGTGTACGCCACCTGCGCTCGAGGGTCGGCGAGGTCGCCGGCCTGGGTTCGCCAGTACATGCCCGAGGCCGACATTCCTGGGTGGATTCGCACGCGGTGGTATCCGCGCTCGTGCAGCACGCGCACCGCCTGCAGGATGCGCACGGCGGGGGCGGTGGCGAGGGCTGCGGTGATCCGGCGGTGGGTGGCGTCGTCGAACGCGACGAGCCGCACCTCGTCGATCGTGGCCGTGGCGGTTGCCGCGGCCGCGATCGCCTCGACCGCGATGAGGATCGCCTCGTCGCGCGGCCAGCCGTAGACGCCGGCGCTGACGAGCGGGAACGCGATGCTGCGGGCGCCGAGCTCACCCGCGACCTCGATCGAGCGCCGGTAGCAGGAGGCGAGCAGGGCGGGGTCGCGCTCGCCGGCGGTGTGATTGGGGCCGACGGTGTGGACGACCCAGCGCGCGGGGAGGCGTCCGGCGGTCGTCCAGCCGGCATCTCCCGTGGCAAGGCCCCGCGGGAACCGTGCGATGCAGTCCTCAAGGATCGCCTGGCCGCCGGCACGGTGGATCGCGCCGTCGACTCCGCCGCCGCCGCGCATCGCGCGGTTCGCGGCGTTGACGATGACGTCGACGACCTCGGCGGTGATGTCGCCGCGCACGGCCGTCAGGCGCGTCATGTCAGCTCGCGGTGGGTGCTGTCGCCTCGGCGGCCGCACGTGCGGCCGCGGGCAGCGCGTCGATGATCTGCCGGACGGCCTCGTCGTCGTGCGCGGCCGAGACGAACCACGCCTCGAACACCGACGGCGGCAGCGAGACACCCTGCTCGAGCATCGCGCGGAAGAACGGCGGGTAGCGGAACGCCTCCTGCGCCTTCACGGTGTCGTAGTCGTGCGGTGCAGTCTCGGCGAACTGGATCGAGAAGAGATTCCCCGAGCGCTGCACGACGTGCGTGACGCCTTCGGCGGAGAGTGCGGATGCCGCGGCGTCGGCGATCTGTGCGGCCGCGTTGTCGATGCGGGCGTAGGCGGCGGCGTCGAGGTGGTCGAGCGTCGCGCGTCCGGCCGCGACCGCGAGCGGATTGCCGCTGAGCGTTCCCGCCTGGTAGACGGGGCCGAGGGGCGCGAGCAGCTCCATGAGCGACGCCGACCCGCCGAGGGCCGCGAGCGGCAGCCCGCCGCCGACGACCTTGCCGAAGGTGATCAGGTCAGGCGAGAACGGGACCGGGTCGATGCCGTACCAGCCGGCCGGGCCGACGCGGAAGCCCGTGAGCACCTCGTCGAGGATCAGCAGGGCGCCGTGGGCGTGGGCGATCGCGGCGATCGCGGCGTTGAAGCCGTGCGCGGGCGGCACGATGCCCATGTTCGCCGGCGCTGCCTCGACGATGATCGCGGCGATGTCGTCGCCGCGCGCGGCGAACACCTCGCGCACCGCGTCGAGGTCGTTGTACGCGATCACGAGGGTCTGCGCGGCGATGGGTGCGGGGACCCCGGCCGACCCCGGCATCGCGAGTGTCGCGACACCCGAACCCGCCTCGGCGAGGAGACCGTCAGAGTGCCCGTGGTAGTGGCCCGCGAACTTCACGATCAGGTCGCGTCCGGTCGCGCCGCGCGCGAGGCGGATCGCGGTCATCGTCGCCTCGGTGCCGGTCGAGACGAGGCGCACGCGCTCGATCGGACGCGTTTCGTCTCGCTTCGCTCGCTCAACGACCGGCGGGCGGACGACGCGCTGCTCGATGAGCTCGGCGAGCGAGGTCTCGCCCGGGGTCGATGCGCCGAAGCCGAGGCCGTGGGCCGCGGCATCCTGGACTGCCTTGACGACCGCGGGATGCGCGTGACCGAGGATCGCCGGACCCCACGACCCGACGAGGTCGACGTACTCGCGACCCTCGACGTCGGTGACGCGCGGGCCCGAGGCGGACACGAAGAAGCGGGGGGTGGTGCCGACCGAGCCGAACGCGCGCACGGGAGAGTTGACTCCGCCCGGCATGGCGGCGCGGGCGCGCTCGAACTCCTGGACGTTGGTCGTCTGCGTGCTCATCGGATCCATCCCGCCAGTTCCACGGCCCAATAGGTGAGGACGGCATCGGCGCCGGCGCGACGGATGCCGAGCACCGACTCTTCGACGGCGCGGCGGCGGTCGATCCAGCCGTGGGCGGCTGCGGCCTCGATCATCGCGTACTCGCCCGACACCTGGTACGCCCACACGGGCACCGGGCTGGATGCCGCCGCATCGGCCAGCACATCGAGGTAGCTCATCGCGGGCTTGACCATCACGACGTCGGCGCCCTCGGCGACATCGAGGTCGATTTCGCGGAGGCCCTCGCGGCGGTTCGCCGGATCGAGCTGATACGTGCGGCGGTCGCCCTCGAGCGAGGACTGCACGGCCTCACGGAAGGGGCCGTAGAAGGCCGAGGCGTACTTGGCGGCGTACCCGAGGATGGGCGTGTTCGTGAAGCCGGCGCCGTCGAGCGCCGAGCGCACTTCGGCGACCTGGCCGTCCATCATGCCGCTGAGGCCGAGCAGCTGCGAGCCCGCCTCTGCCTGCGCGATCGCCATGTCGCGGTAGCGAAGGTTCGTGGCGTCGTTGTCGACGTACCCCCGGGCATCGAGCACGCCGCAGTGGCCGTGGTCGGTGAACTCGTCGAGGCACAGATCGGTCTGCACGACGAGGGCATCGCCTGCCTCTGCGACTGCGATGCGCGTCGCGACGTTCAGGATGCCGTCGGGATCGGTCGCGCCGGACCCGATGGCATCCTTGTGCTCCGGGACGCCGAAGAGCATCACGCCGCCGATGCCGGCCTCGGCCGCCCCGGCGATCGCACGGCGGAGCGAATCGGTGCTGTGCTGCACGACGCCCGGCATCGACGAGATCGGCACGGGCTCGGCAGCGCCCTCGCGCACGAACATCGGCAGCACGAGGTCGGCGGGGTGCAGGCGGGTCTCGGAGACGAGACGGCGCATCGCGGGCGTGGCGCGCAGGCGCCGGGGACGGTACGGACGGTCGGGGTGATCGATCATGGGCGGGCTCCGGTGAGTCCGGCGGCGCCCGCATCGAGCAGTTCGCGCGCGGCACCTTCGGCGACGTCGCGTGCGACATCGCCGTCGTCGGGCCAGACCGCGGCGTGCGAAGAGGTGAGGACGGTCGCGCCGTCGAGGCTGTAGACGCTCGCCGACAGCAGCAGCAGGCCCGCGTCGACGACGGCGCGCGCGCCGACCGGTGCCGAGCAGCCGGCCTCGAGGAGCGCGAGCACGTGGCGCTCGGCCTCGACAGCGGCACGGGTCTCGACGTGATCGAGGGCGCGCACAAGGCGCTCGTCGCCGCGGCGCACCTCGATCGCAAGCGCTCCCTGCCCGGGGGCGGTGGGCCAGCGGTCGGCGTCGAGGTACTCCGTGACGGCCTCGGTGCGACCCAGGCGCTTGAGGCCGGCGGCGGCGAGGACGACGGCATCCAGATCTCCCGGCGCGACGCGACCGAGCCGGGTGTCGACGTTGCCGCGGATGTCGACGACCACGAGGTCGGGGCGGCGCGCCCGCAGCTGCGCCATGCGGCGGGGCGAGCCGGTGCCGACGCGAGCGCCGTCGGGGAGAGTCTCGAGCGTGAGGCCGTCGCGCGCGCACAGGGCGTCGCGGGGGTCTTCGCGTGCCGGGATCGCGGCCACGACGAGCTGGTCGTGCGGCGCGGTCGGCAGGTCCTTCAGCGAGTGCACGATGACGTCGCAGCGGCCCTCGAGCAGGGCGTCGCGGAGGGCTCCGGTGAACAGACCCGCGCCGCCCGCGCGTGAGAGCGGCTCGTTCGAGCGGTCGCCGTCCGTCGTGATCGTGATGAGCTCGGTCTTCGTGCCGGTGGCGTCTGCGAGGTCGTCGGCGACCATCCCGGTCTGGGCGAGCGCGAGCGCGCTGCCGCGGGTGCCGATGCGCAGCGTGCCGCCGGACGTCGTCACGCGAGCACCTCGGCGATCTCGTCGAGCGTGATGCGGCGCCCGGTGAAGAACGGGACCTCTTCGCGGACGTGCCGGCGCGCCTCGGTCTGGCGCAGGTGCCGCATGAGGTCGACGAGGTCGACGAGCTCGGGGGCCTCGAGCGCGAGGATCCACTCGTAGTCGCCGAGCGCGAACGACGCGACGGTGTTCGCGAGCACCTGACGGTACTCGGCGCCCTTGCGACCGTGATCGGCGAGCATCTGGCGGCGCTCGTCGTCGGGAAGGATGTACCAGTCGTACGACCGCACGAACGGGTAGACGGTGAGCCAGGCCTCAGGCTCTTTGCCGCGCATGAAGGCGGGCAGGTGGCTGGCGGTGAACTCGGCGTCGCGGTGTACCCCCATCGCGTTCCACACCGGCATGAGCGACGCGAGCGGCTCGGCGCGGCGGAGGATGCGGAGGGCGGCCTGAAGCACCTGGGGGTCGGTGCCGTGCAGCCAGATCATGAGGTCGGCGTCGGCGCGCAGGCCCGAGACGTCGTAGAAGCCGCGGACGGTGACACCGGATGCTTCGACCTCCGCGACAGCGGCGGTGAGGTCGCCGCCGGCCGCGGGACGGGTGTGGTTGCGGCGGAACACGGCCCACAGCGTGTAGCCGAGCGTCTCGCTCTCGGACGTGGGGGCAGCCGAGGTTTCGCTCATCCCTCCATTCTTCCACCCCGGGGAACGGGGGAGGTGTCACGGGTGGGCGAGGAGGCCCGTCGCGGTGCGCTCGGCGTGCGCGATGATGCCGGCGAGGCCTGATCCGGCGACGGTCTCGCCGACGGTGGGTGCGGGGTCGGCGGGACGGGATGCCGCGTCTGTCGATGCCGGGCGCACCCACGTCACGTGCGCCGCATCGACCACCGTCGGGATCCGCACTCCGAGGAGCACTTCGGCGTCTGTGCGCGCGGTGGCGACGGGGTCTGCCGGGAGTGCGTCGTAGGAGAGTCGCAGCACGTGGTGGTCGCCTGCGGCTTCGCGGAGCCACTCCCACTTCGCCGTGGCGTGGGTGAGTGCGCGGGCTGTGACCGGGGCTCCGTGCGCGACGAGCAGCCCGCTGCCGCGGGGGGCGCGCGTCAGCAAGCCGGGGGTTTGGGGCGGAGCCCCATTGGGGGCGCGCGTCAGCAAGCCGGGGGTTTGGGGCGGAGCCCCATTGGGGGCGCGCGTCAGCGAGCCGGGGGTTTGGGGCGGAGCCCCATATGGTGCCGCATCCCATTCGTCCTGGTCGACGACGAGCGTGATGAGATCGATGCGGCGGCCCGGTGCCGCGGGTGCCCACACGCCGGGCGCGGCGGCGACGACGGTGCCGCCCAGCGCGTGGGCGTCGTCGATCCGCGTGCCGAGGCGCACGTCGACGCCGAGGCGATCGAGGTCGGCGGCGAGGGCGGTCACGAGTCGGTGGACCCCGCCGCGGATGCCGGCGACCGCGGATCCCGGGGGCGCGTCGGCCCGCAGCCGCGCGACGGCGCCCGACAGTGAGCCCACCTCGGTGAGCGCTGTGCGGAGCCCCGGGTGCGCGCGCTCGAGGGGCAGGTCATCGGGATGCTGCGAGTGCACGCCGTGCACGACGGGGGCGACGAGCCGCTCGAGCAGTGCCTCGCCGAGGCGCTCGCGGACGAGGGAGCCGAGCGTTGCGCCAGGGTCGATCGCTCCGAGCGTGCGGGCGTCGAGGTCGACCGCCCGGGCCGCTGCTGCGGCGCCGATCACCCGCACGACGTCGGCGGCCAGCGGGTCGGCGGGGATGCCGAGCAGCGCCGTCGCCGGCAGGGGTACCGGGTCGCCGGACGCCGGTTGCAGCCATGCGGGGCCGGGGCGCGGCTCGACGATGTCGCCGGCGAGCCCGAGCTCGCCGAGAAGCGCCGCGACCGTGCCGCCGCGCACGGCGAAGCTCTCGGCGCCGGCATCCATCGCGATTCCGCCGACGACGTGCCCCGCGACCGTGCCGCCGAGGCGATCCGAGGCTTCGTACACGACGACGTCTGCGCCCGCGATCGCGAGGCGCCGCGCGAGGACGAGCCCCGCGACGCCGCCGCCGACGACCTGGAAGTCAGTCACGGGAGTGGACGAACTCCACGATGCGCGTGAGCACCGCCGGGTCGGTGTCGGGCGGGACCCCGTGGCCGAGGTTCAGCACGTGCGCGGGGGCGCTGCGGCCGCGGTCGAGCACGTCGACGATGTGCGCCTCGAGCACGGGCCACGGCGCCGCGAGGAGCGCCGGGTCGATGTTGCCCTGCAGGGGCACGGTGCCGCCGAGACGCCGGGAGGCCTCGTCGAGGGGCAGGCGCCAGTCGACGCCCATGACGTCGACGCCGATGCCGTGCATCGCGGCGAGGAGTTCACCCGTGCCGACGCCGAAGTGCACGAGGGGCACGCCGAGGCTGCGCACCGGATCGAGCGCCCGTGCCGAGTGCGGCGCGACGAAGCGCGAGTAGTCGGCGAGGCTCAGCGATCCCGCCCACGAGTCGAAGAGCTGCCCGGCCGAAGCACCCGCTTCGATCTGCGTCGCGAGGAAGGCTCCGGTGATCTCGGCGCACCACGACAGCAGTGCGTCCCACGTCGCGGGCTCGGAGTGCATCAGGGCGCGCGTCTTCAGCTGCTCCTTCGACGGGCCACCCTCGACGAGGTAGGAAGCGAGCGTGTACGGCGCACCGGCGAAGCCGATGAGCGGCGCAGTGCCCAGCTGCGCGAGCCCCGCCACGGTGGCGGCGACGCCCGCGCGGATCGGAGCGAGCGCCTCGGGGTCGAGCGGGGGGAGGGCCGCCACGTCGGCGGCCGTGCGCACGGGGTGCTCGAGCACCGGGCCGCGACCGGCGACGATGCGCACGTCGACGCCCGCGAGCTTGACCGGGATCACGATGTCGCTGAAGAAGATCGCGGCGTCCACGCCGTGGCGGCGCACCGGCTGCAGCGTGATCTCGCTCACCAGGTCGGGATTCAGGCACGCGTCGAGCATGTCGGTGCCGACGCGCAGCTCGCGGTATTCGGGGAGCGAGCGGCCCGCCTGGCGCATGAACCACACGGGCGGTGTCGCCGCGCGCTCGCCGCGGTAGGCGCGGATGAGCGCGGGGGCGGTGTTTCCGTCGACGTCGGGCGATGCAGAGCTTTCGTGGGGCACCCGTTAACATTAGGCTCGTGCTTCTCTGTCTCACCGCGAACCATCGGAACGCGAGCCTCGACATCCTGGAGCGCCTTTCGGTCGGGGCGCCCGCGGCGACGCGCGCCCTGGTCGACGATGAGCTGTTCGTGGCCGGAGCCGTCGTGCTCGCCACGTGCAACCGCTTCGAGGCCTACCTCGACATCGACGAGCCGCTCACCGGCGGCGAGGCCGTCGCGGTCGAATCGGTCGTCGAGGCGATGGCCTCGGCATCCGACATCCCCGTGGACCACCTGCGCGCATCCGTCGCGGTGCACCAGGGAGCGGATGCCGCCGCCCACCTCTTCGCGGTGACGAGCGGGCTCGAATCGCTCGTCGTCGGCGAGGACGAGATCTCGGGACAGGTGCGCCGGGCACTCGAGTCCGCGCGCGCCGAGGGCATGACGAGCAGCGAGTTGGAGCGGCTCTTCCAGAGGGCGACGCACACGAGTCGCGGCATCCGAAATCGCACGGGGTTGCGCGGCACGCATCGCTCGCTCGTGCGCCTCGCGCTCGAACTCGCGTCGAGCCGCGTCGCCGACTGGTCGGCCGCGCGCGTGCTCGTCGTCGGCACAGGACGCTACGCCGCCCGCACCGTCGAGGCCGTCCGCGCCCGAGGCGCCGTGGACATCCGCGTCTTCTCGCCGTCGGGTCGCGCGGCCGCGTTCGCGGTGAAGCACGCGTTGACCTCGGTCTCGGACTTCGCGGATGCCGCAGCCGACGCCGACGTCGTCATCACGTGCACGACGGACGCCGTCGTCCACGCCGACGCCTTCGAGCCCGGCCGCCGCGTGCTCGTGATCGACCTCGGGCTGCCGCGCAACGTCGACCCTGCCGTGGGTCGCGTCGCCGGCGTCGAACTGCTCGACCTCGAGACCATCCGCCTGCACGCGCCGCTGGCCGAGTTCAGCGCGCACGCCGATGCGCGCGCGATCGTGGGTGATGCCGCGACCGAGTTCGCCGCCGACCGCGAGGCGGGTCCGGCCATCACGGCGCTGCGCCAGGAGGTGCTGAACGTCGTCGAGGACGAGATCGCCCGCGCGCGCTCGCGCGGTGCCGGCGACGACGTCGAGGCGGCGCTGCGCCACCTTGCCGGCGTGCTGCTGCACCGCCCGTCGGTGCGCATTCGCGAGCTCGCCGTCGAGGGTCGCATCGACGAGGCGCGCGCTGCGCTCGAGACTCTGCATGGACTGACCGTCGATGACGGCGCGGCGGACGGCGCGGCGGACGACGCGGTCGCCGGACCGAGCTGGTCCGCTTCGGCCTGACCGGTCTGCTCTGGGCTGGGCTGGGCTGGGCTGGGGTTCGCCGGGTTCGGGGCGTGTTCGGTGCGCGACACGCCGGGTGGGGCCGCGTGTCGCGCACGTACGACGCCCCAAAACCCTGGGGGGTCTGGGGACTGCGCGGGGCGCAAACGGCGCAAGCGGCGCAAGGGGCGCAAGCGGCGCAAGGACTTGCGTCCACTGCACGACAGCACCGCAAGAAACAAACAGAAGCATGGAAAGTATCGACGACTGCTTGAATATCCACGCTGATTCGCCCTAGATTGGCGGCGAGCGGGCAATGTCGCCCGTCCCCCGGATGAAGCGAGTCGACGATGACACGACCTGGAACCTTCGTCGCGGCCTTGGCTGCGGCATCTCTCACGGTGGCCGTGCTGGCGGGTGCGCCCGCAGCATCCGCAGCCCCTCCGACGAACGCGCCACCGCCCGTCGTGACGCGCGCCGCGCTCGACCCCGCGCTCGTGTCCGGCCGCGGCGCCGATGTCGCGTTCCTCGAGCAGGAGGCCGAGAGCGTCGCGACGAACGGCACGGTGATCGGCCCCGGCCGAGAGGCCTACACGATCGAGGCCGAGGCATCGGGCCGATCGGCGGTCAAGCTGCTGCCGGGGCAGTACGTGGAGTTCACCCTGCCGGCGGCGGCGAACGCGATCACGGTGCGCTACAGCATCCCGGATTCACCGAACGGGGGCGGCCTTGAGGCGCCGCTCGCCGTCAAGGTGGGGCCGCACACCACGAAGCTCACGATGACGTCCCAGTACGGCTACCTCTACAACCAGTACCCCTTCACGAACGACCCGAACGCGGGGCTGCTGCATCCGGATTGGTGGCTCGCGGAGTGCGCCTGCGTGCCGCAGTACGACCAGCCGGGGTTCGAGCCGGTGAAGCCGTTCCGGCCGATGAAGTTCTACGACGAGGAGCGGCTGCTGCTGCACAAGACGTACAAGGTCGGCGAGACGGTGCGGCTCACGGCACCCGCCGGCATCGCGTGGACGGTCATCGACCTGATCGACACCGAGCTTGTCGGAAAGCCGTACGTGAAGATCAAGGCCGCGAACGTGCTCGCGTTCGGCGCCGATCCGACCGGCCGCAAGGATGCCGCGAAGGCGTTCGAGAAGGCCATCGCCTTCGCGCAGAGGACCGGGCTCACCGTCTACGTCCCGCCGGGCACCTACCGCGTCGACCGCCACATCATCGTCGACGACGTCACGATCGAGGGTGCCGGCCACTGGTACACGAAGATCACGGGATCCGAGATGACGCTCGCCGAACCGGCGCCTGACGGCTCGGTCCATACGGGGGTGGGTTTCTACGGGAAGGATGCCGCAGACGGCGGCAGCCGCAACGTGCACCTCTCCGGCTTCGCGATCGAGGGCGACGTGCGCGAGCGCATCGACACCGATCAGGTGAACGGGATCGGTGGGGCGTTCCACGACTCGTCGTTCCGGAGCCTGCACATCCAGCACACGAAGGTCGGCCTGTGGTTCGACGGGCCGATGTCGAACGTGCTGGTCGAGGACAGCATCATCGTCGACCAGATCGCCGATGCGCTGAACTTCCACCTCGGGGTCACCGACTCGACGGCGCGGAACAACTTCGTGCGCAACACCGGTGACGACGGGCTCGCGATGTGGGCCGAGTCGCACGGCGGCACGACGCCCACGAACGTCGGCAACGTGTTCGACCACAACACCGTGCAGACCCCGACACTCGCGAACGGCATCGCGATCTACGGGGGCACCGACAACACCGTGTCGAACAACCTCGTGGCCGACACGATCCGCGAGGGGAGCGGGCTGCACGCGGGGTCGCGCTTCGGCGCTCACCCGTTCGCGGGGACGCTGACCTTCGAGAACAACACCACGGTGCGCGCGGGCACCCGCGAGCTGAACTGGAACATCGGCATGGGATCGCTCTGGATCTACGCCCTGGAGGGGTCGATCTCGGGCATCCGCGTGAGCGGCGACCACTACCTCGACAGCACCTACAACGCGATCATGGCGGTGGCGGAGTGGGGCGTGAAGGACCTGTACTCGATCACCGACGTCGCCTTCGAGGACGTGCGCATCGACGGGACCGGCACGTCGGTGCTGAGTGCACGGGCAATGGGCGGCGCGTCGTTCGAGAACGTCGATGCGCGCAATGTCGGCGCGGTCGGCATCAACAACTGCGGCGCGTTCAACTGGCTGCCGACCGGCAGCGAGTTCTCGGTCACCGACCTCGGCGGCAACGACGGCGGGGGCACGACCGGACCCTGGGCGGGATCGTGGCAGCTGCCGAACACGATCACGTGCGACGACCGGCCACCCGTGGTGGCGCCGTCGGCGCCGTCGGCGTGGGTGCAGCCGTGACGGGCGCAGCCGCGATGCGTGGGTGAAGCACGACGGATGCCGCGGGCCGTCTAGCCTGCGGCATCCGTCGTGTCCAGCCCCTCTTTCGACGTGCCTTCGTCGCGTAGAGTTCCTCGCACCGAACTCGGGAGGGGAGGCGCAATGACGGTGGGCGAAACGGACGATCTGCGTGCGCCAGCGGTGTTCGCCGATCCGGGGCCGAAGGCGGGCGAGCTGCTCGACGGCCGGTATCGCATCGACGAGCTGATCGGCGAGGGCGGCATGGCGCGGGTGTACCGCGCCTCCGATGTGATGCTCGGTCGGACCGTCGCGGTGAAGGTCTTCCGTTCGGGCACGGCGGATGGGGCCGACCTCACCCGCAAGGCGTCGGAGACGACGCTGCTCGCCTCGCTCAGTCATCCGTCGCTCGTGACGCTCTTCGATGCCCGCGTCGACACTGACGAGGGCGCCTACCTCGTGATGGAGTACATCGAGGGCTCGACGCTCGCCGACCGCATCGCCGCCGGGCCGATCGCGAGTGCGGATGCCGCCTCGCTGGTCGGCGATCTCGGCGAGGCCCTGCACGTGGTCCATGCGGCGGGGATCATCCACCGCGACATCAAGCCGTCGAACATCCTGCTGCGACCTCCGTTGCTGCCGGGGCACTCGTTCCGCGCGACGCTCGCGGATTTCGGTATCGCACATCTCGTCGACGCCGCGCGCGTGACGCTGCCGGGAACCGTCATGGGGACGGCTGCCTACCTCGCCCCCGAGCAGGTGCGCGGGGCCGAGCCCACGACGGCGGCAGACATCTACGCGCTCGGCCTCGTGGTGATCGAGGCGCTGACCGGTCGGCGGGCGTTTCCGCAGGCGGCCACCCACGAGGCGCTCATCGCTCGACTCACGTCGCAGCCCGAGATCCCCGGTGACCTCGGCTACGGGTGGAAGTCGTTGCTGAGTGCGATGACGGCCACCGATCCCGCGCAGCGGCCGACTGCCCTCGAGGTGGCGGTCGCGGGGAGCCGGATCGACGCGGGTGCGATCGATGCCGACGTCACCGGGGTGGCCGGCGTGATTCTGGAGGAGTCGGGTGGATCGGTCGTGCCCCCGGTTCCTGCTCTGCCCCCGATTCCTGCGCTGCCGGCTGAGGCGTTCGTGTCTGGTGAGGTTCGGTCTGGATCGGGGATGCCGGCTGCCGACACTGCCGCTGAATCGAGCCCTGACCGCACGAAGGTGCTGCCCCTCCCCGTCACGGTGACCGAGCGGGTGCCCGTGACCGGCGAGTCGGTGCTGGAAGCGCGCGGCAGGACGGGATCTGTGCCCTCTGATGCAGGGTTCCTCGACGACCCTGCGCACGAGCGCTCGGATGGAGCAGTGGCTCCCTCGCGCGCGCGGCGGTCGTGGGGCCTCGTGATCGGGATCGTCGCGGGCGGCCTGGCCGCTGTCGCGGTGACGGCGGTGCTCATCGGCTGGGGTGCGTCGGCATCCGCTCCTCCGGCGTCGCCGGAGCTGCCGGAGCTGCCGCAGCTCGAAGAGCCGCTCGGCACTCATCTGGACGATCTGCTCGAGGCGGTGACGCCGTGATGTTCACGCGGGTTGCCGCTTACGCCGGCGCCGTGGCGCTCGCGGCCGGGATGCTGGCGGGGTGTTCGTCACCGTCGAGTGAGATCGCGGCCGGCGCGGCCGCGCCGATGCAGGAGAGCGTCGTGGCCGTCGCCGACCACGCCGCTGCGGGGGACGACGCGGCGGCGCTCAAGGCGCTCGACGACCTGCAACGACAGCTCGACGAGGCGATTGCGGCGGGCGAGGTCAGTGCGCAGCGCGCGATGGAGATCCAGGCGTCGATCGATCTGGTCCGGGCCGACCTCAATGTGCCCGCCGAGGCGCCCGCGCCGACAGCGCCGGTCGACGACTCGGACGACGACTCTGGTGACGATTCGGGCGACTCCGGAAGTGGGAACTCGGGGAACGGCAACTCAGGGAAGGACAACCCGGGCAAGGGCAAAGGCAAAGGCGGCGACGACTGAAGTCGTCGTGACGTTCGGATCTCTGGGTCCAGTTGCGGATTCAGCGAGCGCTCAATGTCGGAGGTCTGTTCTAGCCTTCAGGTATGCACTTCGACGACGATCCGCCTGATGACGATGATCCCGGCCGCGACTATCGCTCTGCCGACGACGCCTGGGTTCCCGACGCCGTCGACCTCGTGCTGGAGGTCGCGACGATGCTGTCCGTCTTCGCCGCGCAACAGCTGCGGCGCATCGATGCGATGAGGCGCGAGGCGCTCGCCGAGGCGGTCGGGCGCGGTTCGGGCGTGCGCGAGATCATCGACCGCGGCATCCGGCTCGAGCTCGCGGCGGCGCTGCGGATCACCGAGTACGCCGCTGCCGAGCTCATCGTGCGGGCGGACGCGCTGGTGCACCGGTTCCCGCAGATGCTCGATTCGCTCAGCGGCGGCCGCACCACCGAGCGTCACACCCAGATCTTCGTGGCGGCGATGGCGGGACTCGAAGTCGAGTTCCACGAGCGGGTCGTTCCGCAGGCGATCGTGCTGGCCGAGATCGAGCCGGTCGGCACGTTCCGCAGGTCTTTGCGGGCGCTTCTCGAGACCGTGCGCGCCGAGACGCTCAGCGAGCGCCACGCAGTGGCCGTCGCCGGTCGGCGCACGGTGGTCGAGCCCGCCGAGAACGGGATGGCCTGGTACATGGCGCTCATCCCCGAAGTCGAGGCGCGGGCGATCGACGCGCGCGCGACCGCGATGGCGAAGGCCATCGCGGGGCGCGAGGGCGAGACGCGCACGCTCGACCAGATCCGCGCCGACGTCGTCTGCGATCTGCTGATCGAGGGGTGGACCGACGCGGTTCCCGATGAAGCGCAGGGGATCCGCGCGACCGTCGCGGTGACCGTGCCCGCGCTCGCGCTGCTCGACCGTGGTGATCTCTGTGATGGCGCTGCTGGGGCTGGAGCGGGGTCCGGAGTCTCCGAGCCGGCGACGGTCGAGGGCATCGGGCCCATCCCCATCGAACGTGCTCGCGAACTGTGCGGCGGGGCGGACGGTTGGATGCGGATCCTCACCCATCCCGAGACCGGCGTCGTGCTCTCGGTCGGGCGTGATCAGTACCGACCACCGCCGGGTCTGCGGAAGCTCGTGAAGTGGAGGGCCGGCCGCTGCATGGCGCCCGGATGCGGGATGCCCACCGACCGGTGTGAGATCGACCACTCGATCGACTGGATGCTCGGTGGCGAGACGTCGATCGTGAACCTCGCTCCGCTGTGCAAAGGCCATCACACCGTGAAGCATCACGGCGGCTGGGGGGTGCGGCAGGTCGACGGCGGAGCGCTCGAGTGGACGTCACCGTCGGGGCGGCGTTATCGCGTCGATCCCGAGCGGCGGGTGCCGGTCTTCCGGACGTCGAGCGAGCCGGCGCCGTTCTGAGACAGAGTTTGCGACAGAGGAGGTCTCGAGATCGCCGCTATCCGGCGACCTCGTGCAGCACGAACGCGCCCAGGAAGCCGATCGTCGCCCACAGCCCCGTGAGCGCGTGCTGCTCGTCGAAGGCCTCGGGGATCATGGTGTTGCAGATCATTGCGAGCAGTCCGCCCGCGGCGATCGTCGTGATGAGGGCGACGAGATTCGCCGGAGCGGTCTGGAAGGCGACGAAGCCCAGCACGGAAGCTGCGACCGTGATCGCGGCGATCGATCCCCACAGCAGAGCGACCGTGCCCCCGCTCGATCCACCCCGCTTGAGCGCCGCGGTCGAGCCGAGCCCCTCGGGGAAGTTGCTGATCGCGATAGCCGCGACGATCGGGATGCTGATGCCGCCGTCCAGCACCGACAGACCCATGACGATCGACTCCGGGATGCCGTCGATAAGGGCGCCGATCGCGATCACCATGCCGGCACCGCCGGCCAGTCGTGCCCCGCCGCGGCGCGCGACGATGCTCGCCGGGACCTCTACGGACAGATCCGCCGGCACATCCGCGGGGACCTTCGCGGGGACCTTCGCGGGCTGAGCCTTCGGGCGCGAGACGAGCTGGTCGGCGACGATGTACAGGATCGCACCGCCCAGGAAGCCGATCACCGTGGGGACGAGTCCGCCATCCTCGGCGGCCTCCTCGACGAGTTCGAAAGCCAGCGTCGAGATGAGGACGCCGGCACCCACCGCCATGATCCCCGCCACAACGCGCTGCGGGATGGCGACGAACCACGCGACCGCGGCACCCACGAGGAGAGTTCCGCCGCCGATCACACCGCTCAGCGCCGCCAGCCACACTCCGCTCATGGCGCCAACCTAGCGGCAGGCGGACGGATGGATGCCGCGGCCACGCGGGCCGCGGCATCCACTCGTCGATGGGGTCCTCCGGGGAGAACCGTGATCAGTGGGTGAGTGCGTGCCGATCCGCGCCGGCCGCGAGACGCTCGGCGGCCAGGCCCTCGGCGGCCTCGAGCGGGGTGACGCCGCGCGCCTCGGCCTCGTCGAAGATGCGGCGCACGGTCTCGCCGATCCGCGAGACGCGATCCATGATGTCGGTCCGCGAACCCAGGTGCTTCGCCTCGAGGTCGAGGTAGATCACGCCGCCCGCGTTGACGACGAAATCAGGCGCGTACAGGATGCCGCGACGCGCGAGTCGATCGGCGCCCGAACGGTCGGCGAGGGGGTTGTTCGCCGGTCCGCACACGGCCTTGGCATCGAGCGCATCGATGACGTCGTCGGTGAGGAGGCCGCCGATGCCCGCCGGCACGAAGACGTCGGACGGAACGAGGTGCTCTTCGCCCGGAGTCGCCCACTCCGCCTCGAGGTCGAGAGCCAGATCGCGCTTGGCGGGGTTGACGTCGGTGACGGTGAGCACGGCGCCCTCGGCGGCGAGGCGAACGGCGAGACGGCCGCCGACCTGGCCGAGCCCGGAGACGGTGATGCGGCGGCCGGCGACGTCGGCCGACCCGGTGACGCGCTCGAGGGTCGCACGCAGCGACTCGTACACGCCGAGGCTCGTCGGTCCGGCGGGTTCTCCCGACCCTCCGACGGCGTCGGGGAGGCCCACCACGTGCTCGGTGCGCTCGCTGACGACCAGCATGTCTTCGGTGGTCGAACCGACGTCTTCCGCCGTGCGGTAGAGGCCGCCGAGCGACTCGACGGCATCGCCGAGGTCGAGGAACGCATCGCGGCGCCGATCCGTATCGAGCACCGTTCCCGGGGGAAGGGCGATGACCGACTTGCCGCCACCGGCGTCGAGTCCGGCCGCCGCGTTCTTGAGCGTCATCGCCGCCGACAGACGCAGCGCGTCGCCGAAAGCGTCGCTCCAGTGCGGGTACGTCCAGAGGCGGGCACCGCCGAGGGCGGAGCCGAGCACCGAGGAGTGCAGCGCCACGGTGATGACGAGGCCGCTGCGACGACCCGTGACCACCTCCACGCGTTCGTGGGTGAATTCGGGCAGGGGCAGGGAGGGCAGGGTGTGCTTCATCGCGGGTTCCTTCGGCGGGCCTTGTGGGCGTTGCGCTATGGATGCCGCGGCGTTGCGGCATCCGCATCCATTGGAACACCATCACGCGATGTGTTCAACCACCACACGCGATATGACGCACATTGCCAGCCTTGGTGATACGCGCGTCACATTACTGCGCCAGAGTGCGCAGCGCGTTACTGTCGCACCATGCCCGACGCCTACACCCACGGTCATCACGAGAGCGTTCTGCGAGCTCATCGCTGGCGCACCATCGAGAACTCGGCGGCGTACCTGCTGCCGCACCTGAAGCCCGCCTCGTCGCTCCTCGACGTCGGGAGCGGACCGGGCACGATCACGGCCGACTTCGCCGCCTGCATCGCCCCCGGCCGCGTCGTCGGCGTCGACGCATCGACCGACGTGGTCGCGCAGGCGACCGCCGACCACACCGCCCCCGGACTCAGCTTCGTCGTCGGCGATGCCTACGCCCTCGACGCCGAGGACGGCGAGTTCGACGTCGTGCATGCCCACCAGGTGCTGCAGCACATGGCGCGACCGGTCGACGCCCTCCGTGAGTTCGGCCGCGTCGCCGGCCCCGACGGACTCGTCGCCGCGCGCGACGTGGACTATGAGGGCGTGCTGTGGTTTCCGCGCGTGCAGGCGCTCGACGAATGGCACACGTTGTACCTCGCGACCCACCGCGCCGTCTCGGGCGAGCCCGCGGCCGGTCGACGCCTCAAGTCCTGGGCGCGCGAGGCGGGACTCACCGGCATCCGCTCGAGCGCCTCGCTCTGGCTGTTCGAGAGCGACGTCGACCGTGCATGGTGGGGCGGCGCGTGGGCCGACCGCGTCGTGCATTCGGCGTTCGCCGACGGTGCGCGGGCCGTCGGCGCCGACGACGCGCTGCTCCAGCGCATCTCGGACGGCTGGCGCGCATGGGCCGATGCTCCCGACGGCTGGCTGCTCATGCCGCACGGCGAGATCCTGGCGCACGGCCCGCAATAGTCTGGACGGGTGACCGCGCCGAACGACCTCCCCGCCCGCAGCCGCCTCGTCCACGAATCCCTGCGCGCCGCCGGGATCACCGGTGACATCGTCGTGCTGCCCGACGCCGCCTCGACGGCCGCGCTCGCCGCGGCAGCCCTCGGCATCGAGGTCGGCGCGATCGCGAACAGCCTCGTGTTCTGGTCGGACGACGCCCCCCTCCTCGTGATGACCAGCGGCGCGCACCGCGTCGACACGAAGGCCCTCGCCGAGCGCCTCGGTCGCGGCGTCATCGCCCGCGCGTCCGCGGATCAGGTGCGCGAGGCCACCGGCCAGGCCATCGGCGGCGTCGCGCCGACCGGGCATCCCGAGCCGCTCGTGACGATCGTCGACGAAGACCTCGCCCACTTCGACGAGATCTGGGCTGCCGGCGGCACGCCGCACACGGTCTTCCCGATGACCTTCGACGATCTCATGCGACTGACCGGCGGCACTGTCGCGAAGGTGGACTGATGGCCTCCGCAGACGAGGCGACCGCCCTCGGACTCACCGCCGTCGCAGCCCTCAAACGCGGCGACACGCGCGAAGCTCTCGCCCTCATCGCCCGCGGCGCCGACGTCGATGCCCGAGATGACATGCTCGACTCGGTGCTGCTGTACGCCGGCGCGGAAGGCATGGACGAGGTCGTGCGAGCGGCGCTCGCAGCGGGCGGCGACCTCACCGTCACCAACAGGTACGGCGGCATCGCTGTGATCCCGGCGAGCGAGCGCGGACACGTCTCGACCGTTGCGCTCCTCATCGAGGCGGGGTCGGATCTCGACCACGTCAACCGGCTCGGGTGGACGGCGCTGCATGAGGCGATCGTGCTGGGAACCGGCGGCCCCGCGCACCAGGAGATCGTGCGGCTGCTCCTGGCCGGCGGCGCAGACCCTCGCCTGCCGGATCGTGACGGAACAACCCCGCGCGAGCTCGCCGAACAGCACGGCTGGAGCGAGATCGCGGGGCTTCTCGACACGCGACTTCGCGAAGACGACCGGGGCTCGGGCGACTAGCACATCGAGCGCGTCCCGCTAGGCCGCGCCCCCGATGCGCCGCGACAGCTCGGCGGCAGCGTCGGCGGCATGGCGGGCGACGGATGCCGCATCCGGCGCGCCGTCGACCGGCCACGTCACCGCGATCGCCGCAGCCGGCCACCCGGTGTGGTCGAGCACCGCGACGCCCACCGACGCCAGTCCCAGCGTCACCTCGCCGTCTTCGACCGCATGACCGCGAGTCCGCACCTCGCGCAGCACATCACGCAGTTCGCCCGGCCGCGCGGGGCCTCGGCCCGTGCGGTCGGCGAAGGCCGCGGCATCCGGATACAGCGCCCGCACCTGCTCGCGCGGGAGCGCCGCGAGCATGGCGCGACCGCTCGCCGTGAGGTGCGCAGGCAGCCGTACGCCCACGTCGCTCACGAGCGCAGGGCGCCGCGGCGCGCGCTCCTCGACGATGTACAGCACATTCCGCCCGGTCATGACAGCGAGATGCGCGCTCTCGCCGGTGCGGTCGGCGAGAGCCGCCACGAGGGGCCTGCCCAGGCGCGCCAGCGGCTGCTGGCGCGAGTAGCCGCCCGCGAGCTCGAACGCCGCCGTGCCGAGCCCCCACCGGCGCTCCCCAGGCAGGTGCACGACGAACCCGTGCGTCTCGAGCGCACCGAGCAGGTGATAGACGCTCGAGCGCGCGATGCCGAGGTTGTCGGCGATCGTCCGGGCGCCGATCGGACCCCGCTGTCGCGCGAGGAACGACAGGATCCGCAGCGTCTGATCGGCGGCGGGAACCTGTGGTCGAGCGGGGGTGGGCGGATTGTCTGGCATCCCAGACACAGGATGCCACGAACCCCTGTCGCCGGCGACCCCCGCGGTGTGGAATCGACACATGACCACCCTCACCGGCTCCCGCCCCGGCGTCGTCACGGTCGGCGCGGCACCCCTGCGTCCCGAAGACGTCGTCGCCGTCGCCCGCCACGGCGCCCGCATCGAGATCGACGCACAGGCACTCGTGCGCGTCGCCGCGACCCGCGCCCTCGTCGAGGGCCTCGCCGACGATCCCGAGCCTCACTACGGCATCTCGACCGGCTTCGGCGCGCTCGCCACGACCTTCATCGCACCCGAGCGGCGCCTCCAGCTGCAGGCGAGCCTCATCCGCTCGCACGCCGCCGGCACCGGAGCGGAGGTCGAGCGCGAGGTGGTGCGTGCCCTCATGCTCCTGCGCCTGCAGACGCTCGCGACCGCGCACACCGGCGTCCGCCCTGCGGTCGTCGAGACCTACGCCGGGATGCTCAACGCCGGCATCACCCCGATCGTGCGCGAGTACGGCTCGCTCGGCTGCTCGGGCGACCTCGCCCCGCTGTCGCATGTCGCGCTCGCCGCGATGGGCGAGGGCGACGTGCGCGACGCCGAGGGCGACCTCGTGCCCGCCGCTGACGCGCTGGCCGCGGCATCCCTCACCCCGCTCGTCCTCCGCGAGAAGGAGGGCCTCGCCCTCATCAACGGCACCGACGGCATGCTCGGGATGCTGCTGCTCGCCCTTCACGACCTCTCGATGCTGCTCGACACCGCCGATGTCGCGGCCGGCATGTCGGTGGAATCGCAGCTCGGCACCGACGCGGTCTTCGCCGCCGACCTGCAGGCGCTGCGTCCCCAGGTAGGCCAGGCGGCCTCGGCCGCGAACCTGCGCGCGGTGCTCGAGGGCTCCCCGATCGTCGCGTCGCACCGCGACCCGGCCGTCTGCACGCGCGTGCAGGACGCGTACTCGCTGCGCTGCTCGCCGCAGGTGCACGGAGCCGTCCGCGACACCGTCGACCACGCCCGCATGATCGCCGCGCGCGAGCTCGCCTCGGCCGTCGACAACCCCGTCATCACCGACGACGGCCGGGTCGAATCCAACGGCAACTTCCACGGTGCGCCGGTCGCGTACGTGCTCGACTTCCTCGCGATCGCGGTGGCCGACCTCGCCTCGATCTCGGAGCGCCGCACCGACCGCGCCCTCGACCCCGCCCGCAGCCACGGCCTGCCGCCCTTCCTCGCGCACGAGGTCGGCGTCGACTCCGGCCTCATGATCGCGCAGTACGCCGCCGCCGGGATCGTCTCCGAGCTGAAGCGCCTCGCGGTGCCGGCATCCGTCGACTCGATCCCATCGTCCGCGATGCAGGAGGACCACGTCTCGATGGGGTGGGCAGCCGCCCGCAAGCTCCGCCGCGGCATCGACGGCCTCACCCGTGTGCTCGCGATCGAGGTGCTCACCGGCGCCCGCGCGCTCGACCTTCGGGCGCCGCTGCAGCCCGGACCCGCGACCGGCGCTGTGCGCGACCTCGTCCGCACGGTCGCAGGCGGCCCCGGCCCCGACCGCTTCCTCTCGCCCGACATGGAGGCGGTGACCGCGCTCGTCGCCTCGGGCGCCGTCGCGGCCGCAGCTCTTCCGCTCTCGAACACCAAGGAGTGACGATGACCGTCTCACCCGAAGCAGTGACCACCCGCACCGTCCGCACTGTCCGCGCAGCGCGCGGCAGCGTCCGCACCGCCAAGAGCTGGGGCGCCGAAGCCGCCAAGCGGATGCTCATGAACAACCTCGACCCCGAGGTCGCCGAGCACCCCGAAGACCTCGTCGTCTACGGCGGCACCGGCAAGGCAGCCCGCAGCTGGGAGGCGTACGACGCGATCGTGCGCACCCTCGACGAGCTCGAGCCCGACGAGACCCTCCTCGTGCAGTCGGGCAAGCCCGTCGGCGTCTTCCGCACGCACGAGTGGGCGCCCCGCGTCCTCATCGCGAACTCGAACCTCGTGGGGGACTGGGCGACGTGGCCCGAGTTCCGCAAGCTCGAAGAGCTCGGCCTCACGATGTACGGCCAGATGACCGCCGGGTCGTGGATCTACATCGGCACGCAGGGGATCCTGCAGGGAACCTACGAGACCTTCGCCGCCGTCGCGCGGTCGCTGGCTTCCCGGTTGTCGAGTAGGCGCGAAGCGCCGTATCGAGACACGCTCACCGGCACGCTCACGCTCACCGGCGGCGCCGGCGGCATGGGCGGCGCCCAGCCGCTCGCCGTCACCCTCAACGGCGGGGCGGTGCTCATCGTCGACGTCGACGAGTCGCGGCTCGCGCGCCGCGTCGAGCACGGCTACCTCGACGAGTACACGACCGACCTCGATGCGGCAGTCTCCCGCGTCGTGGCAGCGAAGGAGGCCGGTGAGGCGCTCAGTGTCGGCATCGTCGGCAACGCTGCCGAGGTGTTCCCCGAGCTCCTGCGTCGCGGCACGCCGATCGACATCGTCACCGATCAGACGAGCGCGCACGACCCGCTCGCCTACCTTCCGATCGGCATCTCGGTCGAGGAGTGGAAGGATGCGGCATCCCGCGATCCCGAAGGGTTCACCGTGAAGGCCCGCGAGGCCATGGCCGCGCAGGTGGCGGCAATGGTCGGCTTCATGGATGCCGGCGCCGAGGTCTTCGACTACGGCAACTCGATCCGCGCCGAGGCGCAGCTGGGCGGCTTCGAGCGTGCGTTCGCGTTCCCGGGGTTCGTTCCCGCGTACATCCGCCCCCAGTTCGCCGAGGGTCGCGGACCCTTCCGCTGGGTGGCGCTGTCGGGAGACCCCGAAGACATCCGCAAGACCGACGAGGCCGTCAAGGCGCTGTTCCCCGACAACGCCGGACTCGTCCGCTGGCTCGAGAAGGCCGGTGACACCGTGCACTTCGAAGGCCTCCCGGCCCGCATCTGCTGGCTCGGCTACCAGGAGCGTCACCTCGCGGGACTGAAGTTCAACGAGATGGTCGCCTCGGGCGAGCTCGCCGGCCCCATCGTCATCGGCCGCGACCACCTCGATGCAGGGTCTGTCGCGAGCCCCTACCGCGAGACCGAGGCGATGGCCGACGGATCCGACGCGATCGCCGACTGGCCGCTGCTGAACGCCCTCCTGAACACGGCGAGCGGCGCATCGTGGGTCTCGATCCACCACGGCGGCGGCGTGGGCATCGGCCGCAGCATCCATGCCGGGCAGGTGACGGTGGCCGACGGCACCGACCTCGCCGCCGAGAAGATCGCGCGCGTGCTGGTGAACGATCCGGGCACCGGTGTCATGCGCCACGTCGACGCCGGCTACGACCGGGCCAAGGAGGTCGCGCGCGAGCGCGGGCTGAACGTTCCGATGCTGTGACGGCGGTATCGTGTCCCACTCTCTCTGGCTGAGGAGCAACTCAGCGGTGAGAATCGGGACATGGCGCGGAGAATTCGGGAGATGCGAAGGGGAAGGATGCTGTGAGCACCACGCTCATCACGAACATCGGCGAACTGACGACCAATGTCGGCGGGGCCAGCGCACCGGGCGACCCGTGCGGCACCCTGCGCGATGCGGCGGTGCTGGTCGTCGACGGGCGGGTCGCCTGGGTGGGCCCGGCAGATGAGGCCGAGGACGTTTCGTCTCGCTTCGCTCGCTCAACGACCAGGGAGCCCTCGGTCGTTGAGCGAGGGAGCGAAGCGACCGAGACGAAACGCGTGGATGCCGGCGGCGGCGCCGTCATCCCGGGGTTCGTCGACTCGCACACGCACATCGTGTTCGGAGGCGATCGTGCGGACGAGTTCGAGGCGCGCATGACAGGAACCGCGTATGCGGCGGGCGGCATACGGCGCACGGTCGCGGCGACACGGGCGGCGACGGATGCCGAGCTGCGCGCGCGGCTGGCCGGATTCGTCGCAGAGCTTCACGCCCAGGGAACCACCACGTTCGAGGTGAAGACGGGGTACGGCCTCACGGTCGACGACGAAGCGCGGCTAGCGCGACTCGCCGCCGAGGTAACGCCCGAGGTCACCTTCCTCGGCGCCCACGTCGTGCCCGCCGAGTACGCCGAGCGCCGCGAGGACTACATCGCGCTCGTCGTCGGCGACATGCTCGACGCGTGCGCTCCGCACAGCCGCTGGGTCGACGTCTTCTGCGAGCGCGGCGCTTTCACTCCCGACGAGTCGCGCCGCATCCTCGACGCCGGCATCGCCCGCGGACTCCTGCCGCGCGTGCACGGCAACCAGCTCGGACCCGGCGACGGCGTGCAGCTGGCGGTCGCGGTGGGGGCGGCATCCGTCGACCATTGCACGTATCTCTCCGACGCCGATGTCGCGGCCCTCGCCGCGAGCGACACCGTCGCGACGCTGCTTCCGGGCGTCGAGTTCTCCACGCGCCAGCCCTACCCCGATGCGCGCCGGCTCATCGACGCCGGCGTCACCGTTGCGCTGGCGAGCGACTGCAACCCGGGATCCAGCTTCACGAGTTCGATGCCGCTCATGATCGCGCTCGCCGTGCGCGAGATGGGGATGACCCCCGCCGAAGCCGTGTGGGCGGCGACCGCAGGCGGCGCCCGAGCGCTGCGACGCGACGATGTCGGCGTCATCACTGCCGGCGCCTGCGCCGACCTCGTGCTGCTCGACGCGCCGACGCGCGTGCATCTGGCCTACCGACCGGGCGTGCCGCTCGTCTCGCGGGTCTGGAAGGACGGGGCAGAACTCACCCCGGCCTGATCTCAGCGGTCTCAGCGGGGCGTGTCGAAGCTCCACGAGTCGGGCTCGAGCGAGGTCGCGACGTCCCAGTCGTCGTGATCCCACGTGAAGGTCGCGACCGCGCACGTCGGCATGTGGGCGATGCCGCCGTCCGAGAGGCGCCCCGCCAGCACGCTCATGCCCGGGTCGTGCGCGACGACGACCACGCGCGCGGTTCCGGTCGCCCGCGCCGCGTCGAGCAGGTCGCCCGCCGGTGCGCCGTAGAGTGCGGAATCGAGTGTGACGTCGACGCCGAGCGCCTCGCCGAAGAAGTCCGCCGTGGTCGCGGCGCGCACCGCCGTGCTCGCGAGGATCACATCGGGACGGAAGCCGCGCACCGCGAGCAGACGCGCCATGCGCGGGGCATCGTCGAGCCCCCGGTCGTTGAGCGGACGGTCGTGGTCGTCGAGCGACGGGTCGCCCCAATCGGACTTCGCGTGGCGAACGAGGGCGAGGGTGATCATCGGGGTCCTTCCGTCCGGCTCGCGAGACCCGCGAGCAGTTCGAGCACGCAGAGGGCGGCCAGCCGCACCGTGCGCCCGTCGGGGGCGTCGGCGGTCGCGTCGACCTCGGCGATGTCGGCGGTCTGCACCCTCGCATCGATCGCGATGGCCCGGACGAGCGCACGCAGCTCCCACGCAGCGAGCCCGCCCGGCACCGACGCCGGACATCCCGGAGCGACGGAGCGGTCGCACACATCCACGTCGACGTCGAGATGGATGCCGCCGCCGGCCCCCGCGATCTCGAGCGCCTCCGCGGCGACGTCGGCCGCGCCGCGACGGCGGAGGTCGTCCATCGTCATGACGGTGATGCCGAGATCGGCCGCGCGCCGCGCGTAGGCGGCGGAGTTCGCGAAGTCGGCGATGCCCAGCTGCACGATGCGACGCGGATCGAGTCCGTCGTCGACGAGACGGCGCACGGGCGAACCGTTGGAAACGCCGTCGCGCAGGTCGAAGTGGGCGTCGATCGTGATGAGCCCGGTCGCGCCCGCGCCCTCCGCGACCGCGTAGGTGAGCGAGTTGTCGCCGCCGAGAGCGACGACGAGGCGCGAGCGTGAGCTGAGGTCGGCGACGCGGGCGCGCACCGCCGCCTCGCCGTCGGGCCCGTCGGGCTCGGTGACATCGCCCGCGTCGACGATCCGCAGCACGTCGTTCAGGTCGACCGCCGGTGGACCGAGGAGAGTCGGACTGTAGCGGCGGAGCGCCTCGCGCACGGCTGCCGGTGTCGCATGGGCTCCCGTCGGCGACAGCGAGGTCCGCCACGTCGGAACGCCGAGGATCGCGGCATCCATCGGAGAATCGTCGTCGGGTGTAACGGGCCAGTCGCCGGCACGAGGCCAGAGCGCATCGTGGGAGAGTGTCACGGCTTTCACGCTACCGCTGATGAGCGACGAAGGCCGTTGACGGGCGGGATCAGCGCCGGTCAGTGGGCGACGTACACCCACGCGGTGCGGCCGCTCGCGAGCACGACCTCGGCGCGGCGGTAGAGGGCGACCTCGTACTCGTCCGAGGCCTCGATCTCGTCCTCGGTCACCCGCAGCACCTTGCCGAGCACCTTGTCGAGCGGATTGCCGGTGGGCCGCACGATCGGGTGCACCGACAGGCCCGACAGGTCGACGATGCGGTGATCCTCGATCTCGGCGTAGTCGACGGTGTAGCCGGGGAGGACATCGTCTTCGGCCTCGAGGTGACGGCCGTAGATGTCGAGCTGGACATCGGGATTCTGGAGCGTCCCGTAGCTGAAGAGGAGCTGGTGGGGGCTGTCGGTCACGCGATCAGGGTACCGGCAGTCAGCCCAGGAATGCTTCGGCGATCGAGAAGATGACGAGACCCGCCAGTGCGCCGACGATCGTGCCGTTGAGGCGGATGTACTGCAGGTCGCGGCCGACCATGAGCTCGATCTTCTCGGTCGTCTCGTCGGGGTCCCAGCGCGAGACGGTGTCGGAGATGATCGAGGCGATGTCGTGTCGGTAGCGATCGACCAGGAACACCGCGGCATCGGTCACCCAGCCGTCGACGCGGCGCTGGAGGGCGGCATCCGTCGTGAGCCGTTCTCCGATCTCGCTCAGCGCCTCGGCGGCCCGCCGCCGCAGCCCGCTCTCGGGGTCGGCGAGCGAGACGAGCAGGCCCGCCTTGGCGGTGTTCCACGCCTCGGCGGCGAGCTCGCGCACGCGCGGGCTGTCGAAGAGGGTCGCCTTGGAGTCCTCGAGCCGGCCGATCGTGGCGGGATCGTGCTGCATGTTGGCTGCGAGGCGTGCCAGATAGCCGTCGACGGCGCGGCGGGCGGGATGCTGCGGGTCGATCTGCACGGCAGCGATGAACTTCATGGCCTCGTTGTAGACCGTGTCGTCGACGAGCCGGTGCGCGATCCCGGGAACCCACGCGGGAAGGCGCCGGGAGACCAGTCCGGTGAAGGCGGCGTGGTTGGCCTCGAGCCACGCCGCGATGCTGTCGACGCCGAGGTCGACGGCGCTCCGATGCGCGCCGGAGTCCACGATGCGCTCGAGCCATCCGCCGAGCGGCGGACCCCACTCGGGAGCGATGAGGTGCTCGCGGGCAAGGTCGGCGATGAGGTCCTGCACGTCGTCGTCGCTGAGAGCGCGGAGCACCCCCGCGGCCATGAGCGAGCCTTCCGCGGCGACGCGCTCTGCGTGCGCGGGTTCGCGCAGCCACGCGCCGAGCTTCGCGGCGATCGCCGTCTCGTCGAGCTTGGTGCGCACGACGTCGGCGCGCAGGAACTCGGTCTCGACGAACTCGCCGAGGTTCTGCCCGATCTCGTCCTTGCGCTTGGGGATGATCGCGGTGTGCGGGATCGGGATGCCGAGGGGGTGGCGGAACAGCGCCGTGACGGCGAACCAGTCCGCGAGCGCGCCCACCATGCCACCCTCGGCCGCGGCGCGGACGTAGGCGAGCGCGGGGTACTGATCCTGGAGCGCGAACGCGATCACGAAGATCACGGCCATCGCGACCAGGGCGCCGAGGGCGACGCCCTTCATGACGCGGAGCGCTCGGCGGCGCTCCTGATCGGCCGGACTCAGGAGGGCGGTCGGAGTGCGGGCCATGCCGTCATCCTCGCAGGTTCATACGGCGTCTCCGGGCAGCTCGTCGAGCCAGCGAGCGGCGAGCTCGTGCGCGCGGATGCCGTAGTCGAGCGTCGCGCGCTGGAACGCGAACATGGCCGCGTACTCGGCGGGGATGCTCTGCGCATCGATGGATGCCGCAGCACCCGTGAGTCCGTCGAGATCGGCCGACACGCGCTCGCGCAGCCGAGCGATGACGGCCGCGCGGTCGGCGGGATCGGTGAGGGAGCCGGTGAGGAACACCTTCGCGAGCATCGTCGTCTCGGCATCCGCGCCCGTCGTCGGGGCGAGCATCCACTCGCGCCACGCCGCGCGTCCATCATCGGTGATGGTGTGGAGTTTGCGGCCACGACGACCCTCGCTCGCCTCGCTCACGGTGACGAGACCCTGGGCGACGAGGTGCTGCAGCGCACGTTGGAGGCTGCCGAAGCTCGCGCTGTAGAAGAGCGAGACGCCCTGGCCGAACTGCTTGTGCAGGTCGTACAGCGACAGCGGACCCGCCAGCAGGAGTCCGAGGATCACGTATTGCACCGGCGCCGTTCCTTTCGTATGCTCCTCATAGATATATATCTCATAGAGATATCCCTGAGGAGGATCCGTGGCCCATCCTGACACGGCGACCGGCAAGCTCGAGCGCACACTCACGCGCGCCGCGCGGGCACGGGCGCGCGTCCGCGACGCGATGCCCGAGCCGCAGGTGCTCGTGATCGCACCCGGCTTCGAGTTCGCGTTCGGCGACCGCGCACGCAGATTCCACACCGCCAGCGTCGGCAAGACGATGACGGCGACGCTCGCCTTCCAGCTGGCCGAGCGCGGCGCGCTCGACCTCGACGCCCCGATCACGGGGCTGCTCCCCGCCGAGGAATGGCGCGGACTCTTCGTCGTCGACGGGATCGACCGCGCACGCGAGGTGACCGCCCTGCACCTGCTCGCCCATACGAGCGGTGTCGCGGACTACTTCGAGGGCCCCACGCGGGCTCCGCGGAGCTTCGTGGACGACGTGATCTCGGCGCCCGACCGGCTGTGGGCGCCCGCCGACCTTCTCGGATACACCCGTGAGCACCAGCGGCCCGTCGGCGCACCCGGAGCGCGGTTCGCGTACTCCGACACCGGCTACGTGCTCGCCGCGCGCATCATCGAAGAGGCGGGCGGCGCGCCGCTTCATCGCCAGCTGCACGAGCGCATCTTCGCGCCCGTCGGCATGGACCAGTCGTGCCTGCTCTTCCACTCGTGGCCCGGCGGTGGTGACGCGGGCGGTGACGCGAGCAGGCCGCCCGCCGCCGCGCTCGATCTCGCCCCGCTGTGGCTCGGTCGGCACGAGGTCAGCCGAACGCGCGCGCTCAGCTGCGACTGGGGTGGCGGGGGAGTGGTCTCCACGGTCGACGACCTCGTGCGCTTCAGCGTCGCGTGGCACGGCGGCGAACTCGTCTCGCCAGAGTCGCTCGCGCGCATGACCGCGGCCTCGAACCGGTTCCGGCCCGGGATCCGCTACGGCACCGGCGCGATGCAGCTGCGATACGCGGGGTTCTCACCTTTCCTCCGCGGGATGCCGCACCTCACCGGCCACCTGGGCGTCACGGGCGCGCACCTGTTCGGCGACGACGGCAGCGGCATCCATCTCGCATTCAATTTCCACGCAACCGGTGAGATGGTGCGCAGCTTCCGCGTGCACATCGACCTCGTGCGTGCGGCCCTGCGCGACGCCCGCTGACGACGCCTTCCGAGAAGCCGACGGCCTCAGCTCTCGAGGGGGCCCAGCCACGCCGTCGCGACGGTCGCATGCGCCGATTCGGGGTCGGAGGGGTGGAAGAGCCCCGCGAGGACGTCGCGGTACAGACGCGAGAGCTCGCTCGAGGCGAAGTACGACGAGCCGCCCGCGACCAGCACCGCGTCGTCGACGACCTGCTTCGCCATCGTGACGGCGCGATGCTTGACCCCCGAGAGGAGCGAGAACCATCGCGGGCCGTGATCGGCGACGGAATCGACGTCGCGGCTCAGCACCTCGAGCTGCGGCGGCAGGGCGTCGTACGCGAGCGCCATCGCGGCGATCCGCCGGCGGATGTCGGGATCCTGGCTGTAGGCGGCACCCGTCTTCTTCGAGGTGCGGCGACCGGCCGTCTGGACGGCGAGATCGAGCGCGCGACGCGCGATACCCGTGTAGACCGAGGCCAGCAGCAGCTCGAACACGCTGAAGATGCCGAACACGATCGGGTCGGGGTTCGGCCCCGGTGCGACGCGGCGCACCACGCGGTCGGCAGGGGCGACGGCGCCGTGCAGCTCGGTCGTCCGCGACTGCGTACCCCGCATGCCGAGCGTGTCCCAGTCGTCGCGGGTGACGACCGCGTCGGTGCGCGGCACGAACGCGTAGACGATCCGCGGCTCGTCCGGCGTCGACACGTCGAGGCCGTGGAGGCCCAGCTGCGTCCACACCGGCCCGAGCGAGGTGAAGATCTTCGTCCCCGTGAACGCGTACCCGCCGTCTGGGAGGGGCGCGGCATCCGTGTCGCTGCCGAAGAGTACGAGGTCGTTGCCGGCCTCGCTGATCCCGAAGGCGAACACGTCACCGGCGACCGCGCCCTCCTGCACGAACCGCAGCGCGTCGATCCCGCGGTCGGCGAGCACTTTCGCGACGCCCGTCCACACCAGGTGCATGTTGATCGCGAGCGCCGTCGCCGGCGCCGCTCCCGCGAGTCGCTGCTGCAGCAGCGACGTCTCGACGAGGCCGAGACCCCCGCCGCCGAGTGCGGTCGGCACGAGGAGCGCGAGGTACCCGGCATCCCGCAGCTCGTCGAGGTCGGCCTGCGGGAAGGTGTTGTCGCGATCGTGCACGGCCGCGCGCTCGCGGAAGCGGGCGAGGAGGTCGTCGGGAAGGATCGCGGCGGGGTCGAAGGGTGCGCTCACGCGGTCCATTCTTCCCCGCCGCGCAGCCTCAGGCGCGAGCGGACGTCGCGCGGTCTCTACACCGTGACGGTCGGCGACGCCTTCCAGGACTCGCTCGAGCCGAGATCGCGCGCTTCGTCGATGGCGCGCTGCAATTCGGTGACGCGTGCTTCGCCGGGGACGTCGAGCGCATGTGCATGCACGAACGTCACGTCGGTGATGCCGACGAAGCCGAAGATCGCGCGCAGATACGGCTCGTGGAAGTTGAAGCCGGCCGCCGGACTCGCCGCGGAGTAGTCGCTCCCCGACGACGACACGACGATCATCTTCTTGCCGCTGAGGAGCGGCACCGGGTAGCCGAGTTCGTTGAAGCGGAAGAGGTAGCCCGGCTGCACGATGCAGTCGATGTAGTACTTGAGCGCATAGGGGACGCTGAAGTTCCACATCGGAGCCGTGATGAGGTACGCGTCCGCTTCGCGGAAACGGTCGATCTCTCGTTCGATCTCGGTCCACGACTCGGCGTGGTCGCGATCGATGGGCTGACCGACGAGGATCTGGTACTTCGCCTCGATGTTGGCGCCCGCGACGGCGGGCAGGTCGGTGTTGAACAGGTCCACCGTGTCGACCGTGGTGGTCGGCGTGGACTCGTGGAGGGCATCGAGGAACGACTGCGAGATCTGCAGGGTGTTCGAACCTTCGAGGCGGGGGCTGGCGAGGACGTGGAGCAGCTTCATAGGAGCCTCTGTCTGTGGAGCGCGGGCATTCGGGCGAGGGTGGTGCGCACAGCGGCTCGAACAGAGTTCGGTCGAGTTGGCGCGATCTTAGCGAGCGCGACGGTCGACTCGGAAGAGCGCGGGCCGAGCATGTCGGCGAAAGTCGTGTCGATCGCGGGCGGGGCGCACCGCATCGCCGGCCTTCGCGCGCCAGGATGTGGAGCATGACAGCACGAGCGACCCCGCCGTGCGCATGCCGCGTCCTTCGGAGCTGACGATGTCGCGTCTCACCCGCACCCTTATTCCACCGGCGCAGCGCCAGCCGATCGAGGCGCTCAACGACGCCCTCGACCTCGGCTACGGCGACGCGCTCGCCAAGCGCACGGGGTTCCTCATCATGCTCGTGCTGTCGGCGATCATCGCGATCAGCGGCGTGCTCGCCGATTCGACCGCGACGGTCATCGGCGCCATGATCATCGCGCCGCTGGGCACCCCGATCCTCGGCATTGCGCTGGGCATCGTGTCGGGGCATCTCAGCCTCGTGCTCCGCTCGATGATGTGGGTCGCCATCGGGCTCGTGGTCGTGGTCGTCCTCGGGTGGCTGTTCACCTTCGTGATCGCCGACCCGGCGAGTCTCGAGACGAACTCGCAGATCCTCGGCCGCACTTCACCTCACCTGCTCGACCTGGTCGCCGCACTCGCGACCGGAACCGCGGGTGCCTTCGCGATGTGCCGCCGAGATCTGAGTGCCGTGCTTCCCGGCGTCGCGATCTCGATCTCGCTCGTGCCGCCCCTCGGCGTCGTGGGCGTCTGCATGGGGCAGGGGGCGTGGGACGCCGCCTTCGGAGCCCTGTTCCTGTTCCTCTCGAACGTCGTGGCGCTCGTGATCGCCGGCAGCATCGTCTTCACCGTGTCGGGATACGCGCGCGACCCGGGGTCGTCGCCGACGGCGAACCGCCGCCGCGCGTACGTCGTCGTGACGGTGCTCGCGCTGATCGTGGCACTGCCGCTCGCGGCCAACACCCTTGTCTCGGTCGTGCTCGCGGGATGGACGACCCAGATCAACGCCGCAGCCGAGGCGTGGCTCGCCGATGAGACGGGTGCCCGCGTCGACGATGTGACCTGGCGGGGCCTCGTGGCCACGATCGAGGTGACCGATCCGGACGGGGAGCTGCCGCCCACCGACGATCTCTCGGCGGCCCTGGCCGGACTGCCCGGCGCGGTCTCCGTCGTCGTCGATGTCGGTGTCGGGAGCGAGATCCCGGTGCGCTGAGGATGCCGGCGCTCGGGCTGTCTCAGTCGGCGAGCGCCGCGAGCAGCTGCGCGACCGTCGCCTCGGGCTCGTCGCGGTGGGGCGAGTGGCCCGCGCCGGTCACGACCGACATCGTGATGCGCGGGTTCTGCAGAACCTCGTCGACGAGACGCTTCTTGAAGATCGAGTACACCGTCGGGTCGGATGCGATGACGTGGGTGGGGACCGACAGGCGGGCCGCGGCATCCGTCACATCCCACGCGGGATTCTGCACGCTCGTCTGCTCGACGGCCCACCGACTCGCCTGCTGCGCCGACACGGCCTTGAGCTCGATATCGTGCTCGTGCCAGTTCGGGTGGCCTGCTCGCACGGCGGCAGCGGTCGGGTCGGCGAACGAATCCTCTTGGCTGGCTCGCACGATCTCGCGATCGCGCGGTGCGAGGCGGATGGCCGGGTCGACGAGGACGAGGCGCCGGGTCCACACGGGGTCGCCGGCGGCGGTGAGAACGGATGCCGCACCCCCGAGCGAATGGCCGATCACGAGGTCCCACGAACCGCCGTCGTCAGGCCGCGTGACGCGGAGGTCGGCGGCGTACGCCGGAATCGTGTAGTCGAGGGTGCGCGGCGCGGTGCCGTGGCCGCGGAGGTCGACGGCATCCGCGCGCCAGCCGGCATCGGCGAGGGCGACGCCGTAGCGCCACATCAGGGCGCCGTTGGATCCGAGGCCGTGGACGAGGAGTGCGCGCCGTGCGGCGGCGGGATCTCCCCACGAGAGGCGGGGGAGGGTGACAGATGCCGGCATGCGACCAGCCTAGAAGAGGGTCGGCGTCGGATCCGGATGTATCAGACGCCGCCGTTCACGCTCTGGCATGGGGTAGTCGGCCGCACGGGCCGATCGGAGAGGGAACAAGTCATGAGAGCATCACGACGCGCCGTGGGCGGCGCGACCTCGATCATCGCGGCCACCGCCGCGCTGGTCCTCGTCGGCGGATCGGCCGCCTCGGCGCACCACTGTTACAAGGACCAGTGGCAGGACGCGGCATACCAGCAGCACCTCGCCGGCGGCACCGCATGGCTGCCGCTGAGCGACATGGGCAAGATGTTCCTCATTCCGCCGGAGCTGCAGGAGTCGTGCGGGTACGTCGCCGATGACGCCGTCGCGGCGTTCATGGCGGAGGAGGGCATGACCCAGGAGCCGCTGATCCACGCGAAGGCGACGGTGGGCGGCGGTGCGGTGCACCACGCGGGCAAGGAGCCGAAGCCGTTCAGCTACCTCACCGAGGACCAGTTCGGCTGGCTGACGGTCGACCTGCTCGAGCGCCTCGAGGAGTGCGCCGCGGCCTGATCGGACCGGTCTCGAGCATTCGGGCGGCGGTGGATCTCGGATCCCCGCCGCCCGAACAGCAGTCATGATGGGGGAATGATCTCGACGGAATCGGCGATCGCGCTCCGCGACGCGGGCCTGATGTGGCACCCGCGCTCGGGCGACCGGTTCCAGCTCGACGAGCCCGAGTTCGATGCCGACGTCTTCACCGTGAGCGAGATGACGATCGAGCCCCGTGACCCGACCGGGCGGATCCTCGCCTTCAACGGCACGACCGAGTGGGCGCTCGACTCGGTCGCCCTCGAAGATGCGCTGTGGCTGCCGCACGAGAGCCAGCTGCGCGAGCTGCTGCGCGGCGCCTTCCGGGCGCTGCGGAGACTGCCCGACATCTACGAGGTCGAGATCGCGGTCGGTGACGAGACGTTCGCGTTCCAGCATCCCGCACCGGCCGACGCCTATGCGCTCGCTCTGCTGGAGCTGCTCCGGCGCATCGCCTGACGAGCGCCTGATCAGAGGACCGTCTGCACCGGCTCGGTGTCGGGGATCGGACTCGCATCGCGGTTGCGGAGGTCGGGGAAGCCGCGGACGAAGACGATCGCGACGATGAGTCCCACAGCCGCGAAGGCCGTCGCTGCGACGTAGGCGCCGGTCGGGCCGATGTCGTCGATGAGGAAGCCGGCGATCGCCGAGCCCGCTGCCGCGCCGATCAGCTGCCCGGTGCCCACCCAGCCGAAGGCCTCCGCGGTGTCGCTGAACTTCACGCTCGCTGACGTCATCGCGAAGAGGACTGCCAGCGCCGGTGCGATGCCGATGCCGGCGAGCACCAGCGTGCCGCCGAGCCACCACACGTTGAGCGACACGATCGTGAGGGCGAGTCCGACCGTCACGATCGCCAGGCGCCGCGCCATCGCCCACGGTCCGATCGGGATGTGGCCGAAGGCGAGTCCGCCGCCGAGGCTTCCGACCGAGAAGAGGGCGAGTACGAGGCCGGCTTCGAGTCCGCCGTGATCGAAGGTCGCCACGACCCCGGCTTCGACCGCGGCGCATGCGCCGATCAGGAGGAAGCCGACGATGGTCGCGAGGAGCACCGGGGGCTTGGTGAGGACCTTGCCGATCGCGCGACGACTGCGGGGGATGCGCACGCGGCCGACCTCGGGGGAGAGGATGAACCACGCCCCGCCGCCGACGAGGATGACGACGATCAGCATGAGTGCCGGGACTGTGCCCACCTGGGTGGCGACGAGCGTGATGACCACCGGGGCGAGAATCCAGATGATCTCCTGGAGCGACGCGTCGAGCGAGAAGAGGGGGGTGAGCTGCTTCGAGGTCACCATCTTCGGGTAGATCGTGCGCACGGCCGACTGCACAGGCGGAGTCGACAGGCCTGCGAAGAAGCCGAGGGCCATGTACGCCGGCAGCACCATCTCGACCAGCGCCAGCGTGGCGATCGCCATGGCGCAGATCGTGAGTGTGACGGTGAGGACCTTGCGCATGCCCCACAGGCCCATCCAGCGGCTCGTGACGGGGCCGGCGATGGCCTGGCCGATCGACATGGCGGCCAGCACGAGGCCGGCTGAGCCGTACGAGCCGGTGACGTACTCGATGTGCAGCAGCACCGCGAGGCTCGTCATGCCGTTCGGGAAGCGCGCCGTCAGCTGCGCCGCGATGATGCGCGCGACACCCGGAGTGCGAAGAAGATCCCGGTAGCCCGCCACCACTCAACGGTAGTGCCCGGTCGCGCGACACGCCGTCAGTGCTCTCCACAGGCGAATCCGATGTCGGAGGCCCTCGGTAGCGTCGTACCTGTGGATGGATCTCGCAGCACGATCCGAATCTCCGCGTGATTCAGGCCTTTTCCAGCTTGCGAATCAGGCCCGATCCTGTGGATGGATCGGTGGAGAACCTGTGTTGTACATGGGGAGAGCGGTGGAAAATCACACGGATGTAACTACTAGCCCTTGTGGTGCTATCGAATGTCGGTACCCATATGTAGTATTGGTCTCCCGGTGGGGGGCCTGCCGGAAGACAGCGGAAGTGAAGGGGAGAGGCGGATCGATATGACGATCACGGTCTACACGAAGCCTTCGTGCGTACAGTGCACGGCAACCTATCGGGCATTGGACTCGAAGGGGATCGAATACGAGGTGCTCGACCTCTCTGAGGACCCGTCGGCCCTCGAGCAGGTCAAGGCGCTGGGATACCTCCAGGCGCCGGTCGTCATCACCGATGAGGACCACTGGTCGGGCTTCCGTCCCGACAAGATCGACGAGCTCGCCTCTCGACTGGCCTGACCATGTCGGTCCTCACGGCGCAGCGCGTCGTGACGGACGCGCCACTGCTCGTCTTCTTCTCGAGCGTCTCGGGCAACACCGCGCGCTTCATCGAGAAGCTCGGCACACGGGCCGTGCGGATTCCGCTTCATGCGGGGGATCCGGCTCTCGTGGTGGACGAGCCGTTCATCCTCGTCACTCCGACGTATGGCGGAGGTCAAGGACGCGGCGAGGAGCGGGGCGCGGTTCCGCGACAGGTGATCCGGTTCCTCAACGACGAGCGCAACCGCAGCCTGATCCGCGGAGTGATCTCCGCGGGAAACACCAACTTCGGCGAGCACTTCTGCCTCGCCGGCGACATCATCAGCCGCAAGTGTCATGTGCCGCACTTGTACCGGCTCGAAGTATTCGGCACGCCTGAAGACGTGGAACGCGTGAGCGAGGGATTGGAACGATGGCAGACGCTGCAGTGACAGAGAAGGACTTCAAGGCCGAGGTGCGATTCGAGGGCATGGACTACCACGCCCTGAACGCGATGCTCAACCTCTACGACGCCGACGGGAAGATCCAGTTCGACGCCGACAAGCGCGCCGCGCGGGAGTACTTCCTGCAGCACGTGAACCAGAACACGGTGTTCTTCCACTCGCTCAAGGAGCGCCTGGACTACCTGGTGGAGAAGGAGTACTACGAGCCGACCGTGCTCGAGAAGTACTCGTTCGAGTTCATCCAGAAGCTCAACGACCTCGCGTACTCGAAGAAGTTCCGCTTCGAGACGTTCCTCGGCGCCTTCAAGTACTACACGAGCTACACGCTGAAGACCTTCGACGGCAAGCGCTACCTCGAGCGCTTCGAAGACCGCGTGGTGATGACGGCCCTCGGCCTCGCCGACGGCGACGAGAAGCTCGCCACCGACCTGGTCGAGGAGATCATCGCCGGCCGCTTCCAGCCGGCGACGCCGACCTTCCTCAACTCCGGCAAGGCCCAGCGCGGCGAGCTGGTCTCGTGCTTCCTGCTGCGCATCGAAGACAACATGGAGTCGATCTCGCGCGGCATCAACTCGTCGCTGCAGCTCAGCAAGCGCGGCGGCGGTGTCGCGCTCCTGCTGTCGAACATCCGCGAGTCGGGCGCCCCGATCAAGCAGATCGAGAACCAGTCCTCGGGGATCATCCCCGTCATGAAGCTCCTCGAAGACAGCTTCAGCTACGCCAACCAGCTCGGGGCCCGCCAGGGCGCCGGTGCCGTGTACCTCAACGCGCACCACCCCGACATCATGCGGTTCCTCGACACCAAGCGCGAGAACGCCGACGAGAAGATCCGCATCAAGACGCTCTCGCTCGGTGTGGTCGTCCCCGACATCACGTTCGAACTCGCCAAGAACGGCGAGGACATGTACCTCTTCTCGCCCTACGACGTCGAGCGCGTCTACGGTGTGCCGTTCGGCGACATCTCGGTTTCCGAGAAGTACCGCGAGATGGTCGATGACGCCCGCATCAAGAAGACGAAGATCAACGCGCGCGAGTTCTTCCAGACCCTCGCCGAGATCCAGTTCGAGTCGGGCTACCCGTACATCATGTTCGAAGACACGGTGAACCGGGCGAACCCGATCAAGGGCCGCATCAACATGTCGAACCTGTGCAGCGAGATCCTGCAGGTGAACACGCCGACGACGTACAACGAAGACCTCTCGTACGCCGAGATCGGCAAGGACATCTCGTGCAATCTCGGTTCGATGAACATCGCGCTGTCGATGGATGCCGATGACCTCGGCAAGACCGTCGAGACGGCCATCCGGGCTCTGAGCGCGGTGAGCGAGCAGAGTCACATCACCTCGGTGCGCTCGATCGAGGACGGCAACGACCGCTCGCACGCGATCGGCCTCGGGCAGATGAACCTGCACGGCTACCTCGCTCGCGAACACGTCCACTACGGCTCGGAAGAGGGCCTGGACTTCACGAACATCTACTTCTACACGGTGCTGTTCCACGCCCTCCGCGCCTCGAACAACCTCGCGATCGAGAAGGGTCGCGCGTTCGACGGGTTCGAGGACTCGACGTACGCGAGCGGCGCGTTCTTCGACAAGTACATCGACCGTGCATGGGTGCCCGAGACCGAGAAGGTCCAGGAGCTGTTCGCCGGCAAGCACATCCCGACGCAGGACGACTGGGTGGCCCTCAAGGCCAGCATCCAGCAGCACGGCATCTACAACCAGAACCTGCAGGCCGTGCCGCCGACGGGCTCGATCTCGTACATCAACAACTCGACGTCGTCGATCCACCCGATCGCGTCGAAGATCGAGATCCGCAAGGAGGGCAAGCTCGGTCGCGTGTACTACCCGGCGGCGTTCATGACGAACGACAACCTGGAGTACTACCAGGACGCGTACGAGATCGGCTACGAGAAGGTCATCGACACGTACGCCGCGGCCACGCAGCACGTCGACCAGGGCCTGTCGCTGACGCTGTTCTTCAAGGACACCGCCACCACCCGCGACATCAACAAGGCGCAGATCTATGCGTGGCGCAAGGGCATCAAGACGATCTACTACATCCGCCTGCGGCAGATGGCGCTCGAGGGCACCGACATGTCAGAGTGCGTCAGCTGCATGCTGTAATGCGCTCCGACCAGGCATTTTTTCGAGAATTGGAAGACAATGGCTGAGAAGCTGCAGCTCCTGGATCACGTCCAGGCGATCAACTGGAACCGCATCCAGGACGACAAGGACCTCGAGGTGTGGAACCGCCTTGTGAACAACTTCTGGCTGCCCGAGAAGGTGCCGCTGTCCAACGACATCCAGTCGTGGAACACGCTCACCCCCGACGAGCAGACGCTCACGATGCGCGTGTTCACCGGCCTCACGCTGCTCGACACGATCCAGGGCACGGTGGGTGCCGTCTCGCTCATCCCCGACGCGATCACGCCGCACGAAGAGGCGGTCTACACGAACATCGCGTTCATGGAGTCGGTGCACGCCAAGTCGTACTCGTCGATCTTCTCGACGCTGTGCTCGACGAAGGAGATCGACGAGGCCTTCCGCTGGTCGGTCGAGAACCCGAACCTGCAGCGCAAGGCGCAGATCGTCATGGAGTACTACCGCGGCGACGAGCCCCTCAAACGCAAGGTCGCCTCGACCCTGCTCGAGTCGTTCCTGTTCTACTCCGGCTTCTACCTGCCGATGCACTGGTCGTCGCGCGCGAAGCTCACGAACACCGCAGACCTCATCCGCCTCATCATCCGCGATGAGGCCGTGCACGGGTACTACATCGGGTACAAGTTCCAGAAGGGTCTCGAGCGGGTCGACGAGGCCAAGCGCGAAGAGATCAAGGACTACACGTTCTCGCTGCTGTACGAGCTCTACGACAACGAGGTGCAGTACACGCAGGACCTGTACGACGGCGTCGGCCTGACCGAAGACGTCAAGAAGTTCCTGCACTACAACGCCAACAAGGCCCTCATGAACCTGGGCTACGAGGCGATGTTCCCCTCGAGCGTCACGAACGTGAACCCGGCGATCCTGTCGGCCCTCTCGCCCAACGCCGACGAGAACCACGACTTCTTCTCGGGGTCGGGCTCGTCGTACGTCATCGGCAAGGCCGAGGCCACCGAAGACGAGGACTGGGACTTCTGAATCACGCGTAATTCCGCGGGTCACGTCCGATCCAGAACAGTGCAAGAGCCCCCGGCGGGTCACTCGATTGAGTGGCCGACCGGGGGCTCTGCCCATGTTTTGCCCACATTCGTCATGCGATCGCCTCCGCGCGGGCCGCAGTCATGGCCGCGGCGACGGCGTCCAGGTCGTCGTCGAAGAGGTCCGCGTAGACGTCGAGTGTCATAGCTGCGGACGCGTGGCCAAGCATGCGCTGTACGGCCTTGACGTTGGCGCCGGCGCTGATCGCGAGGCTCGCGGCCGTGTGGCGAAGGTCGTGGGGCGTGATCAGCGGGAACGTGGAGTCGTCTGCCTGGCTGGCGCGCACCGCCTTGGCGAACCAGCCGGATGTCGCGTGAGGGTACGGGGCGGGAACGATGCCGTCACCGAACACGAACGCGTTCGGTCCGCGGCCGATGCAGCGCGCCGAGAGGCGGTCGACCAGGAATGGGTGCATGGGCACGTCCCTCGGCTTGCCCGACTTCGGTGTGCCGATCTCGTAGACGCCGTGGACGATCACTGCGTTGTCTTCGACGCGGATCCTTCGTCGCAGGAAGTTGAGGTGCCGCACCCTCAGCGCGACGGACTCACCCCACCGTGTTCCGCCGTACGCCAGCTCGTAGACATGGTCGGCGTGTTCGTCGCTGGCGTGCCGCGCGAGCAGCTCGACCTGCCGGTAGGTCAGATAGCGGCGCGGCTTCGGTCTCTTCGCTGGAAGCGCGACGCCCTTGCATGGGTTCCGTGCGATGACGCCGTCTCGCTCGGCGATCGCGAGGATGCTCGAGAACACGAATACTGCCCGCCGTACGGTCTGTGCGCCCCGCTCCCGGCTCAGGGAGGCGATCCAGTCCTCCACCTCCGAGGGGCGGATGCTGGAGGCTGTACGCGCCGCCCAGCGGGGCGCGACGTGCACGCGCCAGGAGGTCTCCATCGCTGCTCGTGACGACGGCTTGAGTGACGCGAGCCGTCCTGTCTTCCACTGCTCGGCGAACACGGCGACCTGTTTGCGTCCCTCGGCGGGATCGAGATAACCGCCCGAGGCTTTCGCGACGGTGACGGAAGCGAGGAACAGCTCGGCCTCACGTTTCGTCTTGAACCCCCGCTTGTCCGTTTGGGTCTTGTCTGGCTTCCGGTATCGGACCCGGTACCGCTTGCCAGCCGCCGTGTTGTACGGGGTGATCGATCCAGCCATTAGACGGGGACCGCGCGGTAGGCCCACTGGGCAGCGCCCATGCGTGGGTGAACGTAGGTCACACCCCGGAGTCGCGTGAGGCAATTCGTCTCGAAGGTGTAGATGACGTCGATGGTCACACCGAGCTCATCAGCAATGTGGTGCTGGTCGGGGTTGATTCGCTCGAGGCGTGCGTACTCGGCGGGATCGATGAGCAGGCGTGCAGCGTAGATGTCGGCCTGCCGCTCCGCGAGAGGGCTGTCGGCGTGGTGTCCGTAGTGGACGTGGCCGAGCTCGTGCGCGAGGACGCTGCGACGTTGAGCGGGCGTGAGGCGCAGGTCGAGGTAGACCCGCTGCTCGTCAGGGACGAAGCATCCGAGATCCTCGTCCAGGTGCGCGAAGTGAACTGAAACGCCGTACTCCGCGGCTACCCGCAACAATTGCCGCATCGATCCTCCCCAGGGTGGTGCTGCTTAGTCAGACTCGTCGGGTCGCTTCTTCGCAACCTTGCGCAACGTCGGCGCCGGCGAGATGTCGATGTCATCTTCCGTGAGGGGTCCGACAGAGGTGAGGACTCCGAATCCCTGGGTGTGCTGGATTGGGTCCTCAGCGAGGGGGAGTGGACTCCCGACCTCGACGCTGTCGTGCTCCTCGATCCTCCGGACGAACTCCTGCGCGAGCTCAAGATCGCTGAACACCTTGAGGAGTTCACCGCGCACCACATCGGCCCGCAGCACGATCCGCTCTCCCTGAATGAACTCGACGACATTCGCTCGAGGGGGTTGATACGCCTCGACGATCTGCATCGCCTCGGCCAGCTGGATCGGGTAGTGCTTGGCCAGCTTCGTGAGGTTGTCCGAGCTGGGCTTGATCTCGCCGTTCGACCACCGGCTGATCGTCGACTGGGAGATGCCAGTCGTGCGCGCGATCTCCGCACCGGAAGCTCCGCCGGTCACTCGCCGCAGGTATTCAGGCCATGATTCAAGGTTCGGCACGGTGTAAACGCTAGCCCACGTCTTGCATGCGTGCAATGACTTTCACCGCGGAAGCCGCGAGATTCCGCGGCTCCTGTGAGTTTGTATCAGAACCGCGGCCACATACCTCTTGCGCGCACGCATGCAACGGGTATGGTGACTTGCATGCAACCCACTCCTGCAACTCCGACGGACGTTGCGCTTGTCCTGAACCGCGAGAAGCTCGACGACCTCCGCCGAGCACACGGCATCGCCACCGAGGCAGAACTGGCCCGCCGAATCGGTGTGAATCCCTCGACGTTGTGGCGCGTCTCGAACGGGGAAGTGCAGCCGTCGACGCCGTTCATCGCCCGCGTACTGCTCGCGTTTCCGAGTGCACGCATGGACGACCTGTTCCGCGCTGAGCGCGTCGAGCGGGTGGCGTCGTGAACAACGTCACCGCGCTGAAGCCGCGCCCTGTCGAGACTGTCTGGCTGTCGCCGGAACAGGTGTGCGAGCGGGTGCCTGGTCTTACGAAGGTTCGTCTCGCCGACATGCGCGATCGCGGTGTCGGCCCGGCGTACCAGAAGCCCACCGTCCGCACTGTGATCTATCGCGCGGATGACATCGACGCGTGGGTCGCGTCGACTCGCGTCGCCACTCGGGAGCAGTCATGAACCGCGTGCTCGACACCGTCGCGGTGTGGCTGATCGTCGTCGCCGCACTGGCCGTGCTGAACCTCGGTATCCCTGCGTTCGTCGGGCTCATCCTCGGGGGTGGGCGATGACTGTCGAGTTTGTAGACGCCACTGAGGTCGAGCTGCCCGAACTTCCCGCGACTGTGCTGGACGAGGACGCCGTCCGGCAGGTGCTGTGGTTCTTCGGCCGCCCTGGTGGCCGCGAGCCTGGCGGATTCCGGTCCGCGCTGTTCGAGGCGATGGCGGTAGCTGACCAGGAGAACTTCTCACGGCTCTACTCGGCGTTTCCCGTGCTCGGATTCTGGTTCGATGCGCTGAAGAGTCGGTCGGACGGGGTAACGCTCGCGGTGCGGGCGCTGGATCTACTCGGGGTGAAGGCGTGACCCGGGAGCTGCAGGTGCGGCCTGTCCGTGCCCGTGAGACGTCGATCAGCACGCTCCCCGTCGCGCTGCAGCAGGGTGCTGACGAGTGGCGTCGATGGCGGGTCTGGATCGTCGCTGGCCCGATCCTGTTCGGGCTCTGCTGCGGGCTCCTCGTGGTCGCGATCGAGGTGACCCGGTGAGCGTCGTCGTCGGCATCGACCCGTCACTGACGTGCACGGGCGTCGCGATGGTGTCGTGGCACAGCGGGACGGACATCCCCGGGCCGAACTGGCAGACGTGGCGGGCGCGGTCGCAGGCGCTGCCGCAGGACTTCCCGGACGCCGAGGTCCTCGCGGCGACCAGGCGGCGGCTGCGCATCGTGATTCGCGAGACGCTCGCGCTGATCCCGGCCCGTGTCGACCTGACCGTGATCGAGGGCCCATCCCTTGGCTCAAAGGGCGGCAAGAGCGACGAGCGTGCCGCGCTGCGGTGGATGCTCGTCGACCAGCTGCTCGCTCGCGGCCCGGTCGTGGTGATCGGTCCGAAGAAGCGTGCACTGCTCGGCGCCGATGACGGCAACGCGAGCAAGGCGAAGGTCCGGAGCGCGATCCGGGCGGCCTTCCCGGCCGTCCACGTCGCGGACGACAACGTGGCCGACGCGGTCGCGCTCGCGGCCGCCGGCGCGCACCGGCTCGGATGCTCGCTCGTCGAGTACACGCCGAAGCAACTCAGGGCTCACGCGACCGTCGCGTGGCCGCAGGAGACAGCGGCCGCGTAGGTCGCTGCGGATGAGAGGGATGAGAGAGATGGAAACGAAGCCGACGAGCTTCGCTCGCGGGGTGCCCCCGGAGGAGCGGAACGGGCTGTACGGGATCGAGGACGACCTGATGGAGGCGGGCGGTGGGGAGCCTGTCGTCGCGGTGGTCGTGTACGCGGTCGATGAGGTCGTGCACAAGGAGATCGCGGGGGAGCGGTACCCGGTCGTGAAGGTCGTCCACATTGAGCCGCTGCGGGATGAGAAGTCGGTCGCGGCCGCGCTGAGGCTGCGGGATGCGGCTTACAAGGCCCGCACGGGTGAGAACGCGCTCGACCTGCCGGAAGTCGACGACTGATGGCTACTGGAGCCCCGACTCTCGCCGGCGTGAGTGCTGGCCGGTTTCGTCGCCGCAACTACGGCCGCAACCACGGCTACACCCTCGACGGGCAGAAGATCATCTCGGTCACGAAGGCTCTCGGGCTCGGAATGCCGAAGCCGGCGCTGATCAACTGGGCGGCATCCGAGGCGGCGCAGGCCGCGTGGGAGATGCGCGGCGATCGCGAGGTCTCGTACTCCGAGTTCATCGCGCAGGTCGCGCGAGCGCACGAGCGGAAGCGCAACACGGCTGCCGTGAAGGGCACGGCCGTCCACGGGTACGGTCAGCGCCTCGTGCACGGCGAAAAGGTCGAGGGGATCCCTGACGAAGTCGCCGCGAAGGTCGACCAGTACGTCCGGTTCCTCAACGAGTGGCAGGTCGTCCCCGTCGTCGTCGAGCGGCCGATCTGCAACCTCAGCATCCCGTACGGCGGCACGTTCGACGTCGTCTTCACGACGCCGCTGTTCCCGGACCGGGTGTTCCTCGGCGACATCAAGACCGGGAAGGGCGTGTACGGCGACAATGCCCTGCAGCTCGAGGCGTACTCGCGTGCCGACTTCTACATCGACGAGCACGAGTCCGAGGTGCCCATGTCGGACCTCGGGATCACCGACCACGTCGTGATTCACCTCGAGGAGGGCTCGTACCACGTCGTCGAGATGGAGCACGGCGACGAGGTGTTCGCGTCGTTCGAGACGGCCGTGTCGATGGCGCGCCTGTTCGACGGTCCGCGCGGGGAGACGGAGCTCGACGCGCTGGTCATCGGCGAGATGTACAAGCCGGGGGAGGCGTGGCTGTGAGCATGACCGTGGAGGTGCTGCAGCCGACATCGATCATGCTGCCGACGACTGCTGACCCTGAGCAGTGGTCCGACGACCAGAAGGCGCTGCTCGACTTCGCCGGCCTGGTAGTCCGCAAGAAGAACCAGGCGCCGGTGCCGGCGCCGAAGTCGACCGTGATCGCGTTCCTGCAGCAGTGCGAACGCACAGGCCTGGACCCGATCGCCCGGCAGATCTACGCGATCGAGCGCGGCGGCAAGTGGACGATCCAGGTGTCGATCGACGGCATGCGTCTGGTCGCTCAACGGTCGCGGTTGTACCGCGGGCAGAGCAAGGCGCAGTGGACGGACGGCACCAGGGTGCGTACCCCGATGCGCGACCTCGATGGGTCGATCGTGCGCGAGGGCGACGGGTCGATCGTCTGGACCGAGGACTACCAGTGGTTCGACGTCTGGACCGGCCCGGGCCACCCGGTCGCTGCGCGCGTCTCGGTCTACCGCGCCGACTTCGACGAGCCGCTTCAGGCGGTCGCGCGGTGGGACACATACAAGGTCGAGAACGACGAGTGGCAGAACGGGTCGAAGACAGGCCGGAAGATCCTCGCCGCGCAGTGGGAGAAGGGCGGCGACAACCAGATCGCGAAGTGCGCTGAAGCGCTCGCCCTTCGCAAGGCGTTCCCCATGGACCTGTCGGGCTTGTATGCCACCGAGGAGATGGAGCACCTCGACCAGGAGCCGGCGCCGCGCGCGCCGCGGCCCGCGGCGTCGCTGACGCCGGGCACCCGGTCGGCGCAGCGCGAACCGCTACCGGTTGACGAGACCCTCGGGGGCGGTGAGCCGTCAGGAGTGGGACCACCCGCGAGCGAACAGGAGTCGCACGGTCGCGCCGCCCCCGAGATCGTCCTGTTCCCGTGCGCACGATGCGGTGTCGACGGCATCGCGCACGAGGAAGGGGCGATCTGCGAGCCCTGCGAAATCGAGGTCCAGGAAGAGTTCGCCGAGGCGAACGCATGACCACGACAGCAGCGCTCGTGCGCACCCCGGACGGGGCGATCCTCGGCATCGACTGGCGTCGCGAGCAGGGCCTCGTGCCCGGCCGCGTCGCCGCGCAGAACGTCATGCCAGGCGACACCCTCGTCGCGCAGGGCACACGTGTCGTGGTGCACCGGATCGGGAAGTACAACGGCAACGCGATCATCCAGGCGAAGTCGGCCGGCGGTGCGGACTTCGCGATCGCACGCCCGCTCGAGCAGCTCGTCCGCGTCGTCGAGGTGGGGGCGTTCGACCGTGACTGAGCTCGACAACGCCCGCGCTGCGCTCAACGACGCCGCTCAGGCGAAAGCCCTCCGCGTGATCCCGTCCCCTGACCGCCTGGTGTCCGCGCTCCAGGCCCTGGTCGCTGAGCACGAGCGCCTGACCACCGACTTGGCTCTCTTCCAGGAGCACGCGGGCCTCACGTTCCCCCGGCCTCTGAAGTTCGAGCCGATCACCGACGCACAGGTCGAAGCGGCGCTCTCGGCGTGGGTCGAGTCCGCAATCGGGGGAGCGTCATTCGACGCGATGGCCGACTACCTCAGGGTGCGAAACCGCCGGCGCATGCGCGCCGCTCTCGAAGCTGCGAGGGCCGTCTCATGACCGAGGAAGAGGAGCAGCTCGTGTTCCCTGGTGGCGTTCTGGTCACGGTCGAGTCGATCGAGGGATACGCCGAGGACGCACGCCGTGTCGCCGAGTCCCCGCTCGACGACGGCGAGATCCGGACGCCCGACTGGGTGATCGGGGAGCTCGCGCGCGTCTCGGATCATGCGGCGCGCATGGTGCTCGTGATCCTGAACGCGGAGACGTTGAAGCGGCGCGCAGCGACCCGCCTTGAGCGGGCACGTGCGACCGCACGACGCGCGAACGCTGGCCTGCCTGGTACTCAACAGTCCGCGGCCGTAGTGCTCGCGACGACGGAGGAGAAGGACGCATACGACGACGCGGTGACCGCGTTCGAGTACGCCCGCCGGGTGGGGAACCTGCTGAAGGACTACACGGGGCGAGTGCAGTCGATCGGCAAGCAGGTCGAGCTCACGTACAACCACGGATCGGGGCGGCGGTCGTGAACAGCAGCATGACGTTCAACGACGGCGAGCCGATCCCGTTCCCGTCGTACCGGTGCACCGCGACAGCACGGAAGGCGAAGTCGACGTACACGCACCGGTGCCGGCAGCACGTCGACCACGACGGCGACCACGTCTGCACATGCAAGATGCGCTGGGCGAAGAAGGCGGGTGTGTGATGGGCGCCGGCGACTTTACCCCGCAGACCGTGCGGACCGCGTTCTTCGATCGCGAGAAGGAACGCTGCTTCGTCTGCCGGACGCCGCTGCAGTGGGCGGATCGCGGCTTCGGCTGGTCCGCGCACCACCGCAAGCCCCGCGGCATGGGCGGCACCAGCGACACCCGCATCGCGTCGATCACGAACTGCCTCATCGTGTGCGGCTCCGGGACCACCGGGTGCCACGGGCGCATCGAACGAAACCGCGACGTCGCGCTCGCGGCGGGACTGCTGATCCCGAAGAACGCGACCACAGACGCTTTCGCGCCCGCTGCTGTGCGGGTGCGCCGGATGGACAAGACGTGGTGGCTGCTCACGGAGAGCGGCCGCGCGGTCGAGGTAGAGGAAGGGATGCCGCAGTGAGCGAGCAAGGAGTGCCCCGCGAGGAGGCGACCGCGAAAGACTTCATGCAGGTCCGTGCTGCTCTCGTCAGGAGGCTCGGCGGCGCGAACGAAGCGCTCGTCTGGACACGGATCGACTGGCGTGCTGAGTCGGCGCGCACCGCGCACCAGACGTCGGATGGAACGCACTGGTGGGCGGCCACCTACCCGGAGATCGCGGAGGAGACGGGGCTGACCGCCGAGCAGGCTCGCCGCGCGGTCGAGAAGCTGATCGAGGGCGGGTTCCTTCGGGCCGAGCAGCAGCACGGGTTCGCGCGGAAGCGGAGCTACGCCCCGGTGTACTCCCATCTGGCGGATTCGCCAGATGGCGAGGATGCCAGATCGAAGCGGCGAGTTCGCCAGATCGATCTGGCGGATTCGCCAGATGAGCCTCTCTATAGAGACAGAGAGACAGAGACACTCTTGGCTCCTCCGGAGCCGACCGCGACATTCGCCGAGTTCTACCTCGCCTACCCGCGGAAGGTCGGCAAGGAGGCTGCGCGTCGCGCGTTCGACAAGGCGGTGAAGTCCGTCGACCCGCGCATGATCGTCGACGCCGCGCACCGGTACGCGGCAGATCCGAACCTGCCGGACAAGCAGTTCATCCCGCACCCGTCCCGATGGCTGAATGCTGGCCGGTGGGATGACGAGCCCGAGGTGCCGAAGGCCCGTGTGATTCATGCCCCGTCGATGGATGACTTCGCTGAGGGTGACGAGTGGATGGCGTTCAACCGATGAGCGCGATCACAGCCATCTACGAGTCGCGGTGCGCCGAGTGCAGCGCGGTGATCCGCGTCGGTGACCCGATCGTCCCGAGTGACCTCGACGACGCGCGGCCGGCCGACTTCAAGCCGTGGTGGCAGCACGAGAGCTGCCCTCCCGGGAGGCTCGACATCGTCCGCGAGGTCTGTGCCGAGTGCTTCACCGAAAAGTCTGTCGACGGTTCCTGCCTGTGTGGGGCGATGTGATGCGGGTTCTCACTGTTCGGCAGCCGTGGGCGTGGGCCATCTTCCACGGGAAGGACGTGGAGAATCGCGTCCGCAACATCGCGGGGTCGTATCGCGGCCCTGTCGCGATCCAGGCTGGACTGACGTACGACCTCTCCTGGTCATCCCGCGCGATGGACGACGCGATGATCGCATCGGGCGCACGACTCCGCCAGGCGTCGCTGCCGTGGATGACCGGCTTCGGCGCGATCATCGGCGTCGTCGACCTCGTAGACGTGCACCACTGCTTCAACGCGCTGACGAACTTCGAGGGATGCTCGCCGTGGGCAGAGCTCGACGCCTGGCACTTGCGCCTCGAGAACCCGCGCTCGCTCGCTGACCCGATCCCGTACAAGGGTGCTCTCGGGCTTCGCACCCTCGACGAGGCGACCGCGATGCGGATCTGGGAGGCGATCGCGTGAGCGACCAGGAAGCTTCCGCGCGCCAGCTCGCCGAGCGTTACGTCGTCGGAGCACTGCTCACCGACGTCACGGTGCTTCGGGACGTGCAGATGGAGTGCACCCCGCGCGACTTCGGCGACGCCCGCCTCGGCGCGATCTACGGCGGCATCTGCCAGATGGTCGCGCAGCGCCAGGAGGTTGACTACCTCACCGTCGCCGACCAGCTCACAGCGTGGGACGTCCGCGGCGTGGATCTCACCGACCTCGCACGGTGGACCGGCGAGGTGCCGTCAGCCCGGAACGCGCCGTACTACGCCCGCATGGTTCGTGAGGACTCGGTGCGTCGTCAGCTCCGCACTATCGGCGGGCGCCTCCAGGAGACAGCCGACGAGCCGATCCGTGCCGTGGCCGAGGCGATCGACGCGCTCCGCCACGTCCGCGACCACGACTCCACCGGCAGCGGCCGCGTCGTGTCGCTCCGCGAGCTGCTCGACGTGCCTGAGCAGGAGGACGCGTACGACTGGGTCATCCCCGGCCTGCTCGAGCGGCGCGACCGGTTCATGCTCACCGGGTCAGAGGGTGGCGGGAAGTCGACCCTGCTCCGGCAGATCGCGATCCTCGCGGCCGCCGGCATCCACCCGTTCCGGTTCTCCCCGGTCGAACCAGTCCGGGTGCTCGTCGTCGACGTCGAGAACAGCGAACGGCAGTGGCGACGCGCGGTCCGACGCCTCACGGACGAGTCGGAGATGCGCGGCCAGCGGGATCCGCGCGACTTCGTCACCCTCCACTGCCCGGAGAAGCAGATCGACATCACACGCCCGAAGGACATCGGCGTCGTGCACAGGCTGCTCGACGAGCACACCCCTGACCTGGTGATGATCGGGCCCCTGTACCGGCTGGTGCCGAAGTCGATCAACAACGACGACGACGCGACCCCGGTGCTCGCCGCGCTCGAGGGCATCCGCGATCACGGTGTCGCGATGCTCATCGAAGCCCACGCCGGGCATGCCGCGTCCGCCGCGGGCGAGCGGGACCTTCGGCCTCGCGGGTCATCGGCGCTGCTCGGGTGGCCTGAGTTCGGCATGGGGTTGCGGCCTGGCAAGGAAGTGCAAGCGGGCGGCCGGAAGCCGTTCCAGTTGGTCCCGTGGCGTGGCGCCCGGGAGTGGGGACGTGGGTGGCCGACGAAGCTCACCCGCGGGCAGGTCTATCCGTGGGAACCCACGGTGTCGCTGGGTGGATGAGAGGACCCGACATGGCAAAGCCAGGACGACGGATCGTCGACGCGCTCGACGACCTGATCGCGGAGCTCCGGCTCGCGAACAGGCTCCGAGCGCTCGAGCTGGGGCCGGCCGCGCTCGAGCACGACGACGGCAAGCGGGCGACCACTGACACTGCGAAGCGCCGGGTGGCGCAGCGCAACCAGCTGCGCGCTGAGGTGCGCACAGCGCTCGGGATGGGGGAGTGATGAACAAGGCGACAGATCGCGTCGACCACGTCGCGACGGCGCGAGGCGCCCTGAACAACGCGGGCGGCCTCCTTCAGCAGCGCGACGACACCGCCGCCTGCGCGATGGCGACGATCGCGAGCGCCGAGGCAACCCTCGCGCTCGTTGAGCAGCAGCGCATCGCGAACCGTCTGATGCTCGCCGCGCTCGTCTCGGATGTCGAGCTGCGCGTCGGGCACCACGGCGCCCGCGCTGGGCTTCTCGGCCCGGAGGGCGTGTTCGGTAACCCCAGCACGCCCGACGGCCGCTGCCCGCTCGACACCGACATCCGTAGGGGGCTGGGACTGTGAGCATCGAAGCATCGATCACGGTCACGCTCGCGTCGGTGGAAGTCGACGACGAGTATCGCATCGCGCTGACCACGCACACGCCGAGGACGACGTACACGTGGGACGAGGCGACGCAGCTCGCGAACGAACTCATCTCGGCGATCGAGGACGCCCGACGCATGCTCGGCGAGGACTTCCCAATCGAGAACTTCGCGCGGCTCGCCGGGTTCGACGCAGCCCCGGTCTGCCGCGACTGTTCCGAGGGCAAGCACGGTGCGTGCATCGGGTCCGCGTTCATCGAGCGTGGGCCGGACATCGACGAGGTCGAGTGCGGGTGTTCCCGAGTCGGCCACCAGGTGCACGGGAAGGCTGTCTGATGCCGATCGCGAATTACACCACGCAGTCGTCGGTCGACAAGACCATGGGCGAGGTCATCGGAGCGCTCACCCGCCGTGGCGTGACACGCATCTCGACGGTGTTCGGCAGTCAGGGTGAGCCGACCGGTGTCGAGTTCACCATGCAGACCGAGTTCGGACCGCGGGACTTCGCACTCCCGATCCGCACGGATGGCGTCCTGGCGACCCTGAAGCGTGACAAGGTGCAGCCGCGCTACGCGACGCCCGAGCATGCGGCGCGCGTCGCGTGGGCGATCGCCCGTGACTGGTTGCGCGCGCAGACCGCGCTTATCGATGCGGGCCTCATGACGCTGGATGAGGTCATGTTCCCGTGGATGGTCGCTGGTGGCCGGAACCCGCAGACCGCTTTCGAGGCGTATCGCGGCCAGCAGAAGGCGATCGAGTCATGATCGCCCCGGTGCTGGCGCCGAGGGAACAGGACGAGGCCCGACGCTTCGGGATCCACGACGAGGATGTGCTCGACGAACTCGCCGAACACCGTGACGATGAGCCGGAGTGCTGCCTGCAGGGCCACCCGGCCGCGTCTCGCTTGGTCACGACGTGCTGCGGCAACGCGGTCCTCACCTGCCGGCTGCACCTGCAGGCGCATCTGATCTGGGCCGAGGCACAACTGCTCTTGTCGGCAGGGGTGCGGTGCGCAGGGTGCGGGCGTGAGTTCCGGTTCCCGACCTCGGTTGAGGACATCCTTCGGGAGGTGCCGCTGTGAGCGCCGGACCGATCAAGGCGGAGCGTGACGGGCACCTGATGCCGCTCGTGTCGACCCCGGACACGCACCGGGTGTGCGGCTCGGGGGCGCCGGGGCGGGCGTACTGCGGGCGGAAGGCTGACAAGGTCACCACGTCGGACTGGTCTGAGGTGGTCTGTTCCGACTGCACCGCGGCACGCCGAGCAGACGAGGCGGTGGCCTGATGCCCCTGTCCTTCCCGCCGATGCGACCGGTTGAGGTCGACGGCAAGACGAAGTGGCAGGCCACCTGCCGCACCTGCGGCCAGGACGTGTGCCGTGTGCCGCAGCTCGTGAAGGCCGCGGTTGACGAGGCGCGACGCGCGCACGGCCCCGAGAAGAGCTGCAGGAGGGCAGAGGTATGAGCCGAACAGGCGACCTGTATGCGATCGACTTCCCACACGGCACCGTCGACGGCTACCGTCAGGGCTGCCACGGGTCCGTCTGCGGCGGTCTGATCGCGTGCCGCGACGTGTACCGCCGATACCAGGGCGACTATTCCTTCCGGAAGAAGATCGACGCAGGCATGAGTCTGGCCGAGATCGACGCTGAGGATGTTGCGCTGCGCGCCGATGCCGTCGAGCGGGACCGGACCGCGGCGCGGGCTGAGCGTGCCAGGCAGCGCGTCGAGGAGCGCCCGACGAGGGTCCGCGCGCCGCGGGAGCCGCGGGTGCTTGCGATTGACAGGCTCGGCCCTGAGGTCGCCCGGCTCCACGCCACGCGGATGGTGGACCGGCAGATCGCTCACGAGCTGGGGATCTCTCAACCGTACGTCGCGTCGCTCCGCCGGAACCTCGGACTGCTGCCGAACGCTCTACCTCGAAAGGAGCGCACACCGCGCGCGCCGCGCATTCGCGTCGACCGGCACGACGACGTCGCCAGACTGCATGCCGAGGGGCTCAGCGACAAGGAGATCGCCGCCGAGGTGGGCCTTGCCCCGGCGTATGCGGGGCAGCTGCGCCGCGAACTCGGGTTGCCGGCGAACCGGAAGCGGCGGCCGAGGAAGGAGCGCCCGCCACGTCAGCCGCGACGTGACCACCGCCCGGGCGTTGCCGCGGCGCACGCCGAGGGATTGAACGATGTGGCGATCGCGGAACGCCTCGGAATCTCGAAGAACCACGTAGGCACGCTGCGCCGCGAACTCGGGTTGCCGGCTCACACCACTGCCCGGTCGAGGTGGGACTCCGAGCAGCTGCAACCGCACGGCACGAACGCCTGCTACGCCCGCGGATGTCGACTCCCGGAGTGTGCCGAGGCACACAGGCAGTACCACCGCGACTATGTGAAGCGGCGCCGCGCGGAGGGCGCACGCGAGTTCCACGGGACCGCGTACGGCTACCAGCTCGGATGCAGAAGCCGCACAGCCTGCCCGTCGAAGCCGTCGTGCGCTGACGCATCACTCGAAGCGGAGCGGGCCCGACGTCGCGCAGCCGGCATCCCGGCGAAGGTGCTCGTCGACGCCAGCCCCGTGCAGGCGCACATCCGCGACCTGGTGCACGCTGGCGTCTCGATCGATGCAATCGCGGAGAGGTCGGGGCTGACGTTCCCGATCGTCCGCAAGATGATCCACTCGCGGGGCCGTGGGCGGGGGATCGTCAACATGGTCCTCGCCGAGCGTGCACGCGCGATCCTCAGCGTCGATCTGCCGGAGGTCGAGGCGGCATGACGAACCTGGAGCAGCTGACCTTCAGTACCGAGCACGCTGCCCGTGAGTGGCATCGCGCGTTCGAGTGGCATCTTGACGTCGTCCCACCGCTGATCGAGGTGATCGTGTGGATGACGTTCCCGAGCATCCCGGTGTCACGGGGCGGGTCACGGTTCGACAAGATCCAGATCTCCGGCGGCGGGTACTTCGACAACATCCCGGACGAGATCCCCGGGGATGCGGCCGCGCAGGATGCGAAGGATCTGTGGTGGTGGCTCGTCGAGTACACGCGGGCGGTCGCCGAGTGGATAATCCCTGACCGGCCGGCGCCGGCGCTCGATGACAAGCCCAACCCGGATCCGCTGTCGGCGAGGTCGGTCGCGCTCACCACGATCGGGTGGCTGATCGACCACGCCGACCGGGTCCGCGACGTCGCCGAGCTCGACGAGCACATGAACGAGATGTTCACCGAGATCCGCCACCTCCGCGGCCGGTACGGGGTGTTCCCGCGGCCGCGACGGCAGCTTGATCTGTGCCGCACCTGCGGGGCGCGGCAGGTCGTCTTCGGGTGGGTGTCGAATCCGAATGGCTCGCCGAAGCCGATCAGGGTGGGCAAGTGCCGCACCTGTGGGGAGACGTACGAGGTGCAGCACGACCCGGCGCCGGCACCGACGCCGCAGGTGGTGCTGTCGTCGGTGTGCGCGGATGGTCGGCATGAGGCGTGCGAGTCGGTTCATTGTCAGTGCCCGTGTGGGCATCGGAGTGGTGTTGGACGAGAGGTAGGACAGTCATGAGTGATGCACTCACCGAAGCCAGGAAGCAACTGGCCGAGTTCCGCAAGCGCGGGTTCAGGGGCGGCTACCATCTGGTCGCCCCCATGAAGGCCCTGATCGACGCTCACAAAGCCCTCACCGCTGACCGTGACGAGTGGAAGCGCCTGTTCTCGGAGTGTCACCCGATCCACCTCGACGGGGTGAAGCGGGCCGAGAAAGCCGAGCGCGAGGTCGCGCGCCTGTCTGCTGGTGTGGCGTCCCCGACGCACGCTCCAAGTGAAAGCGTGTCTGGGTTGGAGTTTCATTCCGACGCTCCAAATGCAAGCGTGGAGTCCCCCACAGACGAAGACCGGGCGGCGCTGATTCACCTGCTGTTCGACCAGGTGCCTGAGGACTGGGACGAGAACGACATCGGCATCCTCACGGACGAGATCCTCGCTGCTGGGTTCCGTCGTCAGGCACCGATCACCGACGCGCAGGTTAGCGCGGCATGTGAAGCATTCTGGGCGCACCCCGACATCATGGGTGGCGCTCCGAGCACGCGGGCTGCTCTCGAAGCCGCCCGAGCCGCCCGTCGTCAGGTGTCCGAACCCCCCACAGTCGTCCCCACCGAAGACACCACCCCCACGAACGGGGTCGGAGCTTGATCGATGACGAGCGCGGACCAGAGTTCGACCGCCTCTACCGGCTCATGCACGCGGCGACCAAGCCTCCGACGAACGTGTCGCTCACGTCGATGGTGCGCTGGATGTTCGACGAAGGTGTGCGAGTCACCCCGCTATTGCCCGAGACCTTGCGTCCAACGATGTTCGATGTCGACCCGACACGGATCGTCCTCTCCCGGAAACGGGGATGGAAGCTGCCCGAAGGTGCTATCTCATGCGCCCGCCCCCACCGGTACGGGAATCCGTTCATCATCGGCACACCCGAGAACGGCGGCAACATCACACGCTCCCAGTCGGTCGCGATGTTCCGTCGGGCGCTGGACGAGGGACGGCTGCAGTTCACCGTCGCCGAGGTGAAGCGAGAACTGCGAGGCCTCTCACTCGGCTGCTGGTGCCATCTGGACCAGGAGTGCCACGTCGACGTCCTCCTGGAGGTCGCCAACGCATGACCAAGCTCACCTATCGGCAGGCCGCCGCCCTCGTCGGACGTTCACCCCGAACGATCCGCTACTGGCGACTCCGCGGCATGCCGATGGGCTGGGAGACCCGCGACGGCCAGAACGTCCGCGTCGTCGAGAAGACCGTCCTGCAAGCCTGGTTCCGCCAGAGGCTCCGCAACGACCCAGTGCACCAACAACGCCTACGAGCGCAGATCGCCCGCGAGGCGGCCGCTCAAGGCCAACGAGACACGCCGTAGACCCAACGTTTGGCCGCTCCCGCTTGCCGCCCCTACATTCAAGATCAGACAGGTGTCGCGAGAGGGCCAAAGGCCCCGCGACCGGGCAGGCTGACACACCGCCCCTCTCATCCGGTGTGATCGTGCCGTCCGGTCCCGCGGCACCGTCCTCGTGAAGGGCAGTGGCCGGGCCGCGCGGACTTCCCCAGGTCCCGGCCCGGCCACCGCCGCCAGAGCCCCTCGCGGCGCGCCGCCCTAGGTCCCTAGGATCAGGTCCATGCGCCGACTCGCTCCGATCCTGCTCGCCGGGCTGTTTCTCACCGGGTGCTCGGCTGGAACGCCAACAGCGCCGGCCGAGACCACACCCGCCGAGACCACCCCCGCCGAGCCTGAGCGCACCACGGTCGAATGGGACAACTACGCCACCGAATACCAGCGGATCGTCGACGAGGAGACCGCCGAAGGCGACTGCGCTGCGCTGCAGGAGATGTTCGACGTCGCTCCCGACGACCCGAAGCTGCTCTCCTACATCGACGAGGCCCTCACGATCGCGGGCTGCTACGACGACTAGCCCGATCTCGTCCGCATTACGAAGCCCTCGCGACAGCGGGGGCTTCGTCGTTCCCGGAGGTTGCCCCGCGATGACCTGTGACATGTGCGGCGAGAAGACCATCCCCGGCGTCGTCTGCTGCGACGAGCTGGTCAACGAGCTCCCGACCGAGGACTGAGGCATGACGACTGCGCTCATCACCGGCATCACAGGGCAGGATGGCTCCTACCTCGCCGAGCTGCTCGAGCACCGCGGGTACACCGTCCATGGCACTGTCCGCCGGCACCAGCAGGTCACACCGACCCGGCACCTGTGCGACCTCACCGACACGGCTTCCGTCGACAAGGTGGTCGACGAGGTCCGGCCCGACGAGATCTACCACCTGGGTGCACAGACTCATGTGGGGGAGTCGTTCAAGTCCCCGATCGCCACATTCGACGCGACGGGCGCCGCGACGCTTCGCCTGCTTGAGGCCGTGCGGCGGATCGCCCCGCAGGCGCGGTTCTACCAGGCTGCGACCTCGGAGCTGTTCGGGATCTCGCCAGCACCGCAGTCCGAGTCGACGCCGTTCCACCCCCGCTCGCCGTACGGGGTGGCGAAGCTCGCCGCGTACTGGGCGGTCGTCAACTACCGGGAGGCGTACGGGCTGCATGCCTCGAACGGCATCCTGTTCAATCACGAGTCGCCCCGCCGTGGCGCCGGGTTCGTAACCCGCAAGATCAGCCTCGCTGTCGCCGCGATCAAGCGGGGCGACGCCGACACGGTCACGCTCGGCAACCTCGATGCACGTCGCGACTGGGGCTTCGCGCCCGAGTACGTCGACGGCATGCACCGTATCCTGCAGCACGCCCCCGGCGACTACATCCTCGCCACGGGCACCTCCTACAGCGTTCGCGACTTCGCGGAGCACGCGTTCGCTGCGGCCGACCTCGACTGGGCTGACCATGTCCGCACGGCAGAGGCTCAGCAACGGCCAGCAGACGTCCCCGATCTCGTGGGCGACTCGTCGAGAGCTCGCGACGAGCTCGGGTGGGTCCCGACGATCCACACGCCCGAGCTCGCGCGCATCATGGTCACTGCGGACATGGCCGCATGATCCCTCGCATCCTGTTCCGCACCGTCCCGCAGGTCACCGACGACCAGACTGAGGCGTGGTGGCAAGCATCGGTCGACCTCACCCCGGGGTGGGAGCAAATCACCTACCGCGACCCGATCGACGCGACCACCTTCCCCGTGGCCGCGCAGCACTGGGACGCGTGCACCTCTGGTGCGCAGCGTGCCGGTCTTATTCGCCTCGAGGCACTAATCCGCCACGGCGGGGTCTACATCGACTCCGACGTCGAGCTGTGGAGGCCGATCGACCAACTGCTGCAGCTCCGAGGCTTCGCGGCGTGGGAAGACGCCAACACCGTGCCGGACGCGATCCTCGGGTTTGAGGCGGCGCACCCGGTTCTGCCGGTCATGCTCGCCGAGGCCGTCGACCGCCTTGCCGATGGTGCGTGGGAGTCCGGGCCGGGTGTCACGACGCGGAACCTGCAGGGCCGCGACGACGTCCTCCTACTGCCTCCGCAGACCTGCTACCCGTACCACTGGAACCGGGCATCGAAGCGGATTCACGACACCCGCAACGCGAGCGGCCGGCGCAACCTCGAACAGCTCCGGAAGGCGCCCTACGCGCTCATGGCCCACCACTGGAGGCACTCATGGCGCGAGTCGTGATCCTCGTCCCACGACGCGCCGACCGCGGCCGCCGCGACGATCTCTGGCGCTTCACCCGCGACTGGCTGACCTGGCACCACCGTGACTGGCTGATCGTCGAGGGCGAGTCGCCCGAGGGCCCGTTCAACCGCGGCGCCGCGATCAACCAGGCTGCACGGGACGCCGGCGACTGGGACGTCGCGATCGTCCACGATGGCGACAACATCACCGCACCTGCCGTGCTCGAGGAAGCGGTGCGCCGCGCGCTCGACACGGGCATCACTCACATCGCGCACGACACGTACATGTACCTCGACCAGGACTCGTCCGACGAGATCCTCGCGACTCCCGCTGGTCCGTGGTGGCCGCGCCCGCAGATCTACAACGTCCGCGAGGCGTACGCTCCCTACGTCCTCCACAAGCACGTGTCTGGCATCGTCGTCGTCCCGCGCAGCGTGTGGACAGCGACGAACGGGTTCGTTGAGCTGCGCGGGTGGGGCTCCGACGACAGCCTGCACATCATCATGTGCAACGCGCTCGGCGGTGGCGTCGAGTGGGTTAAGGGCACCGCGCTCCACCTGTGGCACGAGCATGCGGCCGCGGACTCGACCCGCATCGACCGGACACGGAATCGGCAGCAGATGTTGCAGGCGAAGACGTATGAGCGCCGGCAGGATTCCGCGGGTCTGAAGCGGTACCTGCGGGTGACGTTCGGTCACGAGGTGCCGTGAACGTCCGTCTGTCGGTCGCGATCATGGCGCACGTGGCCCGAACGCACCACGCGTGGTGGCTCGCCCAGGATCTCCACGCGCCCGTGGTCTGGGACCGTGGCGCCGGCGAGTGGGACACGGGAGCGCGCGCGATCAGCGCATATGAGGATGGCGCCACTCATCACCTCATCGTTCAGGACGACGCGGTCCCCGTCCCCGACCTGAGGGCGCACCTCGAGGCGGCGATCGCCTCGCAGCCTCACGGGCCGATGAGCCTGTACCTCGGCACCGGGCCCAGCGGGCGACGCCGACTGCGAAACCAGGCTGCTATCCGCACGGCGGACGATGCCACCTCGACGTGGATCGGCATCCCGGAGATGCTGCACGGTGTCGCGATCGTGCTCCCGGTCGCTGACATCGCTCCGATGCTCCGATGGGCGGAGGGTCGCCGAGAGCCGTACGACGCGCGGATCGGGAAGTTCTACCGGCACCACGGTCGGCCGCGCGTGCTCTACACCTGGCCGTCGCTGGTAGATCACGCGGACGGCGACACGCTGATCGCCGTCCGCCCGGACCGTCAACTGCGGACCTACCCGAGGGTCGCGTACCGGCACGGTGCTCCCGCCCGATGGACAGACCACACCGTGGAGAGCGCATGAGCGGGCAACGCAAGTCCACACGCCGGATGAAGCAGCTCACCCTCGAGTTCTTCGACGAAGGTAGGCGGCTCTCCGAGTCCGATGACTCGCACGAGAAGGCTTCGTCACACTGCTGGCTGTGCGGCATGGCCGTCGACTACACGGTCCCCGCGAACAGCACCCCGGACTCGCACAACCTCGACCACTACTACCCGGTGCGCGATTACCCGGAGCTGCAGCACGACCCCGCGAACTTCCGACACTCCCACGCCGAGTGCAACGTCGCCCGCGGCGCCGACGCCCCACTCCCGAACCTCGGCATGCTCAGCCGCACCTGGTGACCCGGAGGACCCCATGGCCACACCCCGATGGGTCCGACGACACCGGCAGACGCAGCACACCCTCCGCACCATCGCCCTACTCGAACTCGCACACCAGGCGGAGACCCGCATCGAGGTCGAGCACGAGACGCCTGAGGATTGGGCACCACGCCGAGGCATGTCCTTCGGGGCCGAGTAAGCATGAACTGGAGTCAGCAACGCCGAGCGCAGATCATGCTCGACAAGCTCCACCCCACAGCGGTCGTACTCGACAGACACGGGCACGCCTGGCAGATGGGCGGAGTCGCTGACGCCTACTACTGGTACCGCGCCTACGGAGACAGCAGCAACGTCACATCCCACGAGCTCGCTTCCCACGGACCCTTCACCGTGCTGTACCGGCCGACAACCATGCGACCAAACGTCGAAGCCGTCCTAGCGCCGATGCATGGAGGCTTCGGGGCCCCCTGAGGGGGAGGGGCGGTCACATCTCGGGAGACCCCGCGCGACGGACCACCTCCCGCCTGCGCCGGTCCTCTCCCCCCGGGATGATCCGCGGTTCCACCACCGGAGGAGGCTTCGATGGCGTCTCGTCAGCGGCTGGTCGAGGTCAATCGGTTCGTCCGAGACAAGGGTCTCGACGACGCGAGCGGCGACGGCATGGTGATCGGTTTCGCCCGGGATATCGCGCGTCGCGTGGACAAGGCGGGGGACGAGGCGCCGCTGAACCTGCTGCGGATGTACCAGTCGGCGATGAAGGACCTGCAGCGGCTCGCTGAGCCGCCGGCGCCGGCGCCGAAGGTGCGTCGAGATGCCGTCGAGGAGCCGCCGGCGCCTGAGCTGTCATCGCCGCCCGAGCTGAAGATCGTGGAGGAGTCGCCTCTTGAGAAGCTCCGCCGCGAGAAGCAAGAGCGAGCTACGGGGTAAGACCGAGCCGAGGCTGTTCACGAAGCCGCTTCGCGAGCTCACGCCGGAGACGTCGCATGGCTTCTCGGTGATCGAGTTCGCGCTGCTGGTGCTCGGGATCGAGCTGTACCCATGGCAGAAGTGGCTGCTGATTCACGCGCTCGAGCTGAACGAGGACGGCACCTATCGGTTCCGGAAGATCTTCATCCTCGTCGGGCGGCAGAACGGTAAGACGACGCTGCTCACGGTGCTCACCCTGTGGTGGCTGTTCATGGACGCGGAGTCGTTCCCTGATCATCTGCCGGCGCACGAGTTCCTGATCCTCGGGACCGCGCAGAACCTGGACCTGGCCGAGGAGGCATGGGACGCCGCGCTGAAGCGTTGCGACCCGTTCCCGGACGAGGACGACGCACAGTTCGTCATCGACGACCTGGCGCGCGAGACCCGCCGGCCGGTGAAGAAGAACGGATCGAAGGCGCTCCGTCTCCGCAACGGTGCCCGATACGAGCCTCGCGCGGCGACCCGGATGGGCGGCCGCGGGAAGTCGGCCGCGCGGGTCGTGATGGACGAGATGCGTGAGCAGCAGACGTGGGACGTCTGGGGCTCGGTGTCGAAGACGAAGAACGCGATCTTCAACTCGCAGCTATGGGGCATCTCCTCGGCGGGTGATGCGAAGTCGGTCGTGCTGAGCACGCTCCGCAAGGGCGCGCTCAAGACGATCGAGGAGTTCGAGCGGTACGTCGAGTCCGGAGTGCAGACGCTGGAGGACTTCGCGAACGGCCACGACATGGCCACAGCGATCTTCGAGTGGTCGGCGGACCCGAAGGCGAAGCTGCTCGACATCGACGGGATCCTGCAGGCCAACCCGAGCGTCGGCTACAAGCCGATGTTCTTTGAGTCGATCTGGTCGGATCTTCTCGGCGACGAGCCGGAGGCGACGAAGCGGACCGAGATCCTCTGCCAGTGGGTCGACTCGATGGTCGACCCGTACATCGACGGGCCTTCCTGGGAGGGCGTCGCGGACGGGCCTGAGCTCGACAACCGCGGCCGCCTGGTGTCGATCGGCTCGGAGATCCCTGACGGTGCGCACATGGTGCTGGGCGTCGACACGTCGTGGAACCGATCGATGAGCTACATCAGCGTCGCGGGGGTCCGCGAGGACGGCGCGATCCACCTCGAGGTGGTCCGCATGCGCGCCGGCATGCTGTGGGTCGTGGCTGAGGCTGTGAAGATCGCGGAACGCAACGGCATCACACACGTCGTCGTTCAGGCCCGCGGGTGCCCGGCGTCGGACTTCATCAAGGAGTTCAAGGAGCGGACTGACCTGGAGGTCGTCGAGCTCGGTGGTACGACCATGCTGAACTCGGCCGGTCGTCTGAAGGACCGAACCCGCGACCGGCTCGTGCGCCACCGGGCGCAGCCCATCCTCAACATGGCGATCGCCGGTGGGGTCACGAAGAAGCTGGCCGGCCTCGACGTCTGGGACCGAGAGGCATCGATCGTCGACGTCGCGCCGGCCGTATCGGTGACGAACGCGCTGTACGGCGTCGAGACTGTGCTCCCCACAGAGCCCGTCGTCAGCGCCTACGAGGACCACGAGCTGCTGGTCGTGTGAGAGGGGGAGTCGATGCGTGAGCTGAAGCTGCTCACTGGGAAGACCGTCGTGATCTCGTCGACCGGCGCGACTGTGCGCGGGGTGCTTGAGTCCGCGACGAGGTCGTTCGTGACGCTCGTCGACGCCGTCGATGTCAGCTCGACAGATCCGAAGCCGATCGCCGGCATGGTCCTCATCCCCGCGTCGCGGGTCAACTACGTGCAGGCGGTGGCGTGATGGCGTACTTCGAGACCCTCAGCGATCTCGGCGAGCACCTCGGCCGCAGTGGCATCGAGATCGTCGACCCGGGCGTTCCGCTCAGCGACTGGGCGACAGACAGCTACGGGCCCGCGTGGAAGAACCAGCCGTCTGTGCGCAAGGTCGTCGGGTTCATCGCCCGGCAGCTTGCGTCGACACCGCTGCACCTGTTCGAGCGTGCCTCGAACGACGACCGCACCCGTATCCGCACCGGTGATCTTGCGGACCTGCTCCGGCGCCCCACACGCGCACCGGGGATCACGCCCTACCGGTTCTGGGAGTCGCTCCTCATCGACGGTCTGATCAACGACCGGTGGTGCGCGCAGATCGTTGAGCACGCAGACGGGTGGGAGCTCGTCCGCATCCCGGCGCGCCGCGTCCGGTTCAAGTCCGACTGGCTCGGCCGGATCGAGAAGGTTCTCATCACGGGGGAGAACGGGCAGACCTCCGATCACGACCCAAAGAACTACCTCATCGACGTCGGCTACTCCGAGAAGGGTGCGAACGGCACGTCGCCGCTGCGCACTCTGCAGGACATCCTCAACGAGCAGACCGAGTCGGTGGCATACCGCCGGGCGGTCTGGAAGAACGGCGCGCGGGTCCCGATGGTCATCGAACGGCCGAGGGAGGCCGGCGAGTTCAAGGAGGGACCGTTCGCCCGGTTCAAGACGTCGTGGCGGTCGTTCGTGAAGGGCGGCGGCGAGGAGGGCGGCACGCCCATCCTCGAGGACGGGATGACGCTGAAGGAGATCACCGCGTTCCGCCCGCGCGACACCCTCGACCTTGAGGGCCGGAAGCTCGCCGACATCGAGGTGTGCTCGGCGTACTACATCGCGCCTGAGCTCGTCGGCGCGCGTGAGGGCACCTTCGCGAACATCAAGGCGTTCAAGGAGATGCTCTACGGTCCGAACCTCGGCCCGTACTACGCGGCGTGGGAGCAGTCACTCAACGCGACGCTCGTGCCGCTGATGGCCGGCGGTCGCGCGGTGTACATCGAGGCGAACCTCGAGGCGAAGTTGCGCGGATCGTTCGACGAGCAGATCGACTACCTGTCGACCGCTGTCGGCGGTCCCGTCGTTACTCGCGCGGAGGCGCGATCGCGTCTGAACCTCGCTCACCTCGAAGGCACCGACGAGCTGATCACTCCGCTGAACGTCCTCGTCGGCGGTCAGGCCTCGCCGCAGGACGGCGAGACGGCCGGTGGTGGCGGGTCGATGTCGAAGACGGCCGAGGAGATCCAGCGTCTGATCACGTCGGCGACGGCGCTGATTCGTGCCGGTTTCGAGCCGCAGGCGTCACTGTCGGCTGTTGGCCTCGATCCGATCGCGCATCTCGGTCTGCTTCCCGTCACCGTCCGCGAGGACGAAGACACGAAGGCGCTGACAGATCTGTTGACGGAGTTCAAGGCGCGTCAGCGCCAGGTCATCTCGTCGCAGAAGGCGGCGGGTGTCCTCGACTGGTGGGACCGCGGGCGGTGGGATGGCGAACTCGCGAAGGCCCTGGCCAAGGCGGGGATGGAGATCACCAGGGCGGCCGCAGTCTCGCGGCTCGTTAACGACCAGTCGGAGCGGGAGCTCCTCGCGGAAGGGGAAGCATCATGACGATGCTCACGAAGACGCTCGCCGTTGAAGTCAAGGCGGTTGGCGACGAGGACTCGGGCCGCTTCCAGGCCTACTTCTCGGTGTTCGGGAACGTGGACTCCTACGGCGACATGGTCGTCAAGGGCGCGTTCGCCGACGACCTCGACCGGTGGGGGCCGAAGGGGTCGGGCATCCCGATCTACTGGCGCCATCGCATGGACGACCCGATGCTCAATCTCGGGGCCTCGCTCGAGGTGGCAGAGGACGACTTCGGGGCGCTCGTCGACGGGCAGCTCGACCTCGAGAACTCGTACGCGGCGTACACCTACAAGCTCATGCGCGAGGGCCGCGTTCGGCAGATGTCGTTCGCGTACGACATCGTCGAGGCCGGCTGGGTCGAGAAGACCGAGGACGGCAAGACCGTCAGCTACTACGAGCTGCGCAAGCTGAAGATCCACGAGATCTCCATCGTCCCGGTCGGGGCGAACCAGGAGACCGAGATCCTCGCCGTGAAGTCCGCCCAGGAGGCGGCGCGCGCGGCGCTCACAGACGCCCGCCGCAAGGCGGACGACCCGGCCGCGGCTCTCGATGAGTCCGTGGACGGCGAAGACCAGGGCACAGAAGACGACCCGGCCAACGCCAAGACCGACGAGCCCGCAGGGGCCAAGGCCGACGAGCGGACGACGGAGCAGTCGAAGCAGCACCTGGGAATCATCAACATCACCAAAGCCCTCTAGAGGGGCAGAAAGGGATTCCGATGAATCTCAAGCAGATGCTCGCGGCACTCCAGAAGGAGCTCCTCGAGATCCAGTCGAAGGCGAAGGCCGAGGGCCGCGACTTCACCGACGAGGAACTCACGGCGATCGAGGCGAAGTCCGCCGAGGCCACCGACCTCAAGGCGAAGATCGAGCGGATCGAGAAGTCTGAGAAGGCTCTCGCCGACCTCGTCGAACACGGCAAGTCGGACGACTCCGCCGAGGACAACCCGGACGACTTCAAGAGCGTCCCGATCGGTGAGCGGTTCACGAAGTCGCAGCAGTACGCCGACTTTGCGAAGAAGTTCCCCGGCGGCTCGATCGGACAGGGCACGCCGGTCAAGATCGAGTCGGCCCGCATCGGCACGATGAAGGAGTTCTTCGCGAACCGTCGCAGCGCCAAGGCGCTGACCACGACGACCGCGCGGATCCAGGACATCCGTGTCCCGATGGTCGACCTCGTTGACCGTCCGCGGCTCACCCTGCTCGACCTGATCTCGCGCGGCCAGACCGCCGGGAACTTCGAGTACGTGCAGGTCACCGCAGTCACCCGGAACGCGGACATCGTCCCGGAGGCGGAGTCCGCCACCGACGACGACGCCCTCAAGCCGGTGTCGGAGATCTCGACCGAACTCCAGGACGCGAAGGTCTTCACTTACGCCGACGGCTACGAGGTGACCAACCAGCTCCTCGCCGACGCGCCGGCGTTCGCGTCCTACCTGGAGACCGAGCTCGAGTACTCGCTCGACTCGGTCATCGAGGACTACCTCCTCAACGGCACCGGCCTGTCGGGACAGCCCAAGGGCATCCTGCACACCACCGGCGTCCAGGAGCAGGAGATCGCGTCGTCCGACCCGATGGACCTCGTGAAGGCCGCCCGCCGCGCGATCACGAAGGTGACCCGCCTGCAGGGCGGAACCGTCACCGGCATCGTGCTCTCGCCGGAGGACGACGAGGAGATCGACCTCATGCAGGATCTCAACGATCGGTTCTACGGGCAGGGCCCGTTCGGCACCGGCCCGCAGACCCTGTGGGGCCGTCCCCGCGTCACCTCGGAGCGGCTGGAGCCCGGGCAGTTCATCCTCGGCGACTGGCGCCAGGTCGCGCTGCTCGACCGCGAGGGTCTCGCTGTGCAGGCGTTCAACCAGCACAAGGACTTCGCGCAGCGCAACATGACCTACGTGCGTGCGGAACTCCGCGCGGCGCAGGTCATCTGGAAGCCGTCCCGCCTCGTGGTGGGCTCGCTCGCCGGTAGCTGATCGCCATGTCGATGGTCACCATCGGCGGCGTTCGCTACCGCGTCGACGACGCGAAGCGGCGGGGCCTCCTCGCGGAGGTCCCTGCCGTGCCCGCGGAGTCGGCTCTCGATCCGGCGCCGGCCAGCGAGCCGGAGCCCGTCGTCGACGGTGAGAAGCCGTCGTGGTGGGCCGGCCTCAAGGGCGGAAAGCCGAAGAACAAGGCCGCGAAGCCGGCCGACAAGTAGGAGGTGACGGGGCGTGACGATTCCTCTCATCGTCGATGCGAACACGATTGTGGACGCCGCTTTCTGGATGAAGGCGGCGACCCAGTCGATTCGCTCGGAGTGCGGCTGGCACGTCGCGCCCGTCATCACCGAAACCCTCGTGCTGGACGGCAGGGGTGGCGTCGCGCTGCTCCTGCCGTCTCAGCGGGTCGAGGCGGTCACCCTGGTCAAGAACGACGGGGTCGACGTGACCTCCCGGGTGAAGTTCAGCCGCCGCACTGGCGTGATGACTCTTGCCTCCGGTTGGTCGTGTGACCTCGGCTCGATCGAGATCACCCTGACCCACGGCTACCCGCTCGAGAGTGTGGCCGACATCGCGGCGCTGATCGTGACTCTGACGAAGCGGGGCGCAGCGTCGTCGGCGTTCGTGCAGCAGTCGGTCGGATCGGCCTCTGCGCGACTCGGCACGGGCCGGGACGGGGCCGCGCTGAGTGTTCCGCTCCTGGAGTCGGAGAAGGCGCTTCTGGAGCCGTACAGGCTCAATTGGGGTGCGTGATGTCGTGGCTCGATGAGGTCGCCCTCGCCGAGGATGGTATGTCGTTCGCGCACGGCGACACCGTCTACCGGGACCGCCGGCCACTGATGACAGACCCGTACAACCCCGACGCGACAGTCCCGGGCGCATGGAGCGACGCCGACACGCTCGTGCTGACTGAGGCGTTCGTCGACGACATCTCGTCATCGACGGTCAGCGACGGCGCTCGATCGGCGATCAGTTCCGGGAAGGCACTGTTCCTCACTGACCCTGACGCGGACGTGCAAGTCGGAGACCGGATTCGTGCCGGCGACCTGACCCTGTATGTCAACGAGCTCCCGTCTTCGCCGAAGAACCCGTTCACCGGATGGCGGCCGGGGCGTGAGGTGCCGCTCGATCACACCCTCGGCTGAGAGGCGAGATCCGTGGCTCAGCCGGTCAAGTTCAACAACGCCTACTTCGAGCAGCTGTCTCGTTCGCCTGGCGTCGTGCGTATCACCGTCGAGGCCGCGCAGCGGATCGCTGCGACGGCGCGCGCGACCGCGCCGTCAGACACCCAGGCGTATCGCAATGGCATCCGAGTGCGGGTGAAGTACCAGCGTCGCGCTGTCGCGCTCGTCGAGGGCCGAGACAAGAAGACGATGCTCATCGAGTCGAAGACCGGGAACCTGGCGCGCGCGCTGCGAGCCAACGCAAGGGGGCGGCGATGAGCGACCCGCTGATCGCGTACGACGACCTCGAGCTCTACCTGCTCGAATGGTTCCGCACCGCGTTGGCAGAGCGTCCTGAACCAGAGTGCGCCGACGTCGAGGTGGTGCGTGTCGAGCCACCCACCGATGACCTCCCCGAGAAGCTGCTCGTGATCCGCGATGACGGCGCAACGGATACGTCGTTCATCACTGCGGAGGCCTCGCTCGGCTTCACCGTGCTCGCGGGCTCGAAGGAGAACCCGAAGGTCGCGAAAGACCTCGCGCGGATCGTGCACGCGCTGCTGTCGCAGATCCCCTCAGGCGACCCTGCCAATCCGTTCGCCGCGCTGCTCTCGCGCACGAGCCCTGTGCTTGTGCAGGAGTCGCAGCCGAAGGCGCGCGCGTACGCGACGGCGACGTTCGCGATCGCCGGCCGCGGCATCTGATCTTCACCCACACCGGGCATCCGCCCACCACACCATCAATCCCGCTCCGGCACACCCGGGGCGACCGCATCCAAGGAGATGAGCATGACTGCCGACGAACACGGCAACGACATCCTCGCGGTCGGCATCCCGGTGACGGGATCGATCGGCCTCGCACCCTACGGGACAGTGATCCCGACGCCCGCTGAGGGCGCCACGGACGACCTGGTCCTCGATCCGGCGTTCCGCAAGCTCGGCCTGCTGAAGCAGGACGGCGGCCCGCAGTTCGCGTGGGCCGCGTCGGGCGACCCCATCGAGTTCTGGCAGGACGGCTACTCGGAGCCTTCGGGCCTCGCCGACGTCACCCTGTCGGTCACCGCGGCGGAGATCCTCAACGATCTGCTGCGCGAACTCATCGCGGGCGACGCGCCTGACGTGAACGGCTACACCGAGGTCGACGGCGGCGGCGTCTCGACCCGGTGGGTGGTGTTCACCGAGGAGATCTTCAAGAACGGTGCCATCCGGCGCCGCGTCGCCCCGTCGATCCAGCTGCAGTCGTCGACGGAGGACCGGTCGACGCGTGGCGAGGTCAACGGCAACGCGCTGATCTTCGAGATCCAGCGCCACGCGGGCGTCGGCAACAAGCACTTCGGCGAGTGGGTCCTCCCCGCCGAGGACGGCTCCGGCTCCTGAGAGACGGCGGGCGGCGGTGATCGTGGGTGACACCGCCGCCCGCTCCAACACCCACCCACACCTCACCCACGAAAGGACACCCACACCATGAGCAAGACCAAGACCGCCAAGCCGAAGCCCGAGCGCGACCCGATCCCCGTCTTCGATGAGGATCCTGGCGCGGACCGCCCGACGTTCTACGTCGTCGGCGAGGAGTTCCACGCGGTCACGAGCGACGGGCTACTCGTCGTCCCCATGCGGTTCAAGACGAGCGTGTTCAAGCAGGTGCTCCGCGCCGAAGGGGACAATCTTGAGCTGTTCCTGATCCTCATCGACGGCATCGGCGACGAGGACACAATCGCGCAGATCGACGAGCTCGACATCTTCGAGAGCGTCGCGATCGCGATGGCGTACTTCCAGGCGTGGCGAGAGAAGCAGCAGGCCTCCGTGGGGGAAGCGCAGCGCTCCTCGAACTGATCGAGGAGCACCGCCCCGAGTTCACGTTCGACTTCCGCCGCTACTTCGGGGTCTCGGTGAACGAGGTCGGCTGGTCGATCCCGTACGGCGAGGCGTGGCTGCTGATCCTCGAGCTGCGTCGGGAGTCCGGGTCGCACACGCACATGCTCCGCCACGGGTTCACCGAGACCGCGTCGCTGGCAGACTTCGCGGCGATCCGGCATGCCGAGTGGTTCATGAACTCGCACAAGAAGGACAAGGCTCCGCTGATCGAGCTCCCGCACATCTGGGAGCCGCCGGACCCGAACGCCGATGTGACGCCCGAGAGAAGGGCGGAACTCGAAGCGCAGCTCGAACGCCGGTCTGCGTTCGCCGACCGATAGGAGCCCCGCATGTCGATGCCCCAGGTCGGTCAGGGTGCGGTCGCGGTCGTCCCCACGTTCAAGGGGTTCCGCACCGCGGTCACCAAGGAGACCGACTCGGCGGCGAAGACGTCGACGAAGGGGTTCCGGTCGGTCTGGTCCAAGGAAGGCACGGCCTCCGGGAAGGAGACCGGCACCGGATTCCGGAAGGCGTTCGAGGGGGAGTCGAAGGGATTCACCGACAAGGCGACCCGCGAGCTCGAGCAGTCCGTCTCGAAGTCCGCCCGCCTGGTCTCTGCCGCCCGGCTGAAGGAGCAGGACGCCGCAGGCAAGGTCCGCCTCGCTGAGCGGCAGCTCGCCGAAGCGCGCGAGCGGTACAGCGACGACACGTCGCAGGTGATCCGCGCCGAGGAACGGCTTGCGACCGCGAACCGGCAGCTCGAGAAGGCGCAGGACGACACCCGCGGGTCCACGAACGATCTGCGGCAGGCTCAGGCGAACCTCGCGGACGCCGCAGATCGGACGGGGGACCAGCTCGCTGAGGCCGGCCGGACGGGTGCGCGACGCTTCTCGACCGGCTTCAGTGAGGTATTCCGCGGGTCGTTCCTGGGCTCCGCGCTCGGCAACCTGGCGTCGGAGCTCACCTCGCAGATCGGCTACGCGATCGGCGCCGGTATCCGCGCCGGTATCTCGTTCGCGATCGGCACCGTCGATATCGCCTCAGACCTGAACGAGTCGGTCAACGCGGTCGACGTCTCGTACGGTCCGATCGCCGACCAGATCCTCGCACTCGGTGACACGAGCGCGAAGACCTTCGGGCTGAGCAAGCGGGAGCTCAACCAGTACGCCGTGCAGTTCTCGTCGTTCGCGAAGAGCATCGCGGGCGAGAGTGGCGATGTCGCGGGCACCTTCGAGTCGCTCCTCGGACGAGCGACCGACTTCGCGTCAGTCATGAACCTCGACGTCGCTGAAGCGCTGCTGCTGTTCCAGTCCGGACTTGCCGGCGAGACCGAGCCCCTGCGCCGATACGGCAGAGACCTGTCCGCGGCGACAGTCGAGGCGTTCGCATACGCGAACGGAATCGCGGAGCCCGGCGCCGAGCTCACCGAGCAACAGAAGATCCTCGCCCGCTACGGCGCCCTGATGGAGCAGACCGCTGAAGTGCAGGGCGACTTCGCGAACACCTCCGACGAGCTCGCGAACCAGAACCGCATCAACGCGGCGACGTGGGACGACCTTCAGGCGAAGATCGGCACCGCGTTCCTCCCGATCGCGTCCGAGCTCGCCACCGTTCTCGCCGACGACGTCCTGCCCGCGATCGCTGATCTGGTCGAGGAGCATGGCCCGGAGCTCGCCGCGATGTTCGAGGACGCTGTGCCGGCGTTGAGGGACCTTGCGACGGACGTGCTGCCGCTGCTGCCTGACCTGTTCAAGTCGATGGCCGACACCCTTCCTGCGGTGATCGATCTGACGAACAAGCTCGCCCCGGCAGCGCTGTGGGTGACGCAGTGGTTCGGTGGTTGGTTCACGGCCGCTGAGACTCTGTTCGGGCTGTTGTCCGGTGACACGTCGCTCGCGGAGTTCCTGGAGGAGGTCCTCGCGATCCCGGGCCCGGTCGGCGACATCCTCCGGGCAGTGGCGGATCTCGCCGGCGGTATCGGTGTGAATCTGGGGCTCGCGATCTTCCATGTGAGGCAGTTCGGCACGGGGGTGTGGAACACGACCCAGGAGGTCATCGGCTGGTTCCGAGCGCTCCCGGGGCGGATCGGCGGGTTCTTCGCCGGCGCGGGTGACTGGCTGTACCAGTCGGGGCGGTCGATCATCCAGGGCTTCATCGATGGCATCAACGACATGTTCAGCCCGGTCGGCGACGCGGTCAGTGGGCTGATGTCGTGGGTGCAGGGATTCTTCCCGAACTCGCCGGCGAAGCGGGGCCCGTTCTCTGGTGCTGGGTGGACCGGGCTGAAGGAGTCCGGGTCTGCGGTGATGGAGCAGTGGACGTCGGGTATGGCGAGGCCGGACCTGACCGGTGTGCTCAGCCCGTACCAGTCCACGTCACCCAACGCGGCTGGTGGCGGGACCGCTCGGGGTGGCGACAGGTACGAGTTCCACGGGATCTACGCGCCGACCGCCGACGAGCTGTTCGAGGCCGCCGAGCGTCGACGTCGTCGGGCGATGGCGACGCGCCTGTCGGACGCGGAGAGGGTGTAGCTGATGGTCCTTATCCTGGCGCGCCCGGTCGTAGTCCCCGATCCGCGGCCATCTCCCTGGCAGCACCTCTCGATGGTGTGGGTCGGCTGGGACGGTTCGACCTGGGACCTCGGTACCGGCGAGGAGGGCGTGAGGCTGCTCCGTGACGGCGTCGAGGGGCTCCACTTCCCGCCGATCGAGAAGTGGTCGTCCCGGTCGTCGGCGTTCCCAGGGAAGCGTCCTCGCGGGTGGCAAGCACTTGAGCGGGCGGTCTTCTGGCCGTTGCGCATTCGGGCGCAGTCGTCGGAGGAGTGGCGTGTGCTGCAGGATCGGTTCTTCAACACGATCCACCCTTCGCGGCACGGCGAGTGGCAAGTGCAGGCCGGCACACAGGTCCGCCGTGTCCGCCTCACCGGCACCTTCGAGGACCCGCACACTCATCCGCTCGACCCCTACGCGCGCGGTCTCGGTATCTACGGGGTGACCCTCGAAGCCGACCGGCCCTACTGGTCCGGCGACCCGATCAGCGCCGGCCCGTGGTCGGCCGTCGAAGAGGTCGACTTCTTCGACGCGGAAGGTTCGCCGCCGTTCCACATCTCCGCATCGAACTCGCCCACGACGGCGTCGTTCACGAATCCGGGCGACGTGGACGCGTACCCGGTGTGGACGGTCGTCGGGCCGGCGGATGACATCGAGCTCGGTGTCGGGTCGCGGGTCATCGATGTGCCGTTTGCGGTCGCCGAGGGGGAGACCCTGCTGATCGATACGGACCCGCGGAACATCACGGCGACGCTGAACGGTGTCGACGTGACCGAGGATCTCGGGTTCCAGCGGTTCGCGCCGATCCCGGCGAAGGCGACGACGTCGCTGCACGTGCTGGCAACGGGGGAGGGCAGCGTGTCCGTCTCGCTGACCCCGCTGTACTTTCGGGCGTTCTGATGCTCGGGTTCGCATTGGAGACGGCCGGGGGCGCGTTCGTCAGCCAGCTGGTGCCGAACGAGTCGCATGTCGAGTTGCTGCAGAACGATGTGTCGTTCGCGGAGCTGGTGTTCGACGAAGACGACCCGGTGTGGGGGAAGGTGCAGGACGGTCACCGGCTGCGGTGCCTGTACGAGGACGGTTCGCACCTGATGGGCGGTGTCATCGAGTCCCGTGAAGGCGAGTGGCCGCAGGGCGCAGGGATACTGCGGGTGGAGGACGACTTCCGCCTGTTCCGCCTGCTGGGGTGGCAGACACCGGATGCCGCGATCACCGCACAGACGAACGAGTACGCCCGGTACACGGGGCACACGGAGACCGTCGTCAAAGCGGCGTGCGCGGATCTGAGCGACCGGCTCGGCCTGGGCTGGTCGATCCCGTCGTCGGCGAACCTGGGCACGCCTGGGCGGCGTGTGGAGTTCCGCATGCACCCGCTCGTCGACAAGCTGAAGCCGCTCGTCGACCAGGACTTGCTGACCTGGTCCATCCAGGACGGCGTGGTTGACGTCACTCAGGGTGACCTGTTCCCCCGGGTGCTGACGTTCGACACCGGTCTGATCGAGAAGTACCGGTGGAAGATCAGCATGCCCACCGTGACCCGTGATGTCGTCGGTGGCTCCGGCGAGGGGACGGCGCGGGAGTTCGCCGAGTTCGTCGACACGGGCCGTGAGGCCACGTGGGGGCAGCCTGCCGAGGTGTTCAAGGACTCCCGGATGGCTGACGGTGAACCGCTCGATCCGGACGGGGCTGAGGCGCTCGCCGCGGGCGCCGGTCAGGCATCGGTCGCGATCGAGCTGAATGAGTCGTCGTGGTTCCGGTACGGCAAGTACGTGCTCGGCACCCGGCTTGAGATCGATCTGGGCATGGTGCAGAAGACGGATGTGATCACCCGGATCACGTTCGACGAGACCCCTGAGAACGGGCTGGTCGTGACCCCGCATGTCGGGTCGCTCGAGGTGGACGTGGATTCCCGTTTGGGGTCCGCGATCGGACAGTTGGCGCGGCGTGTCCGCGATCAAGGAGGACGCTGATGACGATCACGAGCATCGGATACGCCGGCAGTGTCGACCAGACCGAGTGGGCTCGGGCGATCTACCGTCTCGGTTCGTGCCGGTACGGTGTGACGTCGTCGGGGTCGTGGCGGGTGACACCGTCGGCGGGAACCCGGGTGGTGTCGATCGCGGCCGGTGGCGGCTGGGGGCCGGGCATCCTCGACTCTTCCGACGACGTCGAGACGCTCACGTTCGCGTCGGTGCCAACCGGGGTCCGCTACGACATGGTCGTGATGCGGCGCACCTGGGGCGGCACGATGACATCCGAGTTCGCAGTCGTCGAGGGTGGGTCGTCGCAGTCGCTCCCGTCGCGCAACACGAACGTGGGTGTGCTGGATGATCAGCCGCTCGCGCTGGTGAAGGTCACGGCCGGGTCGTCCGCGGTGCAGGTCGTGAACGATCTGCGGGTGTGGGCCATGAACGGTGGCGCGTTCGCGAGGGACAACCTGGTCCGCTCGTACCTGTCCGATGTGGGCACGGTCGTGCAGATCGGTGAAGCCCTGTGGGTGCGGCGCCTCAACGACGCCTTGTCGGCGGAGTGGATGAACCTGCTCGCGAATGCGCCGCAGCCGGTGTGGACGAACATCACCCACCTGTCGTCGGCGGAGAACGGTGGCGGGGTCTACCCGTTCTCCTGGATCCCCACCGTCGGTGGGGTGCAGCTCCGCGGCGGGAGCCAGAAGAAGACAGGCGGGTGGCTGTCGGGGAACAAGATCGGTGCGCTCCCACCCCTGGCAAGTCCGGCCAAGACGGTGCGGTTCATCTGCAACACCACCACGGAGGGTCAGGCGGCGAAGATCCGCATCAACCCGGCCGGGGAGATCTTCATGGACGGGATCGTGACGAACGGGACGACCGGGGCCGGCGCCCCGCCCGCGTTCGTTCACCTCGACGGCGTGTTCATCCCTCGATGAGTAAGGACCACTGATGGCAATCGTTGACTACTTCCCCGCTCATGTGGCGTTGAACCCGCAGACCGGTGGGAACCTGCCGGACGCGGTCGTCGAGTTCTTCGCGATCGATGACGAAGAGTTCACGACCCCGGTCACCGTGACCGATGTGCAGGACGTGCCCCTCGGCACGTCGGTCACGTCGGGCGCGACGGGCGTGTTCCCGGCGTTCAAGGCGCCCGGGCACACGCAGCTCGTGCCGAAGTCCGGCGACGTCGTCACCCCGCCGATCTTCAGCCTGTACGGGCTGCTGCTGTCGCTGATCCCTGACCCGACCGGGGAGGACGCTGGTCGTCCGATCGTCACGGACGGGCTCGACGGGTACATCCTCGGCGACCCCTCCGAAGGCGGCGGGGGCGGGGTCAGTCTCCCGGTCGGGGGTGTGCAGGGGCACCTGCTGACGAAGAACTCTTCCGATGATGGCGACGCAGGGTGGGCGTCGCTCGCGGGCCGCCCGACGGCGCTCGGGCATGCTGCACTCCCGATGCCTGGTTCGTCCGGGACGGGGAACCTGACCGCCGGTGGCGAGCTGGTCGAGATCATCGACGGCACGCTGCACAATGCGTTCCCGTCGGTGACGCTGTGCGTCAACGGTGACCTGCTCGCCGTGTGGCGGCAGGGCACCGACTACCGGGACGCGCTGGACGGTGCGATCGTGATGTCGCGCAGCTCAGACTTCGGTGTGACATGGTCGACGCCGGCGACGATCTTCAGCGACACTGTCGACCTTCGCGACCCGGGTGTGGTCGCTTTGCGTGACGGGCGCCTGGTGGTGCAGTTCATCGCGGACGGTGCGACGATCGCGGACGAGCACGTCTACATCGCGTTCTCCGATGACAACGGGGTGTCGTGGGGGAGCCGGATCGAGGTTCCGTTCACGTGGACGGAGGAGCGTCACGGGTCCGCGACGTTCCCGGTGGAGCTCGAGGATGGGACGCTGCTGGTCTCCGGTTGGGGCATGGACACGGGCGACGACTTCTGGTCGGTGCGCGTGATCTCCACCGCCGACGACGGCGACACGTGGGGGTCGGAAGTGACTATCGCGGACGGCGAGGCGGACAGTCAGCCGTACAACGAAAGCCACATCGGGTTCCTGCCTGACGGCACACTGATGACGCTGATCCGCGCCAGCAACGCGGACTTCAGCGTGACCGACATCTACCGGTCTATCTCGGCCGATGACGGGGCGACATGGTCTGCCCCGGATCTCGTCCTCGCCGATCTGTACGGGCGACCGTCGTGGACGCTGCTCGCATCGGGCGGGATCGTGATCACGTGCCGTCGGCTCAGTGACGCGGCCGGGGTGTTCGCGACGTCGTGGGACGACGGGGAGACGTGGACCGACGAGGAGCTGATCGAAGACATCGCGGCGCAGACGATGGCGTACGCTCAGCCGATCGAGGTCTCGCCGGGCCTGGTCGCGGTGATCTTCGCCGATGCGGCGTCGACGGAGTCGTCCGAGGTGCGGTTCAAGTACCTCGCGGACGGCATCGGTGTCTCCCCGTTCGGCGACATCCTCAGGCTCGTGGTCGAGGTGCCCGGCGCCAGCGACCGGCACCTCACGCCGCAGAACTTCTCCGCAACCGCGGGGAGTCCCGTGCTGGGTGCGATCGCCGGAACGCCGTTCGCCGGGGGCTTCCTCTTCGATCAGTCCTCGAACGAGGCGATCGGGACGACACTCCCCGCAACCCCCGCCGACTGGACCACGTTCACCGTCACGTTGCTGTGGTGTCCCGTCGGCGCGACAAGCGGAGACGTGGTGTGGTCGGCTGTCGCGTCGACCATCAACCCGGGCGCCATCATCAACACCGGAATCGAGAGCCTCGGTGTCACGAGCTCCGCGCCTGGGGTCGCCGCTCAGGTGGTGTCGGCTACGACGGCGGCGTTCGCGGCACGCGCCACGGCGTTCAGCCTCCGCATCGCGCGGACTGCGAACTCGGGGAGCGACACCTACGGAGCCGATGCGCTCCTGCTCGGTGTGATCCTGACGAAGGCAAGCTGACCTGAATGTATCGGAAGTGTTCCAGTGGCCTCTTGACTACTGGAACACTTTCGATACAGAATGGGGCACATGATGACCATGCAGAGCACGACCGCTACCGAGTGGCAGCACGTCGCCGGGGACTACTGCGAAACCCCCGCCTGCCACCTCCCGCACTACTGGGCTGGTGGCGCGCCCGGGCCTGTCGTCGAGTGACACCTACACTCGTGGGTGTGACCAAGCCCGGACACGTCACCCCCGCGATGCAGCGGAAGCTGTTGCGCGCGCAGAAGGCCGCGAAGGACGCTGACGCCGCTTACCGGGCGCTGATCCGGGAAGCCCTCGACCAGGGCGCGTCGACTCGAGTCGTCGGTGAAGCGCTCAGCATCTCGCACTCAAAGGTGCAACGCCTCACGAAGCCACCCACCGACTAGCCCAGGAGCCCCCGCATTGTCGGGGGCTTCACCATTCCAGCCCTCCGGATCACCCCGGGGGGCTTTGTCGTGCACGGGAGGTTCGGCTGTGGCGTACACGAACGGGTACATCCCCCGAGACCGGCTGGTGCTCCTCGCGTCGGGGACGAACGAGCACGGCTACTGGGAACACCTGCTGTCCCCAGCGTCGGCCGCGCGGCACCGTGCGCTCGTCGCCCGTGCGAAGGCCCGCACCGGGCGGACGCTCGCGATGGGGCCGGGTTACTCCGCGTACCGGCCGTACGACAACCAGGTGCTCGCGCGGAAGCTGTACGGGCTGGGCGCGGCACTCCCCGGGACGAGCTCGCACGGCGGGCGCTGGGAGGACCGCGAAACCCTCGCGATGGACTACGCGAACTGGGCGTGGGTGTACGCGAACCACGGCGGTCAGGCCGCGTTCTTCGAAGACGCCCGCGCTGTCGGTCTCGCCCCCGGCATGATCATGCGCTCCCGCGGCTACCCCGACGAACCATGGCACGTCATCGACCTGAACCCATGGTCACCCGTCCCCGCCACCGCAGGCTCCACCGAGCTCCTCACGGAAGCCCCGATCGAGAATCGAGACATCGTCATGCGCACGATCTACGACACCGACAACACGAACGATGCGACCCGGCGTGCCGCGGTCGGTGAACTCACCTTCGAGGTGCAGGGGCCGGCAGCATCCGCCCGGGAACGGAAGCTGTGGGGCGACCCCGAGCCCGTCACGAGTGCGGAGTGGGACGGGATCCTCGCGTCCGTGAACAAGCGCCGCGCACAGAACGGTCTCGACCCGCTGACCGGGTTCCGGGGCGAGGTCGGCGACGAGGAGTTCGACTACGCAGCGCTCGCCGCCGCGATCGTGACGGCTGGTGGCACCGCACCGACCGCCGCACAGATCGCAAAGGCTGTGAACGACGACGCCGCAAAGCGCCGGCAGGGCTGGCAGTGACCCCGCCCCCTTGGCTGGTCGCGTGGGCGCAGTCGATCAGCCTGTGGGACCTCGCCCTCTGGACGGCGATCGTCGTCGGGCTGGTCGTGTTCATCCGCAAGCGGGGCTGGCGGTGGATCATCGCGTTCGCTCGCGCGATCCTCGCGACTGCTGAGGTAATCACCTCTGTCCAGGGCCTCCCGGACTTCATCGCACGCACGGATCAGTCCGTGGGTGCGATGCGTACGCAGCTCGAGAACAGTCACCTGACGAACTTGCGCGACGACGTGACGGAGGCGATCGACACTGCGAAGCGGGTCGAAGAAGGCGTTCGGGGTCTGCACGGGCGCCTCGACTCGGTCGAACAGAACGTCGCCCAGCTCGCGAAAGCGGACATCGAGATCCGTGACCAGCTCGAGCAGACCCAACCACCGAAGGAGACACCATGAGCACGTTCTTGTCCCGCTCGAAGAAGGCTGTCGCCGGTGGCTGCGCCGCGGCCGCGGTCGCCCTCGGCACGACTCTGCAGCCCGCGATCGCAGACGGTGTGTTCGTCTGGCCGGACGAGTTCTGGCCCGTCGCGACGTTCACCGTCGGTGCGTTCCTCGTCGGCTTCGCCGGCGTGTGGGCTGCACCCGCGAACGACACGAGCCCGTGATGCCGTACCCGCGCACGAACGGCCTGCCCTGGTGGGTCCGCCTCGCCGCCTGGATCCGCTAACTCTAGACCCCCTGACAGTGCTGCGCCCCGTCCCTACCCCTTCACCGGGTCGGGACGGGGCGCTTCTCTGTTGGGCGCGGCGTGAGGCGTCGGCCGAGGCGGGTGAGTGGCGCCTCGAAGAACCGGTAGCACGCCCAACTGAGGAGGAGTGTCGCGGCGATCGCGGCCGGGATCTTCACGCCGACGGGCCAGTCCGTGGCGACGGTGCTCAGGCTTGCGAAGAATACGAGCGGGTGGATCAGGTAGATGGAGTAGCTCGCTTCACCGAGCAGCGTGAGGGGCCGGTCGACGACGGCCGGGAGTCTCAAGGTCAGCTTGTATGCGCCCGCGCAGATCAGCAGACACGCGACGGTGAGGACGATCCTGTTCGTCCCGGTGACGAGCGAGGGCACCGCGAAACCCGTGGGCCAGAGGAGCAGCACCGCGACGCCCACGGCGATCAACAGGACCGCCTCGCGCTGTCTCACGGTGACCGCCCGCAGGAGGTAGCCGATCGCGAAGCCACCGAAGAACAGGAACGCCTGGTTGGCGGGGTTGACGTACATTGCCCACTGGTAGTCCATCGGCAGCCACGGGCTGAGGTAGAAGTACGCGATCAGCACGTACGCGGTGAGCAGCGCAGCACCGAGGCCGGCGAGCGCCCACCGGCTGATCATCGCCGCTCCGACGAGCAACGGGAAGATCGCGTAGAAGACCAGCTCGTTGCCGATCGACCAGACCCCGGCTGAGAAGTAGGTGTCCCACGCGACGAAACCGAACAGCCCGGTGAGGTTGAGCACCAGGTCGCCGGGGTTGATCTCGCGGGGGACGATGACGAGCGAGAGCGCGGTGACGATCCACAGCAGCGGCATGATGCGGAACAGGCGCCGGGTGAAGAACCGCCCGACGTCGCGAACGGTCCGCGTGGAGTCGTTGTAGACGTGGAACATGGTCAGGCCGCTGAGGACGTAGAACAGGGCAACGCCGTACACCCCGATCCGGCCGAGCGGGGTGGTCGCGTCGGGCGGGGTCCCGTTCCACCACGACAGGTAGTGGTGCACCATGATCACGGTCGCCGCGAGCCCGCGCGTGTAGTCGAGCGTGTGGAGGCGGGCGGGGCCAGGCATGCCGCCACCCTACTGAATACCGAGAACGCTCCGTCGCCTACCCATCACCGGGTGGAGGCGGGGCGTTTCGTCGTGTCCTGGCGTGCGTTCCCGGTCGATTCACCCCAGTCGGCGACGGGCGCGCCACCGGGCCCGTGGGCCTGCAGGTACGCCGCGTGCACCCGCTCGCACGCTTCTCGCAGCGTCGACGCCCACCCGAGCACCTCACCGCCCCACGACGCCCGGTAACGCACCTCCGTACCGTTCATCACACGGCGGATCTCAACGCTCCCGTACTCCATGCCGAGAGTGTCGACGAGGCGCCACGTCCCCGTGGGACCCTCGACCGCGGCGAGTAGTGGGTGCCACGCCTGCCGCTTCTCCACCGGGGATCCCCTTCCTCCGGCCGAGACCGACAGGCTACGCCTGCCCCACCGACACCCTCATTGGGGTCAGTGCGTCGGCGGCGCTGTCTATCGTTGAGGGTGTGCTGTTCGCCTTCATCGATGAGTCCTATACGCAGGACCGCTACTATGTGGCCGCCCTCGTGATCAGCGTCGACCACATCGGGCAGCTCTCCGCATCCATCAAGTCGTCGGCGGACTACGCCGCTGGCTTCGGAGTCCCGGAGGGTACTGAGTTCCACGGGCATCGAATCATGAGCGGCCGCGACGGGTGGGAACCGATTCGCAACAAACACCGCGCTGCAGGGCAGATCTATCGTCACGTTCTGGCGGGGATGGCGGGGCTTCCAGCCGCCGTATTCATTCAGGGAGTCGACATCGTCCGGCTCAACGCGCGCTACTCTTACCCAGACCCGCCGCACCTGGTCTGCCTCCGCCATGTGCTTGAGGACGTGAACGCGCTCGCTGCCTCGAAGGGCGAAGAGGTCATCGTGATCTGCGATCAGGTGACCGATCAGGATGCGCACGCACGTCGGTTCGGCCTCTACCAGAAGATCGGAACACCCGGATATCGCCCGAGCAAGCTGGCGCGCATCGAGCAGCTGATGTTTGCGGACTCGGCAGCGTCTCCCGGGCTGCAGGCGGTCGATCTGGCGGTGTACCTCTACCGTCGTCGCGATGCGCACGTCACCGACGACGCGCGAGCCCGGAAGCTCGCGGACACACTGTGGTGGACGCTGAGGCCCATTGTGGCGAAGCACCGCCGATGGGATCCGTAGATGCACGAAAGCCCCACGTGCGTGGGGCTCTCGGCGAACAACGCTCCGGTAGCCGGCTCGTCGTAGTTGCACGGTACCACCCACCCCTGACAATCCTCTACAACGACAGGCATCACGGGGTATCACGGGGTATCACGGGGTATCACGGGGTAGCGGGGGTCGAAAGTCATCCTCCGCGGATGCTGGGCCCGTCGAACTCTGGCTGTTCCTGCTGCTGCTGTTGCATCATCGTGGGTGCGTAGACGTGACCGCACGCGGGGCACCGCCAGGCGCCGGGGATGTCGCGCATCAGCACCCCGCATAGTGGGCAGCGGGGTTGGGCGCCGTCGATGTCGACCATCACGTCAGGGTACGCCGATGTCGGAGGCACCCTGCAGAGTTATCCACCGTGGGATCTGGGGAGTTGCTCGACTTCGAGCAAGCATGGCCGCGCCACTCTGGCGCGAAGGAAGAAGCGATCATCCGGCAGCTCGGGATGAAGCCGGCGAGGTACTACCAGCTGCTGCGGCGTGCGGCCGCATCGATGGAGGGGCAGGCGCACGACGCACTTACCGCGCATCGTGTGCTGCGGCGTGCCCACACTTTGCCCACAGGTTCCCGTCGAAACAGTGAATCAACCCTGGCCAACATGACCCAACATTCCGCGTGATCCTGGGGTTGGACGTGCCAGTTCCTGGGCACTGCGAGAACCACGACTTCTTCTCGGGGTCGGGCTCGTCGTACGTCATCGGCAAGGCCGAGGCCACCGAAGACGAGGACTGGGACTTCTGAATCGCGCCTGAGGCGCTCCGACCGCTACTCAGCGGCGGAGCGCCTCGGCGAGCATCGACTGCATGTCGGCGATCTGACGCTCGAGCGCCTTGATGTGGCCCACGGTCGCAGCATCCTGCTCGGCGTCCCGATCCGCGACCTTCTCGACGATCCACGAGGCGAGGGTCGCCGTGACGACACCGAGCAGCGCGATGCCGCCGATCATGAGGCCGACGGCGATGAGCCTGCCGGCGACCGTGATCGGGGTGAAGTCGCCGTAGCCCACCGTGGTTACGGTCACGAACGACCACCACAGCGCATCGCCGAAGCTCGTGATGTTGGTGCCCGGCTGCCCGCGCTCGCTGTCGTACACCGCGAGGGCAGCGACGTAGATGAGCAACGCGGCGGCACTGGCGACATAGATCGAGATGCGCCCGCGGATCGCGGTACCTGCCGTCCGCTGCAACACCGTGAGCAGCGTCACGAGGCGGAGGATCCGCAGCGGTCGCAGCAGTGGCAGCACAACCACGGCGAGGTCGAACAGGTGCGTGTAGAACCATCGCCATCGTTTCCCCTTGCCGATGAACACCAGGTTCGCCACATAGTCCAGCAGGAAGAGTCCCCACGTCGCCCAGAGGATGGTCTCGGCCGCGGCGTTCGGGGCGCCGGTGGGATTGCCGATCACCTGCCACGTGTACGTGGCGAGGAAGAGGACCGAGGCGAGGATGAGCGGCCATTCGGTGAGGCGCTCCCAGCGATCGTGGTTCATGTGGGCGATGCTAGGGGCAATGAGAACCTTCGCGCGCTGGCTGCTGGCAGGATCCCTCGTGTTCGCCGGGCTCAGTCACCTCTTCTGGGGGCGACGCGAGTTCCAGGCGCAGGTGCCCGATTTCACGACCAAGGTCATGGACAAGGATGCCGTCGTCGTCGCCTCGGGCGTCGTCGAGGTGATGCTCGGCGCATCGCTCGTGGTGCTGCCGCGGTCGCGCTCGACGCTCGGTGCGATCCTCGCGGCCTTCTTCATCGCGGTGTTCCCGGGCAACCTCGAACAGTACGCGAAGCGCCGCGACGGATTCGGCCTCGACACCGATGCCAAGCGGCTCGTGCGCCTCTTCTTCCAGCCCGCGCTCGTCGCATGGGCGTGGTGGTCGACGCGTCCTCCGAAGGACTGATGCGCGTCAGCGCTTGACCGACGCGGTCACCGTGAACTTGGCGTTGCGGGCGATCTGACGAGTCGGCCCGACGATCCGCTCGAGCGCCGGACGGTAGAACAGCGCCGAGTTCCACACCGTCCAGAGCTCGCCGCCCGGGCGCAGCACCCGTGCGGCATCGGCGAACAGACGCGGGGCGAGGCCCTCGTGGATCGCGCCGCCGACGTGGAACGGCGGGTTCAGCGCGATGAACGACGCACTCGCGTCGGGCCGGGTCGACAGCATGTCGTCGCGGACGACCTCGATCCGATCGGCGACTCCGTTCGCCACGGCGGTCTCGCGCGCCGACGCGACGGCGGTGGCCGACTGATCGGTCGCGTACACCCGGAGATCGGGATGCCGAAGCGCCAGCGCCGCAGCGACGACACCCGTGCCGCACGCGAGGTCGATCGCGGCGTCTCGGGAGTCGATGGTCTCGGAAAGTGTGTCGGGGAGGCTGTCGAGCAACAGCCGTGTGCCGATGTCGATCGACGTGCCGGCGAACGCCCCGCCGTACGCGCACACGACGAGGTCGCCGTGCTCCGCGCGCTGCGGCGCGGGGTCTCGCCCGTCGTGGGGGTCGCGCGCGATCAGCACGCGCGACTTCTGCCGCGCGTGGCTCACGTCGAGCCGCGAGAAGTACCGGTGCAGCACGTCGTTCATGCCGAGCGTCATGTGCTTGAGGCGCCCGCCGGCGAACACGACGACGTCGGGGTGGGCGTGGGCTGCGATCAATCCCGCGATGTCGTCGAGGGCGTCGAGCGAGCGGGGGAGGCGCAGCAGCACGACACGGGTGCCCCGCACGAGGTCGGCGTTCAGCGGGTGCGACGAGAACGCTGCGTCGAGCCCGAACGTCGCGGCGTTCGCAGCGAGCGCCCGCTCGCCCGTCACGGCGTCCTGATGGACGCGGATCGGCCGCAGTCGCGCTCCGCCGTCCGCCGCGGCCGCCAGCGTCAGCGCGCCGAAGCCGTCGCCGATCACGACCAGACCCCCGTCACCGGCAACCACCCGCGCGGACGCCGACTCATCCAGGATCAGGCGGTCGGCGGCATCCGCTGCCGGAAGATCCGGCGCCTCGACGTCGGGCCATCGCCGCAGGTCGTCGAGTGAGAAGTCCACGACCCCACGCTAGCCCGCCCCACCCCCACCGTTTACGGACGGGACGCGCCGCGGCCGACTGCGAGCACCGCGGCGTGTTCCGTCCGTAAACGGATGCGAACGGGGGAGGGGAAGCGCGAAAGTAGGCTGGGAAGACCCCCTCGACCCTTGGAGACCCGTGTTCCGCGCGCCCCTGAACCTCTTCCGCACGCTCGCGATCGCCGAGGCGATCTCCTGGACCCTGCTCATCACGGGGCTCATCCTGCGGGCAACCGCCGATCTCGCGATCGCGGTGACGATCGGCGGCGGCATCCACGGGTTCGTCTTCCTCTCCTACGGCGCGACCGCGATCCTCGTCGCGAAGAACCAGCGCTGGGGAGCGTGGCCGACGATCGTCGCGATCGGCAGCGCCATCGTGCCCTACGCCACGATCCCGACCGAGCTGTGGCTGCACCGCTCGGGACGGCTGCGAGGCGACTGGCGACTCGTGGCCACCGCCGACCCGCGCGATGCGGCGTGGCACGACCGGCTGATGCGCTGGTTCCTCAAGCGCCCGTGGGTGCTGGGTGCGCTCATCGCGCTCGCGGTCGTCGTGCTGTTCGTGATCCTGCTGATCGTCGGGCCGCCCGGCGGGCGTGACTGACCCGCCGTCACGACCGCGTCAGAACCCCGTCGTCAGCACACGATCGAGCGCGGCGACGAAAGCGTCGGCGCTCTCGCGCGTGAAGCACATCGGCGGTTTGACCTTCAGGATGTTCTGGTGGTCGCCGGTGGGCTGGGCGATGACGCCGAGTTCGCGCAGGCGCGCGCAGATCGCCGCTGTCTCGGCCGTGGCGGGCTCCCACGTCGTGCGGTCGCGGACGAACTCCGGGCCGAGGTAGAAGCCCGAGCCGTGGACGGCGGCGAGGAGCGGATGCCGGCGCCCGAGGTCTTCGAGCCGACCCTTGAGGTACGCGCCGATGTCGCGGGCGCCCTGCTGCAGCTGCTCGTCGCGGATGATGTCGAGCACGGTGAGCCCGACGACGCTCGAGACCGGGCTGCCCCCGGCGGACGAGAAGAAGTAGCCGCCAGTTCGATAGCGCTCGGCGATCTCGCGCGTCGTGATGACGGCCCCCAGCGGATGCCCGTTGCCCATGGCCTTGGCCACCGCGACGACATCCGGCACGACGCCCTGCTGCTCGAATCCCCAGAACCACTCGCCCAGGCGCCCGTAGCCGACCTGCACCTCGTCGGCGATCGCGAGTCCGCCGTGCGCACGCACCGCGCCGTACACGGCAGCGAGATACCCGTCGGGGAGGAACACTCCGCCGGCGTTGCCGAAGATCGTCTCGGCGAGGAAGGCTCCTGGCGGCGTCCCGGCGACGGCGAGGCGCTCCACCTCGGCGACGGCGTCTGCGGCGAACTGTTCGCCCGCGCCGCGGTGCGTGAAGGGAGCCTCGACCGTGTGCACCCATTCAGGGCGCGTCTCCAGCGCCGCCGGGTTGTCGGCGATCGAGGTCGAGACGGCATCGGTGAGGTAGGTCCAGCCGTGATAGGCCTCGCGCACCGCGAGCACATCGCGACGGCCCGACCACGCCTGCCCGAGGCGCAGTGCGAGATCGACCGCCTCCGACCCGCTGTTGACGAGGAAGACGGTGTCGAGCGGCTCGGGGACGAGGGCCGCGAGCCGTTCTGAGAACTCCACCACCGCGGGGTAGTGGAAGCGCGAGTTGGTGTTGAGCAGGCGCCACTGCTCGGCGACGGCCTCGGCGATCCGCGGGTGGGCGTGCCCGACCGCGGTGACGTTGTTGAGCGTGTCGAGGTACACGCGCCCGTCGGCGTCGATGAGGTGCTCGCGCCATCCGCGCACCATGACGGGCGGGTCTGCGAAGTAATGCTCTTGCACGTCGGCGAACACGGCGTCGCGACGGGCGAGGAGCGCTGTGGCGTGGGTGGTTTCGATCTCGATCGGGGCGGACGGATGCTGGGGCAGCAGCCGCGACGGATCCTCGACGACCGCGAGCCACGCCTCCGCGAGCGAGTGCTGCGCAAAGCGCGGCACATCGACGCCGTCGTCGAGGCCCGGGCCTGTGAGCTGGATCCACAGCGCCGCATCGACTTCGCCGAGCAGGTCGCCCGCCGATACCTCCGCGCCGTCGTCGAGCGCCGAGCGCAGGCCCTCAAGGCGCAGAGCGCGCCCGTCGCCCGCCAGCACCACGCCGCCTGTCGTCACGCGCACGATGCCGCTCCACGGGGCCGCGACCGGTTCGGGCTGCGTGACGCGCAGCTCGATGCCGAGGGCGACGTTGTGCGGCTCGGCCTGGGCGTGCGGCCGCGCGCGCGTGAGCCGTGCTTCGCCGAACCGCGTCAGGGCTGCGCGCGGGGCGGCGGTGGCGGCGGTGCCGGGGGAGAGATGCTCCGCGAATGCGCGGTCTTCGGCATCCGCATCGAGCCATCGTCCATCGTGCAGGTCGCGACTGCCGGCGGACAGATCCACGACGACGACGTCGTCGGCCCTCAGCCACGGCAGGAGCGGGGCGTCCGGGATCTGGGCGGCGCGGCGATGCGATGCCCCGACGGTGCGTCGCACCAGACTCTCCGCCCCCGCGAGCGGCACCGAGACCGCCTGCTCGAAGATCGCGAGCTCGTGGACGAGGTTGCCTGCGGCATAGGCGTTCGCGGCATCCGTCGCCAGCACATGGTGGGCGCTCGCGACGAGCGTCGCGCCGCGCAGCACGACGAGAGGCCACAGGGCCTTCACCTCGGCCTCGGTGAGCGGGCGCACCGCGTGGTACGCGCCGACGGCGCGCATCGCGCTCGCGAGATCCATGCCGTCGTGGTGCAGCAGCGACGACACCGTGATCGCGAGCTCGCCGACCGCCCACGTGCGATTGAGATCGCCGAGGTCGATCACGCCGTCGGGGATGCGCGTGATCGGGTCGGCGGTGACGACGTTGTCGTCGGTGAGGTCGCCGTGGATGAACTGCGCGGGCAGATCGGCTGCCAGAGCCTCGACGGCAGACCAGGCGGATGCTGCGGCCTCGGTGGCCCGCGAGCGCAGGTCGTCGTCGGCGATGTAGGGGAGCAGCTCGGCGAGCACGCGCGGAGCGTGGCGGAGATCCCACTGGTGCTCGCGCTCGGCGACGGCCGGGTCGATGTCGAGGCCGTCGAGCTCGGCGAGGGCGAGCGCCACCCGCGCGGCGAGGGCTCCGAGGGCGGTGACGACGGCGGGGGACAGGTAACCCGACAGCGTCTCGCCCTCGAGGAACTCGAGAACCCGAGCCTGCATCACGACGCCGTCGACGATGACGGCTGCCACGGTCCCGTGACCGGCCTCCGGCGCGAGCGCTCGCGGGGCGCGGGTTCCGGCGCGCTCCGCGATGGCGGACGCGGCGGCGCTCTGGGCTTCGAGCTCGTCGGCGCTCACGCTCGGATTCGCGATCTTCAGCAGCAGTGGCGGGGCATCCGGGCGTTCGAGCAGGAAGTTGCGGTCCTGGTGGCTGCCGAGCGCGCGGGCCATCGCCTCGACGCCCCATCCGTCACGGGCGAGCCGCGCCGCGGTGTCGTCGTCGATCTCGGGCGGCGCGGGCTGGACGAGCGCGTCGTCGCTCATGGCGGGGCTCCTTCGGTGGGGCTTCGATGAGGGTATCCGCAACCGCGACGGGAATACATCTCCCGAGGAGTCGTTGAAGTTGACACGTCTGCACTCAACTTCGCAGTCGATCCCACCCGATGTCGCAGGAGAAGCAATGCCCGAAGACCTCACACCCCCGCACGACGCCGACGAGAACGGCAGCACGTTCGACGAGTTCCTCGCCCGGTACGTGGCCCGCGAGCGTGCGCGGGCGGAGGGATCGATCGATCTCGCGCGCTTCCTCGGCGCCCGCACGCAGCAGCTGCTGCAGAGCGCCGGGCGTTTCGCGCTGGAGCGCGGTCAGCACGAGCTCGACGCCCTGCACGTGCTGCGCGTCCTCGTCGATGACGCTCCGGTGAGGGACGCCGTCGCCCGCATCGGCGCCGACCCCCAGGCGATCGCCCGCGCGGCGGAGGAGCGACTCCCCGCGGCATCCGATCCCGCCGACGTCGACGGGGCGATCATCACGTCGTCCGTGCAGCGGGCGCTCTTCCACGCCTTCCAGGTCGCGCGCTCGTCAGGGTCGACGTACGTGGATCCCGAGCACCTCTTCTTCGCGCTCGTGCTCGCCCAGGACACCCCCGCCGGCCAGGTGCTCGCCCGCGCCGGGGTCACCGCCGAAGCTCTCACCGAGGGTCTGCGCGACACGGTGACGCCCGGGAGTGCAGAGCCCGGTCAGACGGCGACGGATGCCGCAGCATCCGCGTCCCCGATGCTCGATGCGTATGGAACCGACCTCACCGCACGCGCCGCCGAGGGCGACCTCGACCCCGTGATCGGGCGCTCCGACGAGATCGAGCAGACGATCGAGATCCTGAGCCGTCGCACCAAGAACAACCCGGTGCTCGTCGGCGAGGCCGGCGTCGGCAAGACCGCGATCGTCGAGGGGCTCGCACAGGCGATCGTCACAGGCTCCGTTCCGGAGCAGCTGCGCGAGAAGCGCGTCATCGCGCTCGACCTCGCCGCGATGCTCGCCGGTGCCCGCTACCGCGGTGACTTCGAGGAGCGCCTCACCTCGACGCTCGACGAGATCGCCGCGCGCAAGGACGAGCTGATCGTGTTCATCGACGAGGTGCACACCGTGGTCGGCGCCGGTGCCGCGGGCGAGGGCGCCATGGATGCCGGCAACATCCTCAAGCCCCGGCTGGCGCGGGGCGACCTGCACCTCGTCGGCGCGACGACGCTCAAGGAGTACCGCGTCGTCGAGAAGGATCCGGCGCTGGAGCGCCGGTTCCAGCCGGTGAGGGTGGGCGAGCCGTCGGTCGCGGATGCCGTGCTGATCCTGCAGGGGCTCAAGGCCGCCTACGAAGACCACCACGCCATCGTCTACACCGACGAGGCGATCCGCGCCGCCGTCGAGCTCGGCGACCGATATCTGCCCGACCGGGTGCTCCCTGATAAGGCGATCGACCTCATCGACCAGGCGGGCGCACGGCTGCGACTGCGCCTGGGCTCGAAGGTGGATGTGAGCGGACTGCAGTCTCGCCTCGCGGTGCTCGAGGCGGAGAAGAACGCCGCCGTGTCTGCCGAGCATTATGAAGACGCCTCGCGCATCCGCGACGAGATCGCCGGGGTGCAGGCGCAGCTCGCCGACGCGGCTCGCGCGGGGCGCGCCGCAGGCGACGCTGGAGCGGTCGTGGGTGAGGCCGAGATCGCGGCCGTCATCAGCCGCGCGACCGGCATCCCCGTCAGCCGCCTCACCGAGACCGAGCGCGAGCGTCTCGCGCAGTTGGAGGACGAGCTGCACGACCGCGTCGTCGGGCAGGACGACGCCGTCGCCGCCGTGGCGAAGGCCGTGCGCCGCAACCGCACCGGCATGGGCGACGCGCACCGGCCGGTGGGGTCGTTCCTCTTCCTGGGTCCGACGGGCGTCGGCAAGACCGAGCTCGCGAAGGCGCTCGCACAGTCGCTCCTCGATGACGAGTCCGCGGTCATCCGCTTCGATATGAGCGAGTTCGGCGAGCGGCACACGGTCTCGCGGCTCGTGGGCGCTCCTCCCGGATATGTCGGCTTCGAGGACGCCGGGCAGCTCACCGAGCGCGTGCGGCGGAACCCGCACTCGATCGTGCTGTTCGACGAGATCGAGAAGGCGCACCCCGACGTGTTCAACCTGCTGCTGCAGGTTCTCGACGACGGCCGCCTCACCGACGGCCAGGGACGGACGGTCGACTTCCGCAACACGGTGATCGTGATGACCTCGAACCTCGGGTCGGAGTTCCTCGCCTCGCGCTCCGGCGCGATCGGGTTCATCGCCGACGGGGGAGGGGCGACCGGATTCGGATCCGAGAAGGACCTCCGCGACCGCGTGATGGGGCGACTGCGCGAGGCCATGCGGCCCGAGTTCCTCAACCGCATCGACGAGATCGTGCTGTTCCGCAAGCTCGAGAAGCCCCAGCTTCGCGACATCGTCCGGCTGCTGCTCGGCGCCACCGACGCGCGCCTCGCGCGCCGCGACGTGGCGCTGGTCGTCACCGACTCGGCCGTCGACTGGCTCGCCGAGCACGGCTACGAGCCCGAGTACGGCGCCCGGCCGCTGCGCCGGCTCATCCAGCGCGAGGTCGACGACCGCATCGCCGACCTGTTCGTCTCGGGTGCACTCGAGGCGGGTGGGACGGTGACGGTGGATGCTGTCGCGGATGAGTCAGGCCGCGTGCTGACGGTTCGCGCGGGGGCGCCGATCGTCGCGGCGGCATAGTCGAGGTCGGAACCGCCTGCCAGAGTGGGACGCATGGCACGCATCGGCGCGATCTTCAATCCGTACACGCATTCCCCCGACGAGTTCCTCGCCGCGGTGCAGTCCGCCGAACGCGCGGGCGTCGGCGAGCTGTGGCTGTGGGAGGACTGCTTCCGCCAGTCGGGGTTCGCCGCGGCCGCCGCGGCGCTCGCGCAGACCGAACGGCTGAAGATCGGCATCGGGATCGCGCCGATGCCGCTGCGCAACGTCGCGCTCACCGCGATGGAGATCGCGACCATCGAGCGACTCTTCCCTGGGCGCCTGCTGCCGGGCGTCGGTCACGGCGTGCTCACGTGGATGGGTCAGGTGGGCGCGCGCGTCGCCTCGCCGCTCACGCTCATGCGCGAGTACGTGCCGGCTCTGCGAGGACTCCTCGCGGGCGGTCAGGTCGACGTCGAGGGGCGCTACGTGACGCTCCGCGAGGTGCGCCTGGACGCGCCGCCGGAGACACCGCCCCGCGTCTATGCGGCCGCCGAAGGACCGAAGACGCTCGCGCTCAGCGGCGAGGTCGCCGACGGCACCGTGCTCGACAGCGGGCACACGCCCGACGAGGTGGCCGTGTCGGTCGCCGCGATCCGTGCGGCGCGCGCCGCGAGTGGCCGGGGCGGCGACGCCGACATCGTCGCGTACGTGATCGCCGCATTCGGGACGGATGCCGAGGCCCGCGCCCTCGCCGACGTCGGCGACCGCGAAGACCCCCATCGCCGAGCCGTGTGGGGCGATGCCGCCGCGGTCGCCGCCGGAACGAGGGCGTTCTTCGACGCCGGTGTCGACGAGGTGATCCTGCTCCCGGCGTCCCGCACCGACCTCGACGCGTACTACGCCGCCGTCGGCGAGGTCTCCCGCATCGTCGCCGGGGCGTCGCAGGCATGACCGGCGCGCTCTCGATCGGCATCGCCGCAGCCCTCGGCCCCGACGTCGCAGCCCGCATCGCACCGGCGATCGAGGGGGCCGGGTTCCACTCGCTGTGGGTCAACGACACCGCGGGGAGCGACGCGCTCGAGGTGCTCGCGGCGGTTGCCGCCGTCACCGATCGGCTCATGCTCGCGACGGGAGTGCTGCCGGTCGATCGCCGCACGCCCGACGAGATCCTCGAGCGCGTCGCCGCGCTCGAGCTGCCGGCCGAGCGCCTCGTGCTCGGCATCGGCTCGGGCGGCGCCGCCGTCGGCGCGCTTGCGCGCGTGACGGAGGCCGTCGATGCCCTGCGCGCGCAGACCACCGCGCGGGTGATGGTGGGCGCACTGGGCCCGAAGATGCGCGAGCGAGGGGCCGCGGCATCCGATGGTCTCGTGCTCAGCTGGCTGACGCCGGCGCTCGCCGCGCGGCAGACCGCCGAAGCGCACGCGGTCGCTGCGCACACGCACACCGCGCTGTATGTGCGAACGGCGACCGATCCCGATGCGGAGGCGCGATTGGATGCCGAGACCGCCCGCTATGCCGGGTACCCGTCGTATGCGGCGAACTTCGCGCGGCTGGAGATCGCAGCTGAGGACACCGTGATCCGGCCGGGGTCGGTCGGCGCGGGGATCACGGCCTACCGCAGCAGTGCCGACGAGGTCGTGCTGCGGGCGATCACCGCGGAAGACGCCGAGGCCGACTACCGGCGCTTCATCGACGACGTCGCGGCGGTGATCTGAGACGTCCCCGGAAACAGAAGACGACGCGCGGTGGCCGCGCAGACCCGGCCACCACGCGTCGAGCCGGACGGGGCTAGAGCGTCGGAACCAGCACGCGGTCGATCGTGTGGATCACGCCGTTCGTCGCGTCGATGTCGATCGCGCGCAGCACCAGCCGCGGATCGCGCAGCGACGGGGTCTCGTCGCGCAGCACGAGGCCGGCCGGGCGCACGATGCCGCCGTCCGCCATCGTGAGCGAGCGCGTGAGCAGCAGGCGCAGGGGTCCGATCTCGCGGTCGGGAACCGCGTGGTACAGCACGATCTCGCGGATCTGAGGGATCGTGAACGCGGTGGTGATCGTTGTGAGGGCCTCCGCCTCGCTCGCAGGGGCGGTGCCGGTGAGATCCTTCACGAGCGTCATGAACGCGCGGTCGGTGGGGGCGAACACCGTCCATTTTCCGCCTGACAGCGGGGCGGCGAGTTCGGTCGCGAGGACCGCCTGGACGAGGATGTCGTAGTCGTTGGCGTTCGTGTCCGGCGTGCCGCCGCCGGAGGCCGCGACCGCGATCTCGACGATGTTCTGGGTGGGCGCCGGTGCGGGCGATGGCTTGGGCCAGGACGCCTGCGCCGGAGTTGCCACGCCGACGACGAGAAGGGCCGTCACCGCTGCGGTCGCGAGGATCTTCTTCATGTTCGAAACTCCTTCGTTCTCGGGGAGGTCTCCGCCCGGCATCCCGGACGCGCCATCAAGTGATTCCCCGTTCGCGCGGCTTTTGGATGCAGGCGGGGCGAGACTGGGGGAATGACCTCGAGCCCGGCAGCATCCGTCCTCCGCCTGATCAGCCGGCTGCTGCTGGCGCTGCTGCTGATCGTGGCCGGCGTCTCGCACCTCACGTGGGGGCGTCGTGGGTACCGCATCGTCGTGCCCGATTGGGCGACGCGGATGCTGCGCACCGACAAGGACATGATCGTGGTCGCGTCGGGGGCGGTCGAGGTCATGCTCGGAGCTGCTATCGTCGCGCTCCCGCGAGACCGGACGCGGGTCGGGATGATCGTCGCGGCGTTCTTCGTCGCCGTCTTCCCGGGAAACGTGCACCAGTGGCGCACGGGCCGTGAGGCGCCGATGCTTCGCACGGATCGCGCGCGGTTCATCCGGCTGCTGCTCCAGCCCCTGCTCGTCGCGTGGGCGCTGTGGAGCACCGCGGGTGACGCGCCGGCGGGGCATGGCCGGTGACCCGCCCGATCGCGGTCGTCGCGGGCGCCACGGGGTTCGTCGGCCGCGCCCTCACGGCGGCGCTCATCGAGGACGGGTACGACCTGCGCCTCGTGGGGCGTGACGCGCGCGACGCGCGGTGGCACGACCTCGAGAGCATCCGACGTGCGGTCGACGGCGCCGCACTGATCGTCAACCTCGCCGGAAAGTCCGTCAACTGCCGCTACACCGACGCGAACCGCGACGAGATCCTGCGCTCGCGCGTCGAGACGACACGCCTGCTGCGAAACGCGGTGACGGATGCCGCCGCCCCGCCGCCGCTGTGGCTCAACGCCAGCACCGCCACGATCTACCGCTACGCCCTCGATCGGCCGCAGACCGAGGCCGACGGCGAGATCGGCACCGGGTTCTCGGTCGACGTGGCCCGCGCGTGGGAGGACGAGTTCCTCGCCGGCGACCTTGCCGGTACGCGGCGTGTCTCGCTGCGGATGGCCATCGTGCTCGGCGACGGTCCGGCGACCCGCACCCTGGTGAACCTGGCCCGCGTGGGCCTCGGCGGGACGCAGTTCGACGGTTGGTGGTTCCCGCACCGCCGCTATCGCGGCATCGGGCCGAACGCCTCGGGTGACGGGCGAGCGCCGTGGCATCGATCGCGCGGGCGGCAGAGGTTCAGCTGGATCCACATCGACGACGTCGTGGGCGCAGTGCGTTTCGTGCGCGATCACCCGGAGATGTCGGGGCCGGTCAACCTCGCGGCGCCGCACGCGAGCGACAACCGCTCCCTGATGGCGACGCTGCGCCGCGCGGTGGGCGCCCGGATCGGGCTGCCGGCCGGGCGGTTCATGCTCGAACCCGCGATGTGGGCGCTGCGCACCGAGCCCGAACTCGTCATGAAGAGCCGCTGGGTGGTGCCCGGCGTTCTGCAGGGCGCGGGTTACCGGTTCGCCCAGCCCGATCTCGAGGCGGCACTCCGCGACGTCGTGAACACGCTTTCCCCCGATCGCTGAGCGGGGCCTCGGGGTCGCTGTGGTCTGGGTTAGAGTGCCAGAGTGCATCGGATGGCCGCGTGATCGGAGGAATCCGGTTCGCCCTGGCTCGGGCGCGTGCCGCCACCGCGCCGCTGGTGACCCTCGCCGTCGTCGCGGCGCTCTGCGCCCTCCTGGTGGTCGTCACCGCCGGAGTCATCGCGACCGTCGAGGCGCGCGAGGTGCGCGCGGCGCTTGCGACCGCCACGGGTGAACGCGGTGCCGTCGAACTGACGCTCGAGAGCGATGCTGCGCGGGGTGCCGCGATCGACGCGGTCGAGGGGCTGCTCCGCGAGCACGGGGCCTCCGGCGCCCTCGTGGTCGGCGGCGAGATCGCCGTCGTCGTGCTCAGCCCCGACCTCGAGACGATCACCGCGAGCGAGGCAGCCGCGCTCGTCGACGTGCTCGGTGGCGTCCGCGATGCGGTCGAAGACAGCACCGATGTGAGCGTGCAGGTGTCGGGCGGGCTGCGTGACACCCTCGAAGGCATCACGGCCGGGGTCGACGCCCGCCGCGGCCCCACCGCAGTCGCGATCGCGCTGCAAGGCCTCCTGACCGCGGTCGTGGTGGGCGCGGTGGCCCTCGAAGCCGTGCGGATGCGCTCCACCGAGACGATGCTGCTGCGCGCGCGCGGGGCGCGGCGCCGTGATCTCGTGTCGCTTGCGAGCATCGAGACCCTGGTCGTCGCAGCGGCGGGCGCCGTCGCCGGCGCCGGCGTCGGGGTCGCCGCGGTGCTCGCGTTCGGAGGTGTTCCCGCCGGACTGATCCTTGCGGCCGGTGCCGCTCTCGCGATCGCCGTGGTCGCTGCGATCGTCGTGGCCGTGGTCACCGCACGCGGCGTCGATCGGGGCTCGGCCCGCGCGCGCGCCGCCGCCGACATCGGCCTCGTCATCGTCCTCGCCGTCGTCACCGCGCTCGCGGTCTGGCAGTTCGCCCAGTCCGGCACGCCGATCGTCGAACGCGGCGACGGCACCGCGGTGCTCGACCCGCTCGTCGCCATCGCTCCGGCTCTCGCCCTCGCACTCGTGGCCCTCGTCGCGGTGGCGCTCGCGACCCCGATCGCACGGGCGGTGTCGGCAGCCCTCGCCCCGACCCGGGGGATGACGCCGGTCACGCCGCTGCGCCTCGCCGCGCGGCGACCCGCGCGCCACGCCCTCTCGATCACGGTGGTGGCGTTCGCGATCGGCGCCGTGACGATCGCCGGCACGTACCAGGGATCCCTCACGGCGCTCGGCGATGCTCCCGAGGCGCTCCGCGTCGGTGCCGACGTGCGGGTCACCACGATCCCCGACGACGTGGCGGCCGCCGATGTCGCCACCGCCGGTGATCCGGATGCCGCCATGCTCGCGCGACCGCTCAACGCTCGCGGTGCGGACCAGCGCCTGCCCATCCTCGCCGCCCAGGCGTCGGAGCTGGGCGCCGTGATGCTCGACGCCGGCGGGGCGATCGACCCGGCCGCCCTCGGCGATGCCCTCATGCTCTCCTCGAGCGGCGCGCCGCTGTCAGGCACCGACATCGCGCTGACGCTCCTGACGCCGTCGCCGCCCCCGGTCGTCTTCGACGGCGAGGAGTACCAGCCCGGCCCGCCCGAGGTCGAGGCGCGCGTGACGGCGGTGTCCTCCACAGGCCAGGTGGCTCGTTTCGTCTTCTCGAACACCGACACGATGACCGTTGAGAACAACGGCGACACCTTCGTCACCTCGACCACCCGGGAGCAGACCGACGTCTCGTTCGACCTGCCTGCCGGCGAAGGATGGGCGCTCGCGGGGGTGGACGTCGGGTTGCGCTATCTGAACGGTGGCGCGAACGTCATCGAGTTCACGGAGTTCACGAGCGGCGGTGCCGCCGTCGACGTCTCGGGCTTCCGTTCCGCCGGCGGGTCCGGCGGTGTCGAGGCCTCGGCGAGCGCACTGACGTTCACGCTCGAGGTCGACGGGGAGTACACCCGGGCGGTGGCCGCCGACATCCCCGCCGTCGTCCCGGCGGTGATCACGGCGGCGCTCGCCGACACGATGAGCCTCGGCGTCGGCGACGACCTGGCGCTTTCGATCGTCTCGCCCGACGTCGACATCGACTTCCAGATCGCCGAGGTCATCCCGGTGCTCCCCGGAAGCGCGTCGGGCCAGGGGATGCTGGTCGACCTCGCGACCGTCTCCCTCGCCAGTCCGCTCGACATCGTCGCGAACCAGGTGTGGATGTCGACCGACGACCCGGGAGCGGTGACCGCCGCCGTCGAGGAGGCCTTCCCCGAGACGGTGACGATCGTCGCCGATCCGCGCTCCGCCGACAACGCCGCCGGCACCGCGCTGGCGTTCCTGCTCGCGGCTGTCGGCGCGGTCGGGCTGGCGCTCGTCGTGCTGGTGTTGCGCCGCACTCGCTCCCGTGCCGATTCGCGTGAACTGGCGCTCCTCGCGGTCCTCGGACTCGGTCGCGGGCGAGCCGTGCGCCTGCGCGCACGGGAAGACCTCTTCGCGGTCGTCATGGGCGTCGTCGGCGGTCTCGCGGCCGGTGTCGCTACGGCCTGGCTCGTCGTGCCGCCGCTCGTGCGCGCCGCCTACGTCACGGTTCCCGAGGCCTATCCGGTGCCGCTGCAGGCGTCACCCGTGCTCCTCGGCGCCGCTCTCGTGGTCGTCGCCGGCGTGTTCTGCGTCGTCGTGTCGACCGTGCGCGCGCCCGCCGCCCTCGCGCCGCTCATGAGGGAGGACGAGTGACCAGGTCTCCCGGGCTCTTCGCCCTCACCCGGCGCCGGTTCGCGACGCCTCGGAGCGCCGCGCTCGTGATCGTCGCGCTCGTCGCGTTCGCCGCGTTCGTGATCGCCGCGGCACCGCGCGCTCTCGTCGGTGTCGTGCGTGACGAAGTGGCCCATCAGATCTCGGGCGTTCCCGCGATCGCCCGCGATCTCACCGGCGACACGATCGGCGTGCCGATGTTCGGGCCCGCAGCGGATCCCGAGCTGACAGCGGGCTGGGACGACGGCGCCGCGACGGTGTTCGGCGAAGTGGCGCAGAGCCTCGCCGACAATCGCGCTTCGTTCGAGGAGGTTCTGCAGCCCATGGTGGGCGAAGCAGAGTTCGCCGAGTTCGCCGAACCCGCGGGTGCCGACCCCGACGTGATCGCGCCGGACGCGCCGCTGACGCGGGTCCAGCTGCTGTCCGAGCCCGAGATGCAGGCGAACGTCCGCCTGGTCGAGGGAGCGTGGCCGCAGGCGCCGGGAGCTGAGGGGACCTTCGACATCGTGCTCGCCGTGGACTCCGCCGCCACCATGCAGTGGCCGATCGGCGAGTCCCGCCGCTATGCATTCGTCACCGCGATGCAGACACGCGAGCCGCCGCTGCTGCGTCTGGTCGGCGTCGTCGAGGCGGTCGACCCCGACGCCCCGCGCTGGCAGCACCTTCCGACCGCGCTCGGCGCGACGGTCTTCGACGACGGCAACCGCCGCCCGGTCGCGACGTCGGTGGCGTGGCTGCATCCGGCCGCATGGCAGGCCCAGGCCACGGAGTCTCCGCGCCCGAGGCTCCGGGCGTGGTATCCGGTCGACGGCTCCGCAGCCGTCGGCGCGGACCCGCAGCAGGTGCTGTCGGCGCTGCGCGGCGTGACGGCGACATCGGTGCCGGTCGACAGCACCGGCCAGTTGCGCGTGCGGTTCTCGAGCGACATCGTCGACGTCCTCTCGACCGCGCTGTCGCGTGCGGGGTCGGCGAGCGCTATCCTCGCGGTCGCCGCCGTCGGACCCCTCGCCGTCAGCGTGGCGCTCGTCGTGCTGGCCTCGGCCCTGATCATCCGCCGCCGCCGCGCCGACCTGTCGCTCATGTCGGCGCGCGGGGCGCCGCTGGCGCGCCTCCGGCGCCTGTTGTTCGGAGAGGGACTCGTCCTCGGCGTGCCGGCCGCCGTCGCAGCAGCTCTCGCCGGGGTCGCCGCGACGACCTACGACGCCGGAATTCTGCCGACGACGGTGGCGATCGCGGTCGGCGTCGTCCCCGCCCTCGCTCTCGCCTTCACGCTGCGGCCGGCGCTCCTCGGACGCGACCGCGCCGACCTCGACGCGCCGGTGCGCGGGCGCGTGGTGCGGGTCCTCGAAGCGGTCGTCGTGCTCGTCGCGGTCCTCGCCGTGGCACAGCTCGTCATCCGCGGCATCGGACCGTCGACCGAGGGCATCGATCCGCTCGTCGTCGCGGCGCCGCTCTTGGCGACCGTCGCCGTCGCTCTGATCGTGGTGCGCCTGCATCCGCTGCCGATCGCCGCAGCCCTGCGCGTCGCGCGCCGCGGCCGGGGAATCACGTCGCTCGTGGGCGCCGCGCGCAACCTCCGCGACCCGGCGGCCGGCACCACCGCGGTGCTCGCGATGCTCGTCGCCGTCGCGATCGCGGTGTTCTCGTCGCTCGTGCTCGCCACGGTCGATCGGGGCGCGGTCGTCGCGGCCCAGCGCGACGTCGGCGCGGACATCCGCGTCTCGGGACCGTACTTCGACGACCAGACGATCGAGCGCATGCGCGAGGCCGGGGGCGTGACGGATGCCGTCGGCGTGCTCCGCGGCGACTACATCTCGGTGGCAGGACCCGACGGCCGCGATAGCGTCCAGGCCGTGATCACCGACGTCGAGCGCCTCGCTGCGATCCAGCGCGGCATGACCGGCGCGCTCCCCGAGGGCCTCATCGAGCCCGAGTCGGACCCCGTGCAGGTCGTGCAGTCGACGGCCCTCGTCGCCGAGATCGGGCAGGGGAGCACAGCATCCGTCGTCGATGTGCCCGTCGATGTCGTCGGCACCCTCGATCGCGTGCTCGGGATGTCGGTGTCGGAGCAGTTCATCCTGCTCGACCAGACCGACTACCTCACCCTCACCGGATTCGGGTTCTTCCCGCGCACCGTGCTGGTCGACATCGCCGACGGCGCAGACGCGCAAGCGGTCGCCGCAGACCTCAGCGACATCGTGGCGGGATCCCATTCGGTGCGCATCCTCGAGGAGTCCACGGCCGAGATCCAGGCGTCGCCCGCGGTCTCGGCGCTGCGCTTCGTGCTCTTCGCAGCCCTCGGCGTCGCCGTCGCGCTGTCGGTGGTCGCCCTGCTGCTGGTCGCGGGCGTCTCGCAGGACGCCCGGTCGCGCACGATCGCCCTGCTGCGCAGCATGGGTCTCGACCGGCGTCGCGCTCGCGGCATCATCGCGTGGGAGTTCGCCCCGCTCGGGATCACCGCGATCGTGGGCGGCGTGATCCTCGGAGCGCTGCTGCCGCTGCTGGTGGTCACCTCGATCGATCTGCGACCCTTCACGGGCGGCGGCGGCCAGCCGAGCATCGCCGTCGACCCGGTGCTCAGCGGCATCCTGATCGCCGTCGTCGTGGTCGCGATCGCCGGTGCCGTCGTCGGCGGCGTCGTGAGCGCGCGCACCACATCGATGGCCACCGTGCTTCGAACCGAGGAGGACTGATGACAGAACCCGACATCGTCTGCGAGGGGCTCGTCCGGATCTTCGCCGTCGCCGACATCGAGGTGCAGGCACTGCAGGGCCTCGACCTGGTCGTCGAGCGCGGCGAGCTCGTCGCGCTGGTCGGCGCCTCGGGCTCGGGGAAGTCGACGCTGCTGTCGATCCTCTCGGCGCTCGACACGCCGACGGCCGGCGCCGCACGCGTCGCCGGCCGCGACCTTCCGTCGCTGTCGTCGCGCGACCGCGTGACCTATCGCCGCGAGGTGGTCGGCTTCGTCTGGCAGCAGACGGCCCGCAACCTGCTGCCGTACCTCTCGGCGCGCGAGAACGTGCAGCTGGCTCGCGCGATCGGCGGCGACCGCAAGAATCCGGCGCGCGCGGACGAGCTGCTCGAGCTCGCCGGCGTCGCGAGCGTCGCCGACCGGCGCCCGGCCGAGCTCTCGGGTGGTCAGCAGCAGCGCGTCGCGATCGCGGTCGCGCTCGCGAACGACCCGCGGGTGCTGCTCGCCGACGAGCCGACCGGAGACCTCGACGAGCACGCGTCGGCCGAAGTGCTCCAGACTTTCGAGAGCGTCAACCGCGAGCTCGGCACGACCGCCCTCATCGTGACGCACGACCCCGCGGTGTCGGAGCACGTGCAGCGCACGGTGCAGATCCGCGACGGCCGCACCTCGACTGAGGTGCTGCGCTGGACCCACACCGACGACGAGGGTCGCGAGCACGCGATGGCCGAAGAGTTCGTCGTGCTCGACAAGGTCGGCCGCATGCAGCTGCCGACCGACTACATGACCCAGCTGTCGCTCCGTGATCGCGTGCGGCTCGAGCTGAACGCCGACCACGTCGGGGTGTGGCCGGCTGAGGGCAGGAGTGCACCGCCGACGCCACCCGCCGAACCGGCGCCCGCGGCGGAGAGCCTGCTCACTCGTCGGAGCAGACGCGAACGCGCGCAGCATCCTGACGATCAGAAGGGGGAGCGCGATGAGTGAGCCCGTGCTCGAGGCATCCGGACTCTCCGTTGTCCACCAGACACCCGCCGGGGACGTCCACGCCCTGGCAGACGCTTCGCTGACGCTCGTGCCGGGCGAACTCGTGGTGCTCGTCGGCCCGTCGGGTGCCGGCAAGACGACGCTCCTGCACGTGCTCGGCGGCATCCAGCCCCCGACGGCGGGAAGCGTGCGCGTCGGCGACGTCGTGATCACCGAGGCGGCCGAGCGCGAGGTCGACCGCGTCCGCCGCGACGACATCGGCTACATCTTCCAGTCGTTCGGCCTTATCGGGGCGCTCTCGGCGGAGGAGAACGTCGAGGTGCCGCTCCGGATCCTCGGTGCCGACCCCGGCGAACGTGCGGCTCAGGTGAGGCGCCTGCTCGAGCGGGTCGGGCTCGCCGGCCATGCGTCCCAGCGGCCGGCCGAGCTGTCGGGCGGCCAGCAGCAGCGCGTCGGCATCGCGCGGGCGCTCGCGGGTTCGCCCCGCATCCTCCTCGCCGACGAGCCCACCGGCCAGCTGGACTCTCGCACTGCCGCCGACATGATCGAGCTCATCGCCTCGATCGCGCACGACGACGGGGTCGCCGTGCTGCTGTCGACGCACGACCCGTCGATCGTCACGCGCGCCGACCGCGTGCTCGAGATGCACGACGGCGTGCTGCGCGCGGGCGAGGTGACGGTCGCGGTTTCGTAGGCGGGCTGGTGGGCACTGGTGGGCGCCGGTGGGAACTGTCGGCGCTCGGTGCGAGAATGCCGGGATGCTGCTCTCGGAGATCGTGCAGGCGACGGATGCCGTGGCGGCCACGTCGTCGCGGCTCGCGAAGGTCTCGGCCCTCGTGGCTCTGCTGCACGACCTCGAGCCCGACGAGGTCATCCCCGTCATCGGCTTCCTCACCGCGAGCCCACGGCAGGGCCGACTCGGGGTGGGCTGGCGAGGGCTGGCGAACCTCGAGGTCGACCACGCCTCGTCGCCGACCCTCACCGCGCTCGTGGTCGATGCCGCCCTCGAGCGCCTCGCCGCGGCCGACGGAGCCGGATCGGCGGCGGTCCGCAAGGCCGAGCTCACCGGACTCGCGGAACGGGCGACCTCATCCGAGTGGGACTTCCTCACGCGCGTGATGCTCGGTGAGCTGCGAACTGGAGCGCTCGAGGGCGTGCTGCTCGACGCCGTGGCGAAGGCATCCGCGCGCGACCTCGCCACCGTCCGCCGCGCCGCGATGCTCTCGGGCGACCTCGGCGTCACGGCGCGCCTCGCGCTCACCGGCACCGCCGACGATCTCGCTGCGGTCGGGCTCGAGGTGGGCCGACCGGTCCTGCCGATGCTCGCCTCGACCGCCGGCACGCCGAGCGAGGCGCTCGCGGTGGCCGGGGGAGCGGCATCCGTCGAGTTCAAGCTCGACGGCGCCCGCATCCAGGTGCACCGCGACGGCGACGACGTGCATGTCTACACGCGTAGCCTCGCGGAGATCACCCACCGCGTTCCCGAGATCGTCGAGGCGGTGCGGGCGCTGCCGGCGCAGCGTGTGATCCTCGACGGCGAGACCCTGTCGCTCGACGAAGACGGTGCACCGCGCCCGTTTCAAGACACGATGGCCCGCTTCGGCTCCGAGGGAGCGGCGTCGACGGCACTGCGCCCCTGGTTCTTCGACATCCTCCATCTCGACGGGCGCGATCTTCTCGACGAGCCCCTCGCGACGCGACTCGAGGTGCTCGACCGGGTCGCCGGCGACGCCCGCATCCCCGGCATCGTGACCGATGACCCCGAGCGCGCGGAGGAGTTCTCGCGCGAGGCGCTCGCCGCCGGCCACGAGGGGATCATGGTCAAGGCGATCGACTCGCCGTACGCTGCGGGCCGCCGTGGCAAGAGCTGGGTCAAGGTCAAGCCCGTGCTCACCTACGACCTCGTGGTGCTGGCCGTCGAAGCGGGATCGGGGCGGCGCACCGGTATGCTGTCGAATCTTCATCTCGGGGCGCGCGATCCCGACGGCGCGTTCGGCGAACCCGGTGGATTCGTCATGGTCGGGAAGACCTTCAAGGGCCTCACCGACGAACTGCTGCGGTGGCAGACGGCGCACTTCCCGACCATCGAGACCCACCACTCGGCGTACGCCGTGCACGTGCGGCCCGAGACCGTCGTCGAGATCGCGATCGACGGCGTGCAGCGCTCGTCGCGGTACCCCGGCGGGGTGGCGCTGCGGTTCGCCCGTGTCAAGGGCTACCGGCCCGACAAGCAGGCGGCCGAGGCCGACACGATCGATGCGCTCCGCGCACTGCTTCGATGACGCGCATCGTCGTCCTCACCGGGGCGGGCATCTCGGCCGAGAGCGGTGTGCCGACCTTTCGCGACGCCGATGGGCTCTGGGAAGGACACCACGTCGAGGACGTCGCCACACCCGAGGGTTACGAGCGAGACCCCGACACCGTGCTGCGGTTCTATGACGAACGCCGCCGAGCGCTGGTCGCGGTCGCGCCGAACCCGGCTCACGACGCGCTCGCGCGTCTGGAGACCGCGCTCGGAGAGGATCTGCTCGTGGTGACGCAGAACGTCGACGACCTCCACGAGCGGGCGGGCAGCATCAACCTCGTGCACATGCACGGCGAGCTGTATCGCGCGCTGTGCGAGGGGTGCGGCATCCGCTCGCCGTGGACCGGCGATCTGCTGGGGCGACCGCCCTGCCCCGTGTGCGGAGAGCGGATGCTGCGCCCCGACGTCGTCTGGTTCGGGGAGATGCCCTACGAGCTCGACCGCATCGAGGCGGCGGTCGCCCTGTGCGACACCTTCGTCTCGATCGGCACGTCGGGCGCGGTCTACCCGGCCGCCGGCTACGCGGCGCTCGCATCGGCGTTCGGGGCGCGCACGATCGAGCTGAACCTCATGCCGAGCGATGCGCTCGTCCCGTTCGACGAGGCACGCGCGGGGATGGCGAGTGTCCTGGTGCCGGCATGGGTGGACGAGGTTCTCGGTCGCCCACGAGACTGACGTGATCGCGGTGCTCGACGCGATGGGGCGCGGGCGATGATCAGTGCGTGAGACGCCGACGGCGCCGGAGGGAGAGCCCTCCGGCGCCGTCGGACGTGTCGATCCGGCTATATTCGTGCGCCGCCCGATCTCAGCCGCGAGAGTGCGTCGACGCTCGCCGCGAGGATCAGGACACCGCCGGTGACCAGCAGGTTGATGCCGGCCGGCAGGTTGAGCAGGCCCAGACCGTTCGTGATCACGGCGATCACGAGCGCGCCGATCGCGGCGTGGATGAGCCGGCCCTTGCCGCCGAAGAGGCTGACGCCGCCGACGACCGCCGCCGCAACGCCCGACAGGACGATGTCGCGACCGACCGTCGCGTCGACCGAGCCCACGCGTGAGACGCTCAGGAGCGCGGAGAACACGGCGAGGCTCGAGCAGATGACGAACGCCCACCACTTGATCCAGCGCACCTTGACGCCCGAACGGCGGGCGGCTTCGGCGTTGCCGCCGATCGCGTAGAGGTAGCGGCCGAACTTCGTGCGATCGAGCACGAACGTGCCGATGAACAGGATCACCAGCACCACCGGCACCACGATCGGGACGCCCGAGACCTCGACCACGGACTGCCCGCGGTTCTGGTTCAGCACGTAGACGACCGCGCCGCCGATCACCGCGATGACGGCGAGCTTGATCCACACGAGCGACATCGCGCGGTTGGGCACGCCAGCACGGGTGCGCCGAGCGCGGTCCCAGAACGAGGTGCCCGCCGAGACGGCGAGGATGACTCCGAGCATGACCCAGCCGGCCCACACCGGCAGGTTGCCGTTCTGCAGCGCGATCAGCTCGGGAACCTCGATGCGGTACAGACCGCCAGGGCCGATGATGACCAGCGCCAGTCCCTGGAAGCCGAGGAAGAGCCCCAATGTCACGACGAACGACGGTATGCCGACCCTCGCGACGAAGAAGCCTATGAGAGCGCCGGTGAGGAAGCCGAAGACGAAGCCGATCAGCAGCGCCAGGGGCCACGGGATGCCGAAGACGGAGTTCAGCACGACGAACAGCGCCATGCCCACGCCGCCGGTCACACCGGCCGACAGGTCGATCTCGCCCAGCAGCAGCACGAAGACGAGAGCCATGCCCAGCACCACGAGAGTGGCGGCCTGGTTCAGGAGGTTCGCGAAGTTGCGCTCGGTCAGGAAGAAGGGGCTGAGGACCGAGAACAGGATGCCGAGGACGACGAGGCCGCCGACTGCGGGAAGGGCGCCCATGTCGCCGCCGCGGACCCGCTGCCACCAGGCCTGCACCTGGTCGCCCAGGGTTCCTTCGACGCCGCTGCCGATCATGTCGCTCACGAGCGGATCGGGTGCCGCCTCGCTGCGGGGTGCGTTGCTGCTCACTGCGCGCCCTCCGTCGGGATGTTGGTCGTGCCGATGATCTCGACTCCCAGGGTCTTGGTTCCGGTGATGTAGCCGACGACGTCGTCGCGCGTCGTGTCGGCCACGTTGATCTGCGCGACCATCTGGCCGAGGTAGAGCACCGCGATGTCGTCGGCGACCTCGAACACGTCGGCGAGGTTGTGGCTGATCAGGATCACGGCGACGCCCTGGGCGGAGAGCCGCTTGACGAGGTTGAGCACCTGCTCGGTCTGCGCGACTCCGAGCGCTGCGGTGGGCTCGTCGAGGATGACCACGCGGGCCTTCTTGAGAACCGCGCGCGCGATGGCGACGGTCTGGCGCTGGCCGCCGGAGAGGCTCGAGACCTTCTGACGGACGGACTTGACGGTGCGGACCGACAGCGACCGCAGCGTGTCGGACGCGTCCTTCTCCATGCGCCCTTCGTCGAACGTGCCCGCCGAGAGCTCTTCGCGCCCGAGGAACATGTTCTGGACGATGTCGAGGTTGTCGCAGAGCGCGAGGTCCTGGTACACGACCTCGATGCCCAGGCCCGCGGAATCCCGAGGCGCGTGCAGGTCTCGGTGCTCGCCGTCGATGAGGACTTCGCCCTCGTCGTAGGGCTGGACGCCGGCGAGGCCCTTGATGAGCGTCGACTTGCCGGCGCCGTTGTCGCCCACGAGGGCGGTCACCTTGCCGGGGTAGACCTTGAGATCCACGCCCTTCAGGACGCTGACGGGGCCGAAGGACTTCTTGACGCCGATCAACTGGATGATCGGCTCTGTTTCGGTGATCGTATCTGGCATGCTCGCTTCCTTGCGATCTTGGGGGACGATCTACGGGCATCGTAGACCCGGGTGTCCCTGGTGGTGCAGACCTGAGGGATCCCGCGCGCCGCGCGGGATCCCGGGGGAACGGGGCGGGGGCGCCGCGTCTCGGACGCGGCGCCCCCGTCGTTCGGTGTCGTCAGCCTGCGACGACGCCGAACTCCTCGCATGCGGCAGCGACATCCGCGGTGCAGACCTCGTCGAAGGACGCGTCGCCGGCGGCGACGACATCCTTGACCTCTTCGGGGCCGACCAGCACCGGGGTGACCTGGACGTACGGCGTGCCGTCGTCGAGCTCAGCCTCGGTGGGGAAGTCCTCACCGTTCAGAAGCGCGATCGCGACCTCGACGGCCGCGGCCGCCTCGTCCGCCACCGGCTTGTAGACGGTCGCCGTCTGCCATCCGAGGAGGATGTTCTGCAGACCCGCGACGTTGGCGTCCTGTCCCGAGACCGCAACGCCTTCCAGGTTGTTGTCCTGGAGCACCTTGATGACGCCGGCAGCGTTGGTGTCGTTGGCAGCCCAGACCCCGTCGACCTGTCCGTTCAGGCTCGTGAGAGCCTGCTCGAAGTTGGTCTGCGAGATGGCCTGGTCCCAGGCCCCCGGCGGCTCGGCGGCCGGAACGATTCCGGCGCCTTCCATGACCTCGGCGGCACCTTCCGCGAACATCGCGGCGTTGCCGTCGGTGGGGTCTCCACCGATGTAGACGACCGTGGCGTCTGCCGGAGCGACACCCGCGGCCTCGAGGCCGTCGAGCACCGTCTGGCCCTGCAGGCGGCCGACCTCGACGTTGTCGAAGGACACGTAGTAGTCGGCGCCCGTGAACGGACGGTCGTACGCGATCACCGGGATGCCCTCGGCCGACGCCTTGGCGGCGACTGCTTCTGCGGCACCCTGGTAGTCGACGAGCAGCATGACGCCGCAGCCCTGGGTGAGCTGCTGATCGGCGATCGTCGAGTACGTGTTCACGTCACCCTGGGCGTTCTGGATGTCGACCTCGAAGCCGGCACCCTCCAGACCCTCCTGGAGGTAGGGGCGATCGAAGTTCTCCCAGCGCGGCGAGGACGCCGCGTCGGGCAGGATCACACAGGCACGGCCCGCTTCGGCTTCTCCGCCGTCGCCACCGTCCGAGGGGGTTTCACTGCTTCCACCGGCACAGCCGGCGAGCACAACCGCAGCCGCACCCGTGAGGGCGGCAACGGCGAGGAGTGAAGACTTCTTCATCTTTCGCCTTTCGTCTTTGAAATGTGCGAGGCCCAGGAGCTTCCCTGGCGCACATCGCGCTGATGCGATCCTGACGGCATCCGTTCTTGGCGTCAAGTCTTGAACGTAACGCTTTGGCAACGCTGGGTTCTGCCTGATGCACGACGCTGTCGTGCGCGACTCGCGCTAAAGTTTGCTTCGCAGATTGATGCTAAGACTGGACCCTTTGCCGACATAGTGCGCAAAAGGCGCTCGAATCGAGTGATTTGTTGTCGAGAACGGCTTTGTGCACTGAAGGCACTGAAGGCACATCGACCTAGGCGAGTCCGGTCGCCGCTCGCGTGCGCCGTGAGATGGAGTCGACGATGACCGCGAGCACGAGCACGACCCCGGTGATCATGAACTGCACCTCCGAGTCGAGGGCGAGCAGCGTCAGTCCCGACGAGATGGACTGGATGACGATGATGCCGAGCAGCGCCGAGAACGCCGATCCGCGCCCGCCGAACAGGCTCGCACCGCCGATGACGGCCGCGGCGATCGCGTTGAGGTTCGTGTCGCCGGTGCCGGAGCTCTGGCTCGCCGAGGCGAGGCGCGCTGCCGCGAGGATGCCTCCGACGGCGGCAAGGGTCGCGCACATCGCGAAGACCGAGAGGTAGACGCGGTCGACCCGGATGCCGGCGCGCCGCGCGGCCTCCACCGAGCCGCCGACGGCGTACACCGAGCGTCCCCACCGCGTGCGCGTGAGCGCGAAGTTCATCACCACGACAAGGGCGATGAAGAACAGGAACATCACGCCGATGCCGCGATAGAGGTTCAGGTACCACGTGGCCGCGAGCAGGAAGACCAGCAGACCGCCGCTGCGGAACGCGATGTCGCGGTAGCTCTGGCTCACGAGGTTCGCGGCGGCCCGGCGGCGCGCGCGTCGCAGCAGCGACCACGCGAACGCCCCGACCGACAGCACCACGACGACGTACGACGCCCATGCCGGAAGGGTCATCTGCTGCGCGAACTGGACGATCCACGAGTCGAACGGGATCGAGATCGACCCGGTGTCGCCCAGCACCCACAGCTGCAGCCCGAGGACGCCGAGGAGCCCGGCGAGGGTGATCACGAAGCTGGGCAGCCCGAAGCGGGTGTAGAGCCACCCGTACACGAGTCCCACGAGACAGCCGATCGCGATGGCCGCCACGATCGCGAGCGCGACCGGCCACTGGTACTGCACGAAGGTCACGGCGAGCACCGCCGCGGCGAGCCCAGACACCGAGCCGACCGACAGGTCGATCTCGCCGAGCAGCAGCACGAGCACGATCCCGAGGGCGATCGTGCCGGTGGCGGCCGACTGCATCGTGAGGTTCCAGAGCACTTCGCTGGAGAGGAAGTAGGGGTTGAGGATCTGGAAGATCGTCCAGATGAGCACGAGCCCCGCGATGACGGGCAGGGCACCGAGGTCGCCGCCGCGGATACGGCCCATGAGCATCGCGAACCCCGCACGGATGCCGGCCACGCTCAGGAAGCGGTCGGACTCGGCATCCACCGAGCCCATGAGGCCGCGATCGTCGCCGATCCCCGTCATGCGCGACCCTTCCCGTTCGGATCCTTGCGGCGTCGCGTGCGGCCTTCGGGCATGCGGATGATCTTCGCGTCATGCGTGCCGGGCTCGTCGAGGTCGGAATCGGAGTCGGGATCGGGCTGTCCGGCGCGGTGCGGCGGGTCGGGGCGCTCCGCAGCCCGTCGTGTGACGGCGTTGTCGGCAGCGCCGGTGATCGCGGCGATGAGGGTTTCGCTCGTGATCTCGGAGGCGTTGTAGACGCCGTTGTTTCGGCCGAGCCGCAGCACCACGACGCGATCGGCGACGGCCATCACATCTGCCATGTTGTGGCTGATGAGGATCACGCCGTGGCCGCGTTCGCGCAGGCGCTCGATGAGGTTGAGCACCTCGGCGGTCTGCGCGACGCCGAGCGCAGCGGTCGGCTCGTCGAGGATCACGATGCGGGGGTCGCCGATGAGCGACCGCGCGATCGCCACCGTCTGCCGCTGCCCGCCCGAGAGCGAGGCGACGGGAACGCGAACCGACGGGATCTTCGCGGCGAGCTCGCGCAGCAGCGTCCAGGTGCGCTGCTCCATGTCGACCTCGTCGAGGGTGGTCCCCTCGACGATCTCGCGCCCGAGCCACAGATTCGCCACGACGTCGAGGTTGTCGCACAGCGCGAGGTCTTGGAACACCGTCGCGATGCCGAGGTCGACGGCGTCGGCAGGGCTCTCGATCTCGACGAGGTCACCGTCGAACTCGATCGTGCCGGCATCCGGAGCATGCACACCCGCCAGCACCTTCACGAGTGTGGACTTGCCCGCGCCGTTGTCGCCCACGAGGGCGACCACTTCGCCCTCGTTGACCCAGAAGTCGACGTCGGTGAGCGCCTTGACCGCGCCGAACCGCTTGCCGATGCCGCGCATCGTCAGCACGCGGTCGCGCGAGCGTCCCGCCCGCTGCTGTGTCATCGACATCCTCGTCACATCCTCCTCGCCAAGGTCAGGACCCTACCGGATCCCGGCGGCATCGCACGCATCGGCGTACGGAGGTGTGCAGATGTCGGCGACGGTCCAGAACCCGTCGGCGACGACCGTCTCGAGGATGTTGTCGACGGTGACCGCGACCGGGTCGAGCAGGGTCGTCGGGGTGCCGTCGATCTCCATCGGCGCGGTCACCTCCTCGCCGTGCAGCAGTGCGACCGCGACCTCGGCGGCGAGCTCCGCCTGCGGCTTGATCGCCTTGTAGACGGTCATGTGCTGGTCGCCCGTGATGATGCGCTGCAGGGCCGAGAGCTCGGCGTCCTGCCCCGTCACGATCGGCAGGGGATCGACGTTGCCTGCCTTGAGCGCCGAGATCGCCCCGCCGGCAGTGGCGTCGTTGGCGGCGTAGACGCCCGCGATGTCGTCGGCGAACTGCGTGATCTGACCCGTTACCCAGGCCTGCGCCTTGTCAGGGCTCCACTCCGGGGTGTCGTACTCGGCGAGCACGCGCAGGCCGCTGTCGTCGATCACGCTGTGGGCGCCCCGACGGAAGAGCTCGGCGTTGCTGTCGGTCGGCGACCCGTTGACCATCAGGATGCCGGCGCCCCGGTCGGCGGCGAGCACCGCGTCGACGAAGGCGGTGGCCTGCAGGACGCCCACCTGCTCGTTGTCGAACGAGATGTAGTACGCGAGGTCGCCGCCGGCGATGAGTCGGTCGTACGAGACGACGGGAACGCCTTTCGCGTTGGCGGCGGTGACGATCGTGACCGCCGCGTTCGCGTCGACCGGGTCGAGCACGAGCACGCCGGCGCCGGCGGCGAGCGCGGACTCGGCCTGCTGCTGCTGCTTCGCGGCATCCTGATCCGCATTCGCGTACAGCACCGAGTAGTCGCCGAGCTCGTGCACCCGCGCCTCGAAGAAGGGGCGGTCGAACGTCTCATAGCGGGCCGTGTTGGCATCGGGAAGCAGGAGCGCGATCGTCCCGGACGATGAGCTGCTCGGGTCGGGGCCACCCGGTGGGGGCGTGCAGGCGGCCGTGCTCAGCGCGAGAGCGGCCGTGAGCGCGGCCGCGGCGACCATGCGTCCGGCAGACATCCTCAGGACCCGGGGTCCTGGCTTCCCACGACGCACGATCTACGCCGTGACCGGAAGGGCCCGGGCGTCGACCGTCACATGGTCGAGCGCGACGGCGATCGCTCCGCGCGTCTCGGCCCATTCGCCGAACGAGGCGCCGACGATCTCGGGGAGGCCTCCCGCGGCGGCGAGCGCGGTGCGCTCGAGCGAGTGGCGCATCGGGGCCATGAGGATCTCGCCGGCCTGGGCGAGCTCGCCGCCGACGATGATCAGCTCGGGGTCGAACAGGTTGCACAGGCTCGCCACGGCGATGCCGATGTGGCGTCCGGCGTCTGCGATCACGCGGCGGCAGCTGCCGTCGCCGATCTCGGCGGCGTGGAGCAGGTCACCGAGGCGCTGCATGCCCTCGCTCGGGGGGAAGAGCGACAGGAGCGCCGGTCCGCCGGCGTAGGTCTCGAGGCACCCGCGGTTGCTGCAGCGGCAGATCGGGCCGTTCTCGTCGATCGTGACGTGGCCGATCTGGCCGGCCTTGCCGTTGACGCCGCGGAAGAGGTCGCCGCCGACGATGAGGCCGGCGCTGATGGTGTGGCCGACGCGGATGAAGACCGACGACGAGGCCGCACGCCCCGCGCCTTCGCGGGCCTCGGCGAGTCCGCCGAGATTCGCCTCGCTGTCGACGTAGACGGAGCGGCCGATGCGAGCCGACAGGCTCTCGGCGACATCCACACCCTCCCAGCCGCGCAGGAGCCCCGGGGTCGAGACCATGCCGGTGCGAGGGTCGATGGGTGCGGGCAGGGCGAGCCCCACCGAAAGCAGGTCGTCCAGCGAGCCGCCGAGCGACTCCATCATGTCGCCGAGCAGCAGGCTCAACCGGTCGAGTTCGGCGTCGTGCCGGTGATCGAGGGCGAGGGGAAGCGAGCTCTGCGTCACGATCGTGCGGTTCGCGTCGGCGATCGCGATGTGCAGCTGACGCGAGCTGAAGTGGACGCCGGCGACGAGACCCAGCTCGCGGGCGAGCGAGACGAGGGTCGCGCGTCGGCCGCTGCGTGAGGTGATCGAGGTGTGGAGCAGCCCCGAAGCCGTCAGCTCTTTGACGATGTTCGAGACGGTCGCCGGCGACAGGCCGGTGCTGCCGGCGAGCTCGACCTGGGTGAGCCGCCCGTGGCGCTTGAGGGATTCCACCAGGCGCGCGCGATTGGCTTCGCGCAGCGAAGTCTGGGATCCCGGCGGTGGTTTGCGGCGTGCCACAAGACGACACTGTACCGGACGGGCGTTTTCCCTGGTCGGAGTGGGATCCTCGGCATCCGACCTCGAAACGGCGGCCGCCCCGCCCCGATGAGCGGGGCGAGGCGTCCGGATGATGGTCGGATCAGGACTCGATCAGGCGTTCTGCGCCGCCTCCTGACGGTCGCGGATGCTGAGCTTCTCCTCGTCGAGCCGGTCGAGTTCGTGCAGCGACGCGCCCTTCGTCTCGCGCAGCGAGATCACCGCGACGAGGGTGACCGCAGCCGCGATCGCGAGGTAGATCGCCACCGGCACCCACGAGCCGGTCGCGCCGATGAGCGCGGTGGCGATGATCGGCGCGAGCGAGCCCGCGAAGATCGAGGTCACCTGGTAGCCGAGCGAGACGCCCGAGTACCGCATGCGCGTCGGGAACATCTCCGACATGATCGCCGGCTGCGGCGCGTACATGAAGGCGTGGATGATGAGGCCCAGGCAGATCGCCGCGATGATGACGAGCGGGTCCTTCGTGTCGAACATCGGGAACGCGATGAAGCCCCAGGTCGCGGCGAGCACGGTGCCGATGAGGTACACGGGCTTGCGGCCGATCCGGTCGGTGAGGGCGCCGATCGGGGTGATCACGAGCATGTGGACGACATGGGCGATCACGAGCCAGCCGAGGATCTGCGTGACATCCATCGCGAGGACGGTGCGCAGATACACGATCGAGAACGTCACGACGAGGTAGTACATGATGTTCTCGGCGAAGCGCAGACCCATCGCGGTGATGACCCCGCGGGGGTAGCGCTTGATGACCTCGAGCACGCCGTAGCGCTTCTCTACGATCTCGGACTCCGCGGCCTGCTTCTGCGCCTCGAGGAAGATCGGGGCGTCGGTGACGCGGGTGCGCACGTAATAGCCGATCGCGACGATCACGACCGACAGCCAGAACGCCACGCGCCAGCCCCATGCGAGGAACGCCTCGTCAGACAGCGTGTTGCTGAGGACGAGCAGGACCACCGTCGCGATGAGGTTGCCGATCGGCACCGCAGCCTGCGGGAACGACGCCCAGAAGCCGCGGCTGCGGTCGGGGGAGTGCTCGGCGACCAGGAGGACGCCGCCGCCCCACTCGCCGCCGACCGCGAAGCCCTGTGCGAAGCGCAGGAGCACCAGAAGGGCAGGTGCCCAATAGCCGACCTGTTCGAAGGTCGGCAGGCACCCCATGAGGAACGTGGCGACGCCGACGAGGATGATCGCGAGCTGCAGCAGCTTCTTGCGGCCGTACTTGTCGCCGAAGTGGCCGAACACGATCCCGCCGAGCGGCCGCGCGACGAAGCCGACGGCGTACGTCACGAACGCCGCGATGATCGGCGCGAACGGGTCGTCCGACGGCGGGAACATGATCAGGTTGAACACCAGAGTCGCGGCTGTGGCGTAGAGGAAGAACTCGTACCACTCGACGACGGTGCCGGCCATCGAGGCGGTGACGACCCGGCGAAGCGTGGACGGGTTCTCGGGGACGGATGCTGTGGCTGATTCTGTGGCTGACGCCATGCGCTGAACCTCCTTGTAGAGCGCGGATGCGGCGGGGGGATTGTCGAGAATTGCCGCCCGCCGACAGTACCTGACGTCAGATTCAGGTTTCAAGGTGTGGATGGTGAGAATCCCCTCACATCCGCGGGACTAGCATCGGGAACGCCATGGACTCCGTCGTCGAGGCGCTCTGCGCCGCACTGCCCCCGCACATCGTGGCGACGGATGCCGACACCCTCGCCCGCTGCAGCCACGACGACGCCGAATGGGCGGCCTTCGGCATCCCGGCAGCGGTCGTCTTCGCGACGTGCATGGACGACGTCGTCGCTGCCGTGAGGGTCGCGGGCGCGTACGGCGTGCCGGTCGTTCCGCGCGGCGCGGGCACGGGTCTCTCGGGCGGCGCGAACGCGACGAGCGGCTGCATCGTGCTCTCGCTCGAGCGCATGACCGCGATCACCGAGCTGAACGTCGCCGAGCGGTACGCGGTCGCCGAGGCGGGGGTTCTCAACGACGACCTGCGCCGCCACGTCGCGGCCTCGGGGCTGTGGTACCCGCCGGACCCGGCGAGCCAGGCGATCTCGACGATCGGCGGCAACGTCGCGACCAACGCGGGCGGGATCTGCTGCGTCAAGTACGGCGTCACGCGCGACTACGTGCTCGGGCTCACGGTCGTCCTCGCCGACGGCCGCGTCGCGAAGGTCGGCCGGACCACCGCCAAGGGCGTCACCGGGTACGACTTCACGGGCCTCCTCGTGGGCTCGGAGGGGACGCTCGGCATCGTCGTCGACGTCACGGTGAAGCTGCTGCCCCTCGCCGGGCGCGAGGAGCGCGCCGTGGTCGGGTACTTCCGATCGCTGACGGATGCCGGCCGTGCGGTCTCGGCCGTCTCGGCGGCCGGCATCGTGCCCGCCGCCCTCGAACTCATCGACCGCACGTGCCTGCATGCGGTCGCCGAGTGGCAGGGGTGGGAGCTGCCCGAAGACGCGAACGCCCTGCTGCTGGCGAAGGTGGACGAGCCGGGCGCCCGCGGAGAGGAGCTCGCCACGGCGGTCGAGGCGCTCTTCCGCGACGCCGGCGGCGAGCGCGTCGAGCGGGCGTCGGACAAGACCGAGGTCGACCGGCTGTTCGCGGCACGGCGCCTCGCGTACCCCGCGCTCGAGCGGCTCGGGCCGGTGCTCACCGAAGACGTCTGCGTGCCGCGGGCCGCCGTTCCCGAGATGCTCGCACGGATCGAGGCGACCGCTGTCGACGCGGGCGTCGTGATCGCCAACATCGCCCACGCCGGCGACGGCAACCTGCATCCGCTCATCATCGCGCCCGAGGGCGACGACGACGCCAAGACCCGTGCCAAGACCGCGTTCGACCGGATAGTCGACGACTGCCGCGCGCTCGGGGGCACCGTCACCGGCGAGCACGGCGTCGGACTCCTCAAGCTCGACGGGGCCGCCGCCGAACTCAGCCCGGTCGTGCTCGACATGCACCGCGCCGTCAAGGTGGCGCTGGACCCCGCGGGTCTGCTCAACCCCGGCAAAGCGTTCCCCGCCACCCCTGCTTCACCACTCGACTGACCATCCGCCCGACTGATCCCCACGCGACCCCGGAGGCACTGCACCCGATGCCCACCCTCAACGCGGACGACGGCGTCCGCCTCGACTACACAGAGCACGGCGACCCCGCCGGCACCACCGTCGTGCTCCTCGCCGGTTTCAAGGCGGCCACCGCAAGCTGGATGTACCAGCTCGAACCGCTCGTGGACGCAGGGCACCGCGTGCTCGTCGTCGACCTGCGCGGCCACGGCGCGGCCGAACGCCCCGCCACCGGCGTCGATATGGCCCGCCGCGGGCGGGACGTCCGCGACGTGATGGAAGAGCTCGACCTCCAGGGCGCGATTCTCGTCGGCGGATCGATGGGCGGCAACACCATCTGGTCGTACGTCGCGCAGTTCGGCGCCGACCGCATCGCCGCGATCGCGATCGTCGACCAGACGCCGAAGATGCTCAACACCCCCGATTGGCCGCACGGATACTACGGCTACGACGAGACGAACGTCGACACCTACTTCGCCGAGAAGATCCCCGACACCGGGCAGGGCACGCCGGTCATGCGTCGCGGCATGCGCCTGGTGCGGCTGCTGAAGGCCTTGAAGGGCGTCGATCGCACCCTCACTCCGGGCGAGCTGGACCTCTTGGGCGACCATGCCCGCGCCGATTGGCGCAAGGTAATCGCCGCGACCGACGTGCCGGTGCTCTTCGTCGCGGGAGCAGACAGCGAGCTGTGGCCGAGCACGCATGCCGCGGCAGCCGCCGCCCTCGCTCCGCAGGGGCAGTCCGTGGTGATCCCGAAGGACGGGCACGCGGCCAACATCGAGCAGCCCAAGCCCTTCAACGAGGCGCTGCTCGCGTTCATCGCCGCGATCTGACCGCGTCTGGGCGTCAGCGTCGCCCCTCCGCCAGGCGGATGAGCACGATGTTTCCCGACTCGTCCATCTCGGCGACTTCCGGGTGGGTCTTCACGAAATCCGTGAAGCTCTTGTAGCCGAGCGCCTTCTCGCTGAAGGACGGGTCGAGGCGTTTGATGAGGCTCTTCACGGCGGACGCGTGCTGCCACTCCGCGCCCTCCTTGTCGCTCTCGAGCCGGAGCGCGCGTTCCAGCAGATCGGCCGACGGGTCGGCGGCGGCCTTGCGGGAGCGGCGGCGCGAGGGCTCCGCCTCCTTCTTGCCGTCCTTGGGCGGTGCCGCGACACCGGGAAGCGCGTCGTACGAGTCGAACTGGTCGCACGCTGCGGCCAGCGACTTCGCGGTCGATCCCGCGACGCCGACGCCGACCACGAACCGGCCGAGCCGCTTGCAGCGCTGTGCGAGGGGCACGTAGTCGGAGTCGCCCGCGACGATCACGACGTGCGTCAGATCCGGGAGGCGGAACATGTCCTCGACCGCGTCGACGGCGAGACGGATGTCTGCGCCGTTCTTCGCGTAGGCCGCCGCCGGGAACAGCTGCACGAGATCGACGGCTCGCGCGACCAGCTGCGAGCGGTACTCGGCGTTCACCGTCGCCGACCAGTCGGCGTAGGCACGCGTGAGCACGAGCGTGCCGAACGAGGCGGCGTAGTCGATGATCGCGCCGACGTCGATCGTGGCCGCGGCCAGCCGCTCGGCGATCTCGGGCTCGGAGGCGTCGGCGGCGATCTTCTGCCGGTCGCGCTGGTAGGAGTTTCGGCCGTGGACGCGGTCGTACCAGCTCATCACGATGTTGTCGAAGTCGAGGTAGACAGCCACACGCGGGTTCTGCAGATCGGGCACCGCTCACTCCTCGCCGGGGTAGCGCACGCCGATGAGGGCGCGGATCTCGTCGAGCGTCGCCATGATCGCGACGGACTCGTCGAGGGGAAGGATGTCGCTGTCGGTCGCACCGGCGGCGACGAAGCGCTCGGCGGCGAGCGCCTGGTACTGCATCCCGCGGCCCTCGACCTGCGATTCGTACGACTCGAGCACCGTGCCGTCGGGCGCGACGAGGCGGAACGACGTGGCGTTGTACCAGACGGCGTCGATGTCGATGCGGGCCTCGGTGCCCACGACATGGGCGGTGTTGGGGCCGGCGGAGCGGGATGCCGAGATCGACGTCGACAGCGCGCCCGAAGCGTGGGTCATGATCGTGGCGACCTCGGTGTCGGCGCCGGTCTCGCCCAGGCGTGCGGCGGCGGCGATCGCCACCGGGGCGCCGAGCACGTCCCACGCGAACGAGATCGGATAGATCCCGAGGTCGAGGAGCGCCCCGCCGCCGAGTTCGAGGGAGTTCAGGCGATGGGCGGGGTCGGACGAGATGCGCTGCGTGTGGTCGGCGAACAGCGTCCGCACCTCGCCGAGGGCGCCCGAAGCCAGCAGCTCCCGGATGCGCACCATGTGGGGGAGGTACCGCGTCCACATCGCCTCCATCGCGAGGAGGCCCCGCTCGGCGGCGACCCGCTGCACGGTGGCCGCCTCGCCGGCGTTGAGGGTGAAGGGCTTCTCGACCAGCACGTGCTTGCCGTGCTCGAGGGCGAGGATCGCCTGCTCGGCGTGCAGCGGATGCGGCGTCGCGATGTAGACGATGTCGACGTCGGAGTCGCTCACGAGCTCCTCGTACGAGCCGTGCGCACGGTCGATGCCGTACTCGGCGGCGAACGTCGAGGCGGCCTCCGCGCGTCGCGAGCCGACGGCGGTGACGTCGAGCCCCGCCGTCCGCAGATCACGAGTGAAGGCGTGGGCGATGCCGCCCGGGCCGAGGATGCCCCATCGAAGTCCGGTCATCCTCTGAGGTTAGCGCCGGACGTAGGCTCGTCGAGTGACTTCAGCCGTCGATCGCTTCCGCGAGCTCCTGCGCATCCCGACCGTTTCGCACGCCGACGAGTCCGAGACGGACTGGTCGCGGTTCGACGAGTTCCATGCCGCGGTGGAGCGCCTCTACCCGGCGGTGCACGCGACGCTCGAGCGCGAGGTCGTCGCCGGGCACTCGCTGCTGTATCGGTGGGCCGGGGCGGAGGTTGGAGGCGCGGGTAGCACTGCATCCGATCCGCTCGTGCTCATGGCGCACATCGACGTCGTCCCCGTCGTCGAGAGCGAGTGGGAGCACCCGCCCTTCGACGCCGAGATCGTGGGCGAAGGCGCGGATGCCGAGCTCCACGCGCGCGGCGCGATCGACGACAAGGGATCCCTCGTCGCCATCCTCGAGGCGGTCGAAGAGCTTGCCGCCGCCGGGTTCACGCCGGCGCACGACGTGTATCTGTCGTTCGGGCACAACGAAGAGACCGCCGGCGACGGCGCGCGCGCGATCGTCGAGGTGCTGCGGAGGCGTGGCGTTCGTCCCGGACTCGTGCTCGACGAGGGTGGCGCGGTCGTCGACGGCGTGGTTCCGGGCGTGAGCGTGCCCACCGCGATGGTCGGCGTCGCCGAGCGCGGCGTCATGTCGCTCCTCCTCACTGCTCGCGAAGGCGGCGGGCACGCCTCGACCCCGCCTGCGACACCGGCCACCGCGCGCCTCGCGCGTGCGATCGACCGGCTGCATCGGCATCCGTTCCCCACGCGCATCGCGCCGCCCGTTCGCGCGATGTTCGCGACCCTCGCGCCGCATGCGACAGGGCCCCTGCGCACGGTGTTCCGGAGCCTCGGGCTCACCGGGCCGCTCGTCGCGCGCGCTCTCTCACGCTTCGGCCCCGAGATGAACGCGATCGTGCGCACGACGGCGGTCGCGACCGAGCTCAGCGGTGCGCCCGGCGAGAACGTGCTCGCGACGACCGCACGAGCGACCATCAACATCCGCCTGCTGACAGGCGACACCGTCGAGGCGGCGACAGCCCGTGTGCGGCGCGTGATCGCCGATCCCGCGGTCGAGATCGAGGTGCGCCACGGCTCCGACCCGTCACCGGTTTCGCCGTGGCGGGGCGAGCCGTGGCAGCGGATCGGCGCGGCGGTCGCCGAAACGCTGGGCACCGACATCGTCACGACCCCCTACCTGCAGCTCGGCGCGAGCGACAGTCGGTGGTTCACCGGCATCGCGGATGCCGTCTACCGGTTCACGCCGTTCCACCTCACGCGGGCCGAGCGCGACGCCCTGCACTCGCACAACGAGCGCATCCGCGTCGAGGTGTGGCTGCGGGGGATCGGGTTCTACCGGGCGCTGATCAGGGCTTCCTGAGGCTCGAGGTCCGCCGCGGCGTCGGCTGTGACGGACACGGTCGCGAGGGCTGCTCCGAGGTCTGCGACGATGTCGGCCGGGTCTTCGAGGCCTATCGACAGGCGCACCGTGGTCGGGCCGATGCCGGCCTCGGCGAGCTGCTCGCGCGTCATGTGGCTGTGGGTCATCGACGACGGGTGCGCGACGAGGCTGCGCGCGTCGCCGATGTTCGCGACCAGCCGGACGACCCGGAGCTCCGCGATGAACGCCTCGACGAGGGCGAAGTCGGCATCCGCGTCGCCCGAGGTGGGCAGGTCGAAGGAGAACACCGAACCCGCTCCGCGCGGCAGTGAGCGCTTCGCGGCCTCGTGCCAGGGGCTGGACTCGAGGCCCGGGTGGTGGACGCGGACGACCGCGGGATGCGCCTCGAGGAAGCGTGCCACCGCGAGCGCGTTGGAGGTGTGACGGCCCATCCGCAGGTCGAGCGTCTCGATGCCCTGGAGGAGCTGGAAGGCATTGAACGCCGACAGTGACGGACCGAGATCGTGCACGTACTTCGTCTTCACGAGCGTGATGTACGGCGAGCCGGTCGCGCCGAAGCGCTCGACGAGGCTCGCGCCGTGGACCCGCGCGTACGGCGCGTTGAGCTGCGGCCAGCGGCCCGGGTCGGCGGCGAAGTCGAATGTGCCGAGATCGATCACGACGCCGCCGAGCGACGTGCCGTGGCCGCCGAGGAACTTGGTCGCCGAGTGCACGACGATGTCGGCGCCGAAGTCCTTCGCGCGCTGCAGGTACGGGGTCGCCACCGTGGCGTCGATGACGAGGGGCACGCCCGCGGCGTGTGCGAGGTCGGCGACCTGCTGCACATCGAGCACCTGGGCGATCGGGTTCGTGATCGACTCGGCGAAGAACGCGCGGGTCTCGGGACGCGCGGCGGCCGCCCACGCGGCCGCGTCGTCCTGGTCGACGAAGGTGACGGCGATGCCCCAATCGGCGAACGTGTCCGCCAGCAGGTCGATCGTGCCGCCGTAGAGCTGGCGGGCGGCGACGATGTGCTCGCCCTGCTTGGCGAGCGCGAGGAGGGCGACGGCGACGGCCGCCTGGCCCGACGAGACGCCCGCCGCCGCGATCCCGCCTTCGAGCGCGGCGACGCGGCGCTCGAACACGAGCACGGTCGGGTTCGCCGCGCGCGAGTAGATGTTGCCGTCTCGGCGCAGCGCGAACAGGTCGCGAGCCTCGCTCAGCGAGCCGAACTCGAACGCGTTCGACTGGTGGATGGGGGGCACGGCGGTGTTCTCGGCGACGCCGGCGGTGTAACCCGCCTGCACCTGCGTCGTCGCGAAGGCGCGCGGGGACTCGGACATGCGATCCATTGTCGAGCCGCGGTGCCCCGAGGTGTGATCCGTGTGTCGAACTGTTGCAGTGGTGGTCTACGGGGTCAGTGTGACCTTGCCGTCGACCCCGGCCTCGACGAGGCGGTGTGACTCTGCCGCGTCTGCGAGCGGAAGCGCCGGGCCGAGCTCGATCGAGAACCGCCCGGCTGCGAGCAGCGCGAGTGCGACGGGAACGGCCTCGGCGCGCCAGCCCTGCTGTCGCGGCGTCAGGGGCTCGGGCGACCCACCCGAGAAGGCGCGGATGCCGAGGGCTGCGGCATCCCGCCCGCGAACGAGCGTCGCGATGCGCGACCGGTCGGCGACGAGATCGACCGAGGTCTGCAGGGCCTCGTCGGTGCCGGCCGCGTCGAGCGCGACCGTGATGCCGTCGGGTGCGAGTTCCCGCACGCGGTCGGTGAGCCCGTCGCCGTAGGCGACCGGGGTCGCGCCGAGCGCGCGTACGCGGTCGAACCGGCGCTCGGATGACGTGGCGATCACGCGCGCGCCCCACAGCACCGCGAACTGGACGGCGGCCTGACCGACCGCCCCCGAGCCGCCGTGGATGAGTAGCGTGTCGCCCGGACCGACGGCGAGCGAGCGCAGAGCCTGATAGGCCGTGCCGATCGGGATGCCGAGGGCGGCGCCTTCTGCAGCGCTCACGCCCGCGGGGCGGGGGAACACCCGCGACGCGTCGACGACGACATCGGTCGCGTACGAACCCCTGGCACCGAAGAATGCGACGGGCTCGCCCGGGCGGAGGCCGTCGACGCCGGCGCCGACCGCCGTGACGACGCCGGCGCCGTCGCTGCCGACGCGTCGAGGGCCGTCGAGCGGGGTCGAGGCGCGCAGACCCGCGCGCAGCTTGTAGTCGATCGGGTTCACGCCTGCCGCCTGGACGCGGATCGCGACCTCGCCGTCGCCGGGAAGGGCCTCGGAGATCTCGATCTCGTGCAGGACCTCGGCGCCGCCGAACGCGGTGTGGACGATTGCTCTGGTCATGATGGGGCCAATCTACTCGCGCACCTACTCGCGCGACGCCTTCTGGATGCGCTGCAGCGACACCGCCTCGGCGGTGCCGAGGTGCTGTGCGAACAGGCTCACGCGGTACTCCTCGAGCAGCCAGCGGGTGCGCGTGAGCGCCGGGGAGGCGTCGGCGGGGAGCGGCAGCGTGCCACCGGCCTCGGCGAAGACGGATGCCGCCCGCTCGAACTCGGTGAGCCGCTGGCGATCGCGACCGGGGCTGTCGGCGAGCACGTTCAAGCGTTCGAGAGCACCGCGGAGATACCGCGGCAGATGCGCGAGCCGCGCGAGGCCGATGCGCGATGCGAAGCCCGGGAACACGAGCCCCGCGACCTGGGCCTTGACGTCGCCGAGCGAGCCGAGGAGCACCATCGAGTTCTGCGCGCGCATCGCGCGCTCGACGTCACGGGTCGCCGTGAGGATGCGGGCGACGAGCGAGACGGCGTCGAACAGCTCGTCGACGACGACGGCCGACAGCGCGTCGCGCACCCGATCGAAGTCGGCGCGGGTGCGGATCACCCCGTCGCCGACGGTGCGCGCGATGACGGCATCGGCGACGGCGACACGACAGTCTTCGATGAGCGCCTTCGCCGACGCGTACGGGGATGCTGCGAGCGCGAGCTTCTCGGCGGAGGTCAGGTGCTCGAGAACATATGCCGACGGCGACGGCACCGCGAGCAGCACGAGGCGCCGTGCGCCCGCGCGGGTGGCGGATTCGGCGGCCGCAGGCGTCGTCTGGATGCGCAGCGACACGCTCGCGCCGTCGTCGACGAGCGACGGGTAGCCGCGCACGACGCCGCCGGCGACCCGGGTGTCGACGACGTCGGGGAGGTCGTCGAAGGTCCAGGCGGTGAGGCCGGACTGCTCGGCTACGGGAGGAGCGGCCGCCGGGGCGGGAGTGCGCTTCGTCTCAGGGCTTCGCTCCTCGCTCTGGGACCCGGGAGCGGTCAGCGACCCGCGGGTGAGGGTCTGCGAGACGGCGTCTCGCGCGCGCTGCGAGAGACGCTGCTGCAGGTCGCCGAGGTCGCGGCTCGACCCGACCGCGCGGCCGCGCGCGTCGACGGCGCGGAACGAGACGCGCAGGTGCCCGGGGACGCGCTCGAGATCGAAGTCGGCCGCGGTCACCGGCTGGTTCGCGACGCGCTGGATGCGGGAGGCGAGCGCATCGCGGAGCGCTGTCGGCGGAAGACCCTCGTGCGACTCCGGTCCGCTGCCGGCGAGATCCGCGGCGAAGGTCGCCGCCCAGTCCGCGGCCGGCACCACGTGACGGCGGATCGCCTTCGGAAGCGAGCGGAGGAGACCGGCGATCAGCTCGTCGCGCAGCCCCGGAACCTGCCAGTCGAACCCGTCGTCGCGCAGCTGTGCGAGGAGGGCGAGCGGCACGACCGCGGTGACGCCGTCGTCGGCGGCGCCCGGCTCGAAGCGGTAGGCGAGCGAGAGCACCTGGTCTCCCTGTCGCCACCGCGCGGGGAAGTCGCGTTCGTCGCCGCGCGACGCCTCGTCGACGAGGTCGGCCTCGGTCATGTCGAGAAGCCGCGGCGTGCGGGCGGCGGCATCCCGCCACCACGCCTCGAAAGAGCGCAGGTCGAAGACGTCTCGCGGAAGGCGCGCGTCGTAGAACGCGTACACGGCCTCGTCGCCCACGAGGATGTCGCGGCGCCGCTCGCGCTCCTCGACCTTCTCGAGGCGGCGGCGGAGCTCGAGGTTCCGCCGCTCGAAGGCGGTGAGCCGCTTGTCGAGGTGCGACGAGTCCCATTCGCCGTCGACGAGCGCGTGGCGCACGAACAGCTCGCGCGCGAGCGGCCGGTCGAAGCGCGAGAGCTGCACCCGGCGCTTCGGGATGATCTCGACGCCGAAGAGCGTCACCTTCTCGTACGCGGATGCCGCGCCCTGCGTCTTCGACCAATGGGGCTCGCTCAGCTGCCGCTTGGCGAGATCGCCCGCGAGCGACTCCGCCCAGGCCGGATCGATCGCGGCGACGGTGCGGGCGAAGAGCCGCGACGTCTCGACGAGCTCGGCGGCCATGACCGCGGTCGGGCGCTTCTTCTTGAGCCCGGAGCCGGGGAAGATCGCGAAGCGCGCTCCGCGCGCGCCGAGGTAGTCCGCGCCGCCGCGGGTGGGAGCGGACTTCGCCGCGGGGCGTGTGCGCTCGTCGATGATCCCGATGTGCGAGAGGAGCCCGGCCAGGATCGCCTTGTGCACCTCGTCGGGGTCGGCCGACGTGATGGCGGCAGCGGCCGCCGCGCCGCCGCGGGCCTTCTTGCCGATGAGCGTGCTCAGCTGGCGGTGGACGTCGACCCACTCCCGCACGCGCACGTAGTTCAGGTGCTCGGCGCGGCACATGCGGCGGAAGGCGCTCGAGCCGAGGGCGGCCTGCTGCTCCTGCAGGTGGTTCCACAGGTTCAGCAGACTCAGGAAGTCGCTGGTCGGGTCGGCGAAGCGTGCATGGAGGCGGTCGGCCTCTTCGCGGCGCTCCTCCGGCCGCTCGCGGACGTCCTGGATCGACATGCCCGCGACGATCGGGAGAAGCGCGGCGAGAACGCCCGTCCGCTCAGCCTCGACGAGCATGCGCGCGAAGCGCGGGTCGATCGGCAGCCGCGCGATCTGGCGGCCGATGGTGGTGAGCGTCGTGCCGCCGCGCTCGGGCGCGACGGCGCCCAGCTCGATCAGCAGGTCGAAGGCAGCTTTGACGCCGCGCGAGTCGGGGGGCGTGAGGAAGGGGAACGCCGTGATGTCGCCGAAGCCGAGCGCGAGCATCTGCAGGATGACGGCGGCGAGGCTCGTGCGCAGGATCTCGGGCTCGGTGAACGCGTCGCGTGTCGTGAAGTCGTCCTCGCCGTAGAGGCGGATCGCGATGCCCGGCGACGTTCGGCCGGCGCGGCCCGAGCGCTGCTGCGCCGACGCCTGCGAGATCGCCTCGATCGGGAGCTGCTGGATCTTCGTGCGATTGCTGTAGCGCGAGATGCGCGCGGTGCCGGTGTCGACGACGTAGCGGATGCCGGGGACGGTGAGGCTGGTCTCGGCCACGTTCGTGGCGAGGATCACGCGGCGCCGGACGCCCGCGACCGCCGAGCGCTCGAACACACGGTGCTGTTCGGCGGCAGAGAGGCGGCCGTAGAGCGGCAGCACCTCGGTCGGTGCGGCATCCTTCGCGTACATTCCCCGCACGGCATCCGTCGCATCGCGGATCTCCGCCTCGCCGGGGAGGAACACGAGAACATCCCCCGCCGGCTCGCGGTCGAGTTCGCGCAGGGCGCCCGTGATGCCGTCGACGTCGTCGTCGGCATCGGCGGTGCGCGGACGGTAGCGGATCTCGACCGGGTAGGTGCGGCCCGAGACCTCGATGACGGGAGCAGGAGTGCCGTCGGGGGCGGCGAAGTGCCGGGCGAAGCTCTCGGGGTCGATCGTGGCGCTGGTGACGATCACCTTCAGGTCGGGGCGCTGGGGGAGGATGCGGGTGAGGTAGCCGATCAGGAAGTCGACGTTGAGCGAGCGTTCGTGCGCTTCGTCGACGATGATCGTGTCGTAGCGGCGCAGCAGTCGATCGCGATGGATCTCGTTGAGGAGGATGCCGTCGGTCATGAGCGCGACGCGCGTGTCGGCCGACACCTTGTCGGTGAAGCGCACCTTGTAGCCGACGGTCGAGCCGAGTGGAACCTGCAGCTCTTCGGCGATGCGCTCGGCGATCGTGCGGGCGGCGATGCGCCGGGGCTGCGTGTGCGCGATGCGCTCGCGACCGAGCTCGAGACAGATCTTCGGCAGCTGGGTCGTCTTGCCCGATCCGGTCGCGCCGGCAACGATCACGACCTGGTTGTCGCGGATGGCGCGCGCGATCTCGTCCCGTGCGGCGCTGACGGGCAGCTCCGGCGGGTAGATGATCACGGGTTCGGGCGCGGGCATAGCCTTCGATCGTACTGCGCATGGCGCCCGGGCCGGCGTCCCGCGGGACCCACGCGCGCGGATCTGCAATGGCGGTGGTACCGCATCGACCGTGTGGGCTTTCCTCTGCTCCGCCGGCTGCCGAACCAAGGACTCCCGCCACCGCGCCCGAACCCGCGCCTAGGCTGGATCCATGACGATCTCCACGGTTCCCCTCAACGACGGCCTCAGCATCCCCCAGCTCGGCTACGGCGTGTTCAAGGTTCCGCCGACCGACACCGAGCGTGCGGTGACGGAAGCCCTCGAGGTCGGCTACCGCCACATCGACACGGCAGCCATCTACGGCAACGAAGAGGGCGTGGGTGCCGCGATCGCCGCGAGTGGCATCTCGCGGGCCGACCTCTACGTCACGACGAAGCTGTGGAACGACCGCCACGACGGCGACGAGCCGCGCGCCGCGATCGGCGAGAGCCTCGACAAGCTCGGACTCGACCACGTCGACCTCTACCTCGTGCACTGGCCGACCCCGGCGAAAGACAACTACGTCCACGCGTGGGAGCGCGTCATCGAGCTGCGCGAGGCCGGCCTCGCGCGCAGCATCGGCGTCTCGAACCACCTCGTCGCACACCTCGAGCGCATCGTCGCGGCGACCGGCGTCGTCCCCGCGGTCAACCAGATCGAACTGCACCCCGCCTACCAGCAGCGCGAGATCACCGACTGGGCTGCCGCCCATGACGTGCGCATCGAGGCGTGGGGACCCCTCGGACAGGGCAAGTACGACCTCTTCGGCGCCGAACCGGTCGCCTCCGCCGCGGCAGCGCACGGCAAGACGCCCGCTCAGGCGGTGCTGCGCTGGCACCTGCAGCACGGTTTCATCGTGTTCCCGAAGTCCGTTCGCCGCGAGCGCCTCGAGGAGAACCTCGACGTCTTCGACTTCACGCTCACCGACGCCGAGATGGCCGCGATCGACGCCCTCGACCCGGGCGAGGGGACGGGACGCGTCAGCGCCCACCCCGACGAGGTCAACTGATCGGCTGCCCGACGGACCGGCGCCGACATGGCCTCCCGACTCGCCGACACCACGAGCCCGTACCTGCGGGCGCACGCCGACAATCCGGTTTCGTGGTTCCCGTGGGGTGAGGAGGCCTTTGCGCGGGCGCGCGAGCGAGATGTGCCGGTGATGGTGTCGATCGGCTACTCGACGTGCCACTGGTGCCATGTGATGGCGCGCGAGTCGTTCGCCGACGCCGCGACGGCCGCCGACCTCGACGCCGGCTTCGTCGCGATCAAGGTCGACCGCGAAGAGCATCCCGAGGTGGATGCCGCCTACATGGCGGCCGCAGCGGCGTTCACGCCGAGCCTCGGCTGGCCACTGACGGTGTTCACGACCCCCGAGGGGCACCCTTTCTTCGCGGGAACCTACTTCCCGCCCGAGCCGCGCGGCGGCCTCCCCGCGTTCCGCCAGGTGCTCGCGGCCGTGCGCGAGGCCTGGAGCGAACGCCGCGAGCAGATCGACGGCACGGCCGCGGCGATCGTGTCGGCACTCGCCGAGGTGCGGGCGAGCGCTGCCGACGAACGGTCGGGCGACGGGGCGGCGCCGCCCTCGGTCGACGCGCTCGCCGCGGCGGCACGCGCGCTCGCGGCGCGCGAGGATGCCGAGTACGGCGGTTTCGGCGGTGGTGACCCGTCGGCGCCGAAGTTCCCCGTCGCGACGGCACTGCGGTTCCTGCAGGCGCGCGCGATCCGCGAGGCGGCGGGCGCAGCATCCGTCGTCGCCGATCGCGCGCTCGTCGCGATGGCGGCGTCGCCGCTTCGAGACGGTGTCGAAGGCGGCTTCTTCCGCTACGCGACGCGGCGCGACTGGACGGTGCCGCATTACGAGCGGATGCTGACCGACAACGCGCAGCTGCTCGACGTCGCCCTCGACGCCGGCGACGAGCGCAGCGCGCGCGGCATCGCGGGTTTCCTCCTCGACGTGGTCCTGCAGCCGTCGGGAGGGTTCGGTGCGGCTCAGGACTCGGAGTCGTGGATCGACGGCGCACGCAGCGAGGGCGGGTACTACGCGAGGGATGCCGCCGCCCGCGCGGCGCTGAGTCCTCCGGCCGTCGACGGCAAGATCGTCACCGGATGGAACGGGCTCGCCATCGGCGCCCTCGCCCGTGCCGGGTCGCGCCTCGACGAACCTCGCTGGATCGAAGCTGCACGCCGCGCGGCGGAGGCGGTGCTGACGACGAACGTCTCGCCCGGCGGAGCTCTGGTGCGAGCATCCCTCGACGAGATCCCCTCGCATGCCCGGGCCACCCTCGCCGACTACGGACAGCTGGCGGGCGGCCTCATCGCGCTCGCCGTCGCCTCGGGCGATCCTGTCTTCGCGGTGCGGGCGCGCGAGCTCGTCGACGCGTGCACGCGCGGCGATGCCGAGCCGACGGCTCCCGGCGGCGGGGATCCGATGCTGGTCGCGCACGGCATCGCGGCGCCGGATGCCGCCTCCGACGGGGACGAGCCTTCAGGCCCGGCATCCCTCGCCGACGCATCCCTCGCGCTCTGGACGCTGGGTACCGGCGACCGCTACCGCGAGCTCGCCGCACGCATCGTGACCCGGCATGCCCCCGCCGCTCTCGCGCAGCCCCTCGCGCACGGATCGCTGCTGCGCGCGGCGGCCGCGCTCGCGACGGCACCGCACCAGATCGTCGTCGTCGCCGATGAGCCGGCGGCGCGGCTCGCGGCGGCGGCGCACGCCAAGCGCCCCGACCTCGTCGCCGTCGCAACGACCGATCAGGCGCGCGCGTGGTCGGCTGCGGGCTTCACGCTGTTCGACGGGCGGACCACGCAGCAAGGCCGTCCGACGGCCTACGACTGCAGCGATTTCGTCTGCCGACTGCCGGTCACCGACCCGGCGCACCTGTGACAACGCGCTACGCGCCCCACGACGCCAGCCACATGTGGCTGTGCCAGAACTCGTACGGCACCGCGACGGCCGCGACGACCGGATACCAGTAGATCGACAGCGCGACGGAGACCCCGAGGAACACCCACACGAGCCGCTGCCCGGTGAGGCGCCGATAGTCCTCGGCGTGCCGGGGTCCGGCGATGTCGCGCAGCGCGAACGTGAGCGCGAGCAGCATGAAGGGGAGTGTCAGCACCGTGTAGAACTGGAACACCGTGCGATCGGGATAGAAGAGCCACGGCACGTAGGTGACGCCGATCCCGGTCAGCACGAGCGCGTAGCGCCAGTCGCGCGCGACGACGAACCGATAGGCGAGGTAGAGCACCGCCGCGACGCCCGCGTACCAGATGAGCGGATTCGGCAGCGTCGAGATCGCGCGCGTTCCCTCCGGATCCGTGCGGAAGTACATCATCGTCGGCCGGATCAGCAGCGGCCACTGCCAGGCCGGGCTGTCGTAGGTGTGGGGCGAGGTGATCCGGGACGCCGCACCGAACATCGTGACGTGGTACTGCCAGAGGCTCTGGAACGCCACCGGCACCCACGACCACACGCCTGTCGCGGGCGCGGCATCGGCGGAGTGCCGGTCATACCCGCCGTCGGTGACGAGCCACCCCGTCCACGACGCGATGTAGACGAGGACGGCGACCGGCACGAGCAGCGTGAACGTCGCGACGCCCTGTCGCAGCGCGTCGGCCGGCCACAACCGCACGCCTGCGCGGCGTCGCGCCAGCGCGTCGGTCACGACGAGGTAGATCCCGAGTCCGGCGAGCACCCACACGCCCGACCATTTGACGGCGGATGCCGCACCCAGCGCCACGCCGGCGGCGAGGATCCAGGGCCGGTTCCACAGCACCGGACCCCACGCCGGCGGTTCGTCGCCGTCGGCGCGTGCTGCGACCGTCATCGCGATGCGTGCCATGGTCCGCTCTCGATCGAGCAGCACGAAGAGGAAGCCGAGCAGCACGAAGAAGGTCAGCGGCATGTCGAGGAGCGCCACACGGCTCATCGAGATCGCGAGCCCGTCGATCGCCATGAGCAGGCCCGCGACGACGGCGAATGTCGTCGAGCGGGTCAGGCGTTTGGCGAGCAGCATCAGCACGAGGACGGCGGCGATGCCGAGGAGCGCGGTCGTGATGCGCCAGCCCCAGCCGGTCGTCGGGCCGAGGGCGCCCATGCCGAGCGCGATGATCCACTTCCCGAGCGGGGGATGCACGACGAAGGCGGGGTCGGTGGTGAACGCGCCGACGTCGCCTGAGAGGAAGCGCTCGTTCGCGTCGGACGGCCACGCGCCCTCGTAGCCGAGCTGCGACAGGGTCCACGCGTCCTTGACGTAGTAGGTCTCGTCGAACTGGTTCATCAGGTCGTGCGGGTTCGCGAGATCCCAGAGGCGGGGCACCGCCGCGATCAGCAGCACGAGCGCCGGGCCGAGCCAGTCGTAGAGGCGGGCCGCACGGGGATCCGTCGCGAGCCGCTCCCGGAAGCGGTCGTACAGACTCGGCCGCGGCATGGGCGGCAGCAGCGGTGGCAGCAGCTGTGGCGGTGTCCCGACGGGCGCGGTCGCGTCCGGTCGGGTCTCGTGCGTCACCCGGCAAGTGTAAGCGGGACGACCCTGTGACCTGCCCTGACCCGCACCGTAGGCTGGGGCCGTGATCATCCTCGCGGCGACGCCGATCGGAAATCTCGGGGATGCCTCGCGGCGCCTCGTCGAGGCTCTCGAACAGGTGACCGTGGTCGCAGCCGAAGACACCCGCACGACCCAGCGCCTGCTCGCCGCCCTCGGCGTCGCCAACCGTCCGCGCCTCATCGCGTTGCACGACCACAACGAGAAGGATCGCGCGGCCGAGATCGTCGAACTCGGCCGCGAGAAGGACGTGCTGATCCTGAGCGATGCCGGCATGCCGACGGTGAGCGATCCGGGCTACGCGCTCGTCGCAGCCGCGGCCGCAGCCGGTGTCACGGTCACCGCGATCCCCGGCCCGAGCGCCGTGCTGACCGCGCTCGCGGTGTCGGGGCTTCCGACCGACCGGTTCACGTTCGAGGGCTTCGTTCCGCGCAAGTCGGGGGAGCGGCTCACCGCCTTCCGCGCGCTCGCCGCCGAACCCCGCACGATGGTGTTCTTCGACGCGCCCACACGCGTCGCCGCGACCCTCGTCGACATGGCCGCCGTCTTCGGGGGCGACCGCCCCGCCGCGGTGTGCCGCGAGCTGACGAAGCTCTACGAGGAGGTCGCGCGCGGCAGCCTCGTAGAGCTCGCCGCGTGGGCCGAGCCCGGGGTCCGCGGTGAACTCGTCGTGGTCGTCGCCGGGGCGGTGCCGCGCGAGGTGGCCTTCCCCGACGCGGTCGCCCAGGTGCAGGAGCTCGTGCGCGCCGGCATCCGGCTGAAGGATGCCGCCGGTGAGGTGTCGGCCCACACGGGTCACTCGAGCCGCGAGCTGTACCAGGCGGCGCTCGCGGCCCGCGGATGACCTGCGTCGCGCACCCGATCGCGGGGAATGTGACGAAATCGTCCTTCGCCACGCGCGGGGACCGCGCTCCTGTCACGCGGAGGGGGCGCGGCATCCGTCCCGACTAGAATCCTCGGGTGACTTCCGGCCGCAGCTTCTACATCACGACGCCGATCTACTATCCGAGCGACGTGCCCCACATCGGCCACGGCTACACGACCGTGGCGGTCGACACGCTCGCGCGCTGGCACCGCCAGGCGGGCGATGACACGTGGATGCTGACGGGCACCGACGAGCACGGTCAGAAGATGCTCCGTGCCGCCGCCGCGAACGGCGTGACGCCGCAGGCGTGGGTCGACAAGCTCGTCACCGAGTCGTGGTTCCCGGTGCTCGAGACGCTCGACGTCGCGAACGACGACTTCATCCGCACGACCCAGGAGCGCCACGAGGAGCGCGTCAAGCAGTTCGTGCAGGCCATCTTCGACCGCGGCTACATCTACGCCGGCGAGTACGAGGCGCTGTACTGCGTGGGCTGCGAGGAGTTCAAGCCCGAGTCCGAGATCGTCGACGGCACCGGACCCTTCGAGGGCCTCAAGGTCTGCGCGATCCACTCGAAGCCGCTGGAGCTGCTCAAGGAGAAGAACTACTTCTTCAAGCTGAGCGAGTTCCAGGACCGTCTGCTCGAGCTGTATCGCACGCAGCCGGACTTCATCCGGCCTGAGTCTGCGCGCAACGAGGTCGTCTCGTTCGTGAAGAACGGCCTGAAGGACCTCTCGATCTCGCGTTCGGCGTTCGACTGGGGCATCAAGGTGCCGTGGGACGAGCAGCACGTCATCTACGTGTGGGTCGATGCGCTGCTGAACTACGCCACGGCGATCGGCTACGGCGACGACGGTGAGCAGTTCGAGCGCCGTTGGCCGGCGTATCACGTGGTCGGCAAGGACATCCTGCGCTTCCACGCAGTCATCTGGCCCGCGATGCTGATGGCTGCGGGGCTCGACGTGCCGCGCGGGGTCTTCGCCCACGGCTGGCTTCTCGTCGGCGGCGAGAAGATGTCGAAGTCGAAGCTCACCGGCATCGCGCCCACCGAGATCACCGACGTGTTCGGGTCGGACGCGTACCGTTTCTACTTCCTCTCGGCGATCGCGTTCGGACAGGACGGCTCGTTCTCGTGGGAAGACCTCTCCGCTCGCTATCAGGCCGAGCTCGCCAACGGGTTCGGCAACCTCGCGTCGCGCACGACCGCGATGATCGAGCGCTATTTCGAGGGTGTGCTGCCCGCGGCGGGCGAGTATCTCGATGGTGACCTGGCCATTCAGCGGATCGTGGCGGATGCCGCAGCCGCAGCCGACGCGGCGATCGAGCGTTTCCGCATCGATGAGGCGATCTCGTCGATCTGGACGATCGTGGATGCGCTGAACCTGTACATCACCGAGAACGAGCCCTGGGCGCTCGCGAAGGACGAGGCGCAGCGTGCGCGGCTCGGCACCGTGCTCTACACGGCGGCCGAGGGTCTGCGCGCGCTCGCAGTGCTGCTGTCACCGGTGATGCCGGCTTCGACCGAGAAGCTGTGGATCGCCCTCGGCGCGGCGGAGTCGATCGGGCGCCTGCAGGATCAGCCGATCCGCGAGGCCGGTGGCTGGGGTGTGCTCGAGCCCGGCTCGAGCGTGAGCGCTCTTGCGCCGCTGTTCCCGCGCGTCGAGCAGTCGGTCTAGCCCGGTCCGCAGCATCCGTGTCCCGATTTCCGGCTACCGCGTCCCGATTTCTCGGCGCGACGGTGCCTCTGACGCGAGAGAGTGGGACGTGCCGTGAGTGAGGCGACCGACCCGAGCGGCTACGTCCGCGAGCGTCACAACGACGGCAAGCGCGACATCCGCTGGCCGGCGGCACCGGATCCGCTCGGCGTTCCGGTGTACGACAACCACGCGCACCTCGAGATCGCCGACGGCGACGAGCCGCTGACGCTCGACGACCAGCTCGAGCGCGCCGCCGCCGTCGGTGTGATCGGAGTTGTGCAGGCCGGCGGCGACATCGAGTCGTCGCGCTGGTCGGCGTGGGCTGCGGCATCCCATCCCCGGGTGCTGGCGGCCGTCGCGATCCACCCCAACGAGGCGCCGGCTTACGCGGCCGCGGGACGCCTCGACGAGGCGATCGGCGTGATCGACGAGCTCGCGGCGCAGCCGCGCGTCCGCGCGATCGGCGAGACGGGGCTCGACTTCTTCCGGACGGACGAGGACGGAGTTCCGGCCCAGTTCGAGAGCTTCGAGGCGCACATCGCACTCGCGAAGAAGCACGGCGTCGCGATGCAGATCCACGATCGCGACGCGCATGACGCCGTGCTCGAAACCCTCGAGCGGGTGGGTGCGCCGGAGCGGACGGTCTTCCACTGCTTCTCGGGCGACGATGCGATGGCGCGGATCGCGGGGGAGCACGGGTACTACCTGTCGTTCGCGGGGAACGTGACGTTCAAGAACGCGCAGAACCTGCGCGACGCGCTGGCGGTGATCCCGCGCGATCGGATCCTCGTCGAGACGGATGCGCCGTTCCTCACGCCCGTGCCGCATCGGGGTCGCCCGAACGCGCCGTACCTGATTCCGGTGACGGTGCGCTTCATGGCCGCCGAGCTGGGTGTCGAGGTGGACGAGCTGTGCGCACAGCTGGCCGCGAACACGCTCGAGGCCTACGGCGCGTTCGAGGACTGAGCGCTGGTTGACTGGGGGGATGCTGCTGCAGCCCGCCCGGGACATCGGCTCGAGCGCTGACACGGAGGCCGGTCGGCCCTAGGCTTCCTCGCCGATCACGGGCTTCGCCGCCGCGATGTTCGAGATCGGGCGCCACACCAGCAGCAGCGTGATCGCCGAGCCGCCGAAGGCGAACCACCACGGCGCCGTCAGCCCCCACGCCTGCGCGATGAGCCCGCCGAGCAGCTGTCCGATCACAAGACCGCCGAAGACGCCGACCATGTTGACCGACGCGATGCGGCCCTGCAGCTCCATCGGCACGAGGCGCTGGCGCACCGTGGTCGAGATCGTCGCCCACACGAAGGCATACGCACCGAACCCGAACATCAGCGCGAAGGCCACCCAGCCCGTCGTCGTGAGTGCGAAGGCGAGGTGCATCAGCACCTCGAGGCTGAGGCACACGCGCATGAGCGTCGCGAACGAGACGTGGCGCTCCAGCCAGCCGAAGCCGGCGACGGAGATGAGCCCGCCGAGCGCGGAAGCCGTGGTGAGGGCGCCGAAGCCGACCGCCCCCATGTTCAGGTGCTCGGTCGCGTAGAGCACGAGGATGCTCCACGGTGCCGCCCACGTGATGTTGAAGACCAGGATGATGAGCACGAGCGTGCGCACGGGCGGGTTGGCGCGGAGCCACCGCAGGCCCTCGCGGATCGGATGCGGCTTCGCGCCCTCGGGCGTCGCTGCCTGCTCCGGCACCGGCGTGTGGGCGATCCGCGAGATGAGGATCACCGCGAGCGAGACGCAGACGATCTGCACGACGAAGGGCCAGAACGACCCGACCGCGAAGAGGAAGGCGCCCAGCGGCGGCCCGGCGAGCTGATTCGCGACGAGATAGCCGGCCTGGAGGCGCGCGTTGCCGATGCCGAGGTCGGCCGGGCGCACGAGCATGGGCAGCAGGGTGCTGCCGGCAGAATCGGCGAACACCTCGGCGGTGCCGTAGAGGAACGCGGTCGCCAGCACCAGCCAGACGTTCGCGTAGCCGGTGACGATGAAGACGACGAGTGCCAGCACGACGACGGCTCGTGCGCTGTTGGCGATCATGACGAGTCGCCGGCGATCGTGATGGTCGGCGACGGACCCTGCGAACAGACCGAACAGCAGCCAGGGCAGGAACTGCATCATCGCGCCCGAGGCGACCAGGATCGGCGACGAGGTCATCGAGGCGATCAGCAGCGGCGCCGCCGACAGCGCGATGCCGTCGCCCAGGTTGCTCGTCCACGACGACGAGAGCAGCCAGCGGAAATCCGTGCCCAGACGGCGGGGTGCGATCATCTCGCCGAGGGAGGGCATCCGTCGATCCTATGCGGGGTTGACGACAGCGCCCCGATCAGTCCGTCTTCGCGCCCTTGTGGGTGAAGAGGGTCTCGGTCTGCTCGATGTCCATGCCCTTCGTCTCGGGGATCCGCAGCAGCACGTAGAAGAACGACAGTGCGGCGAACGTCGCGTACATGCCGTAGGTGAGCGGCAGCGACCACGACGACATCGCCGGGAACGAGATCGTGATGAGGAAGTTCGCGATCCACTGCGCGCCTGCGGCGACGCCGAGCGCCTTGCCGCGGATGCGGCTCGGGAAGATCTCGCCGAGGAGCACCCAGACCAACGGGCCCCACGAGGCGCCGAACCCGATGACGAAGACGTTCGCGGCGACGAGGGCGATGGGGCCCCACGGTGCGGGGAGGACGACCTCGCCGGCGGAATCGGTCACGGCGAACAGGAACGCGATGGCCATGAGCCCCAGCGACAGGGCCATCATCACCGAGCCGGTGAGCAGGATCGGCTTGCGGCCGACGCGGTCGACCAGGAAGATCGCGACGAGGGTCACCAGCACGTTCGTCACCGAGGTCGCGACGCTGATCGCGAACGAGTTGCTCTCGTCGAAGCCCACCGACTGCCAGAGGCTCGTGGAGTAGTAGAAGATCACGTTGATGCCGACGAACTGCTGGAAGACCGACAGGATGATGCCGACCCACACGATCCGCTGGAGGCCCAGCACCGGCCCCCGCAGGGAGACGCCGGCGTTCTTGCGGTCGGACTCGATCGCCGTCTGCAGGTCGCGGATGGTGTGGTCGAGATCGGCCTCGGGAACCAGCTGCGCGAAGATCGTGCGCGCTTCGTCGGTGCGACCCTTGGCGAGCAGAAAGCGCGGCGACTCCGGCAGCGTGAAGGCCAGGATTCCGTAGACCGCCGAGGGAATGACGCCCACGATGAACATCCAGCGCCACGCCTCGAGTCCGAGCCACAGCACGTTGTCCGCACCCCCGGCGGCACCGGCGAGGAGGGCGTCCGAGAGCAGGGCGGCGAAGATGCCGAGCGTGATGGCGAGCTGCTGGAGCGAGGCCAGGCCACCGCGGATCTGCCGGGGCGCGATCTCGGCGATGTAGGCGGGGGCGATCACCGAGGCGATGCCGATGCCGAGGCCGCCGACGACGCGCCAGAGCGCGAGGTCCCACACCGAGAAGGCGAGGCCGGCGCCGAGCGAGCTGACGAAGAACAGCAGGGCGCCGATGAACATCACCCGCAGCCGCCCCCAGCGGTCGGACAGGTTCCCGGCGAGGATCGCGCCGACCGCGCAGCCCAGCAGCGCGATCGCCACGACGAACCCCGTGAGAACGTCGTTGATGGCGAAGTCCTGCGAGATCGAGTCGACGGCGCCGTTGATCACCGAGGAGTCGAAACCGAAGAGGAAACCACCGACGGCGGCGGCGACCGACAGGCCGATCGCGCGGCGGCCGAAGGCGCTGCGGATCGAGAAGGCGTCCGCCGGGATGCTGCCGGTCGTGTTCATGGAGACGACGTTATCGGCGGCGCTCCGCGCGGTCGAGGCGGCTCACCGCGCGCCCGCACCGGCGAGATCGACCGCCGCCAGCCACGCGAGGATGGCCGAGAGCGAGGTGCCGTCGTCGAGGGAATCGGCATCCAGTCCCTCCACGATCTCCGCGGCGCGCGCGCGCGCGTCGTCGTCGCCCAGCGCCGAGTACGCCAGCACGTACTCGCCCAATGCGCCGTCGAACGCGGCATCTCCACCCGCCTCCGCGACTCGTCTCGCGACGCCTTCGGGATCGCCGGCGAGGTAGTCCAGCGCGATCGGTCCGATCGGCAGCACCTGGATGCCGAGGATCGCCGACGGCTCGGCGCTGAACCACGTCGCGTACTCGCGCTTGCCGCCCCACGCGAGCGACACGATCTCGTGCTCGTAGCCGGCGAACCCGGCGAGATCGGGCGCGAGCCACTGCGTGCGCGCAGCGTCGGCTTCGGCGGACAGCAGCCACAGCGCCGTCGCCTCGAGGCCGCGGTCGCCGCGCGCGCTCGCCCAGCGGGCCAGGCCGTTCCAGGCCGCCACCGCCTCCGAGCTCGACTCCTGGTTGTTGCCGTCGGCGAAGGGGGAGAGCCCCGACGCCCAGGAATGCCCCTGATACGGATCGAACACGCGGAGCGCCGGCAGCGCCTCGTCGGGAGCCCCGGCGGAGATATCGGCGGCGAGCGCGTCGATGACGGGCGCCAGCGCGTCGCCGCTGTCGGGTCGCGCCTCGACGAGGGCGGCGGCGGCTGCGAGGAAGTAGCCGTAGTGGAAGTGGTGGTCGTTGCCCTCTTCGGCGCCGAAAGACGGGGTGCGACCGACGACGAGACGGAGTGCGTCGTCGTAGACGAAGCAGCGCTCGTCGCGGTCTGTGCAGCCGTCCGGATCCGTCCACGGCGCGAACTCGTCGGCGAGCCGGTCCGCGATCCGGTCGGCGAGGTCCTCGTCGCCGATCGACCGCGCGATCCCGAGCAGGTCTCCCAGCCGCGCCAGCCCTTTGCCGCCGAAGTACGTGTCGGCGGGGACGGGCTCGGTCGCAGCGAGGTCGGCCGCGATCTGCTCGGCGAGGGCGGTGCGCGCGCTGCCGTCGAGCCCGTCGAGGTCGTACGCGCCGAGGGCGTCGCGGCGCGGCACCGACCACTCCAGCGTCGTGCTCGCGCAGGCGGAGGCAGTGCCGTGGATCGTCGCGAACGTGCCGAGGTCGCAGCCGGCGTCGGGCTCGCGCCCGGGGAGCGGCACCACGACGGTCGCGTCCGTGCCCGCGTACGAAAGGCGGGTCGCGACCGAATCGTCGCTCGTCGAGTACGACGTGTCGACACCCGTGATCGGGTCGTCGAGCGCGGCGGCCCACGCGGACGCATCGGAGTCGGCGGGGACGGCGAACCACTGCGCGGTGGCTCCGGCGGGGAGACTCAGGATGCCGTCCGCCACGTCCGCGCCGGGTGCCCGCAGCCCGAACTCCTGCTCGCCGATGGTCGCCGTCCAGGCGCCCTCTCCCGCGGCGGTCAGAGTCGTGTCGGCGGTCAGATCGACCGCTGTCGCGGCCGTGAAGGCGACGACCGGCCACCCGGATGCCGTCGTGAGATCGCCCACGGGTGCGCCCGCGTTCGTGAAGCGCACCGTCACCGAGACGGGATCCGCCGCGACGACGGTGTAGTCGTCGGCGGGGACTCCGACGCCGATCGCCGGCGCCTCCGCGGTCGCGATCGTCGTCGGCGACACCGCGACGCCGGGCAGCGACACCGCGAACGACGCGGTCGTCAGGTCGAGGGCGAGCGGGAACGGGAAGATCCGCTCGGGCGTCTCGAAGGCGATCCCCGAGTACCAGCGATTCGTCGGGGGTGCCAGGTCGTCCGCCGTGCGGGAGGCGACGTCGGCCGCGATGCGGTCGACCGGGAGCGCGGCGACCTCTGTCGCAGCATCCGTCGACGCACCGGGCGTCTGCCATCCACGGGTCGTGGCGGGCGGCGCGGTCGTCGGTGCGCACGCCGCGATCGTGGCGACGATGCCCGTCGCCACGGCGATGCCGAGGGCCCGCTGCCTCGTCCGCCGGGCCGGCCCCCGCATCACAGGCCGATCCGCCAGAAGAAGTCGCGCACCACATCGGAGACGCCGGCGAGCGGGCCGTCGTCGCGCAGCAGCAGCGACGCGCGCACGGGGGTTCCCGGGCTGTACAGGCCGTCGATCGTGTGCGCCCGGAGTCCCGCGCTCTCGATCGTGATCGACGCGATCGCCTGCCCGTCGAGCGTGTCGACGTCGATGTCGGTGGTGAGCCCGCGGATCGTGCGGTCGTCGGGGAGGGTCATCTCCACCGTCGTGCCGATCCCGATCCGGCCGTAGTCGCGGGGGCTCAGTGAGAATTCGGCGACCACCGTCAGGGTCCCGGCGCGGTCGAGGTCGGCGAGCACTTCGCCGGTCTGAGCGAAGTCGCCGACGGGCGAGTGCACCTCCGAGACCGTGCCGTCGACCGTCGCGACGACATCGAACGTGCCGTCGGCGGCGACCGCCACGCCGAGGTCGTCGGCGGTCACGGTCTCGGCGGCGAGATCCCGCGCCAGCATCGGGCTGCGCACGCGGAAGAGGATCTCGCCGGCCTCGACGTCGTCACCGGGCTCGACGAGCTGCTCGACGATCGTGCCGGCGTAGACGCTGCCGACCGAGATCTGCTCCGCGGCGAACGACGCGGTCGTGCTGTCGGCCCGCAACTGGCGCTGGTTGAACGCGACGGTGCATGCGCCGACGATGATGAGCACGGCCACCAGGCCGAAGAACAGGCGGAAGCGATTGGCCCAGGTCATGAGGCACCTCCTCGTTGTGCACGCGATGCCGGCACTGCCGGTACCGCATCAGCTTCTTCCTCCCGTGCGGCCGGCAGCGGCCGCGCCACGATGGTGATCAGGGCCGGCGCCTCGTCCTCCGGCGCGGGTGTCGCGGGCATTGCGGATCGGGGCCTGCGCGCCGCGCGGTGCTCGTGGATCGCGGTGCCGACGAAGGCGGCGAGGATCAGCGTGTTCGTCACATTCCATGCGGTCGCGAGCGACAGCGCGCCGCCGTTGGCGTCTCGCCAGATCGCCACCACCGAGGTGAGGGCGAGGAAGACGAAGAACAGCAGCTGCGGCACGATGAAGTTGAAGGGCGAGCGCTGCGATGCGGTGCCGGTGACGTGCCAGCCGACGTCCTTGCCGGTCAGCACGTTCCACAGCGCCTTCGTGTAGATCGGGAACGACACGGTCGACAGGGTGAGCGTCTCCCAGCGGAACGAGCCGACGACGAACCACGCGAGCACGATCTGCATCGCGTAGAAGCCGGCGTAGTAGATCGCCCACGTGAGTGCCGTGATCGTCAGGTTCATCGGCCGCAGGTCGAAGTAGATCTCCAGCGGCGGCACGAGCAGCAGGAGCAGTGGGGCGATTCCCGTCAGGTAGAAGGTCGCCGTCACGAAGTACTGGATGCGCTGGTCGCCGGTGAGCTTGCGGCGCGGACTCAGCGGGTTGTGGGTCAGCAGGATCTCGAATCCACCGGTAGCCCAGCGCAGCTGCTGCTTGCTGTACGCCTCGATCGTCTCGGGGGCATCCCCGACGGCGAGGACGTCGGGGATGTACACCGAGCGCCACCCCCGCTCGTGGAGGGTGAGCGCCGTCCACACGTCCTCCGACTTCGAATCCGTGTAGATGCCGCCGATGTCGTCGATCGCGGCGCGGCGGAAGATGACGTTCGTGCCGACGCAGAAGGCCGCGTTGAAGCGGTTGCGGCCGCGTTGGGCGAATCGGTAGAACACGGTCTGCATGTACGCGGCGCCGCGGGCGATGACGGTGTGGAGGTTGCCGTACGCCTGCGGCGTCTGCACGAACGCGACGTTCGCGTCGTTGAAGAAAGGAACGGTCTCGATGAGGAAGTCGGGATGCGGCACGAAGTCCGCATCGAAGACGGCGAACAGCTCGCCCTTGGCGATCGACAGGGCATGGTTGACATTCCCGGCCTTCGCGCCGTTGGGGCTCAGGCGCCGGATGTACCAGGCGCCGAGCTCGGCGGCGGCCGCCTTCACGGCATCCGATCGCCCGTCATCGAGCACCCACGTGCGATGCGCGCCGCGTAGGGCCACCGCGGCGCGGACCGTGCGCCGAACGACGTCGAGATCCTCGCCGTAGACCGTGATGAAGACGTCGACGAGCACATCGCGGTCACCCAGGCGCATGGTGTCGTCGCCGTCGGGGGCGCTCGGCATGAGCAGCCGTTTCGCCTCGTGGTACGGGAAATCGCGCGGATCGTAGCCCGAGGCCAGGATCGTCCACATCGACAGGAGCGCCTGGACGACCAGGATCGTCTCGGCGATGAGCACGAGCGAATACGGCAGGAAATCGCCCCGGTTGTCGGGGTTGAGGAGGAAGAGCGAGTAGGCGACGACGCCGAGCGTCGCCACCACCGAGACGAGGACGAAGAGCGCCGAGGTCTCGCCGCCCTCGATTCGGCGGCCGTTGCGGTCGAAGCGTGTCAGGTGTGTGCGGGAAGTCGTGTCCGTCATCCTGTCCCTCCGGGTCAGGTGCCCTGCCGCGCGGGCCTGCGCGGCACCGTGCTGGCAAGCCGACGGGCGAGCGCCGGACTTTCCACTTCCATACTCCGCGCCTGACCGGCACCCGCGCGTTCCGGCGGTGTGAACGTCGCGTGACGTTTGGCTGGATGCCGCTGGGTAGGGTGAACGCATGCCCGTGTCTCTCCTCGGCGCCGCAGAGATCCGCGCGCTCGCCTCCGAACTCGACGTCACGCCCACCAAGAAGCTCGGGCAGAATTTCGTGGTCGACGCGAACACCGTGCGCAAGATCGTCCACGCCGCCGAGGTGCAGCCGGGTGACCGCGTCGTCGAGATCGGGCCGGGTCTGGGCTCGCTCACGCTGGCGATCCTCGAGGCGGAGGCGACGGTCACCGCGGTCGAGATCGACCACCGTCTCGCCGAGCGCCTCGCCCGCACGGCGGCGGCCCACGGCGTCCCCGACGGCGCGCTCACGGTCATCGACGCCGACGCGCTGCGGGTCACGGAACTCCCCGGCGACCCCACGGTGCTCGTCGCGAACCTCCCCTACAACGTGTCGGTGCCGGTGCTGCTGCACTTCCTCGAGACGTTCCCCGCGCTTGACCGCGGCGTCGTGATGGTGCAGGCCGAGGTCGGCGAGCGTCTCGCGGCCCCGCCCGGATCCAAGGTCTACGGGGCGCCGAGCGTCAAGGCCGCCTGGTACGGCCGGTGGCGCCTGGCCGGCACGGTGTCGCGTCAGGTGTTCTGGCCGGTGCCCAACGTCGACAGCGTGCTGGTCGGCTTCCATCGCGATCCCGACCCGCGCGGCACCGAGGACGAGCGCCGGCGCACGTTCGCGATCGTCGACGCGGCCTTCCAGCAGCGGCGCAAGATGCTGCGGCAGGCACTGTCGAGCGTGCTCGGAGGATCCTCCGCCGCGGCATCCGAGATCCTCGAGCGCGCCGGGGTCGCACCGACCGCCCGTGGCGAGGAGCTGTCGGTCGACGACTTCGCGCGCATCGCGGCCGCCGCTGCCTGATCCCGCCTGATCCGATAGTTCTCTGCCCGTTCTCCACCCGTTGTGCGGATCGCCACCGCGCCTTTCCCAGCGCCGCGAAACATGCCTGTAACATTTCGGGTGGCTCTCGTCTCGACCGCGGGAGCGGGGAGAGGATCATGCGCACCGCCGAACACCCGGCGCCCGAGCGGGTGCTGCTGCACATCAGCGATACGCACCTGCGCGCGGGCGGCTCGCGGCTGTTCGATCTCGTCGACGGCGCCGACCGCCTCGCGCGAGCACTTCGGGCGATCGAGGCGAGCGGGATCGCGCCCGACGCGGTCGTCTTCACCGGCGACCTCGCCGACCTCGGCGAGCCCGGCGCCTACGCCGACCTCCGCTCGCTCGTCGAGCCGTTCGCCGCGCGGATCGGCGCACGCGTGCTGTGGGTCATGGGCAATCATGACGACCGCGGAGCCTTCCGCGAAGCGCTGATGGACGAGCCGGCCGACCTCCGCCCGGTCGACCGCGTCGACGAGCTCGACGGCCTCCGCATCGTGACCCTCGACTCGTCCGTTCCGGGGCACCACCACGGCGAACTGCGCGACGAGCAGCTGGCGTGGCTCGCCGATGTTCTGGCGACTCCCGCGCCGCTCGGCACGATCCTGGCGATGCACCACCCGCCGGTCCCGAGCGTGCTGCCGCTCGCCGCGAGCGTGGAGCTGCGCGACCAGGCGCGCCTGGCAGCCGTGCTCCGCGGCACCGACGTGCGCGCGATCATCGCAGGGCACCTGCACTACTCGACGTTCGCCACGTTCGCCGGCATCCCCGTCTCGGTGGCGTCATCGACCTGCTACGCGCAGGACCTCACGGTCCCCGTCGGCGGCACGCGCCCGCAGGACGGCGCGCAGGCGTTCAACCTGGTGCACCTCTACGACGACACCGTCGTGCACTCGGTCGTGCCGGTCGATGCGCCGCAGATCCTCGAGCACATCGACGCGTCGGAAGCCCGCAGGCGCCTGATCGCGTCGGGGGTCGCCCCTGTCAGCGCCGCGCCGACGGATGCCCCGACCGAGCCGATCGCTGTTCTTCACTGAGCTCGACGCGCTCCCACGGCGCCCGCACCGGGAACATGCGCTCCAGCGCCGCGCGCAGCGCCTGAACGCGCAGCTCTTCGGGCACCTCGCTCTCGCCGCCGTCGTTGAGGCAGAACATGTCGACGTCGATGCGCTCGGCGAGCCGCTCCATGCGCTGCAGTGACGCGGCGAGCGTCGTCTGCACGTAGCGCACGCGGGGGGCACGGGTGGCGATCGCGCGCCCGGTCATCAGCGCGAAGTAGTGGTACAGGCTGTTGGTCACCGAGATGTCGGTCGCCGAGCGGAAGCGGCTCGCCGCAGTCCGCGCGAAGTCGTCGGGGAAGGTCTCTTCGAGCTCGGCCATGACGCTCTTGCGCAGCGGCGTCGCGCAGTGCTCGAGGTCGCGAACGATGGTGCGGCCGAATCGGCCCTTCAGCAGTTCGCGGTTCACGCGCAGCCCGTTGTCGTGACCGCTGCGGTGGCGCGCGGGGGAGCCGGCGCCGATGCGCACCTCGCACTCGACGAAGGATGTGATGCCGGCGGGCGTGAAGAACAGCTCGGGTTCGACGAGGCGACCGAAGAACATGTCGTCGTTCGAGTAGATGAAGTGCTCGGAGAGCCCCGGGATGCGGTGCAGCTGCGCTTCGACGGCGTGCGAGTTGTGGGTGGGGAGCACCGAGGGGTCGGCGAAGAACTCCTCGCTGCGCGCGATCGTGACCTTGGGGTGATCGAGCAGCCACGCGGGGGCGGGGGAGTCGGTGGCGATGAAGATGCGACGAACCCACGGGGCGTACATGTGGACGCTGCGGAGGGCGTACCGCAGCTCGTCGACGTGCCGGTAGCGAGCGGGGCCGTCGTCGCCCTCGCCGACGACGTACTCGGCCATCTGCGCTGCGCGCTGGCGCTGGAAGTCGCTGGCGGAGCCGTCGACCCACGAGAAGACGAGGTCGACGTCTTCGGTGAACTCCGCCGGCTGCGGCGTGAACATGCCGTCGATCGTCTCCCACAGCCGCCCGTCGCGCTCGACCGTGCTGAACGCGATGTCGCTCGTGGGGGTGTTGCAGCGCAGCAGCGCGTTGGCCGCGGGTGCCTCGATGATCTCCTCGCCGAATCGCCAGAATTCCAGGCGCGCGCCGAGCGAAGCGCCGTAGCGCAGCGTCCGGCCGCGCGTGATGCGCGGGCGATAGAGCCGCAGCGATGCCGGATCCGGGCCGGGCGCCGCGGCATCCGCCACGAGGATCGGCGCGCGACCCTTCGCCTTGACGTAGAGCGGCTCGTCGGCCAGCTGTTCGCGCAGCGCCTCGAAGGCGATCTCGCGCGCGGAGACGTCGACGACGAGGGCGGGGACCGCGCGATCGTGGCGGATGAGCAGCACCCGCACGCCCGCGTCCTCGAGGGTGCGGGCGATCAGGAGCAGGTCGTCGGTGCGGGCGTCGAGAGGTGTCGTCATCTCGTGGACGAGGTGGAGGATGCCGCGATCGAGGATCACGTCCGGGCGCTCGAGCAGGCCTGCTCCGGGGTGCTGCTGCTGGGGTAGTGCCGACAGGGATGCGATGGCGAACCTCCTCGATTTCGTCGCCACCGGATCGCGGGGCGCCCGGGCAACACTATGCGGTCTGCATTTCGGCGGGGTTTCGCAGTCCGCGCGCTAGCCTCGGATCATGAGCGACGCGCCCCGCTTCCGTGCCGAGGTCGGAGACCTCCACCGTCCGTACACCGCCGCCGAAGACCGCTACGTCGGCACCGGCTACCGGCAGGTCGGCTCGTCGGGCCTGTACCTTCCCCCGATCTCGCTCGGGCTGTGGTGGAACTTCGGCGACAACATCCCGTTCGACAGCCAGCGGGCGCTGCTGCGCCATGCGTTCGACCGCGGGATCACCCACTTCGATCTCGCGAACAACTACGGCCCGCCCTACGGATCGGCCGAGACGAACTTCGGGCGCATGATGCGCGAGGACTTCGGCCCGTACCGCGACGAGCTGATCATCTCGTCGAAGGCCGGGTGGGACATGTGGCCCGGTCCCTACGGCGACCTCGCGCCGCGCAAGCACATTCTCGCGAGCGCCGAGCAGTCCCTGGGGCGCATGGGCATCGACTATGTCGACATCTTCTATTCGCACCGCGTCGATCCGGTCACCCCCATCGAGGAGACGATCGGCGCCCTCGACACTCTCGTGCGTCAGGGCAAGGCGCTCTACGTCGGCATCTCGTCGTACAGTGCCGAGCGCACCGCGGTGGCGGCAGCCGTCGCCCGCAGCCTCGGCACGCCGCTCGTGATCCACCAGCCGGCGTACTCGATCCTCAACCGCTGGGTCGAGGACGGACTGACCGGCGTGCTCCGTCAGGAGGGGCTGGGCGCGATCGCCTTCACGCCGCTCGCGCAGGGTCTCCTCACCGACAAGTACCTGAACGACGGAACTGCCGAACGCGCGCAGCAGCGCCGGTCGCTGCCGTCGCAGCGGCTGTCGGAGCGGGGCCTGTCGGCGCTGCGCTCGCTCGATGTCATCGCGAAGGAGCGCGGTCAGACGCTCGCGCAGATGGCGATCCAGTGGGTGCTGCGCGACCCCGTGGTGACCTCGGCGCTCATCGGGGCGTCGCGCCCCGCTCAGCTCGACGAGAACCTCGCCGCCCTCTCCGGACCGGCGTTCACGACCGAGGAGCAGGAGCGTATCGACGCGCTGTCCGACTCGATCGACGTCGATCTCTGGGCGCAATCGGCGCAACTGTGAGCCACTCCTTCGCAGCCGAACGCGTGCACGTGCGCGCGCCGGGCAAGCTCAACGTCTTCTTCGCGGTCGGAGCCGTGCAGGAGGACGGGTACCACGACGTCGCGTCGGCGTATCAGGCGGTGTCGTTGTATGAGGACGTGTGGGCGGAGCACTCCGCCGACTTCACCATCGCGATCTCGGGCACCGTCGACATCTCGGGCGTGCCCGCCGACGACCGCAATCTCGCCGTGCGCGCTGCGCGGCTGGTCGCCCAGCGCATCGGCCACACGGGCGGCGTGCACCTCGAGATCGTCAAGCACGTCCCGGTCGCGGGCGGCATGGGTGGGGGATCGGCGGATGCCGCGGCGGCACTCGTCGCATGTGACGCACTGTGGGGAGCCGATCTCGGAAGCGCCGAGCTCCACCGCCTCGCCGTGCGCCTCGGGGCGGACGTGCCCTTCGCGCTCATGGGCGGCACGGCCGTCGGCGTCGGCCGCGGGGATCAGCTGAGCCCCGCGCTCGCGAAGGGGCGGTTCGACTGGGTGATCGTGCCGTCCGACGGGGGACTGTCGACCCCCGAGGTGTACGCCCACCTCGACGTGCTGCGCGCCGATCCCGACATCAGCCGCGCCGGCCAGGCACCTGCCGTCGATCCCGGTGTGCTGCAGGCGCTGCGGGCGGGGGACCCGGCCGCCCTCGCCGCCCGCACGAAGAACGATCTGCAGGCGGCGGCGCTGTCGCTGCGACCCGACCTGCGCACCGCCCTCGAACTCGGCGACGCGAGCGGCGCGCTCGCCGGCATCGTGTCGGGCTCGGGGCCGACGCTCGCCTTCCTCGCAGGAAGCGCCGAGTCGGCGCTTGAGCTGCAGGTGACGCTGTCGGCGGCGGGCTTCGAGGCGCTGCACGTGCACGGACCCGTCCCGGGTGCGAGAGTCATGGGCGTCTGAGCGCCCACCGCAGTCGAACCAGGAGCAGACGATGGACGAGCACACGGCCCCCGACCGCGACGCCTACCGGGCGGCACCGGTCGACCCGACGATCGCCGCGCGGCTGGCGGATCAGGGCCTCGGGTACCGCCTCGTCTCCCACGACGGTGACGAGTACGCCGCGTGGGTTCAGGTCATAGCGCGCGGATTCCAGGATGCCGAGCGGACCGCCGATCAGATCGAGGCGAACCGCGAGCGCAGCGGCTATCGCCGGGCGACCGGGGTGTACGACGCCGCGGCGCCGATGGCGGAGTCTCCGGTGGCGACGATCGCCTCGTGGATCGGCGAGCTGGCCGTGCCGGGAGGCCGCGGCATCCCGTCGTGCGCGATCTCGGCGGTCACCGTCTCGCCGACCCACCGACGCCGGGGCATCGCCCGCGCGATGCTCGAGGGCGAGCTGCGCAGCGCCGTCGCCGCGGGCGTGCCGATGGCGATGCTGACGGTGAGCGAATCCACCCTCTACGGGCGGTACGGGTTCGCGCCCGCCGCGTTCAGCACCTCGTGGCGCATCGAGACGAGGCGTGCGACGTGGATCGGCCCGCGCCCCGGCGGACGCGTCGACTTCATCCCGCGCACCCGCGTGAGGGAGATCGTCGAGCCGCTGCACGTCCGCTCCCGGCTGCGCTTCGCCGGAGAGATCGAGATGAACCCGCCCGCGTGGGACGCGATCGCCGGCACCTGGCCGCACGCCGAGCACGCGGGCGCCAAGCGTGCGGTGCAGTACGCCGACGCGGCCGGCGAGGTGCGCGGCGTGGCGATCTACGCCGTGCGCGAGAATGACGACGACTTCACCAAGGCGACGGTGACGGTGTCGTACCTGCTCGCCGAGACCGACGACGCGTATGCCGCGCTCTGGCGGTTCCTCCTAGAGCTCGACCTCGTCGCCGAGGTGCGCGCGAGCGAGCTCTCGCTCGACGAGCCGCTCCGCTGGATGATCGCCGACCACCGCGCAGCGACCGTCACCGTCCGGGATCACCAGTACGTCCGCATCCTCGATGTGCCGTCGGCTCTCGAGGCTCGCCGCTTCGGCGCGGCAGGGGTCGTCGCGCTCGAGGTCGACGACCCGCTGGGCCATGCCGGCGGACGCTTCGTGCTCGACGTCGACGCGAACGGGGTCGGGGCGGTGGCCGCGTGGGAGGGAGCCGACGAGCCGGCGGATGCGGTGACACTCTCGATCGGCATCGCCGAGCTGTCGGCCCTGTACCTCGGCGGCGTGTCGGCAGCGACCCTCGTGTCAGCCGGTCGCGCGCGATCGAGCGACGCCGCGGCGACGACACGGATCTTCTCGTGGCACACCGTGCCGCGGCTGAGCTTCTGGTACTGACGCGGGCAGAGCTCGGCTCGGCACCGTAGCCGCCGGGCGCCGGGTGCGCAAGATCGGCCCTCGTGTCTCAGGGGTCGGGTAGCGTGAATCAGCGCCGCCCGACCGTGAAGTCCCATGCCCGTGCACCGACGAGGGGAGAGCCCGCGTGATCGAGTTCGCTGCTGTGACCAAGCGGTTCCCCGACGGAACCGTGGCCGTCGACGACTTCAGCCTCGTCATCCCCGCCCACCGCACGACCGTGCTGGTCGGGTCGTCGGGATGCGGCAAGACGACCCTGCTGCGGATGATCAACCGCATGGTCGACATCACCGCCGGGCGCATCGAGATCGACGGCGACGACATCGCCGGTCGTGACCCCGTCCAGCTGCGGCGCAGCATCGGCTACGTGATGCAGAACTCCGGGCTCCTCCCGCACTTCACGGTCGCCGACAACATCGCCACCGTTCCCGTGCTGACGGGCTCGTCGCGTCGCGACGCCCGCGCCCGCGCGCTCGAGCTGATGGACACCGTCGGGCTCGATCGCGCCATGGCCGACCGGTATCCGAGCCAGCTCTCGGGCGGCCAGCAGCAACGGGTCGGCGTCGCCCGCGGTCTCGCCGCCGACCCGAACATCCTGCTCATGGACGAGCCCTTCGGCGCGGTCGACCCGATCGTGCGGGCCGAGCTGCAGGAGGAGCTGCTGCGCCTGCAGCGCGAGATCGGCAAGACGATCGTGTTCGTCACGCACGACATCGACGAGGCTTTCCTGCTCGGCGACCAGGTCGTGATCCTCGAGAAGGGCGCGCACATCGCGCAGGCCGGCACACCCGACGAGATCATCGAGCACCCGGCGGGCGACTTCGTCGCGAGCTTCATCGGCACAGACCGCGGCAAGCGCGCGCTGCGGGTGAAGTCCACCCCGACCGGCGATGTCGTGGTCGACGCCGACGGACGCACGCAGGGCGTGCTGGTCGAAGGCGGCTGAGCAGTGGGCTGGATCCTCGACAACCTCGACCTCATCGCCGGGCTCTCGGCGGTCCACATCCGCCAGAGCCTCGTCGCGATCGTCGTCGGCTTCGTCCTCGCGCTGCCGCTCGGCTGGGTCGCCTGGCGCTACCGGCTGCTGCGCGGGTGGGTGATCACCGTCACCGGGCTGCTCTACACGATCCCGTCGCTGGCGCTGCTGATCCTCCTTCCGACCCTGTTCGGCTACAGCGTGATCAGCGAGTTGAACCTGATCGTGGCGCTGACCATCTACGCGATCGCGATCCTCGTCCGCTCGGTCGCCGACGGACTCGACTCCGTCGACGATGCCGTGCGAGCGTCGGCCACAGCGGTCGGGTTCGGTGCTTCGCGACGGTTCTGGACGGTCGAGCTGCCGCTCGCCGGCCCCGTGATCCTCGCAGGTCTCCGGGTCGCCGCCGTGAGCACCATCTCGCTGGCGACCGTCGGCATCCTCGTCGGCGTGACGAACCTCGGCTACCTCTTCACCAACGGACTCCAGCGCCGTATCCTGCCCGAGGTGCTCGCCGGCATCCTCGCCGTCGTCGTGATCGCGCTGGTCCTCGACCTCGTGCTGGTGCTCGCCGGGCGTCTGCTCATGCCCTGGACCCGGCGCGTGCGCACGCCGCGGCGCGCCGGCGCATCGGTCCCGGCGGCGAACGCCGAGGCGGTGACGGCATGAACCTCATCGTCGACGCGTTCGCGTGGATCTTCTCGCCCGAGCGGCTGGAGGGGCCCTACGCGCTTCCGATCCTGCTCGGTCAGCAGCTCTTCTACACCGCCGTGTCGGTGCTCGTCGCAGCCGTGATCGCGGTGCCCCTGGGCTGGCTCATCGGCCACACCGGGCGCGGGCGCGAGTTCGCCGTCGCTCTCTCCGGCGCTGCACGCGCCATCCCGTCGTTCGGGCTGCTCGTACTGCTCGTGCTCGTGTTCGGCGTGCTCCACCGGCCCGAGGCGGCGATCGTCACTTTCGTCGTGCTCGCGATCCCGTCGCTGCTCGCCGGCGCCTACACCGGGCTCGAGGCGATCGATCGCCGCGTGATCGATGCGGCGCGCGGCGTCGGGATGACCGAGTGGCAGATCCTGTGGCGTGTCGAGGTGCCACTCGGCCTTCCGCTGCTCCTCGGCGGCCTCCGCGCCGCGGTGCTGCAGGTCGTGGCGACCGTCACGATCGCCGCCTACGTCAACCTCGGCGGACTCGGCTGGCCGATCATCCAGGGCATCCCCCTGCGCCGCTTCGACCAGGTGCTCGGCGGGGCGATCCTCGTCGCCGTGCTCGCCCTGGTGCTCGACGCCCTCCTCGCGTGGGCGCAGCGCGCCGCCGTGCCGCGAGGACTGCGCACGGACCCGCCCGCCTCGCGCCGATCCGAACCGCAGCCCGCTCCGAACACCACGGAGCGGAAGGAGCCTGCCCCGGCCCTCCGTCCCTGAACCTCACTCCCACCCCCACAGAAAGAGAAAGACCATGATCACAGTGCACCGCACGCGTCTCCTCCGCGGACTGGTCGTCACCGCGGTGGCCGCTCTCGCCCTCACCGGTTGCGCCTCCGGCGACCCGCTCGCGACCCCCGAAGACACCGCCGCTCCCGAGAGCGCCACCATCGTCGTCGGCTCGCAGGCGTACTACTCGAACGAGATCATCGCCGAGATCTACGCGCAGGCGCTCGAGAACGCCGGATTCGACGTCGAGCGCCAGTTCCAGATCGGTCAGCGTGACGCGTACATGCCGTCGATCGAGAGCGGCGAGATCACGCTGTTCCCCGAGTACAGCGGCAACCTGCTGCAGTTCTTCGATCCCGAGGCGACTGCCCGCACGCCGGAAGACGTCTACGCCGCCCTCCTCGAGGCGCTTCCCGAGGGCCTGACCGTGCTCGACCAGTCCACCGCGAGCGACCAGGACTCCTATACGGTCACCGCGGCGTTCGCCGACGAGTTCGGGCTCTCCTCGATCGCCGATCTCGCGAACGTCGATGTGCCGCTGACCCTCGGCGGTCCGCCCGAGCTCGCCGAGCGCCCGTACGGTCCGACGGGTCTCGCCGAGACGTACGGCGTCGAAGTCGCCTTCTCGGCGACGGGTGAGACGACGGTCGAAGACCTTGTCGCCGGCAACGTCAACGTCGCGAACGTCTACACGGCCGACCCGCGCATCGAGACCGAGGACCTCGTCGTGCTCGACGATCCCGAGGGGCTCTTCCTTGCCTCCAACGTCGTCCCGGTCGTCCAGGCGGGGGTCGCTGACGAGATCGCCGATGTGATCGATGCGGTGAGCGCCGCGCTCACGCCCGGGGGCCTGGTCGCGCTGAACGTCCAGAGCACCGTCGACCAGCTGTCGCCCGCCGACATCGCGTCGGAGTGGCTGGCAGCGAACGGGCTGTAACGGGCTGTCGCTCTCGTCCGGTGATGAAATGCCCCGCTGCCCATTCGGGCGGCGGGGCATCTCTCCTTCTCGTACCGGTTCGTCAGCGGCTGAACAGCGTCGCGAAGAAGCCGCGCGGGGCGGGTTCGTCGGCGTGGCCCGGGCAGCGGGCCGAGCGCGGCACGCCGGCGAGAGCCTGCTCGACGTGCTGGCCGCAGCCGGCCCACGTGGCCTTGCCGCAGGTTCTGCAGGTGGTCTGCTGGCACATGGGGTGTTCCTTTCGGTCGGGTGCTCGCGCTCAGGCGAGGGATCGCGCGAGAGATCGGGCGAGGGGTCAGGCGAGAGATCGCGCGAGGGATCGGGGGAGGGGTCAAGCGAGGGACAGGAAGAGCTTCTCCAGCTCTTCCGCGGTGAGTCCCTCGGCGGCTTCGGTGGCCTCGGGATCGATGACGCAGTCGCGCATCGCGCTCGAGATGATCGCGAATCCGGCACGATCGAGAGCGCTGGTGACGGCGGCGAGCTGGGTCACGACGTCGCGGCACGAGCCGCCGGCCTCCATGGCGGAGATGACGCCGGTGAGTTGGCCCTGCGCGCGCCGCAGGCGGTTGAGGATCCGCTTGCGTGCTGCTGCCTGCTCTTCGGGGGTTCCGGTGATCATCATGCGAAGGCGCCTTCTTTCGTGAGGGTTCGGTCGATGTCGGCATCATGCCAGGCGCGCAGGGTCTGGATACCGCCCGACAGCGACGCCGAGTCGAAGCCGTTGCCGGCGAGAACGCGGTGGGCGATGTTCGAGCGCACGCCGGCGGCGCAGAGCACCCTCACCGGTCGTCCGGCCGCCGCGGCCGCGACCTCGTCGAGGCGCCCGCGAAGCTCGGTGTGGGGGATGTTGAGCGAGCCCGGAATGTGGCCGGAGTCGAACTCGACGCGCGAGCGCACGTCGAGCACGAGTGCCTCGGCGGTGACGGCGTCGAGGTCGGCCGCCTGCCACAGCCGCAGGCGATCGCCGAGCACGTTCTCGGCGACCATGCCGATGAGGTTCACGGCATCCTTCGCCTGTCCGTAGGGCGGCGCGTAGCTGAGGTCGAGGTCGATGAGGTCGGGCGCGGTCAACCCGGCGCGGATGGCGGTCGCCAGCACATCGATGCGCTTGTCGACGCCCTCCGTGCCGACGGCCTGCGCCCCGAGGATGCGGCCGTCGCGGGCTCCGATGTGCACGACGAGGTGCACGGGTGCGGCGCCCGGGAAGTACCCGGCGTGCTGGTTCGGGTGCAGGTGCAGGGTGCGGTACTCGATACCGGCGGCATCCAGCGTCGCGCGGTTCGCGCCGGTCATCGCCGCCGCGAGGCTCCCGACGCGCACGATGGCGGTGCCGATCGCGGCGGGGACCCGGCGCGCGCCCGTCACGCCGAAGATGTCGTCCGCGACGAGGCGCCCGGCCCGGTTCGCGGGCCCGGCGAGCGGCACCGCGCGCATTGCGCCGGTGACGGCATCCGTCGAGAGCGTCGCATCGCCCGCTGCCCACACGCCCGGGGCCGACGTGCGGCCGTGGGCATCGACGAGGATCGAGCCGCGGAGGGTCGCGATGCCGGCGGCCTCGACGAAGGCGGTGTCGGGGCGCACGCCCACCGACAGCACGATCAGGTCGGCGGGAAGCACGGTCCCGTCGCCGAGAGTGACGCGATCATCGTCGGGGGAGTGCTCTACGCGGGTCGCGGCGACCCCCTCATGAAGTCGGATGCCGAGGCCGGCGAGTTCTGCGCGCACGAGCGCCGCGAGCTCGCGCTCGAGCGGCGGGAGGACGTGCGGCGCGAGTTCGACGACGTCGACATCGAGACCGGCGTGACGCAGCGACTCGGCGGCCTCGATGCCGATGAATCCGGCGCCGAGCACGACGGCCCGCCGAGCGCCCGCGGTGACGAGCTCGCGGAGCGCCACGGCATCGCCGACGGTGCGGAGCGTGTGGACGCGCGGGGAGTCGAGCCCGGGAAGAGGCGGGCGCACGGCCGCGGCGCCCGGCGCGAGCACGAGGGCGTCGTAGTCGAGGGTGTCTGCACCGTCGGCGGTGAGTGCCGTGACCGTCCGGGCGAACGTGTCGACGGCGGTGACCTCGTGCTCGGTGCGCACGTCGATCCCGAGAGATGCCCGGAGGGTGTCCGGCGTGTGGAGAAGGAGGGATGCCGCATCGGCGATCTCACCGCTCAGGTGGTAGGGGAGGCCGCAGTTCGCGAACGACACCTCGGTGCCGCGCTCGAGCACGATGATCTCGGCCGACTCGTCGTGCCGGCGTGCGCGCGCGGCGGCGCTCATTCCGGCGGCGACGCCTCCGACGATGACGATGCGCATCGATTCTCCTTCTCTCGATACCCCAGGGGGTATGGGATCCATGGAGAGTAACAATACCCCAGGGGGTATCGCCGCGCAACTCGCGATGCCGCCCGCGACGCCGGCGGCACCTACGCTGGGTACGACATGGCACATCTGCTCGGGGCCGAGGCCCTGCATCTCGAGTTCCCCACAAAGGTCGTCTTCGACGGCGTCTCGCTCGGCATCGACGAGGGGGATCGCATCGGCATCGTCGGCCGCAACGGCGACGGCAAGTCCACGCTCATGGCGATGCTCGCCGGACGCATCGCCCCCGATGCCGGCCGTGTCACCGTGCGCGGGGGCGTGCGGGTCGGCGTTCTCGACCAGGCCGACACCCTCGATGACTCCCTCACCGTCGCGCAGTCGGTCGTCGGCGACCGGGCCGAGCACGAATGGGCGGGCGACGGGCGCACGCGCGATGTGATCGCGGGGCTCCTCGCCGGCATCCCGTGGGACGGACCCGTGACGGGCCTCTCCGGCGGCCAGCGCCGGCGCGTCGCGCTGGCGGCCCTCCTCACCGGCGACGACGACGTGATCTTCCTCGACGAGCCCACCAACCACCTCGACGTCGAGGCGATCGCGTGGCTCGCCGCGCACCTGAAGCGCCGCTGGGCGACGGGCACCGGCGCACTCCTGGTCGTCACCCACGATCGGTGGTTCCTCGACGAGGTGTGCACGAAGACGTGGGAGGTGCACGACCGCATCGTCGAGCCCTTCGACGGCGGCTACGCGGCCTACATCCTCCAGCGCGTCGAGCGCGATCGCCAGTCCGCGGTGATCGAGGCGCGCCGCCAGAACCTCGCCCGCAAGGAGCTCGCGTGGCTGCGCCGCGGAGCGCCGGCGCGCACGTCGAAGCCGAAGTTCCGCATCGACGCGGCCAACGCCCTCATCGAGGATGTGCCTGAGATCCGCGACAAGACCGAGCTGCAGTCGCTCGCGGTCTCGCGCCTGGGCAAGGACGTCGTCGACCTGCTCGATACGGCCGTGTCGTACCCCTCGCCGGACGGCGGGCCCGCGCGTGAGGTGCTGCATCCGTTCGAGTGGCGCATCGCGCCGGGCGAGCGCACCGGCATCCTGGGCGTCAACGGCGCCGGCAAGTCGACCCTGCTGGGCCTCGTCTCGGGAGAGGTCTCACCGACCGCGGGGCGGGTCAAGCGCGGCAAGACGGTGCGCGTCGCGACCCTCACGCAGCGCCTCGACGAACTCGACGAGCACCTCGACGACCCGGTGCGGGTCGTGATCGCGCAGCTGCGCACGACGTACTCGTTCGGGGCCGGATCCAAGGCGCAGGAGCTCACTCCGGGGCAGCTCCTCGAGCGCATGGGATTCTCGAGCGCGCAGCTGTCGACCCCCGTCAAGGACCTGTCGGGTGGTCAGAAGCGCCGGCTGCAGCTGCTGCTGATCCTGCTCGAGCAGCCGAACGTGCTGATCCTCGACGAGCCGACGAACGACCTCGACACCGACATGCTCGCCGCGATGGAAGACCTCCTCGACTCGTGGCCGGGCACCCTCCTGGTCGTCTCGCATGACCGGTACTTCCTCGAGCGGGTCACCGATCAGCAGTACGCGATCCTCGGCGGGCACCTGCGGCATCTGCCCGGCGGTGTCGACGAGTATCTGCGGTTGCGCGAGCGCGAGCGCAACGCCCCTCCGGCAGGTGTGCCGGCGGCATCCGCATCCTCGTCCACGACACCGGGCCTGAGTGGGGCCGAGCTGCGCAACGCCCAGAAGGAGGTCGCGGCGCTCGAGCGGCGCCTCGAGAAGCTCGAGAAGCAGATCGCGGCGGCGAAGACCGCCCTCGCCGACCGCGATCAGGCCGACTACGTCGGCATCGGTGCCGAGATGACCCGCATCAGCACCCTCGAATCCGAGCGCGACGAGGTCGAGGAGCGCTGGTTCGTGCTGACCGAGCAGCTCGGGTGACGAGCCGGATCACGAGGCTCAGTCGGCGGAATCGAAGCCCAGGCTGAGCTTGCGCAGCAGCCCGGCGAGCCGGTCGCGGTCGCCGCGCGAGAGCGTGCCGAGCAGCACCGCCTCGGCGTCGACGAGCCGGGTGATCGCGGCATCGACCCGGGTGCGCCCCTCTTCGGTGAGGAACACCTGGATGCTGCGCCCGTCGCCCGGGTCTGCCTCGCGTCGCACGAGCCGGCGCCCGACGAGACGGTCGATGCGATTGGTCATGGTGCCGCTGGAGACGAGCGTCTGCTGGAGCAGCTGCTTCGGGCTCAGCTGGAACGGCTCGCCGGCCCGGCGGAGTGCCGAGAGCACGTCCCACTCCCACGGTTCGAGGTCGCTGCGGCGGAAGGCGTCGCGGCGCGCCCGATCGAGGTGTCGCGAAAGCCGGTCCACGCGCGAGAGCACGCCGAGGGGAGAGAAGTCGAGGTCGGGGCGCTGCGCCACCCACGCCTCGACGATGCGGTCGACCTCGTCGGTCTCCTGGGTCATCCCCCCATTATCGAGGGGCGCGGGCGGATGCGCGCAGGAGCGGGTGTCGCGAGGTCTGGCAGACTTGACGGGCGGCTCCCGACCGGGTGCGCCGCGGTCCGCCGTGGTGTAACGGCAGCACGACAGCCTTTGGAGCTGTTAGGCCCAGGTTCGAATCCTGGCGGCGGAGCATGACGAATACCAACGCACCCCTCGCCGTGATCGTCCTCGCCGCGGGGCAGGGCACCCGCATGAAGTCGTCGCTGCCGAAGGTGCTCCACCGCATCGGCGGTCGCCCGCTCGTGGGGCACGTGCTCGATACGGCGCTCGCGCTCGGTCCCGAGCAGGTCGTCGTCGTGGTGCGCCACGAGCGCGACCTCGTCGCCGATGCCGTCACCGGTGCCGCTCCCGGCGTCCTCGTCGTCGACCAGGACGAGATCCCGGGCACGGGGCGCGCCGTCGAGGTCGCCCTGGAGGCACTCGCGGACTTCGCCGGCGACGTGCTGGTCCTCAGCGGCGACGTGCCCCTCCTCGAGGCCGAGAGCCTCGGCATCCTGATCCAGGCCCATCGCGACGCGGCCGCCGCCGCGACCGTCCTCAGCGCCGTGGTCGACGACGCGACCGGCTACGGCCGCGTGATCCGCGACGCCGACGGCGCCGTCGCGCGCATCGTCGAGCAGAAGGATGCGACCGAGGCCGAGGCGGCCGTCACCGAGATCAACGCGGGCGTCTACGTCTTCCGCGCGCCCGACCTGCGCGCCCACCTGTCGCTGGTCGGCACCGCCAACGCGCAGGGTGAGAAGTACCTCACCGACGTCGTGGCGCTGCTGCGCGACTCGCGACTGACGGTCGCGGTCTCGACGGCGACGGATGCCGGGGCGGCGCTGGGCGTCAACGACCGCGTCCAGCTGTCGGAGGCCGGCCGTCTGCTCAACGCCCGCACGGTGCGCCGTTGGCAGCTCGAAGGCGCCACGATCCTCGACCCCGCGACGACGTGGATCGACGTGACGGCGACGCTCGCCCCCGATGTGACCGTTCTTCCGAACACGCACATCCTGCGCGCGACTGCGATCGCCACCGGCGCCATCGTCGGCCCCGACACGAGCCTCGTCGACTGCGAGGTGGGGGAGAACGCCACCGTCACGCGCACCGATGCGACACTCGCCGTCATCGGCGCGGGTGCCACCGTGGGTCCCTTCGCCTACCTGCGTCCGGGGACGTACCTCGGTGACAAGGGCAAGATCGGCACCTTCGTCGAGACCAAGAACTCGACGATCGGCGAGCGCAGCAAGGTGCCGCACCTCTCGTACATCGGCGACACGACGATCGGCACCGGGGTGAATCTGGGTGCCGGCGCGATCACGGCGAACTACGACGACATCGCCAAGCACCGCACCGAGATCGGCGACGAGGTGCACACCGGCTCGCACAACGTCTTCGTCGCGCCCGTTAGGATCGGAGACGGCGCGAAGACCGGGGCCGGGGCGGTCATCCGCAAGGATGTCCCCGCCGGCGCACTGGCCCTGAGCGTGGCCCCTCAGCGCAACGTCGAGGGGTGGGTCGAGAACAACAGACCGGGAACCGGTGCGGCAGATGTCGCGGCCAAGGCTCGGTCCGCACAGAAGGCGGACGATGGCTCGCAAGAAGAAGGTCGTTGATCTCGACCGGGAGCACGATATTGCCCCCGGACTCGTCGCGAAGACGAAGAAGCGACTGGTCGTCGCGCGCGGGTCGTCCCACCCGCAGCTGGCGATCGACGTGGCGGCAGATCTCGGCACCGAGCTCGTCCCGACGGAGTACCGCACGTTCGCGTCGGGCGAGATCCTCACCCGATTCGAGGTGTCGATCCGTGGTTGCGACTTCTTCCTGATCCAGAGCTTCGGGCCGCCCGTGAACGAGTGGCTCATGGAGACCCTCATCATGCTGGATGCCGCCAAGCGCGCGTCCGCGAAGCGCATCACCGTCGTCGCGCCGTACTACCCGTACTCGCGGCAGGACAAGAAGGGCCGCGGTCGCGAGCCGATCAGCGCGCGACTGGTCTCCGACCTCATGAAGACCGCCGGTGCCGACCGCATCATGAGCGTCGATCTGCACGCCGCGCAGATCCAGGGGTTCTTCGACGGGCCTGTCGACCACCTCTTCGCGAAGCCTGTGCTGCTCGAGTACTTCGAGAAGACCCTGAGTGCCGCCGACCGCGCCGCGCTCACGGTCGTCTCTCCCGACACCGGCCGCGTGCGCGTCGCCGACACGTGGTCCGACAGCCTGGGCGCGCCGCTGGCGATCATCCACAAGCGCCGTGACCCGAACGTCGCGAACCAGGTCACCGTGAACGAGATCGTCGGCGACGTGAGCGGTCGCGTGTGCCTCCTGGTCGACGACATGATCGACACCGGCGGCACGATCGTGAAGGCCGCCGAGGCGCTCAAGGCCAACGGCGCCGTCAAGGTCATCGTCGCGGCCACCCACGCGATCTTCAGCGATCCCGCCACCGAGCGCCTCCAGAGTGCGGCGATCGACGAGGTCGTCGTGACCGACACGGTTCCGATCCCCGATTCCAAGCGCTTCCCGACGCTCACGGTGCTGCCGATCGCGCCGCTCCTCGCCCGCGCGATCCACGAGGTGTTCGAGGACGGCTCGGTCACCAGCATGTTCGACGGCGCGGCGTAGCTTCACCCAGCCATACGGCGTTCCAAGGCTCCTCATAGGCGGAGTCGTCAGGATGCGTTCACCGCACCACCGAGCCTGGAGGACCGACATGATCCGCACCGCACTCGCTTCCCGCCCGCTTCGCGCTGGTGCCGCCTTCACGGCGGTGGCCGGCATCGCTCTCCTCGCCGGCTGCTCGCCCGCGGCGACGGGGTCGACCGATGACGCCGCCACCGACAGCGGGTCCAGTGACACGGGCGACACCGGCGACACCGGCACCGCGTCGTACGTCGACGGCACCTACACCGCCGAGGGCTCGTACCCGACCCCCGAGACGGTCGAGACGATCTCGGTGACCGTCACCCTCGAAGACGACATCGTCACCGCCGTCGAGGTGACCGGCGAACCCCAGCGCCCCGAGTCGGAGCAGTACCAGGGCGAGTTCATCGGCGGCATCGCCGACGTTGTGGTGGGCGAAGACATCGACACGCTGAACGTGAGCCGGGTCGCGGGGTCGTCGCTCACGAGCGGCGGCTTCAACGACGCGATCGAGACGATCAAGGCCGACGCGGCGGCGTAGACCCATGTCGGGGGATACGCCCGCAGCCGGCGTCTGGCGGTTCGACGCGATCGGCACGACGTGGCAGATCGAGACGCCCGCAGCCCTCGAGCCCCGCGTGCGACTCGAGGTCACGGCGGCGATCGACGCGTTCGACCGGGAGTGGTCGCGCTTCCGCGACGACTCCGGCGTCTCGCACCTCGCGCGCGAGGGCGGTGGCATCGGGGCGCCGCGCGATGCGCACGACATGCTCGAGGCGTACGCAGCGCTCGATGCGGCGACGGCCGGCGCCGTCAACCCGCTCGTCGCCCGCTCGCTCGAGGCCCTCGGCTACGACGCGACGTACTCCTTCACGGCGCGCGATCCCGAGCCCGCTCCGGCAGGTTGGCGCGACCTCGTGACGTGGGACGGCGGCACCCTCGCGGTGACCGAGCCGCTCCTCCTCGACGTCGGGGCGCTCGGCAAGGGGCGTCTCGTCGACATCGTCGCCGGCATCCTCTCACGTGCCGCGATCACGACCTTCGTCGTGGACGCGGGCGGCGATCTGGTCGTGCGCGGTGCCGCGCAGCGCATCGGGCTGGAGCATCCGTTCGACACGCGACGGGCGATCGGGGTGTGGGAGGTGACGGATGCCGCGCTCTGCGCCTCGGCGACGAATCGCCGTGCCTGGGGAGATGGCCTCCACCACGTCCTCGATGCCCGCACCGGCGCTCCGGTGCAGACGATGGCGGCTACGTGGGCGGTCGCGGACACCGCCATGCACGCGGATGCGATCGCCACGGCGCTGTTCTTCGACGGCGGACCGGCGATCGCGCACGCGTGGGGCGTGTCGTGGGTGCGGATGTTCACCGACGGGAGCGTGGAGTGGTCGCACGGATGCCGCGCCGAGCTGTTCACGCGAACGGCTAGCGTGGGACGATGACTGATTCGCCTTCTCGCCGGGGTGTGACATGGGCTCGTTGACCTCCGCGTGGAACCGCGTCTTCGCCGTGCTCGGCCGCGTGTCGATGTATCGCCTCGTCTACCTCGCGCTCGCCGCGCTCGCGGTCATCGCGATCGCGCTGTCTCTCGTCGACCAGGTCGCGCCGACGTGGCTCGAACTCGTCGTGACGCTCGCGGTGCTCGGCGGCGTGTGCGTCGCGGTGGATGCCGCGGCCCAGCGCGTGCTGCACCTGCCATGGCGCCTGGAATCGTCGCTCATCACGGCGCACATCCTGCTGTTCGTCCTGCGCCCCACCCTCGATTTCGCCGCCCTCGGCGGCATCGCGCTCGCGGCCGCCGTCGCATCGCTGTCGAAGTACCTGCTCGCGTGGCGCGGCCGGCATATCTTCAACCCGGCGGCCGTCGGCGCGACGGTGCTGTCGCTCGTGAGCATCGCGGTTCCCGCGCTCGGCGCGTCGGCGTGGTGGGTGGGGACCCCCGCGCTCGCCGGCCCCGTGATCGTGCTCGGTCTTGCGGTGGTACTCCGCACCGAGAAGGTGCGCGTGGTCGCGGTCTTCCTCGTCATCGCCGTCGCGGTGGCGGTGCTGCGCACATCGGCGCAGTATCAGGCAGCGGGGCTCGAGGTGGATGCCGCGCAGATCTTCTGGCCGATCCTCTGGTCGTCCCCCTTCCTCTTCCTCGGCGCCTTCATGCTGTCCGAGCCCCTCACGCTGCCACCGCGTCGCTGGCAGCAGTTCACGGTCGCCGCCGTCGTCGGTGTGCTCGCCGGCTGGCCCATCCCCATCGGCGAGATCACCCTCGGCCAGGAGCGCGCGCTCCTCATCGGCAACCTCGTCGCGTTCGCCTTCGCGCTGCGCACGGCCGTCCGGCTCACCCTCGACGGGCGCGCGGACGCGACCCCGACGGTGCGCGAGCTCACCTTCCGCGTGCACGATCGGCTCGCGTTCACGCCCGGGCAGTACCTCGAACTCGAAGTTCCCCACCGCCACGCCGACGCGCGCGGCACGCGGCGCGAGTTCAGCATCGCGTCTGCTCCCGAAGACCTGCCGCTGGTTCGCGTCGCCTTCAAGGAGGGGACGAGCGCGAAGCCGCAGTCGTCGTACAAGAAGGCGCTCGCCGAGGTTTCGGCCGGCGACGAGCTCGCGATCACGGGGGTCTGGGGCGACTTCGTGCTGCCCAAGCGTCCCGGGGCGCCGATCCTCATGGTTGCCGCCGGCATCGGGGTGACGCCGTTCGTGTCGCAGCTGCGTCACGCGCGGCTCGCCGGCGAAGATCGCGACGTCGTCCTCGTCTACGTCGCCTCGGACGCCTCCGAGCTCGCGTATCGCGCGGAGCTCGAGGAGTCCGGGGTCTCCGTCATCGTCTTCACACGCGACCGGCCCGCCGATCTTCCGCGCCACTGGCTCTGGGCGCAGGGCGTGCGCCTGGATGCCGACGGGCTGCTGCGCGTCGTCCCCGACATCGCGGCGCGGCACGCGTACATCTCGGGTCCTGCGGGTCTCATCGCCGATCTCGCGCCGGCGCTCGAGCGCGCGCGCTCGATCACGACGGACGCCTTCAGCGGCTACTGAGCGGCTACTGAGCGGCTACTGAGCGGCTACTGAGCAGCCCTTTCGTCGCCGACCGGAGCCGTCGAGCGCAGCGGCAGCCGCACCTCGAACGTCGTGTCGCCGGGCGTGCTCTGCACCGAGATCGTGCCGCCGTGCGTCTCCACGATCGCCTGGGCTATCGACAGGCCGAGCCCGGTCCCTCCGGTCTGGCGCGCGCGCGAACGGTCGGCGCGCGAGAAGCGCTCGAAGATCTCGTCGGCGACGCCCGGGTCCACGCCCGGGCCGTCGTCGTGCACGCGCAGGATCGCGTCGCCGTTCTCGGTCGCCACGCTCACGGTGACCGTCGTGCCGGCGGGCGTGTGGGTGCGCGCGTTCGCGAGCAGGTTCGCCGCGACCTGATGCAGGCGCCCCGCGTCTCCGGCGAGCACGACGGGCTCTTCCCCGACGTCGATCTGCCAGACGTGGTCCGGACCGGCCGGCCGCGCGTCGCCCACCGCCTCGATCGCGAGGCGTGACAGGTCGACGGCGCCGTAGACGAGCTCCTGCCCCTCGTCGAGCCGGGCGAGCAGCAGCAGATCCTCGACCAGCGTCGTCATGCGCAGGGACTGCGCCTGGATGCGCTCGAGCGACGATTCGGCCGTGTCGATGGTCTCGGGGCGGTGGCTCGTGCCGAGGGCGCGCAGCGACAGTTCGGAGTAGCCGCGGATCGAAGCGAGGGGCGTGCGCAGCTCATGACTCGCGTCGGCGACGAACCGCCGCATCCGCTCCTCGTTGCGCTGGCGTGCCGACAGCGACGATCCGACGTGGTCGAGCAGCGTGTTCAGCGCCGCGCCGACGCGGCCGATCTCAGTGCGGGGATCCGCCTCGCGATCGGGGACGCGCTCGGGGATCGACACGTCGCCGTGGTCGAGCGGCAGCCGCGACACGCGCTCCGCGGTGTCGGCGACGGCACGCAGCGGCGCGAGCCCCGCACGGATCGTCCACGCGGACGCCGCGGCGAGCAGGATCAGACCGCCGAGGGTCAGCAGGCCGATGGTGGTCAGCATCCGTCCGATCGTCTGGGCGACCTCGTCGCGCGAGAGGCCCACCACGATGATCGACGGTCCCGAGGTGATGCCCTGCACACGGTAGGTGCCGACATCGTCGATCGAAACGACGAGCGGACCCTCCTGCTGGAGGCCGGCGGCCAGCTGGGTGATCTGATCGTCGTTGAGCGCCGTGACCGTGCCGTCGGCCTCGGTCACCGCGGCTGTCGGGGCCTCCGGGGGCGACTCGACGGCCAGCAGGGTGCCGGCGGGCTGGGGCTGCTCGGTGAGGATCTCTTCGGCGCTGAGCCCTGTGGCGATGAGCGGCCGGGCCATCGCGGCGGTGCGCTCCGACACGTTCTTCAGCTGATCGGTGAGGCGGTCTTCGAGCACGGTTCCCAGCAGCGCGCTGGTCGTGACGGCGACGAGCACCATGATGAGCGACGTGATCGCGACGACGGTGACGATGAGCCTGCGCTGCAGGGTCCAGGGGTGTCGAGCGGATGCCGAGGCCGGGGTCTCGGCATCCGTCGATGTGTCGGGCGTGTGAGCCGCCGCCGTCGTCACTGGGGCGCCTTGATCATGTACCCGACTCCGCGGACGGTGTGGATGAGGGGCTCGCGGCCGGCATCGATCTTCTTGCGGAGGTACGAGATGTACAGCTCGACGACGCTGGAGCGGCCGCCGAAGTCGTAGTTCCAGACGCGATCGAGGATCTGCGCCTTCGACACCACGCGGCGCTGGTTGCGCATGAGGTAGCGCAGCAGCTCGAACTCGGTCGCCGTCAGCTCGATCTGCTCGCCCGATCGCTCGACTTCATGGCTGTCCTCGTTGAGCGTGAGATCGGCGACCCGCAGGATCGGCTCGGCACCCGACGCGTGAGCGGTGCCCGCGCGGCGCATGAGGCCTCGGAGCCGCGCGACGACCTCTTCGAGACTGAAAGGCTTGGTGACGTAGTCGTCGCCGCCCGCGGTGAGGCCGGCGACACGGTCGCTGACGGCATCCTTCGCGGTGAGGAACAGCACGGGCACGTCGTCGCCCGACTGGCGCAGGCGCTGCAGCACCGCCATGCCGTCGAGGTCGGGCATCATGACGTCGAGCACCATCGCGTCGGGGGCGAACTCCCGTGCAGCCTGCAGGGCTTCGAAGCCGGAGCCCGCGGCTCGCACCTCCCATCCCTCCATCCGCAGCGCCATCGACAGCAGGTCGGTGAGCATCTGCTCGTCGTCGACGACGAGCACGCGCAGCGGCGATCCGTCGGGACGGGTGAGGGCAGGGGTGGGGCTCGTCATGACTCCATTGTGGCGATGAATCTATGCGCTTCCTATGGAGCCGCCTATGCGGCCGCTGTGAGTGTCGCGGTCCCACACATAACGTCCTCATAGCCGGCGCTGGCGTGCCGCATCGACGCCGTCCCTAGCGTCACAGCGACGGCCGGCACCGAGCCCGCCGGGAGGAGACTCATGTACGGAACGTATCTGCGGCGGGAGCTCTCCGGCCGCAAGAAGCAGACGATCATCGTCGCGTCGGGGCTCGCGATCGCGATCGCCCTCGTGATGGTCGTCAATGCGCTCGCCGCGGGCGTGCGCGATGCGCAGGCGCAAGCGCTCGCGTCGGTGTACGGCGTCGGCACCGATCTCACCGTCACCGGCGCCATGGCCGAGCCCGGCGAGGGCCGCGGGCAGATGTTCGAGTTCGGCGAAGACGGCGGTGAGACCGCCGACGACGGAACGACCGAGCTCAGCCAGTCGCGTCTGGTCACCGACTTCATGCGCGGGACGCTCGAGGCCGAGGCACTCGCGACCGTCGAGTCGGTCGACGGGGTGGCCGCGGCATCGGGTGCACTGAGTCTTTCGAACATGACCTTCTCGGGCGAGCTGCCCGAGCGCCCCGCCGACGGCGCCGCGGAGCAGGGCGCACCGCCGGAGGGCGGCGGGGGCGGCTTCGGCGGCGGCTCGTTCGGCGTCGACTCGTTCACCGTGCTCGGCGTGGATTCCGCAGCGGCGTCCGTCGGGCCGCTCTCGGCCGTCACGGTGAGCGACGGCCGCGCCCTCGACGACGCCGACGCCGGCCAGAACGTCGTCGTGCTCGACGCGACCTACGCGACGACGGCCGAAGCAGCCGTCGGCGATCAGATCGAGATCGGCGGCGAGGAGTTCGAGGTGGTCGGCATCGTCGCGTCCGCCTCGAGCGCGGCCGACACCGCCGCGAACGTCTACATCCCGCTGGATGTCGCCCAGGCGCTCTCCGGCGCAGGCGCCGTCATCTCCACCGTGTACGTGCAGGCGGAGTCGTCCGACACCATCGCCGCGGTGCAGACGGCGATCCAGGAGGAGCTCCCGGACGCCACCGTCAGCTCGCAGTCCGACCTCGCCTCGACGGTGTCGGGGTCGCTCGCAAGCGCGTCGTCGCTCATCACGAGCCTCGGCACGTGGCTGTCGGTCCTCGCGCTCGGCGTCGCCCTCGTGCTGGCGGTGCTCTTCACGATCTCGGGCGTCTCGCGCCGCACACGGGAGTTCGGCACGCTCAAGGCCATCGGCTGGTCGAACCGCCGGGTCGTCGGTCAGGTCGCGGGGGAGTCCGTCGTGCAGGGCCTCATCGGCGGCGCTGCGGGCCTGGTGATCGGGCTCGCGAGCATCGCCGTCATCAACCTCGTCTCGCCGACCATCTCGGCCGCGCCCGCCGCCGAGGCGGTCACCGGCGGTCCTGGCGGCATGGGTCCCGGGGGCGCGTTCGGCGATGCCGTGATGACTCAGGGATCGACCGACATCATCCTCAGCGCGCCGCTCACGCCGTGGGTGGTCCTCGCCGCCATCGGACTCGCCGTGCTCGGCGGCCTCGTCGCCGGTGCGTTCGGCGGATGGCGCGCCGCGCGACTGAGCCCTGCCGAGGCCCTTCGATCGGTGGGGTGAGGCAGAGATGACCGATGTGACAGTGCCGCATTCCCACCACACGACAGGCTCGACAGGAGAGAACACCATGACCATGATCGACCAGGCCGCGGATGCGAGTGGCGCGACGGATGCCGCGCCCTCAGAGTCCTCCGCGCTCTACCGGCTCACCGGCGTCACCCGCACCTACCGGCAGAAGGATCGGGTCGTGAAGGCCCTCGCCGGCGTCGACCTCGACATCGCGGCGGGCGACTTCGTCACGATCCAGGGCCCGACCGGCGGCGGCAAGTCGACGCTGCTGCAGCTTCTCGGCGCGCTCGATCGCCCGACCTCGGGCTCGGTGGTGCTCGCCGGCACCGACCTCGCGGGGGCCTCCGATGCCGAGCTCGGCCGGGCGCGCGCCCGCGAGATCGGGTTCGTGTTCCAGGGCTTCAACCTGATCCCGACGCTGACCGCCGCTGAGAACGTCGACATGGCCCTCGAGCCGCTCGGCCTCGCGAAGGTCGAGCGGGCGGAGCGCGTCGCCGAGGCGCTCGCCCACGTCGGCCTCGCCGACCGCGCCGACCACAAGCCCGGCGAGCTGTCGGGCGGTCAGCAGCAGCGGGTGGCGATCGCGCGGGCGATCGTGAAGCGCCCGCGCGTACTGCTGGCCGACGAACCGACCGGCAACCTCGACGAGAGCATGCGCGACGAGATCCTTGCGGTGCTCGAGGCGCTGTGCGCCGAGGGCCTCACGCTGATCGTCGTGACCCACGACTCGGCGGTGGCCAAGCGCGCACGGCGGCGGCTGCGCCTCGAGCGGGGCGTGGTGCGCGACATCACGCGCTGAGCTCAGCCCGCCGACCGTGCGAAGGCCGCGATGCGATCGAACAGCGCATCGCGGCCTTCGTCGATGCGCTGCGCATCGGGGTGGGCGTCGTAGTGCGCGAGGATGCGGCGCGCGCCCTCGTCGAAGGTGATCGTGGTGCGGAACTCGGGCACGAGCGCGGTCACCTTCGCGGTGTCGAAGGTGACCGAGTGCGCCTTGTCGCCGATGAGGGTGGGGCCGAGCTCCGGTGCGAACGCCGCGATGGTGTCGGAGGCGACGTGGACGAAGTCGGGCTCGGCGACACCGGCGGCATCGGCGAGCCACCCGTAGATGCGGTTCCAGGTCGGCGCGTGCGAGCCCGTGATCGTGAAGGCGTCGCCGACCGCGGCCGGGTTCGCGAGCAGTCCCGTGAACGCGACGGCGAAGTCGTCGGCGTGGGTGAGCGTCCACAGGCTCGTGCCGTCGCCGTGGATGACGACCGGCTTTCCGGCGCGCATGCGCGCGATGTCGGTCCAGCCGCCGATCGTGGGGATCATGCGCTCGTCGTAGGTGTGCGACGGACGGATGATCGTGATCGGCAGGCCGCGCTCGCGGTGGGCCGAGACCAGGAGGTCCTCGCACGCGATCTTGTCGCGCGAGTACTGCCAGAAGGGGTTGCGCAGCGGCGTCGACTCGGTCACCGGGAGGCTCCGCGGCGGCTTCTCGTAGGCCGAGGCCGAGCTGATGAAGACGTACTGCCCGGTCCTGCCCTGGAAGAGATCGACGTCCTGCTGCACGTGCTCGGGAGTGAACGCGAGGAACTCCGCGACGGCGTCGTATTCGGCATCCCGTGTCGCCTCTCTCACGGCCACGGCGTCGCGCACGTCCGCGACGATCTCGCGCACCCCGTCGGGAAGCGGCCGCCGGGCAGAGCCCCGGTTGAGCACGGTGACGTCGTCGCCCGCCTCGACGCTGCGGCGCACGCACGCCGCGCTGATCGTTCCGGTACCGCCGATGTAGAGCACTCGCTTCGTCGTCACGCCTCGACACTAGTGGGGCATCGCTCGCCTAGGGTGGCCCCATGACGCTCGTGGATGCTGCCGTGTACGTCGATGGTCGGCGGGTCTCCAGCGGCACGGCCGCCGAGGCGCTCGCGGATGCCCGAGCCCGCGGCGGAATGGCATGGATCGGGCTGTACCGGCCCGGAGTCGATGAGATGGACGAATTGGCGACGCTGCTCGGCATCCACCCGCTCGCGGCCGAGGACGCCCTCAAGGGGCACCAGCGGGCGAAGCTCGAGCGCTACGGCGACATGACGTTCATCGTGCTTCAGCCCGCCCGCTACCTCGACGAGACCGAGACGGTGGAGTTCGGCGAGGTGCATCTGTTCGTCGGGCCCGACTACGTCATCACCGTCCGTCACGCCGAGAACCCCGACCTCGCCACGGTGCGGCATCGGCTCGAGGCGCGACCCGACGTGCTCGCGCACGGTCCGTTCGCGGTGGTGTGGGCCGTGTGCGACGACGTCGTCGACCAGTACCTGCCGGTCGTCGCCGGCGTCGAGAACGACATCGACGAGATCGAGGACGAGCTGTTCTCCGGCGATCCGGCCGTCTCGAAGCGCATCTTCGGGCTGCAGCGCGAAGTGATCGACCTGCAGCACGCCACGACACCGCTGGTCGACATGTTCGACCGGCTGCAGAAGATCGTGCTGGAGTCCTCCGGTGCCACAGAGGCCCCGGCGATCCGCGATGTCGACGACCACGCGCGCCGCATCGTCGAGAAGGTGGATGCCTTCCGCCCCACCCTCGACAGCGCCCTCACCGTTCACGCGACGATGGTCGACCAGGAGAACAACGAGGCGATGCGGCGCATGGCGGAGTTCGGCCTGCAGCAGAACGAGCAGGTCAAGAAGGTCTCCGGCTGGGCGGCGATCCTGTTCGCGCCGACTCTCGTGGGCACGATCTACGGCATGAACTTCGACCATATGCCGGAGCTCCACTGGGCGCTCGGGTATCCGATGGCCCTCGGGCTGATGGCGGCGACGTCGCTGACGCTCTACATCATCTTCAAACGGAAGGGCTGGCTGTAGATCGGGTCGAGCGTGGGACTAGCGGCATGTCGGGGGTGCCCGTTACCGTGACGCGGGTGACTGATCTCTTGAGCGATTTCGCGACCGGAAAGGTCGTCCGGCCCGGCGACGCGGAGTGGGATGCCGCGCGGCGGTTCCATTCCGGCATCGGCGTGCCGACTGTCGTGATCCGCGCGGCATCCGTCGACGATGTGCGTGCGGCCCTCCGCTACGCCGTCGCCGAGCGGCTCGACGTGATGATCCGCGGCGGCGGGCACAGTGATTGGGGCGCGGTTCCGGGCGGGCTCACGATCGATCTGTCGGCGATGAACGGCATCACGGTCGACGGCACGCTCGTGCGGATCGGCGGCGGGGCGGTCTGGGGCGACGTGGCCCGCGAGCTGGCGACGCACGATCTCGGGATCAGCTCCGGCGACACCGCGTCCGTCGGCGTCGGCGGACTCACCCTCGGCGGGGGAATCGGCTGGATGGTGCGCGCGTGGGGACTCGCGGCCGATCAGCTGGTCGGCGCTCAGGTGGTCACCGTTCGCGGCGAAGTGCTCGAGGTGACCGACGCCTCGCACCCCGACCTGCTGTGGGCGCTGCGTGGCGGCGGGGGCAACTTCGCCGTCGTCACGCGATTCGATTTCCGCGCGCACGCGCTCCCGGGCGTGGTCGCCGCGACGTTCGGCGTGCCGGACGACCCACGCCCGGCACTGCGGGCGCTGCGGGACATGATGGGCGATGCCCCGCGAGAGCTCACCGTGACGTTCATGGATGTGCCCCCGATGGATCCGAGTGCACCGCCGGGCGCGGCGATCGAGGCCATCTGGGCAGGCGCCGACGAAGCGGCGGCACGGGTGGCCCTCGCACCGCTGCTGGCGGTGGCGGGCGTCACCGAGGTCGAGTTCGGCGTGCGCAGCTACCCCGACGTGCTCCTGGAGATGCCCGCCGCCGACCCCGAGGCGCCGATGCCCGGCTTCATCGGCGGCAACACGCTGGTGCCCGACCTCTCCGACGCCGCGATCGATGCGCTCGTGCGGTTCCGTCAGGCGAACGAGATGTCGGTGATGTTCCTGCGGTCCCTCGGCGGCGCGTACGCCGATGTTCCCCAGGAGCAGACCGCGTTCCCGGCACGGCATGCCACGTGGTTCGCGATGGCGGGTGCCTTCGACATCCCCGGACTCGTCGACGATGCCCGTCGTGCGGCGATCACCGCCGACTGGGAGGCGATCGAGGTGCTCGGCGCCGGCGTCTACGGCAACTTCACCACGTCGACGGATCCGAGTTGGGTGTCGCGCATGTACGCACCCGACACGCTTGCGCGCCTCGCCGTGATCAAGCGCGCGTGGGACCCCGCGAACGTCTTCTGCCGCAATCACAACGTCGCGCCGGCCTGAGCCCGCACGCGCAGACGCCCTCCCCGCCGAAGCGGGGAGGGCGTCTGGTCGGCTCAGTACCGGGGCGTCAGTGGGTGTCTTCGGCCTCGATCTCGGTGCGATCGCCCGACCACAGGGTGTGGAACGTGCCGGGCTTGTCGACGCGCTTGTAGGTGTGCGCGCCGAAGAAGTCGCGCTGCCCCTGGACGAGGGCTGCGGGAAGGCGCTCTGCCCGCAGGCCGTCGTAGTAGGCCAGCGACGATGAGAAGGCGGGAGCGGGGATGCCGGTGGTCGTCGCGTGCGCGACGATCCGGCGCCACGCGCCCTGCGCCGAGGCGAAGGCTCCGGCGAAATACGGTGCGGTGAGCAGCACCGGCAGGTCGGGGGTCTCGTCGTAGGCCTCGGCGATGCGGTTCAGGAACTGGGCGCGGATGATGCAGCCGCCGCGCCAGATCTTCGACACCGCGCCGAGGTCGATCTTCCAGTCGTACTCGGCGGCGCCGGCGCGGATCTCGTCGAAGCCCTGCGAGTACGCCACGATCTTCGACGCGTACAGGGCGAGGCGCACGTCCTCGATGAAGGCATCGGTGTCGGTGACTTCGAGTGCGTCTGCCGGGCCGGGAAGGCCGCCCGACACGGCGCGCTGTTCAGGGTGGCTCGACAGCGACCGCGCGAAGACGGCTTCGGCGATGCCCGATACGGGCACGCCCAGGTTCAGTGCGGTCTGCACGGTCCAGGCGCCGGTGCCCTTGGCGCCGGCCTGGTCGAGGATGACGTCGACGAGCGGCTTGCCGGTTTCGGCGTCGACCTGGCGGAGCACCTCGGCGGTGATCTCGATCAGGTACGACTCGAGCTCGCCGCGGTTCCACTCGGCGAAGACGTCGGCGATCTCGGCGGGGCTCTTGCCGGTGCCGCGGCGGATCAGGTCGTAGGCCTCGGCGATGAGCTGCATGTCGGCGTACTCGATGCCGTTGTGCACCATCTTCACGAAGTGGCCGGCGCCGTCGTGGCCGACGTGCGTGACGCACGGCTCGCCCTCGGCGATCGCGGCGATGGACTTCAGGATGGGACCGAGGGTCACCCACGACTCGTCCGAGCCGCCGGGCATGATCGAGGGGCCGAGGAGGGCTCCCTCCTCGCCGCCTGAGATGCCGGCGCCGACGAAGTTGATCCCGGTCTCGCGCACGGCCTTCTCGCGGCGGATCGTGTCGGTGAAGAGCGCATTGCCGCCGTCGACGATGATGTCGCCGGGCTCGAAGACCTCGACGAGCGAATCGATGACGGCATCCGTCGGGCCGCCGGCCTTGACCATGATGATCGCGGTGCGGGGCTTCTGCAGGGTCGCGGCGAACTCCTCGTACGAGAACGCGGGCGCGAAACCGGCCTCGGGGTGGTCCGCCACCAGCTCGTCGGTCTTGGAACGGCTGCGGTTGTAGATCGCCACCGTGTTCCCCTCGCGGCTGGCGAGGTTGCGGGCGAGGTTCGACCCCATCACCGCAAGGCCCACTACTCCGATGTTCGCTGCTGCCTCGGTCACTCAAGACTCCTGTCGTCGATCGCTCTCCAGCCTAGAGTCTGCCCCGTCCGTGTTACGTCCGCACAGCGTGATGCTCACGGCGTCCGGTGTCCGGTTGTGAGGCGGGCGATCCGGTAGCGTGACGCCCGTGTCATCCCCGCCCGCGCCCGCTCGCATCGTCGTGATGGGACCGAGCGGCTCGGGCAAGTCCGCGGTCGGCGCACTTCTCGCCGAGCGACTCGGGCTGCCCTTCGCCGACGCCGACGACCTGCATCCGGCGGCGAACGTGGCCAAGATGGCGGCGGGGACGCCGCTCGACGATGCGGATCGGATGCCGTGGCTCGACCTTGTCGCGGCCGCTCTCGCCCCTTCGCCGGCGGGGGCGGTGATCGCCTGCTCGGCGCTCGCACGCCGCTACCGCGACCGCATCCGGGCGGGCGCGCCGGACACGGTGTTCGTGGAGCTGAGGGTGCTGCCGGAGGAGCTCGCCCGCCGCATGGCGTCGCGCGAGCATTTCATGCCGCCGGCGCTGCTGGCCTCGCAGCTGCAGACTCTCGAGCACCTCGGTGCCGACGAACCGGGGGTGGCGGTGCTGAACGACCGGCCGGTCGCGGAGGTCGTCGCGACCGTGGTCGCGGCGCTGGAAGCGCGTCAGTCCTTATAGGCCTGGCGCCCGAGCGACCAGAAGGCCAGCACGGTGCCGACGGCGCCGACCGCAGCCATCGCCCCGATCAACCAGAGCAGGGCGTGAGACAAGGTGCCGTATTCCATCGGGTCCTCCGTGGGCGAATTCAGGTGCGTCCTCATCGTAGCGGGGCCGCTGGTAGACTCGGGGCTTGAACTTCGGCGAGGGATGCCTCGCGCCCACCGGCATGGCGGGCGGCAGCATCCGTGATCGACGCGGTGAAGCAGGCCCACGGCTTTCCTCACGCGTTCGCGTTCGAGTCGAGACAACCCCATATACCTGGGCCCGCCATCCGCGCAGGCCCGCGATCAGAACGGGCCACAGCGCCCGCAAGGAGAATCATGTCGACTGAGACCGACACCAAGGTCCACGCCGAGGTCCGCGAGAACTTCGGCAAGGGCTACGCCCGCCGCCTGCGCGCCGCCGGCAAGATCCCCGCCGTCATCTACGGCCACGGCACGGCGCCCGTCCACGTCGCCCTCCCGGGCCACCAGGTCGCGCTGCTCATCCGTCGCGCGAACGTCGTGCTCGAGCTCGACGTCAACGGCACGCACCAGCTCACGCTCGTCAAGGACGTGCAGAAGGACCCGGTGCACCAGATCATCGAGCACATCGACCTCCTCGTCGTGAAGAAGGGCGAGAAGATCCAGGTCGACGTTCCGATCACGCTCGTGGGCGAGCCGGCCGCCGGCACGATCGCGGCGCAGGACGCCAACACCGTCCTCCTCGAGGTCGAGGCCACCCACATCCCCGAGCGCATCGAGGTCGACGTCGAGGGTCTTGAAGAGGGCACCCACATCACCGTCGCCGACCTGACGCTGCCCACGGGCGCGTCGCTCGCGGTCGACCCCGAGACGCTCGTCGTCGCCATCTCGGTCCCGTCGGCTGCGCTCGCCGCCGAGGACGAGATCGCCGAGGCCGACGCCGAGGTCGCCGCCGAGCAGTCGGAGGCCTCCGAGGCCGCCGCCGAGTAAGCACTCCGCAGAGCAATCGTCGAAGCCCGTCCCCGATACTGAGTGGGGACGGGCTTCGCCGTCGGAAGGGCAGCGCACATGTCAGAGGCGTGGCTGATCGTCGGACTCGGCAATCCAGGACCGCGATACGAGTCGACCCGTCACAACGTCGGCCAGATGGTCGTCGACGAACTCGCGGCGCGCCGCGGCGAGGGCTTCCGCGCCCACAAGGCGAACGCCCGCGTCGTCGAGACGTGGCTGCGCCCGGGGGCAGCGAAGCTCATCCTCGCCAAGCCCAATTCGTTCATGAACGTCTCGGGCGGCCCGGTCGCCGGGCTCGCGCAGTTCTACGGCGTGGATCCCGAGCGGGTCGTCGTCGTCCACGACGAGCTCGACATCCCCTTCGACACCATCAAGCTCAAGACCGGCGGCGGGCACGGCGGCCACAACGGCGTCCGCGACGTCGCGAAGGCGCTCGGCACCCCTGACTTCCCTCGGGTGCGCGTGGGCATCGGCCGGCCCATCGGGCGTCAGGATGCCGCGGACTGGGTTCTCGACCCGTTCGGCGCGACCGAGCGGAAGAATCTGCCGATCCTCGTCGGCGACGCCGCGGACGCGGTCGAGCAGCTCGTCGAGGAGGGCCTCCTCGCCGCGCAGCAGAAGCACCACGCGCCGCGCCTCTCGTAGCAGCGGCGCCATCGCCTCGGCAGGCGCCGCGCTTCGGCGTCGGCTTCCCCGCAGCCGAGCGCACGACTTGTCGCCGAGTGCACGACCTTGCAGCGCCGGAGACCCGTGCGTTCGACGGAAGGTCGTGCGCTCGGAGGAGGCGCGGGGTTGGGCGAGAAGGAGACCCCGAGGGCTCAGCCGCCGAGGCCCGAGCCCGCCAGGCCGCCCGAAGCCAGGGCGATCTGCACAGCGACCGCGAAGACGATCGGACCGAGCACCGCGATGATGACGGCCGCAGCGCCGGCGCCGCGGCCCCGTCGCTGCACGATCGCTGCGATGCCCTGCACGATCGCCCAGATGCCGAGTACGGTGCCGACCCAGAACGCCGCCTCGGCGAGCAGCACCCAGTCGCGCACCGGGGTGAGGACCGACCAGTCGAGGGAGATGTCGACGGGATTCAGGGCGATCTCGCGTCCGGCGCCGAGGCCGATGCGGAAGGCTGCCAGCGCAGCGACGACCGGCGCGCCGAGAGTCGCGACGAGGCTCAGCAGCAGTGCGACGACGCCGAGTCGATTGCCGGTGGATGCCGGTGGGGTGACGGCGCCGTACGTCCCCGGTGCCCCCGCGCCGTAGGACCCGCCGTGCGATCCGCCGGGAGCCGGGTACCCGACCGGCGGCGCGTACACGGGGGAGCGCACTGCCGCGCCGGCCGGTGACGGGCCGACGGGGGCGCCGAACGCGGGAGCACCTGGGGCCGCCCACGAGGGTGGCGCAGCGGATGCCTGGTCGGCAGGCACGGGCACGGGCACAGGCGCGGCGGAGTTCGGGGCGGCGGGATCGCTCACGGGACTCATCCTAGGAGTCGGGCCCGGTTCGCCCGTTCACCCCGCCCCCGGGATCACGGGCGCGGGCGCTGGTGTCGCACCCGCGCCGTAGACTCGTGCGGTGACAGTTCCCGGGATCCTGCGCGCCCTCGAACAGGCAGAGTCGTTCCGGGATGCTGCGGCAGCAGCATCCGTCGACGCCGACTTCTCCCTCGTGGAGGGCCTGGACGCCCCGCTCATCGCCGCGCTCATCGAGCGCCGCCGCGCAAGCGGCCGTCCGCCCGTCGTGCTCGTGGTCGCCCCGACCGGTCGCCGCGCCGAGTCGCTCGGGCCCGCGATCGCGGCGCTCGTTCCCGACGCCGAGGTGTTCCACTTCCCGGCGTGGGAGACCCTCCCGCACGAGCGGCTCAGCCCCAGCCCCGAGATCGTCGGCAACCGGCTCACGGCGCTCGGGCGCGTCGCGCGGTGGGACGGCGAGACGCCCCTCGTCATGACGGCCTCGGTGCGCGGCGCGATCCAGCCGCTCGCGGCCGGACTCACCGACGTCGCACCGGTCGACCTGGCCGTCGGCGCACGCGGCCACGACCTCAGCGAGGTCACCGCCCGGCTCGTCGAACTCGCCTACCACCGCGTCGACATGGTCTCGCGCCGCGGCGAGTTCGCGGTGCGCGGCGGCATCCTCGACGTGTTCCCGCCGACGGCACCGCACCCGTTCCGCGTCGAGTTCTTCGGCGACGAGGTCGACCAGATCCGCGCGTTCTCGGTCGCAGATCAGCGGTCGCTCCCGGGCGAGGTCGCCGCCGTCACCCTCGTCGCCAGCCGCGAGCTGCTGCTGACCGCGGCGGTCCGACAGCGCGCCGCCGAGCTGCGCGACGAGTTCCCGGGCCTGCGGGGAATGCTCGAGAAGATGGCCGAGGGGATCCCCGCCGAAGGCATGGAGTCGCTCCTGCCCGTCCTCGTCGATCGCCTCGTCACCGTCGTCGACTACCTGCCCGAGGGTACGGCTCTCGCCCTCGTCGAACCCGAGCGCTCGGTCACGCGCGCCCTCACGCTCGGCGAGACGAACCGTGAGTTCCTCGACGCGGCGTGGAATGCCGCCACAGCGGGCGCCGAGACCCCTGTCGATCTCGGGGCGGGCGACTTCGTGTCGCTCCCGCGTCTGCGCGAGGCCGCGCACGATCGCGGTGGCGTGTGGTGGACGCTGAGCGTTTTCGATTCGGGCGAGGCGGATGCCGCGGCGGCGCTCGCAGGGGCACCAGGCGACGGCTTCGACATCGATGCGGCGCTCGAGGCTGCGGCGGTCGTGCGCGTGCCGGGCACCGGGGTGCCCTCGTTCCAAGGGAACGTCGACGGCGCGACCGCGCACGTCGGCGAACTCCTCGCCGCCGGCTGGCGGGTCGTCGTGACGGCATCCGGAACGGGCCTCGTCGAGCGGGCGCGCGACGTCCTCGCCGAGCGCGGAATCGCCGCGCGCCGCGTGGATTCCCTGCCGGAAGCACCCGAACCGGGTGTCGCTCACATCGTCCTGTCGAGCCTGGAGCGCGGGTTCCAGGTCGACGATGCGCAGCTCGCCGTGATCACCGAGGCGGAGTTCTACGGCCGCACGATCGGCGGCGACCAGCGGGTCGTGAAGAAGCTGGCCTCGCGGCGTCGCAACGTCGTCGACCCGCTGCAGCTGAAGGCGGGCGACTACGTCGTGCACATCACGCACGGCATCGGCAAGTTCGTCGAGCTCACCCAGCGCGAGGTCTCCAGCGGGGGGCGGAACGCCGTCAAGAGCATCCGCGAGTACCTCGTGCTCGAATATGCGCCGTCCAAGCGCGGGTATCCGGGCGACAAGCTGTTCGTCCCCACCGATCAGCTCGACCTGCTCTCGCGCTACGTCGGCGGCGAGGCGCCGTCGCTGTCGAAGATGGGCGGCAGCGACTGGGCGCAGGCCAAGGGGAAGGCGCGCCGCGCGGTGCGCGACATCGCCGTCGAGCTCGTCAAGCTCTACTCCGCGCGCATGTCGGCGAAGGGCTATGCGTTCGGACCCGATACCCCCTGGCAGCGTGAGCTCGAAGAGGCGTTCCCGTTCGCCGAGACGCCCGATCAGCTGCAGACGATCGACGAGATCAAGGCCGACATGGAGAAGCCGATCCCGATGGACCGGCTGCTGTCGGGCGACGTCGGCTTCGGCAAGACCGAGGTCGCCGTCCGCGCCGCGTTCAAGGCGATCCAGGACGGCAAGCAGGTCGCGATGCTGGTGCCGACGACGCTGCTGGTCAAGCAGCACCTCGAGACCTTCACCGAGCGATTCGCAGGGTTCCCCGTCAAGGTCAAGGCCCTTTCACGGTTCCAGAGCGACAAGGAGGCTCGCGACACGCTCGCGGGCCTCACCGACGGCACGGTCGACATGGTCATCGGCACGCACCGCATCCTCACCGAGAAGGTCATCTTCAAGGACCTGGGGCTCATGATCATCGACGAGGAGCAGCGCTTCGGTGTGGAGCACAAGGACACGCTCAAGAAGATGAAGACCAACGTCGACATCCTCGCGATGAGCGCGACGCCCATCCCGCGCACGCTCGAGATGGCCGTCACCGGAATCCGCGAGATGTCGACGCTGCAGACGCCGCCCGAGGACCGGCATCCGATCCTCACGTACGTCGGCGCGCGCAACGACAAGCAGATCGCCGCGGCGATCCGTCGGGAGCTCCTGCGCGAGGGGCAGATCTTCTTCGTGCACAACCGCGTGCAGTCGATCCAGCGGGTCGCCGCCGAGCTCGCCGAGCTCGTGCCCGAGGCGCGCATCGCGGTGGCCCACGGCCAGATGGGGGAGCACGCCCTCGAAGAGGTGGTCGACGCCTTCTGGGAGCGTCGAGCAGATGTGCTCGTGTGCACGACGATCGTCGAGACCGGTCTCGACATCTCCAACGCCAACACGATCATCATCGACCGGGCCGACAAGTACGGGCTGTCGCAGCTCCACCAGCTGCGCGGTCGCGTGGGTCGTGCGCGCGAGCGCGCGTACGCCTACTTCCTCTACGACGAGCAGAAGCCGCTGTCGGAGACCGCCGCCGATCGCCTGGAGACCATCGCGGTCAACAACGATCTCGGCAGCGGTATGCAGGTCGCCCTCAAAGACCTCGAGATCCGCGGCGCCGGCAACATGCTCGGCGCCGAACAGGCCGGTCACATCGCCGGCGTCGGGTTCGACCTGTACCTGCGCATGATCGGCGAGGCGGTCTCCGCGTTCCGCGGCGACGAGGTCGAAGGACCCGCCGAGCTGCGCCTCGAGCTGCCGGTTCAGGCGCGCATCCCCGAGTCGTACATCGACAGCGAGCGCCTGCGCCTCGAGGCCTATCAGAAGCTGTCGGCCGCGGCATCCGTCACCGCGAAGGACGACGCGCTCGACCTCGTCGTGGACGAACTCCGTGACCGCTACGGCGAGCCGCCGGCCGACGTCGACGGCCTGCTCGCCGTCGCGCGGCTGCGCCGCCGTGCCGCGCAGACCGGTCTCACCGACGTCGTCGCGATGGGCCCGAACCTGCGCATCGCGCCCGCTCACCTCCCCGACTCGATGCGGGTGCGCCTGCAGCGCCTGTACCCGAAGGCGAAGCTGCTCGCGGGCGGCGATGCCCTCGTGGTGCCGCTGCCGACGGCGGGTGGCGCTGCGGTGGCGGATGCCGACCTGATCGCGTGGGTCGGGCAGCTGCTCGATCAGCTGTGGCCCGCGCCGAAGACGGACACCGCAGAGGCGTGACACCCGTCGTCGGCCCCAGGCATCGGCCGATCGGCCGATGAGGTCGGGCCTGTCGGCCGATGTGTCACGGGCGGCATGGGCGCGAGCATCGGGGTCATGACCCATGCGACCCGCACCCTCACCCGCTCGCCCTCGAGCACGCCTTCGCGCCGCTCGCGCCCCGAGTGGCTCGCTCCCGCCGGCCTGATCGCTCTGACCCTGATACCGATGACAGCGGGTTCTGCCCGGCTCGCCGAGCTCGCCGGCGGAGCCGAGGTCACCGCATCGAACTCCCGCTTCTTCGAGGCGCCGGTTCCGGTCGTCATCCACATCGTCGCCTCGACGCTCTACCTCTTGGTCGGCGCCCTGCAGTTCGCGCCTTCCCTGCGACGACGTCGGTGGCACCGTCGTGCCGGACGCGTACTCGCGCCCGCGGGGCTCGCCTCCGCGGCATCCGGCATGTGGATGGCCGTGTTCTACGACCTCCCCGCCCACAGCGACCTCTCGCTCATGCTGATGCGGCTGGTGCTCGGCTCCGTGATGGCGTTCGGCATCGTCTACGCGGTCGTGTCGATCCTGCGCGGCGACGTGCGCACCCATAGCGCGTGGATGACGCGTGCGTACGCGATCGGACTCGGCGCGGGTACGCAGGTGCTCACGGTCCTGCCGTGGGTGGTCCTCGTCGGCGAGCCGAGCGCCGCGGTGTACACGGTGCTGATGGGGGCGGGGTGGGCGATCAACCTGGCGGTGGCCGAGGTCGTCATCCGCCGGCGCCGCACTCGAACGACGGGGCCAGTCCGCACCGCCGCGGAGCACGCTCCGGCAGGAGCCGCCCGCCTATCATGAGCCGTATGCTCGACCCGGTCCGCGCGCTGTGGTGCTTGCCCGCAGCGACCCCGTTGCCGCCGCGGCGGGTCTGGCGGGACTGGGTGCTCGTGGGTGTCGTACCCGCGCTCGCCGTGTTCGAGGCCGCGCTGCGGCCTGAGCTTCCGCACCGGTGGCTCATGGCGGCGCTGCTCGCGGGCGGGTCGGTGACGCTCCTCTGGCGGCGCACGAGACCGCTGGCGATGCTGTGCATCGCGTTCGGACTCGCGGCATGCGGCGTGCTCATCAACGGCGCGACGACTCAGTCGTTCACGTCGGCGTATTTCCTCATCCTGGTGTACGCGGTGATGCGATGGGGGAGCGGGCGGGCGCTCGTCCTCGGTGCGGCGGTGACGCTGGCGAGCACCGCGTGGTCGCTGATCGCCGGGCCGACTGCCCTCGCCGACGTGATCGGCGGGCTCGCCGTGATGATCACGACGTCGGCACTCGGCATCGCGTTCCGCCTCCGCGCATCGGCTCGGGAGCGTCAGCTCGAGAGCCTGCGCCTCCGCGAGCGCGAAGAGCTTGCGCGAGACCTGCACGACACGGTCGCGCACCACGTGTCGGCGATCGCGATCCAGGCGCAGGCCGGCCGTGCGGTCGCCGCCGCCGATCCGGAGGCCGCGATCACGGCACTGCGCACCATCGAGGCCGAGGCCGGTCGCGCCCTCGACGACCTGCGCGCGATGGTGCGCGTGCTCCGGCACGACGACGACGCGCGGCGCGCGCCTGTGGCGGGAATCGCCGACATCGCGCAGCTCGTCGACGCGATGAACGACACGCCGACAGGCATCACCGCGCGCTTCGACATGCAGGGGGATCCCGCGGCGGTGCCGCCGGCGGTCGGGCTCGTCGCCTACCGCATCGCGCAGGAGGCGCTCACCAACACCCGTCGCCATGCTCACGGCGCGACGCGGGTCGACGTGACCGCGGCCGTCGATGCTGCTGCGGTGCGGCTGGAGGTGCGCGACGACGGGCATGTGGCGCCGGGCGGCTCGTCACGAGGCGGCGGCTACGGCGGCTACGGCATAGCGGGCATGCTCGAGCGGGCGCGTCTCGTCGGCGGCATCTGCGAGGTCGGGCCGCACGTCGACGACGGTTGGGTCGTCGCAGCGACCCTTCCGAAAGCGGGGACGACATGACCGGCACGCAAGACGCCGCGACCCCCGTACGGGTGCTGATCGCCGACGATCAGGAGCTCGTTCGAACAGGACTCCGGACGATCCTCGGCGCCCAGGAGGGCATCGAGGTGATCGGCGAAGCCGCCGACGGCGCGGAGGGCATCACCCTGGCACGGGCGCTGCGTCCCGATGTGTGTCTCTTCGACATCCGGATGCCGGGCGTAGACGGATTGCAGGCGACCCGCGAGCTCGCCGGCCCCGGTGTCGAGGATCCCATCCCGGTCGTCGTGATCACCACCTTCGACCTCGACGAGTACGTCTACGCTGCCCTTCGCGCGGGCGCGCGCGGGTTCCTGATGAAGAACGCCGGGCCCGTGCTGCTGCGTGAGGCGGTGCTGGCGGCGTCACGCGGCGATGCGCTGATCGACCCGAACGTGACGCTGCGGCTCATCGCCGCGTTCGCGGGCACCGCGAGCGGTCGGGACGCTGCGAAGCCTCCCTCCACGCCACTCACCCCTCGCGAGGAGGATGTGCTCGCCGGCATCGCCCGCGGGCTCGGCAACAGTGAGATCGCGCGCGAACTGCACCTCTCGCTGAGCACGGTGAAGACACACCTCGCGAGCATCATGGCCAAGATCGGCGCGCGCAACCGCGTGGAGCTGGCGATCTGGGCGACCCAGACGGGCAGGGCGGCGACCCCGAACCGCACCGCGGGGTAGTGCGCTCCAGCACACGGTAGCCTGGCACCGACCGAGGAGGGTCCATGCGGTTCGAGCACCTCGGGGCGCAGCCCCGCATCCACCCCGATGCCGTCATCGCCGCGACGGCGGTGATCAGCGGCGACGTCGAGATCGGCGCCGACTGCCAGATCCTGCACGGCGCCGTCATCACCGCCGAGGGCGGCGCGATCACGCTCGGCGAGAACGTCATCGTCATGGAGAACGCGCTCATCCGCGCCACCGCGACCAATCCGGTGCACATCGGCGATCACGTGCTGGTCGGGCCGATGGCGAGCGTGTCAGGCGCGACGATCGGCGACGAGGTCTTCCTCGCGACCGGGACGCGTGTCTTCAACGGGGCGCGCATCGGCGAGCGCAGCGAGGTGCGCATCAACGCCGTCGTGCACCTGCGGACGACCCTTCCGCCCGAGACGACGGTGCCGATCGCGTGGGTGGCCGTGGGTGATCCGGTGCAGATCCTGCCGCCCGATCGGCACGAGGAGATCTGGGCGGCGCAGCGCGAACTCGACTTCCCCGGCTACGTGTTCGGCCTCGATCGCGAGACTCCCGACCTCATGGTGCAGCTCACCGAGCGCTACGGTCGCAGCCTCGCTCGGCACGCCGACGATCGCCGCGTCGACGGCTGAGCCGCATCACCCGGTGTTCTGGAGTCCTGCCGCGACGCCGCTCACCGAGAGCAGCAAGAGCCGCTGCTGCTCCGGATCGGCCGGCTCGCCGCGCTCGGCCGCCTCGCGCAACGACCGGAGGGCTCGCAGCTGCAGCAGCGACAGCGCGTCGACATAGGGGCTGCGCATCTTGACCGCCCGCTGCAGCACGGGCTTGTTGCCGAGGAGCTCGGTGCCTCCGGTCACCCGGATCACCCACGAGCGCGTGAGGGCCATCTCGTCAGTCACGAGCTGGGCGAGGTCGTCGCGGTCGCCGAGGTCGAGGTAGTGCCGCGCGATGCGGTCATCGGCCTTCGCGAGGCTCATCGCGACATTGTCGATCAGCGTGCGGAAGAGCGGCCACTCGACGTAGGCGCGCTGGAGCAGCTCTCCGTCGCCGACGGTCTCGAGCGCCGTGCCGAGCCCGAACCAGCCGGCGAGGTTGATGCGCGCCTGCGTCCACGCGAACACCCACGGAATGGCGCGGAGGTCTTCGAGCGATTCGACCGAGAGGCCGCGTCGCGCGGGGCGCGAGCCGAGGGCGAGGAGGCCGAGCTCTTCCATCGGGGTGACCTGGGCGAACCACGGTGCGAACCCCGGTGCCTTCACGAGCGAGAAGAAGCGCTCGCGGGATGCCGCGTCCATCGCGGCCGCCACGGGGGCGTACCGCTCGGCGGCCTCGCGGTTGCGCTTCTCGTTGGTCGGCGAGGAGGCCAGCAGGATCGCGGCGGCGACCTGGTCGATGTGCCGCATCGCGATCGCCGGATCGCCGTAGCGGGCGAAGATCACCTCGCCCTGCTCGGTGAGCTTGAACCGGCCGTCGACCGAGTGCGGCGGCTGCGCGAGGATCGCCGAGTTGGCCGGTCCGCCGCCACGGCCGAGCGCGCCGCCGCGACCGTGGAAGAGCGTGAGCTCGATGCCCGACTCCTGCGCCCACGCCGCGATGGCGGCCTGGGCCTCGTACAGCGCGAGGTTCGCCGCGACCGGGCCGACGTCCTTCGACGAGTCGGAGTAGCCGAGCATGACCTCCAGGCGCCGGCCGGTGGCGTCCAGGCGCGCGGCGAACTCGGGGTGGTGCACGATCTCGGCGAGGATCCCGGGCGCAGCCTGCAGATCGGCGAACGTCTCGAACAGCGGGATGACATCGAGTGCGGGCGGCGTGGCGCCGGCGCCGACGGCGTGGCGGGCGAGGCGGTGGACGGCGGCGAGGTCCTCGGCCGACTGCGTGAACGAGACGATGTAGCGGCCCGCGGCCCGCGGCCCGTAGCGCTCCTGCAGGAACGCGATCGAGCGGAAGACGTCGAGCACCTCCTGCGCCTGCTCCGACGGGGCGCCGCCCGCGTCGAGTTCGGCCAGCACCTTGGCGTGCACGGCGGAGTGCTGGCGAACCTCGAGCTCGGTCAGGTGGAACCCGTAGGTCTCCACCTGCCACAGCAGCTGCTGCAGGTGACCGTATGCCTGACGCGCGGCGCCCGCCTGCACGAGTGAGTCCTGCACCACGCGGAGATCGGCGAGGAGGTGCTCGGGGTCGCGGTAGGCGAGGTCGGCGTTTCGCGCCCGCGTCGCCTCGATCTTGCGCGCGAGCAGCAGCAGGATGCGGCGATGGGGCTCGTCGGGCGAGCGCTTGGCGATGTCGGCCGCGGCCTCCTCATCTGATGCCGCGAGTCGCTGCCACAGGGCCGTGAGCGCGGCGCTCGGCGGCGTCGTGGCGGCATCCAGCGTCAAGGTCCGTCCGATGCGGCTCGTCGTCCGCTCGAGGCCGAGGAGAACGTGCTCGCTCGCAATCTTCGCGGCCTTGCGGGTGACGGATGCCGTCACGAACGGGTTGCCGTCGCGATCGCCGCCGACCCACGAGCCGACGCGCACGAACGGGCGGACGACGGGTGCTCGACTGCCGGCGGCCGGACCCTGCAGCGCGTCGTCGACGCGGCGGTACACGTGCGGGACGGCGGTGAAGAGCGTGTCGTCGAACACCGCCATGACCGCGCGAACCTCGTCGGTCGGCGAGGGCTTCTCGGGGCGCAGCGGCGCGGTGCGCCACAGCGTGTCGATCTCTTCGAGCATGCGGCGTTCCGCACGGCGCTCGTCGGCGCCGTTGCGCAGCGACGCGTCGTGCTCCTCGAGGAGCGACGCGAGACGACGGATGCTGGTCGACACCGCACGGCGTCGGGCCTCGGTCGGGTGGGCCGTGAACACCGGGTGGAAGCGCAGCGCCTGCAGGCGATCGAGCGCGGTGTCGTCGCCGACCTCGCTCGCGAGCCGCACGAACGCGGCCGCGACCGAGGTCGTGGCATCCTCACGATCGGGGCGTCCGTCGCGCTCGCGGAGGATCCGCACGCGCTGGTGCTCCTCGGCGAGATTCACGAGGTGGAAGTATGCGGTGAACGCGCGGGCGACCTCGTCGGCGCGGTGCACCGTGAACGACTCGGCGATCGACGCCGCGCGTGCGAAGGCTTCGGGGGTCTCGTCGGTATAGGCCTGGATCGTCGCGATCCGCAGACGCTCGACGTCTTCGTACAGGCCGGCCGAGCCGCTCTCGCGGAGCACTCGGCCCAGGAGTGCTCCCAGCATGCGCACGTCGGCGCGCATTCGCTCGGGGATCTCCTGCTCGGCCTCGAAGCGGCCGACCAGGTCGATCGCTTCGGTCTGGGTGGGTTCGCGCATGCGTTCCACGGTAGCCGCCGGGTGTTTCGGTCGCGTGACGCGAGACGGCTTATGACGCCGGCTGGCTAGACTGGGCCCCGGAGTGCCGGGAAGTCTGGTCGGCGAGGCTCGGCCGACCCCGTGGCCGCCTCGACGGAAGGACTCGGATGACCCTGCTGCGCTCTGCACGCTTCCCCGCGATCATGCTGCTCCTGGCGGCGGCCGCCGGCCTCATCGTCGCCAACTCGGCTGCCGGGCCCGCCGTCGACGATGTGATGCACGCGTACGTCGGCATCCCCGGGTTCTTCGAGCTCTCGGTCTCGCACTGGATCAAGGACGGCCTGCTCGCGGTCTTCTTCTTCGTCGTCGCGATCGAGCTGCAGTTCGAACTGACCAACGGTCAGCTCAACTCGGCGCGCAAGGCCCTGCAGCCGGCGATCGCCGCCGCCGGCGGCGTGATCGTGCCGATCGTCATCTACCTCGTCATCGCCGCCGGATCCGACGCGGTGGACGGCTGGCCCATCCCGACCGCGACCGACATCGCTTTCGCCCTCGGCGTGCTCGCCGTGTTCGGCAAGGGCCTCCCGTCGGCGCTGCGTGTCTTCCTCCTGGCGCTCGCGATCCTCGACGACATCGTCGGCATCGTCTTCATCGCCGTGCTGTTCACCGACGACGTCGACTTCATGATGCTGGGACTCGCCGCGGTCGCGATCGTGGCGTTCGGCATCCTGAGCCGTCAGCTCGACACCCGCGGGCGCGTGCCGATCTCGATCGCACTCGTCGTGCTGGGCATCGTGGCGTGGGCCCTCGTCTACCAATCAGGCGTCCACGCGACGATCGCCGGCGTCGTGCTCGGCCTCGCGATGTCGCAGCAGCCGGCTCTGCACACCCGGCACGTGCTCGAGCCGTGGGTGAACGGCCTCGTGCTGCCGCTGTTCGCGTTCTCTGCGGCGCTGGTCGTGATCCCCGCCGTCTCGCCCTCCGAACTGTCGCCGGCATTCTGGGGAGTGCTGGTGGCCCTCCCGGTCGGCAAGATCGTGGGCATCTCGCTCTTCGGCTGGCTGTCGCTGCGGATCGGGCATCGCGAGGGCGGCGCCCCGGCTCTCACGTTCACCGATCTCATCGCCGCCGGATCCCTCGGCGGCATCGGCTTCACGGTGTCGCTGCTCCTGTCGGAGCTCGCGTTCGCCGATGCCCCGGGCATCCGTGATCAGGCGACCCTCGGCGTGCTCGCGGGATCGATCATCTCGCTCTTCGCCGCCGGGATCCTGGTCTCGTGGCGGGCGGCGCACTACCGCCGGCTCGCCGCGGCAGAGCCGGCAGCGGCGCCCACTCACGGACCCGAGGCGGTGACCGAGGCGTGAGCGAGCCCGACGCCCTCCGTGAGGCCGCCGAGACGATGCGGGCCGTCCGCGACCGGTGCGTGTGGACCCAGCAGATCGATCACCGCGCCCTGGTGCCCTACCTCATCGAGGAGAGTGCCGAACTCATCGATGCCGTCGAGGAGGGCTCCCGCGACGAGCTGCGCGAAGAGCTCGGCGATCTGCTGTGGCAGGTGCTCTTCCACGCCGAGATCGCCGCGCGCGACCCGGTCGCTCCGTTCGACATCGACGACGTGGCGCGGGGGCTGACCGACAAGATGGTGCGGCGGCATCCCCATGTCTTCGCCGATGCCGTCGCGACGACTCCCGACGAGGTGCTCGTCCACTGGAATGCCGCGAAGGCGGCCGAGAAGAGTGCGCGCACGAGCGTGCTCGACGGTGTGAGCGAGCGGATGCCGAGCCTCGCGCTCGCGCAGAAGCTCGTCGGCAAGGCCGCCCAGGTCGGCGTGACCGCGGCGCCCCTGGAGCCGGAGCCTGCCACGGAGGCGGAGCTCGGCGATGCCCTGCTCGCGTTGGTCAAAGCCGCGCGAGAGAACGGATGGGATGCCGAGCGCGCCCTCCGCGAGCGCCTTCGAACTCTTACCGCCGACGTTCGGGATGCCGAAGCGAGGCGCGCAGACCTGGGAGGATAGGTCCGTGGCTTCCGTCAATCCGCCGCGCGGCATGCGCGACTTCCTCCCCGCTGAAAAGTCCCGCCGCGAGCGCGTGCTCGCCGTGATCCGCGAGCGCTACCGCGTGCACGGGTTCGACGAGATCGAGACCCCGGTCATGGAGGAGCACGGGCGGCTCCACGCCGGCATCGGCGGCGACAACGAGAAGCTCGCCTACAACGTGCTCAAGCGGGGCCTCGACGCGGACGCGATCCGGGCGGCCGCCGACGACCCCGCAGCGCTCACCGACCTGGGGCTGCGCTACGACCTCACCGTGCCGCTCGCGCGCTTCTACGCGACCAACCGCGGTCAGCTGCCGACCGTCTTCCGCTCGATCCAGGTGGCGCCGGTGTGGCGAGCGGAACGGCCCCAGAAGGGGCGCTACCGCCAGTTCGTGCAGTGCGACATCGACATCATGGGCGATGCGTCCTCGCGGGCCGAGTCAGAGCTCATCACGGCGACCCTCGACACGCTCGACGCACTGCGCCTCGACGGCGCGACGGTGCGGATCAACGACCGTCGCGTGCTCGACTGGATGCTCGACAGCTTCGGCTTCACCGCCGCAGAGCGTCCGGGCGTGCTGATCACGATCGACAAGCTCGACAAGATCGGACCGGCGGGGGTTGCGGCAGAGCTCCGCGATCGAGGCGCTTCGGCGTCGGCGGCGGATGCGTTCGAGGCGTTCCTCGTCCGCCCGATGACGCTCGAGTACAACCCGTACGGTGAGAGGCAGATCCGCAAGCTCCTGCCGCAAGGCGCGCCGGACGAGGTCGTCGCGCACCTCGTCGGCATCGGCGAGGCGGTCGCCGCAGCCCGCGGTGCCCAGGAGACTCCTCTCGTCTTCGATCCGTTCCTCGTGCGTGGCATGGGCTACTACACGGGCACGATCTTCGAGCTCGCCCACCCGTCGGTGGACTATTCGCTCGGCGGCGGCGGGCGGTACGACGGCATGATCGGCGGCTTCCTCGGCCAGGAGATTCCGGCGGTCGGCTTCTCGATCGGCTTCGAGCGGATCGTCGATCTCGTGCCCGCGCTCGATGATGTCGCCCCTGAGGCCGTCGTGCTCGTCCACGATCGCGACGTGCCCGACGCCGAACTGCTCGCGCACAAGGCAGCCGTCACGGCCCGCGGTGTCCGCGTGCGGCTCGAGCACCGCACGAAGAACCTCAAGGCGCTGCTCGAGCGTGCTGCCGCCGACGGCTACACGACATTCGCGACCGTGTCGGCGGGCGCGCCAGCGGGCTCGCTCGAGTTCAAGCCGCTCGCGTGAGCCGCAGCCGGAGCGCCCGGTAGAGGATCCCCGCGGCGACCACGACGACTCCGGCGACCACCGACTGCCACGGGAGCGTGACGGCGAGGACGACGCACCCGGCGCCGCCGATCAGCTGCAGAGCGCGAGGAAAGCGCCGCGCTTCGCCGCGCTGCCGGTACGCCGCGACGTTGGCGACGAGGTAGTACAGCAGCACGCCGAACGACGAGAAGCCGATCGCTCCGCGCAGGTCGACGACGGCGATGAGGCCGATGACGATCGCGGCGAGGACGACCTCGGCGCGATGCGGCACGTGCCATCGCGGGTGGACGGCGGCGAGGAAGCGCGGCAGGTCGCCCTCGCGCGCCATCGCGAAGGTCGTCCGGCCGATGCCGGCGATGAGGGCGAGAAGAGCGCCGAGGGATGCCGCGGCCGCCCCGATCCGCACGACGGGCTCCGCCCATGCCCATCCGGATGCCGCCACGGCTGCGGCGACCGGCTCGGACGACGCGGCGGTCGCGTCGGGCCCGAGGGTCGAGAGGACCGAGACGGCGACGACCGCGTAGACGACGAGGGCTCCCGCGAATGCGAGCACGATGGCGCGGGGGATCGTGCGGCCGGGGTCGCGCACCTCCTCGCCCATCGTCGCGATGCGCGCGTAGCCGGCGAACGCGAAGAACAGCAGGCCCGCCGACTGCAGGATGCCGTACCAGCCGTGCTCGAGGACGCCGTCTGCGCTCAGCCAGCCGGTGACGTCGGGCGCGGAGGTGGTCGCGGCGGCCGCGATCGCGAGCGTGAGCAGCACGGCGACCACGATCACGCGGGTGAGCAGCGCCGTACGCGTCACGCCGAACCAGTTCACGGTCGCGAGGGCCGCGACCGCGAGCATCGCCACCGGCTTCTCCCACCCGACCGGGGCCGCGTACGCGGCGAAGGTCATGGCCATCGCGGCACAGCTCGCCGTCTTGCCGATGACGAACGCCCACCCCGCGGCGAATCCCCACCACGGCCCGAGCTCGACCCGGCCGTACGCGTACGTGCCGCCCGAGGTCGGGTGCACCGCCGCGAGCTGAGCCGACGAGGTCGCGTTGCCGAACGCGACGACGGCGGCGAGTGCCAGGCCGATCAGCAGGCCGCTGCCGGCGGCTGCGGCAGCCGGGGCGATCGCCGAGAAGACGCCCGCGCCGATCATCGAGCCGAGGCCGATGAACACCGCGTCGGTGAGCCCGAGCCGGCGCTGGAGAGAGGGTGTCGCCACGCCGGAACCCTAGCGCGCCGAGGAACTCGGGCGGATCACGGTGCGACAGCTGCGGGTCATCGGATGGTTGCGCCGCGTTCATCCGCGCGGAGTCGAATCGGAGCATGAGCCGCTCACGGGTCGATGGACGCTCGGCCGCGCTCGCGGCGACGGGGACCGTTCTCGGGATCGGTGCAGTCACGCTCGCGGCGCGCGGGATGCTGCGGCGGCAGGCGGCGATCGCGCGCCGCCGCATCGGCAAGCCGTTGGGGGAGCGCGCGCCGGAGGCTGACCGGGTGTGGGCGCGGGCGCACGAGGGCGAGCCGATCGAGCTGCTCATGATCGGCGACTCGATCGCGGCCGGACTCGGCGCCGACCGGCGCAAGGACACTCCGGGCGCGCGCGTGGCGAAGGGTCTGGCGCGGGCGAGCAGGCGCCCGGTCCGCCTGCGCACAGCGGCCGTGGTCGGTGCGGAGTCGTCCATGCTGGCGGCCCAGCTCGACGCGCTTCCGGAGGATTATCGTCCCGACCTCGCGATCATCGTGGTCGGCGGCAACGACATAACCCACCGTGTGCCCGTGCCGACGTCGGTCCGCCACCTCGACGAGGCGGTCGTTCGGCTGCGTGCACGCGGCGCGGCTGTCGTGGTCGGCACGTGTCCCGATCTCGGAGCTCTCCGCCCGGTGCCGCAGCCGCTGCGCTCGCTCGGCTCGCGGCTGTCGCGTCAGCTCGCCGCGGCGCAGGCCGAGGCCGCCGAGCGGGCCGGCGCACGCGCGGTGTCGCTGCACCGCGCCGTCGGTCCGTTCTTCATCTCGCAGCCCGACGAGATGTTCAGCCTCGACCGATTCCACCCGAGTGCCCTCGGCTACCGGCGAACCGCCGAAGCCCTGCTGCCCGCGGTCATCGCGGCGCTCACGGCGTCGGTGACGTCGGCGTCGCCGACGCCGCGGTGATGCGCTTCTTCTCCCGTACGTACACCTCGCGCCTGACCCGCGCGACGACCTCGCCGTCGGCATCCGTGATCTGCGTCTCGAACCACTCGAGCACCTTGGCGCCGCCGCGGGCGCGTTCACGGAGCTCGTCGACCTTCGCCGGTGTCACGGCGAAGTGGGCGGTGAGGACGCCACGACCGGGCTTGACGAACTCGATCTCGCCGCGCGTGTCCCACACGACATAGTCCCGGCCGAGCTGGTGCATCACGAGCATGAAGAAGTACGGATCGGTCATCGCCGACATCGAACCGCCGAATGCTGTTCCGACGTAGTTGCGGGTGATGAGGTTGACGTGGAGCTCCACGGTGGCGCTCGTCCAGTCCTCCGCGAACCGCTTCACGCGGATGCCGCTCCAGAGGTTCGGCGCCCACAGGCTCATTCCGAGGGCGAGGCGGCGGGGCGTGACGTTCATCCGGACAGTGTGCCGGACGGCTCCCCGACGCCGCACGTCCGTCGTGGGTTGTCTACAACTGTTTGACTAGTTATAGAATAGTTGCATGCTTGTGAAGGTCGACACCGCCAGCGACGAACCGCTGTTCGCGCAGCTCGCCGCCTCGATCCGCGCGGATGCCGCCGCCGGGAGACTGCGCTCCGGCGACCGCCTGCCGTCGGCGCGTGATGTCGCAGCCGCCCTCGGGGTCAATCTCCACACCGTGCTGCGCGCGTATCAGGATCTCCGCGACGAAGGTCTGGTCGACATGCGTCGCGGTCGGGGTGCGGTGGTGACGGACGCCGCCGCCGGCCTCGCAGCACTGCAGGACGACATCTCCGCGCTCGTCGCCCGTGCCCGGAGCCTCCGACTCTCACCCGAAACCCTCGCCGCGCTCGTGAAGGAGAACGCCCGTGACCGATGACCGTGACCGTACCCATGCCCGTGCCATCCGCCGATTCGTGCTCGTCGCCCTCGTGGTGCCGGCGGTGCTCGTCGGGGTGGGCGTCGCGATCCAGCTGTTCCTCCTGCCGCAGATGCCGGACACGATCGCGATCCACTGGAACGCCGCAGGAGAAGCGGACGGCTTCGCGCCGGCATGGACGCAGCCGATCGCGACCCTGGGCTTCGGGTTCGGCATCGCGGCGCTCATCGCCTCGGTGACCCTCCCCACGATGCGTCGCGGCGGACGCGGTGCGACCTACCGGCTGATGGGCGCGACAGCCGCAGCGACATCCGCGCTGGTCACGGTCGTCCTGACCTGGACGTATGCCGCCCAGGCGGGGAGCGCCGAGGCCTCGGGGGCGGCCCCTGCGGGAGTCGTGCTCGCCGCCGGTCTCGCAGCGGCGATCGTGATCGGGATCGCCGCCTGGCTCGTGCAGCCGGCGGAGGAGCGCCGGCGCGGTGACCGATCGCCCGCCACGCCGCTGTCGCTCGGCGCGACCGAGCGTGCGGTGTGGATGCATACGGCGACGATGAGCCGCGGCGCGATGACCCTGCTGGCCGGCTCCGTGCTGCTGATGTTCGGGCTCGGCATCGGGCTGATGCTCGGCGGCGAGCAGACCGCCGCGTGGATCACGCTCGGCCTCGGCGCGCTCCTGGCCCTGCTCGTCGCATCGAACACGGCGTTTCGGGTCACGGTCGACGAGTCTGGACTCCGCGTTCGCTCGAGTGTGGGGGTGCCGAGGTTCGCGGTGCCGATCGCCGAGATCATCCGCGCCGATGCCGTGCGCGTCGACCCGATGGGCGAGTTCGGTGGATGGGGCATGCGCTGGTCGCCCGAGGGTCGGTTCGGCGTGGTGCTGCGCGCGGGGGAGGCGCTGGAAGTCGAACGGGCGAACGGCAAGACGTTCGTCGTGACGGTCGACGACGCCGGGACGGCCGCGTCGCTGCTGGCGACGTTTGCGAGCCGCACCCGACCGATGGCCCCTTGACGACCCGGCGCCCCGCTTGTTGGCTGGGGTCATGACCGAGCCCACACCCGACACCTGGCGGCGCGTCGACGCCTACCTCACCGAGACGCTCGTGGGGCACGACCCCGACCTCGAGCGCGCCGTCGCCGACCAGCACGCGGCAGGGCTCCCCGCGATCGAGGTCGCGCCCGTGAACGGCAAGCTCCTGCACCTGCTCGCACGCATGTCGGGCGCGCGGCGCGTACTCGAGATCGGCACACTGGGCGCCTACTCGACGATCTGGATGGCGCGCGGCATCCCATCCGACGGCCGGGTCATCACGATCGAGGCCGAGCCCGAGAACGCACGGATCGCGCGCCTCAATCTCGATCGCGCGGGTGTCGGCGACAAGGTCGATATCCTCCTCGGCCGCGCAGCCGACGTCCTGCCGACGCTCGCGGGGTCCGACGCCTTCGACATGGTCTTCATCGACGCCGACAAGGAGTCGAACACGATCTACCTCGACTGGGCGGCGCGCCTCGGGCGCTCCGGCACCGTCGTGGTCGTCGACAACATCGGTCGCGGGGGAGAAGTCGCCGACCCCGCCGCGATGCGCCCCGACGTCATCGGCACTCAGCGGGGCCTGGAGATGCTGGGCCGGGATCCGCGGTTCGACGCGACTGCGCTGCAGACCCTCGATCTCAAAGGGTACGACGGCGTCGCGATCGCCCTCATCGTGTGAGCCGCGGACTTCCGTCACTAGACTCGGGGGCGGACCGACGACGCTCCTATGAACCACCCTCCACAAGCAAGGAGTCCCCAGTGGCATTGATCGAGGCTGTAGGCGCGCGCGAGATCCTCGACTCGCGCGGAAACCCGACCGTCGAGGTGGAGGTGCTGCTCGACGACGGAATCGTCCAGCGCGCGGCCGTCCCCTCGGGTGCGTCGACCGGAGCCTTCGAGGCGTACGAGCTGCGCGACGGCGACAAGAGCCGCTACAGCGGAAAGGGCGTGCTCAAGGCCGTCGCCGCCGTCATCGACGAGCTCGGACCTGCGATCGAGGGCGTGGACGCCAGCGAGCAGCGCATCATCGACGAGATCCTCATCGAGGTCGACGGCACAGACAACAAGTCGCGTGTCGGCGCCAACGCGATCCTCGGCATCTCGCTGGCCGTCGCCAAGGCTGCGGCCGACTCGGCCGACCTGCCGTTGTTCCGCTACCTCGGCGGCCCCAACGCGCATGTGCTGCCGATCCCGCTGTTCAACGTCATCAACGGCGGCTCGCACGCCGACAACGGCATCGACTGCCAGGAGTTCTTCCTCGCCCCGATCGGCGCCTCCAGCTTCGCCGAGGCGCTGCGCTGGGGTGCCGAGACGTACCACGTGCTGCACAGCGAGCTGAAGGCGGCGGGTTACGCGACCGGCCTCGGCGACGAGGGTGGATTCGCGCCTGACCTGGGGAGCAACCGCGAAGGCCTCGACTTCCTCGTCAAGGCGATCGAGAAGGCCGGATTCGCGGTCGGCAGCGACATCGCGCTCGGCATGGATGTCGCGGCGAGCGAGTTCTACGACAACGGTGTGTACACCTTCGAGGGGAAGCCCTGGACGGCCGAGGCCCTCACGGATTACTACGTCGAGCTCGCCGACGCGTACCCGATCGTCACGATCGAGGACGCCCTCGACGAGGACGACTGGGACAGCTGGAAGCACCTCACCGAAAAGCTGGGATCGAAGATCCAGCTGGTCGGAGACGACCTGTTCGTCACGAACCCGGAGCGGCTGAAGAAGGGCATCGACCTCGGCGTCGGCAACTCGCTGCTGGTCAAGGTCAACCAGATCGGCACGCTCTCCGAGACGCTCGACGCCGTCAGCCTCGCGCACCGCTCGGGCTACACGACGATGTTCTCGCACCGCTCAGGCGAGACCGAGGACACCACGATCGCCGACCTCGCGGTCGCCGTGAACTCGGGTCAGATCAAGAGCGGCGCGCCCGCCCGCAGCGAGCGCGTCGCGAAATACAATCAGCTTCTGCGCATCGAGGAGGAGCTGGGCGACGCTGCGGAGTTCATCGGCCGCGCGGCCTTCCCGCGCTACAAGGGCTAGCACGACGCACGAACGAACGAGAGGGGGAGCCGTGGCGAAGACGACGGCTCCCCCTTCTCGTGCCCCACGGGAGGCCCGTACGCCGGTCGACGTGCGCGAATGGCTCGGCGGGATCCGACTGTCCGGGTTCATGGTCATCATGCTGGGGCTCGTGGTGCTGGCGGCCTTCGTGCTGGTCCCGACGATCGGGCTGTATCGCGACCAGCGTCAGCAGATCGCCGCGCTCGAAGCGGCTGTCGAGGTGAGCCGCGACGACGTCGCCGAGCTCGAGGCGCAGCGCGAGCGGTGGGCCGATCCTGCCTACATCACCACCCAGGCGCGGGAGCGGCTGTACTACGTCAGGCCTGGCGAGGTCATCTACCTGGTCGACAACGACCTGCCTCCCGAGCTCGCGCCGCAGGATCAGGATGCCGTGAGCGACGAGCTGGAGACGACGCGCACCGACTGGATGTCGCAGCTGGTGCGCTCGGTGACCGAGGCCGGACTCGCGCAGACCGTGGCGCCCCTCACGATCGGCGTGCCCGACGACCCGGCGCCGAGCCCATCCGGCACGCCCTGATCCAGCACCGTCCCAGGCGCCGCCGGTACCCTCGACACGTGAGCACTGCGACGTTCCCCCCTGTCAGCGAAGCCGACCTCGCGGTGCTGCGTGAGCAGCTCGGCCGGCCGGCTCGAGGCGTTCTGGGAGTCGCGGCACGCTGCGTGTGCGGCAACCCCACGGTGGTCGCGACCTCGCCCCGCCTCCCCGACGGCTCGCCGTTTCCCACGTTCTACTACCTCACCCATCCCGCCGCGACCGCTGCGATGTCGGTGCTCGAAGCCGATCACGTGATGCGCGAGCTCAGTGACGAGCTCGCGGCCGACGAAGAGATGGCCGCCGCCTACCTGAGCGCACATGAGTCGTACCTGCGCGACCGAGCCGCCTACGGCGAGGTCGAAGAGATCGCGGGGATCTCGGCGGGTGGCATGCCGACGCGCGTGAAGTGCCTGCACGCCCTCGCCGGGCACGCGCTCGCCGCCGGCCCCGGGATCAACCCGATCGGCGACCGCGCGCTGGAGCTGTCGAGCTGGTCGCCCGCACGGTGCGAGTGCGCGCAGCCGGGAAGCGGCGGATGACGCGTCGCCTCATCGCGGCCGCTCTGCTGGCCGTCTTCGTCGCCCCCTTCGCCGTCGCCGCGCCGGCGGCGGCTTCGGCCGTCGAACCCGCCGCGGTGCGGACGCAGGCCCCCGATTCCGCCGATGATCCAGACCCGGTGCGTGCGGCCCAGTACTGGCTCGAGGAGTACGGCATCGAGAAGGCATGGGAGACCACACGCGGCGCCGGTGTGCGCATCGCTGTGATCGACACCGGCATCGGGCGAGGACCCGCCGAATTCGTCGGCGCCGTCGTGGGCGGAGCGGACGTGTCGGGACTCGGCACGCCGGACGGACGCACCCCCGTGGGCGCGGTCGACGCCAATCACGGCAGCTGGGTGGCCTCGCTCGCCGCGGCGCGCGGCACCGGTCCGGACGCGGGGATGATCGGCGTGGCTCCCGAGGCGGAACTCCTCGCCGTGTCGGTCGGATTCGGCGCGGCATCGGCGGTTCCGTTCGGTGACCAGATCGCCGAGGCGATTCGCTGGTCGGTGGACAACGGCGCGGACGTGATCAACATGTCGCTCACCACGAACATGCCCGACTGGCCCGAGAGCTGGGACGACGCGTTCCTCTACGCATTCGAGAACGACGTGGTGGTCGTCGTCGCGGCGGGCAACCGGGGGAGCGGCACGACACGCGTCGGCGCGCCGGCGACGATTCCTGGCGTCCTCACCGTCGGCGGTGTCGACCCGTCGGGCCGAGCGAGTCTCGAGGCATCGACGCAGGGCATCACGATCGGCGTCTCGGCTCCGAGCGAGAAGCTCATCGGCGTCTCCGCCGACGGCCGGCTCGTCGAGTGGAAGGGCACGAGCGGCGCAGCGCCCATCGTCGCGGGCGTCGCGGCGCTCGTGCGAGCCGCCCATCCCGACCTCGACGCGGCGAACGTGATCAACCGCATCATCAAGACCGCCCGGCCGTCACCGTTCGCGACGGCGGGCCGGGATCCGCTCTACGGATATGGACTGGTGGATGCCGCCGCCGCCGTCTCGGCGAGTGTGTCCTCCGTGTCTGCGAACCCCATGGGAAGCCTCAAGGAGTGGGTGCGCCTGTACCGACGTGCGCAGACCGAGCCCGTTCCGCAGCAGCCGTCGGGTCCCGTCGAGGTGGCGCCGCTGCCCCCCGCCGAGGAAGTGGTGCGTGCGGCATCTCCCCTGCTGCCTTCACGCGAGACGCTCTTGTACGGCACCTTGCCGCTGATGGTCCTCAGCGCCACCGCTATACTGGTGGCGCTCGGCGTCACCGCAGCTGTCCGACGCATCCGATTGGCGTCCCGCGCGCCGAGCCGCTGACACCCAGGAGTACTCCCCACCGTGAGCAACACTGCGCCTGTGAAGAACACCGTGCCCAAGATCCTCATCGTCGGCGGTGGCTACGCGGGCTTCTATACGGCATGGAAGCTCGAGAAGCTCCTGCGCAAGGGCGAGGCCGAGGTCATGGTCGTCGACCCGCTGCCCTACATGACGTACCAGCCGTTCCTCCCCGAGGTCGCGGCCGGCTCGATCGAGGCCCGTCACTCCGTGGTGGCGCTGCGTCGTCACCTCAAGCGCACGACTGTCGTCGCGGCGAAGGTCACCGGCATCAACCACGCGCAGAAGGTCGCGACGATCACCCCGGTCGCGGGCGAGGCGTATCAGCAGGAGTACGACCAGATCGTCGTCACCGCGGGCGCCGTATCGCGCACCTTCCCGATCCCCGGCATCGCCGACAACGCGATCGGCCTCAAGACGATCGAAGAGGCCGTCGCGATCCGCGACCGGCTCATGTCGAACTTCGACAAGGCGTCGATGCTGCCCGCGGGTCCCGAGCGTGACCGTCTGCTGACCGTCGTCGTCGTCGGCGGCGGCTTCGCCGGCATCGAGGTCTTCGCCGAGCTCCGCTCGCTCGCGTCGTCGCTCATCAAGAGCTATCCCCAGATCACGTTCTCCGACACGCACTTCCACCTGATCGAGGCGATGGGCCGCATCATGCCCGAGGTGTCGCTGAAGACGAGCGAGTGGGTGCTCAAGAGCCTCGCCAAGCGCGGCGCCTCGGTGCACCTCGACACCCAGGTCACTGGCGCCGTCGACGGGAACATCGAGCTCTCCACGGGCGAGGTGATCCCCAGCGATCTGATCATCTGGACCGCGGGCGTCATGGCGAACCCGACGGTGGTCCGCGGCGGTGACCTGCCGGTCGAGGAGCGCGGTCGCATCCGCACCCGCGCCGACCTGCGCGTGGGCAGCGAAGAAGAGATCGTCGAGGGTGCATGGGCGGCCGGTGACGTGTCGGCGGTCCCCGACCTTTCGGGTGGCGGCGTCGGCGGCTACTGCGTCCCGAACGCCCAGCACGCTGTCCGCCAGGCGAAGCTGCTCGCGAAGAACCTCGTCGCAGTGCTCCGCGGCGAACTGCCCCGTGAGTACTTCCACAAGAACATGGGCGCAGTCGCCGGCCTCGGCCTGTACAACGGCGTCTTCCAGTCGGGCAACCTCGCCCTCAAGGGCTTCGTCGCGTGGGTCGCCCACCGCGGCTACCACGGCTTGGCGATGCCTTCGTGGGAGCGGAAGTTCCGCGTGCTGTGGGGCTGGTGGAACAACCTCTGGCTCGGCCGCGACCTCGTGAACCTCTCCACGGTGCAGAACCCGCGCTACGTCTTCGAGGAGTTCGCGGCCCGCCCGCGTCCGGCCGCGCCCGCTGCGGTGGAGGCTCCGGCAGCACCGGCCGCCAAGAAGGCGAAGGTCGAGAGCGTCCCCGAGAAGGCCGCAGCGACGCGCTGATCGGTCCGCAGCGCTGCTGACCCGTCCCGGTCGGTCCCGACCGGTAGCGTGGTGGCGTCCGCCCGTCGGCGGAGCCCCCGTAGCCCAATCGGCAGAGGCAGGCGACTTAAAATCGCTTCAGTCTGGGTTCGAGTCCCAGCGGGGGCACATTCGGGAACGTGGATGTGAGCGCTCTCGCGCGGCCCTAGGCTATTGCTCATGCGCGCTGACCCGAAGCGGGCGTCGTGAGCATCGACATGCTCGCCGCCGAGCCCACCTCCTCGTGGACCGACCCGGCTGCTTACTGGGGAGCCATGAGCGCCGCAGTCGCAGACGTGTCCGGACCCGTCGCCGCGATCGGCGTCGGAGCCCTCCGCCACAACGCGCTCGACATGATCGTGCGATCGGGCGGCGTGCCCATCCGCGTTGCGAGCAAGTCGGTGCGCGTGCGCTCGGTCATCGACGCCGCACTCTCGATGCCGGGCTATCGCGGCATCCTGGGTTTCACGCTCCCCGAGGCGCTGTGGCTCGCCGAGACGCACGACGACGTCGTGGTCGGCTATCCGACGGCTGACCGCGGAGCGATCGCGGCGCTCGCAGCCGATGAGCGGGCGGCATCGCGGGTCACGCTGATGGTCGACGACATCGCACAACTCGATCTCATCGATGCGGTGGCCCCGCCCGGCGCGCGGCCGCTGCTGCGCGTGGCGATCGAGGCGGACGCCGGGTGGCGGGCACGCGGCCTCGGCCACATCGGGGTGCGGCGGTCGCCGGTGCACCAGCCCGGCGAGGTCTCAGCCCTCGCGCGCGCGATCGTCGCGCGCGGCGGATTCCGACTCGTCGGACTCATGATGTACGAGGCGCAGATCGCAGGCCAGGGTGACGCGACCGGCTCCGGCGACGGCGTCATCCGCTGGATGCAGGGCCGCTCCGCCCACGAGCTCTTCGAGCGGCGCGGCGCCATCGTCGCGGCACTGCGCGACATCGCCCCGCTGGAATTCGTGAACGGCGGCGGCACCGGCTCGCTCGAGCTGACGGCATCCGATCAGTCCGTCACCGAACTCACCGCGGGCAGCGGATTGCTCGCGGGCCACCTCTTCGACGGATACCGCGCGTTCGACCCGGCCCCGGCGGCCGCCTTCGCTCTCGAGGTCGTGCGCAAGCCCGCACCCGACATCGCGACGGTGCTCGGCGGCGGCTGGATCGGCTCGGGGCCGGCGGTCGCTTCGCGCCAGCCGCGCCCGGTGTGGCCGGAGGGCCTCACCACCCTGGCGCGCGAAGGTGCCGGCGAGGTCCAGACGCCGCTGCAGGGCGACGCGGCGCGGTCGCTCCGCGTCGGCGATCGGGTGTGGTTCCGCCATGCCAAGAGCGGCGAGCTCGCCGAGCGTGTCGACCGATACCACCTCGTCGACGGCGGGCGCGTCGTCGACGTCGTCCCCACCTACCGGGGCGAGCGGAAGGCGTTCCTCTGATGCGGCCGGGCGGCACATGGCAGAACTGGGGACGCTCGGCGTCGGCGCGCCCGAGTCGCGTGGAGTTTCCGCGCACCACCGAGGCGGTCGTGCGCGCTATCGCGGCGGCGCGCGCGGCGAAGCTGCGCGTCAAGCCCGTCGGCGCCGGCCACAGCTTCAGCGCGATCGCCGTCGCACCCGACGTCCTGCTCGACCTCACCGATCTGACCGGCCTCGTCTCGGTCGACCGCGAGCGAAACCGGGTGACCCTCCGTGCCGGCACACGGCTGCATCAGATCCCCGCCCTGCTGGCGCCCTACGGGCTGGCGATGGAGAACCTCGGCGACATCGACCGGCAGTCGATCTCGGGCGCGGTCTCGACCGGCACCCACGGCACCGGCGCGCGCTTCGGGGGCCTCGCGACCCAGATCGCCGGAGTTCGGCTGGTGACGGCATCCGGCGAACTGCTGACGATCGACGATTCCGAGAACTCCGAGCTGCTCCCGGCCGTCGCACTGAGCCTCGGCGCCCTCGGCGTGCTGGTGGAGGTGACCGTGCAATGCGTCCCGGCGTTCGTGCTTCACGCCCTCGAGCAGCCGGAGGCCCTCAGCGCGGTGCTGGGCGACCTCGACGATCGCGTCGCGGCAGCCGACCACTTCGAGTTCTACTGGTTCCCGCACACCGACCGAGCGATGACGAAGACCAACACGCGTCTTCCCGAGAGCGCACCGCGGCACCCGCTCCCGCCGGTCGGCAAGTGGATCGACGACACGCTCGTGGGCAACGGCCTCCACCAGGTGGCGTGCAGCGTCGCCAAGGCGATTCCTGCGACCATTCCGCCGATCAACCGGCTCTCGGTGAAGCTGTGGGGCGATCGCGAGTTCACGGATGCCTCATCGCGCGTGTTCGCCACCTCACGCGGCGTGCGGTTCCGCGAGATGGAGTACGCGTTGCCGGTCGAGAACGCGCGTGCCGCATTCGACGCACTGCGCGCCCTGGTGGACGAGCACGGATGGCGGATCTCGTTCCCCGTCGAGGTGCGCTTCGCCGCCGCCGACGACCGATGGCTCTCGACCGCGCACGGGCGGCCCAGTGCGTACATCGCGGTTCACCGCTACTGGCGAGACGACCCGGCGGAGTACTTCGAAGCGGTCGAGCAGGTCATGCTGTCGTTCGGCGGGCGCCCGCACTGGGGCAAGATGCACAACCTGGATGCCGCGATCCTGCGCGAGCGCTACCCCCGGTTCGACGACTTCGTCGCGCTCCGCGATCGGCTCGACCCCGATCGCGTGTTCCAGAACGCGTATCTCGAGCGCGTCCTCGGTGGGTAACGGCTGGGAGTCGCGGGCAGACGGTGGTGCGAAGCGGCGCCGTCGCTAGGATGAGGGCAAACCTGAAACGGAGTCTCGGACTATGTGGGAAGTGCTGATCCCCGTCATCATCGTGGTGGCGCTTCTCGTCATCGCCGGCATCTACCTCTGGGCGACGTACAACTCGCTCGTCCAGTTGAACGTGCGCGTCGACGAGGCCTGGAGCGACATCACGGTCCAGCTCAAGCGTCGTGCCGACCTGCTGCCGAACCTCATCGAATCGGTCAAGGGCTATGCCGCGCACGAGAAGGCGGTGTTCGAGAACGTCACCCGAGCGCGGGCCGAGACTCTTTCCGCGAGCGGTCCCGCTGATGCGGGAGTCGCCGAAGGGCACATGCAGCAGGCGCTCAAGTCGCTCTTCGCCGTCGCCGAGGCGTACCCGCAGCTCCAGGCGAGCCAGAACTTCCTGCAGCTGCAGCAGTCGATCGTCGACACCGAAGACAAGATCCAGGCGTCGCGCCGTTTCTACAACGGCGGGGTGCGCGAGCTCAACACCAAGATCAAGGTCTTCCCGAACAACCTCTTCGCACGAAACCTCGGCTTCCACGAGCGGGAGTTCTTCGAGGTCGTGGACGGTGCGGCGATCTCCGAGCCGCCTCGCGTGCAGTTTTGAGTTGAGTCGGTAGGCGCTCGACAGCGTGCATCACCTGACCCGTGAGGACGCGCGACGCCTGGCTGTCCGCGCACAGCTGCTGTCGGCCGAGCGCCCGAACGGCATCGTCGAGACGATCGACGCGCTGACCATCGTCTGCATCGAGCCCACCGCGGCGGTCGCGCCGAGCGCCGATCTGATCCTCTGGAGCCGCCTCGGCTGGCCCTACCGACCCGCCGACCTCACGCGGCTCGTCGAGGTCGACCGGGCGGTCTTCGAGTGGGGCGGCTTCTATCGCGCGATGACGGATCTTCCCCTGCTGCGCCACGAGATGGCGGCGCGGCCCTCGTCGGCGGCCGCGCGGGACTGGCTGGTCGCCAACGATCGGTTCCGCCGCGACGTGCTCGACCGGCTGCGCGCCGACGGACCCCTGCGCCCGACCGAGATCGCCGATACGTCGCAGGTGCCGTGGCGGTCATCCGGGTGGACGAACGACCGCAACGTGCTGCAACTGCTCGAGCTGCTCGTGCTGCGCGGTGACGTCGCGATCGCGGGGCGCGATGCCGGTGGTCGACGATTCGATCTGTCAGAGCGTGTGTACCCGTCTGACCAGGAGGCCATGTCGGCGACGGATGCCGCGCGCGAACGCTCCGAGCGCCGCCTCGCCTCGCTCGGCATCGCGCGGGGCAAGAGCATCACGCAGCCCATCGAACCGATCGACGTCGGCACGGTCGGGGAGGAGGCGGTGGTCGAGGGAGCAGCGGGCACCTGGCGTGTCGATCCGGCGGGCTTGGCCGAACTCGATCTGTTCACGCCGCGCACGGCCCTGCTGTCACCCCACGATCGGCTCGTCTTCGACCGTGCGCGACTCGAGGAGCTCTTCGGCTACGAGTACGTGCTCGAGATGTACAAGCCTGCGGCGAAGCGGCGCTGGGGCTACTTCGCACTCCCGATCCTGCGTGGCGACCGGTTCATCGGAAAGCTCGACGCGAAGGCCGACCGCAAGGCCGGGCTGCTGCGGGTGAACGCGGTGCACGAGGACGAGACCTTCGCAGAGGATGCCGCAGCCGATGTCGAGGCCGAGATCCGCGATCTGGCCCAATGGCTGGGACTCGAGGTCACCGGCCTCGCCCGCGCGTGAACAGCCGGATCAGCGGGCTCAGCGGGCTCAGCGGACGGCGAGGATCATCTCGTCGCCCGCGAAGCGCACCGAGCCTCGCACCGCCCAGTCGTCCGCGCGGTAGGTGAAGGTTCTCGCGGCGCCCTCGCGCGTCGTGCCCTGGGCCGTCGCGACGATCTGGCCGCCGGTCGCGTCGAACGTCTGCGCATCGGCGGAGAGGGCGAGGGCGGGACTCCGATCGATGCGGAAGGTGATCGCGTCGAGGCTCGCGAGGTCGACGGCCCACGGCACGCGGATTCCGCAGTTCTCAGGCGCCGATGATGCGGCCACGGCGCATCCTGCGAGATAGGAGTCGAGCTGCGCCTGTGCCAGCGCCGTCGCCTCCGGCGACACGGAGGCGTCGACCTCGACGCGCACCGGCACATCGTTCGCGACGACGACCCGGACGCCGCCGTCGAGGACCTCGGCGGGCGCCGGGGCGACCGTGTAGACGGCGGGGAGGAGCGGCACAGCGGTCGCGACGGGCACGAGCACACCGCCGACGAGGACGGCGTCGCCGAGCGTCGTCGTCGCCTCCAGCGAGGCGGCGTACACGTCGGTGACGAGCCACCGCCCGCCCTCCTCGCCGAGGAGGAAGCGGACGACGGCCTCCTCGCCGCCGAGTTCGACCTCGGCTCGTACGGCGACGAGATCGGGGGTCTGCTCGGTCAGCGTGAACGTGTAGTCGTCGAGGTAGGAGTCGGCTCCGGCGAATGCCTCGGCTGCCCGCGGGAGCTCGGCGGGCACCTCGCGCAGGAGAGCGGTCACGGCATCCGCATCGCCCTCCGACAGGGCTCGCAAGTAAGCCTCTGCGGTGTCTTCGGCGTTCGGAGCCTGTGCCACGAGCCACCACGTGACGCCGACGGCGATGACGGCGGCGGCACCGGCCGCGATCCCGATCACCGCGCTGCGTCTCATCGCTCCACGCTATCCCGCCGGCTCGTGCGGCTCGTCCGGTGCCAGGGCGACCGGCAGGAGAGCACCGGCGTCGTGGCGCCTCGCCTCGGGGAGGACGTCGGCGAGGTCGGCGGCCGCCGAGCCCCAGCGCGACACGGAGATGCGCTCGAGTCCCTGCCACCGGGCGGCGGCGCGAAGCTCGTCGGCAAGCCGCGCCGCGGCATCCGCCGGCTTTGCATGCTCCCACCACGCCGACTGCACCAGCAGCGTCGACGATGCCCGGTCTGCCTTGAGGTCGACGCGGCCGACCAGATCGTCGCCGATGAGCACCGGGAGGGAGTAGTAGCCGAACCGCCGCATCGGCGCGGGTGTGTAGATCTCGATGCGGTACTCGAAGTCGAACAGTCGCTCGGCGCGGTCGCGGAACCACACGACCGGGTCGAACGGCGTGAGGATCGCGACGGCATCGACCCGGCGGGGGAGGGCTGCGCCGGCGTGCACCCACGCCGGCAGCGGCCGGCCGCCGGACCGCCACCCCGCGACGGTGACCGGTTCTAGTTCGCCGGCATCGACGAGTTCGCCGATCGCGGTCATCACGGCGCGACGGTTCTTCAGACGCCAGTAGTCGGCCAGATCGGATGCCGTCGCGACACCGTAGGCTTGCGCCGCCCGGCGTACGAGCTCTCGAACCGCATCGTCGCGCGCCACCGGCGCAGCCAGCACGGTCGCAGGAATGACGTCTTCCGCGAGCGCGTAGTCGCGCTCGAACCCGCGTCGCCCGGCGATCGCGACGTCGCCGAACAGCCACAGCCGCTCGAGCGCGTGCTTGACGACATCCCAGTCCCACCACGGGCCGCGTGGGCCGGCCTTCGCGTCGTGCTCGATCTGCGCCGGGCGCAGGGGTCCGCGGTCGGCGAGCTCCGCACGCACCCAGTCGATGATCGTGCGGTTCGCGTCGTACCAGTCGCTTCCCGCCCCGTACTTCGCACGCATGTCGTCCATGCGGAAGCGGAACAGTGCCCAGTCGGCCGCCGGCACGAAGGCCGCGACGTGCGCCCAGTACTCGACATACGGCGCTCCGCGGGCGAAGAGGAGGCGGTCCAGAGCTGTGGTGTCGTAGGCGCCGAGCCGCGAGAACAGCGGCATATAGTGCGATCGTGCGAAGACGTTGACCGAGTCGATCTGCAGCGTCGCCATGCGCGCGAGAGCGAGGTTGAGCTGGCGGGTTCCGGCGGCATCGGGGCGAGCGCGGCCGAAGCCCTGCGCGGCAAGCGCGATGCGACGGGCCTCTGCGGCGCTGAGAGAGGACTTCACCCGCGCAAGCCTAACCACGTGCTCCGACATCGAGCGCTCGCCTGCAGGCCCGTCCGGCGCATGACCGGCGCGGCATGCGAGAGATCTAGACTGACCTCTATGAGCGGCTCCGACGACAAGCCCCGAGGATCGCTCTTCGACGCCCTGCGGGACCGGAACCGGGTCGTCACCTCCGACCTGTCGGCGAGCATTCCCCGGGGCCTGCGCATCGCCACCGCCTATTCGTGGCGGTTCCTCGTCGTCGCCGCGGCGATCGGCGTCGGCATCTGGCTCGTCATCCAGCTCAAGCTCCTCGTGATCCCGCTGCTCGTCGCGATTCTCGTGACGGCTCTGCTGTGGCCGGCGTTCTCGTTCATGCTGCGGCACCGCGTTCCCAAGTGGCTCGCCATCGTGATCTCCATCGTCGGCGCCCTCGCGATCGTCGGCGGGCTCCTGTGGCTGGTCGTGTGGCAGATCGGGCGGCAGTGGTCGTCGGTGCAGGACAAGACGGTGCAGGCCGTCGAGCAGTTCCGCCAGTACCTCATGGACGGGCCCCTGCACCTGTCCGAGGATCAGATCGACGGGCTCCTCGACCAGGGCTGGGCGTTCGTGCAGCAGCAGGCGGAGCTGCTGTGGTCGGGCGCCCTCGCGATCGGCACGACCGTCGGCCATTTCGCGACCGGACTCCTGCTCGCGCTCTTCATCCTGCTGTGCCTCCTCGCCGACGGCGCCGGCATCTGGCGGTGGACGCTGCGGCTCTTCCCCCGCAGGGCGCAGCCCGCCGTCGACGGCGCGGGTCGTGCCGGATGGGGCACCGTCGTCAACTACGCCCGCACCCAGCTTCTGGTCGCGACGATCGACGCGGTCGGCATCGGGCTCGGCGCTTTCCTCCTCAACGTCCCTCTCGCGATCCCGATCGCCGTCCTCGTCTTCCTCGGCGCGTTCGTGCCGATCGTCGGTGCCGTCGTCACCGGCACCGTGGCGGTGTTCCTCGCCCTCGTCTACAACGGCCCGCTCGTCGCCCTCTGGATGCTCATCGTCGTGCTCGGCGTGCAGCAGCTCGAGGGGCACGTCCTCCAGCCGCTGCTGATGGGCTCGGCCGTGAAGGTGCACCCCCTCGCCGTCGTGCTCGTGGTGGCCGGCGGCGCGATGATCGCCGGCATCCCGGGCGCTCTGTTCGCCGTGCCGCTCGCCGCCTTCGTCAACGTCGTCGCCGTCTATCTCGCCGAGCGCGCGTGGGAGACAGGCGCGCCCACCCACGGCGAGCTCATCTGGAGCACCGTCCCACGCCCTCGGAGAACCCGCTCGTGACCACCAGCTCGCCCGCCCTGCCCCACGCCCACAGCGCTTCCGCTCCCACCCTGCGAGAGATCGAGGATGCCGCGGCCGCCCTCGACGGCGTGATCGCACGCACGCCGATCGACGAGTCGCAGCACCTCTCGGAACTCCTCGGCGTTCCGGTGCACCTCAAGCTCGAGAACCTGCAGCGCACCGGCTCGTTCAAGATCCGCGGGGCGACGTATCGGCTGTCGCGACTGACGGCCGAGGAGCGCGCGCGAGGCGTCGTCGCGGCTTCCGCCGGAAACCACGCCCAGGGCGTGGCACTCGCCGCGAAGGAGCTCGGGATCGCAGCGACGATCTTCATGCCCCTCGGCGTGCCCGTGCCCAAGCTCTTGGCGACCCGCGGCTATGGCGCCGACGTGATCCTCGAAGGCGCCACGGTCGAGACACCGCTGCGACTTGCCGCGGAGTTCGCCGAGCGCACGGGCGCTGTGTTCATCCACCCGTTCGACCACGCCGATGTGATCGCCGGCCAGGGCACGCTCGGACTCGAGCTGATGGACGAGGTGCCCGATCTCGACACGGTCGTTCTCGGCATCGGCGGCGGCGGGCTGATCGCGGGCGTCGCCGCAGCGGTCAAGGCGCGCGCCGCCGCCGAGGGCCGTCACGTGCACGTGATCGGCGTGCAGGCCGAGAACTCGGCAGCCTACCCCTCGTCACTCGCGGCAGGGCATCCGCTCGACGTCGTCACGCGTCCGACGATCGCCGACGGCATCGCGGTCGCGCGCCCCGGAGATCTGCCGTTCGCGATCATCCGCGACCTCGTGGACGAGGTCGTCACCGTGTCCGAGGACGACATCGCCCGCGCGCTCCTCGTCCTCCTCGAGCGGGCGAAGCAGGTCGTCGAGCCGGCCGGCGCGGTCGGGGTGGCGGCGATCCTCGCGGGCAAGATCCGGGCGTCGGGGACGACGGTGAGCGTCCTGTCGGGCGGCAACATCGACCCGCTGCTGCTCCAGCGCGTCGTCGCGCACGGACTCGCCGCGTCGGGCCGGTACATGTCGCTGCGGATCCCGTTGCCTGACCGCCCGGGCCAGCTCGCTCGCGTGTCGGAGCTGCTCGCTCAGGCGGGCGCCAACGTGATCGAGGTGCTCCACACCCGACACGGCCAGGGCATGCAGATCAGCGAGGTGATCCTGCAGCTGAGCGTCGAGACCCGCGGTGAGGAGCATCGCGCGCACGTCATCGACGTGCTCGTCGGGGCGGGGTACACCCCGACCGTCGTCGCAGACTAGCGGTTCGATGCGGCGGCGCTTTCGCCGCCACGGGCGTCACTGACCGTTGTAGGTCTCGACCTTGATGACCTCGACGGCGATCTCACGGCCGTTCGGGGCGGTGTACGACGTCTTCTCGCCCTCCTTGAGGCCGAGGATCGCAGCGCCCAGAGGCGATGCCTCGCTGTAGACGTCGAGCTCGGACCCTGAGGCGATCTCGCGGCTGCCGAGGAGGAACACCTCTTCGCCGCCCGCGACGGTGGCCGTGACGACGGTGCCGGGCTCGACGACCCCGGTGCTCTCGGGGGCTTCGCTCACGGTCGCGTTCTTCAGCAGGTGCTGCAGGGTGCGGATGCGCGCCTCCTGCTTGCCCTGCTCGTCTTTGGCGGCGTGGTAGCCGCCGTTCTCCTTGAGGTCGCCCTCCTCGCGGGCAGACTCGATGCGCTTGGCGATCTCCTCGCGACCCGTCGTCGAGAGGTGATCGAGTTCCGCGACGAGGCGGTCGTACGCCTGCTGGGTCAGGAAGGTCACCGGGGCATCGCTGGGCACGTCATCGCTCCTTCTGGCTGCGAGGGGAGGGAATATGTCAAACGCCCCGGCTCAGGCCAGGGCGTATCGACTGCAGGTGCCGACAGACTACGACACCCAGCAGGAGTTGACAAAACCGGTCGTCGCCTCGGCGGTCGTGGGTATCGACTCGCGGAAGGCGCGTGCGGAGAGATCGGATGCCGGGTATTCCACCACACGCCATCCGACGACGCCGTGGTCCTCGTCCTGGGCTTCGATGACGCATGCGATGTCGCGTCCGGTGGGCGCGGTGACCTGGAAGCTGAGCGTCACCGACCGGGCGTCGGTCACCTCGAAGCCGGTGGTGTCGGCATCCACCGCGGTCAACGCCTGCGAGATCGCACCCCACCCGACGAACCCGGCGAGGGCCACGCCGATGGCGATCGCGGCGCCCATGCCCCAGCGCGATGCGGGCGAACGGCGTCGGCCGTAGCGCTCGTCGAGCATGTCCTGAGTCGTCATCGCGTGTCCGTCGGAAGATTAGGCTGGAGACTCCAGGCTATGCGCTTCCCGCGCCGCAGCAGAACGAGGACTCCATGCACCATGCGCTCGCCGCCCTCGCGCGCGCCGCGGCCACGCTGAACCCATCGCTGAACTCCACACCGACTCCCACGCCGACGCCGCAGGTCGACCCGGCGCTGGTGACTCCGGGTCCGTGGGGGTTCGCGGTCATCGTGTTCATCGCGCTCGCGGTCATCCTGCTGGTGTGGGACATGATGCGGCGCATCCGACGCGGTCGCGTGCGAGCCGACATCCAGGAGGAGCTGGATGCCGAGATGCATGCCCAGGCGGACGCCGAAGCGGCCGCCCAGCGCGACGCGGGCGCGACGGCGCCCACCGAGGAATCCGGCGCCCCGGGCGACGCGCCCCGCACCCCGCTTTCGTAGGGTCCGCTCAGCCGGGAAGGCCGAGCGAGGGCGACAGCGGGTCGAGCGCGATCAGCAGGCACGCCGTCCAGTGGCAGAGGAACGCCAGCACCGTGCATACGTGGAAGATCTCGTGGAACCCGAAGTGCCCGGGCCACGGGTTGGGGCGCTTGAGCGCGTAGACCACGGCGCCGCCGGTGTACAGCAGGCCGCCGATGATCACGAGCACCATCATCACCGCGTTCGCCCGCAGCAGGTCGGGGAGGTACATCACCGCCGCCCAGCCGAGGGCGAGGTAGAGAGCGACGTACAGCCAGCGCGGGGCGCCGATCCAGAAGACGCGGAAGAGGATGCCGAGCAGCGCTCCCGACCACACCAGGATCAGCAGCAGCAGTCCCTTCTCGGGGGGCAGCGCCAGCACCGCGATGGGGGTGTAGGTGCCCGCGATCAGCAGCAGGATGTTCGCGTGGTCGATGCGCTTGAGCGTCGCCTTGGTCTTGGGGCCCCAGTCGAAGCGGTGGTAGAGCGCCGAGTTGCCGAACAGCAGCAGCGACGAAGCCATGAACACCGCAGAAGCCCACTTGGCCGGTCCGCCCTGCGCCAGCAGGATCAGCACGATCCCCGCGACGATTGCGACGGGGAAGGTCGCGGCGTGGATCCATCCGCGCCAGGTCGGCTTGAGCTCGGGGTTGGCTGCGTCCACGGCCGCCGCATCCATGAGCGGCAGCTCAGGCACCTCAGCGGCGTGGGGAAGGCGATCGCGGCGGCTCATGGTTCTCAGGGTAGGCCCCCGCGCATGCCGCGGGGGGAACATACTGCGTCTCGCAATCACTGGTACTGAGTCTCGCGGTAGGGGACGTCGTCCGAGGGCGGTAGCGTAGGCGTGTGGCGCGAGGGTCGGCGAACGAGGGCAGGGGGCCCCTGTATCGGCTCTACATCTCCCGACTCCGCCGTCGCCTCGAGCCGGACGCCGTGCCGCATCACGTCGCCATGATGATCGACGGCAACCGCCGGTGGGCGCGTCAACTGGGCTTCGACTCCGCCGCGCACGGCCATCGCGCGGGCGCGGCGAAGATGCGGGAATTCCTCGGCTGGTGCGACGACGTCGGCGTGCGCGTCGTCTCTCTGTATCTCCTCTCCACCGACAACCTGACCAAACGCGACTCGCAGGAACTGGCCGACCTCATCGAGATCATCGCCGAGCTCGCTGAGGGGCTGTCGCACGAGCGGGACTGGCGCGTCCAGCACGTCGGGCGCGCCGACCTCCTGCCGCCCGACCTCGCCCGCGTGCTGGAGGACGCCGAGGCCCGCACGCGCGATCACGGGGGAATGCATGTGAACCTCGCCGTCGGCTACGGCGGCCGCAGCGAGATCGTCGACGCCGTCCGCAGCATCATCGCCCAGCACGAGGGTGAGGGCGGATCGCTCGAGGACCTCGCCGCGAACCTCACGCCCGAGCAGATCGGCGAGCATCTGTACACGGGCGGCCTTCCCGATCCGGATCTGGTGATCCGCACCTCGGGGGAGCAGCGGCTGAGCGACTTCCTGCTGTGGCAGAGCGCGCACTCCGAGTTCTACTTCGTCGAGGCGCTCGGCCCCGACCTGCGCGAAGTCGACTTCCTCCGCGCCATCCGCGACTTCACCACGAGGGATCGCCGGTACGGCAGCTGACGCGGCATGCCAGAATGTGTGCGTGACGGATCTGGATTCGTATCTGGCGTCGTTCGATGGGGAACCGGGGTATCTCGACTGGGCAGCGTTCGGACCGCTCTCGCCGGCCGTTCGCGCAGAAGCGCAGGGCGATACCGAGCTTCTCGGATCGGGCAGACCCTCGAGCATCGACCTCGTCGGCGACCACGTGCGCGAGGCGCGTGAGCTCATCGCGGAAGTGATGGGGGCGGATGCCGCACAGGTCGTGCTGCAGCCCTCGACCACCGCGGGCCTCATGCAGGCCGTCTACGGCCTTGCGGGTGGACTGATGCTCGGCCGGGGCGAGTTTCCGAGCCTCACGGTCGCGGCGACCCGGGCGGCAGAGGCGCTCGGCTCGATCGAGCTGCAGTGGCTCGAGCCGCAGGACGGGTTCATCACCCCCGACATCGTGCGCGACGCCCTCACCGACGACACGCATGCACTCGCGGTGAGCCTCGTCGACTTCCGCACGGGGTATCGCGTCGACCTCGAAGCGCTGCGGGACGTCATCGGCGACCGGATCCTGATCGTGGACGCCATCCAGGGCTTCGGCATGGTCGACGTCGACTACAGCGTCGCCGACGTCGTCTGCGCGCAGGGATACAAGTGGCTGCGTGCCGGGCGCGGAACCGGATTCGCATGGTTCGGCGACCGCGCTCTCGAGCGCATCGCGCCGGTGCTTTCGGGTTTCACCGGCGTCGAGGGCGATCTGCCCCTCGATGTCGTGCCGCCCCCCGCGGCATCCGCCCAAGCCTTCACCGTGAGCAATCCCGACACCCTCGCGGCGGCTCGCCTGGCGACGGCGCTGCGCGAGATCGTCGATGTGGGCGTGGCGAGCATCGAGACCGAGATCGCGGCGCGCGCGGGCGATGTGATCTTCTTCGCCGATCGCTACGAGATTCCTGTGGTCACACCCCGCGAGCCCGAGCGTCGTGCCGGCATCGTCACGCTCGCTCCCGCACCGCAGGATGCCGCACCGCTGGCGGCATCCCTGGCCAACCACGGCCTCACCGTCACGGTGCGATCGGGACTCGTCCGCGTCGCCCCGCACGTCGGCACCGGCGCGAACACGCTGCGCCTGTTCGGCGACGCGCTCGCGGCGTTCTCGTCCACGCGCGTGTGGTGACGAGTGGTTGTGAGCGGGGAGTTAACCCGACCGTAACCGGCGGTCCGCGTGTCGGAATCGTCGTGGCGCTCGTGAGAGTCGTACGGTCATGTCATCGGGCAAGGAGCCTGGTCGAGTCGGCCTGACGGATCGCGACTCGTGACCCCTGGTCGACTCGTGACTGCCGGGTTCTTCACCCGGGGCGGGAGTGGGTTGTGACCACACGAGCACCACACAGGCAGCACAGTCAGGACGTCGACGAGGTCGTGGATTCCGATCTCCGCACCTACGTCCTCGACACGTCCGTGCTGCTGAGCGATCCCCGGGCGTTCTTCCGATTCGCCGAGCACAACGTCGTGATCCCCGTCGTGGTGATCACGGAGCTCGAGGGGAAGCGCCACGACCCCGAGATCGGCTACTTCGCCCGTCAGGCGCTGCGGCACCTCGATGAGCTGCGCGTCGAGCACGGTCGCCTGGATTTCCCCGTTCCAGTGGGGGAGGGCGGCACGCTCCGCGTCGAGCTCACCAACACCGATGCGAGCGTGCTTCCGGCCGGAATGCGCCTCGGCGACAACGACAGCCGCATCCTCGCGGTCGCGATGAACCTCGCGCAGGAGGGACAGGAGGTCACGGTCGTCTCGAAGGACCTCCCGATGCGGGTGAAGGCGGCTTCTCTCGGCGTCTCGGCCGAGGAATACCTTGCCGAGCAGGCCGTCGACTCGGGGTGGACCGGCATCGCGACCATCGATGTCTCGGGTGATGACATCAGTGACCTCTATGAGAGCGAGGTCGCCTCGACCGACGACGTTCGCGGGCTTCCGGTCAACACCGGTCTCATCATCCATTCCGAGCGAGGCTCGGCCCTCGGCCGCGTCACCGGCGACGGGTCGTACCGGCTCGTACGCGGCGATCGTGACGTCTTCGGCCTGCACGGCCGATCGGCGGAGCAGCGCATCGCGATCGACCTTCTCCTGGATCCCGAGGTCGGGATCGTCTCCCTCGGCGGCCGCGCCGGAACCGGCAAGTCGGCGCTCGCGCTCTGCGCGGGGCTCGAGGCGGTGCTCGAGCGTCAGCAGCAGAAGAAGATCATCGTCTTCCGTCCGCTCTTCGCCGTCGGCGGGCAGGAGCTCGGCTATCTGCCGGGCGACCAGGCCGAGAAGATGAACCCGTGGGGGCAGGCGGTCTTCGACACGCTCGGATCGGTGGTCTCGGGGAACGTTCTCGAAGAGGTGCTCGAGCGCGGTCTGCTCGAGGTGCTGCCGCTCACCCACATCCGCGGGCGCTCGCTGCACGACTCGTTCGTGATCGTCGACGAGGCGCAGTCGCTCGAGCGCAACGTGCTCCTGACGGTTCTCAGTCGCATCGGGCAGAACTCCCGCGTCGTGCTCACGCACGACGTCGGTCAGCGCGACAACCTGCGGGTCGGTCGTCATGACGGCGTCGCGTCTGTCATCGAGACGCTCAAGGGGCACGGGCTCTTCGGCCACGTCACCCTCGTCCGGTCGGAGCGTTCAGCCATTGCGGCGCTGGTCACCGACCTGCTGGAGGCGGGCGAGCTCGCCTGAACGACCGCAGTTCGCTCTGCAGTTCATGCTGTGGGGGATGAGAAGAGTCTCATCCCCCACAGCGTTCCTTCGCTGTCCGGTCTGTCACCATTGAATGGTGCACATTTCGGGTGCACGGAGGGGACTGGGCGCTGTGGAGACTCGGACGCGGCTCGCGATCGGCGGCATGACCGCCGTCGCGGCGAGCATCGCCGTCGTCTGCGCCGTCGCCATGACCAACTCGGTCGCCCTCGCCGATTCCGTCGGACACCCCGTCGGCGCGGGACCCATCGTCGTCCCGTCAGCCGCAGCCTCGACGCCCGTCGCACCGAGTTCCGCTGCCCCGGGCGCACCGCTCGCGCCGGTGGCGCCATCGGCGTCACCCGATGTCGAGCCTGATGAGGTCGTTGCGGCCCCTGCGGCGCCCGTCGCTCCGGCAGTCCCCGCCACGCGCGGCACCGACGTCGTCGACAGCCCCGCTGCCGTGGTCGTGGCGGATCCTCCTCCTGCCGCGACCGTGGTGAATCCCGGCGCCGATGAGGCGATCGCCGCGGCCGAGGAATCCGGCTCGTGGGCTGCGGTGCGCGAATGGGCGCAGGGTCTCGGCTGGACGCCCGAGCGCATCGACAAGTGGATCGCACGCCTCGAGGACAGTCGTGGCGCTCTCGGCGGGCGCGGCAGCGACGATGAGAAGGCAAGCGAGCCGCAGGAGTCGCGCTCGCTCACCCAGACCCAGACCCAGACCAAGACCCAAGCCGAGACCCAGAAGACTCCCGCGCGAGCGGGCGGAAACGCCGACAGCCGGTCAGAGAAGCCCGGCGTCGGTTCGAAGAAGGATCGATCGCGCGATTCCCCAGACCGACGCGATTGATACGGTCGGCTTCCCCAGCCGACCCTTCCCAGCCCCCGGCGTCCCCCAGCGCCGGGGGCTTCTTCGTGCCGGAGGCTTCTTCGTGCCGGGCGTGTGGCGGGGACGCGCCGTCGTCACTCCCAGCGGTAGCCGGCCCCGCGGACCGTGACGATGTGATCGGCACCGAGCTTTCCGCGCAGATACCGCACGTACACGTCGACGACGTTCGAGCCGGGGTCGAACTCGAGCCCCCACACGCTGCTGAGGAGCTGCTCGCGCGTGAGCACACGCCCGGGGTTGCGCAGAAACTGCTCGGCGAGAGCGAACTCTCGTGCCGAGAGGTCGACCTCGCGATCGGCGACGGTCGCGCGGCGGGCCAGGATGTCGAGAACCACGTCGCCGTGCGTCACCGACACACCGGGCGACGGCACGCTCTCGCGCAGCCGCGAGCGCACGCGCGCGAGCAGCTCCTCGAACGTGAACGGCTTCGGCACGTAGTCGTTGGCGCCGGCATCCAATCCCTCGACCGTGTCGCGCGTGCTGGAGCGAGCAGTCAACATGATGACGGGGATGACCGATCCGCGCGCGCGAAGCTCGCGCAGCACCTCGAAGCCGTCCATCGTCGGCAAGCCGACGTCGAGCAGCACGAGGTCCGCGTCGCCCCGGAGGGCGATCTCGAGCCCCTCGGCACCGTCCTCGACGAGGATCGTCTCGTATCCGGCGGACTCGAGCCCGCGACTGACGAAGGCCGCGATGCGCGGTTCGTCTTCGACGATGAGGATCGTGGTCATCCGGATGCCTCTCGCTGGAGCACGACGTCGCCCGCCCGCACCGGTGCGGGGAGCGGGGCGGTCGTCGGGGGGAGATGGATGGTGAAGGTCGCGCCGCCCCCGGGAGTGTCGGAGACGGTGCAGCTGCCGCCATGACCCTTCGTGATGGCATCGACGATCGCGAGGCCGAGGCCGGACCCGCCCACAGCACGCTTGCCCTGTGCGCGGTCGAATCGACGGAAGATGCGGTGCCGCGCCGCGGGCGGGATGCCGGGCCCGTGGTCGCGCACCCACAGTCGCGTGCCGGCCGCGTCCAGCGAGCTGCCGATCTCGATCGGTGAGCCTGCGGGCGTGTACTTCGCGGCGTTGTCTGCGAGTTGCAGCCAGGCCTGGAGGAGGCGGTCGTGGTCGCCGCGGACCGTCCCGTCGGCGTGGGATGCGACGCTCCAGACATGGTCGGGGATCACCGCGACGAGTTCGCCGACGCGAGCCGTGAGCGCACCGAGGTCGACGTCCGCGATCGCATACGACTCGCCCTCGGCGGCGGCGAGCAGATCGATGTCCTCGACCAGGCGTGCTAGTCGATCGAGTTCGGATATGCCGATCTGCTTCGCCGCGGCGACATCGGTCGCATCGCGCGGGTTCATGAGCTCGAGGTGCCCGCGCACGATCGTGATCGGGGTCTTCAGCTCGTGCCTCACGTCGTCGAGCAGCTGGCGCTGCACATCGACCGACCCCTCGAGACGGTCGAGCATCGAGTTGACCGTTCGCGACAGGTCGGAGATGTCGTCGTTGCCCTGCTCCGGAAGGCGTGCCGACAGGTCGGTGATCGTGATCGCGTCGGCGGTCTCGCGCATCGTCCGGATGGGGGAGAGGAGGCGGCCCGTCACGAACCAGCCGACGACGCCGATCGCGACGAGCACGGCCGCAGCGGCGATCGCATATGTCGTCATGGCGGCAGTGACAGGCTCGAGCTCGGCGCCGAGGTCGACCGCCCGCAGGTAGATGCCGAACTGGTCGTCGCCTTCGACGCGGACCGGGATCGCGATGTAGCGCAGGGACTGCCCGCCGATGGCGGCCGTGCCCAAAAGCTGCTCGTCCGCGGTGGTCTCGGCGACGACGCGGTCGATGAGAGCGACGTTCTGCGAGATGTTGAAACCCGACAGCGTGGACGGCTCGAAGCGCGGCTCCCCGTCGATGAGAGCAACCGCCCCCTCGTTGCGCGCCGGTACGAGGCGCGCGACGGCATCCTGGAGATAGTCTGCGACCGTCGTGTAGTCCTCCACGACGATGTCCTCGCTGGCGGTCATGGTGTCGTCGCCGTCGGCCGCCTCAGCCGGCTCGGTCGGGCTCGCGCCGGCGACGGTGACGAGCCGGTCGACCTGCGACATGAGTCGCTGGTCGACCTCGAGCAGAACCCGCTCACGCTGCACCAGGAATGTCACACTGCCCACGATCGCCAGACCCACGCAGGCGACCGCGAGGATCGCTGCGAGGATCCTGACGCGGGCCGTGATCGGCCGAGGTGCGGGGCTCACTCCCCGATTATCGCGCCGCAGACGGCCGCCCGCATCGCCGGGAGTCAACCGGGATGCGTCATCGACAGCAGATCGAGCTTCTCGTCGAGCTGGGCGAGGGTGACCTCGCCGCGTTCGACGAAGCCCAGATCGATCACGGCCTCGCGAACCGTGATGCCCTTGGCGACCGAGTGCTTGGCGATCTTCGCCGCCGCCTCGTAGCCGATCAGCTTGTTGAGCGGGGTCACGATCGAGGGCGACATGCCCGCGTACGCGGCAGCGCGCTCGACGTTCGCCTCGAGTCCGTCGATGGTCTTGTCTGCGAGCAGGCGCGCGGCGTTGGCGAGCAGGCTGATCGATTCGAGCACGGCGGTGCCCATCACCGGGATCGCCACGTTGAGCTCGAAGGAGCCGGAGGCCCCTGCCCACGCGACGGTGGCGTCGTTGCCGATGACGCGCGCACACACCATGAGCGTCGCCTCGGGGACGACCGGATTGACCTTGCCCGGCATGATCGACGAACCGGGCTGCAGGTCGGGGATGTGCAGCTCGCCCAGACCGGTGTTGGGACCGGAGCCCATCCAGCGGATGTCGTTGTTGATCTTGGTGAGTGAGACGGCGACGGTGCGCAGGGCCCCGGAGGCCTCGACGAGCCCGTCGCGGTTCGCCTGGGCCTCGAAGTGGTCCTTCGCCTCGGTGATCGGCAGCTCGGTGTCGGCGACGATGAGCTCGATGACCTTCTGGGGGAAGCCGAGCGGGGTGTTGATGCCGGTGCCGACGGCGGTTCCGCCGAGCGGCACCTCGGCCACGCGGGGCAGCACGGCCTGCACGCGCTCGATGCCCAGGCGCATCTGGCGGGCATAGCCGCCGAACTCCTGGCCGAGGGTGACCGGGGTCGCGTCCATGAGGTGGGTGCGGCCGGACTTCACGACCGCCTTCCACGCCTCTGCCTTCGCCTCGAGGGCGACGGCGAGGTGATCGAGCGCGGGAATGAGGTCGTCGATGAGCTCCTGCGTGACGGCGATGTGCACCGAGGTCGGGAAGACGTCGTTCGACGACTGCGACGCGTTGACGTGGTCGTTCGGATGCACCGTCGCGCCGAGGTCCTGCGTCGCGAGGGTCGCGAGCACCTCGTTCATGTTCATGTTCGACGAGGTGCCGCTGCCGGTCTGGTAGACGTCGATGGGGAACTGGTCTGCGTACTCACCCGCGATGATGCGATCGGCGGCACGCCCGATCGCATCGGCGATGAGGGGGTCGAGCGTTCCGAGCTCCTTGTTCGCCAGCGCCGCAGCCTTCTTGATGCGCGCCAGCGCGACGATCTGCGCGGGCTCGAGCGGGTCGCCCGAGATCGGGAAGTTCTCGACCGCGCGCTGCGTCTGTGCGGCGTACAGGGCGTCCTTCGGGACGCGCACCTCACCCATGGTGTCGTGCTCGATGCGGTATTCGATGTCGGTCACGTCGTTGTTCCTCCGTCTGGTTCCTGCGAGTGCCTCAGCTGCCGTCGGCGACGTCCCCGACGATCACGTCGGGGACGGCGGTGCCTTCGGCGAGTCGGTAGTTTGCTCCCACGATCGCGAGGCGCCCCTCGGCGATCGCCTCGCTGATGAGCTCCGAGGAGTGGAGCAGTTCAGCGACGGTGTCGCGGAGGTGCTCGCGCCCCACCTGCTCGGGGTCGATCTGCGCGGGGGGAGTGCCCAGCGCCGCGGCGGCGCGAGCGACGCGGCGGACGGCCGGGACGATGGGTGCGATCTGCCGCCAGATGTGCGCGGGGAGAGAGGGGGCGTCGGGCTGCGTGCTCTCGATCGCCGCGTTGACGGCACCGCACTCGTCATGCCCGAGGACGACGATCAGCGGCACGCCCAGCATCGCGACGGCGTATTCGAGGCTGCCGACCACGGAATCCGAGATGACCTGGCCGGCGTTTCGCACCACGAACAGATCGCCGAGGCCCTTGTCGAAGATGATCTCGGCGGCCAGGCGCGAGTCTGCGCAGCCGAACAGGGCGGCGCGTGGCCGCTGGCCCTCGGCGAGTTCGTGACGACGCTCGACGTCTTGACGCGGATGCCGCGGCTCGCCGCCGACGAAGCGCGCGTTGCCGCGCTGCATCTCGTTCCAGACCTTGCCCGGTGTCGGCTCGGCGCCGCTCATTCGGTCTCCTCTGCGAGTGTGCGGACATCGTCCGAGATCGCGGCCGCAGCCTGCTCCAGCGTCTCGTCGTCGGCGATGCCGTAGATCATGATCGTGTCGGGGCCCGCCTGCGTTGAGAGGGCGACCGAGATGTTGCCGGCGCGTGAGGGGTCTTCGATGTCGTAGCGGTCCCACGTGACGCCGTCGATCGTCACGGTCCCGTCGACATCGGCGCCCGAGAGAACACGTGTGGGCCAGGCCTCGTCGGCGTCGAAACCCTGCGCGACGCGCAGCCAGCCGTCGTCGGGAACGTAGACGATCGTCCACGCCCGCGGCCCGTCGCCCTCGATCGAGGCGCCGTTGACCAGCCAGTCCTCGGGGGCGTCCGGTGCGATCACGGTGCGCCCCTCGGCTGCGGCGAACCCGGCGGCGACACTCGCGACGTCGATGGGCTCGCGCTCGGGGGGCGTACCGCGTGGGACGGCGAAGATGATGACGGCGACGACGGCGAGGGTCGCCAGCAGCGCGGCGACGAGATTGCGCGTGTTCTGGCTCGACCGGTAGATCCGCGATGATTCGGCCTTGCGCGCAGCGGTCTCATCGGCTGTCTCGGGTCGGCCGAGCTCGGCGACGACGCGGGGGTCGCGAACCATCACGCCTCGGCCTCTGCTGCGTTCGCCGGTGCGGGGCCGCTCTGCGCGGTGCGTGCCGCGTCGAGGCGTCGTTTGGCGCCCAGCAGCCACTCGTCGCACCGCTGGGCGAGGGCTTCGCCGCGCTCCCACAGGGCAAGGGACTGCTCGAGGGTCGGGGCGCCCTGCTCGAGCTCGGCGACCACTCGGACCAGTTCGTCGCGCGCCTGCTCGAACGTGAGGGTGGCGACGTCGGCGGGGGCCGCGCTCGACTCGGTCATGCGCACTATCTTAGTTCGGCGCGCGACGCGCCCGATTCGGAGACCGGCCCCTCCGAGACGGGGCCTTCCGAACGGGCGGCGAACGATCCGCGTCCGACCGTCACGACCACTTCGGCTCCGACGGCGGCCTGTGCCGCATCGCGCACGATGACTCCGCCCTCGAGGTGTGCGATCGCGTATCCGCGGGCCAGCGTCGAGGCAGGCGAGAGTGCGCGCAGTGTCGCACGCAGCTCGGCGGTGCGCAGGCTCTGCGCCTCGAGTGCACGGCCGACGCGATCGCGGCCCCGGCCGACGAGGATCTCGATCTCGTGCCCACGCGTCGCGAGCATCGAGGCGGGTGCTCGCAGCGTCGGGCGCGTCCGCAGCTGCTCGAGCTGGGCGATGTCATGCGTGACGCGCTGCGTCAAGCGGGACGTGAGGCGGGCGCGCAGCTGCGCGACGAGGGCCCGCTGCTCGGCGACGTCGGGGACGACGCGCTTCGCGGCATCCGTCGGTGTCGAAGCGCGGAGGTCGGCCACGTCGTCGAGCAGGGGATGGTCGTTCTCGTGGCCGATGGCGCTCACGACGGGAGTGGATGCCGCGGCCACTGCGCGCAGCAGCCGCTCGTCGCTGAAGCCGAGGAGGGTCTGCGGGTCACCGCCGCCGCGTGCGATGACGATGACGTCGACGTCGGGATCGGCATCCAGCGCCTTCAGCGCCGCGATCGTCTCGGGGACGCACCGGTCGCCCTGCACCGCCGCGTACTTGGTGCGGAAGACGACCTGCGGCCAGCGCAGCTCGGCGTTGCGGTGCACGTCCTTCTCGGCATCCGATCGCTCACCCGTGATGAGTCCGACCACGTGCGGCAGGAACGGCAGGGGGCGCTTGCGCGCTGGATCGAAGAGGCCTTCTGCCCGCAGCTGCGCTCGCAGGCGCTCGAGGCGCTCGAGCTGGTCGCCGAGTCCGACGTGGCGCATCGCCGAGACGGTGAAGCTGAACTCCCCGTTCTTCGGGTAGAAGTCGGCCTTGACGCACCCGATCACGTGATCGCCGACCTTCATGTCGGCAGGCAGCCGCTCGCGCGTGGACGACCAGAGGCGGAACGCGATGGTCGCATCGGTCGAGAGGTCCTTCAGGCGGCCGAAGACGTTGCCGCCGCGCACGTTCCACCCCGTGATCTCGCCCTCGACCCACACCGAACCCCAGGTCTGGATGAATCCGCGGATCGTGTCGTTCAGGCGGGAGACAGAGGTGGGGGCCTCGGGAGTGGAGTCGCGCGGGCGCACCGAATCGGCCGGAGGAGCCTGGCCGGCGACGGCGTCGGGCTGGAAGGTCGTCATCGTGTCTTCTCGTCGCCTCTCGTCGCTCTCTGTCGTCGCTCCGGGTGCTCGGCAGGCACGGAGGCCCTGGGCACAGACCCCCGCACGTAGAATCGACGGGTGACTACCAGCACCGTGGGCAGAACCCCTGTGAGCATGCCCGTTCCCCGCGTTCCGCGGCGGCGCGAACGGCTTCAGGATATCCCGGTGGTCGGACACAAGCGGGTGCTGCTCGCCGCGCCCCGCGGCTACTGCGCGGGCGTCGACCGAGCGGTGATCGCGGTCGAGAAGGCCCTCGAGCGCTTCGGCGCTCCCGTGTACGTGCGCAAGCAGATCGTGCACAACATCCACGTCGTCACCGAGCTCGAGGCCGCAGGCGCGATCTTCGTCGAAGAGGTCGACGAGGTTCCCGAGGGTGCCCACGTCGTCTTCAGTGCGCACGGCGTGTCGCCGGCCGTCGTGAATGCGGCATCCGATCGCGGTCTGCAGGCGATCGATGCGACCTGTCCGCTCGTGACCAAGGTGCATCGCGAAGCCGTCCGCTTCGCGCGCGACGACTACGAGATCCTCCTCATCGGCCACGAGGGGCACGAAGAGGTCGAGGGGACGGCGGGCGAGGCTCCGGAGCATGTGACGATCGTGAACTCGCCCGACCACGCCGACACCGTGGAGGTGCGCGACCCGTCCAAGGTCGTGTGGCTCTCGCAGACGACGCTCTCGGTCGACGAGACGATGGAGACGGTCAGGCGCCTGCGCGAGCGGTTCCCGCACCTGCAGGATCCTCCTTCGGACGACATCTGCTACGCGACGCAGAATCGCCAGGTCGCGATCAAGAAGGTGGCGAAGGATGCCGATCTCGTGATCGTCGTGGGCTCGGCGAACTCGTCGAACAGCGTTCGGCTGGTCGAGGTGGCGCTGGAGTACGGTGCCAAGGCCGCCTACCGCGTCGACTACGCCGACGAGGTCGAGCAGTCGTGGCTCGACGGGGTCGAGACGGTCGGCGTCACCAGCGGGGCTTCGGTGCCCGAAGTGCTCGTGCAGCAGGTGCTGGAGGATCTCGCCGCCGCAGGCTACCGCGACATCGAAGAGGTCAAGACCGCCGAAGAGGACCTGCTGTTCTCGCTGCCGAAGGAACTGCGGCACGACGTCGCGGGCAAACGGGACGACCGCGCTCTCGGCGGACGGACGCGCGAATGACCGCGGCCTCGTCCGGCGGCGCGCCCGAGAGCGCACCCGATCCGCGGCCGCGACCGGCGTACGGCGAGTACGCGACGCCGGAAGAGCAGCGCGCCCGTATCAAGCAGCCCGATGTGACCCATGCGCTCGAGACCGGGCAGCCCGTCGACGCGCCCGCGGGAGTGCCCGCCGTCGCAGCGCCGGCGCCGGCCCCTGCGACGGATTCGGCGGTCCGGGCGGACGCGGCACCTCCGCGCCGTCGAGCGGTCGATCGGATCGTCACCGCCGCGCTCCTCGGCTACGGGCTCATCAGCGTCATCTCGTCGTTCGTCGCGATGGCGGACTACCCCGCATACGCGGAAACCCTGTTCGACATCATGGGTGTCGACACCCAGCTCACCGACCCTGATGCCGGTCAGGTGTGGGGAACCGCGGCGGGCATCGTGCTCGTGATCGGCTGGATGCTCACGGCGGCGCTGTCGTGGCTCAGCATCCGTCGCGGTCGTCTTTCGTGGTGGATCCCGATCGTCGGCGGAATCGTCTTCACGCTCATCGCCGGCGTGCTCATGGTCGTGCCGATCATGACGGATCCGGCGGTGTGGGACGCCCTGGTGGCACAGAGTACCTGAGAGCACCTCGGCGCACGTAGGTTCGTTCCATGGATCTCGGAATGAAGCCTCGCCTCGTCGCCGTCTGCGCCGTCCGCGGACTGCGACCGGATGACGGACCGGTCGGGGTCACCGCGATCGACAAGGCCGCAATCGAGGGCGCCGTGAAGATCGGCGCATACGGCGTCTACGCCGACGTGCAGGCCGACCGCAAGCACCACGGCGGATTCGACAAGGCGCTCTACGCCTACGCCGCCGAGGATGCCGCGTTCTGGGAGGGGGAACTCGGCCGCGATCTGCCGCCCGGGTTCTTCGGAGAGAACCTGCGCACCGAGGGCATCGACGTCAACGCGGCACGCGTGGGCGAGCGATGGCGCATCGGCGATCGCGTCGAGGTCGAGGTCACGATGCCGCGCACGCCCTGCCAGACGTTCGCGCGATGGGTCGGCGGCGACGACGAGCGCGGCTGGGTGCGCCGCTTCTCGGACGAGCGGCGCCTCGGTCCGTACCTGCGCGTGGTCACCCCGGGTCGCGTACGGGCGGGCGACGAGATCACGGTCGTCCATCGGCCCGAGGATGCGCCGACGATCCTCGACATCTACCGGGGGCTCTGAAACGACGGATGCCGCGACCGATCGGCCGCGGCATCCCTCACGTGAATCCGACGTCAGCTCTGCGACTTGCCGGCCGAGCCGAGCTGCTTCGTCGCTTCGACGACGCGGGTCGCCATCGCCGACTCGGCGATCTTGCCCCACGCGCGCGGGTCGTAGGCCTTCTTGTTGCCCACCTCGCCGTCGACCTTCAGGACGCCGTCGTAGTTGGAGAACATGAACCCCGCGACCGAGCGGGTGAAGGCGTACTGGGTGTCAGTGTCGATGTTCATCTTCACGACGCCGTTGGCGACGGCGACGGCGATCTCGTCGTCGGTCGAGCCGCTGCCGCCGTGGAAGACGAGGTCGAGGGGCTTGGCGCCGGTGCCGAACTTCGCGGCGATGCCCTCCTGGATCTCGCCGAGGAGCTCAGGGCGGAGCTTGACGTTGCCGGGCTTGTAGACGCCGTGGACGTTGCCGAAGGTGAGCGCCGCGATCCAGCGGCCGTGGTCGCCGAGGCCGAGGGCCTCCACGACCTGCGACACGTCGGCGGTGGTCGTGTAGAGGGCGTCGTTCGAGCCCTCGTGCTGCACGCCATCCTCTTCGCCGCCCACGACGCCGATCTCGACCTCGAGGATCGCGTTGATCGCCTTGAGGCGGGGGAGCAGCTCCTTCGCGATGTCGATGTTCTCGGCGAGCGGCACGGCCGAGCCGTCCCACATGTGGGACTGGAAGATCGGGTTGCCGCCGTCGGCGACGACCGCCTCGGAGGCCGTGATGAGCGGCAGGACGAAGTCCTCGAGCGCGGGCTTGGGGCAGTGGTCGGTGTGGAGGGCGACCGTGATCGGGTAGCTCTTGGCGACCTCGTGCACGTAGGCGGCGAACGCCAGCGCGCCGGTGGAGCGGGCCTTGACGGTGTGGCCGGCGAAGTAGTCGGCACCGCCGGTGGTCACCTGGAGGATGCCGTCGGAGCCGGCTTCGGTCAGGCCTTGGAGGACGGCGTTGACGGACTGCGAGCTGGCTGCGTTGATCGCGGGGTAGGCGAATCCGCCTGCCTTCGCGCGATCCAGCATGTCGGCGTACTGCTCGGGAGTGGCGACGGGCATGATGCTCCTTCGAAGAAATGGGGCTGCTGCTTGGAGTGTACCGATGCCGCTCGGCGCTCCGTGGCCGGGCGGGCGCGCTCCATTAGGCTACGGACGACCCCGGTGGCGTGAGAGGAGGCCGAGATGGCGCGGAAGTCGCTCGTTTCGGTGGTGGCCGAGGCCCTCCTCGATCGCATCATCTCGGGGGATCCCGACGTCGGCGCAGCGCTGCCGAGCGAGGCCGAGATCGGCGAGGCGTACGACGTCAGCCGCGTCACGGTGCGCGAGGCGCTGCGCGTCCTGACGACGCAGGGCATCATCCGGGTGACCAGCGGCATCGGGTCGGTCGTGAACCCGCTCGAAGAGTGGCAGTCGCTGAGCGCGATCCTGCAGTACCGGTCGGCACGCGGTGACGACGGCGAGGTCGCGACCCAGCTCATCTCGGTGCGCCGCATGTTCGAGACCGAGGCGGCGGCGCTCGCCGCGACGGGATTGAGTGACGCCGCTCTGGACGAGCTCGAGACGTGCGTCGAGCGGATGCGCGCGGGCTCCGCGGCAGCCGACGTCGACGCGTTCGTCACGGCAGATCTGCGCTTCCACGATGTGATCCTGCGGGGATCGGGCAACGTCTTCCTCGCGGCGCTCTTCGAGCCCCTCACGCGTGTGCTGGCTGAGCGCCGCGCGCAGACGTCGCGGGTGCCCGAGATCCAGCGCAACGCGATCGAGGAGCACGCGGCCGTTCTCGCGGCGCTGCGCGACCGTGATCCGGCTCGTGCGCGTGCGGCGATGGACCACCACATGCAGCAGACGCTCGACGATCTGCGCGTGTTCGTGCTCGGCATCCGGGACTGACGACACAGAAGGGTTGACACCGGGTTCGTCGTATGCGACCCTGTATGACACCTGACAGCAGGTACCTAACGAAGACGTTTCGCCGACGATGGAGTTGACATGAACCTCGACACGCTGCTGAGTGCCTTCCCCGCCTCGCGTCCGGTCGACCCGGCCGTGATCGCCGATCGCGTGCGACGCTCGCACAGGGTGCTCATCGTGCTCGACGACGACCCCACCGGCACGCAGTCGGTGGCGGATCTGCCGGTGCTCGCACGGTGGGAGGTCGCCGACTTCGAGTGGGCGCTCGACACCGGCGCTCCGGCCGTCTACGTCCTGACGAACTCGCGAAGCTTCGACCCCGAGACCGCAGCGCGCATCAATCGCGAAGTCGTGACATCGGCCGTCGCAGCGGCGCGGGCTCGCGGCATCCGTCCCGTCTTCGCCAGTCGCGGCGACTCGACGCTGCGCGGCCACTTCCCGCTCGAGCCCGATGTGATCGCCGCGACCCTGGTGGAGCTCGGCGAGAAGCAGCCCGACGGCGTCGTGCTCGTGCCGGCCTTCCCCGATGCCGGCCGCGTCACGATCGGCGGTGTGCACGGAATGGTCGTGGACGGTGAGTTCACGCCGGTCGGCGAGACGGAGTTCGCCCGCGACTCGACGTTCGGCTACCGCTCGTCGCGGCTGGCGGAGTGGGCCGCGGAGAAGAGCGACGGGCGGATCGCAGCCGGAGACGTCGTCGAGCTCACCCTCGACATCATCCGGGCGGGCGCCGAGAGCGTCGCCGAGTCGCTCGCTTCGGCACCGGTGGGTGCGGTGTTCGCCGCCGACATCGTGGACGAAGACGACCTGCGTCAGCTCGCGCTCGGCCTGGAACTCGCCGAGGCGGGGGGCCGCACCTACATCTACCGTGTCGGTCCGCCGTTCGTCCGGGCTCGCATCGGCCAGGCGCCGCGCGCGCCGCTGGCGATCGAGGGGACGGATGCTGCAGACGCGACCATCGGCGGGCTCATCGTCGTCGGGTCCCACGTGGGTCTCACGAGTCGCCAGCTCGCCGACCTCACCGCCCACCGCACCGATGCGGTGATCGTCGAGATCGACGTGCCCGCCATCCTCGACGAGGGCACGGCGGCGGCGACCGTCGACCAGGCGGTCTCGCGCGTCGTCGCGGCGCTCGCGGAGGGCGACGTCATCGTCCACTCCAGTCGCACCCTCATCCGCACCGACGACCCCGACGAGAGCCTCGCGATCTCACGCACCGTCTCGGATGCGCTCGTCGCCGTCGTCGCCCGCACGCTGGCCGAGCGACCGCCGCGCTTCGTGATCGCGAAGGGTGGGATCACCTCGAGCGACGTGGCCAGCCGAGGCCTGTCGATCCGGCGGGCGATGGTCCGCGGGTCGCTCTTCCCGGGGATCGTCTCGGTGTGGGAGCCCGCCGAGGGCCCCGCGACCGGCATCCCCTACATCGTCTTCGCCGGCAACGTCGGGGGAGACACCACCCTCACCGAAGCTGTCGACAAGCTCTCGGCCACGAAAGGCACGCACATGACTGCGCCCACCCC
>NZ_SCMR01000040.1 GCF_005502885.1 Microbacterium sp. 2FI
CCCCCTCAGCCCCGTGCTCCCCGCCGAACCGACATGTTCGTGCCGAGCCGATAGGTTCTTGACGCCGAAAACGTGTCGGCTCGGTACGGACTTATCGGATCGGCGGACGGACGCGGGGTGATTTGCTGCGGCATCCGCTATCACGTATGCTTGATCTTTGGTGCGTTGCGCCTTCATCGGCGTGTCCACGCACAATCACCCACCCAACGCAGACCGACCGGTCTGCCCAGCGTTAGCGAGTGTATGGCGAAGAAAGACGGTGTCATCGAGATCGAGGGCGTCATCTCCGAGGCGCTGCCCAATGCGATGTTCCGCGTTGAGCTGAGCAACGGACACAAGGTGCTCGCCACGATCTCAGGCAAGATGCGGCAGAACTACATCCGCATCATTCCCGAGGACCGTGTCGTCGTGGAGCTCAGCCCCTACGACCTCACCCGCGGGCGCATCGTCTACCGCTACCGCTAGACCGGTCGAGAAGTAACACCCGAGCGGACTGCCGGAAGGCGCCCGTTCGTCGTGAAGACAGCGAAGAGAAGAAGTCATGAAGGTCAACCCCTCCGTCAAGCCCATCTGCGACCACTGCAAGGTCATCCGTCGCCACGGGCGCGTCATGGTCATCTGCAAGAGCAACCCGCGTCACAAGCAGCGCCAGGGCTGATCTGCAGCACGCCGCAGAGGCACTCACAACTCAATACACATCGGCAGGATCAGAACCCGTTCGCGGGGGACACCTCGGGCGGAGGCCCGGGCACCGATTCTGCTCCACACCTCCACCAACTCCTAGGAGAATCGCATGGCACGTCTTGCCGGCGTTGACATCCCGCGCGACAAGCGCGTGGTGATCGCCCTCACCTACATCTACGGTGTCGGCCGTACCCGTTCGAACGAGATCCTGGTCGCGACCGGCATCGACGAGAACATCCGCGTCAAGGACCTCACCGATGACCAGCTCATCGCGCTCCGCGACTACATCGAGGTCAGCTACAAGGTCGAGGGTGACCTCCGCCGTGAGGTGGCCGCCGACATTCGCCGCAAGGTCGAGATCGGCTCGTACGAGGGCATCCGCCACCGTCGTGGCCTCCCGGTGCGCGGTCAGCGCACCAAGACGAACGCGCGCACCCGCAAGGGCCCCAAGCGCACCGTCGCCGGCAAGAAGAAGGCCGGCCGCAAGTAAGCGGGCCCCAGGGTTTAGGAGAAGAAGAACATGGCACAGGCCAAGACCGCCGCGCGCAAGCCGCGTCGCAAGGAAAAGAAGAACATCGCGCTGGGCCAGGCCCACATCAAGTCGACGTTCAACAACACGATCGTCTCGATCACCGACCCGTCGGGCGCCGTCATCAGCTGGGCGTCCTCGGGTGGCGTGGGCTTCAAGGGCTCGCGCAAGTCGACTCCGTATGCCGCTGGCATGGCCGCCGAATCGGCCGCCCGCCAGGCGCAGGAGCACGGCGTCAAGAAGGTCGACGTCTTCGTCAAGGGCCCGGGTTCGGGTCGTGAGACCGCGATCCGCTCGCTTCAGGCCGCAGGCCTCGAGGTCGGCTCGATCCAGGACGTGACGCCGCAGGCCCACAACGGCTGCCGTCCGCCCAAGCGTCGCCGCGTCTGACATCCCGGAGCCGGGACGCCCTCACCGGCGTCCCGGCTACCGCACGCTTCAGGAGCCGCGCGTCGCGGCATCCTCCGAGAAAAACTCAACACCTCACCCACCGCACGTGTCATATAGCGGGCACGTGATCGAAAGGAACACATAGTGCTCATCGCACAGCGTCCCACTCTGACCGAGGAGAAGGTCGGGGAGTTCCGCAGCCGCTTCGTCATCGAGCCGCTGGAGCCTGGCTTCGGCTACACGATCGGCAACGCGCTGCGTCGCAGCCTCCTGTCCTCGATCCCCGGCGCGGCCGTGACGTCGATCCGCATCGACGGCGTCCTCCACGAGTTCAGCACCATTCCCGGTGTCAAGGAGGATGTCACCGAGATCATCCTCAACATCAAGCAGCTCGTCGTCTCGAGCGAGCGCGACGAGCCCATCACCGCGTACCTGCGCAAGACCGGCTCCGGTGAGGTCACCGCCGCCGACATCTCCGCTCCGGCGGGCGTCGAGGTGCACAACCCCGACCTGGTCATCGCGACGCTCAACGAGACGGCGAAGTTCGAGCTCGAGCTCACCATCGAGCGTGGCCGCGGCTACGTCTCGGCGACGCAGAACCGCAACGAGTACGCCGAGGCCGGTCAGATCCCGATCGACTCGATCTACTCGCCCGTGCTCAAGGTCAGCTACCGCGTCGAGGCCACGCGCGCCGGTGAGCGCACCGACTTCGACAAGCTCGTCCTGGACGTCGAGTCGAAGCCGTCGATCGCCCCGCGTGACGCAGTCGCGTCGGCCGGTCGCACCCTCACCGAGCTGTTCGGCCTGGCCCGTGAGCTCAACGTCGAGGCCGAGGGCATCGAGATCGGCCCCGCGCCGGTCGAGACCGTCCTCTCGAACGAGCTGTCGATGCCGATCGAGGATCTCGACCTGTCGGTCCGCTCGTACAACTGCCTCAAGCGCGAAGGCATCAACACGGTCAGCGAGCTCGTCGCCCTCTCGGAGACGCAGCTCATGAACATCCGCAACTTCGGTCAGAAGTCGGTCGACGAGGTGCGCGACAAGCTCATCTCGCTCGGTCTGTCGCTGAAGGACTCGGTTCCCGGGTTCGACGGCGCGCACTTCTACGGCGGCTACGACGACGAAACCGTCTGAGCCGGCCACCCCGACCGACTTTTCATTCTGGAGTAAATGAGACATGCCTAAGCCCACGAAGGGTCCCCGCCTCGGTGGCGGTCCCGCACACGAGCGCCTGCTGCTTGCGAACCTCGCCGCGGCCCTGTTCACCCACAAGTCGATCAAGACGACCGAGACCAAGGCCAAGCGCCTTCGTCCGCTCGCTGAGCGTCTGATCACGTTCGCCAAGCGCGGTGACCTGCACGCGCGTCGCCGCGTGCTCTCGGTCATCGGTGACAAGGAAGTGGTGCACGTTCTCTTCACCGAGATCGCGCCGCTCGTCGCCGAGCGTGAGGGCGGCTACACACGCATCACGAAGATCGGTCCCCGCAAGGGCGACAACGCCCCGATGGCGGTCATCGAGCTCGTCCTCGAGCCCGTGACCCCGAAGGCGAAGTCGGCCAAGAAGTCCGCTGCCGCCGCTCCCGTCGCCGAGGAGGCTCCCGTCGAGGAGACCGCCGCCGACGAGACCGTCGAGGACGACGCAACCGACGCCGGCGCCGAGTCGCCGGAAGAGGGCGCTGCCGCTGAGGCTGCCGCCGACGACGCCGTCGAGGAGAAGTCCGCGTAGTACCGGACCCTTCTGCACCACGAGACCCGTGGGCCCTTCTGGGCCTGCGGGTCTCGTCGCATCTGCGGGGGCTGCGCCGGAGGACTGGATGCTGTGCGACACGCCCGGGATGCGCCACAATTTGCCGGCGTGCGGGCTGCCGCGTAATGTTCTTGTTGTTCGCCCCAAAGGGAGAGCGGTGAGGCTGAGGCCCCGCCCCCTCAAGCGGAAACAAACCCCATCTGAAGCGCAGTCGACTCGGCTGCTGATCTCAGGATCTAGGACGGGGAGTCCGGTTCTGAGCCGCAGGTTGTCGATTTGACAGCTGGCGCAGATCGGATAAGATTATGAGGTTGCCCTTCGGGCTGGTCGTGAGGCTGGTTGGGGGAGCGTCTGATCCTTGAGAACTCAACAGCGTGCACTTGTCAAATGCCAAATTACCTCGTCCTG
>NZ_SCMR01000041.1 GCF_005502885.1 Microbacterium sp. 2FI
GTGTCGACGACGCTCGAAAACTGGTCAGTTTCGGCGGTGAAAAGTGAACACTCGACGATTGGAGAGTGATCACTTTGGAGGACTGGGCGCTGATCCGGAGGTTGGCTGCGGAGGGCGTGCCGAAGGCGCGTATCGCGGCGAGGTTGGGGATCTCGAGGACGACGGTGTTGAAGGCGGTCCGATCGGATTCGCCGCCGCAGTATGAACGGACCCCGACGGAGTCCTCGTTCGTCGCGTTCGAACCACGGGTGCGGGCGCTGTTGGAGCAGACCCCGGATATGCCCGCGACAGTGCTCGCGGAGCGGGTCGGTTGGACGGGGTCGATCACGTGGTTCCGGGCGGGGGTGAAGCGGCTGCGGCCGGAGTTCCGGCCGATCGACCCGGCGGATCGGCTCACCTGGGATCCGGGTGATGCGGCGCAGTGTGATCTCTGGTTCCCGCCGAAGAAGATCCCGCTCGAGGACGGCACGGCGAAGTTGCTGCCGGTGCTGGTGATCACCGCCGCGCACTCCAGGTTCATGGTCGGTCGGATGATCCCGACGCGGACGACGGAGGATCTGCTGCTGGCGTCGTGGGAACTGATCCAGCAGCTCGGTCGGGTCCCGCGCCGGCTGATCTGGGACAACGAGGGCGGCATCGGGCGCGGCCATCGGCCTGCCGCCGGCGTCGCGGCGTTCATGGGAACCCTCGCGACCAGGCTCGTGCTGCTACCCCCTCGCGATCCGGAATCGAAGGGTGTCGTCGAGCGCCGCAACGGCTGGTTCGAGACCTCGTTCATGCCCGGCCGGTCCTTCTCGTCCCCGGCGGACTTCAACACCCAGTTCACCGACTGGCTGAACCGGGCGAACACGCGCGTGGTCCGCACGATCAAAGCATCGCCAATGGACCGGCTCGACGCGGACCGGGCCGCGATGCTGCCGTTGCCGCCGATCCCGATCCATCTCGGCTGGCGCAACAGCATCCGACTGGGTCGGGACTACTACGTCCGCCTCGACACGAACGACTACTCCGTCGACCCGACCGCCATCGGTCGCATGGTCGACGTGAGTGCTGACCTGGAACGCGTGAAGGTCCGCGCGGATGGCCGGGTCGTCGCCGATCATGTGAGGGTCTGGGCGCGCGGAACCACGGTCACCGACCCGGTCCACGTCGAGACAGCGGCGCGGCTCCGCAAGCAGTTCCAGACGCCCCGCGCCACAGCAGTCGGTGACGACCTGGCCCGAGACCTCGCCGACTATGACCGAGCCTTCGGGCTGGTCACCGACCAGGAGAACAGCTGATGGGCGCGACGAAGACGACGGACGCCGTGAAGCAGATCACCTACCTCGCTGGCGCTTTGAAAGCGCCCCGGATCACCGAAGCCGCCGGCCGGATGGCCGATCAGGCGCGCGATGCGGGCTGGTCGTTCGAGGACTACCTCGCCGCCGTCCTCGAACGCGAAGTCTCAGCTAGGAACGCGTCCGGCGCGGAGTTGCGGATCAAAGCCGCCGGGTTCCCCGCCCGCAAGACGCTCGAGGACTTCGACTGGGACGCGCAGCCAACGGCCCGGCAGCAGATCGCCGCCCTCGCCTCCGGAGGGTTCCTCCTCGAAGCGCAGAACGTCGTCCTGCTCGGCCCACCCGGAACCGGGAAGACCCACCTTGCGACCGCACTCGGGATCGTCGCCGCTCGGCACGGTCACCGGGTCCTGTTCGCGACGGCGACGGACTGGGTCACCCGCCTCACCGACGCCCACCGGCAAGGCCGGCTCCCGAACGAGCTCGCCCGGCTGCGGCGTTACGGGCTGATCATCGTCGACGAGGTCGGCTACCTGCCCTTCGAGCAAGACGCAGCGAACCTGTTCTTCCAACTCGTCTCATCCCGCTACGAACACGCGTCGCTGATCCTCACTTCGAACCTGCCGTTCTCCGGCTGGGGCGGCGTGTTCGGAGACCAAGCCGTCGCTGCCGCGATGATCGACCGGATCGTCCACCACGCCGACGTGCTCACGTTGAAGGGGGCGAGCTACCGGCTCCGCGGCAGAGGCATCGACAGCCTCCCCAGCATCAGAACCACCACCGACGAAACCCCTGGCTAGACTGCCCGCAACTGTTCACTTTTCGAAGATCGAAACTGACCAGTTCTCAAGCGTCGCTGACA
>NZ_SCMR01000042.1 GCF_005502885.1 Microbacterium sp. 2FI
GGTCAGGGGGCGACGACGTGGAATGCCGCAAGTCGCGCGCTCAGGGTGGCTGCGGAGGCGATGTGCGCCATGCCCCAGCGCGGATACCGGCGGTTCGTCGTCCCGCGGATCCAGTCCTCGCGCATCTTCTCCGCGAGGACGACGTCTTCGGCACTCTGCCCGCGCCCCCGCTGGGCGGGGTCGCGGTACTTCCCCTCCCCGTCGAACTCACCCCACGCGTCGACGTCGTCCAGACCGAAGTCGACAAAGTAGAAGCCGCCGCTCGGCGCGGGGATCGGCACCTGGAGGCGTGGCGGCCGAAACCCGAGATCGCGCAGATAGAGACGGCTCACACTCTCACCCGGAAGCTGCGCCCGGCCGTCGGCGAACGCGAGTACCTGCCGTCCGCGTCGAACTCCCCGCGCCCCGCGCGGCATCTCGAGGCGCTCGGCGACCTGCGCCCGAAACCCGGTCGCCCTGCTCTCGTCGTAGACCCAGGACACGTCATCCCACGCGACGCGTCGAAGCGCAGCATCCGCCAATGCGACGCCCGTCTCCTCCGGAGCCGTGCGGATCATGTCCGCGACCGTGCGCGCGAGGTTCGTACACGGGATGCCGTCGACCACGTCCAGGTCGGCATCCGGGATGTCGATCTCATGTCGCGCCGTGCGCGCGTCGCCGGTCGTGACATGACCGTCGGCGGACTTGCAGCTCACATGCACCCACCGCGGCGCCAGCCGGAACAGCGGGAGCTTGTGCAGCACGGCTGCCGACGCGAGCGAGTTCGGCGCGTCAGACCCGCGACGATGATCGTGCGCGGCGACGACGCTCAGCAGGTGGCGACCCTCGGCGTGCTCGGCCCGCCACGCCGCAGCCGGCACGTACCAGCCGCGATGGATCCGGCGCAGCGTGCCGTCGCGCACCGCTGCCGCGATGCGCCGGCCGGACATGCCCCGCCGCGCGAGGTCGGCACGGGAGAGGAGGCGGGCGCGGGCTTCGGCGACATCCATCGGCTCAGGCTGAGGGATGCCTGGGCGCCGTCCCCGGATTTCCTCCCGATGTGGATCCTTCCCCACCGCCCCACCTCTGTGGAGGAACCGCTGCCCCTGGCGTCGCGCACCCGCGGGACGCGAGGGCGAGGACGCGGGTGCGCGACGCCAGGG
>NZ_SCMR01000043.1 GCF_005502885.1 Microbacterium sp. 2FI
ATGTCAAGCCTTGGTAAGGTTCTTCGCGTTGCATCGAATTAATCCGCATGCTCCGCCGCTTGTGCGGGTCCCCGTCAATTCCTTTGAGTTTTAGCCTTGCGGCCGTACTCCCCAGGCGGGGAACTTAATGCGTTAGCTGCGTCACGGAATCCGTGGAATGGACCCCACAACTAGTTCCCAACGTTTACGGGGTGGACTACCAGGGTATCTAAGCCTGTTTGCTCCCCACCCTTTCGCTCCTCAGCGTCAGTTACGGCCCAGAGATCTGCCTTCGCCATCGGTGTTCCTCCTGATATCTGCGCATTCCACCGCTACACCAGGAATTCCAATCTCCCCTACCGCACTCTAGTCTGCCCGTACCCACTGCAGGCCCGAGGTTGAGCCTCGGGATTTCACAGCAGACGCGACAAACCGCCTACGAGCTCTTTACGCCCAATAATTCCGGATAACGCTTGCACCCTACGTATTACCGCGGCTGCTGGCACGTAGTTAGCCGGTGCTTTTTCTGCAAGTACCGTCACTTTCGCTTCTTCCTTGCTAAAAGAGGTTTACAACCCGAAGGCCGTCGTCCCTCACGCGGCGTTGCTGCATCAGGCTTCCGCCCATTGTGCAATATTCCCCACTGCTGCCTCCCGTAGGAGTCTGGGCCGTGTCTCAGTCCCAGTGTGGCCGGTCACCCTCTCAGGCCGGCTACCCGTCGACGCCTTGGTGAGCCATTACCTCACCAACAAGCTGATAGGCCGCGAGCTCATCCTTGACCGAAAAATCTTTCCAACTGTTGAAGATGCCTTCACAGCTCGTATCCGGTATTAGACGCCGTTTCCAGCGCTTATCCCAGAGTCAAGGGCAGATTGCTCACGTGTTACTCACCCGTTCGCCACTGATCCAAAGAGCAAGCTCTCCTTCACCGTTCGACTTGCATGTGTTAAGCACGCCGCCAGCGTTCATCCTGAGCCAGGATCAAACTCTCCATAAAAAATGATTGCCACAACCCACCGGAAAAAGGCAGAGAAGCAGCGAGTTCGAACTGACCAAAAGGATGCCAAAACTGGCAATCCATAACGCCAACCCCC
>NZ_SCMR01000004.1 GCF_005502885.1 Microbacterium sp. 2FI
CCCTCCGCCACCGAGCCGACCCGCCAGCCCGCGGCGGCACCCGCCCCGCGCCCGGCGCCCGCACAGCCCGTCGTGATCCGCTTGCGTGACGCCGAGGTGCTGGTCGTCCAGGTGCTGCCGCGCGACGAGGCGCGAGCGAGCATCGACGCCCTCTTCGCCGCCGAGCAGCGGCGCCTGCAGGCGATCGCCGATCAGCAGGCGGCCCAGCGCCGAGCCCAGGTCGAGTACGTCACACGGGTGCAGCAGACGCAGGTCACGCAGACCGCGGCGCAGAAGGCCGCCGAGGCGCAGGCCCAGGCCAACAAGCAGCTGCAGGATGCGCTCGCCGCTCTCGCGAAGGCGCTCTCCACCAGCCAGTGCACCACGGTCGGCGGCACCAACGGGCAGCCGGCTTCCATCTCGTGCCCCATGGACGACGGCGATGCGACGATCGACGGCGACAACGTCGGCGTCACCACCCCCACTCCCACGCCGACGCCGACGCCGACCCCGCCGCCGGCGGGTGACGACGACACCGAGGCGATGACCGCCGAGAGCCTTTCGAGCGACCCGGTGGCAGCCGACCAGGCGCTCACCGAAGGAGACCTGCAGGCGGCCGTCGCGCAGGCGAGCGCCGAGTGGGGAGCGCTCGGTGCGGATGTCTCGGGGATCTCGGCTTCGATCGGCGCGTTCGCCGACGCGACGCTCGGCACGGCTTCCGGCGCGTCGATCGTGATCGACGATGACGCGGCCGGGTGGGGCTGGTCGCGCATGGACCTGCTCACGGTCGTCCGACACGAGATCGGACACGCGCTCGGCGCCGGTCACGGCTCGGGACTCATGGACGAGACGCTGGCACCGGGCGAGACGTGGGGCGTCGACGTCTCCGCGATCCCGGCGCCGGCACCCGAGCCCGCTCCGGAACCCGCACCCGCCCCCGAGCCGGCACCCGCGCCTGAGCCCGAGCCCGCCGCGGAGCCCGCGCCCGAGCCGGCACCTGCGGCCACCGCGGAACCGGCAAGCGAGCCGGCCGACGAGTCTCCGACCGCGGCGCCCGCCGCCGACACCCCGGCCGCAGCCCCGGCAACGACCGCCGGCCCCGCAGCGGATGCACCGACCACCACCGCAAGCCCCGCACCCGCAGCCGCCGTCGGCTGGGTCGTCGAGGGCACGACCGCCACACTGACGCTCGCTCCCACCGACGCCGCCACCGGATCGCTCCGCCTCGAAGGCGGCCGCATCGTGTTCTCGTCCTCGTCGCGCGCGGCGCTCGCCGTCGATGCGCAGGGACTCACCGAGATCGTCGTGCGCGGTGCCGACGGCTCGGCGGAGTTCACGGTCGACCTCACCGGCATCGCCGGCCTCGCGCTCGCGATCGTCGGAGCGCTGAACTCGCTGCGCGTCACCGGCCTCAGCGGAGCCGCGGTGTTCAGCGGCGATGCCGGTCGGCTGCGCCTCGACTCGCTCGTCGCAAGCCTGTCGTTCCTCGCCCCGCGCCTGGCAGCACTCCTCGAGAGCACGGGCTCGATCTCCGTCTCGGGAACCCTCTCGCTCGCCGGCGCCGACCTCACCGTCCGCGGCCGGACCGTCACCGTCGAGACCGGCACCACGCTCGACACGCGCGGAGATGACCGCGACGGCGCGATCACGCTCATGGCGAGCGACGTGCGAACGGGAACGACGGATGCCGCGGCATCGGTCACCGTGACCGGATCGCACCTCGCCGGAGGCACTGTGACCCTCGTCGCCGAATCGGCGAACCGCACGAGCGCGCGGGCGACCTCTGCCGCTACCGTGACCCTCCGCGACTCGACGATCGACGCGAGCGGCGACGTGACGCTGCGCAGCGACTCGACCGCCGACCTCTCGGCCGCAGGTCCCGCCGCGTTCGCGAAGGGGTCGTCGGCCGCGGTCACCCGCGTGACCGGCGAGTCCGCGATCACGAGCGCAGGCTCGGTCCGCATCGAGGCGAGGAACTCCGCCTCGGGCACCGCGACGTCGACGAACGCCTCGGGCGCCTCGCTCGCCGAGGTCGACCTCACCCGCCTTACGCACGCGGTGATCGACGGCGAGCAGCGCATCGCCGCAACGGAACTCTTCCTGCTGGCGACCTCGGCCGGAAGCCTGCGGGTGAGCGCCGCCGGTTCCGCCGGTGCGGCATCCGGCTCCTCGACCCTCACCGGGCTGGCCCTCGCGGCCGCACCGCGCGCCGACTCGATCGCCGTGGGCCGCGCGTTCCTCGAAACCATCGCCCGGCTCGCGCCCGCGGCGCATCTGACCGTCTCGGCCTCCGACGTCACGGTGCAGGCCGACTCGTCGGTCGACACCTCCGTCACCGCCGACGGCGGGCTTGCGGCGCTGGTCGTGCGGGACGTCGCCGCCACCGCACTCGCGCAGGGCGCGACGATCACCGGCGCCGCAGGCCTCGCGCTGCGCTCGTCGACGAAGCATTCCGCTCTCGCCGACGGAGGCACTGGATGGGCGCTCGTGTCGTCGAGCGCCGCCACCTCGGCGACGACCGAGCGCGGCGCCCCGCTCGCGCTCGCCGGCGATCTCGCCCTCACCGCCACGCAGGATGCGACCGCCCGCGCCACCGGCACCGGCGCCGCCCTCGTGCTCGGCGTCCACGATGTCGACGTGCTGCTCGATCGCGCAGCGACCGTCGCGGGTTCGGTCTCGCTCGCCTCGACCGGCCGTTCGCATTCGTCCGCCTCGGCGGCGCCGTCCGCGGTCCCGGTCAGCGCGCTGGCCGCGGCCCTTCCGCTGCTCGCAGCCCTCGGCGGCGTCTCGGCCTCGTCCGTCACCGCGAACGCCGCCGCCGTCGCCGCGATCCCGGTGCGTGCGGCCGCCGTCGCGGTCGTCCTCGCCACCGCGACGACAGCCCTCGGCAACGACCTCGCCCTCGGCGGCTCGCCGCTGCGCTCGGGCGGCCCCGTCGACATCACTGCGATCGCGACCGGTTCGGGCTCGGCCGGCACCCGCGGCCTCGACCTCGCCGTCGACCCGGTGCACGTCGTTCCGCTCGTCCGGCTCATCAGCGTCGTCGACGTGAACAGCCCGGTCTTCGCCGGCGGCGACGTCGTCGTGCAGGCGGGCCGCGGGCCTCCGGCATCCGGATCCACCGCCATCCCATCCGCCACCGTCCACCTCGACGCCGCGATCGCGCTCCTCCACCCGACCGCGACGCTCACGATCTCGAGCCCCCCGCAGACGCCGGCCTTCACGCCACCTGCCGGAGCGGTTCTCATCCTCGCCTCCACCGGCGGCACGCTCTCGCGCGGCGGGGCCACCCTGACCTTCGCCGCCGGGGCGCTTCCCGCCGACGCGTGGGTCGTCATCTCCGCTCGCGACGACACGGTCCGCGGCCTTCTCGCGACCAGCGACGTGTACGACCTCCGCGCCTACGACGCCCGCACCGGCACCGAGATCACGAGCTTCCGGATCGACCCGGTGCTCACCATCACGGTCGGCAGCGCCGCGTCGACATCGCGCATCTGGTACGTCGCCCCCGACGGCTCGGTGCAGGCGATCACGACGCAGGTCGACCCGCTCACCGGCACGATCACCGCGGCGCTCCCGCACTTCTCGGACTACGTCGCCGGCTCGCCGCTCGCCGGTCTCGTCGGGCTCATCGTCGCGCAGCTGCAGGCCTACCTCACGAACCAGACCTACGAGCAGAACCTCGGCTCGCAGAGCCTCGGCAGCGGGCTCACGCTCACCGACATCACGCTCACGATCACGTCGCTCTCGCCCACCGCGCCCTATGGCGGCGCGATCACGTTCACCGCCGGCCTCGAGATCGCCCTCACGGTCGGGTCGCTCGCGATCACCGCGAGTGCCGCGGTCACGGCCTCGTACACGCTGACGGATGCCGCCACCCTCGACGCGGGGACGCTCGCCATCTCGCTCGGACCGCTCTCGGGAGACACCTCGTTCGAGATCGCGATCACGGCGGGCGGCACCGAGATCGCGACGCTGACGGCCGCGTCGGCGATCCTCAGCCAATCGGGCTCCGACCTCACGATCATGGCGAGCACCGTCTCGGCATCCTTCGGCGGGCAGGTCGAGATCACCGGCGGCGATCTGTCGCTCATCTCCCGCGACGACACCGGCGACATCGAGTTCTCCCTCACAGACGGCACCGTCGACGTCGGTGATGCGGCCGTGACCCTGACCGAGGCGACGCTCACCTACAACGGCACCGACGGACTCGCGCTCACCGCGGATCTCGCGATCGACATCGCCGGCACCGAGCTCTCCGGCGCGGTCCGCGTCACGCACACCGGCGGCGTCACGACGCTCGCGGTGAGCGGACTGCAGGCCACGCTCGCGGACGGCACCGAGCAGACGGTCGTGCTGACGGACGGCTCGGGAACCCTGGTCCTCGGCGGCGCCGGAGTCACCGGCTCGCTCACCGCCACGGTGGTCGCCACCGGAGTCGTCACGGCGACGCTCGCCGGACGCGTCGACATCGACACCGACACCGGGGTCACGACGGTCGCCGTCGCCGCGCGCAACCTCAGCCTCGACCTCGGCGACGGTCTCGCCGTCACGGGCGCCGTCGTCGGACTCATCGTGCGCGCGACGAGCGCCGGCACCGACATCGCCCTCGACGCTTCGGGCGCCGTCTCACTCACCGGGTGGTCGGATGTCACGCTGAGCGGAACCTTCCGGGTTCGCATCAACGGGTTCACCGACGAGATCACCGAGACGATCGCGCTGGCCGACGGGTCGGGCGATGTCACCGTGGCCTTCGCAGCGGGCGAAGCAGGCTCGCTCAGCGGCACCGGCCTCACCCTCACCGTGCTCGGTCAGTCGCTCGTCGCCGACTTCGCGTTCGTGAGCACGGCCGACGGATTCACCGTCACCGTCAGCAACCTCACGCTGCAGTTCGGCGACGGCGTCTCCACCGTCGCCCGGTTCACGATCACCGGCCTCGACGAGGGAACGCTGACGCTCGACGACGGCGCGGTCACCGCGGCTCTCACCGGTCGCCTGCAGATCACGGTGCCCGGCGTCGCCTTCGACGGCACGCTCACCCTCGGCGTCAGCACCGTCGCCGGCGACCGCTACCTGCGGGTCTCGGGAACCACGGTCGCCCTCACGCTCGCCGGCCAGTCGATCACCTTCGCGCAGTTCGCCGTAGCGCGCGAGGTCGCGGCCGGTGTCACGCAGACCCGGATCAGCGTGTCGGGCGGGTCGTTCGACATCATCACCGGTGCGTCGACGACCCTGCTGTCGCTCTCGGCGATCAGTGGCGGATTCACGATCACCTCGGCGGGCGTGGCAGGCAGGCTCGAGGCGACGATCACGAGCACGCTCAGCGAGTTCGCGTTCGCGTCGACCGTCGGCATCGCCGTCAACACCGGCGCCGCCGCGGTGGGCGACCTGCCCGCCGGGCCGTATCTGCGCATCGAGGCCATCGGCACGACCGTCACGGTCGGCGGAGTCGGCGGCCAGTCGCTCACCGCCGACGTGACCTTCGAGCGCGGCGTCGATGCGAGCGGGAACACGGTCGTCCGCGCCGGGCTCGCGAACGGCTCACTCATCTTCGCGGTCTCGGGTACGACGGTGATCTCGCTCACCGCAGCGTCGGGCGCGCTGATCGTGACAGCCGCCGGAGTCGCGGCGACGCTCACGGGCACCCTCGCCGTCACGCTGCCGCAGGTCTCGGTCACCGGCGCTCTCACGCTGCGCCTCAACACCACCGGCGCCGTCGTCGACACCACGGTCGCGGTCGGTGGCACCGACATCGCGCTGGTCCTGCCGGGCGGCGGCGACTACCTGCAGCTGACCGGCGCCGACGTCGTGCTCGTGATCGCCGGTCAGCGCCTCACCGGCACCGTCACCGTGACGAGCGCCGCGGGCGTCGTGACCGTCGCAGTGGCGAACGGCTCGCTCGTCTTCGGGGGCGGCATCGCGACGCTCACGAACATCACCGCCGCGTTCGGGGTCGGTGCCGGTGGAGTCTGGGGCTCCTTCACCGGCACTCCGGCGCTCGCACTCCCCGGTGTGACGATCTCGGCCGCGTCCCTCCAGATCCAGATCAACACCGACGCGACCGCCGCCCACGCCACGATCGCGGCGTCGACGTTCCGCATCGGCGCGACGAGCCTCGTCGTCACGGTGGCGGGTGTCGCGATCACCGGCACCGTGTGGTTCACGCGCGTCGTCACGAGCGGCGTCGTCTCGTACCGCATCGACGTCAGCGGCGGCGAAGCGAAGTTCGGCCCGGCCGCGACGCCGTTCGTCGAGGTCACCGGCATCACCGGCACCTTCGTCATCGGCCCGGCGGGAGTCGCCGGAAGCATCAGCGCAAGCGCCGAGTTCGCCGTTCCGAGTCTTCTGGCACTCACCACCGGCGTGACCGTTCTCGTCAACACCACGCCCAGCCCGGTCACCGTCGGAGCCGACCAGCTTCCGGCCGGTCCGTACCTGCGGGTCGAGGTGCAGAACCTCGAGGCCGAGATCGCCGGCGGCCTGCTCTCGGGCGACTTCTCGTTCACGCGCGCCGTGCACGCCGACGGGACCGTCGAGATCGTCGTCGCGATGAGCGACGTCGACGCCTACATCAACGAGACGGATGCCGACCCGGCGCTCGAGGACGGCACGGGCGTCCTGATCATCCGCGACGACGGCGTGGCCGGCTTCGTCTCCGGCTCGGGCAGCGTCGGCGGCGCAGGCGTCTCGGCCGAGGGCTCGGTGCTCCTCGAGGTCAACACCACGCCCGACGAGATCGACACGGTGCTGACCGTCGGGGGAGTCAGCATCCCGTTCAAGCTGCCCGCGCCGCTGGCGGGCGGCACCATCTTCCGCGTCTCGATCTCCGACCTCACGCTCACCATCGGCGACTTCGTCACGATCGAGGGCAACCTCACCTTCAGCGACACGGTCATCGGCGGGGTCGCGGTGCGCGTGGTCGCAGCGACCGGCCTCACGATCTTCCTCGGCCGCGGGCCGGCGTTCCTCGAGTCGGGAGCCCTCAACCCCCTCGCGGTGGGCGTGCTTCTCACCGGTGCCACGATCGGCCTCATCGAGATGGGCACGGGGCACGCGCTCGTCGCCACCGGCACGGTGAGCCTCATCGGGGTCGCGGGCGTCACGATCACCGGCACCACGAGCGTCCGCGTGAACTCCACCGGCCAGGCCGTCAGCCAGACCATCGAGATTCCGGGGAGCACAGCACCCGGAGACGTCGTCTCGTTCAGCGCCGCCGAGGCCGCCGGCGTCACCGAGTTCGTCGTGAGCGATGCCACTCTCGCGTTCGGGGGTCAGTCGATCTCGGGAACCTTCAGCTTCGACCGCGACGGCACCACGGTGACGATCGGCGTCGACGACGGCGCGGTCGTCTTCGGCGACGCGGTGCAGCTGGGCGAGATCACGGGCGACCTCGTCATCGGCCAGACCGGCATCGCAGGCGCGCTCAGCGCCTCCGTCACGATCGCCGCCCTCGGCGTGACGAACGTCACCGCCGAAGTCGCCGTCAACACGGCACCCGCAGCCGTGACCGTCGGCACGGACGAGCTTCCCGCCGGCCCGTACGTGCGCGTCTCGCTCACGGGCGTCGAACTCGACGTGCTCGGGCAGCAGATCGAGGCCGACATCGCGGTCGAGCGGGTGACCACCGGCGGCGTCGCCACCACGATCATCGGGCTCGCGAACGTCGGCCTCTTCCTCGGCGACGACGGCGGCACTCCGGGCACCGATACCGCCGACGTCGCTGACGACATCGGCGTGCGCCTCACGGGCGGCTCGGGCATCCTCGTCGTCACCGCCGCTGGACTCGCGGGCCGCATCTCCGGGTCGATCTCGGTGCGTCTCGGGGACGATGCCGAGCTCGACGGGGACCTCTCGCTGATCCTCAACACGACCGCAGCGCGGGTGACGGCATCCGTCCTCGTAGGAACCGCCACGCAGTCGCTCGACGTCGCCGCCGGACCCTATCTGCGCTTCGAAGGCACGGGTCTCACCCTGACGGTGCTCGAGCAGGAGCTCAGCGCGAACATCGTGATCGAGCAGGTGACGGCGCTCCACGCGGTGACCGGCGCACCCGATCCGACGCGTTCTGTGCTGCGCATCGCCGCGACCGCCGTGCGGCTGAACCTCGCGGGCGGCGTCGTCACGCTCTCGAACGGCACGGCGCTGCTGCTCCTCAGCGACGCCGGGATCGCCGGGCGCATCACGGGCACGATCGCACTCGCCGTCCCGCAGGTGTCGCTCAGCGGCGCGCTCGCCGTCGAGATCAACACGGCCGCGACCGCCGTGGACGAGGCGTTCGAGGTCGCGGGCGAGACGTTCGAGCTCGTGCTGCCCGAGGGCCAGTACCTGCGCGTCGCCGGCATCGGCGTCACCGTCATGATCGCGGGCCAGTCGCTCACCGCCGACATCGAGGTCGAGCAGAGCGGCGGGGTGACCGAGATCACACTCCGCAACACCCGCCTGGTGCTCGGCGGCGACGCGGCGCTGGTCACCCTCACGCAGCCGGTCGACGAAGAGGACGAGGGCTCCACGGCGACCATCGTGCTATCGCCGCTGGGCTCGTACGGCGCCATCGCCGTCGAGGTCACGGTGGCTCTCCCCGGCATCGCCGTGACCGGAACCGTCACGATCGCCTTCAACACCACCGCGGGCCCGCAGAGCGTCGACGGCTGGGATGACGCCCTGCCGGCAGGGCTGCTGCGCGTCGGCGGCCAGGACCTCACGATCACCGTGCTCGGCCAGTCCCTGACGGGCGCGATCACCTTCGAGCAGCTGACCACCACCGCCGGCGACACCGTGGTGCGCATCGGCATCGCCGAGGTCGAACTCTCGCTCGGCCCGCTCAACGCCTCGAACGGCACCGGGCTGTTCGTGGTGACCTCGGCGGGGATGGCCGGGTCGCTCACGGTCGGCATCACCGTCGACGGCGGCGCCGGCTTCGCGTTCGCCGGGCAGCTCGAACTGCAGGTCAACACGACCGGCACCGAGGTCTCGGAGACCCTGCGGGTCGGGGCCGGCACCGTGACCCTCGACGTGCCCGCGGGTCCGTTCCTGCGCATCGCCGGCACCGGCGTCACCCTCACCGTCCTCAGCCAGACCATCCGCGCCGACGTCGCGTTCGAGCAGGCGACTTCGCTCGGCGCGGACGGCGTCGCCGGTGGCACCGATGACTCCACCGTGACCCGTGTCGCGCTCGCGAACGTCGAGATCTCGCTCAGCGCCGGTGCTGCGAGGATCTCGCTCACCGGCGGCGAGGCGCTGTTCGTCATCCGCGCCGGCGGCGGCATGGCCGGCCGGGTCTCCGGCACCGTCGCCCTCACGGGGGTGCCCGGCGTCAGCCTCGCCGGCACGCTCGCGGTCGAGATCAACACCACCGCCGTGCGGGTGAAGGAGACCGTGCGCGTCGGGGCGGGAACGGTCGCGATCGACCTCCCCGCGGGCGGATCCGGCGGCTACCTGCGGATCGCGGGCACGGGCATCGCGATCACCGTCGCCGGGCAGACGCTCTCGGGCGACATCGAGGTCGTGAAGGCGGGCACCGACCTCACCCTCACGATCGCCGACGGCGTGATCAGCTTCGGCACAGCGACGTCGCCGCTCGTGCGCGTCACCGAGATCGCCGGCACCTTCCGCCTCACGGCGACGGGCATGGCGGGGTCGGTGTCGGCGACGCTCGATGTGACGGTTCCGGGCCTTGAGGTCTCGGGCGACGTCGCCGTGCAGGTCAACTCCGGCACCGCCGCGGTGGTGCTGAACGCCGGCACCGTCGACGAGGTGACCGTGCAGCCGGGTCTCAAGGTCGAGGTGACCGGCGCGACGCTGATCGTCGCCGGCCAGTCTCTCGGCGCCAGCCGCATCCTCATCAGCCGCACGCCGAGCGGCGAAGTCGCCTTCGCCGTCACCCAGTTCACGCTGGCGCTGGGCGACGTCGTCGAGATCACCGCCGCGAACAACTGGTCGGGTGCGCTCGTGGTCACCCCGGGCGGCATCGCCGCGACGTTCTCGGGCAGCATCACCGGCATCTTCGACCTGCCGGGGCTGACCCTCGCCGGCGACGTCGCGTTCGCGATCAACACCGGTCCCGCCGCGGTTCGCCGCACGGACCTCGGCCCCGTCATCATCGATGTTCCGGGTGGGCCGTTCCTGCACGTGTCGATCACGAACGGCGTTCTCGGCGTCGACGGCGGTCCCTCGTTCTCGGGCAGCTTCCTGCTGAGCCGCACGACCGGTACGACGCCGATCACGACGATCGCGTTCAGCCAGGTCACGGTGTCGCTGACGCCCGAGGGCGAAGCCAGCCCGGTCGGCATCACCGATGGCGTCGGGGCGTTCCTGCTCACCGCAGACGGGATCGTCGGCACCTTCTCGGGCGCTGTCGCCGTCGACGCGGGCGCGGCGAACGCCGACGCCACCATCGCGGTGCGCTTCAACGCGACCCCGAACGAGTACGACCGGATCATCACTGTCGGCGGCGTCGAGGTGGCGCTCGTCTTCGGCGACGGCGAGGTCGCCACCGTGGCCGGCGGCCCCTTCATCGCGGTGAGCGTCTCGGGAGCACTGAAGATCGGCGACTTCATCGAGATCATCGGCGAGATCGAATTCACCGGCGGCGACGTCTCGGTCACCGGACTCACCGTCTTCGTCGGCAACGGTCCCGGATTCCTCGACGACGACGTGCGCAACCCGTTCGCGACCGGGCTGTTCCTCACGAACGTCCACGGCTTCATCACGGGCTCGGGCGCGAACCGCGTCATCGCGATCTCGGGCGACGTCGAACTCGTCGGCATCCCGGGCGTGACCCTCAGCGGCAGCGCGACGATCTTCTACAACGAGACCACCTCGGAGCGGGTGCTCGGCACCGGCGACGACGCGGTCACGGTGGCAGAGGGCGCGCCCGGCGCTCCGCACATCCTCGTGATCGGCGACCTCGCCCTCGGCGTCGCCGGTCAGCAGCTCACCGGCACGTTCGCCATCGAAACCCTCCCCGGTGGCGGACTGCGGGTGAAGTTCGGCTCGTCCGCTCGCGACGGCGGCACTCCCCTCACTCTGAACCTCGGCGACGGCGTCGCCGTGGCCACGGTGGCGAGCGGCGAGCTCGAGCTCACCCCGGCCGGCCTTGCGACGGTCCTCGAAGCCGAACTGGTGCTCAACGCCGGCGACGCCTTCGACCTCGACGGATCGATCCGCCTGCAGCTGAACACCTCGGCCACCGCCCGCTCGATCGCCGGCGTGGTGCTGCCGCCGACGTCGGTGCGGGTGCAGATCGGCACGATCGCGACGCCGGCGAGCCTCGTCGTCGCCGGCCAGACGCTGCGCGGGGTGTTCGTCTTCTCGCAGGTGACCGGCCCCGTCGCTCCGGAGGCTCCGGCCGGCACGACCGCCCCGAGCACGACGGTGCTGATCGCCACGGCGCTCACCCTCGAGATCGGAACGAGGGATGCCGGTGACGTGCTGACGGCGGGGGTGCGGCTCACCGACGGCGAGGCCGTCTTCGTCATGACGGAAGCCGGAGTCGCGGGACGCGTCGGCGGCACCGTGACGTTCGTGCTCCCGACCGACGCCGTGCAGTTCAGCGGAAGCTTCACCATCGAGGTCAACTCCGGCGCCGCGGTGAACGAGAACCTCGAGCTCGACGGCACGACGGTCGTGCTCGTGCTGCCGCTCGGTCCCTACCTGCGGGTCGCGGGCACGGGGGTCGCGATCGTCGTCGCCGGGCAGCGCCTCTCGGGAGACTTCTCGTTCACGCAGATCGGCGCGGGCACCGCCGCCACCACCAAGATCACGATCGCGAACGCGCGCGCGGCCTTCGGCGACGGCACGACCGAGTTCGTCGCGCTCACCGGCGGCTCGGGTGAGTTCATCCTCAACGGCACCGAGATCGTCGGCAGCGTCGAGGGCAAAGTCACCGTGTCGCTTCCCGGGATCCTGGTGACCGGAGACTTCGCGGTCGCCCTCGTCACCGGGGTCGAGCCGTCGCTCCTCATCACCGGTACCGGCATCACCCTCGACATCGGCGGGTTCCTCCTCACCGAGGGTGAGATCACCTTCTCGCAGCGCACGACGACCGGCGGCGTGAAGATCGTCGACATCGCGGTCGAGGCCGTCGCCTCCTTCGGCGCCCCGATCGGCACGATCTCGTTCCTGGGCGCCCTGCAGATCGGGCCGGGCGGGCTCGCCGGCATCCTCTCGATCGTCGGCACCGAGATCTCGCTCGGCGGCGGTGTGACCATCGGCGTCGCCGAACTGCGCCTCGAGATCAACCGCTCGACGCAGGCCGTCGTGCTCTCCGACGACGACGCCACACGGCTCGAGGCCGGCCCCTATCTGCGGCTCGCCGGCGAAGGCATCGAGATCGAGGTCGGCGAGGTCACGATCACCGCGTCGCTGCTGTTCCAGCAGGTGACGAACTCAAACGGCACCGTCCGCACCGTGATCGCCGTCGCCGGCGGCGAGGTGCGCCTCGGCGAGGACGCCTCGATCCTCACCGGCGTCGAGGGCCTCATCGTCCTCACCCCGGCCGGCATGGCGATGAAGATCGGCGGCACGCTCGACCTCGACGCCCTGCTGCCCGACGGCGTCACGATCTCGGGCTCGTTCGCCGTCGCGATGAACCAGTCGACCGGCCGCGTCACCGAGTCGGTGACGGTCGGCGGCGCCACCGTCGCACTCGACCTCGACGCGAACCTCGCCATCCGCGTGAGCGGCACCGGCGTCACCCTCGCGATCGCGGGTCAGTCGCTCGTCGGCGACTTCGCGTTCCAGCGCAGCGGACTCATCACCACCATCGTGCTGGCGAACGTGTCGCTGCGCATCGGCGACGGCGGCGCCGACATCCTCACGCTCACGGGCGGCGCCGGAGAGTTCGAGATCTCACCGGCGGGCATGGACGGCTTCGTCTCGGGCACCGTCGCGCTCAGCGTCCCCGGGGTCACGGCCTCGGCGACGATGGAGCTCGAGATCAATACCGCGACCTCGCTGTTCGCGATCTCGGTCGACGACCTCGCGCTCGACATCGCGGGGCAGCTGCTCACCGGCGACTTCACGTTCGAGCAGACCGGCATCGGCGCTGCCCGCGTCGTGAAGGTCACCGCGACCGACGTCGCGATCTTCCTCGGCGACCCCAAGGGTGCGGGCCTCGCCGACGACATGGGCGTCCATATCACCGCATCCGGTGTGTTCCTCCTCACCTCGGCGGGCATCGCGGTCGACCTCACGGCGTCCATCACCCTCGGCGAGGGCCTCGACGACCTCCCCATCGAGTTCGGCGACCCGCTCACCGTCTCGCTGCAGATCAACACCGCGCCGACGGCGGTCAACACCACGGTCGCGGGGCTCCCGCTCGTCCTTCCTGCTGGACGGTTCCTGCGGATCGAGGTCATCGGCGGCCTGACGCTCTTCGGGCAGTCGATCTCGGGCACGTTCATGTTCGAGCAGGTGCTGTCTTCGGGCGCCGACGGGCGCGTCGGCACCGTGGACGACGTGAAGGTGCTGCGCATCGCAGCGACGAACGTCGCCCTTTTCGTCGGTGACGCCGGCACCGACCCGGAAGACTTCAACGACGACATCGGGATGCGGCTCTCGGGCGGCACCGCGCTGCTCCTGCTCACGAGCGAAGGGTTCGGCGGCACGATCTCGGCGACCGCGTCGATCCGTCTCGGGGCCGGGCTCACGGCATCGGCCACCGTCCGCGTCGAGATCAGCAACATGCGTCGCACCGTCAGCGGCAAGATCATCCCGGTCGCCGTCGACGAGGAGTTCGTGGTGGGCGGCCAGACGCTGACCCTCACGCTTCCGGCGGGCCCGTACCTCAAGGTCGCGGTCACGGGCCTCGCGCTCACGATCGGCGGGCAGCAGCTGACGGCCGACGTTTCGTACGAGAAGTCCACCGCCCTCGGCGCGAACGGCGCGCTCGATCCGGGCGATGTCACCACGCAGAAGATCCGCTTCGCGAACGTGGGGCTGCGGCTGGGCACCCCCGACCGCGACATCGTGATCGTCCGCAACGGCTCGGGCGCGTTCGACATCATCGGCAAGAGCGGCACGACCGCCGGCGGCGTCGCGGGCCGCATCGAGGCGACCGTCGAGCTGCTCATCCCGGGCGTGACGTTCTCCGGCACCCTCGAAGTGCAGATCAACACGCTCGCGGCGGAGTACACCGTCGACGGCGTCGAGATCGAGTCGGGCATCGCGGTCGCCGGCCTCGACATCGTGCTCGAGGTCATGGGCCAGCGCCTCACCGGCGACTTCGCGTTCGCGAAGAACTCGACCACCGGCGCGATCACCCTGGCGCTGCACAACGTCACGCTCGCCCTCGGCGACGGCACGCAGACCTACGTCACCGCGACGATCGCATCGGGCGTCATCCTCGTCACCCGCAGCGGCATCGCCGGCGCGGTGGCGGCCGGCATCCAGGTGAACCCCGCGATCCTTCCCGCCGGCACGTTCACGCTCGACGTCGACGTCATCGTCCAGATCAACAACACCACCGAGGACATCAGCCGTGACGTCGTCGTGGGCGGGGCGACGGTCGCGATCATGATCCCCAAGAACACGCTCATCGTTCAGGTCGGGCGCATCGGCAAGGCCGCCGCGATCTCGATCCTCGGACAGACGCTCAAGGGCATCGCGCTCTTCGAGCAGAAGAAGACGGCGACCGGCGCCAAGATCGTCCGCCTCGCGTTCTCGGACGTCGACCTGTTCCTCGGCGACATCGGCGCGAACGCCGTCGTCGACCCGTCGGGCGCGCGCGTCGACGATGTCGGCCTCCGGCTCACGAACGGTCGCGGCGCGTTCATCATCACACCCACCGGCATGGCCGGCGAGGTGTCGGGCGGCGTCGCCCTGCTCGGCCTTCCGATCTCGATCGACGCCGAACTCACCCTGCAGCTGAACTCGCTGCTCGTGGGCGGGCAGGGCGTCGTCGTCAACGAGGTGTTCCAGTTCGCCGGGGTCTCGGTGCGGACGACCACCGACGGCACGGCCGCGCGGGCCGAGGTGCAAGAGGTCATCGTCGGCGTCCCCACCGGCACCTTCACCCTCGCGATCGACGCAGACCGCGACGGCATCCTCGAGGCGAACGAGATCAGCGACCCGCTCGCCGTCGGAGCCACCGCCGCCCAGGTCGACACCGCGATCGAGGGCATCCTCGCAGCCGTGCCGGGCAACCGGGTCACCGTGACCAAGGCCGGAAACGTCTACGAGGTCACGTGGACCGCGAACGGCAACCAGCCGATCCTGCAGCCGAACGTCCGGGTGCTCGCACTCCCGAAGGGCCCGTTCCTGCGGGTCGCCGCCGAGAGCATCGACATCGAGATCAGCGGCGTGACCATCCACGCCGACTTCGTGTTCGAGCGGATCGGCCCGGTCGGCAGCCAGATCACCAAAATCGCGCTCGCGAACGTCACCCTCGACGCCGACGAGGACACCGGCGGCGCCCCCGACTCCAACCCGGGCATCGTCAACGGATCCGGCTTCTTCGTCGTCTTCTCGCCGCAGGCCGTGACCTCTGCCGGCCCGCCGGAGATCAAGACGGTCACCGGCGGCATGGCCGGCATGATCACCGGCGAAGCCGCGGCGGCAGCCGGCGGGTTCGCCATCGGGGCGTCGGTCGGATTCACGATCAACACCACGGGCCGGGTCGTCAAGCAGACGATCGTGATCGGCGGCGAGACGCTCACGCTCGATCTTCCCGCCGATCCGCCGCCGTTCGGGTTCATCATCCAGAACCTCGACTTCAACTTCGGCGACGTGCTCGAGATCCGCGCGGGCCAGTTCGTCATCACCGGCAACAGCTTCTCCGGAACCGGGATGGAGATCTTCATCGGCTCCGGCCCCTCCAAGCTCGCGGGCGGGGGCATCAACCCGAAGGCCATCGGCGTGCTCATCACGAACGCGGCCATCGAGTTCCGCAAGGGCCTCACCCCGGCCGACGGCTGGGCGATCCGCGTCGTCGGCACGCTCGCCCTGCTCGGGCTCGACGGCCTCGGCATCACCGGCACCGTCGCATTCCAGGTGAACACGTCCGACTCCATGACCTTCACGCTCCCGACGCTCGGCGGTCTGAGCGGAGACATCGCTCCGGGGCTCTTCTCCTTCACCGCTGTCAACGTCGTGATCACCGCGGGCGACGTCGTGCGCCTCGGCGGTTCGCTCCGCCTGACGAAGCAGCCGAACGGCACGCTCGACATCTCGCTGTGGAACGCCACCGCGCTCGTCAAGAGCGGCGGCACCAACATCGTGAGCCTCGCGGGCTTCGCGACCTTCTCGATCTCGCCGCTGACCGGCTTCCAGCTCGGCAGCTTCCGCGTGACCGACTTCGCGCTCTTCCCGACCGACCCGCCCACCGCTCCCACCCCCGAAGACCTGCCGGTCGTCGTCTCGGCCGATCTCGCGAGCCCGCTGCGCGGCGCGGTCATCACCGGCACCGCGAGCCCCACGTTCTTCGTCACCGTCACCTTCTCGACCACCGACGGCGCGATCAACCCGCTGACGGTCACCGACGGCGGGCCGTCCGGAGCCGAGCTCCAGGTGACGGTCGCGGGCATCACGGGCACCTGGACCGTCGATCCGATCCCGGTCAAGGTCGACGGACAGGCGAACACGTGGCGGTACGCGGTCACCGGCACCACGGCGCTGTCGGGCACGGCGATCGTCACCGTGCGGTTCATCGCCGGCAGCGTCACGGCCACCTACGGCGGCAGCCTCACCTCGCCGCTCGTCGCGGACGAGGAGCGCTTCTTCGTCTTCGTGCCGTCCTTCACCGGCCAGAAGCCCGGCCCGGTCGCGTCGCTCGTGCAGCCGAGCGTGAGCCAGACGCAGCTCAACGCGCAGGGGTACATCGACGTCACCTACACCTCGCTTCCGGAGCCCGACCTCGATCCCGATGACGGTCTGCCCGCTCCCGTCGCGGCGCCGATCCACAAGCCCGGCATCGAGAACGCCCAGACGGCGCCCTTCACGATCCAGGGTCCGATCGGCGACCTCGCGATGAACGGCTCGACGCCGATCATCGTCGGCGGCGCACCGCTGCTCATCTCGGGGGCCGCGGCGACGGCGACCTCGGTCACCTACCGGTACTTCCTGAAGGACAAGAACCCGAACAACGCCCTCGGACTCTTCAGCGGCGCGGGTGCGATCTCGATCAACATGATCGCCGGCACGGTCCAGAGCGGTACGCCGGGATCACTGGCTTCCAACGCCGCGCAGACCGTGACGCTCACCGTCACGGCGGGAACCGCGGGGGAGATGACCGAGGGCGGACCGATCGCGCTCGGCCCGCTCACGCTGCAGGGGCCGACCGTCGGGCTCGGCGGCTTCGGGTTCGCCGACGGCAAGGTGCTCGTCTCGGTGATCCTCGGGGTGCAGCGGGCTTCGCTCGCGTTCGGCGGCAACCCGACGACGGGTGCGACCTCGGCGGCGCAGACGAACTCGGGCATCACGGTCGACCTCATCGGCCTCATGGGATCGTTCGAGCTCGCCGTCGATGTCTTCGGGCTTCTCGGCGGCAACGTCGACATCCGCCTCACGGGCAAGTGGGGCCTGCAGGTCACCGCGCTCGACGCCCAGATCCCGAACGTCGCGCGGCTCCAGGCCACCGGCATCAAGGTCACCTACGACCCGAAGGGCACCGCCGATCAGGAGATCGTGAAGATCAACACGGCGACGATCACGTTCCCCTCGTTCGGGATCACCGGTTCGCTGCGGCCCTACGATCCGGCGGCGTCGTCGAACATCACGAAGAACAACGACGAGGCGCTCGGTGTGGGCGTGATCCCGGGCCTCACCGTCTTCGGCAACGGCTTCCGCCTCGGAACCGCCGAGCTCGCCTACGGGCTGCCGCCGACCACCGGCACGCCCGATCCGGCGAACGCGCTCACGCCGTCCGCGCCCGACAAGAAGATCACCTTCGGCGGCATCCTCGAACTCGACGACATCCGCATCGGCATCTCCGGCCTCGACGTCCGCTTCCCGGCCGTCGGTGCCCCCCTGACCGACCGGGCCGGCTTCACCGGCGTCATCTACATCGCCACCGGCGGTGCGAAGCTCTTCCCGGGGAAGGCCTTCGGGGCGACTCTCACCGACCGACTGACGGCCGACGACAAACGACCCGACGGACTGCCCGACGACGAGGCGTTCCGCATAGCGCTGACCTTCGCGGACGGCAAGGTCGACGCGTTCCAGCTCACCGTCGACACGCTCGAGATCCGCCTCGGCACCTTCGTCACCCTGACCGCGCGCGACTTCCGCCTCGACACCGGCGCGACCGGATCCGAGATCATGGTGCAGTTCCAGGCCGTCGGCGCGAAGGTCACGATCGGGTCCCTGGTGCTCGCCGGTGAGGGCCGCAACTTCGCCATCACGGGCGACGGCTCCTTCAAGGCGCTGCAGGGCTTCGGCGTGTTCCTCTCGATCGGCTCGGCCACCGGCGACTCGTTCAAGTGGCCGGCGTTCCTGCCCGTGCGCATCGACGCCATCGGCATCCAATGGGATGACGTCGAGAACGCGCCCGAAGACTTCGTCCTGATCCTCTCGGCGAGTGTCACCGGCATCCAGGGGCTCGCGGGACTGCAGATCACCGGCGCCGTGCAGGGCATCCGCATCCAGCCGTCGCTGCTGCTCGAGGGCAAGTTCCCGATCATCGGCATCGACTCGATCGGCGTGACCGTCAAGGGCAAGATGTTCGGCGGCGACGTCTCGGCGGGCCTGGTCGGCGGCATCCTGAAGCTCGACTCGGCGTACAACGTGATCGGCGTCTTCGACACCACGACACCCGTCGCCCAGCGCGTCTTCTACCTCGGCCTCGAGGGCACGATCTCCATCGCCGGACTCGCCGGCTTCGGCATCCGCATCGGTCTGTCCGAGCTCGGGCCGCTGCAGGTCTACCTCAGCGTGAACGTGCCGGGCGGCATCCTGCTCGAGCCCACCACGGGCCTCACGATCAACGACTTCGCCGGCGGAGTGGAGTTCTTCAAGACGCTGCCCTCGATCGAGGATCCGTTCGCGCTGCGCTCGTCGGCGTTCCAGCTGCCGACCGTCCTCACCGCCGACCAGTGGCTGCTGGGCCTGCAGCAGCAGGTCGCGCTCCAGGCCAAGACGATCTCGCAGAACCCCGGCCAGAGCGGCTTCGCGGCGGCCTTCACCTCGCCCATGGTGATCACCGGCTCGGCGAAGATCTACTCGATCTACACGTCGCAGGCGGTCTTCAACGGCCAGGTCATCATCAAGATCTCCACCGACGGCAAGATCCTCATCATCGGCAAGCTCAACTTCGCCGCCGACAACATCTCGATCAGCGGGCGGCTGTACGCCGACCTGTCGAAGGTCTCCACCGGCACCGTCGTGATCCTCTTCCTCGCCGACTTCCCTGACCAGGTGCGCCTGCTGACCCTCTACGGCAAGCTCAAGATGGGCTTCCGCAACTCGTCCGGCAACGAGGTCAGCTTCGCCGTCGCCCCGGGCCTCGACCCCGTCGCGACCGGCACCGCGCCCGTCGTCGGCATCGGCGCGCCGACGACGAACGGCGGCACCGTCGACGTCGGCGTCGTCAACGGTTCGGCGGGATCGGTCAAGCACATCGACATCTCGTACACGCCGCCGGCGGGCGCGAGCCTCGACATCGCGCACATCCTCGACGACGGCCAGGAGTTCACCCTCTGGTACGGCACCGGATCGAATGCGGTTCCGCGCACCACGATCACCGGCAAGCCCGTGCCGATCGTCGCGGTCACGACCGCCGGCGGCATGGTGTTCGCCGAACTCCTCACCGACGGCACCGGCGCGTACTACTGCCTGGCCTACCGCCCGGCGCCGAACCAGAACGAATGCGCCGACCGCGTGGACGTGCTGCTGCTCGCCGACCACGACGGCCCCGCCGCGACGCTTCTCGAGGCGGCCGTGCGCATCGCCGGCACCACGCGATTCCGCTACGCGATCGGCACCGCCGAACTCGGCATGGGGCGCTGGGAAGTCCGCTTCGCGGCGGGCGCGGCCAAGAACGCAGACCTCACGACCGAGTCGGGCACGACGACCGGCGCCGGAAGCGCCGTGACCACGCTGTCGTTCACGGTCGTCGGGGCCTCGGCCACCATCACCAATCCGACGCCGTCGGCCTCCGTCGACATCAACGTCATCAACGGCCGCGCGTGGATCCAGGTCACCTTCCACAAGCCGACGCTGTTCACGATCGACCCGGCGTCGATCACCGACCTCGCCCCCGAGTTCCAGCTGTCGGGAGCCGGCCTCGGCAGCATCAAGATCGACGGCACGCAGGCGCCGCAGCTGGTCACGACCACCGCGACGAGCGCCACCTACCGCTACTGGCTGACCGGCCGGTTCGCGAGCACCTCGAGCATCAACCTGACCTTCCTCACCGGCAGCTGGTCGTACCGCTTCACCGTCAGCGGCCCGCTCACCGTCACAGACACCCCCACCGCGACCGGCGCCGGCAGCATCGGCGTGACCTTCCCGACCAGCGGGCAGTTCGGCATCCCCGCCGGCTTCACCGTCGACCCGGCCTCGGTCATCAGCCGCATCACCGCGATGACCTTCGGCGGCACGGGTTGGGCGCTCACCCTCGACACCACCGCGCCGATCACCGCGACCGAGACCCCGGGCGAGTTCCGCATCCCGGTGCGGGTGACGACCGTCGGCACCGGCCAGCTCACCGCCACGCTCCCGTCGACGGTGCTCGGCTACCGGGGAACCCTGACCGGCGGCTCGCAGGCCGGCCAGACGGTGACGATCACCCCGTCGGCGTTCATCGACGTCGACTTCACGCAGCCCGCGAGCGGCGCGACGCTCGACATCGCCTCGATCCTCGACCTCGCCGCCGAGTTCGAGCTGTTCGGAGAGGGCATCGGCAGCATCGTCCTCGATGCGCTGCGGGCCCCGGTGCAGCTCACCTCGGGCGTGCCCGCCGGAAAGCTGCGGTTCCGGTACTGGCTCAACGGACAGTTCGACGCCGGCTACTCGGTCACCCTCACCCCGATCGCGCGCAGCTGGTCGTACCTGGCGCCCGTGACGGCCGGCACGGTGACCGCGAGCTTCTCGGCCGGCACCGTCCTCGACCACAGCACGACGCTCACCCTCACCTTCCCGGCGGCCCCCGCGGGCTTCGTCTTCGACGCGGCACGGATGCTGTCGCCGGCGTTCCTCGCGACGCTCACGTTCACGTCGTCGGCGGCCGGGTGGATCGTCGTGGCAGACCGGTCGCGGTCGATCACCCAGGGTGCGACGGCGAACCAGTTCGTGATCCCGGTCGACATCTTCCGCGACAGCACGGCCACCCCGCAGACCTCGACGATCAGCCTGGGAGCGGCACAGGTCCCCCTGCTCGACGAGATCGGCTCGGGCACCGGCGTCGTCACCGCCGTCGGCGGCAACACCTTCACAGCCCCCGGCCGCAGCTACATCGACGTGCCGTTCATCGCGCCGACGGGCCTGCTGATCGACCTCGACTCGGTCCTCGACGGCGGCGCGGAGTTCACCCTTCTCGTGACGCGCGACGATTCGCCGGTGCCCGTCACCATCACGGGCACCGTGATCCTCGCGACGATCGACGGCGTCACGTGGGCTCGGTACACGCTGAGCGAGGCGCTGCTGCCGGGCGACATCGTCACCGTCACCTTCGCCGCGGCGGGGGCCTGGACCTTCACGCAGCCCGACGGCACCACGGACTACACGGGGCCGGCGCCGACCGGCGGAACCGTGGAAGGACCGGCGGCGCCCGGCGCCTTCACCGTGTCGGCTGTCGGGATGACCTACCTCGACGTCACGTTCATCCCGCCGGCATCCATCGGCGACACCGACTTCCCGATCCTCCCGGGCACCATCACCGGCGACGAGTTCAGCCTGACCGGCCCCGGTTCGGGCGGCGTGAACATCGTCGGCGTCGTGCACCTCGGCGGCAACACGTGGCGGTATCTCCTCAACGGGGCGTTCTCGGCCGGGCGCGTCGACGTCGTCTTCGACCTGACCAAGTTCGCCGCCGACTGGGACCGCGGCCCTCCGCCCGCCGGCACCACCCTCACCCAGTCGTTCTTCGTCGTGGGCGCCACTGGTGACGTGGTGCACGTCGTAGACGACGACCCGGTCACGCCGGATGTCGATGAGACCGCGACCAACCCCCTCGCGGGCGCCTCCATCGGCCGTGACCTGCTGAACCGCCTCAAGTACCTCGAGATCCGCTTCCGCGGCTCGGACGGCTTCGGCATCGACCACACCACGATCAACGGCGACGAGATCGAGTTCCGCGACGCGGCGGGCAACCTCGTCGCCCTCGCAGCCCCCGTGCGGGTCGGCACGAGCGACGTCTACCGCTACGTCTTCACCGCCACCCTCGCCGCAGGCGCCTACACGATCTCGTTCCTGGCCGGACGCTTCGCCGATCTCGGTGGCCGCCTCAACTCCGCCGAGACCGAGAACCTCACCCTCACGGCTCCCGTCGCAGCCCTGATCGATCCGACTCCGGGCTCGGTGCTCGACCGCGTCGAGCTCGCCAGCCGCGGCTGGGTCGACATCACGTTCGGTCTGCTGGCGGGCAAGGCGGTCGACGGCGCTTCGATCACGGATGCCGACGCCGAGGTCACGATCACCGCGAACGGGGTCGAACTCGAGGTCATCGGTGCGGCGATGCTGGTCAGCGGCACGACCTACCGCTACTTCTTCTCGGGCCACACCGCCGGCGCCCTGGCGATCACCTACGTCGACGGCAGCTGGCAGAACGTCGAGGGCACGCCGTTCGTGGCAGCCACGCACGGCGCAGCGGCCGTCGCAGAAGGCGACGTCAGCGCAGCGACGATCCTGCCTCGCACGTGGGTGGGCGTTCGGCTCACCCCGACCGTCGGATCGCAGGTCGACGTCTCGACCCTCGGCGCCGACGATCTGAGCTTCAGTGGCGGCGGGACGCAGGCCCTGTCGTTCGTCGGCGTCCTATACGCCGACGGCATCGCACGGTACGCGTACACGCTCACCTCGACCCTCACGGCCGGTCTCGTGACCGTGACCTTCGCCGCCGGCGGGTGGCGTGACACCGCCGGCAACTCGTCGGCGGGCGGCACCTCGACCTTCCGCCTCATCGAGCAGGGAACCTCGTTCTTCATCGAGCTCTCCGGCGGCATCATGCTGCAGGCGGGCGACTTCCTCCCCGAGCCGCTGCTGCACATCCGGGCCGAGGTCATCCTCGAGATCGACACGGCGCGGCTGGTGTTCATCCTCACCTTCGCCGGTCAGATCTCGGTCTACGGCCTCGGCACCCTCGGTGCCACCGCCGGCCGGTTCGTGCTGAAGATCGGCGACGAGTCGACCAACCCGATGCACCCGACGCCGCAGTTCTGGGGCGTCGCCTCGATCGAGACGAACTTCGAGGCGCTGGAAGAGTTCGGCATCCACCTCACCGGCTCGGCCCAGCTGCGCATCAACCTCACCAACGAGGTCAAGACAGAGACACTCACTCTCCTCGGGGTCGGTCCCGGCGGCACCGACCTGACCCAGACCTTCGTCCTGCAGCCCTTCAGCTTCGGCTTCCAGATCCTCGGCCAGCTCATCGTCGCCCCCGGCGGCACCGAGCTGATGCGCATCCAGGGCGGCATCTACCTCAACATCTCGGCCAACCCGCCGACGCCCTCGATGGAGCTCTTCCTCACCGGCCGACTCTCGTTCGGCTCGGGATCGGCTCAGCTCGAGTACGGCTCGGTGACGGGCGTGCTGATGATCTCGACGCGCTTCAACTCCGCCACCGGCGAGATCCCGGGCGTCGCCGGCAGCATCCGCGTCTCCACCGGCGTCGGCATCGGCCTGCCCAACATCGGCTCGCTGTTCTCGGCCACCGGGTCGGTCAACATCATCTTCAACACCACCTTCGCCGACCAGACCTTCGTGGTTCCCGACGCCTTCCTGCCGCTGCTGCTTCCCGGCCAGTCGCCGTCGTTCTTCATCCCGAAGGGACCGCCGGGCATCGACGGTCTCCCCAACCCGAACGTGGCAGCGTCCGTCTACATCGTCGCCAGCATCCAGGCAGAGCTCACCATCGCGGGACTCCTGACCTTCAGCGGGTTCATCAGCATCACGGCAGCCGCGGGTCCGCAGGGTGCCTACCTGCAGCTCGACGGCATGGTGGGAGTGACGGTCCCGCTCCTCGGCGCGATGACGGGTGCGATCAACCTGCAGGTGTTCGTCGGCGAGCGCACCGGCGTCGTCGGTCGCATCCAGCTCACGCGGGGGTCGAACGTGATCCCCGGCCTCTCGCTCAACGGGCAGTTCCTGCTCGAGATCAACACCTTCAGCACCCAGCAGACGATCACCACGTTCGCCGTCGACACCGAGACCGTCAACGGGCAGCCGGTCTTCGGCGGGTTCCGCCGCGACGGCAACGGCAAGCTGATGACCCAGTCGCAGACGCTCGGCGTCGTGGCGGGCTTCCGGCTCGAGATGTACGGGTCGCTGAAGGTCATGGATGTGCTCGACATCACCGGACACGTGGTGCTGACCATCAGCGCGAGCGAGGTCTCGCTGCTTGTCAACGGCCGCGCGGCGCTCGCGCCGTTCGGTGAGCTCACCATCGTCGACTCCGGCTTCATCATCAACGGGCAGGGAGTCGTCGCGCGGTTCGCGATCGCGCTGGATGTCGGGTTCGGCTCGGCGATCGATCTCGGCTTCTCCGCCAGTGCGCTCATCCAGCTCAACACCACCGGCTCCGCGAAGATGATCGGCTCGACCAGCGTCGCACCCGGTTTCCTGCTCCGCCTCGACGGCTCGATCAACTTCCTCGGCTTCGCGCGCGGCTCGGGCTTCGCCGAGATCCGCATCGCCGCCGGCGCATTCGAGATGGCGTTCGGGGTGGCGTTCGACCTCGCGGGGCTCAAATTCAACGCCAACGGCGTCGCGGGCATCTACAGCAACGGGTTCGTCATGTCGGTCGCCGTGAGCGCCTCGGCCGACGCGTTCGTCTTCAGCCTGAGCGCGAGCGGGATGCTGCGGATCAACACCCTCGGCGTCGCCCGCAACGGCGTGGACCCCGGCTTCAAGCTGCAGCTGACGGGGTCGGTGACCCTCCTCAAGCTCTTCAGCTTCAACGCCGGGTTCACGATCGAGGTCGGCAAGACCAGCGCGACCGACACCACGTACGCGGCCGGCGACTGGTACCTCGACGCGTACGCGGGGCTGTCGTTCTTCGGCTTCGACCTCTCGGGCAAGATCTTCCTCAGCTCCAACGGCGACTTCGAGCTGATCCTGTCGGGCAAGATGCGCCTCGGCGGCAGCTTCATGGGCATCCGCGGCGACTTCTCGCTCCGCGTCGCGTTCCTGACCCATGAAGAGGACGGCATCGTCTGGTACGAGCTGTTCATCGGCGGCTCGGCGAGCGTCGAGGTGTACTTCGACTTCAAGCTGTTCGAGATCAGCCTCGGCATCGGCCTCGATCTCTCGGTCTCGGCGAACTCGAAGAACGTCGACGACCAGGGTCGCGCCCCGCTCGACTTCCGGGTCACGGTGCGCTTCAAGGTGCTCGGCACCTGGTACTCGCGCAGCGCCACGATCCAGCTCGGCACCGTCACCTTCCCGGTCGTGCCGTATCTCGCCAGCAACAACCGCTCCGACCAGTCCGACCCGTTCCTGCACCGCAAGCAATGGACCGAGAACGACCGAAACCTCTATCTGAACGTCGGCAGCCAGGAGCGGCGCACCTCGCGCATGGTCTCGACGGGGGTCACGAACGAGACCGTGTACATCGAGCAGGTCGGCGCCCTCGACGTGAACGGCCGCGCGACCATCAAGATCACCGCGTTCGGGCACTCCCGCACGTACGCGAACGTCGAGCGGATCTACGCGTTCTTCGGCAACGGCATCGACAACGTCACGGTCGACCCGGGCGTTGCGATTCCGGTCACGATCCACGGCGAGGACGATGCCGACACGATCCTGCTCCAGGGCTCGGGCCTCGGCAGCATCCTGAACGGCGGCTCGGGCTCCGACACCATCACGGTCGCCGGCACCGCGACCGCGACCGTCGACGGCGGCGCCGGCAACGACGTGCTCCGCCACACCGGCTCGGGCGCCGTCGTCTTCAACGGCGGTGACGACGACGACACGCTCATCGGCAACGTCATCGGCGACGAACTCCACGGCGACGACGGCGACGACACGCTGTCGGGCCTTGCCCGCCTCTACAGCGGCGGTGCGGGCGATGACCTCATCACCGTCACCGCGGCGGTCTTCACCTCGCCAGTGCTCCAGGTCGTCTCCGGCGGCACCGGCACCGACAAGCTGACGATGCTGCTCGGTGGCGCGTCCGACCTGCTGACGATCACGAACCCCCTCACCGGCATCCTCAGCCACACGCTCGGGGGCGTCACCCGCACGACATCGGGCATCGAGAACCTCGTCATCCTGGCCGGCGGCGGCTCCGACCAGATCACGCTCGACGACATCACCGCGAACGGCTCGGGCCTCGTCGGCATCGAGATCGACCTCGGCTCGGGCAGCACCGACCGCGTGACGATCCTGGGCTCGAACACCGCCGACGACAGCTTCACGATCTCCACCGACGGCCTCCGGACCAAGGTGGTGCGCCTGTCGGACTACACCGTGTTCATCGGCGGCGGCGTGCGCGCGCAGGGCGACGCCCTCGTGGTCGACGCGCGCGGCGGCGATGACTTCATCAGCGCACTCGGCGTCACCGCCGACCAGCTCGCGCTCACCCTCCGCGGCGGTGACGACGACGACATCCTCATCGGGTCGCGGTTCGACGACATCCTCGACTCGGGGCTCGGCGACGACATCGTCACGGGCGGCCTGGGTCAGGACACGTTCGAGGATGCCGGCGGCTTCGACACCCTGCTCGAATCCTTCACGACCGGCGACTTCGGCCTCTACGACAACCTGTTCGTCGTCGGACTCGCCGTCGGCACCGACTTCGGCGTCGGTGCGATCGCCGAAGACCTCAAGGGCATCTTCGAGGTCGCCGACCTCAGCTCGACCGGCACGGGCGCGACGACGATCCTCGTCGGCGATGCCGACGGCACCGTGCAGGTCGCCGGTGTCACCCGCGCCGCGAGCCCGTGGACCGGCATCGCGTTCCTCGACGCGGGCGCCGGAAACGACCTCGTCCGCATCGAGCTGACCCGCTCGACCGGCATGGCCGTCCACATCAGCGACTCCGCCGGCACCGATCGCCTCGAGGTGTGGGGGTCGACGGCACCCGACGACCTCATCATCGACGTCGTGGGCTCGCCGCCCACCGGCACCGAGGCGAACCGCATCCGGCGTGTCTCGTTCAGCAGCACCGGCGCGATGACCCTTCTCGGCACCATCACCCACGCGGGTGTCGAGCTCGTGCAGATCCGCACCCTCACCGGCGGCGACCGCGTCGCGGTGCGCGCGATCGGCGTCGAGCACCGCATCTTCACCGGCGAGCACACCGACATCGTCGCCGTCGGCTCGCTGGCGGCGGGCGCCGGCACGACCAGCACCGTGTGGACGAACGCCGGCGGCAACGTCAACGCGATCAGCGCGCTGCTCGTCGTCGACGGTGGCACGGGTCCGGGCGAGATCGCCGGGAGCGACCTGCTCTCGATCGACGACACCGGCGACACCCTCGGGAACATCGGCGAGCTGACGACCACCCGGATCACCGGGCTCGGCACGAGCGCCGGCATCACGTACACGACGTTCGAGCAGCTCACGATCGATCTCGGCTCGGGCGGCGACACCTTCACCATCCACACCACCCACGGCGGCACGACCGCTCTCACAACCCGCAACGGCGGCGATCGCGTGAACATCCGCGCGGTGTCGGGCGCGACCTCGGTCGACACCGGCGCCGGCAACGACACCATCCGGGTGAGCAGCGAGGTCCTCGACACCGCTGACGGCGTGGTCACCGGCATCGCAGCGCCGCTGACGCTCGCCGGCGGCGCCGACAACGACACCCTGGTCGTCGACGACGCGGCGACGACGCTCGACCGCGTCGGCGTCGTCACCGGCACCACGATCTCGGGGCTCGGCATGACCGGCGGCGCGCCGACTCCGAGCCTCGTGCAGGTCGTCACCGTGCTGGGCGCCGTCAACGGCCGCTTCACCCTCACCGTCACCGGCTTCACAGCCACCGCGCAGCTCGCGTTCGACGCCACCGCAGCGCAGGTGCAGACGGCGCTCGAAGCACGCGTCGGCGCCGGCAACGTCGTGGTCACCAAGGCCGGCGGCCGCTGGACGATCGCCTGGACCGGAGCCCTCGCAGGCGCAGCCGGCCGCACGCGCCTCATCACCCTCGGCGCCGTCGCCGGCCACGCGCTCGTGGCGGGTCCCGGCGGATCGGTCACGACGGGCGTCGTTCGGATGACCGACGGACAGATCGGCTACACGCTGTTCGAGGCGCTCGACCTCACGCTCGGATCGGGCTCCGACGTGCTCAACGTCGACTCGACGCACACCGGCTCGACGATCGTCCACGCGGCGAACGGAAACGACCGCGTCTTCGTCGAGGCGCTCTCGGGCACCACGACCATCCAGGGCCAGGCCGGCGACGACTGGCTCGTCGTGAACGCGGCGCCGGGCCCCGTCGGCATCAACCCGATGGCGGGCACCTTCGCTCTCGACCTCGACGGCGGCGCGAACTCGGACTACTTCCTCATCGACCTCTTCGGCGTCGGCAGCAGCCGCATCAACACGCTCGACGTCATCGACGGCGGCACGAACGTGCTGGTCGTCAACGGCTCGGTGCTCAACGACACGTTCCTCTTCCGTCGCGGCACCGGCCCCGCCGCGAACCGCGCGCTCATCGCACAGCTCTCGCAGCCGTCCCCCACGGTCCCTGGGCAGTTCGGTGCGGTCGAGAAGGTCACCTACGGGGCCGAGATCACCGGCGGCATCGTCGTCAACGGACTCGCCGGCGACGACAGCTTCGCCTTCGACGACACCGCGTCGGTGCTCACCGTCAACGGCGACTCGGGCAACGACCGGTTCCGCTTCGGCCAGCTGTACACCGCGTACACCGGCGACAACGAGTTCCCGGCATCCGCCTTCTTCGCATCCACCCGTGGCAAGCTCACTAGCGGCGTCTCGTTCACCGCCTCCGCATACGGCGGCACCGGCGACGACGTGTTCGAGGTGTTCCGCAACGTCGCGACCCTCAACCTGTACGGCGATGCCGGAGACGACACCTTCGTCATCCGCTCGTTCGTGGGCGAGTCCGAGCTCACCGCGCTCAACGCCGGCGAAGGCCGCAATTTCATCCAGTACGCCTCGAACGCGCCCGTCAACATCGACGGCGGCTCGGGCTACGACCTCGTCGTCATCATCGGCACCGAATTCAACGACACCTTCGTCGTCACCTCGGGCGGTGTCTACGGCGCGGGCCGGGTCATCCGCTACACCAACGTCGAGAAGGTCTCGATCTACGGCATGGAGGGCAACGACGTCTTCCACGTGCTGTCGACGAACCCGGCGGTCGAGCTGTCGATCTTCGGCGGGCTCGGCTCCGACCGGATCGAGGTCGGCAGCGCGGCTCCCGCCGTGCAGGCGAACGACCTACTCGGCCACACCGGCCTCGTGCGGCACTCGGTCGAGAGCAGTGTCGCCAACAGCGCGTGGGCGCTCATCCCGGTCGACGGCATCGCGACCGAGATCATGGACAACGACGAACCCACCGTCGTCGTCGCCCCCGTCGGCGGATCGCTCGCCGTGACCGAGGGCAACGGATGGCGGCAGGTGAGCGTGCGGCTCACGCAGGCGTCGGCATCCGAGGTGCGGGTCACCCTCGTCGCTCCGGCAATCGACCCGACCTCGACGAGCCGCGCCCGTTACATCGAGCTCTCGGTCGACGACGGCGCCACGTGGCAGACCTCGGTGACACTCATCTTCGCCGCCGGCAGCACCGCGCAGCGGACGGTGAAGGTCCGCGCGATCGCCGACCTCGCCGCCGAGGGCGAATGGTTCGCGCCGATCGACGCGATCGTCACGGGCGGCTCGTACGCCGGTGCGCTCGTCGCGACGACCTTCGTGCGGGTGCTCGACGACGATGCCCCCGAAGTGCCCGTCGTGCTGCCGGACGGCGGCATCCGAGTCATCGAGCCGGCCGGCGCGGGCGGCACGAGCGCACTATACGAAGTTCGCATCACGGCGGTGCCGCGCGGCGCCGTCATCGTGCGGGTCTCGGCCCCCACGGGCCTGCAGATCTCGCCGAACGGCACGACCGGCTGGGCGCAGTTCCTCGATCTGGTGTTCGGAGCGCCCGGCACACGCACCGTCCACGTGCGCGCGTTCGACGACGCGTTCGTCGAGGGCCAGCACGTGCAGGCGATCACCGCGGTCGTCACGAGCACCGACCGCCTCGTCGGCGAGGTGGGTGGTGCGGGCGGCCTCGCGAGCGAGTTCGGCTTCAGCGGCTTCAGCGGCACCGCGGGTGTGCTGAAGGGCCAGTGGATCCGCATCACGAGCGGCGACGGCGCCGGCCAGGTGCGGCGCATCTGGAACAACACCACCACGATGATCGAGATCGAAGGCGAGTGGGATGTCGTGCCTCTCAACGGTGACGACTTCGACATCATCGGCTACACCGCGCCGGTCGTTCAGAACGAGATCGTGCGCACCGTGACGGCCATCTCGGAAGACCACCGCACCGTCACCCTCAACGGCGTCTCGCTGCCGCCGAGCACCGGCTCCGACGGCGGCCTCACCGGAGCCCTGCTGCGCCTCGTGGGCGCCAACGGCACCGCCACCTATCGCACGATCGCGTCCAACACCGCGAACACCATCACCGTGACCGACGCGTGGGGCAGCGCGCTCGTCGTCGGCGGCGAGGTCTACGTCGCCGAACTCGTCGGCGCGATCGTCGACCGCGTGAGCGTGCTCGTGCACGACGGCGACACCCGCGGCGTCGTGATCACGCCGATCGGCGGCGATATCCGCCTCGTCGAGGGTGCCGGCGCCGGCGAGTTCGGCGAGACCGCGAGCTACAGCGTGCGTCTCACGCAGGCGCCGGTCGGTGAAGACGTCACGATCGTGCTCGACGCGATCGCGTCGTTCACCCTCGACGTCAACAGTGATCAGGACAGTGACCCGGACAGCTGCGGCACCCCGAACGGCTGCTTCGCCCGCCAGCTGCAATTCTGGGACGGCTCGAACTGGGTGTACGAGCTGCGGCTGACCTTCACCGCCGCGAACTGGGCGACCGCGCGACTCGTCATGATCCGCGCGTACGACGACGACAAGATCGACGGCGACGACGTGCAGGAGTTCGCCGACGCCGCGCGTCGCGTGCACCTCATCCAGGGTCCGCTGTACGTCTCGGGCGGCGACGACCCGAACCCGCCTGTCGCGCTCGAACTCGACGACTACCTGCCGATCGTGCTGCCGGGCGAGGTGTCGGGCCACCCGCTGCCGGTCACGGCGAGCTCGGGCCAGGCGATCGAGACCGCGCAGGTCGACACCCTCGTGATCCACAACGAAGACAGCCCCGCGCACGACGAGGGCGTCCTTACGCGCGACCGCATCACCGGCCTCGGCATGGCGGACGACTACTCGCTGGCCGGCCGGCCGGTGCTGGGCGGCATCCGCTACGCGCAGTTCGAAGACCTGACGATCCTGCTCGGCTACGGAAACGACACCTTCACGATCGAGAACACGCACGCGGGCACCACGACGGTGAACGCGGGTCCGGGCAACGACGTGCTCACGATCCGCACGATCGACGGCCACACCCGTGTGATCGGCGGCCCCGCCGTCGGCGGCGAGGCGCTGCTGGGCGCGACCGACAACGACCGGTTCGAGGTCGGCTCGGCGCTCGCGGTGCTGAACCTCCTCCGCGCGCTGCTCGTGCTCGAGGGCGGCGTCGGCAGCGACGTCGCGAACCTGACCGACGCGGGGGACAACACCGGCGACCTGGGCTGGCTCACGCAGGACACCCTCACGGGTCTAGACATGGAGCCTCGCACCGGCGACGACGAGCTCGGCCGGCCGCTCGACCGCGTCTACGCCGTCACCCCGCGCGGCACGACGTTCACGATCGTGCTGTCGCAGACGCAGGGCACCTCGACCACCGGCATCGGCGCCGTGACCTTCGCCGCCGGAGTCGACGCCGAGACGGTGCGCGCGGCGCTGCAGTCGCTGCTGTTCCCGACCACGCCGCTCGCCGACGAGGGCGTCTCGATGAGCTGCGGCAAGCAGAACGCCACGCGGTGCGCCGCGAGCGTCTATGTCTGGCTCGTCGGCGGCACGTACGTCATCGGCTTCCGCGGCGAGGTCAACGAAGACACCGATTCCCCCATCGCGATCCAGCTCTCGGCGCTGGGTGCGACGGCGACGGATGCCGCCGCCGACGCGCCGAGCGGCGCCGGCATCCGCTACCACGGCCTCGAGACCCTCAACCTCGCTCTAGGCGCGGGCCTGGACGTCCTCAACATCCGCGGCACGCTCCCGGTCACCAACGTCTCGCTCGGCGGCGGCAACGACCGCGTGTACATCTCGTCCGAGGCCGACGTCGCTCACGGCAGCAAGCCGCAGTTCCTCGCCGGTCACCTCGACGACATCGACGGAACGCTCAACCTCGACCTCGGCACCGGGCGCCACACGCTCCTGCTGAGCGACGAGGGCGCGAGCGTCGGCGACGGCACGAGCACAGCGCCCGTCCGCATCACCGACGTCCACGTTCCGGGCCTCAGCCTCGACGCCGACGGCGAGATCTTCGTCGTCGGACTCTCCACCGGCGCCATCTCGTGGCGGGCGGATGACGCCGCCGGCGACTTCGCGGACGGCATCCGCATCTGGACGAGCGGTCTTCGCGACGTGATCAGCATCGACGGAACGCACACGCGCAGCTCGGTGCGCACGACCACGTGGCTCAACACCGGCCTCGGCAGCGACACGGTCACCGTCGACCTGAAGGCGAACGAGGACGGCTTCTTCGTCCTGAACACGCAGGGCCCGAACGACAACGTGCTCGATCTCGGCGACATCCTCGACGACGGCGACGAGCCGGTCCGCCCCGATGTGGTGGTCGCCGTCACCGTCACGCGCGGCGGCACGACGACCACGATCGACGCGGGGCGCTACGTCACCTCGTCGCTCCTCGACACGATCGGCCTGTTCGACTCGCTGCTCCCCGGCGACATCGTGCGGGTGGCGCTGCACCTCACGTCGTGGACCGAGCAGTCCGCCGACACGTACGACCTCGGCTCGACCACCGGCCTCGTCGGCTACCGGGTGTGGGTGAACGGGCGGCTGCTCGACGCCTCCGAGATCACGCTCACCGCCACCGGCATCCTCGAATTCGACGCCGAGGACCAGCGCGACGGACGCGATGCGCACGTGGTCGTCGAGGTGACCCGCTCGAGCACGCGGCAGTTCCTGATGCCCGCGACCGGCGCGATCCTGCCGGGCGACGTGAGCGACGACGACACCGTGCACGGCAACGCCTCGACGCTGCCGCTCATCATCTTCGGCGGCATCGGCGCCGACACGATCCACGGCGGTGTCGGCGGCGACATCGTCTTCGGCGATCGCGGAATCGTGCGGTGGTTCAACGCGGCGGGTCAGATCGTGGCGCAGTCCGGCACCGGCGGTCCGGATGACTTCACCGACGGCACCGCACGCCCGGTCGGGCTCGTGTTCACGTTCGACCCGACGATCGGCGGGGCCGACGTCATCACGACCGGCATCGGCGCCGACATCGTCTTCGGCGGTGCAGCGGGTGACACGATAACCACCAACCGCGGCGAGAACGGCACGGCCGACGGGCGCGGTCTCGTGTTCGGCGACCACGGCCTCATCGACTGGGCGCAGGACGGGGATCTCGCCGACATCGACCGCCTGTGGTCGATCGACCCCGGGTTCGGCGGAGCAGATGTGATCTCGACCGGCCGCGGCGACGACCTGGTCGTCGGCGGCACGGGCGCGGACGCGATCGCGGTGTCGGACGGCCGCAACATCGTGCTCGGCGACAACGGCCGCTTCACCGCGACGAACGGTGCGACGCCGACGCCGCTGTGGGGCGCGCTGGGGCTCCCCGCGGGCGTCCTCGAGACGACCGATCCCCTCATCGGTGGCGCGGATGCCGTCAGCTCGGGCTCCGGCATCGACCTCGTGCTGGGCGGGGCGGACGGTGACACCATCGCGGTGGGCGCCGGCGCCGACGTCGTGGTCGGGGACCACGGCAGGATGACGTTCGCGGTCAAGACGGGCGCGCTGCACCTCATGTTCGTCGGCGTGATCGACAACGCCATCGGCGGTGCCGACACGATCCGCGGCCAGGCCGGTCAGGACGTCCTCATCGGCGGCGCGGGGGGTGACGGCATCGACGGCGGCACCGAGCAGGACCTCATCTTCGGCGACAACGTGACCCTCGACCGCACCGACCGCGCGGGCCTTCCCGACCGCTTCGGCGACCACACGAGTCCGCGTTTCCGGGTGCTCAGCAACGGCCAGATCTATAGCACGGCGGGTGCGGCCGCTGGCCAGGCCAACGTGACCGGCGCGGCGCGCAACAACCCGGCAGGCTCCACGGCGTGGAGCGACTTCGACATCATGTTCCTCGACCACGACCTCGCCACCCAGACCGGCGCCACAGACCGCTTCGGCGCCGACTACATCGCCGGCGGCGCGCACGACGACATGATCTTCGGCCAGCTGGGCAACGACGTGATCCAGGGCGACGGCTCGATCGAGGAGATCGTCGCGGCGGGTCGCAACGAAGACGGCGACCTCGTGCTGAACCCCTCCGTCGAAGATGCGACCGATGGCGACGACTACATCGAGGGCGGCGGGGGTAACGATGTGATCTTCGGCAACCTGGGTCGCGACGACATCATCGGCGGCAGCTCGGAGCTGTTCTCGCTGCTGACGAAGGCGCAGCGACCGGACGGCGCCGACCTCATCTTCGGCGGCGCCGGCACGCGGGTCGATCGCAACGACGCCACCACCCCGCTCCACGGCCGCGACTCCGACAACGTCGTGGGCGACAACGGCAACATCCTGCGCCTCGTGAACACGGGGGGCGCCTTCCTCGCCTTCACCTACGACAACTACGGCGAGACGGTGAAGCTGCTGCCGCGGGCGGTGCAGCTCCTCGACTACACGCCCGGCGGCCCCGACATCGACCCCGCGGTACTGGGCGTCGACGGCGACGTGTACGGCGGTGACGAAGTGCACGGCGAGGGCGGCGACGACACCGTCTACACCGGGGCCGGACGCGACGTGATCTTCGGCGACGCCGGTGACGACGACCTCATCGGCGGCTGGGGCCACGACTGGATCTCGGGCGGCACGGGCATCGACGGCATCCTCGGCGACGACGGCCGCATCTTCACCAGCCGCAACGGTCAGGCCGAGACGCTCAACGGCGTGATGACCGCGAACGGCCAGGTCGAGATCGCGAGCCCGGGGCGGGCCCAGGTGGCGCTCCTGTTCCCGAAGGACAAGCTCAACAAGCGCGTCGACCTGACGCCGTTCGCGGTGGACGGCGACATCCTCAACCCGCTGTACCTGGCGGAGTACGCGAACGACGTCCTCTTCGGCGGGTGGGACGGCGACTCCATCCACGGCGGATCGGGCGACGACGCGATCTCGGGCGCCGAAGCGCTGCCGGTCGGCTTCGGCGGCGCAGGCGCCGGCGTGCGCAGTGACTTCGCGCGGCCCTTCAACGACGGCACTCTGCTCGACTTCGACAACGCCGCCGGCGAGTTCGGCCGCTACGACGAGTACGCGCCGATGCTGAAGATCATGCTCGCCGGCGGCGAGTGGTTCCTCAACTTCAGCCACACCGAGGGCTTCCTCGACGCCGTCGCCACGACGACGCGCACCGACGGCGACGACGTTCTCTTCGGCGACCACGGCAACGACTGGATCGTCGGCGGTACCGGCCGTGACACCCTGTGGGGCGGCTGGGGCAACGATCTGCTCAACGCCGACGACGTGCTCACCACCAACGGCGGCCTCAACAACCAGCCCGACACGAACGTGTCGTACGAAGACCGCGCGTTCGGCGGCGCCGGCCTCGACGTCCTCATCGCCAACACCGGCGGCGACCGGCTCATCGACTGGGTCGGCGAGTTCAACAGCTACCTCGTGCCGTTCGCACCGTTCGGCCTCGGCACCGTCAGCCGCCAGGTGCCGCCGGCGCTCTACGACTTCCTCTACCGGCTGGGTGCGGCGCAGGGCGCCGACTTCACGATCGCACAGGAGTCGGGCGACATGTTCATCGCCCGCAACGGCGAGCCGTACGGCGAGCTGGGGCTCGTCACCCAGGCCGACCCGTTCTGGCAGGACCAGACCGGCGGCCCGCGCGACCCGCAGCCGGGGAACGTCCCGGGCGGCAAGCGCGACGTGCTGCGGTCGGCGACGTTCGGCACCACGAGCACCGAGGCGTTCCTCGCCGACTCGGGTGTGTTCACCGTCGACGGCGGCGCCCTGACGGTGACCGCAACCTCGACGGGCGGCGACGCGGCCGCGGTCTATTACATCGACCAGTACCTGCCGATCTACTACGAGATCCACGCGCAGGTGTACCTCACCAAGCCCACCGGCGGCTGGAAGGCGAACGCCTACGTCGTCTTCGATTACTTCTCAGCCACCGACTTCAAGTTCGCCGGCGTCGACCAGTCCACGAACAAACTCGTCATGGGCCGGCGCACCGCGGCGGGCTGGATCGTCGATGTGCAGACGTCGGTGTCGGGCGGTGTGAAATTCAACAAGTGGTACTCGATGCTGGTCGCCGTCAACGGCACGACCGTGTCGGTGATCCTCGACGGCGTCGCAGCGTTCACCCACACCTTCGCGCCGCGCTCGCTCGACGGCATCACCATCGCGCTGAACAAGGGTCTGGTCGGCGTCGGGTCGAGCCAGGCGCGCGGCAAGTTCGACAACATCTCGGTGCAGGTGCTGCCCCCGACCATCTCGCTCGACGTCACGGAGGAGTTCACCGGTGGCGCGGGCGTCGTCGGCGGCGTCGCGGGCACCTGGACAGCCGCATCGGGCTCGCTCACCGGCACCAAGGCTGCGAGCGCCCCGTCGGCCGTCGCGCTCGCCGGCATCGGCGGCTCGCTCAACGCGAACGCCTTCCTCGAGCTCACTGCAGCTGTCACGCTCACGGCAGGTGCCCGCGCCGGCATCGTCTACGACTGGTACAGCGCCACCGACTACAAGTTCATCGTGCTCGACCTCGCGACCGACTCCGCCGTCTTCGGCCATGTGATCGGCACCCAGACGATCGTCGACGAGACCGCGAGCATCGCGCTCGACGCCGGGGTGAAGTACACGATGCTCGTCACGATCAAGGGTGCGTCGGTATCGCTGGTGGTGAGCGGCGCGTTCATCCGCTCGCGGGCCTACAACGCAGCCCTCGCCGACGGGCGCTTCGGCCTCGTCGTGGCGGCGGGCACGGCATCCTTCGACGCCTTCCGCATCCGCACCGACGGGTTCGCGGCCCCGGCGGCGGTGAGCGTGCCGTCGACGCCGCCCGTGACCGAGCCGACCCCTCCGCCCACCGAGCCCGTGCCGCCGCCACCCACCGAGCCCGTGCCGCCGCCGACGACCGAGCCGGTGCCGCCGCCGGTCACCGAGCCGACGCCCGAGCCCGAGCCGACTCCGGAGCCGACCCCCACCCCGACGCCCGCGCCGACGCACCCCGGCAAGGGCAAGGGCAAGGGCTGAGCGCGCGCTTCAGATCGCGTCGAGCGCAGCGTCCACCGCGGCGACGATGTGGATCCGCGTCGTCGGGAACACCGGCACGGGGCTGTCGCCCGCGCCGACGAGCAGCTCGATCTCGGTGCAGCCGAGGATGATCCCCTCGGCGCCCCGGGCGACGAGCCGGTCGATCACGCCGCGGAAGAGCGCGCGCGACTCGTCGGTGACGACCCCGTGGACGAGCTCGGCATAGATCACGCCGTGCACCGCATCGATGTCGCGCTCGTCGGGAACGAGCACCGTGAGCCCGTGGGACGAGAGCCGCTCGCGCAGGAAGGGGCGACGCATCGTGAACGCGGTGCCCAGCAGCGCCACCGTCGTCACACCGGCTCGCGCCACGGCGGCCGCCGTGGCATCCGCGATGTGCAGCAGCGGCACGGTCACGGCGGCCTCGATGTCGGCGGCGACGAGGTGCATCGTGTTCGTGCACAGCAGGATCACCTCGGCTCCCGCGGCTTCGAGCGCGGCGGCGCGGGAGGCGAGCAGCATCCCGGCGTCATCCCATCGGCCTGCCCGCTGGAGCTCTTCGATGTCGGCGAAGTCGACCGAGTCGACGATGAGGCGCGCCGAGTGGAAGCCGCCGAGCCGCTCGCGCACCGTCTCGTTCGCGATGCGGTAGTACTCCGCGGTCGACTCCCAGCTCATCCCGCCCAGCAGCCCGATGGTCTTCATGCGCGCACCTCCCTGCCCCGCCACGCTACGGCACCGCGAGCGGGAAGCGGCGGCGCAGCACCACCCGCTGCGCGAGCGACCACGTCACCGTCGTCGTGAGGTAGAGGGTCGCGGCCAGCGGCACGAACATCGCGAACACGGCGGTCGCGAACTGCAGCACGCCGATCATGCGCGCAGCCGTGGGCCCGGCGAGCGGCGGCGCGTCCGCACTGTCGTCGATCGGCACGCGGAAGGCCCGCCGCGTGATCTCGGCGACCACCACGATGACGGCGATCAGCGCCCCGAACACGGCGAAGGTAGCCGGGGTGGCGGTGCCGGCGGCGATCGCGCCGACGAGGCTCGTGCCGAGCGGTACGCCGAAGAGCTCTTCGCTCAGCAGCGCATCGGGGTGGCCGGCGATCGTCGGGTGCACGAAGAGCGTGTACAGGATGCCGAGCACCGGGGCCTGCACGAGAAGCGGCAGGCAGCCCGCGAATGGCGAGGTGTTCTCGTCGGCGTAGAGCTTCATCGTCTCGCGCTGGAGGCGCTCGCGGTCGTTCCGGTGCCGCCGTTGCAGCTCGCGGAGGCGCGGCGCCAGGCGGCTGCGCGTCTGCTCGGCTCGGGCTTGCGAGATGGCGGTGGGGATGAGGGCGGCACGCACCACGAGGGTGATGAGGACGACGGATGCCGCGGCCGCGGCGGATCCGGTGAGGGGTTCGAGCAGGGCGGCGAGCCACATCAGCACGCCGGAGGCAGCGTCCAGGATCGCGGCGAGGGGTGGGAGGGCGAAGAGGTCCATGAGGGTGTCCGTTCGTGGGTGTCGGGGCGTCGGCGTATGGCCGCGACGCACCGGGGACACGACGGATCGCCCCGCTCAGGCGGGGCAGAAGGTCACCGGGGTTTACGCGGCCGAGGCCGCGAACCCGGGTGCTCGCGGACGCGCATGGCCCGCGGCATCCGGATGACTCTGCCCGAGCAGCGCCCCGACGTCGATCGCCCGGCGCGGGTGCGGCGCCGATCGACCGGCCGATGCCGGCAGCTCGAGGATCGCGGCGGCGAGGGCGAGCACCGCGACGGCGGCGACGGCGGCGACGGCGAGGGCCACGGCACTCGGCTCGGGCACCGCCACGAGGCCGAGCGCGGCGAGGAGCACGCGCACCAGCGAGCCGATCGACTCGAGCATGTGCACCACCCCCCTTTGCTGCGCCCACGCTAACACCACGACGGCGGCAGGATGCGGCATCCGCTGCACCGATCGGTGGCGCCGTTGCAGCGGGGTGCAGCCGTCGTGGGACGACGAGCGGTGCGCAGCGCGTAGGCTCAGGCGCTATGGCACTCGGAGCGACGATGTACACCTTCGCGGTGCAGCTGGCAGACGTCGATCGGGGCGTGTACGAAGACCTGTCGCTGCGCATGGCGCGGCATCCGTCCGAGACCGATGCGTTCATGGTGACTCGCCTGCTCGCGTACCTCCTCGAGTACGAGGAGGGGATCGTCTTCAGCGAGGGCATCTCGTCGAACGACGAACCCGCGGTGCTCGTGCGCGATCTCACCGGGCGCCTGACGGCCTGGATCGAGGTCGGCGCCCCTGACGCCGCCCGCCTGCACTACGGCAGCAAGCTCGCCGACCGCACCGCCGTGTACACGCATCGCGACCCGGCGAAGGTGATGGCGCCGTGGGCGGGCAAGAAGATCCACCGCGCCGAAGACATCCCGCTCTACAGCTTCGACCCGGGCTTCGTGGATGCCGCCGTCAACGCCGTCGAGCGCCGCAACGCCGTGACCCTGTCGATCACCGAGCGTCAGCTCTACCTCGAGCTCAACGGCACGTCACTGAGCTCGGCCGTGCACGAGCACCGCATCGACTGAGGGGCGGGGCCGGTGCAACGAGCACCGAGACGACGCAGAGTGCTGGCTACCCGCGCGTAGGCGACGATCTGCGTCGTCTCGGCGGCCCAGATGACCCGCGCATCAGCCGGCGAGCGGCAGCCGCACCGCGACGCGCGCGCCGCCGCCGTCGCCATTGCCCGCCGTCGCTTCACCGCCGTGGGCGCGCGCGATGCCGCGGACGATCGCGAGGCCGAGCCCCGCGGCGCCGGTGATGTCGATCCGGTGGGGTGAGCGCGCGGTATCGCCGCGCCAGCCGGCCTCGAACACCCTGTCGACCTCGCCCGCGGCGAACCCCGGTCCGTCGTCCCCCACGACCAGCAGGGCGGCGTCGCCGTCGCGGCTGACATCCACGCGAATGCCGCCGCCCGCCGGCGTGTGCTGCAGAGCATTGGCGAGCAGATTCGCGACGGCTCGTGCGAGCTGCCCGGCATCGGCCTCGACGGTGCCGGGGTCGGTAGCGACGACATCCAGCTCGACGCCGGCGGCCTCGGCGAGGGGGCGGAGATCGGATGCCGCGTCGCTCGCCACATCCGCCAGCGACACGCGCTCGCGGCGGAGGGGCAGCGTTCCGGCATCGATCTGCGAGACGGCGAACAGGTCCGACACCATCGCGTCGACACGATCGGTCTGCGCCACGATCTGCGCGATGTAGCGCTCGGGGTCGCGCGCGAGGCCGTCCTGCAGCGCCTCGGCCTGAGCGCGGATGCCGGCGAGCGGCACCCGCAGGTCGTGCGTGATGCGGGTGACGAGGTCGCGCCTCGTCACCTCCTGCTGCGCGATCTGCTCGCGCGCCGCCGTGAGGCGGGCATCCGACGCCGCCAGCTCTTCGAGCACGGCGCGGAACTCGCCCACCGCGATGGGACGGACTTCGACGGGGATGCCGTTGCCCAGGTCTTCGGCGGCGCCACGCAGCATGCGGGCCGAGCGCGAGATCTGCGACCCCACCAGCAGTGCCGCCACCACTGCCACCACTCCGCTCGTCACGGCGATCGTGATCGCGATGCGGGCGTCGTGCTCCGACAGGTACATCGCCTGCGCCGCCACGAGCACGCCGCCGGTCACCGACGCCACCGCGGCGACGACGATCGTCACCAGGTGCACCGCGATCGGCGCACGCGCCGCCCGCCGCAGCACCACCCACGCCACGAGCCCCACGCCCACGGCGATCCCGGCCGAGACGGCGACCACCCGAAGCACATCCGCCATCGTCACGAGCCGCCTCCCGACGCATCGGCGGGGGAGTCGTCGAAGCGGTAGCCGTAGCCCCACACCGTGACGAGGCGCAGGGGGGTCGCGGCATCCGTCTCGATCTTCTCGCGCAGGCGCCGCACGTGCACCGTCACCGTCGACAGGTCGCCGTGCTCCCAGCCCCAGACGCCCCGCAGCAGGTCTTCGCGCGAGAAGACCGTGCCGGGGCGACGGGCGAGGAAGACGAGCAGGTCGAACTCGCGCGTCGTGAGGGCGAGGCGATGGCCCTCGATCATCGCCGTGCGCGCAGCCGTGTCGATGCGGATGCCGGCACGGTCGACGATGGATGCCGGCGACCCCGCCGCGGCGACCTCTTCGACCGCGAGAGTGCGGCGCAGCACGGTCTGCACGCGCAGGGTGAGCTCGCGCGGCGAGAACGGCTTCGAGAGGTAGTCGTCGACGCCGGCTTCGAGACCGGCGATGCGATCGTCTTCGGCGCCGAGGGCGGTGAGCATGACGATCGGCACCGATCCGGTCGCCCGGATCCGCCGCGTCACCTCGACCCCGTCGATGCCGGGCAGCATGCGATCCAGCACGATCAGGTCGGGCGCGGCCGTCGCGACGACATCGAGCGCGGTGAAGGCGTCGGCGGCCTCGAGCACCCGGAAGCCGGCGTCTTCGAGGTACGCCCGGCACACCTCGACCACGGTCGCGTCGTCGTCGACGATGAGGACGACGCGCCCTTCCAGCATCCGATCGTCCGTGTCACCCACCTCCGATCCACTCCTCGATGCGTGCGATCGGATCGTACAGCCCGGCGTCGAGGATCCACGTCTGCAGCTGCTTGTCGAAGCCGGTGATCACGGCGATCCCGACGAGGATGAAGAGCACGCCGACCACCCGGCGGAACCATCCGTCGGGGTCCGCCGCCCAGCCGAGCCGCCGCACGAGGCCGCGCCCGAGCAGGGCGATGAGCAGCAGCATCCCGGCGAGCCCGACCGCGTACGCCAGTACGTACGCGACGCCCTCGGCGAACGAGACGGGCAGCACCGCCGCGACGATCAGCGCGTACGTCGGGCTGCAGCTCGAGAAGACGGGGCCGAGCGCGGCGCCGGTGAGGATGTCGCCGCCGACGCTCTGCCGGCCCACCGACCGGTCGAGCGCCTCAGCGCTCCGCCGCTGGAGTCCGAGCGCGGTCGAGACGCGATCCCACAGGCGCGGGAAGAGCATGTCCACGCCCAGCAGGATCACGATCGCGCCAGAGATCGCCTGCCACACCTGCGGCGGCACGCCGAGCAGCGCCGTCGTCGCCTTCAGTGCGAGTGTGAAGAGCACGACGGATGCCGCGAGCGACGCCGCGATGACGTACGGCCGCCACCGGGCCCGGCGTTCGTCGCCGTCGTTGACGATCGCGCCGCCGATGATGACGGGAAGGAGCGGCAGCACGCAGGGCGCGAGCACCGTCAGCACGCCCGCGGCGACCGCCAGGGCGAGCGAGGCGGTCACGGCATCGCGGCTTCGAGCGATGCGACCGACGGGTCGTCGTACAGCACCACGCTCGAGATCATCTCGCCGTCGTCGTCGACGAACACGATCGTGGTCTGGAGGGTGACGCCGTACTGCTGGCGCAGATCGGTGCGGTCGTCGAAGTCGACTTTGAAGACGGTCAGGCCGTCGGGGGCGCCGTCGGCGCGCAGCTCGTCGTCGAGCGCGCGGCACTTCGGGCACCACGTCGCGTGGAAGAACAGCGCCTTGGGGCCGGCGGTCTCGGCGATGATGCCGTCTTCGTAGTCGACGTAGGCGCCCTCGGCGGGAGCCATCGGTTCGGCGGTCTCGGTCGCGCTCGGCTCGCCGGCCATCGCGTCGGGGGATTCCTCCGCCATCGGCTCAGACGCTGCGGGCGTCTCCATCGAGGTCGGCGCGTTGTCCGCCATCGGCTCGACGCCGGTCGCGCAGCCGGCGAGTGCGATGGCCGCGGCGGTCAGCACACCGACGAGCATCAGCCGGGCGCGAACTCTCGTCTTCGTCATGGCCGTCTCCCCGTCGCGGTGCGGGTCACCGCCGACACGAATCACGCTACGCCGGGCGTCCGGTCACAACGGCGATGGGCCATTACGGATTCGTGACGTCAGCGGCCGTGCCGAGCCGTCGCCAACTCGGCGGCCAGCACCATGCCGCCGACGATTTCTGCGCTCGCGCCGAGCTCGGCAGCGGTGACGACGGTGCCTGTGGCGATCATCGGACGGGCGAATTCGTCGACCGCCCAGGAGACGCCCTCGATGAACGGCGGGTGACTCGACCCGAGCGATCCGCCGATGACGACACCGGCCGGATTCAGCAGATTACAGAAGTGGGCGACGAACCTGCCGAGCGCCCGCCCGGCGTCGTTGAGGATCCGTTCCACCGTCTCATCGCCCGCATCGAGTACGGACTGAGGCTCCACGCCGGGATGCGTGATCGCGATCTGCGACCGCACGGCATCGATCGATGCGACCGCCTCGACGCACCCGCGGTGTCCGCACCGGCAGAGTTCGCTGCGACCGGGGATGCGGCAGTGCCCGATATCGCCGACGATCCCGCGTGCGCCATAGTACGGAACGCCGTTCAGGAAGAGAGCGGCGCCGACGCCGTGTGCGACTTTGATGTACAGGAAGTCCGAGAGGCCACGAGCGGCGCCGCTGCTCCGCTCGCCGATCGCTCCCAGCACGGCGTCGTTCTCGACGTGGGTCTCGACGCCGATGCGGTCCGCGATCTCGGCTGCCGGAAACAGGCCGTCCCAGCCCTTCCCCGATCGCGTCGTCAGCACCTGTCTGGTCGTCCGATCGAGAGGGCGAGGGATCCCGGCGACGACGCCGTCGACACGGGTGATGCCGTGCGCTTCCCGCAACTCCTGGAGTGATGACGCTGCGCGATCGAAGAGCGTTGTCGCATCGAGATCGGCGGCGAATCCCGTGCGCGCCACCTCGGCGCCTTGCCCGTCGGCGATGGCGACGGTGACGTGCTGATGGCCGAAGTCGATGGCGGCGACGTGACTTGTGGAAGCAACGGGGCGGAGGGTCAATCCGGGACGACCTCGGCCGGAGCCTGGCCCCTTGTCGACGGGATCGGACTCCTCGAGGAGGCCGGCGTCGATCAGTTGGCCGACGGCATGACCCACGGTGCTGCGCGAGAATCCCGTCGACTCGATGAGCTGGGCACGTGTCATCGTCCCGGCTGCCCGGACGAGTCCGAGCAGACGGGACCGCGTGTGATCCCGCGGCGATGTCGGAGGGGGGAAGTCGCTCACGGATCGACTCTAGCCACCAGCACGCGTTATTGGCCGAATCTGATCCGGATTCCCGATGATTTGGGGCACATTTCACCGTCTACGCGCCTATTTATGACTGCTATTGGCGGTAAAGGCGGAGTTCTGAGACGGATACTCGGTTTTCATTGCCAATAATTGATTCAGACCCTAGCCTCAAGGCAGTCGTTCGTCGACGGCACGGATGTCGACGACTCGCCATCACGGTTCAAGGGAGAACAAGAAGATGAAAATGAGGACGAGAATCCTCGCAGCCATCACCACCGGTGTGTTGGTGATGTCGGGCGCGACGGTGAGTGCCGGGGCCGCCCATGCCGCGCCGGGTACTGCTTCGAGCACTTCGGCAGCAGCAGCGGCGATCCCGGTGGGGGCGAGTTTCACCACGGTCGCCGACCTCGGTGTGGTCGGCAGTCAGACGTATCTGTACCAGCCGTCCGAGAAGTTCAACCCCGCGCCCATGCTGACCCCGGTGATCTTCGTCTACAGCGACCTCGGCTATGCATCGCAGGATGCCGCGCTCGACGCGCTCTCCGGGCTCGGGCTCGTCGACCTCGCCGAGCGCGAGAAGGCGGTTCTCATCGTGCAGACGCCGGTCGGCGGCGCCTGGGGTCCCGGCGACGTGACCGTCTACCAGGACGTCCTCCGCTACATCTGGGGCGGGAACACCGCTGCGAGCGGCAAGCCCGCTCTGAGCTTCTTCCGCCTCGACTACATGATCGGCGAGGGCGCAGGGGCGACCTTCATCAACGAGCACATGACACAGGCGCCCAACGTCAATCGCATCGCGGGCGTGGCGACGTTCGGCGGCGCGATGCCTGCCGTCGCCCAGGGCTCCGCGTTGCCGGCATACATCGTCGGCGGTCAGCCCGCGGCGATCGACTATTACAAGTCGGCCAACGAGGTCGATGCGCGTGTGGGCGGCCGGTTCTACAACGCCGACAACCCTGCCAAGGAAGTCATCGTGAGCAACGCGAAGAGCCAGCGCTTCGAGCCGTCGTTGATCGAGGACGCGTACGCGTCGCTGTTCAGCGGCACGGTGAGGCAGGGGCTGAGCACTCCGGTCTTCTACGACAACGCAACCACGACCGAAGACTTCACGTTGATGGAGCGTCCCGACCTCGATGCCCTGGGTCTCACCCAGATCCTCGTCTCGGGTGAAGAGACCGGTGCGACCGGCCAGCCACGGTGGTACGAGTGGGTCCCCGATGAGGTGCTGCGTGCCCAGCGGTCCGCCTCCGGTAAGACCTATCCCCTGGTGCTCGACCTCCACGGTCGCGGCGATCATGAGATCTACGAGGCTGAGAGCAATGGCTGGATCGAGCTGGCAGGCGAAGAGAAGGTGATCGTCGTCGCTCCGTTCGACACCGCCACGACGCCGGTCGTCAACATGCTCGAGGTCATCAAGGCGAAGTACCCGGTCGATACCTCGCGCATCTACATGACCGGCTACTCCGCCGGCGGGCGCGCGACGTGGGCGATCTCGTCGCTGTACCCCGAGACGTTCGCAGCGATCGCGCCGATGTCGTCACCGGGCTCCACCGTCGATGCCGGGCTTGCGGCGAAGAACGACCTCATCGATCTGCCGACGTTCTTCTCGGCGGCCGAGAACGAGCGCGATGCCGTCCAGCGGCCGAACGCGAGCTTCCCGGTGCCGCAGGTCAAGGTGTCCAACCTGAATGCACTCACCACCTACATGCGACTCAACGAGATCTCTCCGCCGACCACGTTCGACTTCGCTCAGTACGGGATCTTCGGCTTCCCCGTCGAGCAGCCGCGCGACTACGTGACGCGATGGGACTTCCTGATCACCGCCGGCACGCTCAGCGATGACACAGGGGTCCCGATGATGCAGATCGCGACCGGGCGCAATCTCGATCACACGCACTACATGGACTACGCGCCGATCGCGTGGGACTACATGAGCAGATTCTCGCGCGACACGACGACGAACGAGATCAGGTATGCCGAGGACTCCGAGCTGCCCGCGCTCAACTCGATCCAGGCGACCGGCGTCACGAAGGGCGTCGTCGTACAGCCGGCGTTCGACCCGGCCGTCACGGACTACTCGCTCGTCGTCCCGGGCAGCGTCTCGAGCCTGAATCTCAAGGCGACAGCAGCCTCGGGCGCAGCCACCGTGTCGATCGCGGGGCGTACGCCGTCCACCGGAACGGTCGTCGAACGTGTTCCGCTCGGGGCCGTCGGCACCTCAACGCCCGTCGACATCGTCGTGACCTCGGCGGACGGCATTCACCTCGCCTACCACGTGACCGTCACCCGACAGGGCTGATCGCACAGCGGTGGGCGCGGCCGGTGCCGCGCCCACCGCTTGCGCACGACCATAGACTCGCATCTATGGATGCTGCGATCGACGAGGTTCGTCTGCTCGCCGATCCGACGCGGGGCAGCATCGTCCGCCTGATCATCGAGGCCGACGCGGGCCGCGCGACCGTGACGCAGCTCGCCGTGGAGCTGGGCCTCCGGCAGCCGACGCTCTCGCATCACGTGAAGCTTCTCCACGAGGCGGGCCTTCTCGAGCGCGCACCCGAGGGCCGACGGGTCTGGTACTCGGTGCCGCCCGAGCGGCTCGACGCCGTGAGCGAGCTGGTCGTCTCGCCGCCGCAGACATCGCCCGTGGCGCTCGACCGGGTCGTCGACGATCTGACCCAGCGATTCGCCGGCACGTTCGGTCGCGAGACCGTCGAACGGTACGTGCGCGAGACCGATGACCTGTTCGCGGCCCAGGGCGTCGATCGCCGCCGCGCCTCGCGCACGGCGAGCTTCGCCGCAGACCGACTCACGGCGCTCGCCCGCGTCGAGGTCAGCGACGCGCACCGCCCCGAGGTGCTGTTCGTGTGCGTGCAGAACGCCGGTCGCTCTCAGTTGGCCGCGGGCATCCTGCGCCAGCTCGCCGGTGACCGCGTCGTCGTGCGGACGGCGGGGTCGGAGCCCGCCGAGGTCGTGCGCGGCGCCGTGGTGACCGCGCTCGACGAGATCGGGGTCTCGCTCGGCGGCGAGTACCCGAAGCCCCTGACCGACGAGGTCGTCCGCGCGGCCGACGTCGTGGTCACGATGGGGTGCGGGGACGCATGCCCCGTGTACCCCGGCAAGGTGTACCTCGACTGGCCGATCCCCGACCCTGCCGGGCTCCCGCTTGCGGGGGTGCGGCCGATCCGCGACGACATCGACGCGCGCGTGCGGGAGCTGCTGGCGACGCTCGTCTGAACAGTCGGTGAAGCGGGCGGCGTCCGCTGGACGAAAGCATAGACACTCATCTATGCTTTCATCATGATCGATTCACTCACCGTCCTTTTCGTCTGCGTCCACAACGCCGGCCGATCTCAGATGGCCGCCGGCTACATGAAAGAGCTGTCGGCCGGCCGCGTCGAGGTGCTCTCGGCCGGCTCCGCGCCGAAGGATCAGATCAACCCCGTCGCGATCGCGGCGATGGCCGAAGAGGGGATCGACATCGCGCACAACGTGCCGAAGATCCTCACGACCGAGGCGGTCAAGGACTCCGACGTCGTCATCACGATGGGCTGCGGCGACACGTGCCCGATCTTCCCGGGCAAGCGGTACGAGGACTGGGAGCTCGAAGACCCCGCCGGCAAAGACATCGTGACCGTCCGCCGCGTGCGCGACGACATCCGCGGCCGCGTCGAGGCGCTGCTCGCCGAGATCCTGCCGGCGGCCTGACGTGTCGATTCCGACGGGCGCGCAGGGTCTGCCGGGTCTCGCCTACCCCGAGGCGTCCCTCAAGCGGCTGTCGATCGAGCTGACCGAGAAGTACGCGGGAACGTTCGGAGCAGAGACCGTGCACCGCTACGTGCTCGAGTCGTACACGGCGCTCCTGCGCACCGCGAAGGTGCGCTCGCATCTGCTCGCGCAGACCACCCACTTCGTGAACGAGCGGCTCACCGCCGTCGCCCAGGCGGCGGGAGCGGCGGCGCACGACCTGCCCGAAATCCTCTACGTCTGCGAGCAGAATGCCGGGCGCTCACAGATGGCGGCCGCGATCACCACCCACCTCGCCGCCGGTCGCGTGCACGTGCGCTCCGCCGGGTCGGTGCCCGCCGACCGTCTGCACCCCGCCGTCGTCACGGTGCTCGCCGAGGTCGGCATCCCCCTCGAGGACGCCTACCCGAAGCCGCTGACCGACGACGTCGTGCAGGCGGCCGATGTCGTGGTCACGATGGGCTGCGGCGACGCGTGCCCGCTCTACCCCGGAAAGCGGTACGAAGACTGGTCTCTCGCCGACCCGTCGACGCTGGATCTCGACGGCGTGCGGAGCGTGCGCGACGAGATCATCGGTCACGTGGAGGGCCTGCTGGCCTCGCTCGAACGACGGCATTCGGCGGTTTGACGGCGTTTCAACCGGGGTCAGGCGGGCACCCCGGTTATGCGGGGGCCGAACGTCGCGTACCGTGGAGTAGCAGGCGGCCGAGCTCGCTGGCAGAGGGAGACAGCCGTGCGCATCGCCGAGTCAGCCGATTGGCGGGAGAATCTCGCGTTCGACACCCCCGTGAGTGTCGCCGAGGTCGTCCCCGGCGACCCCACGATCTGCGCCGTGTGCCGCGCCGATTCCGACCCGCGGCCGCGCACCGAGCTGTGGGCGGTCAAGCACCGCCACCCCAAGAACCACTCCGGCTACGTGCGCTTCTACTGCAGCGTGCACCTTCCCGCGGTCGACCAGCCGCCGGCAACCGCCCGGCCCGAGCGCCGCGCTCCGCGTCGCCCGGCCGCCGCACCCGAGAAGATCCGCGCCATGTGCCCCGACTGCTATGTCGAGGTCTCGGCGAAGGGCCTCTGCGGAGTCTGCGGCAACACCGTCGCCTGACCGCCGATCATCGCTCGAGCGACACCGGCGGCAGATCGAACCACCGCAGGTGCTCGAAGTCTTCGCTGAGCCGCTCGTCGGCCACGTGCGGCGCATCGCCGTCGGCGGCGATGTCGGGGAGCGATGCGAACAGCGCCCGCGCTTCGGCGAGGTGCTCGGCCAGGATCGATTCGGGCGCACGATCGTGGTGTCGCGGATACGTCAGGCGACCGTCGGCGTCGTACGCCAGCTGCGCGAGCCGCAGCGGTGGCTCGACGAGCCCTGATTCGTGGCGCCACAGCCCGGTGTCGGGCGAGAAGCGGTACTGCGGCAGCAGCTCGTGGCCGTGGTCGGCGATGAGCGAGACGGCCTCGACGATGTAGTCGAAGACCTCGTCGCTGATGAAGTAGTTGAAGCTCACCCGCACCCACCCGGGCTTGATTCCCTCGCACCCGCGCGTGATCTCGCGCTCGAACTCGTGCGAGCGCGCGAGGTCGATGCCGAGCAGGCGGTGGCCGTACGGGCCCGCGCACGAGCAGCCGCCGCGGGACTGGATGCCGAAGAGGTCGTTGAGGATCGCGACGACCGCGTTGTGGTGCAAGTACCGCCCGCCGGGGCGCGTGATCACGAACGACACGATCGACAGGCGATCGGCGGTGGGACTGCCGAGGATCTGGATCGACGGATGCCGTCGCCACGTCTCGAGCGCGCGATCGAGGAAGCCGAGCTCGAGGTCGTGGATCGTGTCGACCCCGACCGCGTCTTTGAGGGCGAAGACGAGACCTGCGCGGATCGACTCGATGATGCCGGGCGTTCCCGCCTCCTCCCGGTGCGCGGGGTCCTCGATATAGCGGTGCTCGAGCGGATTGACGTAAGCGACCGTGCCGCCGCCGACGGCCTCGGGCACCGAGTTGGTGAGCAGGCGCCGGTTCACCACGAGCACGCCCGGGGTGCCGGGACCGCCGATGAACTTGTGCGGCGAGAGGAACACCGCGTCTTCGTTCGACGCATCGATGTCGACGTAGGGGCCTGCGGCCGCATAGTCCCAGAAGGCGAGCGCGCCGTGGCTGTGCAGCAGGTCGGTGATCCGCGCGGTGTCGGTGAGGATGCCGGTCACGTTGCTCGCGGCGCTGAACGAGCCGATCTTGAGCGGCCGTTCGGCGAAGCGCTCGAGCTCTGACGCGAGCGCTTCGCAGTCGACGTGGCCGTCGGCATCCTCGGGGATCGTCACGACGTCGGCGATCGACTCGCGCCACGGCAGCTCGTTGCTGTGGTGCTCGTAGGGCCCGATGAAGACGACGGGGCGATCGGATGCCGCGATGCGAGCCGACAGGCCGTGCTCGCGATCGAGATCGGCCGGGAGGCGCAGGCCCAAGATGCCGACGATCTTGTTGATCGCCGCGGTCGAGCCGCTGCCGGTGAAGATGACGACCGTGTCGTCGGTGCCCTTGACCGCCGCATGGATGATCGCGCGTGCGTCCTCGCGGAGCCGGGTGGTCTGCAGGCCCGTGCCGCTGGACTCCGAATGGGTGTTCGCGTAGCGGGGGAGCACCTCGTCGCGCACGAAGTCCTCGATGAACCCCAGCGCCCGCCCGCTCGCGGTGTAGTCGGCGTAGGTCACCCGCCGCGGACCGAACGGGCCGTACATCACCTGGTCGTCGCCGATGACCGCCTCGCGGATGCGCGCGACGAGAGGCGACGGTGCCGACGACATGCTCAGCAGGCTACTCGCCTCTGCCGACAGGCGCCCGGGGTCAGTTGAGAGCGGAGGTCAGCCGCGCGACTCCGTCGAGGAAGGTGGCCTTCGCGGGCTCGCGCTTCCACTCCTCGAGGGTGAGCTCGCGCCCCTTGTCGCGGTAGTCCTGCTCGACCGCGCGCATGTCGCGCACGAACGACTCGCCGCGCACGAGCATCGACAGCTCCATGTTCAGCGTGAACGAGCGGATGTCCATGTTGCTCGACCCGATGACGGCGATGTCGTCGTCGATCGAGAAGTGCTTCGCGTGCAGGATGAACGGCGCCGGGTACAGGAAGATCCGCACTCCTGCCTCCAGCAGCGCCTGGTAGTACGAGCGCTGGGCGTGGTAGACGAGGCCCTGGTCGCCGATCTCGGAGACGAACAGCTGCACCTCGAGCCCGCGCTGGCACGCGGTCGTGATGGCGTAGACCATCGCCTCGTCGGGCACGAAGTACGGGCTCGTGAGGATCACGCGCTCGGTCGCGCCGTGGATCAGTGAGAGGAAAAGGCGCAGGTTGTTCTCGGTGGCGTACCCCGGCCCACTCGGGACGATCTGGCACGTCACGGCGTCGGACGAGGAGACGACGGGGATCGCGGAGGCGGCGACGTGCTCGGCATCCAGCTGCTCGCCGGTCTCGATCAGCCAGTCCGAGAGGAAGACGGTGTTCACCTGCGCGACGGCGGGGCCGGTGACCGTCGCCACGAGTTCCTGCCACTTGAGTCCGCGCTTGATGTTCTTGGGTGCGTTGTAGGTGCGGTCGATGAGGTTCTGCGAGCCGACGAAAGCGATCGCGCCGTCGACGACGACGAGCTTGCGGTGGTTGCGCAGATCCGGGCGCTGGTACTTGCCCTTGAAGGGCATGACGGGCAGCATCCACGCCCACTTCACGCCGATCCGGTCGAGCTCGGCGAAGGTCTCGTCGGCGTTCGCGACGCGCCGCGAGGCGACGTGGTCGGCCAGGAGCCGCACGGTCACGCCGCGCTTCACGGCAGCCTCCATCGCGGCGAAGAAGCCGCGGGTCGTGTCGTCCCACGACACGATGTAGAACTCGACGTGGACGTAGCCCGTGGCGGTCGCCATCGCCTCGGCCATCGCGTCGATCGACGCCTCGTAGCCGTCGATGAGCGCCACGGCGTTGCCGTCGGCGGCCGGCAGGCGGGTGAGCGTGGTGTTCTGCTCGACGACGCGTTCGAACCAGCGCGGCCAGGCAGCGGCATCCGCCTGGGGGATTCCCGCCGCAGCCGTCCGCTCGTGGATGATCGCGTCGATCCGCGCCTGCTCGTCGCGCCGCTTCTTCGGGAGTCGGACGCTGCCGATCAGCAGATAGAAGAGGATGCCGATGAACGGCAGCGCGAAGATCAGCAGCAGCCACGCCATCGCCGCGGTGGGTTTGCGGTCGCGTGGGATCAGGATGAGCGCCGTGATGTTGATCGCGAGGACGACGAGGGCGGTGAGAACCCACGTGAGGTTCGAGGAGAGCAGCGGGTCCATCGGGACGACTTCCGTTCGAGACGCGGGCCCGGGCATCGGGTAGGTAGAGCGTAGCGGCAGGAACGACCGCGGCCGCGGCATCCCGAAGGATGACCGCGGCCGCAGCCGTTCGGGCGACGGGCTCAGCGCACCGTCGTCTTGTTGAAGTTCTTGCCACTCCCATCCGGCTTGTAGTTCTTCTCGACGTTGCCGGCGGAGTCGACCGAGAACCAGTTGATCTGGGTTCCGGCGGCCACCGTCAGCGTCTCGGCGCCTTCGCGCAGCCCCGCGGTGCCGTAGAGCGTCGACTCGTACGTCGGCGTCGAGCCGTCGAGGGTGTAGAACACCGACGCCGTCTCGCTCGTCGTGAACGTGACGTCGACCATGCCCGCCGTCGTGCTCGGCGCGACTGCCACCGTGCTCGTCGGGCGCTGGTGATCGGTGTCGAAGTCGTGCGCGACCTGCATGAGCTCGATCAGACCGTTGGCGAACTCCTGCGATTCGGCGTGCGCCGACGCGCCGGTCGGGTTCTCGCTCTCGAAGGGCGGCTGGAACGTGGTTCCGACCTCGAAGTTCCAGGCGTAGATCCCGTGCTTGTACCAGAGCATGTCACCGGAGTTGCCGGCCGCCGAGTACAGCACGTCCGAGATCGGGCCGGTGCGGGCCGGGGTCACCGACATGCCGCGGTACCGCTTGATCTCGGTGAGGATCCGCGACGACGCACCCCAGAAGAACGACTCCTCCTCGAGGGTGGGGCGCGGTGCCGAGATCCGGCCGTCGGCGATGTACGCGCCCGGTGACCACATGAAGTAGTTGCCCGAGCTGTGCAGGTTCATCGAGAACTTGATGTTGGGGTTGTTCTCGGCGATCCAGTCGACGTTCGCGCTCTCGGGCTCGCTGAGCTCGGCCGGGCCCGCGTACGTCCCGCTCGTGCACGACGCGGAGGCCCCGTCGTACCCGTCGAACAGGCTGTAGACGTCGTAGTTGCGGTTGTTGTCGACGCCCCAGCTGTTGCGGGCCCCGAAGTCGGCGCTGCCGGTGAGCGGGCAGTGGTTGGTCATGTTCTTGCGCTGCGACGCGAAGTCGTAGAACGAGTAGTGACCGCCGTCGGGGTTGATCGACGGCGCGATCCAGATGTCGAGGTTGTTCACGAGCTTCTTCGTGTCGGCATCCTGCGCGTAGTTGCGCAGCAGTCGCTCGGCAGCCTCGATCGCCACCAGCGGCGGGACCCACTCGCGTGCGTGCTCCTGTGCGTACGCCATCACACCGGGCTTCGACCCGTCACGGGTCTTGCCGATGCGGATCGCGTACACCGGGTGCGGGTCGCGCGAGACCGAGTCCGGTGCCGAGAGTCCGTCGCTGAGCGCGGTCACGGCGGCCGGAGCCACGATGCCGAGGCCCGTGCTGCCGCGGTACGTGTAGGCCACGATGAGGGCGGATGCCGCCGGGCTCGCGTTCAGTGCGGACACGACCTGCGAGGCCGTGCTCGTGAGGGCGCCGGCGGCATCCGTCGCGAGCGACACGGTGACGGCGTTCCCGGTGACCGACACCGAGAGCGGCGCGTTCGGGGCACCCGGGTTGGTCAGCGCGACGGTGACGTCGTTGCCGCCCTCGTGGCCCCATGCCCGCGAGTCGATCGCGACGCGGCTGGCGTTGGCACTGCCGAGCACCGCCTGCGCGAGACGGCGGTAGCCGTTCGTCTCGTTCGGCAGTTCGACGATCTCGGAGATCTCGGGGAACTCCGCGGCGAGCGCCTGGATGCGGTCGTACAGCTCGGTCGGCGTCAGATACGACGTGATGAAGTCGGTCTGATAGTTGGGGCCGCCCGCGCCCTCGCCCTCGATGGGCAGCCAGTCGTTCACCTTCGCGGTGGCGACGTCACCCGTGGGGCTCGTGATCTGGATGGTGTCGGGTCGCGTCGTCACGGTGGCTGCACCGCGGTGGTAGAGGTAGACGCCGGCGTCGACGAAGCGGCTGATGTTCTGCGTGCCGCCCGAGCCCATCGCGGTTCCCGCGCCGCTGTCCCGCTGCACGGTGAGGGCGGCGTTGCTGGTCTGACCGTCTGCCCATTTGGCCTCGACCGACAGGTAGCCCACGCCGTAAGAGGTGTAGTAGTCGGCGCGGATGATCTTGACGTCAGAGACCTCGGCGGCCTCGGCCGCGGCGGCGAACTCGGTGTTCGCGGCGACCGCCTCGGCGATCGTCGCCTCGCGCTCGGCGAGGACCGCTTCGGTGTCGCCCTCTTCGTGCACAGAATGACCGATGGCGAACCCGCGGGCCTTGAGGGCGGCGACCTCGCTCGGCGAAACCACCGCGTGCGCGGTGAGCGTGCCGTCTTCGTTGATGTGCGCGGCGTGGTCGAGGTCGACCCCGGTGGCGACGAGTCGGTCGAGCGCGGTGTGATCGGGCAGCGTCACCTCGACGACGCTGACCTCCTCATCGGCACTGCGCATGAGTTCGGGAAGCTCTTCCGAGCCCATCGCCGGCCCGATCGGCGAGAGTGCGGTGAGTGTGAGCCCGAGAATCGCGGCGGTGACCGCGGTGCCTCCGAGCAGTCTTCTTCGTGTTGCGAACAGCATCGAAACATCCCCCTCCGTGGACGCGCGCACGGTGTTGTGCGAGCGGTGACCGAAGTGATGCGGGGTGAAACGATGCGTCACTCCGTCGGCACCGGTTCCGGTGCCCGCGGTTGCGGGACGGGTGGGTGCGTGTGCCCTGTCTATCGGGTGCGTCGACGGCAGGTCAAGGATTTCTGCCAAGCGGAATGGATGCTGAGTTCGCAAGTTGCATGAGAAACTTCTCATCTCGGTGACATCATGCAAACTTCCGCGGTTGTGCAGTCGAAACCCGACAAGTCTGCGGCGAATCGAGGGCGCGGTGGAGACCGCTGCCGGAACAGCCCGGCAGCGGCCTCGCACTCCTCGCGGTGCTCGCGTCGTCAGTCGGCCCAGTCGGCGAATGCCGGAGGCTGGAAGGCGACGCCGGTGAGGAAGTCCTTCAGCAGGATCCGCCACACGTACCACTGGTGGCCGCCGTTGACGAACGAGGTCGAGACGTGGATGCCGGCATCCGTGAGCAGGCTCACCTCATTCGCGGGCCCTGTGTGACTCTGGTTCCCGTTGATGCTGAACCCGACTGCGTGGATCACGTCCTGGTAGCCGCCGCCGACGAAGACCTGGACCTGTTTCAGTGCGGCGATCTGCTGCTCGGTGAGCACGGTCCCCGGCGGGAGCCCCGCCGACATCATTCCGTAGTAGCCGAACTCGGAGGTGTTGAAGAGCATCAGCTGGTTCGTCCGCTGGCCCCCGGCCGACAGCCCTGAGAAGGCGCGATCCGCGGCATCGGTCGAGACGTTGTAGTTCCCCTCGATATAGGGGAACACCGTTCCGATGAGATCGGCGCGGAACGCCGCGTTCGCAGTGGAGGGCGCGAACCCGGTGCCGTTCGGCATGACGACGACCATCGGCTGGACCTCGCCGGTGTCGATGAGGTTGTCGAGGATGTTCGCCATCACGCCCTGCGTGCTCCAGCCCATGGCGTCTTCGCCGCCGCCGTGGCTGAGGTACAGCGTCGGGTAGGGCTGGGCGCGGTCAGGGTCGTAGCCCGGCGGCGTGTACACGACCAGATAGTTCTCATTGACGGGATTCACGTGCCCCGGCGACGCGTACCGGATGAACTCCAACTCGCCCTGCTCGTCGTTCGGCGCCTGCCACGAGTAGTCCACGGTGTCGAACTTCGGATCGGACGGCACGTAGACCTGACTCATCGGCACGCTCGACCCGTTCGGCACGCCGTCCACGACGTTCCACGCGGGGTTCGCCGGGTCGGGGGACTGCGTGCACCCCGTGCCGTCTGCCGTCGCGCAGTCGAGGAAGAACCCATATGTGAAGGTGCCCGACGGCAGTGGAATCGTGTAGGTCCACACCCCGCTGTTCCCGCGCTCGGTCATGTCCGCGAGCGGGAAGTTCTGGTTCGTCGAGTTGGGGAACGCGATCGGCACGTCGCCGGGCTGCCACTCCTGCGGCGTGAGCCCCGGAGTCTGGATGATCGGATTCGCCGGTGTTCCCGCCAGTTGGGGGAGGTCACTTGGACGCTCGAAGTACCACTCGCCCTTGATGCGGACGCTCTCCGCGTCAGGTGCGTAGAGCTGGAAGGTGACTTCGTAGCCCGTCGGGGCCTTCCCGGTGTGCTTCACCACGGGCGCGAGGCTCGTGGTTTTCGGGGCAGCGGCCACGACGGTCGAGTTCGCCGGCGATGCTGCGGCCACGCCCATCGCGACGAGGAGGCAGGTGAGGGCGGAGGCCGACACCGCCTTGGCCGTGCGGGTCATGAGCGACCGCCGGATCGACATCTCATCTGTCCTTGTCATGATCGCCGCGCCTCAGTTGGCCCAGTCGGCGAATGCCGGGGGCTGGAAGGCGACGCCGGTGAGGAAGTCCTTCAGCAGGATCCGCCACACGTACCACTCGTGGCCGCCGTTGATGAAGTTGGTCGAGACGGCGATGCCCGCGTTCGTGAACGCCGTCACCTGACGCGCGGGCCCGGTGTGGGACTGTCCGAAGCCCACCGCGTGGATCGGGTCCTGCCAGCCGCCGCTGATCTGGATCGACTTGTCGCGCAGCGCCACGGCCTGAGCCTCGGTGAGCGTGTTGAACGCGGGAGGAAGGCCGGCGCTCATCATGCCGTAGTACTGGAACGTCTCGGGGTACTTGAGCATGAACGAGTTCGTCACGATTCCGCCGGCTGACAGGCCCGCGAACGCGCGGTCGGCGGCATCCGTCGACACCGCGAAGTTCGCCTCGACGTAGGGGAGCATGTTGTCGATCAGGTCGCGGTCGAATGCCTCGTTGAACGTCGACGACGGGTACCCGCCGTTGTTGGGCATGACGACGACCATCGGCTCGATCTGGCCCGTGGCGATGAGGTTGTCGAGGATGTCACCCGCGGCGCCCTGCGTGGTCCAGTCGGTCTCGTTGCCGCCGCCGCCGTGCTGGAGGTAGAGCGTCGGGTATGGCTCGGCGCGCTCGGCGTCGTAGCCCGGGGGTGTGTAGATCGTGAGGTAGTTCTGGTTCGCCGGCGTCACGTGTCCGGGCGAGCTGTAGACGTGATGAGTGATGGAGCCCTGCTCGTCGGACGGCGCGAGCCATGAAGCCTCGACGGTGTCGAACGCGGAGTCCGACGGCACGAACACCTGGCTGCTCGCCTGGCGCGTGCCCGGGAGCGTCTCATCGGCGGCATCCCAGCCGAGGTTGCTCGGGTCTGCGAGTTGGGTGCAGCCGGTGCCGGCGTCTGATGCGCAGTCGACGAAGTAGCCGTAGCTGAAGACGCCCGAGGGGAGCGGTGTCGTCCACTCCCAGACGCCGCTGTTGCCGCGCTCCTGCATGTCGATGACGGGCCAGTTCGCCGCCGTCGCGTTGGGGAAGGCGATCGGCACGTCGCCGGGTTGCCAGTCGGCGGGGAGGATGCCCTGCGTCTGGACCACGGGCGCAGCCGGGGTTCCGGCGAGCTGTGTCAGCTCGCTCGGGCGCTCGAAGAACCACTCGCCCTTGATCTGCACACGATCCGCATCGGGGGCGTACAGCGAGAAGGTCGCGGTGTAGCCGGTGGGGGCCTTGCCGGTGTGCTTGATGACCGGCGCGAGGCTCGCCGCCTTGGGCGCCTGGGGGGCGGCGGCGGGGGTCGCCTGGGCTGCCCCGGCGACGCCGACGAGCGCTCCGGCGAGCATCAGGGCGAGAACCGGGGTGAGCGCGGTGCGACGCAGCCGCGGAGGGGGAGACATCATCGTCGGGTCCTTTCTCGGCCGGCGGCATCGCGCGGCGCTGAGTTCAACTTGTGTACGCAGAGTGAACCAGGGACCTGGAGTAGAAGTCAACCAATTAACGCATTAGGGTCTCTTCATTTGACCCATGAAGGGCCATATTGAGGCGATTCAGGCGCCCGCGACCGGCACGGCGGCCAGATCCGCGGCGAGAACCAGGCCGCCGAGCAGTTCGGCGTGCATACCCAGCTCGGCGGCGACGACACGGGTCGAGGTCGAGACAGCGGGTGCGGCGTACTCGTCGACCGCCCAGGCTGCGCCTTCGACGAACGCGGGGTAGCGGGCGCCGATGAAGCCGCCGAGCACGACCAGCTCGGGCGCGAGCAGATTGCAGAAGTCGGCGAGCACCTTGCCGAGCACGCGTCCGGCGCCGATCAGGATGCGCTCGGCCGTGGAGTCCAGCTCGTCGAGCACCTCCCGGGGGTCGAGCCCGGGGTGGGTGGCCGCGAGCTGCGCGTCGATCGCGCCGATCGCCGCCACCGCCTCGAGACAGCCGCGATGGCCGCATCGACACAGCTCGGTGCGGTCGGGCAGGCGGCAGTGGCCGATGTTTCCCACGATCCCGTTCGCGCCGCGGTACGGGGCGCCGCCGAGAATGAGGCCCGAGCCGATGCCGTGGGCCACCTTGACGTACAGCACGTCGTCGACGCCGCGCGCAGCACCGCGCGCATGCTCGCCGATGGCCCCGAGCGTCGCGTCGTTCTCGATGTGCGTCACCACGCCCACCCGTCGTTCGATCTCGGCTGCGGGCGCGAGGCCTCCCCACCCGTCGCCGACCTTCGGCGCCTGGACGAGTCCGGTGAGTCGGTTCACGGGCTTGGGGATGCCGGCGACCACGCGTTCGAGCCGTGACGTCCCGGTCGAGGCCTGCAGCGCTGCGAGGGCGGATGCCGCGAGATCGAGCTTCTCGATCGCATCGAGCCCCACATCGTGGCGCTCGCGGGCGATCTCATTGCCGAAGGCGTCTCCGATCGCGACATTGATGTGACGGGCGCCGAAGTCGATGGCCGCGACGCGGACGTCGGAGGCGACCGCACGAAGGGTGAGTCCGGGGCGTCCGCGTCCGGAACCCGGGCCCTTGTCGGCGAAGGCGCCCTCCTCGACCAGACCGAACTCGATGAGCCGGGCGACGGCGTTGCCGACGGTGCTGCGTGAGAAGCCCGTCGCCTCCACGAGGTCGGCGCGAGTGGCGGAACCCCGCTGTCGGATGAGTCCGAGAAGCGTCACGCGCGTCTGGTCGCGAGGCGCCACAGGATGGGGTCGCTCGGTCATCCGTCGACTCTAGCGACATATTGACCATGTTCGGTTCAAATTCTGAGGTCTTGCGGATAGAGTCTGTCTGCCCGCGCGCTAAGCGGGCAGACACCGACGGGGAGGTCACGTGTCTGCAGACGATTCGCCGCGCTCCACCACGGGGCCGGCAGGGCGAACGCGGCTTGCGGGCGTGAGCGGCGGCATCCGGTTCTTCGCCACGTTCTTCCTCGCCAACGCGGGGATGTACGCCGTCTTCCAGGGGATGCAGCAGATCCTCCTGCCCTCGCAGATCGCCGCGATCGACCCCGATGCGAAGGTCGCGGTCTACGGACTTCTGGCCTCGATGGGCGCGCTCGCCGCAGCGATCGGCAACCCCGTGTTCGGGTCGCTCTCCGACCGCACCCGGACGAGATTCGGCCGGCGGGCGCCGTGGCTCGTGATCTCGTCGTTCGCCGCACTCGCGTTGCTGGCGTGCCTCGGACTGATGCGCGAGCTGTTCTGGCTCGCGGCGGCCTACCTCGCGGTCATGATCGCGATGAGCGCATTCCAGGCCGCCATCTCGGCGGTGATCCCCGACCGTGTGGCGCCGAACCGACGCGGGCTCGCGTCATCGATCGCGGGGGCGTCGATGACGCTCGGCGTGATGTACGGGGTGAACCTCGCTCCGCACTTCCTCGATGCACCGACGCTCGGATACGTGGCGATCGCCGCGCTGCTCGTGGTCGGCGCGACGACTCTCGTGCTGTTCACGCGCGACCCGACGGCAGGAGCGGATGCCGAGACGACCCCGCGGGAGCGACGGAGGACCGGGTTCTTCTCGGGGCTGCGCGATCACGACTTCGCGTGGGCGTTCTGGGCGCGCGTGACGATCATGACGGGGCATTGGACGATCTCGACGTACCAGCTCTACACGCTCACCGACTACATCGGCGTGGAGAACCTCCCGGGCGGAAATGCCGCGGCCGCCGTCGCACTGCTCGCCACCGTCAAGCTGTCGCTCGCGTTCGTCACGGGCCTCGCGGCCGGCCCGATATCGGATCGGATCGGCCGCCGCAAGATCTTCGTCGTGATCGCGTCCCTCGGTATCGCCGCCGGCATCACCGTGCCGATCTTCGTTCCGACGTGGACGGGGATGATCGTGTACACCGCGATGGTGGGCTTCTTCTACGGCATGTTCCTGGCCGTCGATCAGGCGATCCTGACGCTCGTGCTGCCGCGTGCCGCCGACACCGCGCGCGACCTCGGGCTGCTCAACGTCGCGACCACCGGCCCGCAGATCGCTGGGCCTTTCATCGCGGCGCTCGTCATCTCTTTCGGCGGCGGCTACGCCCCGCTGTTCGGATTCGCCGCAGTTCTCGCCGCGCTGTCGGCTCTGCTCATCCTGCCGCTGCGCGGCATTCGGTGAGTGCACTGATGTCGGTCGCGTCGGGCAGGGTGGGGGGATGACGCCCGACTCGACCCGAACCGCGGCCCTCGCTGCGCTCCGCGCCCTCGTCGGCCGCGACGCCGCCCAGTTCCACGACGGTCAGTTCGAGGCGATCGAGGCCCTGGTCGACGGGCGGCGCCGCGCCCTCGTGGTGCAGCGCACCGGGTGGGGCAAGTCCGCCGTGTACTTCGTGGCGACGCTGCTGCTGCGCCAGCAGGGGGCGGGGCCGACGGTGCTGGTGTCGCCGCTGCTCGCGCTCATGCGCGATCAGATCGCCGCCGCCGAGCGCGCCGGTGTCCGGGCGGTCGCGATCAACTCCACGAACGCGCACGAGTGGACCGACGTGCTCGCCCAGCTCGAGCGCGACGAGGTCGACGTGCTGCTGGTCTCGCCCGAGCGCCTCAACAACCCCACATTCCGCGACGAGCAGCTGCCGGCGCTCGTGCGGAGGATCGGCATGCTCGTCGTCGATGAGGCTCACTGCATCAGTGACTGGGGCCACGACTTCCGCCCCGACTACCGGCGCTTGCGCGACCTGATCGGCCAGATGCCGGCGGGGGTTCCGGTGCTGGCGACCACCGCGACGGCGAACAGTCGCGTCGTGGCCGACGTCGCCGAGCAGCTGGGGGGCGAGGGTGCGGCATCCGATCACGGCGTCCTGACCATCCGCGGTCCCCTCGCGCGCACGTCGCTCCGACTCGGCGTGCTGCGCCTTCCCGATTCGCCGAGCCGCCTCGCATGGCTCATCAGCCACCTGGGCGACCTGCCGGGCTCGGGCATCATCTACACGCTCACCGTCGCGGCGGCCAACGACACCGCGGCGCTGCTGCGCTCGCGCGGCTACGACGTGCGCGCGTACACCGGGCAGACCGACACCGACGAGCGCACCGAGTCCGAGGCGCTCCTGAAAGACAACAGGGTCAAGGCGCTCGTCGCGACGAGCGCGCTCGGCATGGGGTTCGACAAGCCCGACCTCGGGTTCGTCGTGCACCTGGGCGCCCCGTCGTCGCCGGTGTCGTACTACCAGCAGGTCGGTCGCGCCGGCCGGGCGACCGAGTCGGCCGACGTACTGCTGCTGCCCGGCGTCGAGGACCGCGAGATCTGGCACTACTTCGCGACCGCGTCGATGCCCGACCGCGACCGCGCCGAACGCGTGATCGCGGCGCTGTCGGGCGCGCCGCTGTCGACGCCGGCGCTCGAGGCGATCGTCGACATCCGCCGCACGCCGCTGGAGCTCCTGCTGAAGGTGCTCGACGTCGACGGCGCCGTGCGGCGCGAGCAGCGCGGCTGGATCGCCACCGGCGAACCCTGGGTCTACGACGAGGAGCGCTACGGCCGCATCGCCGCCGAGCGGCTCGCCGAGCAGCGGCACATGATCGAGTACGAAGAGACCGGGCAGTGCCGCATGGAGTTCCTGCAGCGCTCGCTCGACGACCCCACCGCGGCTCCGTGCGGGCGCTGCGACAACTGCGCGGGCGTCTGGTATCCGGCAGAGATCCGTGCGGAGGCGACGGATGCCGCATCCGCTGCTCTTGACCGCGTCGGCGTTCCGATCGAACCGCGCCGGCAGTGGCCGACGGGCGCGGATCGGCTGGGCGTGCCGATGAAGGGACGGATCGCGGCGGACGAGCAGGCGGCCGAGGGTCGCGCGCTCGCGCGGCTGACCGACCTCGGCTGGGGCGGCGCGCTGCGCGGAATCTTCGCCGCGGGCGCCGTCGATGCCCCGCTGCCGCCGCACATTCTCGCCGCATGCGTGCGGGTGCTCGCGGAGTGGGGGTGGGCCGAGCGCCCGGTCGCCGTCGTGGCGCTCCCCTCGCGCTCGCGGCCGCTGCTCGTCGACTCGCTCGCGCGCGGGCTGGCCGAGGTCGGCCGCCTGCCGTACCTCGGTGCGCTCGAGCCGCGCGACGGCGGCCCCAGCGGCCAGCCCGGCGGCAACAGCGCCTTCCGGCTCGCCGGCGTGTGGGAGCGGTTCGGTGCCGACGCCCTGGATGTGCCCGCCGGCCCCGTGCTGCTGGTCGATGACCTCGCCGACAGCCGATGGACGCTGACCGTCGCCGCTCGAGAGCTGCGACGAGCCGGGGCGACCGCTGTGCTGCCGTTCGCGCTCGCGCTGCGGGGGTGAGGCGCGCGGCGCCCGGGTGCCGCATTCCTGCATGACGCCGTGTTGCGGCGTGTGTCGCCCCATCGCGCCGCGTGTCGTCACCGAAACCAACGCATCGCCCGACGGCGTGAGCATGGCCGCATGGCCTCCCCACTCATCTCGCCGTCGGAACTCGCCGACCTCATCCGGACCGGACGCACGCCGCGCATCCTCGATGTGCGCTGGCGCCTCGATCAGCCCGAAGGGCGCCCGGCATACCTCGACGGGCACCTGCCGGGTGCCGTGTACGTCGACCTCGACCACGAACTCGCCGAGCGCGACGACCCGCGTCGGGGTCGGCATCCGCTTCCGCCTCGGGAGGCGCTCCAAGAGGCCGCGCGCCGCTGGGGCGTGCACGCCGGCGACGCCGTCGTCGCCTACGACGATGTCCACTCGGTCGCCGCAGCGCGGGCATGGTGGGTGCTGACGCGGTCCGGCCTGAGCGACGTGCGAGTGCTCGACGGGGGACTGCGGGGCTGGCTCGGGGAACGACGTCCCCTGGAGACCGGCGACGTGCAGCCGCGACGCGGCGACATCGTGCTCGACGACATCGTGCACGGCGTCGCCGACATCGACGATGTGGAGGAGTGGCCGGACCACGGCCTGCTGCTGGATGTGCGGGCGCCGGAGCGCTATCGCGGCGATTCCGAGCCGCTCGACCCCGTCGCGGGGCACATCCCCGGGGCGGTGAACCTGCCCACGACCACGCACCTCGTGGCGGGCAGATTCCGCTCGCCCGACGAGATCCGCGCAGAGTTCGCAGCCGCCGGTGCGACGGACGGCATCGCCGTCGCCGCCTACTGCGGTTCCGGCATCGCCGCCACCCACACCGCGCTCGCGGGAGCGCTGGCGGGGATCGACGTCGTGGTCTACCCGGGATCCTGGAGTCAGTGGTCCCGCAGCCGCGGGCGCCTCGCCGCGGTGGGACCGGCCCCGTCGCTGGACGTGATCCCGCTGTGACCGGCACCGAACCGCTCATCATCGGCGCCATGGTCCGCACGCTGGGCGCATACCCGTCGGGCTGGCGGTACCCGGGAGCGCACGCCGATCCGCGCGAGGACGCGGCCGTCCTGCGCCGGATCGCACGGCTCGCCGAAGACGCAGACCTCGACTACCTCTTCTTCGGCGACTGGCTCGCCACCGGACCCGACCTCGAGTTCCGCGATCCCTATCTGCTCGCGCGCATCGACCCGCTGAGCGCCGTGCTCGCCCTCGCCGGTGTCACGGAGCGGATCGGGCTGATCGCCACCGTCAATTCCACGTACGCCGATCCCTATGCGACGGCGCGGGCGACAGCATCCCTCGATGTGCTCACCGGCGGTCGCGGCGGCATCAACCTCGTCACCGGGGCCGAGCCGCGTGCCGCCGCCAACCACGGCCGCGACGCGCACGCCGACAACGACACGCGTTACGACCGCGCCGAGGAGTTCGTGCGCGCGCTGCGACTGCTCTGGGAGTCGTGGGACGACGACGCGTGGGTCGCCGACCGCCAGGCGGGCGTGCTGATCGACGCAGACCTCCTGCGAGCCGCCGACCTGGCGGGATCCCAGGTGCGAGTATCGGGTCCGCTGAACGTCGCCCGCCCGCCGCAGGGCCATCCGCCGATCGTCCATGCGGGAACATCGCCGCGTTCGCGCGCACTCGCGGCCACCGAGGCCGACCTGGCGCTCATCGCGGCGGGGGATCCGGCTTCGGCCGCCGAGACCCGTCGCGGCCTGCGCGAACTCGCGGCGGCATCCGGGCGCGACCCCGACGACCTCAAGGTGATCGTGCCGGTGCTTCCGGTCGTGGCAGAGACCGAGGCCGAGGCGCGCGCGATCGTCGACGCGCTGCTTCTTCTCGTACCACTCGACGACGGCCGCTCCGGCAACGCGAGTCGCCCGGGCTTTCCGGCGAACCGGTCGCTCGCCGCATTCCTCGATGTCGCCGGGCTCCCCGTCGACGACCCCGCTCGCCGAGCCGCCGTGGACGACGCCGTGAGCGCCGATGCCGCAGCGCGGTTCGGTGAGGCGGGCGCTCGGGTGCTCCATGCCGTGCGGACGCATACGGGTCGCACGGTCGGCGGGGCGCACGGCGTCACGTGGCGTCACCTGATCGCCGCGAACGCCGTACCCGCGAACTTCGTGGTGGGCGACCCTCACGCCATCGCCGATCACTTCGAACGGTGGCGCGCCGCCGGCGCCGCTGACGGGTTCAACGTCCTGTCGGCGTTCCAACCCGCGCAGTTCGAGGCCTTCGCGATCCTCGCGGCCCCCGAGCTTCGCCGTCGCGGCCTCCTCGGCCGCACCGGCGAGACGCTGCGGGAGCGGCTGTCGCTGGGTGAGCCGCGCCTCATCCATGCGCCGACTGCCGTCGACGCCGGGCGGATTCATTACGCCGTGTGACCGCCCGTGTCCTCCGCTTGCCGCAGGTGAACGGTCGTGTCACCGCCGTCGGCGGTCGCCGGATGCCGCTCCCTAACGTGGCCAGCACTTCTTCACCGCAACCCGAATCCCACAGGAGTCCACATGTCCCGTCCCGCAACACGCGTCGTCGCCGGCGTCCTCGCCGCCCTCACGGTGGTGTCGCTCGCGGCGTGCGCATCGCAGCCGACAGCCGGCAGCAGCGAGTCGTCCGCATCCTCCGGCGACCCCGTCACCGGCGGCACGCTCACCTACCTCGAGCACCAGACCTACACGAACCTCTATCCGCCGCAGGCGGGGTTCTATCCGAACGGCGGGATCGTCAACAACATCGCCGCGCGACTCACCTGGCAGAACCCCGAGACGCTCGAGATCGAGCCCTGGGTGGCCACGGCGTGGAGCATCAACGAGGACGCCACGGAGTACACGTTCGAGCTGCGCGACGACGTCACCTTCTCCGACGGGTCGGTGCTCGACGCCGCGGCGGTCGCGAAGAACTTCGACACGTACGGTCTCGGCGATCCCGACTTGGGACTCACGGTCTCGGAGGCGATCAACAACTACGCCTCCAGCGAGGTCGTCGACGCCGACACCGTCGTGTTCCGGTTCTCGGCGCCCGCGCCCGGATTCCTCCAGGCCACTTCGACCATCAACTCGGGCTTGCTCTCCCCCGAGACGCTCGACCTCTCGCTCGAAGAGCTCGGCGCGGGCAACGCGACCGCGGTCATCGGGTCGGGGCCGTTCGTCGTCACCGACGAGAAGCTCGGCACCGAGCTGACGTTCGAAGCCCGCGAGGACTACGACTGGGCGCCGCCGAGCTTCGAGCACCAGGGCCGCGCCTACCTCGACGAGATCCACCTCATCGTCACGCCGGAAGACAGCGTCCGCATCGGATCGCTGCTGTCGGGCCAGGCCGACTACATCCGCTACGTCCAGGCTTTCGACGAGGCCCGGGTGGAATCCAGCGGTTTCGACCTGCACGCCCCGCAGACGCGCGGGGTGAACAACGGCCTGAGCCTCCGCTTCACCAATCCGCTCCTCAGCGACATCCGTGTGCGCCAGGCGCTCGTCGCGGGTGTGGACAGCCAGGAGGTCGTCGACACGATCTTCACCGCGAACTACCCGGCAGCCACGAGCGCCCTGAGCTCCGCTGCACTCGGGTACAAGGACGAGTCCGAACACTACGCCTACGACCCCGAGAAGTCGGCGGCACTGCTCGATGAGGCCGGCTGGGAGCCGGGCGCCGACGGCATCCGCGAGAAGGACGGCGAGCGTCTGTCGCTGACGGTGTACGAGGCGAAGCCCCAGCCGCTGTCGAAGCAGACCCTCGAGCTGGTCGCCCAGCAGCTGAACGAGATCGGCGTCGAGCTCAACGTCAAGTCGGCTGATGCCGGCACCTACGCCGAGGACATCAAGGATCCGCTCAAGACGCCGCTGTACCACTCGATGGTCGGGCGCGCTGACCTCGACGTCATCAAGAGCCAGTTCTCCACGCAGAACCGCAACACGCTTCTGTCGGACGACGCCGAGCTCGACGCGCTGCTGCTCGCGGTCGCCTCGACACCCGACCCCGACGAGCGGACCGCGGCCTCGCAGGCGGTGCAGGACTACCTGGCCGAGCAGGCGTATGTCATCCCGCTCTTCGAAGAGCCGCAGGTGTACGGCACCGCACCGCACGTGCACGGCGTCGCGTTCGAGTCGGTCGCACGGCCGCTGTTCTACGACGTGTGGCTCGAGAAGAAGTAGGGCTCGGGAGCTGAGTCGATGAGCTACGCGCTGAGACGCGCCGGGCAGGCCGCGATCGTTCTGATCGCGGCCTTCACGGCCACCTTCATCCTGCTGCAGCTGCTGCCGGGGGATGCGATCCTGATCAAGTACGAGGACCCCTCACTCGGGCTTTCGGCCGATCAGATCGAGGAGATCCGGGTCGCATACGGGGTCGACTCGACGTGGTGGGAGCAGTACTGGGCCACCCTGACCGGATATGCCCGTGGCGACTTCGGGTACTCGACGCAGTACGGCACGAGCGTGCTGCAGCTCATCGGCGAGGCGATCCCCCCGACGGCGGCGCTCGCAACACTCGGGTTCGCCCTCGCCGCCCTGATCGCCTTCACGATCGCGTTCCTCTCGACGCTCACGCCGTTCGCGTGGCTGCGGGACGGCCTGCGGGCGCTGCCAGGGGTGTTCGTGGCGGTGCCGGTGTTCTGGCTCGGCATCCTGCTCATCCAGGTGTTCTCGTTCGGGCTCGGCTGGGTGCCGATCGTCGGCGCCGATCCCATCGCGGGGCTGATCCTGCCGGTGATCACGCTGGCGGTGCCGATCTCGGCACCGCTCGCCCAGATCCTCGTGCGCGGCATCGACGACGTGCAGCTGCAGCCGTTCGTCACCGTGATCCAGGCCAAGGGGGCCTCGCCCGCGTGGGTGCTGTGGCGGTCGGTCGCCCGCAACGCGCTGCTTCCGACGCTGACGATCGCCGGTGTGCTGTTCGGCGAGCTGATCGGCGGGGCCGTGGTCACCGAGACGGTGTTCGGCCGCCCGGGGATCGGCCGCATCACCGAGCAGGCCGTCGCGAACCAGGACATCCCGGTGCTGCAGGGCATCGTCGTCCTCGCGGCCCTCACCTTCGTCGTGGTCAACCTGACGGTCGACCTCCTCTACCCGGTGCTGGATCCGCGGCTGCGCAACGCGCCCGCGGCCTCGGAAGGAGTGCGGCGATGAGTACGCAGATCACGGATGCCGCGGCCGCCGCGGCCGCACGCGACGAGGCCACCGGAACCGTCGTCGACCCGATCGCCCGCGACGCGGGCGCCGCTCCCGGCACACCGGAGCGCCGATCATCGGCGGCGCGACTGTTCGCCCGCGGGCGACGACCGTCGTGGACGCTGGTCGTCGCGATCGCCGTGGTCGCCGTGGCGGTGCTGTGGGCGGTGGCCCCGGGCCTGTTCACGTCGTACGACCCGATCGACGGGGTGCCGGCGGAGAAGCTGCTGCCGCCGAGCGCGACGCACTGGTTCGGCACCGATGCGATCGGGCGCGACCTCTATGCGCGGGTCGTCCACGGCGCGATCCACTCGCTGTCCGGCGCGCTCATCGCGGTGACCGTGGGCCTCGTGGCCGGCACGCTGATCGGCGTGATCGCGGGCTCGGTGGGCGGCGTGCTCGACGAGATCCTCATGCGGATCGTCGACGTGCTGCTGTCGATCCCGGGCCTGCTGCTGTCGCTGTCGATCATCATCCTGCTCGGGTTCGGCACCGTCAACGCCGCCATCGCGGTCGGCATCGGCAGCGTCGCGTCGTTCGCGCGGCTCTCGCGCTCCGAGGTCGTACGGGTGCGTCGCAGCGACTACGTCGAGGCGGCGTTCGGCAGCGGCGGCTCGTTCGCCTCGGTCCTCGGTCGCCACGTGCTTCCCAACTCGCTGACGGCCGTCGTCGCTCTCGCGGCCCTGCAGTTCGGCTCGGCGATCCTCGCGATCTCGACCCTCGGCTTCCTGGGATACGGGGCGCCGCCGCCGACGCCGGAATGGGGTCTGCTCATCGCCGAGGGGCGCAACTACGTCGCGACGGCGTGGTGGCTGACGACCCTCCCGGGTCTGGTCGTGCTCGTCGTGGTGCTCAGCGCCAATCGCATCAGTCAGTCGATCGGAAGGAGGACGCGATGAGCGTCCTGGAGGTGCAGGGCCTGCGGGTGTCGTACGGAGCCGGAGCCGGGCGGCGTGAGGTCGTCCACGGTGTCGACGTGTCGGTCGGCGAGGGCGAGGTCGTCGCCCTCGTCGGTGAGTCGGGATCCGGCAAGTCGACCACGGCGCACGCTCTCCTGGGGCTCCTCCCCGAGGGTGGACGCGTCGACGGCGGATCGATCGCCCTCGGCGGCGTCGACATCTCGGGCTGGGGACCGAAGCGGCTGCGCGCCGTCCGCGGCGCGCAGGTCGGACTCGTGCCGCAGGACCCGGTGTCATCGCTCGACCCCGTGCGCCCGATCGGCGTGCAGGTGGGCGAGATCCTCCGGGTCCACGGACGCGGCGCCGGGGAGCGCGATCCCGCGCGGCGGCGTGCGCGCGTGCTCGAACTGCTCGAGCGCGTCGGGCTCGACGATCCGGCGCTGCGCGCTCGGCAGCACCCGCATGAGCTGTCGGGCGGCATGCGCCAGCGCGTGCTCATCGCCACGGCGATCGCGCTCCGGCCGCGGCTGATCATCGCCGACGAGCCGACGAGCGCCCTCGACGTCACCGTTCAGCGCCGCATCCTCGACCTCATCGACGATCTCCGGCGCGAGGACGGCACCGCGGTGCTCCTGGTCACCCACGACCTGGGTGTCGCCGCCGATCGGGCCCAGCGCATCGTCGTGCTCAACGACGGCCGCGTCGTCGAGCAGGGCACGGCCTCGCGCATCCTCTCAGCGCCCGCCGACCCGTACACGCGGCAGCTGCTGGCTGACGCGCCCGCGCTCGCGACGGGGGAATTCCGGCGCCCGGCGCCGCCGCTCTTTCTCCGGGATGCTGCCGCCGCCGCTGCCGAGAACCCGTACGCGGTCGTTGCCGAAGGGCTGGTCAAGGAGTTCTCGGTGCGCGGACGCGAGCCGTTCCGCGCGGTGGACGAGGTGTCGTTCCAGGTGCGGCGAGGAACGACGCATGCGCTCGTCGGCGAATCGGGTTCGGGGAAGACCACGACCGCGCGCCTGGTCACGCGGTTCCTCCACCCCGACGCCGGACGCATCGAGATCGACGGGACCGACGCCGCGGGGCTCCACGGCGAGCGCCTGCGGCAGGTGCGCCGGCGCATCCAGCTGGTCTACCAGAACCCGTTCTCGTCGCTGGATCCCCGCCAGAGCGTCGCGCAGATCGTCGCCGAGCCGCTGCACAACTTCCGCGAGGGCTCTCGCGCGTCGCGTCGCGAGCGCGCGGCCGAGCTGATCGATCGCGTCGCCCTCCCGTCGGACGTGCTCGAGCGCTCCCCGCGCGAGCTGTCGGGGGGCCAGCGCCAGCGCGTCGCGATCGCCCGAGCGCTCGCGATCCGCCCTGACATCGTCGTGCTCGACGAGGCCGTCTCGGCGCTCGATGTGACGGTGCAGGCGCGCATCCTCGAGCTCCTCGAGTCACTCCAGCAGGAGCTCGGTCTGACGTACCTGTTCATCTCGCACGATCTGGCCGTCGTGCGACGCCTCAGCCATACGGTCTCGGTGATGCGCCGCGGCCGGGTCGTCGAATCGGGCAGCACCGAGGCCCTCTTCTTCGCACCCACCCACGAATACACGCGCGAGCTGCTGGCAGCCGTGCCCGGACGATCGGAGGTCGCCGCATGAGCGCAGCACCGTCTCTCGCCTTCTTCACCCGCCTCCTCGACGAGGCGCCTCCCGCCGAACGGTACCGGCTTGCGACCGACCAGATCCGTCACGCGGAGAGGTTCGGAATCGGGCGGGCGTGGGTGGCGCAGCACCACTTCCGTGCGGCCGAGGGCGGACTCCCGTCGCCGTTCGTCTTCCTCGCGCACGTGGCTGCGGCCACGAGCGAGATCCGGCTCGGCACGGGCGTCGTGACGCTGCCGCTCGAAGGCCCGGTACGGGTCGCCGAAGACGCCGTCGTCGCCGACCTCCTCTCGGGCGGGCGCATCGATCTGGGTCTCGGCAGCGGCGGCACGCCGTCGTCGTTCGTGCCGTTCGGGCAGGATGCCGCGGCCAAGAGCGTCGTCTACGACGAGAAGCTCGCTCTGCTCCTCGACGCGCTCGACGGTCGCGAGATCGGCGGGGGCAACACCCTCCACCCCGCGGGGGGAACACTGTCCGATCGCGTGTGGCAGGCCACGTTCTCGCCGGCGGGCGGCGCGCGCGCGGGTCTCCACGGCCACGGGCTGCTCCTCTCGCGCACCCAGCCCCGCCCCGCGAGCACACCGCACGCGTCGCTGGCGGCACTGCAGGATCCGATCATCGACAGCTATCTCGCCGCCCTCCCCGCCGGCGTGCGGCCGCGCGTGACGGCATCCCGCACCGTCTTCGTCGCCGACGACCGCCGTGACGCGCTGCGCTTCGCCGAGGTCGGGCTGCGCCGCGCGGCCGAGGGCTTCCGCCGAGCGGGGCAGAGCATCCCCGGCGACACGCTCGATGAGCTCATCCTCGCGCTCGACACCCACCTCGGCACACCCGATGAGGTCGCCGCGTCGCTCGCCGCCGACCCCACCCTCGCCCGGGCAGACGAGATCGCCTTCCAGGTGCACTCCGTCGATGCCCCGCACGACCTCGTGCTCCGCTCGATCGAGCTCATCGCGACCGAGGTCGCGCCCGCACTCGGCTGGACGACGCATCCCGGCGTCGCCCGGCCCGTCGAATCCCTCGGCACTTTCGGAAAGGAAACACCATGACCCTCGCCACCCTCGATGTGGTCGACGCGCTCGCCGGCGTCGCGCCGGGCGACCCGCTCGACACGCTCCGCCGCCGGCGCCCCGTGACCCGTGAACAGCTTCAGGCGAGCCACGACGCGCTGTTCGCCCCGGTCGACGTGTCCGGGTTCCCGGTCGCCGAGCGCCTGCTCGTCGCCGCATTCGCGACACGCTCGACCGCGGACGACGCGACGGCGGTGTACTACGCGGACGCTGCGACCGCGGCCGACCCGGAGCGCGCCGCCTCCGTCCTCGCAGAGGCGTCGGCGGCCGCGACCGCGGGTCCGTTCGGCAGGTATGCCGAAGCAGGGCTCCACGACGAGAGCGCCGACGGTCGTCGCTACGAGCCCGGCATCGTCGTCCGCGCGGCGCTCGGCGAACGGCTGACCGCAGCCCTCGCGCACGCGCATCTGCTCACGTACCGCCCGCGCGAGGCCGACGGCGCAGCCCAGGCTCGTCTGCTCGATGCCGGGTGGAGCCCCGACGGCGTCATCACCCTGTCGCAGCTCATCTCGTTCCTCGCTTTCCAGCAGCGCGTGGCCGCCGGCCTCCGCGTCCTCGCCGCATCCCAGGAGGTCTCCGCATGACCGGCACCACGACCGAGTCCGTCGTTCTCACGCACGACGCCCCGCACCCGCACGCCTTCACGCGTGGGGAGGTGGGCTGGCTGCCGTGGCTCGAGCCGCTCGCCGAGAGCGAGCTCACCGAACGCCACTACGACGGCCTCGTCGACCGGCAGCGCGCGTCGAGCGACTACTTCCGGCTGCTCGCGCGCGATCCCGAGATCCTGCGGGCACGCACCCTCGTCGACAAGGACATCTTCTACAACACCGCCGAGGGGCTCCCGCGGGCCGAGCGAGAGCTCGCCGCGGCAGCGGCATCGCGCGTCAACGGCTGCGTCTTCTGCGCCTCGGTGCACGCGCGCTTCGCGGCGCACTACTCGAAGCGTCCCGACCTGGTCGACCAGCTGCTCGACCAGGGTGTCTCGGCCGAGCTCGGCGAGCGATGGGACGCGATCGTCGCGGCCGCAGCAGCGCTGACCGCGACGCCGCTCGCGTTCGACGCGTCGCACGTCGCGCGGCTGCGCGCAGCCGGCCTCGATGAGTTGGAGGTCGCCGATGTCGTCCACGGCGCCGCGTTCTTCAACTGGGCCAATCGCCTCATGCTCTCGGTCGGCCGGCCGGTAGCTCCGGTGGAGGGATCCCCGTGAACCAGGCGCGGCCACTGCGGGTCGTCGGTGTCTCGGGATCCCTCCACGAGCCGAGTCGCACCACCGCGCTCGTGCGGACCATCCTCGATGAGGTCGCCGCACGGGCGCCTGCCGAGACGAACCTGGTCGAAGTCGCTGCGCTCGGACCGAGCTTCGCCGGTGCGCTGCGCCGCGACGACGTTTCACCCGCGGTCGAGCATGCCCTCCAGCTGATCGAATCGGCCGACCTCCTCGTGGCGGCGAGCCCCGTCTACCGTGCGTCGTTCACGGGTCTGTTCAAGCACCTGTTCGATTTCGTCGGTCAGTACGAACTGGTCGGCACGCCCGTGCTCGTCGCGGCGACGGGCGGCGGCGAGCGCCACGCGCTGATCATCGAGCATCAGCTCCGGCCGCTGTTCGGCTTCTTCCAGGCGCTCACGCTGCCCCTCGGCGTCTACGCCTCCGACGCCGACTTCACCGCGGGTACGCTCACGTCGCCCGACGTCGGGCGACGCGTGGCAGAGGCGGTGAGTCGCTCAATTCCGATCGTCGAGCAGGCGGCGCTCGTGCGCTCGACGGAGTACGTCACGACCTGGTGAGCGGAGGGGGTTACGAGGCCTTCGTCGCGGGTGTACGGTTCGCGCATGAGGGAGGTCTCGCCGCCGGAGGGCGCCGAGCAGGGGGGCGGGTCGTCCGGGGGAGTGCGACGACTCGCAGGTCGGCGTTCGACGCTCGTCGCGCTCGCCGTCGCGGCGGTGGTCGTCGTCTCGGCAGTCGTCGCTTCGACCCTGGCTGTCGCGCTCGAGCCGCGGCCGGATGCGACGCTGAAGCCGGTCGATCTGGAGCCCGATGTCGTGATCCTCGCGCTGCTGGCGGGCGAGGAGCAGTGGGCGGCGATCGACCCGTCGACGCTGCGCGGCTACGAGCCCTACGGCGACCTCGAGGTGTGGGCGGCGACCAACGCATTCGCGTCACCGTGCCTCATCGCGTTCGACCGCGCGACGAACGACGTCGTCAGCACATCCTGCGTTCCCGAGCCCGCTGAGCTGTACATCGACGTGTCGGGGTACTCGATGCCGGCGGGCGGCAAGGCCCGGTTCGTGAGCGCCGGCGACGCCCTCGACGTCCATCTGTACCTTCCGGAAGGCGAGGACTGATGCGCAGCCCCGCCACCTCGTCCGCCGCGGAACGCGAACTTCGAGAGTTGCGCCTGCGCGCCTACGGGCCTCATGCCGACATCGACGGCGATCCTGTCGCGCTCGCACGCCTCGAGAAACTGGAGGCGGCGCACGCTCTCGCGGCGCATGGCACGCCGGCCGAGGAGCTACCCTCATCCGCGCTCGACTCGCCTCCGGGTCGGCAGGCCTCACCTGTCGCGCTGGCGACGGCATCCGTCTCCGTCGGCGACACACCGCCGTCGCGCACCCGCCCCACCGCCGGTCGGCCGCGATGGCGTGCATGGCTCATCGCCGCGGCGCTGGTGGTCATCCTCGGCCTCGCGTACGGCGGGACGCGGCTGGTGGGAGATCACCCCGAAGCGACTCTGCGTCCGACCGGCGCCGAGCCCGACACCCGCGTCTACCGCATGCTGGTCTACGCGCCCGACCTCCGCATCGCGAGCTCCACGCTTCGCAGCTTCGGAACCTACCGCGACATCGATATATGGGCAGCCGACGACGCGTTCGGCAACCCCTGCCTGCTCGCGCTCGATCGATCCGTCGACGGCCTGCTCGGGGCGGAGTGCACGCCGCCGGAGGGCGAGCTGACCATGGACGTGGGCGTCTGGCCGCTGTGGGAGCGAGATTTCGGTGCGGACCTTCCCGACGGGAGCGTCATCCGCTTCGTCCATCGCGGTGACGCGGTGGAGGTCTACCATTTCGCCACCGGCGATCGATAGCGCCGACGTGCGTATCCGTTGCCGCCCGCCCGGCCCGGCAGGTAGACTCGCCCGCGTGTTGACCTGTCGCTGTTGTCGCTGAGTGCTCCGGCACGCCTCCGCGACCCCGACGAACTCCCGCGCCCGAGCGCGGCAACACCAAGGACACATTCCGTGCGTTACGCCCAGAGCGTCGCCGACCTCGTCGGCAACACCCCCCTCGTCCGGCTGACCCGCGTCACCGACGGCATCGCCGCGACGGTGCTCGCGAAGGTCGAGTATCTGAACCCCGGCGGCTCGGCGAAGGATCGTATCGCCCGCCGCATCATCGATGCCGCCGAGCGTGAAGGACTCCTCCAACCCGGCGGCACCATCGTCGAGCCGACCAGCGGCAATACCGGGGTGGGTCTCGCCCTCGTCGCGCTGCAGCGCGGCTACCGCATGATCTTCGTGGTCCCCGACAAGTTCCGCGGGGCCAAGGTCGACGTGCTCAAGGCCTACGGCGCCGAGGTCGTCGTCACCGACACGAGCGTGCCGCCCGAGGATCCGCGCTCGTACTACAGCGTCGCCGACCGCCTCGTCCGCGAGATCCCCGGCGCCTTCAAGCCGAATCAGTTCGCGAACCCGAACGGACCGCTGAGTCACTACGAGACCACTGGACCCGAGATCTGGCGCGACACCGACGGCCGCGTGACCCACTTCGTCGCCGGCATCGGCACAGGCGGCACGATCAGCGGCACCGGCCGGTACCTCCACGAGGTGTCGGGCGGCGCGGTGCGCGTCGTCGGCGCCGACCCCGAGGGGTCGATCTATTCGGGCGGTCCGCTCCACGGCCATCTCGTCGAGGGCGTCGGCGAGGACTTCTGGCCGGCCAGCTACGACCCGTCGGTTCCGGATGAGATCCACCGCATCTCGGATGCCGAGTCGTTCGCGATGACCCGCAGACTCGCGCGCGATGAGGGGCTGCTCGTCGGCGGATCCAGCGGCATGGCGGTCGTCGCGGCCCTTCGCGCCGCAAGGGATCTCCCCGCTGACGCGGTCGTCGTGGTGCTGCTCCCCGACCACGGCCGCGGCTACCTCGACCGCTTCTACGACGACGACTGGATGCGCGAGCACGGCTTCGACGTCGACACGGATGCCGCAGCAGCGGCCCACGAAGGAGACCCCTCATGACCGACCCCACCCCCGACCGCGGCTTCGAGACGCGCGCGGTGCACGCCGGCCAGGCGTTCGACCCCACCACCGGCGCCGTCATCCCGCCGGTGCACTTCTCGACGACGTACGCCCAGGACGGCATCGGCGGACTCCGCGAGGGCTACGAGTACGGGCGCAGCGGCAACCCGACCCGCACGGCGCTCGAGACACAGCTCGCCGCGCTCGAAGGCGGCGCTCACGGCCTCTCGTTCGCGTCGGGCCTCGCCGCCGAAGACGCACTGCTGCGCGCCGTGCTCAAGCCCGGAGACGAGGTGCTGCTCGGCAGCGACGTCTACGGCGGCACCTACCGGCTGATCGCCCGGATCCTGGGCCCCTGGGGTGTGGGCCTTCGGGTGGTCGACATGAGCGACCTCGCCGCCGTCGAGCGGGCGCTCGCCGAGCGTCCGGCGCGCATCGTGTGGGTCGAGACGCCGAGCAATCCGATGCTGCGCATCACCGACATCACAGGGCTCGCGCGCCTCGGGCACGCCGCCGGTGCGCTCGTCGTCGTCGACAACACGTTCGCGTCGCCCGCGCTGCAGCAGCCGCTCGCGCTCGGCGCCGATGTCGTCGTGCACTCGACGACCAAGTACCTTGGCGGCCATTCCGACGTCGTCGGCGGCGCCCTCGTCATGAACGACGACGCGCTGTTCGAGCAGGCGAAGTTCCTGCAGTTCGCCGCCGGCGCCGTGTCGGGACCGTTGGACGCGTGGCTCACGACGCGCGGCATCAAGACACTGGCCCTGCGCATGCAGCGCCACAGCGAGAACGCGCAGGCGGTGGCCGAGTTCCTCGACGCGCACCCGAAGATCGCGCGCGTCTACTACCCCGGCCTGCCGTCGCACCCCGGTCACGCGCTGGCCGCGACGCAGATGAGCGGTTTCGGCGGCATCGTCTCGGCGGAGCTCGCCGATGCGGCATCCGCGCGTCGCTTCGCCGAGTCGACGCGCCTGTTCCAGCTCGCCGAGTCGCTCGGCGGCGTCGAGTCGCTCATGAACTACCCCGACGAGATGACGCACGCGTCGGTGCGCGGCACCGAGCTCGCCGTCCCCGAAGAGCTCGTCCGCCTGTCAGTCGGCATCGAGAGCGTCGCCGACCTCATCGCCGACCTCGATCGGGCCCTCGCCGCGCTCTGATCCCGACGGGTCGCGGGCGTACGCTCGGAGCGTGAGCACCGGGTCATCCTCGTCCGCCCTCGCCGAGCCCCTACGCATCGGCGCGATCACGGTGCCGAACCGTCTCATGCAGACGGCGCATTCGAAGCAGTACTCCGACCGCGTCGAGTCCGACCGTGAGACGGCGTACTTCGTGCGGCGGGCCGAGGGCGGCTGCGGACTCTTCGTCGCGGGCAACCACTTCGTGCACCCGTCGGGGTCGATCCGCGGCTTCCAAGACGCCTTCCGGCCCGAGTCGGTGGCCGCTTCCCGGCGCATGACGGACGCGATCCGGGATGCCGGCGCCCGCGTCTTCGTGCAGCTCAACCATCACGGCGCCCAGGCTCAGCCCGACGGGCCGGACGGTCCGCGCGCGGTGTATGCGCCGTCGCGCATACTCTCCCCCTCGACGGCGCACGCGACCCGGGCGATGGATCGCGACGACATCCGCGCTCTGGTCGACGGGTGGGCGACCTCGGCCGCACTTGCGCGCGAGGGCGGGTTCGACGGCGTCGAGATCCACATGGCGCACGGGTACCTGCTGCACCAGTTCCTCTCGCCGCTCTACAACGCCCGCACCGACGGGTACGGCGGCGATCTCGACGGCCGCACGCGATTCCCGCGCGAGGTGCTGCGGGCTGTCCGCGAACGCGTCGGCGACGACTTCGCCGTCGGCATCCGCATCGCGGCCAACGAGTTCCATCCCGACGGTCTCGACGGCGCCGGAATGCGCGAGACGATCGCCCGGCTGCGCGAGGACGCCCGCATCGACTTCCTCGACCTCGCCGCGGGGGGATACCACAACGTCCACTACGTCTTCCCGTCGTCGCCGATGCCGTATGCGTGGCTGCGCGACGACGTCGCCGCCGTGAAAGCGGCGAACCCCGAGGTGCCTGTCTTCGGCGTCGGCGCCGCCCGTTCTGTCGAGGACGCCGAGGAGGTCCTTCGCTCGGGCATCGCCGACATGGTCGCTCTCACGCGCGCGCAGATCGCCGACCCCGACCTCGGCCGCAAACTCCTGGGCGACACGGCGGTCGACGGCGGCCGCGGGGTGCATCACTGCATCCGCCTCAATCAGGGGTGCCTCGGCCGCGGCAGTCGGGGCCTCGCGATGTCGTGCACGGTCAACCCTCTGGCCGGACGTGAGCTCGAGCGCGGCGACCGGCCGCGGGCGGCCGAGCCGCAGCGCTGGATCATCGTCGGCGGCGGCCCTGCCGGCATGCGCGCGGCGATCGAGCTCGCCGACGACGGTCATGCCGTGACACTCCTCGAGCGCGATCACGAGTTCGGGGGTCAGTTGCGGCTCGCGCGGCGCGTGCCCGGCCGCGAGAGCGTCGGACTGCTGGTCGACGATCTCGTGCGGGACCTCGAGGCCGCCGGCGTCGAGGTCCGCCTCGGGGCCGAGGCGACGGCTGCGTCGCTGCAGGCCGAGGGTGCCGACGGGATCGTCCTCGCGACGGGCGCCGCCGCGCCCCGCACCACGTCGCTCGCGCTCGGCGGTGCCTACGACGAGGGGTTTCCGGGCGAGGGTCCGGTCGTGGACGCGCTCGCTGCGGCATCCGATCCGTCCGTCGTGGGGCGCCGCATCGCGGTGGTCGACGCCGACGGCACCGCCTACGCCGCCGGCGTCGTGCTGACGCTTCTGCCGCACGTGGACGAACTCACCCTCGTGACCCCGTTCGAGACGGTGTTCCCGCACATCGGCGCCGGTTACGACCGTCCGCTGCTGCTCGAGCGGCTGGGCGCCCACGGCGGATTCCGTCGCCACGTCTCGACGGCTGTGCGGTCCGTGGCGCCGGGTTCGCTCGCGCTCCGTGATGCGCTCACCGGCGAGGAGTCGGTTCTCGACGGCATCGACACGATCGTCGCGGTCGAGCCCCGGCAGGCGGTCGGCATCGTCGGGATCGCGGATGCCGCCTCCCGCGTCGTCACGATCGGCGACGCGTTCTCGCCCCGCACGATCGACGCGGCGATCTTCGAGGCCGTCGAGCTCGCCTACGACGTCGCCGGGCTCGCGGTGCTGCGCGGCTGACCCGCCCGGAGCGCCGGGCACCCGGCATCCGCTACCGCGTGAAGGTCCGCGCGGTCTCGAGCAGAACGCGGGCGCCGAAGCCCGTCGCGCCGGCCGAGCGCCACGAGTCGTCCTTCTCGGTCTGCATGGTGCCCGCGATGTCGAGGTGCGCCCAGGGCGTCTCGCCGACGAAGTGCGCGAGGAACAGCGCCGCCGTCGTCGCGCCGGCGTACTTGCCCCCGAGGTTCGAGATGTCGGCGATGTCGGAATCCAGCTGCGGGCGGTACTTCCTCTCGAGCGGCATGCGCCACAGCGGCTCGTCGGTGGCGGCCGAAGCATCGAGCACCAGCGCGGCGACGCGATCGTCGTTCGCGAACACGGGCGCGGTGGCGCCGCCCAGCGCCATGAGCGCGGCGCCCGTGAGCGTCGCGATGTCGATGATCGCGTCGACGCCGTCCTCGTTCGCGAGGGCGATCGCATCCATCATCACCAGGCGCCCTTCGGCGTCGGTGTTCTTGACCTCGACTGTCGTGCCGCCGCGCGCGACGAGCACGTCGCCCAGCTTGTAGGCGGTTCCCGACGGCATGTTGTCGGTGCACATCAGCCAGCCCGTCACCTGGGCGTCGACGCCGCGGTCGCGGAGGGCCGTGAAGGCGCCGAGCACGGCGGCAGCGCCGCCCATGTCCATCTTCATGAGCAGGTGCATCGGATCGGACGGCTTCAGGCTGATGCCGCCGGAGTCGTACATGATGCCCTTGCCGACGAGCCCGAGGTGTCCGGTCGCCTCGCCGCTCGGCGTGTAGGTGAGCTTCACCATCCGCGGCTCTTCGACCGAGCCCTGGTTGACGCCGAGCAGCCCGCCGCAGCCGAGTTCGATGAGCGCGGCCTTGTCGAAGAGCTCGACGCCGAAGCCGTACCGCGCGCCGAGCTCGACGGCGATGTCGCCCATGTCGGTCGCGGTGAGGTGTCCGGGCGGGGTGTTGGCGAGATCGCGCGCGACGACCGCGGCGCGGGCCGACATGAGCGCCGCCGCGGCGCCGTTGATCACAGCCGAGCCGTCGACGCCCTCGACCGACAGGGCGAGTTCGCGCAGCGGTGTGTGACGGGAGTTCGACTTCAGCACGCGGTAGCGGTAGCGGGCCAGGGCGGCGCCCTCGACGATCGCCTGGACGGCGGCGCGCGCATCGCCCGGGATTCCGGTGGCCACGAGCGCGACGCGGGCGCGACGTGCGGTCGCCCGCGAGAAGGCTGCGGCGAGATCCCGCAGGCGCGCGGCGTCGAGGTCGGCCGCGGGGCCGGCGCCGACGGCGACGAGATCCGGCCCGCTCGGGGTGGGAATGACGAGGGCCTGCCCCACCTTCGGGTCGAAGCCGGCGCGCGTGAGCGCGTCGCGATCGAGGCCGAGCTCTGGCGGCACCGCGCCCTCGGCGAAGACCGTGTACCCGACGGCCTCGTCGCCGGCCGACGGAGGCCGCGCCGTCACGGTGAGCGCCGAGAGGTCGACGAGCCCGGGAAGGGTCGGGAAGTCGGTCGGGATCAGCTTGCTCGGGCTTCGGGTCATGCCTTCGTCTCCTGGGTGTCGTCGTCGGCCGCGGGGTTCAGCGGCACGGACTCGTCGATGTCGTCGTTGTCGTCGGGTTCGACCTGCTCGGGCAGCTCGCCGGCGATGCGTCCCGGCATCCGGGTCGCCGGCACGATCGCGAGGAGCGCGAGGCCCGCGAGAGCCAGCAGCGAAACCTTGAGCGAGAGCAGGCGCGCGTCCTCGTTGATCTCGATCGCCGCCTCGACCTCGGTGGGCGTGGCGCTCGTCCCCTCGAGTACGGCCTCGAGCTGCGCGTTCGTGAGGAAGTCGGCGTCGTTGATGTTGACCTCGCTGATCAGCTCGGGCGAGATCTCGGGGTGCTCGTCGGCGGAGGTCTGGAGGGTCACGGCCAGGATGCCGACGGCGAATGCGCTGGCGACGGCGATGCCGATCGAGCCCGAGAGGTTGTGCACGAGCCCGCGCCACGCGCCGACGTCGCCGGCGAGCTGCTTCGGCGCCGACGACAGCAGCGTGTTGAACACGAGCGCCACGATCGAGCCCTGCCCGAGCCCGAGGAGGATGAGCCCCACGACGATGAAGAACTGGCCCCACTCGCCCCGGATCGTGAAGGCGATGAGGGTGAGGGCTGCGGCGACCACGACGAACCCCACCGAGCCCAGCACGCGGGGCGCCGCGACCTTGTACAGGTACGCGACGAAGGTCGAGGCGAGGAAGATCGAGATCGTGTACGGGATGATCGAGAACGAGGTCTGGATGCCCGAGAGCCCCTGCACCACCTGCATGTAGAGCGGGATGAGGAAGTTCGCCGCCGTCCCCACGAACAGCATGATCGACATGCAGGCCGTGATCGCGAGCTCGGTGCTGGTTGCGAGCACGCGCAGGTCGAAGATCCGCGGGCGATGCTCACGCTGGCGCTTCGCGATCCACACGAAGAACACCTGACCGAGAACGACGCCCAGGATGATCAGCAGCGGCGCGGGCGAGATGCCCAGCACGTCGAACGGCGCCTGGTCGCTCGCGAGCCACAGTCCCCACGAGTTGAGCCCCGAGAAGCCGAAGCTCAGCAGGATGATCGCGACCGCCGCGAGGATCGCCCCGGTCCAGTCGATCTTCAGGTCGCGCTGGGCGGGCACCTTCGCGACTCCGAAACTGAGGATGAGGTTCAGGATGCCGAGCCCCACCATCAGGGCGAAAGACCACCGCCAGCCGATCGTCTCGGCGAACCAGCCCGCCAGGATCAGAGCGAGCACACCGGCGAGCGGGATCGCCGCGGCGAGGAACCCGATCGCCTTCGCCTGACGGTCGCCGTGGTAGTTCGTCGCGATGAAGACGGTGAGCGCCGGCGCGATGAGCGCGATCACGGCACCGGACGACGCCTGTGCGATGAAGAGCATCGCCGGGCTGAGGCTCAGGGCGACGGCAGCCATCGCCGCGGCATGGATCGCGACCGCGATCTGGAAGACACCACGGGTGCCGAAGCGCGCGCCGACCTTCGCGCCGAGCAGGATGAACGCGGCCATCGCGAAGGTGCCGGCGGTGATCGCCGTGCCGACCGAGGTAGCCGGGGTGTCGAGGTCGGTCGTGATCCCCGCCATCGACACGGTGAGGGCGTTGACCGCGAACGAGGCCTGGATCTGCGTCAGCACGACCACGATGAGCGGCAGCCACGAGGCCTTCTGCGCGACGTGCGCACCGGCCGAACCCTGATCGGTCATCGATCCGCCTCTCGAGATGTCCCCGTGGGGACGCGCGCCTGGCTACAGTGAACCGCGTGGACCCCGTCGTCGCTACGCTGCTGATCCTAGTGCTGGCGATCGTCGCGTTCGTGAGCAACCGGCTGCCTCTCGGCGTCGTCGCGATCGGCGTCTCGCTGGCGCTGTTCTTCGCCGGTGTGCTGACGCTCCCGCAGGCGCTCGCCGGCTTCGGCGACCCGACGGTGCTGTTCATCGCGGCGCTGTTCGTCGTGAGCGAATCGCTCGACGCCACCGGGATCACCGCGTGGGCGGGGCAGCTGGTGATCGGGCGTGCGGGCACGAAGCGCCGGATGCTGCTGATCGTCGTCTCGCTGCTCGTCGCGGGGCTCACCGCGCTCATCAGCGTCAACGGCGCGGTCGCAGCCCTCCTGCCCCTCGTCGTGGTCGTCGCCTCGCGCGCCGGCATCCCGACGTCGCAGCTGCTGCTGCCGCTCGCGTTCGCGGCGCACGCGGGTTCCATGCTGCTGCTGACGGGGACGCCCGTGAACATCATCGTGTCCGAGATCGCGGCCGACAACGGCGGGCGGGCGTTCGGGTTCTTCGAGTTCGCGCTGGTCGGCATCCCCCTGCTCCTCGGCACGATCGCGATCCTCGTGCTCTTCAGCGGCAGGCTGCTGCCGTCACGCAACGGCGCGCTCATGCCGCTCGATCTCGTGCGTCACGCGCGGCTGCTGCGTCAGCAGTACTCGCTCAATCTCGAGACCGCCGTGATCCTGGGCCCCACCAGCGGTGTGACCGAGGTGGTGGTGCCGCCGCGCTCGCCCCTCATCGGCGTGCGGCTGTGCACCGGCATGGCGACCCCGAGCGGAGACCTGGTGCTGCTGGCCGCGCGCCGCGGCTCGGAGCAGCTCAAGGGCCAGGACATCGTCGTGCAGGTCGGTGACGTGCTGCTGCTGCAGGGCACGTGGGACGACCTGGCGCGGCACACCGACAACGCCAACGTGCTCGTGGTCGACGACCCGACGCGGCTGCGCCGCTCGGTGCCGCTCGGCAAGGGCGCGCGGCGAGCCCTCATCGTGCTGGCGGCGATGGTGCTGCTGCTGGCGACGGGGCTCGTGCCGCCCGCGGTGGCGGCGCTGCTCGCCGCGTGCGCGCTCGTGCTCACCCGCACGGTGTCGCCTGCGCAGGCCTACCAGTCGATCTCGTGGACCACGGTCGTGCTCGTGGCCGGCATGATCCCGCTGTCTACCGCGTTCATCCAGACCGGCACCGCAGACCTGGTCGCCGGGTGGCTGCTGACCTTCATCGGGGGAGCGGGCCCGCACATCGCCCTGCTCGTGCTGTGCGTGCTGACGGTGGTACTCGGGCAGCTCATCAGCAACACGGCGACGGTGCTGATCGTGGCGCCCATCGCGGTCTCGGTCGCCGCGACTCTCGACCTCTCGGTGCAGCCGTTCATGATGGCGTTGACCGTCGCGGGCGCGGCGGCCTTCCTCACCCCGATCGCGACCCCCGCGAACCTGATGGTGATGGAACCCGGGGGCTATCGCTTCGGCGACTACTGGAAGCTCGGGCTGCCGCTCGCGCTGCTGTTCATCGTCGTCGCGGTCTGGTACGTGCCGCTGATCCTGCCGTTCTGATGGGTACGCGAGTGGCTCCGCCGACAGCCGAGATCCGCGCCCTGCGGGTGTCGCTCGCGGTGAACACAGTGCTCTCGATCGCCGCGCTGGCCCTGGGACTGCTGCTCGGCATCCGCGTGCTGGTGTTCGACGGCGCGTTCGGTGTGATCGCGATGGCGACGACCTGGATGGCGCTCGCGGCGTCGCGCAAGGCCGTGCAGGATCCGACGCGCCGCAACCCCTTCGGCTGGCCGGCGCTGGTGCCCCTCGTCGTGACCGTGCAGGGCGTGGCGGCGCTCGCGACACTCGTCATCGCCGCCGGCGACGCGGTGATCGTCGTCCTCGACGGAGGGCAGGAGGTCGCCGTCGGCGTGGTCGCCGGCTACGGCGTGGCGATCGCCGTGACGTCGGCCGTCATGGCGTGGTGGCTCGGTCGCACGCGCACCGATCTCGTGCGCGCCGAGATGCTCGACTGGCGGTCGAGCGCCATTCGCGCGGCCGTGGTCGCGGTGGGGGCGGGGATCGCCGGGGTGCTCGCGCTGATGTCGCTCGACGCCGCGCTGCCGTTCATCGACCCGGCGCTCGTGCTGATCTCGTGCGTGCTGGTTGCACCACTGCCGATCTCGCTCGTGCGCAGCGGTGTGGGCGAGCTGCTCGAGGGTGCTCCGGCGCCGTCGACGACAGCGGTGGTTGAGAATGCCGTCGCTGAGGTGACCGCCGAACGCGGGCTCACTGCGCCGGTCGTCCGCGCCGCGAAGCTCGGCCATCGCCTGTATCTCGAGGTCATCTATCACGTCGAGGCGGGGAGCTGGACGATCGACCAGCAGGACGAGATCCGGCAAGACATCCTCGCCCGGCTCGGCGACCTCGGACTCGAAGTGTGGCCGTCCATCGAGCTGACGACCGATCCCTCGTTCGACTGATGCCCGCCACACCGTGGTGCGCGACGCCCCGGCCGTTCGGGTCGGCCGGGGCGTCGCGGGTCTGGGTCAGGCGACCGACCAACCGCCGTCGCTCGCGAGAACAGCGCCGTTGACGTTCACGCCGTCGTCGCTGAGCAGGAACGTGATCGACGCCGCGAGGGCGTCGGCCTCGACCGCGTCGGGCAGGATCGTCATCGCCGCACGCACGCGCTCGGCGCCGAGGGGCGATGCGAAGTTCGCCTCGATGTTGGTGATGGTCGGTCCGGGCGCCACCGCGTTCACACGGATGCCGCTCGGGCCGTACATGAAGGCGGTCGACTTCGTGAGCCCCACGACGGCGTGCTTCGACGCGGTGTAGGCGACACCGGCGGCCGATCCGCGAAGGGCTGCCTCGGAGGCGGTGTTCACGATCGAGCCGCCGCCCTGGGCGAGCATGGTCGGGACGACTGCGCGCATGAGCTTCATCGTGCCGTCGACGTTCACGCGGAAGACGCGCTGCCACACCGCATCGGTCACCTCGGCGACCGGCGTCATGTCATCCATGATTCCGGCGATGTTGGCGAGGCCGTCGATCGTGGGGCCGGCTGCCTCGACGATGCGGGCGACGCCGGCGTCGTCGGTGATGTCGGCCACGAGCGAGACGATGTCTGCGGTGGGGTGCTCGGCGACGAACTCGTCGAGGCGCTCCTGGCTGACGTCGACCGCGATCACGCGGCCGCCCTCGCGGGCGATGCGCGATGCGGTGGCGCGGCCGATGCCGGATCCGGCGCCGGTGACGATGTGGGTCTGGCCCGTGAAGCGGCCCTGGTCGATGCGCTCGGTCCATTCGCGGAGGGGCGCAGCGGGGGCGGATGCTGCCACCTCGGCCGCTGCGTCTTCGCTCGCTGCCGGTGCGGCGGTGCCCGCGGGGACATCGCCTGCGGCCGCGCGACGGACGAGCTCGTCCAGCGTCTCCTGCGAGAACGCGCCCTTGCTCATCTTGACCAGGCGCTTGATCGCGAGGCGCTTGACGGGGCGGAAGACGTCGGGGCTCTGTCCGCTCTGTGCCAGCATGTCGCGCAGGATCGCGCCGCCGATCGGGTCGTCGAGCCAGGTCGCGATCGAGGAGTCGCCGCTGAGTGGCGTGATGGTCGTGCTCATGTGTCATCCCTTTCTACCGGACACCAATGTCCGGTAATAGGCTAGCACTCGTGCCCAGCACTCCCTCCCCCCGAGCGAACCGCGGTCCGGCCGCCGCCGCCGACAATCGCCGAGCCCTCATCGCCGCCGCGCGTGAGGTCTACGCCGAAGGCGGCCTCAGTGCGCCGTTCAGCGCCGTGGCCAAGCGCGCCGGCGTCGGTCAGGGGAGCCTGTACCGCCACTTCCCCGATCGCACGGCGCTCGCCGTCGCCGTGTTCGAGGAGAACGTCGTCGACCTCGAGCAGCAGACCATCGGCGCCGACCGCACGATCGACGACCTGCTCGACCAGGTGGTCGCCCAGGCGGTCGTCTCGACGGCATTCATCGAACTGCTGACGGCCGACCTGCACGACCCGCGGGTGGCGCCGCTCGGCGAGCGATTCCGCGCGCTCGTCGAGCGTCTCGTCGAGCGCGAGCGCGCCGCCGGGCGCCTCGGCGACCACATCGAGACGGCCGACGTCACGATGGCGACGGGCATGCTCGCGACCGAGCTCGCGCGTGCCGATCCGGTGGAGCGGCCGGTCGTCGCCACGCGTGCGCGAGCCCTCTTCCGAGCTGCTTTCGCCCCACGCTGATCCGCGACGTATAGTCCTCGCATGGGCAGGTTCATCTACGACACCACGGCGAGCTCGGTCGACATCGACGACCGCACCCTCGCGCACCTTCGCATCGTCATGATGAACAAGCTCCGTCGCTCGGAGCCGTTCATGTTCGACGTCGAGATCGGCGACGGCAGCGGCCGGCGCAGCTTCTGGATCCACCCGTCGGTTCCGCTGCAGTTCCACTTCTTCGGCAGTCGCCCGCCGCGCATCAACCGTGCGTGGGTGGAGGAGCTGATGCAGTCGGCGAGTGGGCCGTCGGGCCTCACGATCGTTCCTGAGCCCCCCGAGGACGCGCAGCCCGAGATGGGCTGACGCCGGATCAGTCGGCGTTGGGCTGCTGCGTGATCGCAGAGGCCGCGGACGGCGGCAGTTCGGTTCCCGCGACGGTCAGCTTGTCGATGTCGAGGCTCTCGACCTCGACGTTCCCGAGCGTGACGCCGTCGCCGTCGGCCGCAGCCGGCCCGCCCGCGAGGGCTTCATCCATCGTCGGGATGGGGCCGGTGTCGAAGTGCTCGGCAACCAGGCTCACGCCGCCGGACGAGTTCGCCGAGTTCGCGAGCTCCTCGATCCATGCACGGCTCAGCTCGGTGGGCTCGGGGTCATCGAAGACGAACCGCAACGGGATCGACGGGTGCAGCCAGATCGTGCTGCGGCCGCGCGGCTGATCCTCGGGATGCTGCCATGAGACCGTGAAGCTCTCGTCGCGACGGAGCTTCGTCGCGATGACGACCTTGAGGTGCGCGAGTGCCCGGTCCTCGATGTGGATCGGGGTCGCCGACCCTCCGTAGTAGATGGTGCCCACGTGGTCAGCCTAGACCTCGCGGCGGCCTGCGTTGTCCGGTGGCCGGACCCGATATCGCGCGATCGGATCCGGCCACCGCAGACCCGCGGTTCAGCGGGTCGCGCGGGCGAGGTTCGCCTCGAGCTCGGCCTGGGTCTGACGGATCACGTACGCGGGCTGATCGCGCTCGACACGCCAGCTCTCGGCGACGGATCCGACGTCGACGGTGTCGAAGCCGAAGCGGTCGTAGAGGTCGGTCACGAAGGCGACGGCATCCGCATGATCGCTCGCCGTCGCGAGCGCACGACGCCCGTCCGCACCCGACTCCGAGCCGGTCGTCAGGATCTCGGCCGACCCGATGTGGTTGAACGCCTTGACGACCTTCGAAGTGGGCAGGTGCTCCTGCAGCAGGCCGGTCGTCGTCGCGCGCTTCTCGTCGAGTACCTCGATGTGGCCGTCGCGCTCCCAGTAGTAGTTGTTGGTGTCGAGCACGATCTTGCCCGCGAGCTCGTCGACCGGCACCTGCCGGTAGGCGCTCAGCGGCACCGTCACGATGACGACGTCGCCGGATGCCGCGGCATCGGTCACCGTCCCGGCCGATGCGTTCGCCCCGAGGTCGTCCACGAGCGCGGTGAGGGTCTCCGGGCCCCGCGAATTGCTGATCACGACCTCGTAGCCGCGGTCGACGAGACCGCGCGCGAGGGTGGATCCGATGTGTCCTGCTCCGATGATTCCGACTGTGGTCATGACGGGATGGAACGCCGCGACGCCCCGGGAGAATTCCCCGGGGCGTCACACTTCGTCTCGCTGCGCTCGCTCAGTGACCGCTGTCGTCTCAGAGGCGGGTCCAGGCTTCGGTGAGCACCGAGCGCAGGACCTGCTCGATCTCGTCGAACTCGCTCGGGCCGATGGTCAGCGGCGGGGCGAGCTGGATGACGGGGTCGCCGCGGTCGTCGGCGCGGCAGTACAGGCCCGCCTCGAACAGCGCCTTCGAGAGGAAGCCGCGCAGCAGTCGCTCGGATTCATCGTCGTCGAAGGTCTCTTTCGTCGCCTTGTCCTTGACCAGCTCGATGCCGAAGAAGTACCCGTCGCCGCGCACGTCGCCCACGATCGGCAGGTCGGTGAGCTTCTCGAGGGTCTGGCGGAGGATCGGCGAGTTCTCGCGCACCCGTTCGTTGAGCCCCTCCTCCTCGAAGATGTCGAGGTTCTCGAGCGCCACTGCGGCCGAGACCGGGTGACCGCCGAACGTGTAGCCGTGGTAGAAAGCCCGGTCGCCGGTGCGGAAGGGCTCGTAGATGCGGTCGCTGACGATCGTCGCGCCGATCGGCGAATAGCCGCTGGTCATGCCCTTGGCGCACGTGATCATGTCGGGGACATAGCCGTACGCGTCGCACGCGAACATGTGGCCGATGCGGCCGAACGCGCAGATGACCTCGTCCGAGACCAGCAGCACGTCGTACTTGTCGCAGATCTCGCGCACGCGCTGGAAGTACCCGGGCGGGGGCGGGAAGCAGCCGCCCGAGTTCTGCACCGGCTCGAGGAAGACGGCGGCGACCGTGTCCGGTCCCTCGAACTGGATCATCTCCTCGATGCGGTCGGCCGCCCACACGCCGAACTCCTCGAGGCTCGTGGTGGGGGCGCCCATGTCGCCGGCGCGATAGAAGTTCGTGTTCGGGACGCGGAAGCCGCCCGGGGTGACCGGCTCGAACATCGCCTTCATGGCGGGGATGCCGGTGATCGCCAGCGCGCCCTGCGGGGTGCCGTGGTACGCGACCGAGCGCGAGATGACCTTGTGCTTGGTCGGCTGGCCTTGGAGCTTCCAGTAGTACTTCGCGAGCTTGAACGCGGTCTCGACCGCCTCGCCGCCGCCGGTCGAGAAGAAGACGTGGTTGAGGTCGCCGGGCGCGTAGTCGGCCAGGCGATCGGCGAGTTCGATCGCGGCCGGGTGCGCGTACGACCAGATCGGGAAGAAGGCCAGGGTCTCGGCCTGCTTGGCGGCGACCTCGGCGAGGCGCTTGCGGCCGTGCCCGGCGTTGACGACGAAGAGGCCGGAGAGCCCGTCGAAGTACTTCCTGCCCTGCGAATCCCAGATGTGGTGGCCCTCGCCCTTGACGATGATGGGCACCCCGGGTCCGCCGGGTTCCATGACGGACTGGCGGGCGAAGTGCATCCAGAGATGGTCTCTGGCCATCTCCTGCAGTTCGGCCTCGGTGCGGGCGTGGCGTTCGGTCGTGGTCGACATATCGGACCTTCCGTGTGTTGTCCCCGACGATACCCGCGCGCCCGCGCGGCGGCCATGACGGTTCGTCCGGGTTCGAGAGCGGATGCGGCGGTCCGTCCGCCTGCGTGGCATTGTCGGAGCATGACCAGCGCTGTCCCGACCGCCCGCGCGTCCCGATCAGCCCTCGTCGTCCGCGGTGGCTGGGACGGTCACCACCCGGTCGCGGCGACCGATCTGTTCGTCCCGTTCCTCGTGGCCTCCGGATTCGCGGTGTCGATCGCGGACGAGCCCGAGGTCTACGCGGATGACGATCGCATGGCCGCGACCGACCTCGTGGTGCAGTGCGTCACGATGTCGGAGATCTCGCGCGAGGCGCTCGGGGGTCTGCGCGCCGCCGTCGCGGCGGGAACGGGGCTCGCCGGCTGGCACGGCGGGATCGCCGATTCGTTCCGGGCGAGCACGGACTACCTGCAGCTGGTGGGCGGCCAGTTCGCCACACATCCGTCGAAGCATCCCGATGAGATCCGGGGTGACGAGAGCGACAGCTTCCTCGAGCACGTCGTCGAGATCACCGAGCTCGGACGCACCCACGAGATCACCGCGGGGGTCGACGACTTCACGCTCCGCACCGAGCAGTACTGGGTGCTGCACGACGACCTGATCGACGTGCTCGCCACCACGACGCACCCCGTGCAGCCGCACCACCCGTGGCATCGGCCGATCACATCGCCGGCCGTCTGGACGCGCGAGTGGGGCAGCGGGCGCGTCTTCGTCGCGACGCCCGGGCACAGCCTCGACGTGCTGCTCGACGACAGCGTGCGGACGATCATCGAAAGGGGGATGCTGTGGGCCTCACGCACCCGGTGAGGATCGGCGTCGTCGGGCTCGGCGTGATCTCACGCCAGTACCTCGACACGCTCGCGCAGGCCCCTCTCGTCCGCTTCGCAGCGGTCGCCGACCTCGACATGGCCCGCGCGCGAGCGGTGGCCAACACGATCCCGGGCTGCCGCGCGCTCACGACCGCAGAGCTCGTGGCCGACCCCGAGGTCGATGTCGTGCTGAACCTCACCATTCCCGCGGCCCACGCGGAGGTCGCGCTCGCCGCGATCGCGCACGGCAAAGCCGTGTACAACGAGAAGCCGCTCGCGGCGACGCTCGCCGACGCCAGGACCGTGATGGATGCCGCCGCCGCGGCGGGCGTCGCGGTCGGCGGGGCCCCCGACACCGTGCTCGGAACGGGTGTGCAGACCGCGCGCGCAGCCGTCGACGGCGGGCGCATCGGCGCGCCGGTGTCGGCCTCGGCGACGTGGGTCTCGGCGGGGCACGAGTCGTGGCATCCGCATCCCGACTTCTACTACCGCGCAGGCGGTGGGCCCTTGCTGGACATGGGGCCGTACTACGTGACGTCGCTGGTGCAGCTGCTCGGCCCGGTCGAAGCGGTCTCGGGCGCGGCATCGCGCTCGCGCGCCGAGCGCGTGATCGCCACCGGGCCGCGCGCGGGGGAGCGGATCGGCGTCGAGGTCGACACGCACCTCACCGGCATCCTCCATCACGGCTCGGGCGCGCTCTCGACCGTCACGATGAGCTTCGACGCGATGGCCTCGACCGCGGCTCCGATCGAGGTGCACGGTGTCGAGGGCTCGCTGCGGGTGCCCGATCCGAACCACTTCGGCGGCCCGAGCGCGTCCGACAGCGGGGTGCGGCTGCACGTTCGCGGTGGCGCGTGGGATTCGCTGCCCCCGTCGGCGGGCTACGTCGACGCGGGCCGGGGCGTGGGGCTGGTCGACCTCGTCACCGGCGCAGGTCGCGCGAGCGGTGCCATGGCGCTGCACGTGCTCGAGATCATGACGATGCTGCAGGTCTCCGCCGACACGGGGGTCCGCGAGCGACTGACGACGACAGTCGAACGGCCCGCGCCCGTGCCGCTCACCCCCGCGGCGGTGTGGCAGGGCCGGTGACGCCGCCCTCAGGCTGAGGGGTCGCGCAGCAGGTCCGCGAAGGCGACCTCGGCGGCGCCGATGAGGAGGCGGTCCTCGGCGAGCGAGGCGACGCGGATGTCGAGATCTTCGCCTCCTGCCGCCATCGCCTGACCGCGTACGAGGTCGGCGAGTCCCGGCACGTCGACGGCCGCGAGCGTGGCGAGGAAGCCGCCCAGCACGATCACCGAGGGGTTCAGCACGTTGACCGCGTTCGACAGCGCCGTCGACAGGATGCGGCGCTGCCGATCGACCTCCTCGTCGGCCGAGGGCCCCGCGCCCGCAAGCGCTGCGGCCAGCGTCGGCTCGTCGGCCGCGGTGAGCCGCGCGACCGCGAGCAGCCGCGCACGACTGACCTCGTCTTCGAGCACGCCGTCGCCGGCGCGGCGGTCGGATGCCGCGGCGATGCCGGGGCGGTTCTGGCCGAACTCGCCCGCGTAGCCGCCGGCCCCGCCCACGGGGATGCCGTGCACGATCAGGCCGCCGCCGATGCCGCTCGCGCCGCCGTTGAGGTACACGACATCGTCGACGCCTCGCGCGGCGCCGTACAGGTGCTCGGCGAGAGCGCCCAGGCTCGCGTCATTGCCGACGACCGTCGGCAGGCCCGTCGCGTCTGCGACGAGGTCGCGCAGCGGCACGTCGATCCATTCCAGGTGCGGGGCGTTGCGCACGAGTCCGTCGGCCGCTCGCACGAGGCCGGGTACGGCGAGGGCGATCGCGATCACCCGCGCGCCTGCGAGTGGGCCCTCGCGCCATGCGGCGACCCGCTCGGCGACGAGCCCGGCGGTCTCGGTGGGGGTGATGAGGTGGTCGAGGTCGATGCGCTCGCGCAGCGGGATGCTGCGGTCGAGGCCGACGGCGGCGATCTCGAGCGCGTCCACCTCGGGGTTGACCGCGATCGCCACGACGTCCGCCGCGATCGCGACGACCGGCGACGGGCGTCCGACGCGGCGGGACGGGTCCGGCGCGCGCTCGTCGACGAGTCCTTGGCGGGCGAGCTCTCCGACGAGGTCGGCGACGGTCGAGCGGTTGAGACCGGTCGACTCGGTCAGAGCCGCTCGCGAGAGCGGACCCTCCAAGTGCACGAGGCGCAGAAGGCGGGCCAGATTGCGCTGGCGCACGCCCTCGGCCGGTGTCGGATCGCTCACCAGACTCACTGTAGAGGGCGCGCCGTTGCCGAATCGGTATTTGTTGCTCTTGACCTCAAATCTGCAACAACGTAGCCTGGCGTCGTCCACATCACTTTCGACGTAGACGTCGAAACTTTCGAGAGGTTCGAAGATGAACACACGCAGCACCAAGCGGCTCGTCGCGGGTGTCGCCGCGGCCGGGCTCGCCATCGGCGCCCTCGCCGGCTGTGCCGCCGGCGGCGGCGAAGAGGAGAACGGCGGCGACGCCGAAGAGGTCACGATCACGTGGTGGCACAACGCCACCTCCGGTCCGCTTCCCGCGGTCTGGGAAGAGGTCGCGGCAGAGTTCGAGGCGGCGAACCCCGGCGTCACGGTCGAGCAGACCGGCTACCAGAACGAGGAGCTGCAGCGCACGCTCATCCCAAACGCCCTCGCGGCGGGCGACCCGCCGGACCTGTTCCAGGTGTGGCCGGGCGGCGAGCTGCGCGACCAGGTGTCCAACGACTACCTCATGCAGCTCGACGACGTCATCCCCGACACGATCGCCAGCGTCGGCGCGACGGTGAACCCGTGGCAGGTCGGCGGTGAGACGTACGCGGTGCCGTTCACTTTCGGCATCGAGGGCTTCTGGTACAACACCGAGCACTTCGCCGAGGCGGGTGTCGATGTCCCTGAGACCTTCGACGACCTCGTCGACGCCGCAGGCGCCCTCCGCGAGGCCGGCTTCACCCCGATCGCGGTGGGCGCCGGCGACGGCTGGCCCGCTGCGCACTGGTGGTACCAGTTCGCCCTCAAGTCATGCTCGCCCGACGCGCTGGCGGCAGCCGAGACCGACTTCGACTTCAGTGACGAATGCTTCGTCGAAGCCGGCGAGCAGCTGCAGGACTTCCTCGGCATCGAGCCCTTCCAGGAGGGCTTCCTCGGCACCCCCGCCCAGCAGGGCGCGGGCAGCTCGGCCGGTCTCGTGGCGAACGGCCAGGCGTCGATGGAGCTCATGGGTCACTGGAACGCCGGTGTGATCGGCGGGCTCACCCCCGACGAGCAGGTTCCCGCCTTCCTCGGCTGGTTCCCCGTCCCGGGCATCGACGGCGCGGCCGGCGACCCGACCGCGGCCCTCGGCGGTGGTGACGGCTTCGGCTGCTCGGCAGAGGCACCGCCGGAGTGCGCCGACCTCCTCGCCTTCATCTTGAGCGAAGACATCCAGAGTCGCTTCGCAGCAAGCGGATCCGGCATCCCCACCGTCCCGGCGGCGGTCGGCTCGCTCGAGGACCCGAACCTCGTGATGGTCGCGGAGGGACTCGCGGAGTCCTCCTTCGTCCAGCTGTGGCTCGACACCGCGTTCGGCACCACGGTCGGCAACGCCATGAACGAGGGCATCGTCAACCTGTTCGCAGGGACGGGTTCGCCCGAGGACATCGTGACCCGCATGCAGGACGCCGCGGCGACACTCTAGGAATCATGACCACTCTCACCAACCCTGGGCCCGCGGTCACCGCGGGCCCGGGGCCTTCCCCGGCACCCCGGGCCCGGCGCGGTCAGACCCGCAAGCGGCTCGAGATCTTCCTGTTCGTCACTCCCGCGCTTGTGCTGTTCATCGGGTTCGTCATCCTCCCGGTCATCCTCGCGGCGGTCTACAGCTTCTACAACCTGCCCCCGGCGTTCCAGTGGGACGATCTGGCCGAACCCGAGCGGTTCGTCGGCTTCGACAACTACGTGCGGGCGCTGACGACCCCCGAGTTCCAGAAGGCGATCGGCAACACCTTCTTCATCCTCGTGATGTCGCTGCTCATCCAGGGGCCGATCGCCATCGGCGTCGCGCTGCTGCTGAACCGGCGCCTGCGGGGCCGCAGCGTCTTCCGCCTGCTGATCTTCGTGCCGTACGTGCTCGCCGAGGTCATCGCCGGCCTCGCGTGGAAGCTCATCCTGCAGCCGACGGGCGCCGTCAACGCCACCCTCGAGTCGATGGGTCTCGGGTTCCTCGCCCGCAACTGGCTCGCCGACCCCGAGATCGCGCTGTGGACGATCTTCTTCATCCTCACGTGGAAGTACATCGGCTTCGCGATCCTGCTGTTCCTCGCGGGCCTCCAGGGCATCCCCGAAGAGCTCGCCGAGGCCGCGCAGATCGACGGCGCGAGCTGGTGGCAGGTGCAGCGGCACATCACGCTGCCGCTGCTCGGGCCCACGATCCGCATCTGGGCGTTCCTCTCTATCATCGGCTCGCTCCAGGTCTTCGACATGGTGTGGGTGACCGTCGCCCCCGCCGTCCGCCGCATCGCCACCGAGACGATGGCGACGTACATGGTGCAGCAGGGCCAGTTCGCCGGCCAGCCCGGCTACGGCAGCGCGATCGCCGTGATCCTCTTCGTCATCTCGCTCGTCATCGCCCTCGCGTACCAGCGCTTCGCCCTCCGCCGCGACCTCACCGGCGCCATCACGAAACCGAGCGCCCGCAGCAAGAGAAAGCAGGTGCGCTGACGTGTCCGCCACCACCACCATCGTCACCGGCCGGGCCGACGCTCCGGAATCCGCCCCCGCCGGCCGTCGCTTCGACTGGGGCCAGCCCTTCGTCTACCTCGTCGCGCTCGTCGTCGCCGCCGTCGCCATCGGCCCGGTGCTGTACGTCTTCATCGGCGGGTTCCGCACCACCGGCGACCTCAACGCGAACCCCGCGGGGCTTCCCGACCCGTGGGTGCTCGAGAACTGGGTCACCGTGCTCGGTTCGCCCCGCTTCTGGGGCAACGTCTTCGCGAGCACGGTGCTCGCGGTCGCCACCACCGTCGGCGTCGTCATCGCCGGCCTCATGGCGGCCTTCGTGATCGCGCGCTACGACTTCCGCGGCCGGCAGGGGCTGTACACGCTGTTCGCGGCCGGGCTCATGTTCCCGATCACGGTCGCGGCGCTGCCGCTCACGCTGCTGCTGCGCACGCTCGGCCTCCACGGCACGTATCTCGGCGTGATCATCCCGGGCATCGCGTTCGCGCTGCCGACGACGATCATCATCCTGGTGCCGTTCCTGCGAGCGATCCCCGACGAGCTCGAAGAGGCGGCCTTCATCGACGGGGCATCGCGCATCGGGTTCTTCTGGCGGATTCTGCTGCCCCTCTCCAAGCCCGGACTCATCACCGTCGGCATCCTCGCCTTCGTCGGCAGTTGGAACAGCTATCTGCTTCCGCTCCTCGTGATCAGCACCGGGTCGCTCCCGCAGGAGCTGTGGCCCCTGCCCCTCGGGGTCACCCAGTTCTCGTCGCAGTACTCGCAGGACACCGGCGCGGTGCTCGCCTACACGTCGCTCGCGATGATCCCCGCGCTCGTGTTCTTCCTGCTCGCCGAGAAGCGGATCGTCGGCGGTCTCACCGGGGCGGTGAAGGGATGACCCTGTCCGAGCTCCCTGGCGCGGCGCGCCTGAAGACGCCGTGGCACGACGCGTCACGCCCCGTCGATGAGCGCGTCGACGCCCTCGTGGCGGAGATGACCGTCGCCGAGAAGATCGCGCAGCTGTACGGCGTGTGGGTCGGCGCCTCCGACGACGGCGAAGACGTCGCGCCCCACCAGCACGACCTGAGCGACGACGTCGACCTCGAGGCGCTGCTGCCGGCCGGTCTCGGCCAGCTCACGCGCCCGTTCGGCACGGCGCCGGTCGACCCCGCTGTCGGCGCGCTGTCGCTGCAGCGCGCACAGCAGCGCATCGTCGCGGCGAATCGCTTCGGCATTCCCGCGCTGGCGCACGAGGAGTGCCTCGCGGGCTTCGCGACGTGGGGCGCGACCGCGTACCCCGTCCCGCTCAGCTGGGGCGCGAGCTTCGACCCCGACCTCGTCCGCGAGGTGGGCGCCCGCATCGGCAGCGACATGCGCTCGCTCGGCGTGCACCAGGGCCTCGCGCCGGTGCTCGACGTCGTGCGCGACGCGCGCTGGGGCCGTGTCGAGGAGACGATCGGCGAAGATCCGTACCTCGTCGGCACGGTCGCGACCGCCTACATCCAGGGCGTCGAGTCGGCCGGTGTCGTCGCGACACTCAAGCACTTCGTCGGCTACTCGGCGTCGAAGGGCGGGCGCAACCTGGCGCCGGTCTCCGTCGGCGCACGCGAGCTCGCCGACGTGCTGCTGCCCCCGTTCGAGATGGCGCTGCGCGAAAGCGGGGTGCGGTCGGTGATGAACTCGTACACCGACCTCGACGGCGTGCCGACGGCCGCCGACGCGCGGCTGCTCACCGGACTCCTCCGCGACGAGTGGGGCTTCGAGGGGACGGTCGTCGCCGACTACTTCTCGATCGCCTTCCTCAAAGAGCTCCACGGCCACAGCGAAGGATGGACGGATGCCGCGGCGGCAGCCCTCGCCGCCGGCATCGACGTCGAGCTGCCGACCGTGAAGACCTTCGGGCTCGAGCTCGTGCGCGCCGTCGAGGACGGCCGGGTCGACGAGGCGCTCGTCGACCGGGCACTGCGGCGCGTGCTGCGCCAGAAGATCGACCTCGGTCTGCTCGACGCGGGCTGGAACCCCGTCCCGCCGGCACTTGCCGCGCTCGCCGGGCCCGCCGGCGGTGCGAACGACGACGCCGACGCCGTACGCGGCCTCGTCGACCTCGACCCGCCCGCAAACCGCGACCTCGCCCGGCGCCTCGCGGAAGAGGCGGTCATCCTCGTCTCCAACGACGGCACGCTGCCTCTCGCGGCGCCGCCGCGCATGGCCGTCGTCGGCCCCACGGCCGCCGATCCCTACGCCGTGCTCGGGTGCTACTCGTTCCCCTCGCACGTGGGGGTGCGGCATCCCGAGGTGCCGATCGGCATCGCGCTGCCGACCCTTCTCGAGGCGCTCGCCGCCGAGTTCCCCGCCGCCGACATCGTCCACGCGCCCGGAACCACGATCGACGGCGGTGAGACCGACGGGTTCGCCGAGGCGGTGGCCGCGGCATCCGCTGCCGACGTCGTCGTGCTCGCCCTCGGCGACCGGGCCGGGCTCTTCGGTCGCGGCACCAGCGGCGAGGGGTGCGACGCAGCCGACCTGACGCTGCCCGGTGCCCAGCAGGCGCTGCTGGACGCGGTGCTCGCGGCGGGGGTGCCGACCGTCGTCACGCTGCTCTCGGGACGCCCGTACGCGCTGGGTGCGGCGCCCGAGTGTGCCGCGGCGATCGTGCAGACCTTCTTCGCGGGCGAGGCCGGCACCGACGCGATCGCCGGGGTCCTGAGCGGACGCGTCAACCCGAGCGGACGCCTGCCGGTCAGCATCCCGCGCGATTCCGGCGCCCAGCCCTCGACGTACCTCGCCTCGACCCTCGCGCGCGTGAACGACGTCTCGAACATCGACCCGAGCCCCGCGTTCGCCTTCGGACACGGCCTCGGGTACGCGACGTCGGTGTGGTCGGATGCCGCGGCCTCGGCCTCCGAGATCTCCGCCGACGGCTCGGTGACGGTCTCGATCCACGTCGGAAGCGCCGGCGAGCGCGACGGCGTCGAGGTGGTGCAGCTGTATCTCCACGATCCGGTCGCCTCGACCGTGAGGCCCGTCCAGCGGCTCATCGCGTACGCGCGGGTGCCGCTCGCTGCGGGGGAGCGCGTCCGGGTGTCGTTCGACGTCCCCGCAGACCTCGCCTCGTTCACGGGCATCGACGGGCGGCGCATCATCGAGCCCGGCGAGCTCGTCTTCGGCTTCGGACGCTCGAGCGCCGAGATCGTCGCGACCCGCTCGGTGCGGATCACCGGTGCCGCGCGTGTGGTCGACCACACCAGGCGCCTGCACGCGGCCGTCGCAGTCACCCCCGACGACTGAGGCCGCCGCGGGAAGCGGTGCGGGTGGTTCGCCACCCGCACCGCTTTCTTCGTGTGCGGTGGGGTTGCCCCTCGCGCGGGGTACGCAAACGGAGGAGATCCGCAGAACGGAGGATGGATGCCGGTGCTTCGGCCCTCCGGATTGCGGATCTCCGCCGTTCTGCACGGCGGGCAGGAGCGCCCCGCCCGCCGTGCGGCCCTCGGCAGCGCTCAGCGCGCGTGCCCGGGCGGCACCCGCTTCGGGGCGGGCTCCGCAACCACCGATGCCGAGACCGCCGAGCCGTCCGCGAGTCCGGGGGCGGACGCGGTCACGACCACCGTGATCGAGGCGCCCGCATCGCGGGGCTTGATCTTGTAGGTCGACTTCTTCGCCCCGGGGATGTCGTCCCCGTCGGCCTGCCACCGGTACATGAACGTGGCGCCCGCGGGCTCCCACGTTCCGGCATCCGCCCGCAGCGTCTCGCCGACGACGGGGGTTCCCGCAATCGAGGGGGCGACCGTGTTGACGACGTCGGTCGGAACCGCCGCCTCGACGAGCTCTCCCACGCCCCAGCGGGCCGTGGACTGATAGCCCGCGCCGGTGGGGTCGGCCCAGTTGCGGATCGACGTGCGCGCGCCCGCGGTGGCGTCGTTCACCTGGAAGTCGAGGCCGTGGAAGCTGCCCGCACCGCCGTACTCGAGCAGGCTGATCGCCGCCTCGACGATGTAGCCGCCCTCGACCGGCGTGGTCTCGCTCTGCACGCGCGCCCGCTGGAACGCCTCGTCGCCGGTGCCGAACGACACCTGGTTCTCGGCGCTGATGCGGATCTGCGAGTCGTCGTAGCGGTACGAGCCGTTCTTGTAGTTGCCGGCGTCGACGTAGAGCTCGACCGAGTCCTGGATCCACGGGTCGGATCCCGACACGTCGACGGTCGGGTCGGCCACCTGTGCCAGCACGTAGAGGGTGTTCTCCATCCACAGCGTCCGCACGGTCGCGCTCGCGCCGCTGGTGCCTTCGACCTGCTTGCCGGTGGTCACCGCGTTCGCCTGGCTCCAGAGGCCGTCGATCGCGCCGTCGATCGCCGGTGCGTCGGGTGCCTCGACCACCTCGAGGAACGACAGCGGCTCGACGAGGGTGAGGGTTCCGACGGCGCCGGGCGTGTTCCAGCCCACGGTCGTCGCGGCATCCGTCACCCGTACGTCGAACGCGACCGCGTCGCCCTGGGCCGGGGTGATCGGCAGGTGCGCCACCACGTCGTAGCCGCCCTCGCGCTCGGTCACCACGGGGCCGGCGGCGCCGCTGCGCGGCACCGTGACCACCGCGCCGTCGACCTCGAAGGCGACGGCATCCGTGGCATCCGTCGTCGCGTCGTCGACGCTCACGAACGCCGTCAGGTGTTCCGGGGCCCACCGCAGCTGGAACCGCGCCGTGCTCTCGACGGCGTGCTGCGGCAGGCGCTGCCACTCGGGCGACGACGTCGCGTCGGGGCCGAGCGCGACGTCGCCCGCGAAGACGTTCGCGGTGCGCAGGCGCGCAGCGAGATCGCCGCCGACCGTCCCGAAGTAGGCGGGCTTGGCCTGGAACCCGTCGTCGAACACGAGCGGGTCGCCCGAGCTGTCGCGCCAACTGCGCCCGTCGGTGAGTCCCCACACGGTCACGCTGAACATGTCGGCGGCGTACTCGCGGAAGATCCGGAACGCGTCGCGGTAGTAGTAGCCCTGCTCGATGAGCAGCGCCGCGGTGACGGGCGTGCCCGTCGGGACGTCGAACTCGGTGACCGCCTGGACGACCGGCAGGTGCTGGAAGCGCTTGATCGCGGTCTCGAGCGCCGTCACCGGCATCGCGAGGTTGACATGGAACTGGTGCCCCACGCCGTCGACCGGCACCCCGCGAGCGAGCAGGCGCTCGACGAGGTCGAGGTAGCGCTGCTGCTTGCCGTCCTGCTCGGTGTTGTAGTCGTTGATGAAGAGCGTCACCGGGCGCTCCGCGCCGGGCGCCGCGTACACCTCGTTGAACGCCTCGTCGGCGTAGCGGAACGCGAGATCGATGAACTCTTCGCCGAGGATGCGGAACCACTCGCTGCGGCGGAGCCCGTCGGGGTTCTCGCCGCTGTCGGAGACCACCTCGTTGACGACGTCGAACGCGACGAGCGGATTGCCGCCGCCGTAGGGGCCGTAGGCGCTGAGGCTCTCCGCGACCGCGAAGATGTGCGTGCGCAGCCGCTCGCGCAGGAACTGCTTGTCGGCCTCGCTCGTGGTGAGGGGTTCGCCGGCCGCGTTCTGGAAGAACCAGGCCGGGGTCTGGCTGTGCCACACGAGCACGTGCCCGTACATGCCGAGCCCTTCGTCCTTCGCGAACTGCATGAGGGTCGCGGCCTGCTCGTGGATGCCGAAGGTGCCTGTGCCGTCGTACCAGGCCTCGGGCTTCATGTGGTTCTCGGCGGTGATCTGGTCGAAGTGGTGCAGCAGCAGATCCGACGCCGAACCGGCCGTCTCGCGGCTGTCGATCGCGACCCCCACCGGGAAGTCGAGCGTGTCCATGATCGGCGTGAGGCTCGTGTCGATCACGGCGGGCTCGGGGATGCTGACGACGATGTCGTCGACGAGGAACGGCGACGTGTTGCCGGCTGCGCCCTCGCTCACCCACCGCGTCTCGAAGTAGAGCTCGGCGGCCTCGTCGAACGCAGGGATCGTGAAGGTTCCGCCCACGCGCACCCACTCCGTCTGCGACAGACCGGTGAACTGCACGAGGTTCGTGAACGACTCCGATGTGCCGCTCAGTGTGCGGGCGCTCAGGGTCATGTCTCCGGGCTCGCCCTCGAACTTGACCCATGCCTCGACCTCGTAGGTCACGCCCGGCTCGAGCAGCCCGACGACGTCGTACTGGGGTCCTTGGCCCTGCGAGGTGCGATTGGAGACGCGCGCCGAATAGTCGCCGGTGTGCGCGGCGTCGGTCGTCGTCGCCAGCTGCGGGTCTCCCGATCCGGTCTGCCGGATCGACCAGCCCTGCAGCGTGGCGTCTTCGAAGTCGGTGTCGATCACGATGCCGGGCTCGGGCTCGTCGGGGGAGTCGGCCGGCGCGGTGATGAGCACGTCGTCGAGCACGAGATCGACGCCGGCCGCGGCGGCTTCGACATAGAGGGATGCCGCCGGGTGCGCGGCGTCGTTCACATAGGTGCCGGTGAGCTGCACCCAGTCGGCGCCGACGGTCGGGCGGGATCCGACCCACGGGTACTCGTTGTCGGCCCCGGGCTGGTTCGCGCCGAGGTTCACCCCGACGGGGGTCGCTGCGGGGTCGAGGAGCCGCACCCATGCCGAGATCGTGTACGTGACGCCCGGCTCGAAGAGGGTGGACACGTCGACCGACGCACCGTTCCACGAACTCGTGCGGTTCGTGATCGCGAGCGCGTGCGTTCCCGTGTGGGCCGCGGCATCCGTCTGGGCGATCGTCGCACCGCGACCGGTCCACGGAGCCGTGCCGCTTTCGAAGTCGCTCTGCAGCACGACCGTGTCGGCCGGCGGTTCGGGAGCCTCGGCGGTGATGAGCACGTCGTCCACGAGGTACGAGTAGGGGGAGCCGGTCTCGGCGGTGCCGAGGTAGATCTGGAACGGCGTGCCGTCCTCGGGTGCCGGTGCGGTCCACTGCCCCGAGACGGTGGTCCAGGCGTCCGCCGTCATCGTCGTGTTGCCGATCCATCCGTAGCCGGGCTTGCCGACGAACCGAACGCCGGCGGAGCCCGGGGTTCCCGGGGCGAGGCGCACCTTGGCCGAGACCGTGTAGGTCTCGCCGGTCTCGAAGATCGTGGTCGGGCTCTGGATGCCGACATAGTCGGCGGCTCGGTCATTGACCCGCAGCACGGTGCCGGAGCCCTCGGGGTCGGCGACGAACGTCAGGGTCGAGCCGTCACCGCCGCTCTGGGTCCAGTCGCCGATCGTGCCGTCTTCGAAATCGATGGACGAGACGGTCACCGGCGCGGCGACCGCGGGGGTGAGGGGGGAGAGGATCAGGGCGGCCGCGGAGATCGCCGCGGCGATCCCCCAGCCAGCACGTCGTCGGCTCACGTCTGCGCTCCTTTGCGCTGGATTTGTGGGTGCGGCAAACATATGCCGCAGCATCCGGCGTGGAGTCAGTTCGTGTCAGAAATGTTACGAAACTTCTTTCGTAAGTTGCGGTGTCATGTTTCGAGGCGCGCGGTGCTTCCCCGGACGACCAGGTGCGTCGCGAGATCCATGCGCAGCGTCTCGACGCCCGCACCGTCGGCCAGGCGGAGGGCGAGCCGCGTCGCCTCTTCGCCCATGCGGCGCAGTGGCTGGTGGACGGTGGTCAGCTGCGGGCTCATCCAGCGCGAGAGCGCGATGTCGTCGTATCCCACGACCGAGAGGTCGTCGGGCACGCGGAGTCCGGCCGCGGATCCCGCCGCGATCGCCCCGAGGGCCTGCAGGTCGCTGCCCGCGAAGATCGCCGTGGGCGGCTCGGGCAGGGCGAGCAGTTCCCGCGCGCGGGCCTCGCCGCCGCCGGGGTGGAAGTCGCCGAAGCGGATCAGCTCGGGGTCGATGGGGAGTCCGGCGGCGTTCATGGCCGAGCGATAGCCGTCGACGCGGGCGAGCGAGCACATCATGTCTTCGGGGCCGGTGATCGCGGCGATGCGACGGTGGCCGAGCTCGATGAGGTGGCGGGTCGCCATGAGTCCGCCCGACCAGTTCGCCGAGCCGACCGACGGCACGTCGGGGGACGGGTCGCCGGCGGGGTCGACGATGACGAACGGGATGCCGCGCGAGCGCAGCTTCTCGCGGTATGGCGCCGCGATGTCGGAGAAGACGAGGATCACCCCGACCGGGCGGCGGCGCAGCACGCCGTCGATCCACTCGGCGCCCGGCGCGTGGCGGTCGCCGCTGACGGTGAGGACGACCGAGAGCCCCGCCGCGTGGGCGACCTCCTCGACCCCCTCGATGACCTCCATCGACCAGCTGGGCTCGAGCTCGTGGAAGACGAGCTCGACGAACTCTGTGCGCTGCGTGGCGCTGCGCCGGGTGTAGCCGTGGCGGGCGAGGTGCTCCTCGAGGCGAGCTCGCGTCGCCGGCGCGACGTCGGCGCGGCCGTTGAGGACCTTCGACATCGTCGCGAGCGAGACGCCCGCCTCCTCCGCGATCGCGGCGAGTGTCACCCGGGGTGTATCGGTCATGCGTCGATGCTAGTGCTCGAAACTATCGGACCGGCGTCGCGCGTGCCGAGCGGGGTGGACGCGGCGCCCGAAATGCTATAGGTTGTCGTACGCAACAATTCCCGCGAAGGAGCGTCATGGCCACCCCCACCCCCGCCGACAAGTTCTCGTTCGGTCTCTGGACCGTCGGATACAACGGCACCGATCCGTTCGGCGGACCGACCCGCCCCGCGCTCGACGTCGTCCACGTCGTCGAGAAGCTCGCCGAGCTCGGCGCCTACGGCCTCACGTTCCACGACGACGACCTGTTCGCCTTCGGTTCGACGGATGCCGAGCGGCAGACCCAGATCGATCGACTCAAGGGCGCGCTCGCCGACACCGGCCTCATCGTGCCGATGGTCACGACCAACCTCTTCTCCGCCCCGGTCTTCAAGGACGGTGGCTTCACCGCCAACGACCGCGACGTCCGCCGCTTCGCTCTGCGCAAGGTCTTCCGCCAGCTCGACCTCGGTGCCGAGCTCGGCGCCAAGACGTTCGTCATGTGGGGAGGCCGCGAGGGCGCCGAGTACGACGCCGCCAAGGACATCCGCCAGGCGCTCGAGCGCTACCGCGAGGCCGTGAACCTGCTCGGCGACTACGTCACCGACAAGGGCTACGACATCCGCTTCGCGATCGAGCCGAAGCCGAACGAGCCGCGCGGCGACATCCTGCTGCCGACGCTCGGTCACGCGATCGCCTTCATCGACTCGCTCGAGCGTCCCGAGCTCGTCGGCCTCAACCCCGAGGTCGGACACGAGCAGATGGCGGGTCTGAACTTCGCCGCCGGCATCGCCCAGGCGCTGTACCACGGCAAGCTCTTCCACATCGACCTCAACGGCCAGCGCGGCATCAAGTACGACCAGGACCTCGTGTTCGGCCACGGCGACCTGCACAATGCGTTCGCGCTCGTCGACCTGCTCGAGAACGGCGGCCCCGGTGGCGTTCCCGCCTACGAGGGCCCCCGTCACTTCGACTACAAGCCCAGCCGCACCGAGGACGAGAAGGGCGTGTGGGAGTCGGCATCCGCCAACATGCGCACCTACCTCCTCCTCAAGGAGCGCGCCGCGGCCTTCCGCGCCGACCCCGAGGTGCAGGAGGCTCTCGAGGCCGCGAAGGTCTTCGAGCTGTCGACCCCGACGCTGAACCCGGGCGAGACCTACGACGACTTCCTCGCCGACCGCTCGGCGTACGAGGACTTCGACGCCGGTGTCTACATGGGCGGCAAGGGCGGCGGCTTCGTGCGCCTGCAGCAGCTGGCCACCGAGCACCTGCTCGGCGCCCGCTGACCCACCCCACCCCCACAGCCGTTTACGGACGGGACACGCCGCCGCCGCCTGACCTGAGCGCGGCGTGTCTCGTCCGTAGACGGTGGAAGCGAAAGGACCGGGAGCGATGACGCTGGTCATGGGAGTCGACTCGTCGACGCAGTCGTGCAAGGTCGTCATGACGGATGCCGCGACCGGCGTGGTCGTGCGGACGGGGCGCGCGTCGCACCCCGACGGCACCGAGGTGCACCCCGGTGCGTGGTGGGCGGCCCTGCGCGCGGCGATCACCGACGCGGGGGGTCTCGACGACGTCGCGGCGTGGGCCATCGGCGGGCAGCAGCATGGCATGGTGGCGCTGGATGCCGAGGGCCGCGTGATCCGCGACGCCCTCCTGTGGAACGACACCCGTTCAGCCGGAGCCGCGGCCGATCTGATCGCGGAGTTCGGCGCCGACGCACTCGCCGAGCGCTCGGGGCTGGTGCCCGTCGCCTCGTTCACCATCACCAAGCTGCGGTGGCTGCACGACCACGAGCCCGACAACGCGGCGCTGGTCGCCGCCGTCGCACTGCCGCACGACTGGCTCACGTGGCGCCTGCGGGGCTTTGGCCCGGCGGAGGAGTCGCCCCGCGGCCCCGTGTTCGACGAGCTCGTCACCGACCGCTCCGACGCTTCCGGAACCGGCTACTGGAACCCCGCGACCGGCGGCTACGACCACGACCTGCTCATCGCAGCCCTCGGGCACGACGCGATCCTGCCGCGCGTCCTGGGCGCCGACGAATGGGTGACGGATGCCGACGGCCGACGCGTCGGGCCGGGCGCCGGCGACAATGCCGGTGCGGCACTCGGTCTCGGAGCGGGTCCGGGCGATGTGGTCGTCTCGATCGGCACGAGCGGCACGGTCTTCGCCGTCAGCGAGTCGCGCACGATCGACCCGACCGGCACTGTCGCGGGCTTCGCCGACTGCACCGGGCGCTTCCTGCCGCTCGTGGCGACGCTCAACGCCGCGCGCGTGCTGGATGCGATCGCGCGCGTGCTCGGGGTCGACCACGCCGAGCTCAGCCGGCTGGCGCTCGCCGCCGACCCGGGAGCTGCCGGACTCGCACTGGTGCCGTACTTCGAAGGCGAGCGCACCCCGAACCTCCCTGACGCCACTGCGTCGCTGACCGGCATGACCCTGGCCTCGACGACGCGCGAGAACCTCGCGCGCGCAGCGGTCGAGGGCATGCTCGGCGGCCTCGGTGCCGGCCTCGAGGCGCTCCGCGCGCTCGGCGTCCCGCTCGAGCGGGCGCTCCTCATCGGCGGTGGAGCCCAATCCGAGGCCGTGCGCCAGATCGCGCCGCTCGTCTTCGGCATCCCCGTCGAGGTGCCCGACGCCGGAGAGTACGTCGCGCTGGGCGCCGCCCGGCAGGCGGCCGCGGCGCTCGCGGGCTGACCGCGCCACGTCGCCGCTGACCCAGCCACCTCGGTTTGGGGCGTCTTCCGCGCACGACACGCCGGCCGCCTCGGCGTGTCGCGCACGCAACGCGCCCCAAACCCAGGGAGACACGACAGCCTCGGCACATCTCCGGTCCCAAACTCCACCCCGCGCCAGCGAGAATGGGCGCGTGGACGAAAGCACCGGAGCGACCGACGCCCTCGACGCGATCGCGGCCGAGCTCTACGCGCTCCCGCCAGCCGACTTCACCGCCGCGCGAAACGCCCGGGCCGCAGCATCCGCCCCCGCGCTCCGCGCGCAGCTGAAGACGCTGCGCAAGCCCTCGGTCGCCGCGTGGGCGGTGAACCTCCTCGCCCGCGAGGGCCAGCTCGCCGACGCGCTCGAGCTGTCGGCGGCGCTGCGCGACGCGCAGGACGACCTCGACGCGGCCGAGCTCTCGCGCCTCGGCCGGCAGCGCCGCGCCCTCGTCGCGGCCCTCGCGACGCAGGCATCGGGCCTCTCGCGCGACGCCGGGGTACCGGTGAGCGCCGCGGCGCACGATGAGGTCGAGAAGACGATCAACGCGGCGGTGATGGATGCCGCGGCCGCCGCAGCCGTGATGACGGCGCGGCTGGTCCGTTCGCTCGAGGCCGGCGCCTTCGAAGAGTCAGACCTCGCCGACGCCGTCGGCGGCTCGCTGCCGGGCGCGGCGCCCGCACCGGCCCGCGACGATCTCGCCGAGCGCCGCGCGCGCAAGGCCGCCGAGAAGGCGGCGCGCGAGGCCGAGCGCGCGTCGAACGAGGCCGAGCGCACGCTCGCCGGCGCCGAGGCGAAGCTCGGCAAGACGCGCGAGCGCGCCGACCACCTCGCCGAGCGCATCGACGACCTGCGGCGCGACCTGGCCCGGCTCGAGGCGGATGCCGTGACCACTGCGGCCGAGCTGAACACGCTCGAGTCAGAGCGTGACGCGGCGGCATCCCGTGCCCGTGATGCCGCGAAGGCGTTGGCGGGCGCCCGCCGCGCCCTCGAGGACTGATCGCCCACTCACAGGACTCTCGTAGGGGGCCTGCCTACCGTGGGGGCATGGCTGATCCCGCGGCGCTTCTGTCCGCTTCGAGTCCCGACGACACCCCCATCACGATCTCGGCAGGAGAGCTGCGCACCGTCCGCGATGAGCTGCAGCGGTTCCTGCTCGAGTACCGGTTCGGCATGCAGGAGATCGAGACGAAGATCGGGATCCTCCGCGACGAGTTCCAGCTCGTCCACGACTACAACCCGATCGAGCATGTCTCCAGCCGCGTGAAGTCGCCCGACAGCCTCGTCGAGAAGGTGCAGCGCAAGGGCGTCGACGGCGACTTCGCCTCGATCCGCGAGAGCATCACCGACATCGCCGGAGTCCGCATCACGTGCAGCTTCGTCGCCGACGCGTATCGCCTGTTCGACCTGCTCACGGCGCAGGACGACATCCGCGTCCTCACCGTCAAGGACTACATCGCAGAGCCCAAGCCCAACGGCTACAAGAGCCTGCACGCGATCGTCGAGGTGCCGGTGTTCCTCTCGACCGGACGCGTCGAGGTGCCCGTCGAGGTGCAGTTCCGCACGATCGCGATGGATTTCTGGGCGAGCCTCGAGCACAAGATCTACTACAAGTACGACACGCGCGTCCCCGACGAGCTGCTGGCGAGCCTGAAAGATGCCGCCGACACGGCCGCCGAGCTGGACGAGCGCATGGAGCGCCTGCACCGCGAGATCCGGGGTCCGCGCACGGGCACCCTCGCCGTCGTACCCGCGCCCGAGGTCGCCCATCACACCCCACGCACCCCCCGCGCCGTCTGAGGACGCCCTCGGCAATACGCTGGCCGGGTGGACCACGTCGCATCCCTGCTCGTCATCAGCCTGCTCGCGGTGCTCGCGCCGCTCCTCGCGCGCGGTACCGGGCGGGTGCTGCGGGTGCCGATCGTGGTGTTCGAGCTGGTGCTCGGGATCGTCTTCGGGCCGAGCGTCCTCGGCTGGGTGCAGGAGTCGGAATTCGCCAACGCCCTGTCGGAGTTCGGTCTCGCGATGCTGTTCTTCGTCGCCGGCACCGAGATCCAGGCGAGCGCGCTGCACGGCCGTCGCGGGCGCCGCGCGTGGTTCGGCTGGTTCGTCAGCATCGCGACCGGGATCGCGATCGGCTTCGTGCTCGTGCCCGGCGAGGCCGGCGTCATCATCGGCGTCGCGCTGGCCTCGACCGCCCTCGGCACCCTGCTGCCGATCCTGCGCGACGCGGGCGAGCTGCGCACACCGTTCGGGCAGTCGGTGAGCGCCCTCGGCACCGTCGGCGAGTTCGGCCCCCTGATCGCGATCTCGGTGTTCCTCGGCGGGCGCGACCCCGGCGGCGCGACGATCGTGCTGGTGCTCTTCGCCCTCATCGCCGGCGTCGCGGTGTGGTGGGCGATGCGCGTGCCGCAGGGGCGGCTGCACGCGTTCGTGAACTCCACCCTGCACACCTCGGGGCAGTTCGCCGTGCGCGCGGTGCTGCTGATCCTCGTCGCGCTCGTGACGCTCAGCATCGCGCTCGACATCGACATGCTGCTGGGGGCGTTCACCGCCGGGATCGTCTGGCGGCTGCTCATGCGCGAGGCGAAGGAGGTGGATCGCGAAGCCGTCGAGAGCAAGATCGAGGCCGTCGCCTTCGGCTTCCTCGTGCCGATCTTCTTCATCTACACGGGCGTGACCTTCGACCTCGAAGCGCTGCTCGAGAACCCCCACCTCCTCGCGCTCGTGCCGGCGGCGCTCATCGCGCTCTTCCTCGTGCGGGGGCTTCCCTCGGCCCTCGCCGCGCCGCCGGGCGCCGACCTGCGCGACCGCTTCGCGGTCATGCTGATGGGCGCCACCGGGCTGCCGATCATCGTCGCCGTCACTGCGATCGGCGTGGACGAGGGCCTTCTCGCGTCGGGGATGGCGTCGGTGCTCGTCGGTGCCGGCATGCTCTCGGTGCTCCTCTTCCCGCTCATCGCCATGGCGCTGCGCGGCGACAGTGTCACGCGCGACGAGCTCGTACCCGTCGAGGACGACGCGGCCTGACGCCGCAGCCGGGGAATGCGATGGGCACCGACGTCGAGGACCTGCTCGCCGGTGCTCGCGCACGGCTCGCGGGAGTGCCGCGCGAGGCGCTCGGCGAGCTGATCGAGCCCCGCCGCGTGCTCGGCATCGCCCGGGCTCCGCGCATCGTGGCGCGCGGCGAGGCGTGGCACGTGGGTGCGCTGCTGTTGACGGATGCCGCCGTCCTCGCTGTCGGCGAGGTCGTGCGTGCCCGGGCCGAGGTGCGCCGCGGCTTCGCCGCCGAGTCACAGCGGCGTCGGGCAGAGCTCGCTGCGGCGGCACGGCGGGGCGGCTTCCCCGAAGGCGCGACGGTGCACATCGGGTGGCACGAGCTGGATGCCGCGGCGGTGGCGCAGGGCGCGGCATCCGGTCCCCTCGCGATGGTCGATGGCGTCCCGAGCATCCGGTGGAGCGCAGCCGGCGGTTACGCCCCGCTCGCCGCGTACCTCGACGAGCGCATCGCGCTGCTGCTCGATCCGCCCGGCGGTGCGTGACCGATAGCCCGGCGCCGCCGCCGCTGTCAACGGGGTGCCCCGCGGTCTCGGGGTTCGTATCGTGGAGTCATGGCCTCCAAAGACCTCGCCCGGCAGATCGTCGTCATCAGCGCCTTCTGCTTCATGATCGTCGCCGCGATGGTCGGCGTGGGGGTGTTCGGCGGAACCCCCGTGCAAGACCTGCAGGACGGCGCGCTTGCCGCCGATGGCTCGTACCTGGCGCCGGCGAGCTCCGCCTTCTCGATCTGGACGGTGATCTACGTCGGCCTGTTCGGGTACACCGTGTGGCAGGCGTTCCCGCGGCAGCGCAGCCGCTCGCGTCAGCGCGACCTCGGCTGGCTGATCGCCGCCACCATGGTGCTCAACGGGCTGTGGCTCGTCACGGCGCAGTTCGCGACGCTGCCACTCACGGTGCTCGCGATCTTCGTGCTGCTCGCCGCGCTCGGCGTGACTTTCCGCCGCGCGGTGCTGCGCCCCGGACGCGGCGTCGTCGACGCGCTGCTCATCGACGGCGTCACGGGCCTGCACCTCGGGTGGGTGACGCTTGCGAGCGTCGCCAATACGACCGCGTGGCTCACGCAGATCGCGCCGTCGTCGTGGGCGGATGCCGCAGCAGCGTGGGGGATCGCCGTGCTCGTGGTCGTCGCCGTGATCGGCGTCGCCATCGCGTGGGCGAGCGGATGGCGCGTCGCTCCGGGTCTTGCGATGTCGTGGGGGCTCGGCTGGATCGCCGTCGGGCGCCTGGTGCTCGAGCCGCCGAACACTGCGATCGGCATCACGGCGATCGTGGTCGCGCTGATCGTGCTGCTCGTTCCGCTCGTCGGCACGGTGATCCACCGCGCAGCTGACGTGCGCAACGCCGAGGTCTGAGCCCTGCTCAGTCGGCCGCCGGGCCGAAGCGCGCCGCGAACGCGCGCAGCATGCGGGCGGGCTCGGTGACGGATGCCGCGAGCACGCGCCCCGCGACGGCGTCGAACGCGCTGGCGTCGAAGTACCCGTCGTCGCGGTAGACGGCCATACGCTCGGTGAAGGCGCGGGTCGTGGGCTCGGGGTGGAACTGGGTCGCGTAGAGGTGGTCGCCCACGCGATACGCCTGCACCGGGCATCCGTCGTTCTGCGCGAGCAGCACCGACCCGGGCGGCGCTATCGCGGTGCCCTCCTTGTGGGCTGTGAGCGCCGTGAACCGCGTGGCGAGTCCGCCGAAGAGGGGATCGGACCGCCCGGCGTCGGTGAGCTCGACGCCGACGGGTCCGGTGTCTTCCGGGTATGCGCGGCTGACCTCGCCGCCGAGGTGCCGCGTCGCGACGCCGATCCCGTAGCAGGTGAAGAGCGCGGCCGGTCCGTCGCCGGTGGCCGTGCGCTCGGCGATGCGCTCGAGGCCGGCCTCGAGCGCCCGCTGCGCGTCGGTCTTGGTGGACTCGGGGTCGGTGACGTTGAAGGGGCTGCCGCCGATCACGAGGCCTGCGAACCGCTCGAAGACGTCGTCGGCCAGGGGCTCGCGCACGAGATCGAGCTGCGCGAGGTCGGCCTTCTCGAGCCGCATCGCCGTGCGGAAGGACTCGTACTCGGCCGCTGCCGCGCCCTGCTGCGGCCGCACGCAGACATAGAGCAGCGGCGCGGTCGTCATGGAGGAATTCTAGGTCGGCGGCGCCTCGGCGGGCGAGGACGTGACGTCGTGTGAAATTCCCATCGACGTGGATGTATCAGCTCGGCACTATCGCTCTCTGTGTAGGTGTGGACACAATGGGCCCTATGACGCACGCGGGCGCCGAAGCAGCCGTCGACTCAGCAGAGCCGGCGCGCTGGGAGCGTGCCGCCGCACTCTTCCTGCGGTGGCGCGAGGGCGACGGTCGCGCGATGGACGAACTCGTCCGTCTCATGACCCCGCCCCTCTGGCACGTCGTGCGCGCGTACGGTCTCGACCCCGCCCTGGCGCAGGACGTCGTGCAGACGACCTGGATGACGCTCGTGCGCCGTCACGAGTCGATCAACGACCCCCAGGCGGTGTCGGGATGGCTGACGATGTGCGCTCGCCGCGAGGCGTGGCGCGTCGGCAAGCTGCACCGCCGTGCGGACGCGACCGAAGCCGAGTCGCTCGAACCGCACCTGCCCGTCCACGAATCCGCCGAGCAGACCGCAGCCACAGACGACGAATCCCGGCGCCTGTGGATCGCGGTCGCGACGCTCAACGACCGATGCCAGCGTCTGCTGCGGATCGTCGCGTTCGAGGACCGACCCGACTATGCGCGCATCGCCCAGGATCTGGCGATGCCGATCGGGTCCATCGGGCCGACCCGCCAGCGCTGTCTCGCCAAACTCCGCGCCGTACTCGAGGGCGACGGATGGGGAGGAGACGATGATGGACACTGAGGACTTCGCCGCCGATGCGGCGCTCTTCGCTCGAATGCGCGGCATGTGGGCGGAGGTGGATCCGGTGCCCGCCGACCTCGTGGACCGCATGGTCGCCGCCGTCGCCGTCGAAGACCTCTCGCGCGAGTATGCGCTTCTGACTCTCGTCGAGAGCTCGCTCGCCGCCGTCCGCGGCGACGCCGACACCGCGACGCTGCAGTTCACGAACGGCTCCACGAGCGTGCTCCTGCACGTCACGGCGACCGAAGGCGACAGGCGCCGGGTCGACGGATGGGTGGATGCCGCAGCCCTCGCGATCCGTCTCACCCAGGGCGACCGGGAGTGGTCCGCCGAAGCCGGCGAGCACGGCCGCTTCGCCTTCGACGACGTCACGTCCGGCATGGCACGCATCCGCATGGTCGTCCGCGATGCCGATGGCGAGCTGCACGACTTCCAGACACCCCAGTTCGAAGTTTGACACGACCGGTGCCGCGGCCGTCGCCGCGGCATCCGCCACGCATGAGGAGAAGACATGTCGGATGTGCCCCCCGATGACGACGCCGTGCATCTGAAGACACCCCGGTTGAGTTGGCAGGAGCGTCTGGACGCGCGTCGCAGCGTCGGCGTGCCGCTGGATCCCACTGTCGAGGCACTGGATGCTGTGCCCGCCTACCCCACGAGGTATCTGCCGGACCGGCTCCTCGTGACGCGCCCCGATCAGCTGAGCGAACTCACGCGTCGACTCCAGGAGGCCGCATCCGAGTTCGGCTGGAGTGTCGTCGAGAATCGCGTGGCGGGGGAGGAGCAGCCCCCAGGACCCGACGTGGACAGCGAGGCCGGCCCCGTGCCTCCCGATCTCGCGCCCATCGATCCCGACATGCAGCCCGGGGCCGTGCGCCGCGTCCGCATCTACCGCGACCCCAAGATCGGCAAGGACGACCAGCCGGTGCCGCCGATCGACGCGTGGCGCGTGCTCCAGCGCGCCCGCGCGCGCGTCCTGCGCGAGGCGTCCGAGACCGGGTCGGCGGATGCCGTCGACGAAACCGAGGACGCGCAGGCGAGCAAGGGCGGACTCGCCCTGCTCGAGAACGTCGGTCTCGACCACGTGCTCACGCTCGACCCGTATCCGCGGACGAACCCGTACCCCCGCACCAACCCGTACCCGCGGACGAACCCGTACGTCAACGGCCCGGGTTCTGAGACCTACGCAGAGCCCGGCAGCGGTGGACGACAGGTGGTCGACTTCGTCGGCGCGGCACCCCGCGAGACCACGAAGCCGTCCGCCACGGGCCGCCGCCCGCGTGTCGCCATCCTCGATACCGGCTGCGGGCGCCACCGCTGGCTCGACTCGGTCGTCACCCGCCTCAGCGAGCCGCCGACGAGCATCGGCATCACCGATCCCGACACCGACCCCGAGACCCACGGCGACGTGCTGGGCCCGTACGACGGCTACCTCGACGAAGCGGTCGGGCACGGCACGTTCATCGCGGGCATCGTCCGGCAGATCTGCCCCGACGCCGAGATCGTCGCGGTGCGCGTCGCCGATGCCGACGGCACGGTGATCGAAGGCGAGCTCATCGAAGCCCTCGATGCGCTGCTGGACTGGAACGACGCGACCGGGGGGAAGCTCGACGTTCTGAACCTCTCGCTCGGCTATTACCACGAGACCCCGACCCGAACCCTCTTCGACCGGGCCCTGGCCGATCTGCTCACGCGTGCGCGCCGGAGCGGGATCGCGGTCGTGTGCTCGGCCGGCAACGAATCCACCGACAGGCCGGCTTTCCCCGCCGCGCTGTGGCAGTGGCGCGGAGCGGGCTTCACTCTCGAGGGGGCTGACGACGGAGCGCCGCACATCTCGGTCGGCGCGCTCAACCCGAATCGGTCGATGGCGCTCTTCAGCAACCTCGGCCCGTGGGTGCGCACGTACGCCCCCGGCGCATCGGTGCTCAGCACCTTTCCGAAGCTGAACGGCGATGTTCAGCCGGGAACGCGTGACGAGGAATGGGGCGTGCTCCGCGAGACGATCGACCCCGACGACTTCGCGGCTGGCTTCGCGATCTGGAGCGGCACGTCTTTCGCCGCTCCCGACGTCGCGGCTGCCCTGGCCAATGCGCTCGTCGAGCCACTGGCGAAGGGGCCTGTTGATGTCGCGGAGCGTGTGAGGCTGTTGCGCGCGGCAGAGAAGAGCATTGTGAAGGCGAACCGGAAGCGGGGGCCGATCGCCGTCTGAGACGTGCGAAATCGCGCGGCGGTCGCCATGATGGTCGCGTGGGACCCGACCTGGAGGGGATGCATCGCCGCGCGGTCGAGCTGGTCAACACCGGCCGGCTGATCGAGGCGAGGCATGTACTGACGGATGCCGCCGATCATGCGGCAGACGTCGACATGCGCGCGCGCATCGCCGGAACCCTGGCCGCGGTGCTCGTGCGCACCGGCGAGCCCGACGAGGCCGAGCGCGTCTGCGAAGAGGCGCTCCGGCTGCCGGGGCTGCAGCCCCAGTCGCTCGCACTCCTGGCCGGACAGATGGGATCGGTCGCGGAGCGGGTCGGCCGGCTGGACGTCGCAGAGCGGTGGCTCACGCGGGGGATCGACGGCCTCGACGATGCCCCGCTCGCCCGGGCGAACCTGCTCGTGAACCGCAGCCTCGTCAACATCCATCGACGTGCGCTTGCGAAGGCGTCGGAAGACGCCGATGCGGCCACCCGCATCTTCACCGGACTCGGACTCGAGATCGATGCGGCGCAGGCCCGCCACAACGAGGGGTACATCATGCTCCTCGGCGGAGACCTCGTCGGGGCGCTCCACGAGATGCGGCTCGCGCGAGCGTCGCTCGAGGGCCTGTCGCCGGTGGCATTGGCGATCGGCGATCTCGATCGCGCTGAGGTACTGCGCGATGCCGGCCTCACGAGCGATGCCGAGAGGATCCTCGAAGACGTCGCGCGCGTGTTCGGCGCTCACCGGATGCCGCAGTCGCGCGCCGAGGCGGAGTTCCACCTCGCGCGCTCGATGCTCGCGCACGATCCGCCCCGCGCCGCGAAGGTCGCGGCGATCGCGTCGCGGCGCTTTCGTGCTCTGGGCGTCGGTGCGTGGCACGCCCGTTCCGAAGGCGTGCGGCTGCGTGCCGCCCTCCAGACTGACAGCGTCGAGTCGGCGGGGGGTGTGCGCGCGCGAGCGGCGGGGTCTCCACGGCGCAGGCTGCCGCCGGCAGGTGAGGTCCGCACGGCCGTGGCCGAGCTGGAGCGGCACGGCTTCCGCAGCGAAGCGCGTGCGCTCAACCTCACGTGGAAGCTCGCGCTCGCGCGTCGCGGTGACCGCGACGGCGGCACGGTGAGAGTCGGCCGGAGCGAGCCGCTCGAAGTGCGCATCCTTGCGCACGAAGTGCGGGCGGAGCGCGCCGCGGCGATGGGCAAGGGCGCGTCCGCGCGTCGGCTCGCGGGCGGCGGGCTGGACATGGTCGCCGATTGGCGACGGTCGTTCGGGAGTGTTGACCTGCAGACCTCGGTGGGGATGCACAGTGCCGGGCTGATGTTCCTCGGTCTGCGTTCGGCCGTTGAATCCGAGAACGTCGAGACCCTGTTCGACTGGTCCGAGCGGGCCCGTCATCTGAGTCAGGAAGTCGTGCCGCTGCGACCGCCGCCCGATCCCGAGCTGGCGGCGGACCTCTCCGAGCTGCGCATGCTGCGCGCCGACGATCCGGCGGTCAACTGGCTCGATTCCCCTCGTGCCCGCGAGCTGCGCGAGCGTGCACGAGATCGGCAGTGGTCCGATACCGCCCCGGCAGCGGTAACGGGTCGAGTCGGCCTGACAGAGCTCCAGGAGGGGCTGCCGGGCGACACTGCGTTCGTCTCGTATGTGTATTCCGGTGAGCGACTCGTCGCTCTCGTTGCCACGCGCGACGGCGCACGGTTGGTGGATCTCCCGGATTGGTCGCAGACCCGCGCACTGCTGAACGGTCTGCGCGCCGACCTCGACATGGAGGCTGCGATCCGCTCCGGGCCGATGGCGGGCGTCGTCCGCGAAGCGCTCGCCGATCGGCTCGCCGCGCTGTCCCGCGCACTGCTTGATCCCGTGACGGCGGTCAGCGATGTGCGGTGGCTGGCGCTCGCCGTCCCCGGAGTGCTGAACGGCGTGCCGTGGGCCATGCTGCCCGGAATGGCAGGGCGGGCGTTCACCGTCGCGGTTTCGGCGAGCCGGTGGGCGTCTTTCGAGCGCACCCGCAGCGCACCCACGCGGCCCGCCGGATTCGTCTCGGGTCCGCGGGTTCCCCGCAGCGAGGAGGAGGTCGCGCGCGCGGCTGAGTCGTGGGATGGACCGATCGCGCTGCGCGGCGCCGAAGCGACGGCGTCGGCGGTCACGGCGCTCGCGCGCGAGGTCGACGTGCTGCACATCGCCGCGCACGGACGCCATGCCGCCGACAACCCCATGTTCTCGGGGCTGGAGCTCGTCGACGGCACCCTGTTCGGCTACGACATCGACCTCATTCCCCAGGTGCCCGCTACCGTCGTGCTCTCGGCGTGCGAGGTGGGGCGGTCGTCGGTGGCATGGGGCGAGGAGGCCGTCGGCATGACCCGGATCTGGCTGCATGCGGGAACACGCTGCGTGGTCGCCGCGCCCGTCATCGTCGCCGACGACGATGCCTGCGAGCTCCTGGCGGCGATGCACGACGGGCTTGCCGCCGGGGTGTCGCCCTCGGAGGCTCTCGCGGCGGCATCCGAGCGCACCGGCATCGTCGCGCCGTTCCAGGTGCACGGTGCGGGATTCTGAACTTTCCCGTCGGGAGGTATCAGGAACCCGGCGCCGTGCTCTGAATCAGTGGAGCAGGCTTCATGTGATCCGGAACTTCGGTCTCGGATGCTGGGGGCAGCAGGCGTTGGGGACGTGTTCGGGCACGGGGCGCCTTCGAAGCCGGCTCTGACGGGGGATGTCGCAGAGATCCAGGTCGGCGACATCCCCCGTCGCACGCCCCGGCGGCGATGGCCACGGATCAGCCGCGCGACGAGTTGGCGGTGCGGCCGCGGACGATGCCGACGAAGGTTTCGACGTGCGGCGATGCGTCGTCGGTCACCCACGCGAACGCGACGGATGACGAAGGACCGTCGCGCAGCGGCCGGTACTCGGTGTCTTTCCGGTGGTGCAGGCGCGCGAGCGACATCGGCACGATCACGATGCCGACGCCCGTGGCGACGGTCGCGATGGCCTCGGCGGTGTCGGCCGGCGGCGCGAAGCGGGGCGCGACGGCCCCTGAGACCTGGATGCCGAGCACGTCGTCGAGCGGTGTGATCACGACTTCGCCCACGAGGTCGGAGAGCTCGAGTTCGTCGGCCGCGGTGAGGTGCGAGTCGCTCGCGCTCACGACGACCGGCACCTCGTCGTAGAGCGGGATGAGGTGAAGTCCCTCGCGTTCGATCGGCAGCCGCACGATGGCGGCGTCGACGTCGCCCGCGACGAGCGCAGCACGCTGGTCGGCGACGGTGAGGGGGACGAGCGAGAGCTCGACGTGCGGCATCCGGTCCTTCCAGACGTCGATCCACCGGCCGGGGGTCGCGCCGGGAATCGCGCCGAGGGCGAAGGTGCCGGGCTCGACGGGTGCGGGCGTCGGGTCGACCGCGGGCGCGGCCGGGCGCTTCTGTCGAGGCGCGGGCGCGCGCTTCGGGGTGCCACTCGAGCGACGGGATGCCGCACCACGGCCCTTCTTGCCCGGCTGCGGCCGCGCACCCCCGCCTTTGCTCATATCGCTCAGCGTAGCCGGGGCGCTATCGTTCGATCATGGTGGCGATCATCGCGACGGCAGTCGCAGCGCTGGCGGCGCTGCTGCACGTGTACATCTTCGTGATGGAGAGCGTGCAGTGGACGCAGCCGAAGATCTGGAAGCGGTTCGGCGTCGCCGACCAGGCCGCCGCAGAGGTGACGAAGCCGATGGCGTACAACCAGGGCTTCTACAACCTGTTCCTCGCGATCGGCACGTTCCTCGGCCTCGTGCTGTACTGGGCCGGCGCCGGTGAAGACACCCCCCTCGCGGTGGCGGGCCTCACCCTGGTGCTCTTCTCGCTCGGGTCGATGGTCGCGGCATCCCTCGTGCTGCTGACGACGGGCCTCAAGTACCTGCGTGCAGCGCTGTTGCAGGGAACTCTCCCGCTCATCGGGTTCGTCCTGATCCTGTTCGCCTGACTCAGCGAGCCGCGCAGGTGTCCCACTGGCCGACGCCCTCGGCCCGCGCCGACGCCTCGGCCTCGGCGAACAGGGCGCTGTAGGCGTCGTTCGGCTCGACGACGAGGGTCTCGGCATCTCCCGCCCGTACGAGCTCGAGATTGAGGAAGCGCCCGTCCTCGGCCCACAGATACAGCAGAGCCCGGTCGTAGCGGTCGCGCCACTCCTCGTCGGGCGCCGCCCACACCGTCGAGCCCTCGGGCAGCAGCGCGCTGAGGCTCGCGCTGGCCTCGACTCCCCAGCACTCCGTGTCGGGATGCACCTCGGGGGTGTCGATGCCGATCAACCGCACGGAGATCGGCTCGGTCGTGGGCAGAACCTCGTTGGGCTCGACGACACGGGCCTTGACGGTGTCGCCGTCGATCACATACTCGACGGTCATCGCGAAGGCGTCGGCCGGGCGTTCGGGAGTATCGGATGCCGCCGCCGCGGCGTCAGGGCCGGGTGACGGTGTGTTGCCCACCTCGGCCGTGGCGTTGAACAGCCAGATCGTCGCCGCGATGATCCCGACGGCGGTGAGCAGCACCGCCACCGTGACCAGAAAGCGCCTCACGCCGAAAACGTATCAGTCGGCGTAGGCCCGGCCGCGCCGGATCAGGCGGCGAGGTGGAGTCCGCGACGATCGGTCGCGACGCGCTCGCCGTCGGCGATCGTCTGGTCGTCGCCGATCAGTGCTCCTCCGGCCACACGGGCGCCGGTGCCGACCTGCGTGCGGACGCCGATCTTGGCTCCGGCGCCGATGGCTGCGCCATGGCCGATGTGGGCGTGCGGCGCGATCTCGACGTCAGGACCGATGACGGCATCCGTCTCGACCCACACACCGCGTCCGACGCGCGCGCCCGCTGCGATCTGCACGCCCGGCTCGACGTATGCACCCGCTTCCACGGTGGCGGTCGGGTGCACCTTCGCGCCGTGCGCGATCAAGCCCCGTCCGTTGGCGTGCTTGCGGTAACGCAGCGTCTCGCCACGGTCGTTTTCGATGTCGACGTAGTTCTTGCCCACGGTCCCCTCCTGCGACGCACCTCGGCGCCGAGATCAGCAATAACCGGATCCCTCGATGATTCATTCCCGCGCATCGGTCGTTTCGGATGCACCAGGTATTCGAATCAGCAAGGGATCCGGATTGCCATGGGGCGCGCCTTCTAGCGGATGTGCTCGTCGGCGGCCGACAGGGCGCGGTCGAGGATGTCGAGTCCGCATACGAGCTCGTCCTCTCGGATCACGAGGGGAGGGGCCACGTGCACCCGGTTGAAGTGGGTGAACGGCCAGAGTCCGTCGCGCTTGCAGACTGCCGCGACGGCGGCGACCGGGGCGGCATCCGCTCCGCTCGCGTTGAACGGGACGAGCGGCTCGCGCGTCTCGCGATCCTTCACGAGCTCGATCGCCCAGAACAGGCCCATGCCGCGGACATCGCCGATGGACGGATGCCGGAGCGCCATCTCGCGCAGGCGCGGCTCGACGACCCGCGACCCGAGGTCGCGGACGCGCTCGAGGATGCCGTCGCGCTCGAACACCTCGAACGTCGCGACACCCGCGGCGCACGCGAGCGGGTGGCCGGAGTACGTGAGACCCCCCGGGAACGCGAGGGTGTCGAAGTGAGCGGCGATGCGATCCGAGATCACGACGCCGCCGAGCGGCACGTAGCCCGAGTTCACGCCCTTCGCGAAGGTGATGAGGTCGGGCTGCACGTCGAAGGCCTGGAACGCGAACCACTCGCCCACTCGGCCGAAGCCCACCATCACCTCGTCGGCGATGTAGACGATGCCGTATCGGTCGCAGAGTTCGCGGACGCCGGCGAGATAGCCGGGCGGCGGCACGAGCACGCCGTTCGTGCCGACGATCGTCTCGATCACGATGGCGGCGATCGTGACCGCGCCCTCGAGGATGATCGTCTGCTCGAGGTGCTCGAGCGCCCGCTGCGCCTCTTCCTCGGGCGAGGACGAGTGGAACGCCGAGCGGTACGGGTACGGCCCGAAGAACTTCGCGACCGACCCGTCGGCCGGCTCGTTCGGCCAGCGGCGGGGATCGCCGGTCAGCGCGATCGCGGTCGAGGTGTTGCCGTGATAGCTGCGGTACATCGACAGCACCTTGCGGCGGCCGGTCACGAGCCGCGCCATGCGCACCGCGTTCTCGTTCGCGTCGGCGCCGCCGTTGGTGAAGAAGACCTTCTCGAAGCCGGGGCCCGCGACCCCGGCGATGCGCCGGGCGAGGTCGCCGCGCACATCGTTGGCCATCGAGGGCTGGATCGTCGCGAGACGGCCCGCCTGTCGCTGGATCGCCTCGACGAGATCGGGATGCTGGTGCCCGAGGTTCAGGTTCACCAGCTGCGAGCTGAAGTCGAGGTAGGAGTTGCCGGCGTAGTCCCAGAACGTCGATCCCTCGCCGCCGGCGACCGGCAGCGGATCGATGAGCGCCTGCGCGCTCCACGAGTGGAAGACGTGCCCGCGGTCGTCGGCGCGCACGCGCGCGTCGGCGTCGAGGTCGGTGTGGGGTGCGATGAGGGTCATGTGCGGTTTCCTGCGGTCGTTGAGCGAGCGAAGCGAGACGAAACGGGGTCAGTGGTTGCTCGGGAAGCCGAGGTCGACCTGCGTGGGGGTGTGGTCGGGCCAGCGGGTGGTCACGACCTTCGAGCGCGTGTAGAAGTGCACCGACTCGGGGCCGTAGATGTGCGAGTCACCGAAGAGCGAGTTCTTCCAGCCGCCGAACGAGTACGCGCCGACCGGTACCGGGATCGGCACGTTGACGCCGACCATGCCCACCTCGATGTCGACCTCGAAGCGACGTGCGGTGCCGCCGTCGCGGGTGAAGATGGCGGTGCCGTTCGCGTAGGGGTTGGCGTTGATGAGGGCGACGGCATCGTCGTAGGTCTCGACGCGGACGACCGCGAGCACCGGGCCGAAGATCTCGTCGTCGTACACCTTCATGCCGGGCTTGACCTGATCGATGAGGCTCACGCCGATGAAGAAGCCGTTCGAGTCGAACTGCTGCGTCGTGCCGTCGATGACGACGCGCGCGCCCTCCGCCTCGGCGCCCGTGACGTAGGAGGCGACCTTGTCGCGGTGCTCGCGCGTGATGAGCGGGCCCATCTCCGAAGCCGGGTCGCTGCCGGCGCCGATCTTGAGCGCGGCCACGCGCTCGGAGACCTTCTCGATGAGGCTGTCGGCCACGTGGTCGCCCACGGCGACGAGCACCGAGACGGCCATGCACCGCTCGCCGGCCGAACCGTAGGCGGCCGACACGGCGGCGTCGGCGGCGCCGTCGAGGTCGGCATCCGCCATGACGACCATGTGGTTCTTTGCGCCGCCCAGAGCCTGGACGCGCTTGCCGTTGGCGGTCGCGCGCTCGTAGATCGACTTCGCCACGGGCGTCGAGCCGACGAAGCTCACGGCCTTGACGTCGGGGGAGTCGAGGAGCGTGTCGACGGCGACCTTGTCGCCGTGCACGACGTTGAGGACGCCGGCGGGAAGCCCGGCCTCTTCGTACAGCTTCGCGAGGAAGACGGCGGCGCTCGGGTCCTTCTCGCTGGGCTTGAGCACGACGGTGTTGCCGCAGGCGATGGCGGATGCCGTCATCCACAGCGGCACCATCACGGGGAAGTTGAAGGGCGTGATCGCGCCGACGACGCCGACCGGCTGCTTGACCGAGTGCACGTCGACGCCGCGCGAGACCTGCTCGCTGCGCTCGCCCTTGAGCAGGTGCACGAGGCCGGCCGCGAACTCGACGTTCTCGATGCCGCGGCTGATCTCGCCGGCGGCGTCGGAGAGCACCTTGCCGTGCTCGCTCGTGATGATCGCGGCGAGTTCGTCCTGGCGCTCGACGAGAAGCTGACGCAGGCGGAAGAACACGTCCGCGCGCTTGATGAGGCCCGTCGCGCGCCACCCCGGCAGCGCGGCCTTCGCCGCGGCGATGGCCGTCTCGACATCGGTTGCCGTAGCGAAGACGACCTCGCGCTGGACCTCTCCGGTGGCGGGATCGAAGACGGGTCCGGTGCGGCGATCGCTGCCGGTCTCGCGGCCTTCGACGAGGTGGCGAATGAGCGTCATGGGCGGGGTCCTTCCCTGGTCCGGACAGATCGACCGGCATCGACTAGGCTTCTTTCGTCCCAGTTTGCCAATGAGGAGGGGGCCAGACGGTGCCCGTCCGTCGCGAAGATCGGATGATCCAGACGGATCGTCCGGCAGACAGATCGACCTACGAGACGCTCCCCACCGTGCGGGAGGTGCTCGCCCTCGACGCGGTCGTCCAGGGTGTTCCCGAGGTGCTCGTGGGCGATGCCGCACTCGACGCCCGCGTGCGGTGGCTGCACGTCTCCGACAGCTCCGGCGTCGCGCGCCTGCTCGACGGTGGCGAGCTGCTGCTGTCGACCGGCTCGTCGTGGCCTGAAGACCCCACCGACCTCCGGCGCTTCATCGGCGAGCTCGTCGACGCGGGGCTCTCGGGCCTCGTGCTCGAGCTCGGCACGCACTACCGGTACGTGCCCGCAGTCGTCGTCGAGAGCGCCGCCGAGCGGGGTCTGGCGCTCGTGATCCTCCACCGCGAGGTGAAGTTCGTCACCCTCACCGAGGCCGTGCACAGCCACATCATCGCGGGGCAGACCGACGCTCTCCGCGCCCGCGACGAGGTGCGCGAGCGCTTCACCGCGCTCGCCCTGCGCGGGTCGCCCGCCGACTTCATCGTGCACCAGCTCGCGCAGACGCTCGGCGCCCCCGTCATCCTCGAGAACCTCGCCTTCGAGGTCGTCGCCGCCGAAGTGCCGCTCGCCCTCGAGGAGGAACTGTTCACCGAGTGGGAGCTGCGCTCGCGCTCGGCCCACCGCCGCAGCGACCAGCGTCGCGAACGGGGCATCGCTCCGGCAGCCGAGGACTGGCTCATCGTGCCGGTCGAGGCGCGCGGCATCCGCTGGGGGAATCTCATCGCGCTTCCCGGGCCCGATCACGCCGCCGGCCGCACCGCCGTTCTCGAGCAGGGTGCGATCGCGCTCGCGGTGGGGCGCCTCGCCGACGGCGACGTCGATGAGTGGGGACGCATCGGGCGCCGCCGCCTCGTCGACGGACTGCTCTCGGGGCGGTTCGCCGGTGCCGGGGGTGCAGCGGCCCGGCTCGAGGCGGCCGGGCTTCCGCTGCGCTCGGCCCGGCTGTACGGCGTCGTGCTCTCGGGTGTGCCGGTGACGGTGGAGGCTGCGGATGCCGCCGCTCGGGCTCTCCGCGGACGCCTCATCATGGGCACCGCTCCCGACGGAGTCGCGGCGCCGTCTGCGGCGATCCTGCTGTCGCTCCCCGCCGACGCCGTGTTCGATGACGCCGCGGTGCTCGGTTTCGCGCGGGCGCTGGTCGACCCCACCGGAGACATCGACCGGCTCACCGTCTCGGTCGGCCGGGTCGCCGACGGGGTGGATGCCGCACTGGTGTCGCTGCACGAGGCCGTCGACCTCGCTCGCGGGCGCCGCCGCCGCGCGGCGCGAGGCCCGCACCTGCGGCGGGCTGAGAATCGGCCGCTCGTGCAGCTCGTCACGGCGCTGCGCGACGACTACCGGGTGCTCGAACACGGTGAGCGGATGCTGTCACCGCTCATCGTGCACGACCTCGCGCGCTCGGGCGACCTGCTCGACGTGCTCGAGGCGATGCTCGCGCATCCCGGAAACCGCACGGCCGCAGCATCCGCCTCGCATCTCTCGCGCTCGGTCTTCTACCAGCGCATCGCCCTCATCGAGGAGCTGCTCGACGTCGATCTCGACGACGGCGAGACCCAGACCGCGCTGCACCTCGCGCTGCTCGTGAGGCGTTCCGCCGGGCGGTGAGTCAGCCGGGCTCGCGCGTCCGGCGCGCGCGTCCGGCGGATGGAGACGTCGCCGGTTCCGGCTCCCTCCTTCCGGGGTTTGGGGCGCGTTGCGAGCACGACACGCGGGCACGGTCGGCGTGTCGTGCGCGGATGGCGCCCCAAACCCGGAAGGCAGCGTAACGGCCGACGCCCCGAACCGGCGGAAGCCGGGCCTCAGGGCGTGACGTAGACCTTCCGCAGGGTCTCGCGCACGGTCCAGACCGTCTGCATGCCGGCGGTCAGGCGCACGATCGACCCGGGGCGCAGCTCGATCGGAGGCAGCGGGGGCTCCTCGAACTCGATGCGCCCGGAGCCTGCGAGCACGACGAACAGCTCGTCGGCCTCGACGTCGCGCGAGACCCCTGGCGTGTGCTCCCAGACGCCGACCGTGCGGCCGTCGGCCTCATCGAGGTCGACGTAGCGGGTCGAGGGCGACCCGGCGACGACCTGCTCGGGCGGGAGAGCCTCGAACGGCACGGGGACGTGCGCGGCATCCGCTGCCACTCCCGAGGTGAGCCGGCTCATGAGTCGAATCCGAGGCCCAGGGCATCGAGCGTCTTCAGCAGCACGTTGCGGCGGCCCTCGTTGCGGTCGGCCTGATCGAGCGACCAGCGCGTCGCGTTGATGCCGATCGCGGCCGCCGGCTCGGGCGGGAACGGCAGGGGGCGCTTGCGCACCATCTCGAGCTCGGTGCGTTCGGTCTTCTCGCCCCACAGGAGGTCGAGCATCACATCGCCGGCGAACCGCGTCGCGGCGACCCCGAGGCCGGTGAAGCCTGCGGCATACGCCACGCGCCCCTTGCGGGCGGTGCCGAAGAACGCGCAGAACTGGGTCGAGGTGTCGATCGCGCCGGCCCACTTGTGGCTGAAGCCGAGACCCTCCAACTGCGGGAAGGTCGTGAAGAAATGGCTCGCGAGTCGCTCGAAGGTCTGCGGACGATCCTCGTACTGAGCGCGCACGCGGCGGCCGTAGTGGTAGATCGCGTCGTACCCGCCGAAGAGGATGCGGTTGTCCCGGCTCAGCCGGTAGTAGTGGAACTGGTTCGCCAGATCGCTGATGCCCTGCCGCTCGTTCCAGCCGATCGCGGCGAGTTGCTCGTCGCTCAGCGGCTCGGTCATGAGCGCGTAGTCGTAGACAGGGACGGTCATCAGACGGTTGCGCGTGAGCAGCGACGGGAAGACGTTCGTCGCGAGCGCGACGCGCCGCGTGGTGACGCGGCCATGGGTCGTGACGACCTTGACGTCGGCGCCGGAGTCGTCGATCGCGTGCACCGGCGAGTTCTCGAAGATGCGCACGCCCGCCTCTTCGGCGGCGCGTGCGAGACCCGCGACGAGCTTGCCCGGGTGCACGAGCGCGGTGGTGTGCTGCTCCCACACGGCCCCGAGATACGTGGGAGAGGCGACGGATGCCTGCACCTCCGCCTCGGACAGGCGCACCACTCCGGAGTCGCCACGGGAGTCGGCATCCGCCTTCCACTCATCGAGCCACGCGAGCTGATGCGGCTCGGTGGCCACCCCGAAGGCCCCGACGCGCTCCCAGTCGGCGTCGATGCCGTGCGCGGCGATGTCGTCGCCCATCCCGTCGAGGTTCGCGAGGCCGAGGGCGTCGAGCTTCTCGATTTCGCCGGGCCAGCGGCTCACGCCGTTGTCGCGGCCGTGCGTGAGGCTGGCGTCGCAGAAGCCGCCGTTGCGGCCGGAGGCTGCCCAGCCCACGCGCTTGCCCTCGAGCACGACGACCCGGAGTTCGGGGTCGCGGCGCTTGGCCAGAAGCGCAGTCCACAGGCCCGTGTATCCGGCGCCGACGATCACGAGGTCGGCGGTGGACTCACCCGAGTAGCGCGGCCGGTCGGGCTGCGCGGGGAGATCGTCCAGCCAGAAGACGCTCTGGCGCGTCGCTGCCAGGCTCTGCTCGATGACGGATGCTGCCGGGCGACTGCGTTCGTAGACGGTCGTGCCCACGGTTATCACTTCCCTGTCGTGTGTGGTCCCTCGATCTTGCGTCGTGCTCCGGATGCCGCAACAGGCGGTCCGGTGAAATCAGGACGATCCGGCCGAAATGCCGCCCGGATCCGCCAGATCTCCGGCTCAGGCGTCGGGGGCGGCGTAGACGCGGGCGCCCTCGACGAAGGTCTGCAGCACCCTCGTCGCGCCGATCTCGTCGGCCGGTCCGTCGAACGGGTCGCGGTCGAGGATCGCGAAGTCGGCGTATTTGCCGACCTCGACCGTGCCGGTGTCGGCGTCGAGGTGGTTCACCCACGCCGACCCCGCGGTGTACGCGGTCAGCGAGGTCGCGAGGTCGATCGCCTGCTCGAGGAGGAATGCGCCGTGCTCGCCCTCCTCGTGCCCGGGCGCCGCGGTGCGGTTGACGGCGGTGTGGATCGCCGCCATCGGATTCGGCGTCGACACGGACCAGTCGCTGCCCGCGGCCAGCACCGCTCCCGAGCGCAGCAGATCGCCGAACGGGTACTGCCACGCGTCGCGCGGCGAGCCGAGGAACGGGAGGGTCAGTTCGACCATCTGCGGGTCGAGCGCCGCCCACAGCGACTGCATGTTCGCCGCCACACCGAGCTCGCGGAAGCGCGGGACGTCTTCGGGGTGCACGACCTGGATGTGTGCGATGTGGTGGCGGTTGTCGCCGCGGCCGTTGCGGGTGATCGCGTGCTCGACCGCGTCGAGGCACTCGCGGACTGCCCGGTCGCCGATCGCGTGGAAGTGCACCTGGAATCCCTCGGCGTCGAGCAGTGGAAGTGCCTCGTTCAGCACCGCCGGGTCGACGAACGAGATGCCGGAGTTGTCGGTGAAGTGGCCGTGGCCGTCGCAGTACGGCTCGAGCATCGCGGCGGTGAAGTTCTCGGCGACGCCGTCCTGCATGATCTTGATGCTGGTCGCGGCGTAGCGGGCGCTGCGATCGCGTGCCCGTCGCTCGATGAGCTCCGGGATCTGCTCGAGACCCTTCTTGCGGTCCCACCAGATCGCGCCCACGACACGCGCCGTGAGGGAACCCGCCGCGTCGGCGGCGAGGTAGGCGGGGCCGGGGTCGCCGGCATCCCCGTACGCGCCGACGATGGCGTCCTGCCATGCGGTGATGCCGTAGGAGTGCAGGTAGCGCTGCGCCAGCAGGAGGGCCTCGACGAGGCGCTCGGGCGCCTCTTCCGGCAGGTGCCGGTTGACCAGCCCCATGGCGCCCTCGTGCAGTGTGCCGGTCGGGTTGCCGTCGGCGTCGCGCTCGATTCGGCCGTCGGCGGGGTCGGGTGTGTTCCGGTCGATGCCGGCGAGCCGCAGCGCCGCGGAGTTCACCCACGCGCCGTGGCCGTCGCGGTTCGGCAGGAACGCCGGACGATCGGGCACCACGGCGTCCAGCGCCCCGGCCGTCGGAGTCCCGCCCGGGAACGCCGACATCTGCCATCCGCCGCCGAGCACCCACTCGTCGTCGGGGTGGGCGGCGGCATACTCGCCGATCGCCTCGAGGTACTCGGCCGCGGTCGAGAGTTCGGCGAGATCGCAGCGCAGCATGTCGAGGCCGCCCCACACCGGATGCACGTGTGCGTCCTGGAACCCCGGCAGCAGCATCCGTCCTCGAAGATCGACGATCTCGGTCTTCGGCCCGACGAGCTCGTGCACGTCGTCGCCGCCGACCGCGACGACCCGTCCCTTCGCGACGGCCACCGCGCTCGCGCGCGAGCGGACGGTGTTCGCGGTGAAGACCGGACCGCCCGTGAAGACGAGGTCGGCGTGCGGCATGCTGAGGCTCAGCCGCCCGTCATGGTGCGGGCGATCTGCGTCGCCGAGTCGCCGGCGCGCTTGAGCACCAGGGCGACGAGCGCGAGGGCCACGAGGGTAAGCAGCAGCATGATCGTCGACACCGCTGCGATCTCGGGCCGAAGCCCCGACCGCAGGGCGCTGAGCACGTAGACCGGCCACGGAGTGGTGCCCGACACCTGGACGAAAGCCGCGATGATCGTGTTGTCGAGGCTGAGCGTGAACGCCAGAAGGAACCCGGCGAGGACGGCGGGCATCGCGAGGGCGAGCGTGATGCGTCGGAACGTCGTGAGGGGCTTCGCGTACAGGTCGCTCGAGGCCTCTTCGAGGTTGGCGTCCTGCCCGACCAGGCGTGCGCGGACGATGTACGACACCACGGCGGTGGCGAACAGCGACGAGCCGATCGAGAGGCGCACTATGCCGTCGTTGAAGATCGACATGCCGAGGTCCTGCCCGAGGAACACCATGAACGGCAGGAGCGCGACCGCGTCGACGATCTCGGGGGTCACCGAGACGAGCAGCAGCAGGCCCAGGAACCACCAGACCCACTTGCCGGGGTGCCGGGCCATCGCGATGCCGGCGAGGGTGCCGAGGGCCGTCGCGATGATCGCCGAGATGAGCGCCGTGACGAGCGAGACGCGCACGGCGTTCTGGATCGCGGGCTTCTCGAGGATCGTGAGGAACGCGTCGAACCCGAAGCCGTCCCATGACACGAGGAGGCGGCCGGTGTTGAACGAGTACACGACGATCACGATGATCGGCGCGAACAGGAACAGCATCACCAGCACGCCCCACACCCCGAACGCGATGTCCGACCAGGAGCGCTTCGCGCGCGGCGGACGACTCTTCTGCGCGGGCTGCTCGTTCTGACGCAGGAGCGTCTCGGTCGCCGTCTGGGTCACGTCGTCACCTTCTCGGGGGTCGAGGCCACGGCATCCACCCGCTCGCCCGTGGCCACAGGCTCGGGGCCGAGGACGAGACGGTTTCGGTGGCGGAAGGGGAGCGTGACCAGCCAGATCACGACGGCGGCGATTCCGATGGTGAGGGTGATGACGAGCATCAGCAGCACCGCCATCGCCGACCCCAGTGCCCAGTTCTGAGCGGTCTGGAACTGGCTCGCGACGAGCTGGCCCACCATGTTGCCGCGCGCGCCGCCGAGGACGGTCGCGGTGATGTAGTCGCCCATGAGCGGGATGAACACCAGCAGCACGCCCGCGATGATGCCCGGCTGCGACAGCGGGAGCGTGACGCGGAAGAACGTCGAGATCCTGCCGGCGCCCAGGTCTTTCGACGCCTCGCGCAGGGCTGGGCCGATGCGATCGAAGGCGACGAACAGGGGCAGGATCATCAGCGGCAGGTAGTTGTAGACGACGCCGATGAGGACCGCGGTGCGGGTGTACATCAGCTCGAGCGGGCCGTCGAGCACGCCGATCGTCTGGAGGATCGTCGACATCCAGCCCTCGGGGGCGAGGATGACCTGCCACCCGATCGTGCGTACGAGGAAGTTCGTCCAGAACGGCACGAGCACGAGTGCGATCAGGATGCCGCGTCGCGACGGCTTCACCTTGAAGGCCATCCAGTACGCCACCGGCGCGCCGATCAGGAAGCACAGCACGGTGCCGAGGATTCCGACGCCGAGCGTGTTCTGGAAGGTCGCGAAGAAGGTCGGCGACATCGCCTCGAAGTAGCGGTCGAGCGAGAGGATGTCGTTCGCGTGCGTGCCGAAGATGCCGGGCTTGTAGCCGAAGCTGAACCACACGACCATCGCCACGGGGGCGACGAAGAAGATGAGGAGCCACGCCCACGCGGGTGCCGCGAGCGCGGCTCCGGCGGCGCGACTACGCACCAGCGGCGGCCTTCATCTCGTTGTAGATCTCCACGCGGACCGTCTGCGAGTCGTTGAGCTCCTGCTCGCGCATCGTCTCGAGCTGCTCGGGCGTGAAGAAGATGAGGTCGGTGTAGTCGAGTCCGGCCTCGACCGCTGCGGCCTCCATGTCCTTGCCGCCGACGTTGTAGCCGATGTAGTCGAGGTTGAGGGCGAGGCTCTCGGGAGACATCGAGTAGTCGATGAACGCGTGCGCGGCCTCCGGGTGCGGTGCGCCCGCGGCGATCGCCCAGTTGTCCATCCACAGCTCGGTGATGGGGCCGGGGAGCACCCACTGCCAGCGGTCGGGCTCGCTCGACTCTCCGATGCCGAGGCGGGCCTCGCCGTTCCAGGACTGCATGAGCACCTGCGAGCCCTGGACGATCGCGGTGCTCGGGTACGAGTCGAACGCGGAGATGTGCGGCGCGATCTCCTCGATGAGGAACGCGCGGGCAGCCTCCAGCTCGTCGGGGTCTTCCGTGTTCCAGTCCATGTCGTTCGCCCAGAAGTACGAGCCGAGGACGCCGGCCGGGTCGTCCGACATCGACGTCTTGCCGCTCGCCTCGTTCTGGGCGGCGTCGAAGAAGTCGGCCCACGTGGTGAGCTCGCGCGTGATCACGGTCTTGTCGTAGACGAAGCCGGTGGTGCCCCACGCCTTGCAGACGGAGTAGTCGTTGCCCGGGTCCCACGCGCGACCGAGGTACGCCGCGTCGATGTTCGACATGTTGGGCAGAAGGTCCTTGTTGAACTTCGTGAGGAGCCCGTTCTCGATCATCTGGGGGATGAACACGCCGGTGGGCACGACGATGTCGTAGCCGGAGGTGCCCTTCGCCGCGACGAGCTTCGCGATGAGCTCTTCGTTCGACGCGTACGAGTCGAGCGTGACCTTGGGGCCGAGCTCGGCCGTGAACGACGCCACGACGTCGGGCGAGTCGTAGTCGCCCCAGGTGTAGACCGACAGCGCGTCTTCGAGGGTGCCACCGGTCGCCTGCGGTGCCGGCGCGGCGCCGCCGCCGGGCGAGCACGCCGCGAGGACCGTGGCGCCGCCGGCGATGGCGGCGAAGCTGAGGAAGCGGCGACGGGACAGCTCGCGCATGATCGCGGGAGCCGAGCCCTCGGGGGCGAGGATGCGGAGCGGGTTGCGGGACTCGGTCATCGGGGTCTCCAGGTTCGGGTCGGAGCCGGTGAGGGCGTGGTGCGGTTCGTGCGTTCGGGTGTCGTGCGTGGTGTGGGGGTACGGCTGCCGGTCAGGCGGTCGGCGGGGCGATGTAGCCGCCCTCTTCGGCTGCCGCGTCGCTCGGGAAGAGCAGTACGTGGTGGGCGGCCCACGTGCACACGACCGGGTCTCCGACGCGCAGGGTGGGTGCGTCGGGGGTCGGGCGGCGCACGATGACGCTCTGGTCGTCGCCCAGGCGCACGAGGTACTGCATCGTGTCGCCGAGGTGCGACAGGCCGATCAGCTCGCCGCGGGCGGAGTTGACCGGCGACGTCGAGCCGGCTTCGCCTGCCCCGGCATCCTTCTCGAGCGAGATGTACTCGGGGCGGACGGCCGCCTCGCCGTGCGGGACTCCGGCGAGGACCGGCTCGGTGCCGCGGACGAGAGCGTGCGGCGACGAGACGGCGGCGCCGCCTTCGACGACCTGACCGCGGAAGAAGTTCTGCTGTCCGACGAACGCCGCGACGTACGCCGAGGCCGGCCGCGCGTACACGGTGTCGGCGTCGGCGAGCTGCTCGATACGGCCGGACCGCATGATCGCGATGCGGTCGCTCATCGACAGAGCCTCGCCCTGATCGTGCGTGACGAAGACGAAGGTGATGCCCAGGCGCGACTGCAGCAGCTTCAGCTCGAGCTGCATCTCTTCGCGCAGCTGGCGGTCGAGCGCGCCGAGCGGCTCGTCGAGGAGGAGCACGGCTGGGCGGTTGACGAGTGCGCGGGCGAGCGCGATGCGCTGCTGCTGGCCACCCGAGAGCTGTGTCGGGCGGCGGTCGCCGAAGCGACGCATCTGCACGAGGTCGAGGGCCTCGGCCACGCGATCGCGCACCTCGGACTTGGGCGTCCGGCGCTGCTGCAGGCCGTAGGCGACGTTCTCTGCCACCGACAGATGCGGGAACAGCGCGTACGCCTGGAACACCGTGTTCACGTCGCGGCGATAGGGCGGCACGCCTCGCACCGAGCGGCCCGAGATGCGGATGTCACCGCCGTCGGGGTTCTCGAAGCCGGCGATCATGCGGAGCGTGGTCGTCTTGCCGCAGCCGGACGGACCGAGCAGCGAGATGAACTCACCCGGCTCGATCGTCAGCGACAGGTCGTCGACGGCGAGCTGGTCGCCGTAGTGCTTCGTGATTCCCTCGAGCACCACCGCCCCGCGGCTGTCGCCATGGTCAGGGGTCGTCGCCGGAGTCATCTCCGCGTCGATGGCCGTGGTCACCTTGTGGCGTCCTCCCGTTCGGGTTCCGCGCGCCGGTGCGCGGACGGTGGAATGTGTTGGGGTATTCAATATCGGGGAGTCCCCGACTGGCAATGCGGCGAACGCTGAACCGGACGATTCGCGGCCTCGGAACCCGGCGCCCGACAGATCGTCCGGGTTTGTGTAACGGTCAGGAAACCGCGGGGTTTCGGGGCGCTCACGCTCGATCGGGCGCAGTCCGCGCGGCGCGGCCGACAGATCGTCCGTCGTGGCCCTCGCGGTGGCGCGTCAGGTCTGGCACTTCGGGCACCAGAACACGATCCGCTCCCGCGTCACGTCGGCACCGAGGCGGCCGCCGCGGATGAGGGTTCCGCAGCGGCGGCACGGCTTCCCCTCACGTCGGTAGACCCAGGTCGTGCGGCCGGGGCGCGCGTCGCCCGTGAACGTGCGGTCGCGGCGATCGCGGTTGGCGCGGATCATGCGCGCGCCGAGATCCACGAGGGCGGCGGCATCCGTCTCGTTCGCGGGCGTCGTGGGAAGGATGCCGCGGACGAAGAGGATCTCATTGGCGTACTCGTTTCCGAACGCGGCGATGCTGCGCTGATCCTGGATCGCGATGTGGACCGGGCGCGTGTCGGCGCCGAGGCGCCGCGCAGCCTCGACCGGATCCCAGTCGTCGGAGAGCGGATCGGGCCCGAGATAGCCGACGAGCTGATCCTCGTCGCGCGTGGGGACCACGCTGATCTCGGCGAGGTCGAAGCCGACCGCCTCCCACGCGGTGCCGTCGGCGGCGGTCGCACCGATCACGGCCCGCGCCTGGAACGCCGGCCGGCGCCAGCGCTCGCCCCGCCGGTGCACCGCCCACTCGCCCTCCATCTTGAGGTGCGAGTGCAGCGTGTACTCGCCGATGCGGTGCAGCAGGTGCTTGCCGCGGGCGACGACCGCGACGACGCGCTTGCCGCGGAGGTCGACGGTGGCAGCCTGCGGCACGCGCAGCTCGAAGCGGGTGACCTCGGTGCCGGCGAGCGCGTCGTTCAGGCGCCGAGCGGTGCGGAAGACGGTGTCGCCCTCAGGCACGCGATCCCTCGCGGGCGGCCTCTGTCGTCGACTGTCGACGCAGCGTCAAGCCGCGCGGCGACTCGACGAACCCGGCATCCCGGAGCGCGCGCCCGACGCCCGTGCCGTAGACGAACGCGCCGTTGACCTGCTCGATCGTGATGGTGTCGAGCCTGCGCGCGCGGGCCGTGGCAGCCAGGTCGTGCGCGGCCTTCGCGATGACATCTTCTTCGCCGGTGAAGGCGAGCGCCGATTTGCCGCCGCGCTCGAGATAGAGCACGAGCGCCCCGTCGACGAGGACCACGAGTCCGCCGGCCTTGCGACCGGGGCGATGCCCGACGCCTTCGAGCGCGGGCCACGCGAGCGCCGCGCCGTACGGATTGGCGGGGTCGGTCGCGGCGAGGGTCACCGCCCGCAGCGGCGGCGGGTCGGCGAGGGCGGCGTACTCGCGGAGTCGGTCGACGGTGGCGGATGCCGCGAACTGCGCCGCGCCGAGCTTCTCGATCACGTACCCACGTCGGCAGTGCCCGGCCTCTTCGAAACCGGCGAGCACGCGATAGGCCAGGGCGAAGCCCCCCGGCAGGCCCTCGGTCTGCACGGATCCGCGCGTGACGACGCCGTAGCGGTCGAGGAGGAGGCCCGCCGCGGCGGCCGCGCGCACCGAGGGATCGGTCTCGGGCGCGGGCACGAGCGCCCAGCGCCCGCCGATCGCGGACGGGCGCGGCGGTACGGACGACGCGACGGCGCGCACGGCGGCACCGCGGTACATCCGCGCTCGCGGAGTCTTGCGGGCCACGCGATGCGCCTGCGAACCGCCGCCGACGAGCGTGCGGACGGGGGCGAACGTGTCGTTGGTGACGCGGCCTGCCCACGTCAGCCGCCAGAGCGCCTCGATGACCGCCTGCTCGCTGTCGGCGCCGGTGAGTCCGCGCAGCTGTGCCGCGAAGTACCCGCCGCCCGCACCGAGCGCCGCGACCAGCTGTGCGTCGAGCGAACCGGCGGCGGGAGCTTCGGCCTCGTCGGGGATTGCGAGCGACAGCGCGGCTGCATCGGCCGGGTGCAGCGCGATCCAGCCGTCACGTCCCGGCAGGCTGCCGTGACCGGTCCAGAGCACCTCGCCCGCGGCCGTCAGCTCGTCGAGCATCGCCGGGGCGTAGTCGCGCACGCGGGAGGGAAGCACGAGCGACTCCCACGCACTCGCCGGGATCGGCACACCCGCGAGCTGCTCGACGACGGCGAGCACGCCGTCGATGCCCTCGAGCGGCCGTGTGATGTGCTGCCACGCCGGCAGGAAGCGCGCGAACGCATCCTGCGGCACGGGCTCGACGCTGCCGCGGATCGCCGCGAGCGACCGCATGCGCAGCCGCCGGAGCACCTCGGTGTCGCACCACTCGGAGTCGTCGCCGCGCTGGGATGACTCGGGCAGGAAGAACCCGCTCGTGACCCGCCCCTGCGACTCGAGCCGCTGCAGGGTGTGGCGCGCGACGGCGATGCCGATGCCGAGTCGCTCGGCGACGGCATCCGTCGCGAAAGGACCGTGCGTGCGCGCGAACCTCGCCACGAGATCGCCGAGCGGGTCGGCGAGGGGCTCGAGGAAGGCGGTCGGGATGCCGACGGGCAGCGCCACGCCGAGCGCATCGCGCAGGCGCCCGGCGTCTTCGATCGCGGCGACGCGAGGTGTGCCGGCGATCGTGACGGGGATCGCGCGACGCGACGCGATGAGCGCGTCGAGGAGGGCGGCGGCGGAGTCGGTGGGGGTGCGCTTCGTCTCGCTGCGCTCGCTCAGCGACCCGGGATCGCGATCGGGGCCGGGGTGGCTCGGCGGCCCGAGAAGCGACCCGGGGTCGAGGCGCACGGCGACCTCGGCGGCGTCGAGGGGGCCGAGGATGCGCAGCAGGTCGGCGACGCCCTCGATGCCACGTGCGCGGCGTTCGGGGTCGAGGCGCTGCGCCTCGCGCTCGAACTGCGCGATGACGTCGGGGTCGAGGAGCTCGCGCATCTCGACCTTGCCGAGGAGCTCCGACAGCAGCGCCGGATCGACCGAGAGCGCCGCCGCGCGGCGCTCGGCCAGGGGCGAATCGCCCTCGTACATGAACGCGCCGACGTAGCCGAACAGCAGGTCGCGGGCGAAGGGCGACGGCTGCGCAGGCTCGGTCTCGATGAGCCGGATGCTGCGATCGCCGATGCTGCGTGCCAGCCGCAGCAGTGCGGGAACGTCGTAGACGTCCTGCAGCACCTCGCGGAGGGTCTCGAGGATGATCGGGAACGTCGGGTAGCGTCGGGCGACCTCGAGCAGCTGTGCCGACCGCTGCCGCTGCTGCCACAGCGGCGTGCGCCTTCCGGGGTCGCGGCGGGGGAGCAGCAGCGCACGCGCCGCGCACTCGCGGAAGCGCGAGGCGAACAGGGCCGAGCCGCCGACCTCGTCGGTGACGATCTGCTCCAGCTCGTCGGGGTCGAAGACGAAGAGCTCTGCGCCGGGCGGCTCGGCCTCGGCATCCGGAACCCGGGCGATGATGCCGTCGTCACTCGCGACGGCCGATCCTTCGACGCCCAGGCGCTCGCGGATGCGCGCGTTCACGGCCAGGGCCCACGGGGCGTGCACCTTCATGCCGTACGGGGAATGCAGGATCACTCGCCAGTCGCCGACCTCGTCGCGCCCGCGTTCGACGGTGAGCTGACGGTCGGTGGGAAGCGTGCCGGTGGCTTCGCGCTGCTCGGCGAGATAGGCGAGGAGGTTGTCCTGCGCGTTGTCGTCGAGGCCGGCGGCGCGCAGGCGCTCCTCGGCCTTGTCGGGCTTCGCGGCAGCGACCTCGCGCGAGAACTTGCCGAGCGCCTCGCCGAGCTCGGCCGGGCGACCGATGCCGTCACCGTGCCAGAACGGCACCTTGCCGGGCTGCCCGAACGCCGGCAGCACATTCACCCGGTCGTGGGTGATCTCGACGATGCGCCAACTGGTCGTGCCGAGCGTGAAGACGTCATTGACGCGCGACTCGTAGACCATCTCCTCGTCGAGCTCGCCGACACGGGCGTTGGCCGACTCTCCCGCGATGAAGACGCCGAAGAGCCCCCGGTCGGGGATCGTCCCGCCGCTGGTCACGGCGATGCGCTGCGAGCCCGGCCGGCCGGTGAGCGTGCCCTGATCACGATCCCAGATGAGGCGGGGACGGAGCTCTGCGAACTCGTCGGACGGGAAGCGCCCGGCGAGCAGGTCGAGCGTGGCCTCGTAGGCCGAGCGGGGGAGCGAGCGGAACGGCGCACTGCGCTTGAGGGTTTCGTACCATCCCTCGACGTCGACCGGGCCGAGGGCGGATGCCGCGACCGTCTGCTGCGCCAGGATGTCGAGCGGGTTCTGCGGGATCGAGATCGCCTCGATCTGCCCGGCCAGCATCCGCTCGGTGACGATCGCCGTGTGCAGGACGTCGCCGCGGTGCTTCGGGAAGAGCGCGGCGCGGCTGACTTCGCCGACCTGGTGGCCCGCGCGGCCGATGCGCTGCAGACCGCTCGCCGCGCTCGGCGGCGCCTCGACCTGGATCACGAGATCGACCGCGCCCATGTCGATGCCGAGCTCGAGGCTGCTGGTCGCGACGACGCACCGCAGGATGCCGGACTTCAGCTCTTCCTCGACCTGCGCCCGCTGCTCCTTCGACACCGAGCCGTGGTGGGCCTTCGCGAGCACGGGGTCGGCTCCGGCGGTCGCCCCGGCCTGTGCCATCGTCGCCGCCGGGATCGCGGGGGACGGCAGGGCGAGCCCGAGCCGCTCCGAGTAGATCTCGTTGAGGCGGCCGGTGAGCCGCTCGCCCAGACGGCGCGAGTTGACGAACACGATCGTGGAGCGGTGCTGCAGGATGCGGTCGACGATCGCCTCCTCGACGTGCGGCCACACCGAACCCGTGATCTCGGACTCGCCGCTGCTCGCGCGCGGGCGGCCGGCCCCGGCGGTGGTGTCGGCGAACCAGTCCTCGTCGGGGGCGTCGGGCGCGGCATCCATCCCCCTGCCCATGTCGGAGCCGGGAGGCGGTGGCGGGTTCAGCATGTCGCCGATCGGCACGACGACCTTCATGTCGAACGCCTTCGTCGCCCGCGGCGCCACGATCTCGACGGGCGCCGACCCGCCGAGGAAGCGGGCGACCTCGTCGATGGGGCGCACCGTCGCCGACAGCCCGATGCGCTGCGCGGGCTTGTCGAGGGTGGCGTCGAGGCGCTCGAGGCTCACCGCCAGGTGCGCACCGCGCTTGGTAGCGGCGACCGCGTGCACCTCGTCGACGATGACGGTGTGCACGCCCTTGAGCGTCTCGCCGGCCCGGCTCGTGAGCATGAGATACAGCGACTCGGGGGTCGTGATGAGGATGTCGGGCGGGGCCGTGACGAGCTTGCGCCGGTCGCTCGAGGTCGTGTCGCCCGAGCGCACGCCGACGGTGACCTCGGGAACGGCGATGCCGAGGCGGCGCGCTGACTGCCCGATGCCGACGAGCGGCGAGCGGAGGTTGCGCTCGACGTCGACGCCGAGGGCCTTCAGCGGCGAGATGTAGAGGATGCGGGTGCGCGTGCCGGGCGAGGTCGACGCGTCGAAGGGCTCGCGGAACACGCGGTCGATGGCCCACAGGAACGCCGACAGCGTCTTGCCCGAGCCGGTGGGTGCCACCACGAGGGCGTGCTTGCCGTGCGAGATCGCCTCCCACGCGCCGACCTGCGCATCGGTCGGCTTCGCGAAGGCGCTGCGGAACCAGTCCTGCGTGGCAGGACCGAACCGCTCGAGCACGCCGCTCATCCCTCCATCTTGGTCTGTGGCGGGGACATCGCGGTGGCTTCGGCGGAGCGGGGTATGCAGAGGTTAGGGAATTCTGAGATTCGCGCTGACGGGGGAGTGCGCCGACGGATGCCGACATAGACTCGGCGGGCGCCCAGCCTGCTGACCCGTGTGGGACCGGGGTGCGATTCCCCGAGGAGTGCGATGGATCCCACCGCGCCTGTCCCTCTGACGCGCGCGGCCGCGAGGAGCATAGCGGCCGACGCAGTTGCGCCGCCCGCCGCGCCCGATCGGGCACGGCCCTCCCGTACCGTCGCGCTCGCGGCCGGCGCCGTGGCGGGCGCCTCGATCATGCTGGCGGTCGCGGGACTGGTCGGGATCTCACCTCTCACAGCGTCGCTCCCACCGGCCACGATCGCCGAGCGGGTCGCGGTGCCCGCGCCGTCGCAGTCGCAGCATCCGACCTCGAGGCCGACTCCATCCCCCTCTACGCTGACCGCCACGCCGACCGAGCCGAGCGAAGCGCCGGTGGCCGACGCCGACGACGCGGCCGCGCCGACCCCCGCCGATCCGGCCCCGGCGCCACCACCCACTGAGCCCGTGGACCCGCCCGCGGACGAGTCCACGACCGAGACCGCTCCGGGCAAGAGCGCCGAGGCGCCGGGGCGCAACAAGCCGGACAAGCCCTGAACCGACCGGTCAGCGTTCGGTGATGCCTCCGTCTCGGCCGAGCTCGAGCGTCGTGTCGATGCCGAGTCGGCTGAGGAAGACGTCGTCGTGGCTGACGACGAGCACCGCGCCACGGTAGGCCGCGAGTGCGTCGACGAGCTGGTCGACGGTGTCGAGGTCGAGGTTGTTCGTCGGCTCGTCGAGCACGATCAGCTGCGGCGGCGGGTCGGCGAGCAGCAGCCGCGCGAGCGCGACCCGGAACCTCTCGCCGCCCGACAGTGTCGAGACCGGCCGATCCACCGCGGCGCCGCGGATGAGGAAGCGCGCGAGGCGGTTGCGCAGCTCGGGGACGGGCACAGCGGATGCCGCCGCCTGCACGTTCTCGAGCACCGACGCGTGCTCATCGAGCCCGTCCACCCGCTGGGGGAGGTAGCCGATGCGGTCGGTGTGGCGTTCACAATTCCGGTTCTGCGGCGAGGGCTCGACCGACTTCCCCGGAATTCCGGGGTCAGCATCCGCCGCCTCGACCAACCATCCGGAGTTATGAACAGGGTGAGCCGCTGACCTGGGACGCCCCACCCCCACCAGCTGCTCCAGCAGCGTCGTCTTGCCGACGCCGTTCGCACCCACGAGGGCCACACGTTCGGGCCCCCGGATCACCCACGACCGCGAACCGTCGCCGATCGTGGCGATGCGTCGCCCGGCCGGAACGCCCGGGTCGGGCAGGTCGATGCGGATCGTGTCGTCGTCGCGCACCCGACGCCCGGCCTCATCGAGCGCTGCGCGCGCCGAGGCCTCGCGGTCGGCCTTCTCGCCGCGGAGCTTGCCTGCAGACACCTGCGCGGCGCGCTGCAGATTGCCGGCGACGATGGGCGGCACCCGCTTCTCGACCTGGGCCTTCCGCCCCATCGCCTGGCGGTGCGCGATGGTGTGCTCCGCCTCGATGCGCTGGCGCTTCTCGCGCCGCACGGCCTGCGCCGCGGTCTTCTCGGCCTGCCGCGCGGTCTCCTGTTCGGCATCCAGCCGTTCACGCCAGGCCGAGTACGGCCCGCCGAAGACCGACAGCTCGCTGCCGTACAGCTCGGCGGTGTCGTCCATCAGATCGAGCAGCGACACGTCGTGGCTGACGACGATGAGCGCACCGCGCCACCCTCGCACCATGTCGGCGAGCCTCGCGCGCGCGTCGCGGTCGAGGTTGTTGGTCGGCTCGTCGAGGAGCGTGACGGATGCCGCACGCAGGCGGATGCCGGCGACGGCGGTGAGCACGGCCTCCCCGCCCGACAGCTCGCCGACGCGTCGGTCGAGCATGTCGGGTGCGAGGCCGGCCTCGGCCAGCGCCGCGTGCGAGCGGGCTTCGACGTCCCAATCAGAGCCGACTGCGTCGAAGTGGCGCGGGTCGACGTCGCCCGCCTCGATGGCCCGCAGCGCACTGAGCGCCCCGGAAACTCCGAGGAGCTCGGCGACAGGTCGGTCGACGTCGAGCGTGAGGCGCTGCGGCAGGTACGCGACATCGGCTGAGGTCGTGATCCGGCCGGAACCCGGCTCGAGCTCTCGGGCGATCAGTCGCAGCAGCGTGGACTTGCCCGAGCCGTTGCGCCCGACGAGGCCGGTGCGACCAGCGCCGACGGCGCCGGTGATCGAGGTGAGAGCGGACGTTCCGTCCGGCCATGCGAACGAGACGCGATCGAGGACGACGGACGGGGTGAGGGTATGGGCGGACATGAGGCCTCCGAGGTGTCGGTCAGGCGCTGAAGCGGATGCCGCGGATTCACTCGACGCCCGCGCACGCGCAGGCAGAAGCCGAGGAGGAAGCGGCAGGATCGACGGTCAGCGCGAATTCAGAAGCGCTGCCGGCGTCGAGGGTCGACGGAGCAGCGCGATTACAGCGCGGTCGCGACGATCAGCTTCAACGGAGTTCCTCACAGAGGGGACAAGGCCGGTGCCACGATAGCGCATGCACCTGGATGCCGCCCGATCAATCCGGTGCGGCAGGCCCCTCGAGCCGCTTCTCGAGGAAGACCCGCACGTCGGCGAGCTCGGCCTCCGAGACGCTGTGGGACAGCCCCGGATACACGCGGCCGCTCAGCTCGACATGGCCGGGCAGCCACTCCGTGGTGTGCTCGACGAGAAAACCCGGGATCACATCGTCGTTCGTCCCACGACCCCAGAAGACCGGCGGCCGCAGCTCGGCGAGCGCCGCGTCACCGGGCAGATCACCCGGTGTGACGTAGCCCGAGAGGTTCACGGCGAACGAGAATCGCGCGGGGTCGAGGCGCATCGCCTGCAGTGCGACCGCGGCGCCCTGCGAGAAGCCCAGAAGCCCGATCGACGGGTGAGCGGATGCTGCGGCATCCGTCCACACGATGAAGCGCGACGCTGCTGCCGTGACGTGTGCAGGATCGCGGTTGTCGAGGCCTTCGATCGGGTACCACGAGTATCCCGGCGCGGGGAAGGGCGGGGCGAGCGGTGCGCGCACGGCGGCGACGGCGAACCCGGGCGGCAGATACGGCACGAGCCCGAACAGATCGCGCTCGTCGGCCCCGTAGCCGTGGAGCAGCACGAGGAGCGGACGACTCTCTCGCCCGCCCGCGGGGGCGGACCACTGCACGGCGTCGGGGTCGAGGGGCGCTGATGTGCTCACGCGTCCATCCTGCCGTGGGCGGCCGACGGGGAACAGCGGCGTCAGTGCCCTGCGGCCGTGCGCTCCGCGGACTCGATGACGAGTTCGATGCCGGCAGCGAACAGCTCGCGGTCGTGCAGGGCCGCGAGTTCTGCGGTGTGCCCGGCGATCAGCGGGAACTCGCGCGGGTCGGCGAGGATCGGACGGTCGAGCCACGTGTCGGCCTCGCCGAGCCCGGTTCGGCGCTCGATGATGGCGCGGGCCAGGTTCGCACCGCCCGCCAGGGTGTGAAGCGCGAGCAGGGCGTAGTGGCGGACGAGATCGTCTCCGCGCAACCCCGCGCGTGAGAACGCGTCGAGCATGAGCTCGATCGCGCGGCGCTCGGCGGTTCCGTGCGTCGTCATTCCCATCGCCTCGACACCGATCGCGGGGTAGTGCTCGAACTCCGCCAGCGTGCCCTGTGCGAGTTGGCGCAGGCGAGCGCGCCAGTCCTCGAGCGGTGCCGTGACGTGCTCGAGTGCCCGCAGAGTCACCTCTTCGAGGAGCGCGGCGTTCAGCTCGTCCTTGCTGAGGAAGTGCCGGTACATCGCCGTTGGGTCGACTCCGAGGTGCGCTCCGAGCTCGCGGAACGAGACGGCGGCGACCCCGGGTGACCCGGCGAGTTCGAGGGCACCCGCGACGATCGTCTGCCGATCCAGTCGCGGCTTCCGGGCTGCCGATGCACCCCGCCTGCTGTCTTCAGCCATCGTCGCCTCCCCGGCCGGTTCCCCGGCTGACTCGGCTCCACTGTAGCCCAACAGGAAACACTTCTGTCAACACTGTTGACAAGGGTGTTGTCGGCGACGTAGTGTCACCGACATCCAACCCAGTGCTCTCAGCGAGGAAGCGAGGCGGCGATGGCCGTTGCGGACATACTCTTCACCGGCGGACGGGTGTTCACCGGCACCGGCGAACCCCTCACGGGGGTGAGCGTCGCGGTCATCGGCGCGCGCATCGCCGCTGTCGTGCCCGACACGTCGCAGGGCGAACTGGTCGGCCCCGAGACGCGTGTCGTCGACCTCGACGGGGCGCTCCTATCGCCGGGATTCCAGGACGCCCACATCCACCCCGTCGGCGGTGGCATGGAGCTGCTGCAGTGCGACCTGAGCGAGGCGGAGGATGCTGCCGACGCGGTCGAGCGCGTCCTCCGCTATGCCGAGGCGAATCCCGACGAACCGTGGATCCTCGGCGGCGGCTGGTCGATGGACCACTTCCCCGGTGGGTCACCCGTGCGCGGGCTGCTGGACGCGGTCGTTCCCGACCGGCCCGTGATGCTGCTCAGCCGCGACCATCACAGCACGTGGGCCAACACCGCGGCGATCCGCCTCGCGGGTCTGGATGCCGCGACGCCCGACCCCGTGGACGGGCGTATCGAACGCGAAGCCGACGGGATGCCGGCGGGCACGTTCCACGAGGGCGCCGGCGACCTGTTCGCCGGAGTCCGGCCGCCGCACGACGGCGAGCTCGCCTATCGAGGCCTTCTCGCGGCGCAGGAGCGGCTCATCGCACTGGGCATCACGGGCTGGCAGGATGCCGCGGTCGGCGCGATCTCGATCATCGCCGATCCGCTCGACGCCTACCTCCGCGCGATCCGTGAGGGGAGCCTCGAGGTGCACGTCACCGGCGCGCAGTGGTGGGAGCGCGACGGCGGGCTCGAGCAGGTCGAGCACATGGTCGCCCGCCGTGACGCGATGGACGCCCTCGTGCCGGCGACGCGACTCTCGCTCGGCTCGACCAAGATCATGGTCGACGGCGTCGCCGAGAACCAGACGGCGGCGATGCTCACCCCGTACAAAGACGCCGAGGGTCACGCGACCCACAACTGCGGGCTGTCGTTCATCGATCCCGCGCTCGTCAGCGCGGCAGTCACCGCCCTTGACGCGGCCGGCATGCAGGTGCACTTCCACGCCCTCGGCGACCGGGCCGTCCGCGAGGCTCTCGATGCCGTGGAAGCGGCGCGTGCCGCGAACGGTCCGAGCGACGGGCGCCACCACCTCGCGCATCTGCAGGTGATCGATGAGACCGAGGTGCCACGCTTCGTCACCGCCGACGCCGTCGCGAACATGCAGGCGCTGTGGGCGACGCATGAGGCTCAGCTCGACGAGCTGACCCTGCCGTTCCTCCGCGACGGCGCCGAAGCGCGCCAGTATCCGTTCGGCGATCTCGCCCGTGCCGGCGTCCGCCTCGCTGCGGGGAGCGATTGGCCCGTCTCCAGCGCCGACCCGATCGCCGCGATCCACATCGCCGTGAACCGCACGTATCCGGGCAGCGCGCACGAGCCGCTCGGCGGCGCGCATCAGCGCCTCGACCTCGTCACAGCGATGACCGCCTACACCGCGGGGTCCGCCTACGTGAACCACCGTGATCACGACACCGGCCACATCCGGGAGGGCCACCTCGCGAACCTCGTCGTGCTCGCGCCCGACCCCTTCTCCGTGCCCCCGGCGGACATCCACCTCGCCGCCGTCGAATCCACCTGGATCGAGGGCCGGCTCGTCTACGACCGCAGCGCCGCCATGGAAAGGGACTTCGCATGAATCGCCCCACCGCTCTCCGGCCCCCCGCGAGGCGCTCGCTCGCCATCATCGCCGGGCTCGCGGCATCCGCTCTCGCCGTCAGCGCATGTGCGCCCGCCGAGCCGGCCGCCGGCCCTATCGAGTGGGAGCTGACCGAGCAGACCACCGCGCCGTCCGGCGACATCGACTCGTTCACCTGGGCCTCGTACGCCGAGCCGTACTCGCTCGACTACGCGTATGCGTTCGACTACGCCGACAACCAGGTGCTCGCGAACGTCTGCGAGTCGCTTCTGCGGCTGAACCCCGACTACACACTGAGCCCCGGGCTCGCCGAGTCGTGGGAGACACCGACGCCGACGACCTCGGTCTTCACGATTCGCGAGGGCGTTGCGTTCCACGACGGAACGCCGCTCACCGCGGCCGACGTCGTCGCGTCGCTCAGCCGTCACCTCGACCCGGCCGTGGGCTCGTTCTGGTACTCCGTGTATCAGAACGTCGTCTCGATCGAGCAGACGGGCGACCGCGAGGTCACCGTCACCACGGCCGTCCCCGACGTGCAGTTCTCGCTCGCGATGGGCGGCGCTGCCGGCGTGGTCGAGTCCGCGGCGACGCTCGCCGCGACCGGCGCCGACTACGGCAACTCCACGGGCGGCGTCAACTGCACCGGTCCGTTCGAGTTCGCCGACTGGAAGTCCGGCGAGTCCATCACGCTCACGCGGTTCGACGGCTACTGGGATCCCGAGCTCACCGCCCGCGCCGGTGCGGTGGAGTTCGTCTTCATGACCGATGCGAACGCGCGCGTCAACGCCCTGAAATCGGGTGATGTGGACGGATCGTGGATGATCCCGCCCGCCTCGTACCGGCAGCTGCAGGAGTCGCCGGGCGAGCTGCACTTCGGCCTCACGTCGGCCGTGTCGAGCCTTGTCGTCAGCAGCCTCGACGGCCCGCTGGGTGACCTGCGGGTCCGCCAGGCGCTGCTCATGGCGCTGGATCGCCAGGGGATCGTGGATGCTGCAGCCGAAGGCGTCGGCGCGGTGAGCGACGTGCTGACCACCGAGTCGGTGTGGGGCGCCGCGGACGACGCGGCGCGTGCGGCCGCGTTCGAGGACATCGAGGAGTACCCGTTCGATCTCGAGGCGGCGAAGGCGCTCATAGACGAGGCGGGTGCGGCCGGGGGCGAGATCGTGATCGCCACCGCGCCGCTCGGGCCGGACGTGACCATCATCGCTCAGGCGACCGCCGCCGCGGCGGAGTCCATCGGGCTCACCGCGACGATCGAGACCGTCACCCCGGGCGCGTACACGGCGCTGTTCTCCGACCCCAGCGCGCGCGAGGGCATCGACCTCTTCTATACGAACTGGTACCTGTCCAGCCCCGACCCGCTCGAGATGTACAGCGTGCTGCGCACGGGGGAGTTCAGCAACTACGGGGGCTGGAGCGACCCGGAGTTCGACGAGATCGTCACGGCGGCCAACGGCATGGCGGATGCCGCACAGCGCGCCGCGGCGACGGCTGAGGCGCAGCGGATCGCGAACGAGCAGCTGCCGTGGCTGCCGATCTACACCGCGCCCATGTCGGTCTTCGTCGGCGAGCGGATCACCGGCGTCGCGCCCTCGATCGCCTTCCTCTACTACCCGTGGGCGGCGACCATCGGCGCGCGGTAGCGCCGGTCGTCGCTTCGCGCCACACGAACGGCCGGTCATGATCGCAGCACGCCGCGTCGCGGGGAAGCTGGGCGGGCTCCTGCTCACCCTCTTCCTCGCGTCGCTCCTGGTCTTCTTCTCGCGCTTCCTGGTGCCGGGCGACCCCGTGCAGTTCCTGCTGCGCGGGCGGACCCCCAGCGCGGAGGCCGTCGCCGAGGTCACCGCGCAGTACGGGCTCGATCTGCCCCCGTGGCAGCAGTACCTGAACTGGGTCGCGGGCGTCCTCCAGGGCGACTTCGGACGTTCGCTGCAGTTCCGGCAGGACGTGACGACGGTCATCGGCGAGCGCCTGCCGGTCACGCTGATGCTCGTCGTGATGGCGGGCACGATGATCGCCGTCGTCGGCATCGCGGCGGGCGCAGTCGCAGCGATGAATCAGGGACGCGCCCTCGACCGCGCGGTGCTCATCGGACTCACGATCCTCGGGGCGATCCCCTCGTTCGTGGGCTCGATCGTCTTGATCACCGTGTTCGCGGTCCAGCTCGGGTGGTTCCCCACCTTCGGCGCGGGTGACGGATTCTTCGATCGGATCCACCATCTCGTGCTGCCGGCGACCGCCCTGGCGATCGTCTTCACGGTGCTCGTCGGCAAGGTCACGCGGTCGTCGATGGTCGAGCAGCTCGACCGCGAGCATGTCGAGGTCGCGATCAGCCGGGGCATTCGCCGCGGCACCGTCGTGCGACGGCACGCGTTCCGCAACGCGCTGTGGCCGATCCTGACCGTGAGCGGCCTGCTGGTCGCGGGGCTCCTGGTGGCGAGCTCGATCGTCGAGGCGGCTTTCGGGATCGCCGGCATCGGGTCGCTGCTCGTGCAGTCCGTCGACCGGCTCGACTTCCCCGTCGTGCAGGCGATCGTGCTGCTCATCGTCACGGCCTTCGTGCTCGTGAACGCCGTCGTCGATGTGCTGGAGCCGTGGATCGATCCGCGGACGGCCGCGGGAGGGGGTGCGCGATGACCGCCGCGTCTCCGACCCTGACGATGACCGTGCTCCGCGCTCCGCGGGCCGCGCGAGCAGACGCCGTGCTGTGGATCGCCGTGGGAGTCCTTGCCGCGTTCACGCTGGCAGCCGTGTTCGCGCCGTTCCTCGCTCCGTACGACCCCGACGCGGTCGACTTCGCAGCCGTGCACGCAGGCCCGAGTGCGGCGCATTGGCTGGGAACCGACGCGCTGGGGCGCGACATCCTGAGCCGCCTCGTCTTCGGTGCCAGAACCGCGCTCCTCGGCCCGCTGCTGGTCGTCGTGCTCTCGACGGCGCTCGGCGCGCTGCTCGGTCTCGTCGCCGGTTGGCGCGGCGGTTGGCTCGACGCCGCCCTCGCACGCGTCTTCGACGTCGTGTTCGCCTTCCCGTCGCTGCTCATCGCGATCATGGCGGTCGCGCTGTTCGGGAAAGGCCTCGTGGCGCCCGTGATCGCGATGACGATCGCCTACATCCCGTTCGTGGCGCGACTCACACGGACGCTCGTCGTTTCGGAGAAGGGTCGCCCTTACGTCTCGGCGTACCGCGTCCAGGGCTTCTCAGCGCCCTGGATCTCACTCCGGCGCGTGCTGCCGAACGTCACGCCGGTGGTCGGAGCGCAGTCCACCCTGAACTTCGGCTACGTCCTCGCCGAGCTCGCGGCGCTGTCGTTCCTCGGACTCGGAGTGCAGCCGCCGACGCCCGACTGGGGATCGATGATCAACGAGTCGCAGCCGGGGCTCGTGGGCGGCTACTTCCTGCCCGCGCTGGCACCGGCCACGGCTGTCGTGCTCGTCGTCGTCGCCGTCAACATCGTGGGCGAGGAGTTCTCCCGCCGCGTGGGAGGAAGAGTGTCATGACCCTGCTCGAGATCGAGGGCCTCGGCATCCGCCTGCCCGACGACACCGCGCTGCTCCGCGGGATCTCGCTGTCGGTGGCGTCCGGCGAGACCGTGGGGCTCGTCGGCGAGTCGGGGTCGGGAAAGTCTCTGACGGCCCGAGCGGTGCTCGGCCTCCTGCCCGATCGCGCACGCACGGACGGCTCTGTGCGCGTCGAGGGGCGTGAGGTGATCGGGGCATCGGCGCGGGAGCTGCAGGACCTCCGCCGGCATCGCGCCGCGATGGTGTTCCAGGATCCTCGTGCCGGGATCAACCCGATGCGAACGATCGGCGACCACATGACCGAGTCGCTGCGGCTGTGCGAGGGATGGTCCGCGGCGCGGGCACGGGTGCGGGCGCTGGAACTGCTCGAGGCCGTGGGCCTCCCGCGCCCCGAGGAGCACCTGCGCCAGTACCCCCACGAGTTCTCGGGCGGCATGCTCCAGCGCGTGATGATCGCCGGCGCGCTCACGAGCGACCCGCGGCTGCTGGTCTGCGACGAGCCGACGACGGCGCTCGACGTGACGACCCAGGCCGACATCATCGCCCTGCTCGGCGAGCTTCGCGCTGCACGGGGAATGGGGATGCTGTTCATCACGCACGACCTCAATCTCGCGGCATCCCTATGCGACCGCGTCGTGGTGATGCGTGCCGGTGTCGTCGTCGAGCAAGGCGACGCGACCACGGTGTTCCGGCAGCCCAAGGCCGAGTACACCCGGCGGCTCGTCGCGACGACCCCGACGCTCTCCGGCGAAGCGCCGCCGTTGCCCGCGGTATCGGATCCTGCCCATGACCGCGAGCCGCAGCTCGTCGTTCGGCACCTCTCCCAGACCTATCACCGCCGCGGCAAGCCGCCCGTCGCCGCTCTCCGCGACGTGTCGATCGAGGTCGCACCGGGCGCGGCGCTCGCCGTCGTCGGCGAATCCGGGTCGGGCAAGTCCACCCTCGCGCGCATGATCGTCGGCCTCGAGCAGCCCGACGCGGGCGACATCCGCATCGGCGGCCACGAGCGCACCACGCGGCCGACCTCGCGCGCCGCGCGCCTCGCTCACGCCCGCAGTGTGCAGATGGTGTTCCAGGACCCGTACCTGTCGCTCGACCCCCGCATCACCGCGGGACGCGCGATCGAAGACGCCTTGCGACTCCACACCTCGCTGACGACGACCGATGCCCGCGCACGCGTCCGCGGACTCCTCGAATCGGTCGGCCTCGACGAGCGCCACGCCGGAGCGCGTCCGCGCACGCTGTCCGGCGGGCAGCGCCAGCGCGTGGCGATCGCGCGGGCTCTCGCCGTGGCGCCCGACCTGCTCGTGATGGACGAGGCGACCAGTGCGCTGGACGTTTCGGTGCAGGCCCAGGTGCTCGACGTGGTCGCCGAGGTGCGGCGCGAGCGCGGGCTCACGCTGCTGTTCATCAGCCACGACCTCGCCGTGGTGAGACAGGTCTGCGACCAGACCGTCGTGATGCGCCACGGTGAGATCGTCGAGTGCGGTGCCACCGCCGAGATCCTCGTCGCACCCTCTCATCCGTACACGCGGCGACTGATCGCCTCGGTGCCGGCACCCGTCACTTGAGCTGTCCGCGCACCTCTCCGCCGGGGTACGTCGGCGTGTGGACATTGATGTAGTACCCGCGCGGATTCTCCGCGATCGCGGCGAGAAGCGCCGGATCGGCCGTCGTGCAGCCGCTGGTCTCGAATGTCGTCTCGTTCGGGACGACGATCGGGACGACCACGGGGCCGGCCACCTTGCGCGGCGCGACGTGGACGTGTGCCGCCACCGTAGGGGCGGTGAGGCCTTCGACCTCGAGCGTGTAGCAGAACTGATTCCCGGCGATGCGGTACGAGAAGAACCCGTGTGCGCCGCCCTCGGCGCCTGTGGTCTCCTGTCCGTTGTTGACGGGGATGGCCGGTGCCGCCGATGCGGCAGCGCCCCCTCCGAAAGCCAGCAGCGTGATCGCAGCCATGGCGATCGCGCCGCGAGTGGCCCTGCGCATGATCATTTCCTCACTTCCTCGTGTTCCTGCGTGATCCTGCCTATGGATCGCACGCTACGCCGCCCCGATCGACCCGACAAGGTGCCTGGCGGCCGCGAGCGCGGTATACAGGACACATGCCGGTGCGCACGCCAGACCCTGATCCCAACGAGCGCGACGACGACGGAACGCCCCGCGATCCGCTGCGGGGCGTGGGAGCGTCGTATGGATCGTCGAGCCGCCAGGTCGGCGACGGCTCGTTCGGCTCCCCGGCGCCGGAGAGCTCTGCCAACCCCGGCTGGCTCACCGACATCGAGCTCGCCGAGGCCCGCCGTCGCCTGCCGATCATCTACGTCGAGGCGATTCCGGTGCGCACCGACGGCATGGGCACGGTCACGCAGGTGGGGATCCTGCTGCGTGCGACCCCGATGGGCGAGATGACGCGCACGATCGTTTCGGGCCGGGTGCGCTACGGCGAGACGGTGCGCGATGCGCTCTTCCGACATCTCGAGAACGATCTGGGGCCGATGGCCTTCCCACTCCTGCCGCCGCAGCCGGTGCCCTTCACGGTCGCGGAGTACTTCCCGATGCCGGGGATGAGCGCGTTCCACGACGACCGTCAGCACGCGGTGTCGCTCGCGTTCGTCGTACCGGTCACCGGCACGTGCGAACCGCGACAGGATGCGCTGGAGGTCACCTGGATGGCACCGGCGGAGGCGGCATCCGATGCCCTGTCGGACGAGATGGAAGGCGGGCGGGGAACCCTCATCCGCCTCGCGCTGGCGAGCGTGGGCGCGTTGCGCTGAGACAAGTCGCACTCCCGTCGACGGATGCCGCGGCATAGGCTCGTCGGGTGAGCATCGCACCCCTGGCCTTTCCCGCCGACCTCGACGGCTGGACGAGATTCGCGACCGACCGACCCGCCGAGCGCATCGCCCGCGTGCACGAGATCGACGCGCGGCTGAAGTCCGAGCCGGGCCTGTCGACGGCCGCGCGCCTGGATCTCTGGAACGACTCCGAGATCGCCGTGCGCGAAGCGCTCAGCGAGGCGTACGTCGTGAGCGAGGCGCACCCCGAGGCAACGGTGCGCGAGATCGCCGAGGGGCAGGTGCAGGCGCTCGAGTCGCTCGCCGCGGCGCGACTGCTCGACCGCGAGCTGTGGGCGGTGTTCGCGGATGCCGACGCCGACGGCCTCGACGACGACGAGGTGCGCCTGCTCGAGCACCTCCGCCGCGACTTCCGTCGCGGCGGCGTGCAGCTCGACGACGACGGGCGGGCGCGTGTGAGCGCCCTCACCGATCGCGACACCGAGCTGTCGCTGACCTTCTCGCGCAACATCCGCGACGGCAGGCGCGAGGTCACGGTGCCGGTTTCGGGGCTCGCGGGGCTCCCACAGGACTTCCTCGACGCGCACCCGGCCGACGAGCACGGCCTCGTCACCCTCACCACCGAGTACACCGACCTCATGCCGGTTCGGGAATACGCCACCGATCGGGCGACGCGCATCGCGCTGCTGAACGCGTACAACGACCTCGCTTGGCCCGAGAACGAGGACGTTCTCGCGGAGCTGCTGGCGGTGCGCGAGGAGCGCGCGCGACTTCTCGGCTACACGGATTGGGCCGACTACGAGACCGAAACGCGCATGATCGGCGCCGGCGCCGCGATCCCGGCATTTCTCGCCCGGCTCGACGAGGCCTCGGCCGAGGCGGCCGCCGCGGAGTACCCCGTGCTGCTCGAGCGCCTGCGACGTGACGTGCCCGACGCGGCGACGGTGACGATCGCCGACTTCTGGCACGTGCTCGGCGCGATCAAGCGCGAGCAGTACGACGTCGACGCGCAGCTCGTGCGCTCGTACTTCCCGTTCGATCGCGTCGTCGACGGCGTGCTCGAGGTCACCGGCCGGCTGCTCGACGTCGAGTACGTCGCGCTGGACGCGTCTGCGTGGCACGCGGACGTCCGCTCGTTCGACGTCGTCCGCGGCGGCGAGCGCATCGGCCGCATCCATCTCGACCTCCACCCCCGCGACGGCAAGTTCAACCACGCCGCGTGCTTCCCGCTCGCCCCGGGAATCTCCGGGCGGATCCTCCCCGAGGCGGCGCTGCTGTGCAACTTCTCGCGCGGGCTCCTCGAGCACGACGAGGTCGTGACCTTCTTCCACGAGTTCGGACACCTCGTCCACGACATCTTGGGCGGCGACCAGCGCTTCGCGCGCTTCAGCGGCGTCGAGACCGAGTGGGACTTCGTCGAGGCGCCGAGTCAGCTCCTCGAGGAGTGGGCGTGGGATGCCGGCGTGCTCGCATCGTTCACCGCGAACGCCGACGGTGAGCCGATTCCGGCCGACCTCGTCGCGAAGATGCGCACCGCCGACGCCTTCGGCCGTGCGCTCGAGGTGCGCCGTCAACTCGGCCACGCGAATGTGTCCTACCACCTGCACGTGGACCGCCCGGAAGAACTCCAGGCGGTGACCGAGTCGCTCTATGCGGGGTCGAGTCCCGTGCAGCCGCTGCCGGGCCTTCACCCCTACGCCGGGTTCGGGCACCTCACCGGCTACGGCGCGTGCTACTACACGTACCAGTGGAGTCTCGTGATCGCGCGCGACCTGCTCACCGGCTTCTCCGAGGGCCTCATGGATGCCGCGGCGGCACGCCGCTACCGCACCGAAGTCCTCGAGCGGGGCGGCTCGAAGGACGCGACCGAACTGGTCGAGGCCTTCCTCGGGCGGCCCTACGCGTTCGACGCGTATCGGGAGTGGCTCGCGGGCGCGTGATGCCTGTGGAACACGGGTTCTGAGCACCCAGGTCGGACGGGTATCCTTCGCTGTACCCGAAGCGCAGACACCTGCGCAGCATCCCCCCGATGTCGTCGAGGGTGACGCTCGTCCTGCTGTTCCACACCGCCGATAACCCGCCGTCGGTGTGACAGGCACCTGAGCGCGCGCCCGCGCGCGCGAGAGAGCGCGCCGACACGAAAGACCCCAGAAAGCGAAGACGCCATGTCTGATCACGCAGCTCCCGCCCGCGGCGATTCCGCCGGCGACCCGACGCCCTTCGACCGCCTCCTCGGCGATGCCGTGGTCACCTCGACCGGAGCGGCGTTCACAACCGCGTTCCGCGGGTACGACAAGGACGAGGTCGACGCCGCGATGGTCGGCGTCAACGCCCGCGTGCGCGCCGCGACCGAGCAGGTGGCGATCCTGAAGCAGGACCAGCGACGTGCCGTCGCGGCGGCAGAGCAGAGTCGCGAGAAGGCGGCGCGTCTCGAAGAGGAGCTCGCCACCGCGACCGCGCAGCGCCGTGAGGCCGTGCAGCGGCTGAAGGCGCAGCTCGAAGCCGCCGAGCAGACCGAGGCGACCGTCGGCGACGCCGTCGCTCAGAGCCGCGACGAGGTCGAGCGGCTCGAAGCCGAGCTCGCCGCCACGCGCGCGCGGGCCGAGCACGCAGAGCTGCGCGTCGACGCGCTCACCGAGGAGCTCGTCGGCACCGAGGGTGAGACGCCCAACCGCCACCAGTTCGAAGAGGTGCTGCGGGTCGCCGAGGAGCAGGCGAGCGTGCTGCTGCGCAACGCCACCGTGCAGGGAGACCGACTGCTCGAGGCGGCGCGCGAAGAGATCGAGAACCGCCGCAAGGACGCGCGGGCCGAGGCCGAGGGCATCGTCGCCCACGCGCACCACGACGCCGCTCAGGCGCGCCTGCGCATCGAGACCGAGCTGACCGCGCACGAGACCCGCATCGAGCGCGAGAGCGCCCACGCCACCGAGAAGGTGTCGCAGGCCGAGCGCGAGGCGGCCGCGATCCGCTCAGAGGCCGAGAAGGGCGCCGCGGCGCTGCGCTCACTGGTCGCGCGCGAGACGGCCGAGATGCGCACCGAGGCCGAAGACGCAGTGCGCGAGCTGCGCGTGCGCGCGCTCGAGTTCGAGGAGTCGCTGACCCGTCGTCAGGACGACGCGCAGCAGGAGTTCCTGGTGCTGCACAACCAGGCCGTCGCCCACGCCGAGCGCATCACGCAGGACGCCAACGAGCAGGTCGCAGCCTCCCTTGAGCACTCGCAGCGGGTCGCCGCGAAGGCCGACGACTTCGAGCGGCTCATGCGCGCGCAGGCGGCGCAGATCGAGGCGCAGGCCCAGGTCCGGGTGCGCGAGCAGCTCGATCAGGCGCGCGTGAAGGCCCAGAAGATCATCGACATGGTCACGACGCACTCGCAGGCGGTGCTGCGGGATGCCGAGGACCGCACGCGTCAGCTGCGCTGGCAGCAGCACCAGCTGACGAGCTTCATGGCCGAGGTCAAGGAGCTCATCCGCCCCGACGTGCCGTTCGCGCCCGAAGACGCGGCGCCCGCCGGTGACGCGCTCGAGGGCGAAGCACCAGCCGACGTCGAGAGCATCGAGGAAGCGGGGCCGGTCGAGGTCGCCGTCGAGGTCGCCGACGTGGATGCCGAGCTGGCGGAACTCGTCGAGCAGAGCTCGGGCGACGCCGCGGGCGAAGACCTGGAGCGCGCCGAGTCCTGACTCGCGCTCGCTACCGGCGCAGGAGAAGTGCGGTTCGACAGGAGCTTCCCGCGCGGAAGCCTCCTGTAGAGCCGCACTTCTCCTGCTGAGGAGACCTGACTAGCGGCTGGTCTCCTGCGCGATCGCGGCGATGAACGCGTCGATGTCGGCCTCGGTCGTGTCGAACGAGCACATCCAGCGCACCTCATTGCGCGCGGCATCCCAGTCGTAGAAGCGGAACGATTCGCGCAGGCGGTCGGCGACGCCGTCGGGAACGGTGGCGAACACGCCGTTCGACTGCGTCTGCTGCGTGAAGGCGACGCCCTGGATCGAGCCGTCTGCGATGCCGGCCTCCACGCCTGCGCGCAGGCGCCGGGCCATCGCGTTGGAGTGCGAGGCGTTGCGCAGCCACAGGTCGCCCTCGAGCAGCGCGATCAGCTGCGCCGAGACGAAGCGCATCTTCGACGACAGCTGCATGTCGAGCTTGCGCAGGAACGTGAGGCCGGCCGAAGCCTCGGGGTTCAGCACCACGATCGCCTCGCCGAGCATCGCGCCGTTCTTGGTGCCGCCGAAGCTCAGCACGTCGACGCCGACGTCGCGCGTGAAGGCCCGGAGCGGCATTCCGAGCGATGCGGCGGCGTTCGAGATGCGCGCGCCGTCCATGTGCAGGCGCATGCCGTGGCCGTGGACGTGGTCGGCGATGGTGCGGAGCTCGTCGACGCTGTAGAGCGTGCCGAGCTCGGTCGACTGCGTCAGCGAGACGACGAGCGGCTGGGCGCGGTGCTCGTCGCCCCATCCCCACGCCTCGCGGTCGATGAGCTCGGGGGTCAGTTTGCCGTCGTCGGTCGGGACGTTGAGGATCTTGATACCGCCCACGCGCTCGGGGGCGCCGCCCTCGTCGACGTTGATGTGGGCGGTGGATGCTGCGATCACCGCGCCCCAGCGGGGGAGCATCGACTGCAGCCCCACGACGTTCGCACCGGTGCCGTTGAAGACCGGGAAGGCCTCGACGCCCTCGCCGAAGTGGTGGGCGAAGACCTGCTGCAGGCGCTCGGTGTAGGCGTCCTCGCCATAGGCGACCTGGTGCCCGTCATTCGCCGCAGCGATGGCGGCGAGAACCTCGGGGTGGATGCCGGAGTAGTTGTCGGACGCGAAGCCGCGGATGTTCGGGTCGTGGATCGTGGTCACGAGTGTCCAATCTAGTTCGTCGGGCGTTCGGGATTCAGTCCGCTTGTCTCGCCGGGTTGCGCGCCGCCGCGCGTCTGCGCGACCGTGCGCTCTCCCCCGAGGTGCCGAGACTGAATGCTGAACGTCAGAGGTCGATGATCTGGTCGTTCACGTCGGCGGCCGGAGAGTCCCACAGCCCCGCGAAGGTTTCCGCGAGCGTGGTCTCCTGCCCCGCGAGGCTCTTCACGCGGAAGACGACTGCGGCCGCGGCGAGTGGTGTGCCGGCATCCCGTGCGGCCTTCGCGAACCCCTGCGCGGCTGCTCGCGTCCAAGCCTCACTCGCGGCCTTCACCGCCGCATAGTTGGCGCCGCCGGCGAGCGGGCGGGCGACGGCCGTCGACGAGACGAGGGCGAGGCGACCGGCATCCGACTCTCGAAGGTCGTCGTCGAAAGCGCGACTGACGTTGCGGAGGGCGGTGAGCGACTGCGCGAGGAAGCGGTAGTCTGCCTCGGACTGACCCGCGAGACCGCCGCCGCCGCGCCACCCGCCGACGAGGTGCAGGATGCCGTCGACGTGACCCTCGGCCGCGTGCACGCGCACGGCGAGGGCGGCGACAGCGGCTTCATCCGTCAGGTCGCACACTTCCAGTCGCACAGCCGGTCGTCCTTCGGCATGCAGCCGGTCGTTGAGCGAGCGGAGCGAGACGAATCGCGCTTCATCGCGCCCGACCGCGACCACGCGCGCCCCGGCCGCGCTCAGCACCTGCGCCGCCGCGAGCCCGCTGGCGCTCGTCGCGCCCGCCAGCACGACGACGCGCCCCGTGACGCTCATGCGCCGGTGATGCCCGCGGTCGACTCGATCACCGGGCGCATCTTCTTCTCGAGCGCCTCGAAGAACATCGAGAGGGGGAACTCGTCGTCCATGACCGCGTCGGTATATCCCTTCGGCGGGCCCGCGAGCACCTCGCGATCGAGACCCTGCGCCCACAGCGACGCCGGGTTCGGCGTGAGGGTGGCGCGCACGAGGTCGTACGCGGCGAGCCAGTGCGCCGTCTTCGGGCGGTCGATCGAGCGCCAGTAGAGCTGGTCGATCGCGTCGCTGAGCTCGACGACCGCGGCCGGAACGTTCTGCCAGTCGAAGGCGAGCGAGGTGTCGGTCCAGTGCAGGACGCCCCGCTGGTGCAGCCACGCGAACAGCAGCTGCCCGCCGACGGCGTCGTAGTTGCGCACGCGCGTGCCGGTGATCGCGAAGCGGAAGATGCGGTCGAAGATCACCGCGTACTGCACGAGCTGCGCCTGCTTGAGGGTCTCGGACTGGAGTTCGTCGAGCGCAACGCCGATCGAGAAGGGCTCCATCAGATCGCGCTCGAGCGCCACGCACTCGCGGAACGCCGTGAGGTCGCAGCGCAGCTCCTCGAGCGAGTAGAGGAAGTACGGCATCCGCTGCTTGATCATGAAGGGGTCGAACGGCAGGTCGCCGCGCATGTGGGTGCGATCGTGGATGAGGTCCCACATCACGAACGTCTTCTCGGTGAGCTCCTGGTCGTCGAGCATCTGCTCGGCCCAGTCGGGCAGCTCGAGTTTGGTGATCTCGGCTGCTGCGCGGACGACGCGACGGTAGCGCGCGGCCTCGCGGTCCTGGAAGATCGCGCCCCACGTGAAGGTGGGGATCTCGCGCATCGCGACCGTCTCGGGGAAGAGCACGGCGGAGTTCGTGTCGTAGCCGGGCGTGAAGTCGATGAGACGCAGCGAGACGAACAGCCGGTTCGTGTACTGCTTCTCGAGCTCGGCGATGAACTCCGGCCAGATGCCCTCGACGATCAGCGCCTCGACGTAGCGGTTCGACGACCCGTTCTGCGTGTACATCGGGAAGACGACGAGATGACGGATGCCGTCGATGCGGTGCTGCTGCGGCTGGAAGGCCACGAGCGAGTCGTAGAAGTCGGGGATGCCGAAGCCGGCATCGCTCCACCGCTCGAAGTCGTGGGCGGACGCCGCGAGGTACTCGGCATCGTGCGGGAACCGGGCGGAGAGTTCGCGGATCGCTTCGACGATGGTCTCGACGGCCGTGCGCGCGTCAGCGTGGTCGGCGGCCTCGGGCACCGAGCCGTCCTGCGCCTGGATCGCCTGCAGGGCGATGGCGGCGTCCTTCAGGCGGAGCCAGGCGCCGGTCTGCTCGACGGGGTCGCCCGCGACGACCGTGTGCGCGGTGGGGGCGGCGGCGTTGAGGGCCATGGCTGTCCTTCGATCTTCGAGTGCGGTTTCGTTGTCGATTGTAGAGAATCTCCGCTCGTGACTCGAACTGACAGGAAAGTTTCCTGTTTGCGGGTCCGAGCCCTGGTAGCGTCGACGCCATGGCTCAGATGGACGATGAAACCGATGCTGCGATCGTGCGGGAGGTCGCGCTGAACGCCCGCGCCACTCTCGCCGAGCTCTCGGCGGCTGTCGGCCTGTCGGTCTCGGCGGTGCAGTCGCGGCTGCGTCGCCTCGAGACGCGCGGGGTGATCACGGGATACCGTGCGGTGCTCGACGCCGAGGCCGTGGGCAAGCCCCTCGCCGCCTTCATCGAGATCACGCCGCTCGACCCCGCCCAGCCCGACAACGCGCCCGAGATGCTCGAGCACCTCGCCGAGATCGAGGCATGCCACTCGACCGCCGGCGACGCGAGCTACATGCTGTTCGTGCGGGTCGGTTCGCCGCGTCGACTCGAGGGCCTCATCCGCGACATCCGGATCGCCGCCTCGGTCAACACGCGCACGACCGTCGTGCTCCAGACGTTCTACGAGAATCGCCCGCTGCTCCCCGCGTGATCTGCCGGGGCGTGCCGGTCAGGCGCGCGGGCGCGGGTAGCCTTCGAGAGTGACGGGGGAGACGGGCGCGCCGCAGAGCGCGACGACAGGCGAGGGCGTGTTCATCGTGCGCAACCCCGGCTCGGGCGCGTCGGTGATCCGCAGCGATCCCGCCGACACGTTCGCCGAGCGCCTGCCCGACGCGATCGTGCACGAACTCGCCGACGACGAGGACCTCGGCGACGTGGTCACGAAGGCGATGGATGCCGACCCGGCACCGGTCGTGCTCGGGGTGTACGGCGGCGACGGCTCGGTCTCGCGCATGGCGCACCTCGCCCGGACGTTCGACCGGCCGCTGCTCGCGATGCCCGGCGGCACGTTCAATCATTTCGCCCGCGCGCTCGGGATCGACGACGTCGACACCGCGATCGACGCACTGCAGCGCGGATCGACGATCGCCGTCGGGGTCGCCGAGGTCGCATCCGACGACGACGAACCGATCACCGTGCTCAACGCCGTCTCGGTCGGCACCTACCCCGAGGTCATCGACGAGCGCGAGCGCCGCGGACACCTCGGCAAATGGATCGGCGGTGTCGTCGCCGCATGGACCGCGCTGCGCAGCACCGAGCCCCTCACGATCGTGCAGGGCGGCCGCCGCGCACAGGTGTGGTCGGTGTTCATCAGCGTCGGACGCAACACCCCCGGCCAGGTCGCGACCATGCAGCGGGGAGACGTCGACGGCGGCGTGCTCGACGTGCGCATCCACCACGCGCGCGGCAGCCGGGCGCGCTCGGTCGCCGCGCTCGTCTTCGGCCGGCGCGCCGCCGCGGTCCTCCGCGCCGTCCGGCTGATGCCGCCCGAGTCCGACGTCGAGCGGTCCGTCGTGCGCGAGATCAGCCTGCAGGTGCGACCGCGGGCGGGGCGCCCGTCGGTCTACGTGCACGACGGCGAGCTCGTCGAGCGCGACGCCGCGGGCTTCACGCTGCGGTGCGTCGCCGTGCCTGCGGGGCTCGAGGTCTTCGCGCCGGAGCCCGACAGCATCCCCTGATCCCCGCTCCTGCACCGCCCCGGTTCGCGAGTGCACGACCTACCCGCGAGTGCACGACTTACCGCGGTCGGTAAGCCGCGCTTTGGACGGGATGCCGTGCACTCGACGAACCTGGCAGGGAGATCTCGATACGCGCTGGCGCGCTGCTCAATCGTGCTGGGGGAAGCCCAGGTTCAGACCGCCGTGCGACGGGTCGAGCCACCGGCTCGTGATCGCCTTCTCAGCCGTGAAGAACTCAAACCCGTGGGGGCCGTAGGCCTTCGCATCGCCGAAGAGTGAGGCCTTCCAGCCGCCGAACGAGTGGTACGCGACCGGCACCGGGATCGGCACGTTGATGCCGATCATGCCGACCTGCGCCTCGCGCTGGAAGCGCCGTGCGGCGCCGCCGTCGTTCGTGAAGATCGCGGTGCCGTTGCCGTACAGGCTCGAGTTGATGATGCCGAGGCCGTCTTCATACCCCTCGACGCGTACGACCGAGAGCACCGGTCCGAAGATCTCGTCCGTGTACACCGTCGACGATGTCGGCACGTTGTCGATCAGGGTGGGTCCGAGCCAGAAGCCGTTCGGGTCGCCGTCGATCTCGACGTCGCGCCCGTCGACGACGACCGAGGCCCCGTCGGCCGCAGCCACGTCGAGGTACGAGGTCACCTTGTCGCGGTGGACGCCGGTGATGAGCGGCCCCATGTCGCAGCCGCGCATGCCGTCGCCGGTGCGCAGCGTCGCCATGCGCTCCGACACCTTCTGCACGAAGGCATCCGCGATCGTGTCGACGGCGAGCACCACCGAGATCGCCATGCAGCGCTCACCGGCCGAGCCGAAGCCGGCGTTGACGGCGGCGTCGGCGGCGAGGTCGAGGTCGGCATCCGGAAGCACCAGCATGTGGTTCTTCGCACCGCCGAGCGCCTGCACGCGCTTGCCCGCGCGCGTAGCGTTCTCGTAGACGTACTTCGCGATCGGGGTCGAGCCCACGAACGAGATCGCCCGCACGTCGGGGTGCTCCAGCAGTGCGTCGACCGACTCCTTGTCACCGTGCACGACGTTGAGGACGCCGTCAGGCAGGCCGGCCTCGGTCAGGAGGGCGGCCATCCAGTTCGCCGCCGTCGGGTCCTTCTCAGAGGGCTTGAGGATCACGGCGTTGCCCGCTGCGAGCGCGATCGAGAAGAACCACAGCGGCACCATCGCCGGGAAGTTGAAGGGACTGATGATGCCGACGACGCCGAGCGGCTGACGCAGCGTGTAGACGTCGATGCCGGTCGAGACGTTCTCGGAGTACGCGCCCTTGGTGAGGTGCCCGAGCCCGCACGCGAACTCGACGACCTCCATGCCGCGCGCGATCTCGCCGTGCGCGTCGGCGAGCACCTTGCCGTGCTCGGCGGTGAGGATCTCGGCGAGCTCGCCCTTGCGGGCGTTCAGCAGCTCGCGGAACGCGAACATCACGGTCTGTCGCTTGGCGATCGACGCGTCGCGCCACTGCGCCCACGCCGCGCTCGCGACATCCACGACATCGCCGACATCGGATGCCGAGGCCAGCCGCACCTCTTTCTGCACGGTTCCGAGGGCGGGGTTGAACACCGGCGCGGTGCGCTCGGATGCCCCGGCCCAGGTGGTGCCGGAGACCCAGTGGTCGAGGATCGTCGTCGCAGCCCGGTCGGTCCGCTCCATGGTCGTGGTGTCGGTCATCGTGTTCCTGCCCTTCATTGGGAAGCCCTCCTCGTGAGAGGACGCAGCACGCGTCAGAAGAGGTCTTCTTCGACGCTCGTCAAGGCTTCATCGTAGATCGTCATTGCCTGGGAGACCTCGTCGTCGGTGACGACGCAGGGCGGCACGACGTGGATCCGGTTGTCGGCTGCGAAGGGCATGAGCCCCCGCGCGGTGAGTTCGGTCTTGAGCTTTCCGATGACATCCGCGCCGACGGGTTCGCGCGTCTCGCGGTCTGTGACGAGCTCCATCGCCCAGAACACGCCTTCGCCGCGCACCTCGCCGATGAGCGGGTGCTTGTCGGCGAGCGACCGCAGCCCCGGGCCGATGCGCTCGGCGCCGATGCGGCGGGCATGCTCGACGATGCCCTCATCCTGCATGGCGTCGATCGAGGCGATGATGGATGCCGCGGCCAGCGGATGCCCCGAGTAGGTGAGCCCGCCCGGGAAGACCCGGTCGTCGAACGTCGCCGAGATCGCGTCGGAGATGATCACGCCGCCGACCGGCACGTAGCCGGAGTTCACGCCCTTGGCGAAGGTGATGAGGTCGGGGACCACGTCGTACCCCTCGAACGCGAACCAGCGGCCGGTGCGCCCGAAGCCGCACATGACCTCGTCGAGGATCAGGATGATGCCGTACCGGTCGCAGAGCGCCCGGACGCCGGCGAGATAGCCGGGCGGTGGCAGCAGGATGCCGGCGGTGCCGGGCACCGACTCGAGCAGGATCGCGGCAATCGTCGTCGGGCCTTCGGACTGGATGACCCGCTCGAGGTGGTGAAGAGCGCGGGCCGATTCCTCTTCGGGCGTCGTCGCCCAGAACTCGCTTCGGTAGAGGTAGGGCCCGAAGAAGTGCGCGTGGCCGCGGGCGTAGCGGTTCGGCATCCGTCGCCAATCGCCCGTCGCGACGATCGCCGCCCCCGTGTTGCCGTGGTACGAGCGATAGGTCGAGAGCACCGTGTCGCGCCCGGTGTGGAGGCGGGCCATGCGGATGGCGTTCTCGTTCGCGTCGGCGCCGCCGTTGGTGAAGAACACCTTGGTGAACCCGTCCGGCGCCTTCGACAGGATGCGCTCGGCCGCCTGCCCGCGCGTGAGGTTCGCGGTGGCGGGACCGATGGTCGCGAGCTCGCCCGCCTGCTGCTGGATCGCCGCGACGACCGCCGGATGCTGATGGCCGATGTTCACGTTCACCAGCTGGCTCGCGAAATCCAGCATCCGGTTGCCGGCGTGATCCCACACGACGCTGCCGAGTCCGCCCGCGATCACGGGCAGGTCGAGACCCGCCTGCGCTGACCAGGAGTGGAACACATGCTCGCGGTCGAGCGCCTTCGCGAGTGCGTCCGGGTCTGGTGTGGTCATGACCGACTCCCTTCGGTGAGGCGCTCCCCACCCGCAACGTTCGTCGCTCGGCGACCGGGGGTCAACAGGCAACCCGGCCGCCGAGCGAGCGATGCGAGACGAATCGTCCGGCGGCTAGTTGCCGCCCTCCTGCAATTCGACCTCGATCGGGGTGAACCCGTCGCCCGTGAGGTCGATGCCGTCGGCCTCGAGCTCGTCCAGTGCCTGCTGGATGTACTCGTTCGACCACGCCGACGCCGGAGGCTCCTCGGTGATCAGGTGCGCGCCGGTCTCGTTGACGGCGGCGAGAGCCCCGTCGACCGTCTGCTGCCACGCGGCCTCGTCGATGATGCCGATGCCGTCGGGCGAGGGCCAGATCAGCTTGTTGATCTCGTTCATCATCCACAGCTCGTGGCTCGGTCCCCACGCAGAGCCGTTCGCGAGGGTGATCTCGGCGGCCTCCTCGGGGTTGTCGCGGGCGAACGCCCAGCCCTTGACGACGGCCTTCAGGAACGCGACCGTCGTCTCGGCGTACTCCTCGTCGCTCTCGAGCCGCGCGGTGTCGGCCCAGATCGCGTCCTGCAGCATCGCGCCGACGGTGTCCTGGTAGCTGATGACGTTGAAGTCGTCGGGCTGGTACAGCTCGCCGGTGTCGGGGTTCGGCGTCTCGAGCAGCTGCGCGTACTCGTTGTAGGTCATCGCCTGGGCCGCGTCGATGTCACCCTGCAGGAAGGCGTTCATGTTGAAGTCCTGCGTGATGATCTGCACGGTCGACGAGTCGAGGCCTTCCGCGGCCATCGCCGCGAAGATCTCCCACTCGTTGCCGAAGCCCCACGAGCCGATCGTCTTGCCCTCGAAGTCGGCCACCGATTCGATCCCGGAGTCCGCCCACGACACCTGGAGGGTGCCCGAGCGCTGGAAGATCTGCGCGATGTCGGTGAGGTTGGCGCCGGCCTCGATCGACCCGAGCACCTTCGGCACCCACGCGATGGCGTAGTCGACGTCGCCGTTGGCGAGCGCGTCCTGCGGCACGATGTCGCCGCCGGACGGGATGATCTCGACCTCCAGGCCCTCCTCTTCGAAGAAGCCCTGGTCGATCGCCGCGAAGTAGCCGGCGAACTGAGCCTGGGGGAGCCATTGGAGCTGGAGCTTCACCGGGGTGAGCTCACCGGCTTCGGGTTCGCCGCTCTCGTCGGGAGAAGCGTCGCCGCCGGAGCATCCGGCGAGCAGAAGCGCGGTCGACAGGGCGAACGCGCCTGTCGCGAGCGCGCGACGTGTGCTGTGTCTCATGTCGTTCCTTTCAGTCCCCTCGCGGGGTTCGCTGCGGTGGTGCAGTGCCGGCCTCGCGGGGCGAGGACGCGGTGAGGCGGCGCGCGTCATCGCGGGCCTCCGGTCGGGATGCGGCGGAGCACGAGCCACTCGAGCAGGGCCGTCGCGAGGTAGAAGACGAGTCCGAGCGCGATCGCCGCAGCGACGTAGGCCCACGCGCGGGCGTACGCGCTGGTGGCGGCAGAGGTCGCGATGAACGTGCCGAGTCCGCCGCGCGGACCGCCGAAGTACTCGGCGACGAGCGCGGAGATCACGGCCAGCGAGCTGGCGATCCGGATGCCGGTCATGAGGTACGGCACCGCCGTCGGCAGGGTGACCTTGCGGAAGGTCTCACTGCCGGATGCCGCATAGACGCGCATGAGGTCGCGATGGACCGGGCGGGTCTGGCGGAGACCGCGGAGGGTGTTGACGAACACCGGCACGAACGCCGCGAGCGCGGCGATCGCCTGGCGCCCGAACTGGCTGTCGGCGCCGAACATGGAGTTGAGCACGGGAGCGAGGGCGACGATCGGCACGACCGCGAGCGAGGCGACGATGGGCGCCGACATGCCGTCGACGGCGCGCCAGCGCGAGGCCAGCGCCGCGAGCAGGATCGCCAGCAGCGTGCCGACGACGAGCCCGATGAGGGCGTTGGTGCCCGTCACGATCGTCGCCGACAGGATCGCCGGCCAGAACTCGACGAGCTGCTCGAGGATCGCGGCCGGGCTCGGCAGCAGGTAGTCCGAGACGCCGACGACCGTCACCAGGAACTGCCACAGCGCGAGGACGAGCAGGCCGACGACGATCGGCGCGATGACCCGGAGGCGCCGCTCGGCGGCCGGGCTCCACCCGGTGCGGCGTGGGGCGATCCGCGGGCTCGACGTCGTGGGCGTGATCGTCATCGCTCCTCTGCTCCCCGCGCGGCCGGCGCCGGCGTGCCGTGCAGCGCCTCGCGCACCGCGGTGACCATCGCGAAGAACGCCGGCGTCTCGCGCAGCGTGTCGTCGCGCGTGACATCGGTCCCGAAGCCGGTCTCGATGACGTCGGTGATGCGGCCTGGGCGCGGTGACATCACGACCACGCGGTCCGAGAGGAACACCGCCTCGGGGATGGAGTGGGTGACGAACACGACGGCCGCGCCGGTCTCGGCGGCGATGCGCGACAGCTCCGCCTGCATGCGCTCGCGGGTCATCTCGTCGAGCGCGCCGAAGGGCTCGTCCATCAGCAGCAGTCGAGGCCGCTCGGCGAGGGCGCGGGCGATCGCGACGCGCTGCTGCATCCCGCCCGAGAGCTGATCGGGATGCCGGTCCGCGAAATCCGAGAGCCCGACGAGGTCGGCGAGTTCGGCCACGCGGGCCTTGCGCTCCGCAGCCCCTACGCCGTGGATCTCGAGCGGCAGAGCGATGTTGGCCGCCACCGTGCGCCAGGGCAGGAGCCCCGCCTGCTGGAACGCGATGCCGTAGTCCTGGTCGCGACGTGCGCGGTGCGCGGGCTTGCCGAACACCTCGACGGTTCCCGACGTCGCGGAGTCGAGGTCGGCGATGAGCCGCAGGAGTGTGGACTTCCCGCAGCCCGACGGGCCGATGAGCGACACGAACTCGCCGACGTCGACCGTCAGGTCGATCCCGTCGAGCGCGGTGACGTCGCCGGCCTTCGAGGGGAAGACCTTCGCGGCATCCCGCACGCTCACCGCCGTGGTCGTCGTGGTGTCTGTGGTCGCGGTGTCGGTCATCAGGCCGCCTCTCCTCGCCGGTAGTCCTTCATGAGCACGCCGAGCAGCGCCACCGAACCCGCGGCGACGAGACCGAGTGCGACCGCGCCGAAGATCGGCGCCCAGGCCTTGGCCGGGTCGCCCGATGCCTGGCCGGCGAACTGGATGAGCAGCCGGCCGATTCCGCCCTGCAGACCCGTCGAGACCTCGGCGACGACGGCGCCGATGACCGCGTTGGCCGCGCCGAGACGCAGCGCGGGCAGCAGATAGGGGACGGATGCCGGCAGCCGGAGCTTCACGAGCGTCGGCCAGTAGCCGGCGGCGTAGGTGTGCATCAGCTCGGTGTGGATGCGATCGGGAGACTGCAGTCCCCGCAGCGCCCCGACCGCGATCGGGAAGAACGCGAGATACGACGCGATGAGGGCGACCGACATCCAGTCCTGCCATTCCCATCCGGCGATCTCGATCCGAGACCCCCAGCTCTTCACGATCGGCGCGAACGCGATGAGCGGGACCGTCTGGCTCAGAATGATCCAGGGGAGAAGTCCCCATTCCGCGAGCCGCCAGCGCTGCATCAGCAGCGCGAACGCGAGGCCGACGATCGAGCCCACGATCCAGCCGACCGCGGCGATGCCCAGCGTCGTGAGCGCGCCGAGCGCGATGACACCCCACAGCGGCGGTGAGCCCTCCTGGCGCGTGACGGGCTCGAAGAGGCGACCGGCCATCACCCACACGTGCGGCATCGCGAGATCGGTCGTGCGGGGGAGGATGCGCACGCCGACGACGATCACGCCGTCCTCGGGCGCGAGCCACTTGTACAGCTCCCACGCGATGATGACGGCCGAGACGCCGACGATCCCCCAGAGCCAGGCCAGTCCGGAGCGCCGAGCCGTCATGCCTTCGCCGTCACGTGGGCGGAGAGCGCGGGGATCACGGTCTCGCCGTACACCCGCATCGTCTCCTCCTTGTTGTCGTGCTGGAGGTACCCGGCGAACTGGGTCACGCCGAGCGCGCGGAGCTGCTCGAGCTTGGCGATGTGCTCGTCGGCGGTGCCCAGGATGCAGAAGCGGTCGACGATCTCGTCGGGCACGAAGTCGACGTGGTCGTTGTCGGACTTGCCGTGGGTGTTGTAGTCGTAGCCCGTGCGGCCGGCGATGTAGTCCGTCAGGGCGTCGGGCACGGTGCCGTGCGCGCCGTACTTGGCCACGATGTCGGCGACGTGGTTGCCGACCATCCCGCCGAACCAGCGGCACTGGTCGCGCATGTGCTTCCAGTCGTCGCCGATGTACATCGGCGCGGCGACGCAGAACGCGATCGCGTCGGGGTCGCGGCCCGCTGCGGCAGCGGCATCCCGAACCGTCTTGATCATCCACGCCGCGATGTCGACGTCGGCCAGCTGCAGGATGAAGCCGTCGCCGACCTCGCCCGTGAGTTTCAGCGCGAGCGGGCCGTAGGCGGCGACCCACACCTCGAGCTCGGAGCCGCGGCTCCAGGGGAACTGCAGCGTCGCACCCTTGTATTCGACGGGGCGCGAGTTCGCGAGCTCGCGGATGACGTGGATGGATTCGCGCAGCTCACTCATCGTGACCGGCTTGCCGTTGGTGACCCGCACCGCCGAGTCGCCGCGGCCGATGCCGCAGATCGTGCGGTTGCCGTACATCTCGTTGAGGGTGGCGAAGACGGATGCCGTCACCGTCCAGTCGCGCGTGGCGGGGTTCGTGACGAAGGGGCCGACCGTGATGCGCTTCGTCTCGGCGAGGATCGCCGAGTGGATGACGTACGGCTCCTGCCACAGCAGGTGCGAGTCGAACGTCCACACGTGGCTGAAGCCGTGCGCCTCGGCGAGCTTGGCCAGCTGCACGGTGCGCGCGGCGGGCGGGTTGGTCTGGAGGACGACTCCGAAGTCCATGATCTCGATACGCTCCGCTACTCGATCACCGGGGAAGGGGCTGAATACTCGATCACCGGTGGTCAGATCAGGTACTGGCTCAGGCCGCGCTTGAGGAAGCGGCCGTCGCCCTTGGCGCCGTGGTATGCGCCGCCGTCGACGATCACCTTGCCGCGCGAGATGACCGTGTCGACCTGGCCGTCGATCTCGAAGCCGTCCCACGCGGAGTGGTCCATGTTCATGTGGTGCGTCGCCGCCGAGATGCTGGTGTGGCCGTTCGGGTCGTAGACGACCACGTCGCCGTCGGCTCCGGGCTGGATCACGCCCTTGCGCCCATACAGGCCGAACATGCGCGCGGGCGTGGTCGAGGTGAGCTCGACCCACCGCTCGAGCGTGATCTTGCCGGTGACGACCCCCTGGTACATGAGGTCCATACGGTGCTCCACCGACCCGATGCCGTTCGGGATCGCGCGGAAGTCGTCGAGCCCCAGCTCCTTCTGCCCCTTCATGCAGAACGGGCAGTGGTCGGTCGAGACCATCTGGATGTCGTTCGTGCGCAGCGCCTGCCACATGTGGTGCTGGTGGCCCTCGCCGCGCGAGCGCAGCGGCGTCGAGCACACCCACTTGGCGCCCTCGAACTGGCCCCATTCCTCGCTGAACGCGCCGAGCTGCTCCTCGAGCGACAGGTAGAGGTACTGGGGGCAGGTCTCGCCGAAGACGTTCCAGCCCTGGTCGCGGGCCCACGCCAGCTGCTCGACGGCCTGCTTGGCGCTCACGTGCACGACGTACAGCGGCGCGCCGGTGAGATTGGCGAGCATGATCGCGCGGTGCGTCGCCTCCTCCTCCATCTGCCACGCGCGGGCGATGCCGTGGTAGTACGGCGCCTTCTTGCCGGCCTCGGCGAGCTGCGCGGCGAGCACGTCGATCGCGGGGCCATTCTCGGCGTGCATCATCGTCAGCAGACCGGTGTCGGCCGAGACCTGCATCGCCTTCAGGATCTGCGCGTCGTCGGAGTAGAAGACGCCCGGGTACGCCATGAACAGCTTGAAGCTGGATACGCCTTCGTCGACGAGGCCGCGCATCGCCTGCAGCGAGTCGTCGTCGACACCGCCGACGATCTGGTGGAAGCCGTAGTCGATCGCGCAGTTGCCGGCGGCCTTCGCGTGCCACGCGGCCAGGCCGTCCTGCACGCGCTCGCCGTACTTCTGCACCGCGAAGTCGATGATGCTCGTCGTGCCGCCCCACGCCGCCGCCCGGGTTCCGGTCTCGAACGTGTCGCTCGCGTTCGTGCCGCCGAACGGCAGCTCCATGTGGGTGTGGGCGTCGATGCCGCCGGGGATCACATACTTGCCGGTCGCGTCGATGACGGTGTCGACGGATGCCGCCAGGTCGGTGCCCAGCAGGTGCGAACCCGGCGCGAGCACGGCGACGATCGTCTCGCCGTCGATGAGGACGTCGGCCTCGCCGCGGCCCGTCGCCGAGACGACGGTGCCGCCGCTGATGAGTGTGGTGGTCATGATCGGCCTCCTTACGGCTTCGCGATCTTCGTGTACGAGTCGGGACGGCGGTCGCGGTAGAACTGCCAGTCGTCGCGCATCTCCAGCACCATGTTCATGTCGAGGTCGCGCACGAGCAGCTCCTCGTGGTCGCCCGAGCCGCGCTCGCCGACGAAGTTGCCGCGCGGGTCGATCACCTGACTCGTGCCGTAGAAGTCCACGGCGAGATCGCCGTACTCGTTGTCCTCGCGGCCGACGCGGTTGGGCTGCAGCACGAAGTAGCCGTTGGCAACGGCCGCAGCGGGGCCCTCGACCTCCCACAGTCGGTTCGACAGGCCGGGCTTGGTGGCGTTCGGGTTGAACACCATGTGCGCGTCGTTCAGGCCGAGCTCCCGCCATCCCTCGGGGAAGTGGCGGTCGTAGCAGATGTACATGCCGACCCGGCCGACGGCGGTCTCGAACACGGGGTACCCGAGGTTGCCCGGACGGAAGTAGAACTTCTCCCAGAACCGGTCGAGGTGGGGGAGGTGGTGCTTGCGGTACTTGCCGAGGATCGTGCCGTCGGCGTCGACCAGCACGGAGGTGTTGTAGTACACCCCGGTCTCGGCCTCCTCGTAGATCGGGAGGACCGTCACGACCCCGAGCTCCTTGGCGATCGCCGCGAAGCGCTGCACGATCGGGCCCTCTGCCGACTCTGCGAAGCGGTAGTACTTCTTGTCCTGCGTGATGCCGAAGTAGGGCCCGTAGAAGAGCTCCTGGAAGCACATCACCTGCGCGCCGTCGGCGGCGGCATCCCGCAGGAATCCTTCGTGCTTGTCGAGCATGGACTCTTTGTCGCCCGTCCAGGTGGTCTGCGAAATGGCCGCGCGTACCGTCGTCATCGTGTCTCCGTCCGTGCCGTACTCGGGTCTTCGGGCCGTTCCCTGATCCTGTCGACTCGACGTTTCTCATCGGTTTCGGCCTGTGACGCGACAGTAAAGCCTCACTCCGGCGGGCGCAATGGTTGGCTGGGCAGACCTTAGGAATTCACGGGCGAACTACATCGCACGACGGATGCCGCGGCATCCGCCCTCGCGTAGCGTGAGTGCGTGTTCCGCCCCCTCAAGCCGTACCAGGTCGTCGTCGACGGGTCGGTCGCCGTCGCCTTCGCCCTCGTCGCCCTGGCGTACCAGGCGCCGGGCGGGTGGCCCGTCGGCGATCTGAATCAGATCGTGCCGACCCTCGCGATGGCGGTCGCGCTGGGCCTGCGGCGTCTCGCGCCGGGGCGCGCGCTGGGGGTCGCCTGGCTCGGGGCGATCCTGCAGATGCTGGTCGGCGTGCCGCCGATGCCCGCCAACGTCGCGATCTTCGCGGTGCTGTACACGACCGCGGCATACGGGACGCGGCTGGTGTTCTGGCTCGGATTCGCCTCGTCGTTCGTCGGGGCGGTCGTGATCACGCTGTACCTCGTGCTGCGGCCGTCCTTCGGCGCCGGTGGCGTGACGTGGAGCACGATCCCGCTCGCGCTCGCCGTGCTCGTGGCCGCCGGGTTCGCGCTGCTGCTGTCGTGGACCGTGGGCGCGCTCGTGCGCACGGCGATGCGCGCCCGCGAGAACCGGCGCGCCCAGGAAGAGGCCGAGGCCGAGGCGGTCGTCGAGCAGGAGCGCGTGCGGATCGCCCGCGACATGCACGACGTCGTCGCCCACTCGCTCGCGGTCGTGATCGCGCAGGCCGACGGCGCGCGGTACGCCGCGGCAGCCGACCCCGCCGTCGCCACCGAAGCCCTCGGCACGATCTCGACCACTGCGCGCGCCGCGCTGGCCGACGTGCGACTGCTGCTCGCGCAGCTGCGCCACAGCCAGGGTGACGGCCCGCAGCCGACGCTCGCCGATCTCGAAGAGCTGTACGCCCAGGTGCGGGCGGCCGGGGTCGAACTGCGGATCGACGTCGACCCCGCACCTGTGGGAGAGCCGCCGGCGGGCGTGCAGCTGGCCGTCTACCGGATCCTGCAAGAGGCGCTCACCAATGCGCTGCGCCACGGCGAGCCGCGGGGGCCGGTCGATGTGCGGCTGGCCTGGCACCCCGACCGGGTCGATCTCGAGGTGCGCAACCCCGTGCCCCCCGGAGTCGAGCCGGGGGGTGGGCTCGGACACGGGGTCATCGGCATGCGCGAGCGTGCGCAGCTCGCCGGAGGCAGGCTCGGCGCCGAGCATCGCGGCGCCGACTTCGTCGTCACCGCCGGCCTCCCGATCGGGGCAGCGGAATGACCGGCGTGATCAGGGTCGCGCTCGTCGATGACCAGGCGCTGTTCCGCGCCGGCATCCGCATGCTCGTCGACTCGCAGCCCGATCTCGAGGTCGTCGCCGAGGCAGCCGACGGTCGCGAGGCGCTCGCGGTCGTCCGCGCGACGCGTCCGGATGTCGTGCTCATGGACATCCGGATGCCGGTGATGGACGGCCTCGCCGCAACCGCGGAGCTGCTGCAGGATGCCGACCCGCCGCGCATCGTCATGCTCACGACGTTTGACCTCGACGAAGCCGCGGCGCGGGCGATCCGGCAGGGCGCGAGCGGGTTCCTGCTGAAGGATGCCGACCCCGAGTTCCTTCTCGCCGCAATCCGCACGGTGCATGCCGGATCGGCCGTGATCGCGGCATCCGCCACCCGCGACCTGTTCGCGCATTTCGCGGATGCCGCGCCGAGGGCCGTGCCACCTTCCTACGGCGCGCTGACCGAGCGCGAGCGCGAGATCTTCGCCCTCGCAGCGCGCGGTCTCTCCAACGCCGAGATCGCGGCGCGGGAGTTCCTGTCGGAGGCGACGGTGAAGACCCACATCAGCCGCATCCTCACCAAGCTCGCTCTGCGCGATCGGGTGCAGCTGGTGGTCTTCGCCTTCGAGCACGGCCTCGCCTGACCCCCGCCCCTGTCCGTTTACGGACGAGACACGCCGCGTCCTGACCTCGCCCGCACGGCGTGTTCCGTCCGTAAACGGTCGGGACGAGGAGGCGGACGGATCATCCTCGAGATGTACGGCGGATGAGCCTCGCGGGCGACGCGGACCGACCGGCCCCGCTCGTAGCGTCGAAGGCATGGAAATCTCTACGACAGACCTCGGGCTCGCCGCCCGAGTGCAGCAACTCACCAAGACCTATGGCGGAGGAGCCGGCGAGGTGCGTGCCCTCGACGGCGTCTCGGTCGGCATCCGCCGGGGTGAGTTCACCGCGATCATGGGCCCGTCGGGGTCGGGCAAGTCCACGCTCATGCACATCATGGCCGGCCTTGACGCGCCGACGTCGGGCCGCGCCTGGATCGGCGACACCGACATCACCGGCCTCTCCGACCTCGAGCTCACGATCCTGCGTCGCCGCCGCATCGGCTTCGTCTTCCAGGCGTTCAACCTCGTGCCCACCCTCGACGCGATCGGCAACATCATGCTGCCGTTCGACCTCGACGGCCGCCGCCCGTCCGCCCTCGAGCGCGCTCGCATCGACGCCCTCGTCGAGACCCTCGGCCTCGCCCCGCGGCTGCGTCACCGCCCGCACGAGCTCTCGGGCGGACAGCAGCAGCGCGTCGCGATCGCCCGCGCCCTCGCCACCGCGCCCGACCTCGTCTTCGCCGACGAGCCGACCGGCAACCTCGACTCCCGAAGCGGGCGCGAGGTGCTGGGCCTGCTCGCCGCGGCGAGCCGCGACCACGGGCAGTCGATCGCGATGGTGACCCACGACCCGATCGCGGCGAGCCACGCGGACCGCGTGCTCTTCCTCGGCGACGGCCGCATCGTCGCCGACAAGCCGCGCCAGAGCGCCGAGGAGATCTCGGCGTATATGCTCGCCTCCGAACTCGGCGAGGGGCTCGGCGAGACGGCGCGGGTGTCGGCGTGAGCGCCGTGACGACGATCGAGCGGATGCCGCAGCCTTCGGCATCCGCTCCACTGGCGTGGCTGCGCGAGCGGGGGATGGGCGCGAGTGTGCTCGTCGCGGCGATCTCGTCCGCGTTCGGCGCGGTGCTGCTGAGCGCGACCGGGTACATCGCCGCGATCATGCGCGCGAACCCCTACATCGGCGAGAGCGAGGTGCTCGCCGCCGTGCTCGCGATCATGACGGTGATCCTCGTGGGCGTCGCGGTGTACGTCGCCGCGATCGTCACGGCGAATACGTTCTCGACCGTCGTCGCCGGCCGCACCCGCCGGATCGCGCTCATGCGGCTGATCGGCGCATCGGCGCGGTCGCGGCGCGACGAGGTGGCGCGACAGGGGCTCGTCGTCGGTGTGATCGGCGCGGTCGTCGGCCTCGTCGCCGGCACGATCGTCGCCGCGGGCGGCATCGCGCTCGCCGAGGAGGTGCTCGGCATCGACGACGTCGGATACCAGGTCGTGCAGGCCGTGCTGCTGGTTCCCGCGGTCATCGTCGCCGTCACCACCTGGGCGGCGGCCTGGGCGGGGTCCCGCCGGGTCCTCACCGTCACGCCGCTGCAGGCGCTCGGCGGCTCGGTCGAGGCGTCGCACGAGTCACTCGCACAACGGAAGGGACGCAACGCCTCGGCGATCGCGCTGTTCGTCTCCGGCGGAACGCTCCTGGCCGCCGGCATCGTCGTGGGGCTGGTGACACCATTGGGGGTGATCGTGGCGTTCTTCGGCGGCATCCTGTCGTTCACGGGTCTCGTCGTCGGCGCGAACCTGGTCATGCCGCCGGTGCTGCGGCTCGTCGGGCGCGCGTTCGGCCACTCGGCGACCGCGCGCCTCGCGGCTGAGAACGCCCTGCGGTACCCCGAGCGATCCAGCCGCATGGCGATCGGGGTCGTCATCGGCGTGACGCTCGTGACGATGTTCGCCGTCGCCCTCGAGACGGTGAAGTCCGTCGTCACGGCGTCGGCGGGCGGCGAGGTCGACTCCGAGTTCATCACCGTGATCGACACCTTCGCCGGCATCATGATGGGGCTGGTCGCGGTGTCTGCGGTGATCGCCGGCGTGGGACTCGTGAATCTGCTGACTCTCGGCGTCGTGCAGCGCCGGCGCGAACTGGGCCTCCTGCGAGCCCTCGGCGTCTCGAGTGCGCAGGTGCGCCGCATGGTGCTGCTCGAGGCCGCGCACATCACCATCGCCGCCGTCGCGACCGGTCTCGTGCTGGGCACCGCCTACGGCTGGGCAGGTGCGCAGTCACTGCTCGGTTCGGTGGCCGTGCCGCCGCTGTGGCTGTCGCCGACGCTCGTCGCTCCCGCCGTGCCGTGGATCCCGGTCGCGATCATCGTGGTCGCCACCGCCGCGCTCACGCTCGTCGCAGCGGTCGTGCCGACGCGGCTCGCGACCCGCATCGCGCCGGTCGAGGCGCTCTCCGAGTAGGAGCGGGCGCTCGTGCGAGGAGGGCCCCGCCCGCGGCCGAACCGTGGGCGGGGCCCTCCTCAGCGCCGATCGGCCGGCCTAGCGGCCGTTCGCCGCACCGTTGCCGGTGTTCTTCTTCACCTTGAGTTCACCCGTGCTCACGGCACCCGAGCCGTAGCCGGTCGCGACAAGCGCGTCGGCGCCGATCGCAGCATCGGCCGGCACCGTCGTGGTGAACGTCACGGTTCCGTCGGTGCTCACGGCGGTGGCGAGGACCGCCGCGGTCGAGCTGAGCTGCAGCGTGACCGACTCGCCCACGCGGAAGCCCGAGCCCGTGACCGTGATGCTGTCGCCGGGCTTGGCCGACGACGACTTCACCGTGAGAGTGCCGGACTCCGCCAGCGCCTCGGCGCACGGGTCGCCCGGGACGCCCACCGGGGGAATCGGCGTGCCCTGGGTGAGGCCGTCGTCCTCGCGGATCACGACCCGCCCGAACGAGTCGCCGATCGTCGCGCCGCCCTGCGTGTTCGTCACGTTCGCCGCGTAGGTCGCCGACGCGGCCGAGCCGGGGTTCGCGTCGCCCTGGAAGGGCACCGAGACCGCCTTGCACTGCTCGCCGGGAGCGAAGACGAGTTTCTGCATGACGGGGCTGATCTTCGACGATGCGAAGCCGAGAGCGCTGAAGTACATCGTCGCGGTCTCTTCGGCCGGCCGCGAAAGCACGACCGGCACGCGGATGGTACCGGGACCGGCGCCTTCCTCGACCTTGACGTCCGGCACCGACGCGACAGGCCTCGTCGACACCTCCGGTGTTCCCACCGTCGGGGCCTCGAGCAGCGTCAGGTCGGACAGCAGCACGCCGCCCGCCTCCGCGGGAGCCGCCAGTCGCACCTCGCGCACGTCGGTCAGGTCGACACCGGCGAAGTCCGACAGCGGGATGCTGAGCTGCTGCAGCAGCACCTTGCGGAGCGGGTTCGCCGACCCCGGCAGCACCGTGAGCGCGTCCCCGTAGGCGGATGCCGTGACCGAGATCGCCGCTCCCGCGCCGTCGAGAAGGGTGACGGTGAGCTCGGTACCCGTCGTGACGTACTCATCGGGCGAGACGCGGAACGAGAGGCTCTCGTATCCGGTGGCATCGACCGAGCCGCCGGGAACCGGCACGCGAAGCTCACCGGCGGTCTCGCTGCCGGTCGGCGCGGTGTAGGTGAAATGCAGTGCGGTGGTCGACGGCACGGCGGGTGCCTTCGGGTTCGACGTGGTGCTCGTCACCGAGCCGGCGTTGCCCCAGTCGGGAGCCTGCGCGAAGCCGAGGGTCTCGATGCAGTAGGGCAGGATGCCGGGGACCGGCGTCGACGCGATCCCCTCGCACGTCTCATACGACCCCGCTCCGCGGACCGTCAGCACACTGCCCGGCACGTCGAAGTTGTTCAGGTCGAGACGCGTCGACGCAGGCTGTGTCGCGCTCACGCGGATGTCGGCGAAGTCCACCGTGGCGGGCTTGGCGTCGGACCCGTCGAACATCGGCAGGAACTGGTCTTCTCCGCCGAGGGTGAGGCGGAAGAATCCTGCGATGTAGGCGTTGCCGACCGCGTACTGCTCGGGCGCCGTGAGGCGCGTCGTCGTCGGTGCGTCGGCGCCGCAGACCGGGTCCAGCTGACCGAAGCCGCGCCAGTCGTCAGCGGTTCCGAACGCGAACATGCCGGGCGTCCAGATCGTGTTGAAGAAGTTGTGGTTCGTGCCCATGATCAGCACAGACGAGCGCAGCACGTCGTCGCCGTACGCGTGACGCGAGTCGTTGATGAACTTCTGGCCCATCTGGTCTTCGACGTCGCCGTCGCAGTACGGGAGCAGGGTCGCGGTCGGGATGCCGGGAACCGAGATGCGCGAGTACGACGTCGGGGCGATCGGGAGTACGCCGTTGATGCCGAACGGCTTGTCCTGCTCGGCGTTGAGGACCGCGGCGCGCATGATCCCCTCACCGCCGCGGGAGTGGCCCATCAGTCCGACGTTGTCGAGGTCGAGGCGCCCCTTGAGTGCGGCGCTCACCGGAACCGGCGAGCCCTCCGGCGAGACGAACTTGCCTGCGTCGGCGGCGCGAAGGAGGGACAGGTGGTCGATGACGAGCTGTCCGCGGGCCTTGGCGCCGGTGTCGTCGGCGCGGGATCCGTCGAGCGCGTTGATCGCGTTCGCCGAGATCGACACGACGGCGTAGCCCTGGCTCGCGAGGATCTCTGCGGCGTCGTTGTAGCCGAGGTAGCTCGGGATCTCGGTCTGCCCGGGCGAGCACGGCCACGCCGGCGCCCCCGCAGGGCGGGTGCCGCCGCACGAGGCGTGCCGACCGTGCAGCAGGATCACGACGGGGCGCTCGCCCTTGGCCTCCTCAGGCAGGAAGACGGCGGCGCGCATCTCGCCCTTGAGGCCGAAGTCGGGAATCACCTGCACCTCGTCGCCGAGGTCGTAGTCGTATCGGCCGACGGTATAGGCGCCGTACTCGGAGGGGTCGGCATCCAGCACCGGAGCCGCTGCGGCGAGAGGAGCAGTGAGGGAGCGCAGCGCCGCCGCGTCGTCGGCGACGGACTCCTCGGCGGAGGGGTCGCCCTGCCCGGCCCACCCCTGCTCGACCGTCTCGGCGGTCGCTACCGCGGGGTCGGTGGTGGTGACCGAGACTTCGAGTCCGTCCTCGGACTCCGTCGCGATTCCGATCTCGACACCGTCGACCCACACGGTGGGGGCGGACGCCGTGATCTCGAGCGGCTCATCGAGGGTCTTCACGATCTCGTAGCCACCCGCGATCGCGTTGACCGTCCAGTCGTCGCCTGCGGCGACGGTGTCGTCGGCGGCGGCGAAAGCCGGCGCGGCGGCGAGGAGGGATGCCGTTGTGGCGCACACCACGCCGATGGTTGTGAGTCGTTTCATTCGGGACCTGGACACAGTGCAGCGCTCCTCGGGAAGGAAGGGATGGGTGTCTGTCCGGTGTCGGTGTCGAGCGCCCACGGTCAGAGCGCGATGACTCCCGACGCTGGGCGTTCCTCGACGCTAGCGGTCGCCATCCTGCGGAAAGGGCCGGTTTTCGATCTCGAAACCCCGCGCGCGCAAGAACTTAACAAACGCCGGTCAGATCACCGGGTCGGCGTCGAGCTCGAGGTCGTAGGCCCATGACGGTGCGAGGGCGGCGATGCGCGCTGCGCGCCACTGCCACACCGTCCACAGCACGGGCCACAGGAGGGGTGCGGTGGGCCCGCCGATCACGAGGCGGTCGCGCCACAGCGTCTTGGCGGGGTCGCCCGGCGCGGGCGAGACGGCCATCTGGTGGTCCCATACGTCGAGGCTCGCGAGGGGGCCGGTGAGCGGGATGCCGCTGTCGCGGAAGATGCGCACGCGGTCGTCCGGCTCGTCAACGAATCGCTCCGACATGTGGATGAGCTGGCGGCCCATCGGCACGCCGCCGATCGCCGACAGCTGCACCGGGATGTCGTCGCCCGGAGCCCACGTCGTCGGCAGGCCCTTCGGCTCGAGCGGTGCGAGGTCGAGCAGCGGGCCGTAGAGCTCGGCGACCGCGCGGGGAGAGTGGACGGCCCGCCACGCGGCATCCGCGTCGCAGTCGATGACGAGCTTGAGCAGGATCCGCATCGCCCCAGTGTGTCACCGTCCGGTCGCTGAGCGAGCGCAGCGAGACGAAGCGCCCATCCGCCCGTCGTACGCTGGACGGATGCCCTCGCCGTTCGACCAGCACCGCTACCAGGTCCGCCTCGAGTGGGGGATCGACGGCCTCGTGCGGCTCGCGCCGGCCGACATCGTCGTCGTCGTCGACGTGCTGCGGTTCTCGACGACGGTCGCCGCTGCGCTCGAGACCGGATCCGTCACAGGCGTCGCCCTCGACGCGAGTGCGCACGAGGTGTCGCTGAACGGCGCAGCGGTGGCCGAGGCCGCCGCGCGCACGGGATCGGTCGTGCTGCTGGGGTGCCTCCGCAACGCCGCGGCCGTCGCGGCCGCAGTCCTCGCCGAACAGCAGCGCCGCGGCGCGCGCACCAGCGTCTCGATCATCGCGGCGGGCGAGCTGGCCTCGCGCGACGAGCTCGCGCCGCTGCGGTTCGCCGTCGAAGACCACCTCGGCGCCGGGGCGATCGTCGACGCGCTCGGCGCGCTCGGCATCGACCACACCGCACCCGAGGCTGCGGCCGCCGGCGAGGCGTTCCGAGGACTCCGGGGCGCCGTGCGGCACCTGCTCACCGCGAGCGGGTCGGGGCAGGAGCTCATCGACCACGGCCGCCGCGACGAGGTGCTGGCCGCCGCCGCGGTGGATGCGGCATCCGTCGTCCCCGTGCTTCGCGACGGGGCCTTCGCCGCCTTCTGACGCCGCGCGCCGGCGCGCTACCGCGGGGTCATCGCGGCGAGCCGCGTCGCGGGCGTGATCTCGCGCCGCGACCACGAGATCGCGAAGCGCTCGTCGAAGACCGGGGCGCAGCGCGCGCATGACGTCGCCCGCGTCGCACGGCGATGCCGGTAGGCGACGTGCCCGGCGGGGCAGGTGCCCACCCACGACGCCAGCTCGACCGCGGTCTCGCCGTTGTGGGTCGTGCCGCCGACGTAGCCGAGCTCGCGCGCCGTCGCCTTCCACCGCGCGCCGTGGCCGGCGCCGGCGCCCGCGAGCGCATGGGCGACCTCGTGCAGCAGGGTCTGGTGGTTGGTGTCGTCGTCGTAGCGCGCCGTCAGGTAGCGCGAGACGCTGATGCGCTTGCGGCGGTAATCGCACAGGCCTGCGCGGCGCTTGGCGCTGTCGAAGGCGAACGACCACGAGGGGTCGAGATGGAGCTGGATGAGCGCTTCCGCCCATCGGCGGACATCACGGGGATCGGACATGGCGGTGACGCTAGAACGTACCTACGACACTCAGCTGGCGACCGACGCGGCCGCGCGGCGCCGGTCGGCCGCATCGATCGACAGCAGCGCCTGCTCGATCTGGTCGTCGGGTGCTCCCGACTCCTGGCGCAGGAACAGCGCGCGCTTGAAATCGCGTCGGGCCGACTCGTAATCCTCGGCCTCGTAGTGGGTCTTTCCGCGGTGCTGGTACGCGAAGGCGGCGATCGCCGCCCAGCCCTGGCCCTCGGCCTCTTCGGCGCAGGTCGTCAGCTCCTGGTCGGCGGCGGCATAGGACCCGCGCACCTGGACGACGGATGCGTGCAGGATGCGTGCCCGCAGCAGGTCCTTGCGGGTGCCGGCCATGCGCGCGACGCGCACGGACTGCTCCGACAGCACCATGGCGTCATCGGGGCGACCGAGCACCTTCAGCAGCCACACCCGCTCGAGGAGGGCCGGGAGGCTGCGCTGCTCGCCGATCTCGTCGAGCCGCTCCTTGCACTGACGGGGGTCGACCTGCTCGCGCAGAGTGTCGGGATCGTAACCCTTGATGTAGCTCACGGTGACTCCCCTTCCACGCGTCCGAACCGCTCCTCCAGTGTGCCTCGGCGGGGCCGCGACGAGGACGTGACGCGCCGCGCTCAGCGGTCGAAGAGCGACGAGCTGGGCTTCGGCGACGCGGTCGCATCGCCGTCGGTCGCGGGCCGCGCGCCGCGAACGAACTCATCGATCTCGGCGCCCTGCGCCACTTTCGCCGGATGCGGCCCCGCCGCCATCAGCCGAGGCAGCCACTCCGTGGGCAGGGGTGCGCGGGATGCCGCGATCACGAGGTTGCCGAATCGCCGGCCCTTGAGGGTCTGCACCTCGGCGAGCACCACGACGTGGGGAAGGACGTCGCGGATCGTGGCGACCTGGCGCCGCGCGAACGCGAGCCCGGCACCGTCTGCGACGTTGACGAGCAGCACGCCGTCGGGCGCGAGGAGGCGCGCGGCTTCGGTGTAGAACTCCACCGTCGTCAGGTGTGCGGGCGTCTGCGCGCCCGAGTACACGTCCGATACGACGAGGTCGACGGCGCCCGTCATCGCCGCCGGAAGCCGCGAGAGCCCGGCCCGCGCGTCGCCGATCCGCACGCGCAGTGACGCGCCGCGGGGGAGCGGCAGGTTCTCGCGCACGAGGTCCCACAGGGCCGGTTCGAGCTCGATCACCTGCTGGCGCGAGCCCGGCCGCGTCGCCTCGACGTAGCGGGGGATCGTGAGGGCGCCGGCTCCGAGGTGCACGGCGGTGAGCGGCTGTCGCGGCATCCGCAGTCTGTCGATCACCGCCCCCATCCGCGCGATGTACTCGAAGTGCAGGTGGGTCGGATCGTCGAGGTCGACGTGCGACTGGGGCGTGCCGTCGACGTCGAGCTCCCACCCGCCGCCGAACGCGGACGGCACGATGCGGGCGAGCGTTCCGTCCGACAGGCGTGCGGACGGAGCCGGTGCCTCGTTCCTCGCGCGCGCCATGCCCTCAGGCTAGTCGACGCAGCGGCCCCGACTGCCTTGATGCTGACACTTCTGCTTGCAGAGAAGTGCTGGATCCGCGCATTTCGACAAGCGTGCGCAGAACTTCCGCGTCGAAACACAATCGAGACACAGGTGTAATCGTCGGTGCGGCACGTCGCGGGTAGCGTCGAGGAATCACTCCCCCCCGCGGGCCGTTGCGCCTCGCCTCACGACGACGTGTCAGGGTGCCCGCGATCACATGGAAGGTGCACAGCACATGCTCCACACTGCGAAGAGGCGCTGGATTGCCGGCGCCGCGGTTGCGGCCATCGGCGCGCTCGTCCTGACCGCTTGCGCGAGTCAGCGCGAGGACGACGGCGGCGAAGAAGCGGCTACCGACGTCGACTCGACGTTCGTTTTCGGCTCGTCGGGCGACATCTCCAGCCTCGACCCCGCGTTCGCGAGCGACGGTGAGTCGTTCCGCGTCTCGCGTCAGATCTTCGAGGGCCTCGTCGGCGTCGAGCCCGGCACGGCGGACCCGGCGCCCCTGCTCGCCGAGAGCTGGGAGCAGTCCGAGGACGGCCTGTCGTACACGTTCCAGCTGAAGGAGGGCGTGACCTTCCACGACGGCACTCCCTTCGACGCCGACGCCGTCTGCTTCAACTTCGATCGCCAGAACGCCTTCACCGGTGTCGCGGCCAGCCAGAGCATGGCGTACTACTGGGGCGTCATCATGCGCGGCTTCGAAGAGAGCGGCACCTCGATCTATGGCGGCTGCGAGGTCGGCAGCCCCACCGAGGTGACGATCGCCCTCACGCAGCCCTTCGCCGGCTTCATCCCGGCGCTGTCGCTGCCCGCCTTCTCGATCCAGAGCCCGACCGCTCTCGAGGAGTACGGCGCCGACGAGGTGGGCGGCACCGCCGACGCACCCGTCCAGAGCGAGTACGGTCAGGGCCACCCGACCGGCACCGGTCCGTTCGTGTTCGAGTCGTGGGCTCCGGGCGAGTCGACCACGCTCGCCGCGTACGAGGACTACTGGGGTGAGCAGGGCCAGGTGCAGGAGGTCATCTTCCAGGTGATCGGCGATACCACCGCCCGCCGCCAGGCTCTCGAGTCGGGCAGTATCGACGGCTACGACCTCGCAGCCCCTGCCGACCTCGGCGCGCTCGAGGAGGCCGGCTTCACGCTGGTCAACCGCGACCCGTTCAACGTGCTCTACCTCGCGATGAACCAGGCCGTGCCGGCGCTCGCCGACATCAAGGTGCGTCAGGCGATCGCCCACGCGATCGACAAGGACCAGCTCATCGCGCAGGTGCTGCCCGAGGGAACCGAGACGGCGACGCAGTTCATGCCTGACAGCGTCATCGGCTGGAACGCCGACGTCACGACGTACGAGTACGACCCCGACGCCGCCATCGCCCTCCTCGCGGAGGCCGGCTACGACGAGGCGAACCCGCTGTCGATCACGTTCAACTACCCCGTGAACATCTCGCGGCCGTACATGCCGAACCCCGAGCAGATCTACACGAACCTGAGCTCGCAGCTCGAGGCCGTGGGCATCGTGCTCACCCCGGTGTCGAACGAGTGGGGCGAGTACCTCGACCTCATGCAGGGCGGCAGCGACCACGGCATCCACCTCCTCGGCTGGACCGGCGACTACAACGACCCCGACAACTTCGTGGGCACGTTCTTCGGTCTGCCGACCAACGAGTGGGGCTTCGACAACCCCGAGCTGTTCGACGCGCTGAGCGCGGCGCGCGGCATCGCGACCGAAGAGGAGCAGACCGCTGCGTACCAGGCGGTCAACGCGCAGATCATGGAGTTCCTCCCGGGCATCCCGCTCGCCCACCCGGTGCCGACGCTGGCCTTCGCCGAGCGCGTCACCTCGTACCCGGCGAGCCCCGTTCAGGACGAGGTCTACAACCTCATCGAGCTGAGCGAGTAATCCGCTGAGATCGAATGCCGCGGCCCGGCCATCGCGCCGGGTCGCGGCATCCGATGCTGCACACCCGCACCCGCTCACCTGATCGAACGCCCCGGCGCTCGCCCGCCGCCCTCCCCGGAGAACCACCCCGTGCTACGCACCATCGGCCACCGGCTGCTCCTGCTGATCCCGACCCTGTTCGGGCTCAGCGTCCTGCTGTTCCTCTGGGTGCGGGCGCTGCCCGGCGGACCCGCGGTCGCCCTCCTCGGCGAACGGGCGACGCCCGAGGCGATCGAGGAGATCAACGAGCTGTACGGCTTCAACGAGCCGCTCATCCAGCAGTACTTCACATGGCTCGGCCGGCTCCTGTCGGGCGACTTCGGCCAGTCGATCCAGACTCGCGCGCCCGTCGTCGAGGAGTTCACCCGGCGACTGCCGGCCACCATCGAGCTGTCGATCCTCGCGATCATCCTGGCCGTGGGCATCGGCATCCCTCTCGGGTATTTCGCCGCCCGCCGCCACGGCAAGGCGCTCGACCACCTCACCGTCGGAGCGAGTCTGCTCGGCATCACGATCCCCGTCTTCTTCCTCGCGTTCATGCTCAAGTGGGTCTTCGCGGTGCAGCTGGGCTGGCTCCCCTCCGAGGGGCGTCAGGACCCGCGCCTGGATGCGACCCACTACACGGGCTTCTACGTCCTCGACGGCATCCTGACGGGGGAGTGGGATGCCGCGTGGGACGCGTTCCTGCACCTCATCCTGCCGGCGATCGCCCTCGCGTCGATCCCGTTCGCGATCATCGTGCGCATCACGCGGGCCTCGGTGCTCGAGGTGCAGAACTCCGACTACGTGCGCACCGGCATGGCCAAGGGCATCTCGCGCGGAACGATCCGCTCACGGTTCATCCTGCGCAACTCGCTCCTGCCGGTGGTCACGACGATCGGCCTGCAAGTGGGACTGCTCATCTCGGGCGCCGTGCTCACCGAGACCGTGTTCGCCTTCCCCGGCATCGGATCGTTCATGGCGCGCGCGATCTTCACGCGCGACTATCCGGTGCTGCAGGGCTTCATCATCTTCATCGCGATCGGATACGCGCTGATCAACCTGGCGGTCGATGTGTCATACAGCTTCATCGACCCGAGAGTGAGGGTCTCATGACCTCGGCCATGCTTCCCCCTGCCCCGAGCGGCGGACCGGTCGACGACACCGCGATCGACGACAAGGAGCTGCTGCGGGCGAAGACCGCCGGCGGCGGGTTCTGGGGCGACGTGTTCCGGCGCATGCGCCGCAACCCGAGCGCGTGGGTGGGCGCGGCGATCATCGCGGTGTTCCTGCTGGTGGCACTGCTGGCACCGTGGCTCGCGCCGTACGGACCGACCGACCTGCCGGGGCAGAAGTACATCACGCCGACTCACATCCCCGGTCCGGGTGAGATCCCGGAGTTCCCGCTGGGCCTGGACCGCTTCGGCGGCGACGTGCTCTCGAAGCTCATCTGGGGCGCCCGCGCGACACTCCTGATCGGCGTCATTTCGACCGCGATCGGCCTCGTCGGCGGCATGATCCTCGGCTTCCTCTGCGGAGCGTTCGGCGGCTGGGTCGACACCCTCATCATGCGCTTCGTCGACATCCTCCTCTCGATCCCGAGTCTGCTGCTCGCGGTGTCGATCGCGGCGATCCTGGGCCAGAACCAGGCATCGGTCATGATCGCGATCGGCGCCGCCCAGGTGCCGGTCTTCGCGAGGCTCCTGCGCGCCTCGATGCTGCAGCAGCGCTCTGCCGACTACGTCCTCTCCGCCCAGACGCTCGGCCTCGGCCGTGGCTCGATCACGATGTCGCACGTTCTGCCCAACTCGGTCGGCCCGGTCATCGTGCAGGGAACCCTGTCGCTGGCGACCGCCGTCATCGAAGCTGCCGCGCTGTCGTACCTCGGTCTCGGCGGAAACGTGCCGCAGACCGCCGAGTGGGGTCGCATGCTCACCTACGCACAGCTCGAGCTCGCGATCGCGCCGTGGCTGGCATTCCTCCCCGGCATCTGCATCACGATCACCGCGCTCGGGTTCACGCTGTTCGGCGAGGCCCTCCGCGAGGCAATGGATCCGCGCACGCGAGCCCGCTGACCCGCTCGGCGGGCCGTCGAGGCCCGGGTTCCGACGGCGAGACTTCACTGGAGCGCCGAGACTGCGTGCGGCGAGCGCTGTTTCGGCGCTCCACTGCAGTCTCGGTGAAGGTGGCGGCGACCGTGACAGCGGCGCTGCCGAGATCGCGGGCGCGGGCTCCGCGGAACGAGGGCGCTTCAGACCGCGATGTCGAGCTCGTTGCCGGGGATCGAGGCGAGAAGCCTCCGCGTGTAGGGGTCGCGGGGATTCGTGAAGATCTCCTCGCTCGACGCCGCTTCGACGAGCACGCCGTCCTTCATGACGCACACGTAGTCGCTGATGAGCCGAACGACGGCGAGGTCGTGCGAGATGAAGAGGTAGCTCAGTCCGTACTCGCGCTGCAGATCACGCAGCAGTGTGAGCACCTGGTCCTGCACGAGCACATCGAGGGCCGACACCGGCTCGTCGCACACGATGAGGTCGGGCGAGAGCGCCAGCGCGCGGGCGATCGCGATGCGCTGGCGCTGGCCGCCCGAGAGCTCCGACGGGTACCGCCGCAGCATCGAGTGGGGCAGCGAGACGTCGTCGAGCAGCTGGCGCACGCGCGCCGCGCGGTCCTTCGACGACCCGCGCTTGTAGACGTCGAGGGGCTCGGTGATGATCTTCTCGATCGAGAACATGGGGTTCAGCGACGAGTACGGGTCTTGGAAGATCGGCTGCACCCGCTGGCGGAAGCTCTTGAGCTCGCGGCCCTTCAGCGCCGCGACGTCCTGGCCGTCGAAGCGGATCGCGCCGCTGGTCGGGTCGACGATCTTGAGCATCATGCGGGCGGTCGTGGTCTTGCCCGAGCCGGATTCGCCCACGATCGCGACGGTCTCGCCGCGGGGGATCGCGAACGACACGTCCTTCACCGCGGTGAAGTCCACCTTGCTGCCCCGCACGGGGAACACCTTGGTGAGACCTTCGACCTCGACGATGTAGTCAGGTGCGGCGGCGGGGCCGGATGCCGCAGCCCGAGGCTCCGTCGTCGCCGCCGGCACCGCAACGGGCGTCGAGACAGCATCATCCGCCTCGGTCGCCGGCGCCGCAGCGAGCTTCGCCCGGCGGAAGACCTCGGGCTGCAGACGCACCGCGGCCACAGACGGGGCCGCGCGCACGAGCGCCTGCGTGTACGGCTGCTGCGGGTCTTCGAGGATCTGGCGGGCGGGGCCCTGCTCGACGATCCGCCCGCGGTTCATGACGACGACCCGCGATGCCCGCTCGGCGGCGAGGCCCAGGTCGTGGGTGATGAGCATCACCGCGGTGCCGAGCTCGCTCGTCATGCGCTCGAGCTGGTCGAGGATCGTCTTCTGCACCGTGACGTCGAGCGCGCTCGTGGGCTCGTCGGCGATGAGGAGCTTGGGGTTGCACGCGAGGCCGATGGCGATGAGCGCGCGCTGGCGCATGCCGCCCGAGAACTCGTGCGGGTACTGCTTGGCGCGCTCCTCGGCGTTGGGGAGTCCGGCGGCGGCGAGCGTCTCGACGACGCGGCGGTCGACGTTCTTGCGGGTGGCGAGGCCGTGCGCGAGGAGGGTCTCGGCGATCTGCGTGCCGATCTTGGCGACCGGATTGAGGTTCGACATCGGATCCTGCGGGACGAGCCCGATCGAGCCGCCCCGGATCGTGCGCATCACGCTCTCGGGCGCGCCGACGAGGTCTTCGCCTTCGAACAGGATGCTGCCCCGCGTGACCTTGCCGTTGCCCGGCAGCAGGCCGATGACGGCCATCGCGGTCGTGGACTTTCCCGAACCCGACTCGCCGACGATCGCGAGCGTTTCGCCGGCTGCGAGGTCGAGGTCGACCGCCTCGACGGCGTGTACCGGCCCGTCCACGGTGCGGAACTCGACGGCGACGTCGCGCACCTGCAGAAGCGGGGTGCCGACGGAGTGGCGTTCGGTGGAGCGAGGCATGTGTCCCATCCTGCCTCGCGCGACCTCGTCCCGCACGCGCCGGGCACCACCCTTTACGCAGTCGTAACCCCGGCCGGTGTCAGACGTGGTTGCGACCGGCGCGAAACGGAGGAGATCGGCAAAACGGAGGACGGATGCCGCCCGCGGCGCGGGCGGTACCGTGGGAGGTATGCCGGTCATCGACCTCAATGCCGACCTCGGCGAGACGGTCGCGGGGGTTCCCACGGCCGACGACGAGGCGATGTTCGCGGTGATCTCGAGCGCGAGCGTCGCGTGCGGCGGACACGCGGGGGATGCCGCATCCATGGCCGCCGCCGTCGCACACGCCGCCCGCTTCGGCGTCGCCGTCGGCGCGCATCCGTCGTACCCCGACCCTGCGAACTTCGGGCGGCACCCGGTCGCGATGGATCCGGCCGACCTGTCGGCGGCGGTCGCGGCGCAGCTGGCGGATCTTGTCGCGGCGGGCGCCGACCTCCGCTACGTCAAGCCGCACGGCGCGCTCTATCACGTCGTGACCGTCGACCCGGAGCAGGCGCAGGCCGTCGTCCGTGCGATCGCCGACCGCTCGGAGGCCCTCGGGCGGCCCCTCCCGATCCTGGGCCAGGGTGGCGCGGTCGCCGCGGCTGCGGCATCCGTCGGCCTTCCGTTCGTCCACGAGGCGTTCCTCGATCGCGGGTATCTCGCAGACGGCGCGCTCGTGCCCCGCGCACACCCCGGCGCCCTGCTCGATGACCCTGCGGCGGTCGCCGACCGGGCGGTGCGGCTCGTCCGCGACGGCGTCGTCGAGGTGATCGACGGCTCGTTGATCGAGGTGCGCGCCGCCTCGCTGTGCGTCCACGGCGACTCGCCCGCGGCCGTCGCGATGGCTCGCGCGGTGCGCGCGGCCCTGGATGCCGAGGGCATCGAGGTGCGCGCACCGTGGTGACCGCGCGGGTGCTGCCGGTCGGCGAGCGCGGGTTCCTCCTCGAGGTCGCCGCCCTCGCCGACGTGCTCGCGCTCCACGCGGCGCTGACGACCTCACGACCGGAGGGCATCGTCGACCTCGTGCCTGCCGCCCGCACCGTGCTCGTGCACATCGACCCGCGCGTGATCGCGCTCTCTGCGGCTCGCGCGTGGGCGCTCGGCTCGGTCGCCGACGCCGTGGCGGCGACGAGGGGCGAGGACGCGGCCGTAGAGCTCGCCATCGTCTACGACGGCGCCGACCTGAGCAATACCGCAGCGCTCCTCGGGGTCGACGCCGACGAGCTCGCCCGCCGCCACACCGCCGCGCGCTGGACGGTCGCCTTCACGGGCTTCGCTCCGGGCTTCGGCTATCTCGTCAGCGACGACTGGCCGTTCGACGTGCCGCGCCTCGCGTCGCCGCGCACGAAGGTGCCGGCCGGTGCTGTGGGCCTCGCCGCCGAATTCGCCGGCGCCTACCCCCGCGAGACCCCGGGCGGCTGGCGGCTCATCGGCACCACCGACGCGACGCTGTTCGACCCCGCGGCCCAGACCCCGGCCCTCCTCGCTCCCGGCACGTCGGTGCGCTTTCGCCCGGTCGCGGCGCTCGGCCGGGGCGCGAGCGCGGTGCAGAGCGGGGGGACGGATGCCGGCACCTCGGCTTCACGCACGGACGCCCACTCCGGCATCCGCGTCGTCGAGCCCGGACTCCTCGCCACCCTGCAGGATCTCGGCCGGCCGGGTGCGGCTTCGCTCGGCGTCGCCGGATCGGGGGCGCTCGACCGCGGGGCGCTGCGCACCGCGAACCGCCTTCTCGGCAATCCGGAGGGAGCCGCGGCGCTCGAGGTCACGATGGGCGGGCTCCGCGCGGTCGCCGAGACGGACCTGTGGTTCGCGGTGACGGGTGCGTGGGGTCGGGTGCGACTGGCCGGACGCGAGGTCGACCCCTACGAAGCGCACGCGTGGCACACGGGAGACGAGCTGCACCTCGACTGGTTCGACCGCGGTGCGCGCGCGTACCTCGCCGTTCGCGGCGGCTTCGACGGTCGGGCAGCTCTCGGCTCACGATCGACCGATCTGCTGGCAGGCCTCGGCCCCGCGGCGCTGCGCGCCGGCGATCGCGTCGGCGTGGGGGACGCGGCATCCGTCCCCATTCCCGTGGCCCCGCTCGCACCGTGGGGCGCACCGCACGACGATGAACTCGTCGTCGAGCTCGCGCCCGGGCCGCGCGCGGACTGGTTCACGCCGGAGGCTCTCACGACCCTGTACGAGGCGTTGTGGACGGTCTCGAACGCCGCCGACCGCGTCGGCGCGCGCCTCGAGGGGCCCGAACTCGTCCGCGCGCTCACGGATGAGCTGCCGAGCGAGGGCATGGTGCCGGGGGCGCTGCAGGTTCCGCCGAGCGGGCGCCCCACGATCCTGCTCGCCGACGGGCCTGTGACCGGCGGATACCCCGTGATCGCCGTCGTCACCGCCGCAGCCCTCGACCTGATCGCGCAGGCGCGGCCGGGCACTCGCATCCGCTTCCGGCACGCGCGCAGAACTGAGTAATCGTTGCCTACACGTCACCTGTCTGCCCTCGGATAGTCTGCCGACGAGCGAGTGAATGGAGGCCGTCGTGAGCGTTTACGACGAGATCGGGGGCGCCCCCGCGGTGAAGGCGGCGGTGACCGTCTTCTACGACCGGGTGACGGCTGACCCTGCACTGGAGAAATGGTTCCAGAACGTCGATCTGACTCGGCTCAAGGCGCATCAGCGTGCGTTCCTCGCCGCGGCGATGGGTGGTCCCGAGCTGTTCTCGGGCCGCGGTCTCGACGCCGCGCACGCGGGCCTGGAGATCACGCCCGAGGCGTTCGACGCGGTCGTCGAGCACCTCGCGGTGAGTCTGCACGACCTCGGTGTCGAAGACGACGTCATCGCCCGCGTGCGCGTGCGCGTCGAGGGGCTTCGCGGCGAGATCGTGAGCGCCGTCACGGTCTGACACGTGCGCGGCCCGCCCGGCCGACTGTCAGAGGTGGGCGAGTTCGTGCCGCCCGGCGATGCCGAGCTTTCCGTAGACCGACTGCAGGTGGTTGTCGACCGTGCGGGTCGACAGGTACAGCTTCGCGGCGATGTCCTTCGAACTCGTGCCCTCAGCGGCCAGGGTCGCGATCTCGCGCTCGCGCCGGGTGAGCGGCGTGAGCTCGTCGGTGAACCGCAGCAGCGGGGTCGCGGCGCCCTCGCACCGCGCGGCCTCGTCATCGCTGCGTGCCTGCAGCGACACCGCGAGGCGCTGCTCGCCGGCGACGCGCGCGGCGCGCGCCGCCGAGGCGAATGCCTCCGCCGCGAGCAGGTGCGACCCGACGGCCGACCACTCTTCGCCCGCAGCCTCGAGCCCGCGGCGGTCGGCGGTCGCCTCGGCCGCGGCGTGCGCGGCCTGCATCTTCAGCAGCGGGCTCGACGACGATGACGCGAGCGCGGCGAGCGGCGCTGCCGCGGCATCCGCTCCCCCCAATCGGGCGAGGTGCAGCAGGAAGGTGCCCGCGAGGAACACATGACCGGATGCCGACATCGCGGCGGCCTCGGCGAGCAGCGACGTCCGCGCGGCGTCGAGGTCGCCGTCCTGTGCGCTCAGCCACGCTCGCGCGATGACGCCGCCCGGGCCGGTGTCGACGCCGACGGGAACGGAGTCGAGCTCGCAGCGTGCCTCGTCGGCGTCGCCGTGCGCGATGAGCACGATCGCGAGGCTCGCGAGCCCCGGGATGTAGAGGCTGATCGGGCCGCTCGTCATCGCACCGCTCATGGTGTCGCGATACCACCGCGCGGAGGTCTCGAGGCGCCCGGCATCGGCGGCGATGCGGCCGAGCAGGAACTCGATCGACCGCGTGACGATCTCGTCATCGGCGTCGATCGCCTCGACGAGCGCATCCGTGGCACTGCGTCGTGCATCCTCGATTCGGCCGGCGTGCAGCTGCACGATGCCGAGGGTCAGCAGAGCATTGGCCACCGTATGACCGGGCACCGCGGTGCCGCCGGTCGCGCGCGCGAAGGCGAGCGCCGTCTGCGCGGCCTCCATCGCCGCGTCGATCTGCCCGAGCGCGGCCAGCGGCTGTGCGCGGGCGGCGGCGATGATCGCCTTCTCGGCAGGGGAGTCGCCGAAGCCGCCGGCGACATCCTCGACGATGCGGTCGGCCTCGGTTGCATGGTTGAAGTACAGCTCGATGAGCGAGCGGATGAGGGCGAGGGCAGGCTCGGGACGGTCTCCCTCGGCCGTTCGCAGCACCGCGAGCGCTTCGGCCAGGCCCTCGTGCACGCTCACGTGGGCCAGGGCGAGCGTCGCGGCGACCGCGGTGGCGAGCTCGCCTTCGGGTGCGAGGGCCTCGGCGGCGCGCAGGACGTCGAGCGCCTCGGCGACCCGCCCCATGCGCAGGAGCGCCTCCCCGCGCAGCAGGAGCAGGTCGGCGCGGGGCCCGCCGACCGCGAGCGCTGCGGCGCTCAGTCGTTCGACGGTCGGGTGGTCGCCGGCCTGACGCGCGAGCCGTGCCGAGCTTCCGAGGATCTCGGGATCCGACTCGACGCCCGCGGCGAGCCGCCACGTCACAGCGCGCAGCGCCTCGGCTGCCCCGGCGCCGTTGCCCGAGATCAGCTCGGCCTGCTCCAGCAGCAGGTCGGCGGAGCGCAGGCGCGACAGCGATGCCGACACCACAGCGGAGTACTGCGGGTGCGCGAGGCGCACCTCGAGACGGGGGCCGACCGCGATGAGACCGGCGGACTCGAGCCGCCCGAGCGCCGCTCGTGCGCCGTCAGCTCGCAGGTGCGAGGCCGCCAGCTCGCCGCATACTGCGAGCCGCTCGACGACGTCTCGCTCGTCGGGGTCGAGCTGGCCCACGCGGGCGAGGATGAGGTCGCGCAGTGCGGGCGACCCGACGAGGTCTCCGGTGAGATGCCAGACACCCGACTGCTCGACCAGTCGTCCGGCATCGAGCGCGCCGACGACGAGTTCGCGCAGGTACAGCGGGTTGCCGCCGGTGGCGCGGTGCAGGTCGGTCGCGGTGCGGTGCGCGATCGGCGAGCCGAGCACGTCGCTGAGAAGCCCTTCGATCGTGTCGAGGTCGAGCGGCGGCAGGTCGATCCGCAGCGACCGGTCGGGACTCCACGTCGAGACGAACGGGTCGGGCAGCGGATCGCCCGAGCGGATCGTCGCGACCACGCGCAGGGCGTCGCTCGCGACGAGCTGCGCGACGAGGGTCGTCGACAGCGGGTCGAGGAGCCCGAGGTCGTCGAGCACGAGAAGGCGCGGCTCCGGCGTGCGGGCCTCCAGGGCCGCGATCGCGCGGTTCAGAAGTGTCCCGGGGTCGGCGGCCGCCTCGGCCAGCTGTGCGCGATCGGTCGAGAACAGCGGAAGGAGCGCCCCGAGCGGCACCGCCGACATGATCGAGGTCGCCCCCGCCTCGAGCACGGTCCACCCTCGCGCGGCGAGCGCCTTGCCCACCGCGCCGGCGGCGCGGCTCTTTCCGACTCCGGAGGCCCCCGAGATCACGAGAGTGCGCACATGGCCGGCAAGGGCTGCCGCGGCACGGTCTATGACGGCGGACCGCCCCGCCAGCGGCCACGGCGCGAGCGCGTGCTCGATCGTCTCGGCGGACATCGCCCTCCCCTGCTCAGCCCCCACGGCTGAGCGAGATTCTAGGGGCCAGCGGGCCTCGGCGTCACGCATTGACGGATGCCGCGCCGCGCGGCTCGGTGGGGTGGCCTCAGCGGTGCCGTTTCGCGATGTCGCCCCGGGCCGTCACCACCGCGCGAGCGACTGCAGCGCCTCGGTGCGCTCCGGATCGGGGAGTGCGAGCGCAACCGCCTCAGCCACGGTCAGCTGTGTGCCCTCGCGCTCGCCGGCCGCGACAGCCTCGGGGTCGCGCGCGCGGGCGGCGTCGAGTGAGAGCGCGTGCACCGTGAACGCCTCGACGTCGAAGACGCCGATGCGCTGGCGGATCGCTCCGGCGGCGGCCGACAGGGCCCCGGCGCGGCGGGCCTCGCCGTGCTCGGCGGCGATCGCGCAGATCCCCTCGAGCCCATAGGCGACGCCCTCTTCGTGGTGCAGGCCCACGGAGTCCACGAGCGTCCGGCGGAAGATCGCCTCGGCTTCGTCGACCTGTCCGCCGGCGAGCAGCAGCCGCCCGATCTGGTTTCCGGCGAGAGACCGCGTGAAGACGTCTCCGCCGGCATCGGCGACGGCGCTCGCCCGCTCGAAGTGCGCGAGGGCGTCCTCGCGCGAGCCGCGCAGCCACGCGACCCGGCCCACCGAGACGCGGGTGATCGCCTCGCCCCAGCCGTTGCCGAGGCGCTTCAGCTGCTCGACCGCCTCGACGAGCTCGCGCTCGGCGGTGTCGATGTCGGGCTGGGGCAGCTGCACCCGTGCGGTCGCGCGCGCGGCGAGGGCCATCGCCGCCGCGTCTTCATCGCCGCTGTCGGTGAACAGCCGCACGCATTCCGACAGACCCGCGACCACCTCCTCGGACGGGCGCTGCCACATCTCGCCCCACAGCGCGAAGAACCACGCGATCGCGCGCGTCCGCGGGAGGATCGGCCGCTCCTTGGCGAGGAGCTCAAGCATCCACACCCGGACGCCGCCGAACAGGCCCATTATCCACCAGTAGATGAGCAGGCCCCACGCGAAGTCGGCGGCGTCGTCGAGCCGGTCGGTGTAGACGAGGTGCCGGACCGTCGCGCGCAGATTGGCGAGCTCGAGGCCGAGGGCCGAGAGCGTCGCCGCCTGCCCCTGGCTGCGGAGGCCCTCGGAGACTTTCTGGACGAGCCCGGTGTAGTACTGGGCGTGGGCCGCGCGCATGAGATCGGCGTCGCCGCGCTCTTTGAGCTTTTCGAGCGCGTACTGACGCACGATCGCCAGCAGCGACAGTACGGCGCGACCGTCGACATCGGTCTGTCTCACGAGCGACGCGTCGATGAGCGCCGTCACGCCGTCGAGTGCCCGGTCGCCCCACGCCCGGCCCGCGCCGAGCGCCTCGACGGCATCGAGCGAGAAGCGCTCGGCGAAGACCCCGAGGTCCATGAGAAGGTCCCGGTCCTCGGGCGAGAGCAGGCTCACGCTCCAGTCGAGCGTCGCGCTCATCGTGCGGTGCCGCTCGGGAAGATCGCGCACCGCCGCGGTGAACAGGGGCAGGCGCTGCTCGAGGCGCTCCGCGATCGCGCGTGGCGTCAGCATCCGCGACGTGGCGGCGGCGAGCTCGATCGCCAGCGGCATCCCGTCGAGCCTGCGGCAGATGTCGGCGACGTCCGCCGCGTTGTCGGCCGTGATGTCGAAGCCCGGGTCGACCGCCTGCGCACGGGCGGCGAACAGCGCGACCGCAGCCGATCGCGTCGCGCGGTCGAGGCTGGCGGGGCTCTCGCCCTCGGGCGTGGTCAGCGCGGGCACCTCGTGCACCTGCTCGCCGCGGATGCGCAGCACGACCCGACTGGTCACGAGGAAGCTGGCGTCGGGGGCGACCGTGAACAGCCGCACGAGGACGGGAGCGGCCTCGACGATCTGCTCGAAGTTGTCGAGGACCAGCAGCACCCGCCGCCCGGCGAGCGCGCGCGAGATGCGCTCCTCGAGGCTGGCTTCGCCGTTGTCCCGGATGCCGAGCGCATACGCGATCGTCGGCAGCAGCAGCCCGGGCTCGAACACGCCCTCCAGCGGCACGAAGTACACGCCGTCGGGGAAGAGATCGGCGCTCGTGGTGGCGACCTCGATCGCGAGGCGGCTCTTGCCGATGCCGCCCGGGCCGATGAGGCTCACGACACGGTCCGCCCCGCCCGCGAGCATCTCCCGAATGCGGGAAACCTCGTCGTCGCGGCCGATCATCGAGGTGGACGGCAGCGGGATGCGGGAGACATGGGATGCCGCCGGCTCCTGGCGCGCCGGACCGGGCTCGGTCCGCGACTCGTCGAACCGCTCCGCGAGGAGCGTCGCAAGATCGGCTGTCACCTGGTCTTCCAGCTCGTCGGCGGTGCGGAACGGCAGGTACGCGGCGGTGTCGTCGTCGCGGATGCGGGCGATGAGCGTCTGGAGTCGTTCATCGCGGGTGCCTGCGGCCTTGACGTAGATGAGCTTCGGCATCGCGCCGGGCGCGAGGTTGTACTCGTCCTCGAGCCCCGACACCGCCTCCTCGGGTGCGACCCAGCCGTAGCTGTCGCCATAGATGCCCACGAACACGTCGCTCTGCGCGAGGTAGGCACGGTACAGCTCGCGCGGCGGATGCGGCCGGGCGCCGAGCTCGAACATGACGGGCGCCAGTCGCAGGCGCTCGATCGCGGTGCGCACGGCCGCGCGCTCGGCGGCGAGTTCGCGCAGCGTCGAGCTCACGAACACGCGGATCCGCTGATCGGGGGTGCGGATCCGGGGCGGATCCGCACTGCTCATGAGGTCACCATGGGATCGGGACTCCGTGCGTCTGCCCGGCTGCCTCGGGAAGCGCCAGGGCGAAGGCCTCGCCGATGGACATCTCGGCACCCGCGCGCTCGCCGGCGGCGACGCTGCCGGGATCGACCGCGCGAACGGCCGCGAGGGGCTGCAGGTGGACGGCGAAGCCGTCGACGTCGAACAGGCCGACGCGGTCGCGCACAGCCTCGGCAACCGCCGCCAGCGCACCGGCACGCCAGGCCTCGCCTCGCGCGGCGGCGATCGCACTCATCCCCTCGAAGGCGTACTGAGCGCCCTCGTCGTAGTTCAGCTCTGCGGAGAGCTCGAGTGTCACCGCGTACTCCTCGGCGGCCGCTGCGACGTCGCCGCCGAAGAAGTGGAGGCGTGCGAGATTGTTGCCGGCGACGATTCGGAGGAAGGCATCCCGCTCGCGCACGCCGATCGTCGCGGCGGCCGCGAAGTGGACCCCCGACCCTTCGATCTCGCCGCGTGCGAGCGAGAGCAGTCCGAGTGCGACGTCGGTGAGCGCCTCGGTCCACCAGTCGCCGAGGCGGTGCAGCTCGTCGCGGGCCTGGGTCAGCTCGGCCTCCGCCGCGGAGACGTCGAGATCGGCGAACCGCATCCGGCTGCTGCCGCGGGCGCCGAGGGCCATCGCCGCCGCGGCGGGATCGCCGCTCTCGACGAACAGGCGCGCGGCATCGCCGAGCCCGTCGATCACCTGGTCGGAGGGGCGGCGCCACATGTCGCCCCACATCGTGAAGAAGACCGCGATGGCGCGGGTGCGGGTCGCAACCGGCACCCGCTTGTCGAGCAGCTCCAGCATCCACAGCCGCACCTCGCTGAAGAAGCCGGAGATCCACCAGTACGCGAACAGGCGCCACGCGAAGTCGCCTGCCTCGTCGAGGCGGCCGGTGTAGACGAGGTGCCGCACCGCGGCGCGGAGGTTGGGGAGCTCGAGCACGAGGCTCCGGACGGCGTCGGGCTGCTCGGGACCGTGCAGCCGCGGCGCGAGGCGGCCGACCAGCCCGACGTAGTAGTCGGCGTGCGCGCGACGCATCGTGTCGGCCTCGCCGCGGGCGCGCAGGCGCCCCAGCGAGTACTCGCGCAGGAGCGCCAGCAGCGAGAACGTCGAGCGGCCCGCGAGGTCGGTGCGCTTGACGAGTGATGCGTCGACGAGATCGGAGAGGGCTTCCATGCCGTGCCCGGCCCACGAGCGGCCGGCACCGAGCTCCTCCACGGCATCGAGCGTGAATCTCGTCGCGAAGACGCCGAGGTCTTCGAGCATGTCGCGCTGCATGTCGGGCAGCAGGCTCACGCTCCACTCGATCGCGGCCGTCATCGTGCGGTGGCGTTCGGGAAGGTCCCGCGAGGCCGCGGTCAGCAGCGGCAGGCTCTGCCCGAGGCGTTCGTCGATCGCCTGGGGCGTGAGGGTGCGTGCCTTGGCCGCGGCCAACTCGATCGCCAGCGGGAGGCCGCCGAGCCGCCGGCAGATGTCGACGACGGCGTCGGCATTGTGCTCGGTGAGGGCGAAGTCGGGCTTGACCGCCCGGGCGCGATCGACGAACAGGGCGACGGCGGGGGAGCGCAGCGCCCGCTGCAGCGACGCCGGTTCGCTCTCAGCCGGAGCCGGCAGCGCCTCGACGTCGTAGACGTGCTCGCCGCGGACGCGAAGCAGCACGCGACTGGTGACGAGGAACGTCGTCGTGGGCGCTGCGCTGCCGAGCCGCACGATGGCCGGGGCGGCGCCCACGATCTGCTCGAAGTTGTCGAGGACGACGAGGACGCGCCTGCCTTCGAGGGCGCGAGCGATGCGATCCTCGAGATCGACGTCGCCGCTGTCGCGCACCCCGAGCGAGTAGGCGATCGTCGGCAGGAGGAGCCCGGGCTCGAGGACGCCCTCCAGCAGCACGAAGTGCACTCCGTCGGGGAAGAGGTCTTCGCACGCGCGCGCGACCTCGATCGCGAGGCGGCTCTTGCCGATGCCGCCCGGCCCGATGAGGCTGACGAGGCGTTCGCTGCCCGCAGCGAGGAGCTCTCGCACGCGGTGGATGTCCTGCTCGCGCCCGATCGTGGTCGTATAGGGGACGGGCACGCGTCCCGCAAGCGAGTCCGCAGCGGCGTCGTCGTCGCTCGGTTCGGCGGCACTCGCCCGCGACGCGTCGAAGCGCTCGGCCAGCAGCGTCGCGAGGTCGGCGGCGACGAGCTCCTCGAGCTCTTCGGGCGTGCGAAAGTGCAGGTAGGCGGCGGTGTCGTCGGACTGGATGCGGGCGATGAGCTCGTCGAGGCGCTCGTCGCGCGACTCCTCGTCGCGGATGTAGATGAGCTTCGGCATGCCCGGGGGAGCGAGGCGGTACTCGTCCTCGAGCCCCGAGATCTCCTCCCCGGGCGCCACCCAGCCGTAGCTCGACCCGTAGATGCCGACGAACACGTCGCTCTGCGCGAGATACGACCGGTACAGCTCGCGCGGCGGATGCGGCCGCGCTCCGAGCTCGAACATGACCGGCGCCAGGCGCAGCCGCTCCACGGCGGCGCGCACGACCGTTCGCTCGTCGGAGAGCTCGCGCAGCGTCGAGCTCACGAACACCCGGATCCGCTGGTCGGGCGTGCGGATCACGGGGCGTGGAACCCCTTCCATGAGCACATCATGGCCCGCGCATACCGTGTCCCGCCATACCTTTCCGCGGGAATCCGCGGGCGAGCCGCAGTGGTTATACCGCAGCGGCAGAAACTCGTCAAGGATGCCGCTGGACAAGCCGCAGCATCCGCCGTATAGTAGGTAGTTGCGCTCTTGGATTCCCCCTGCCCTCATATGGTGGTCGGCTGTGTGTGCGCGCCCCCCGCTTGTTCGTGAAGCGGAGTGCGGCGCGTCGCAACCGGGGACCGGAGCACTCCACCCTGACGACAAGGAAACGAGCCCTACGGGCCCACGGAGGTAATCCCCTTGGCTGCTGCGCGCAACGCATCCAACCCCACCACCCCCAAGAACGGCCGCGGAGCATCCCGCCTCTCGTTCGCCAAGATCTCCGACACGCTGACGGTCCCCGACCTTCTCGCGCTGCAGACCGAGTCCTTCGACTGGCTCGTCGGCAACGAGGCGTGGAAGGCCCGCGTCGCCGACGCGGCTGCCGCCGGTCGCACCGATGTGCCTGAGATCAGCGGCCTCGAGGAGATCTTCGAGGAGATCTCGCCGATCGAGGACCTGAGCGAGACCATGCAGCTCTCGTTCACGAACCCGTATCTCGAGCCCGAGAAGTACTCCATCGAGGAGTGCAAGGAGCGCGGCAAGACCTACGCCGCCCCGCTCTACGTCGAGGCCGAGTTCATGAACCACCAGACCGGTGAGATCAAGACGCAGACGGTCTTCATGGGCGACTTCCCGCTCCAGACCGACAAGGGCACGTTCATCATCAACGGCACCGAGCGTGTCGTCGTGTCGCAGCTCGTGCGTTCGCCCGGTGTCTACTTCGACAAGACGCCCGACAAGACCAGCGACAAGGACATCGTCTCGGCGCGCATCATTCCGAGCCGCGGCGCCTGGCTCGAGTTCGAGATCGACAAGCGCGACCAGGTCGGTGTACGCATCGACCGCAAGCGCAAGCAGTCGGTCACCGTCTTCCTGAAGGCCCTCGGCCTCACCAGCGACGACATCCTCGCCGAGTTCGCCGGCTTCGACTCGATCGAGGAGACGCTGTCGAAGGACACGATCCTCTCGAAGGAGGACGCGCTCCGCGACATCTACCGCAAGCTCCGTCCGGGCGAGCAGGTCGCCGCCGAGGCCGCCCGCGCGCTGCTGGACAATTTCTACTTCAACGCCAAGCGCTACGACCTCGCGAAGGTCGGCCGGTACAAGATCAACCAGAAGCTCGGTCTCGACAAGCCCCTGTCGGACTCGGTGCTCACGGTCGACGACATCGTCGCCACGATCAAGTACCTCGTGCGCCTGCACCGCGGCGACACGACCTTCGACGGCATCCGCGCCGGCAAGGCCGCCGAGATCCGTCTCGACGTCGACGACATCGACAACTTCGGCAACCGTCGCATCCGCGCGGTCGGCGAACTCATCCAGAACCAGGTCCGCACCGGTCTCTCGCGCATGGAGCGCGTCGTCCGCGAGCGCATGACCACGCAGGACATCGAGGCGATCACGCCGCAGACCCTGATCAACGTGCGCCCCGTCGTCGCCGCGATCAAGGAGTTCTTCGGAACGTCGCAGCTGTCGCAGTTCATGGATCAGAACAACCCGCTCGCGGGCCTGACCCACAAGCGTCGCCTGTCGGCGCTCGGCCCCGGCGGTCTGTCGCGTGAGCGCGCAGGTGTCGAGGTCCGTGACGTCCACCCGTCGCACTACGGCCGCATGTGCCCCATCGAGACCCCGGAAGGCCCGAACATCGGCCTGATCGGCTCGCTCGCGTCGTTCGCACGCATCAACGCGTTCGGCTTCATCGAGACGCCGTACCGCAAGGTCGTCGCCGGCAAGGTCTCCGACCAGATCGACTACCTCACCGCCAGCGAGGAGAGCGACTACATCGTCGCTCAGGCCGGTGTGGAGCTCAAGGCTGACGGCTCGTTCGCGCAGGAGCGCGTCCTCGCCCGTCGCGGTCAGGGTGGCGAGGTCGACCTCTTCCACGCCGACGAGATCGGCTACATGGACGTCTCGCCCCGCCAGATGGTCTCGGTCGCGACGTCGCTCATCCCGTTCCTCGAGCACGACGACGCGAACCGCGCCCTCATGGGTGCGAACATGCAGCGTCAGGCTGTCCCGCTGCTGCGCAGCGAGTCGCCGGTCGTCGGCACGGGTATGGAGGGCTTCGCCGCCATCGACGCCGGTGACGTCGTCACCGCCGACAAGGCGGGCGTCGTCGTCGAGGTCTCGGCCGATGTCGTCACCGTGCAGCTCGACGAGGGCGGCACGCAGGACTACTTCCTGCGCAAGTTCGACCGTTCGAACCAGGGCACGAGCTACAACCAGCGCGTCGTGGTCTCGGCCGGCGAGCGCGTCGAGGCCGGCGAGGTCATCGCCGACGGACCGGCGACGGAGAACGGCGAGCTCGCGCTCGGCAAGAACCTCCTCGTCGCGTTCATGACGTGGGAGGGCCACAACTTCGAGGACGCGATCATCCTCAGCCAGGACCTCGTGAAGGACGACACCCTCTCCTCGATCCACATCGAGGAGTACGAGGTGGATGCCCGCGACACGAAGCTCGGCAAGGAGGAGATCACCCGTGATCTCCCGAACGTGAGCCCCGACCTGCTCAAGGACCTCGACGAGCGCGGCATCATCCGCATCGGCGCCGAGGTTCGCCCCGGCGACATCCTCGTCGGCAAGGTCACGCCCAAGGGCGAGACCGAGCTGTCGGCTGAGGAGCGCCTGCTCCGCGCGATCTTCAACGAGAAGAGCCGCGAGGTGCGCGACACGTCGCTGAAGGTTCCCCACGGCGAGCAGGGCACGATCATCGCGGTCAAGGAGTTCAACGCCGAGGACGGCGACGACGAGCTCGGCTCGGGCGTCAACCGCCGCGTCGTGGTCTACATCGCCCAGAAGCGCAAGATCACCGAGGGTGACAAGCTCGCCGGTCGTCACGGCAACAAGGGCGTCATCGCGAAGATCCTGCCCGTCGAGGACATGCCGTTCCTCGCGGACGGCACCCCGGTCCAGGTGGTCCTGAACCCGCTCGGCATCCCGGGTCGAATGAACTTCGGCCAGGTCCTCGAGCTCCACCTCGGCTGGATCGCCCAGCAGGGCTGGAAGGTCGAAGGAACGCCGAAGTGGGCTGTGAGCCTGCCCGACGAGGCACGCGAGGCCGCTCCCGGCACGAAGGTCGCCACCCCGGTGTTCGACGGCGCGTTCGAGGACGAGATCGCGGGTCTGCTCGACTCGACCCTCCCCACGCGCGACGGCGATCGCCTGATCGACTCGACGGGCAAGACGCTGCTGTACGACGGTCGCTCCGGCGAGCCGTTCCCGGCACCGATCTCGGTCGGCTACATGTACATCCTGAAGCTGCACCACCTCGTCGACGACAAGATCCACGCGCGCTCGACGGGTCCGTACTCGATGATCACCCAGCAGCCGCTCGGTGGTAAGGCGCAGTTCGGCGGCCAGCGCTTCGGTGAGATGGAGGTGTGGGCCCTCGAGGCCTACGGTGCGGCTTACGCGCTCCAGGAGCTCCTCACGATCAAGTCCGACGACATCCTCGGCCGCGTCAAGGTGTACGAGGCGATCGTCAAGGGCGAGAACATCCAGGAGCCCGGCATCCCCGAGTCGTTCAAGGTGCTCATGAAGGAGATGCAGTCGCTCTGCCTGAACGTCGAGGTCCTCTCGGCCGACGGCACGGCGGTCAACCTCCGCGACACCGACGACGAGGCCTTCCGCGCAGCGGAAGAGCTCGGCATCAACATCTCCAGCCGCTTCGAGTCCTCGTCCATCGACGAGATTTGATCCCGGCTTCCTCAGAGAATTCCGACACAGGAGAACTAGTGCTCGAGTCAACAACATTCGACCAGCTGCGCATCGGCCTCGCGACCGCAGACGACATCCGCCGGTGGTCCTTCGGCGAGGTCAAGAAGCCCGAGACCATCAACTACCGCACGCTCAAGCCCGAGAAGGACGGCCTCTTCGGCGAGCAGATCTTCGGGCCCTCCCGCGACTGGGAGTGCGCCTGCGGTAAGTACAAGCGTGTCCGCTTCAAGGGCATCGTCTGCGAGCGCTGCGGCGTGGAGGTCACCAAGAGCTCCGTCCGCCGCGAGCGCATGGGCCACATCGAGCTCGCCGCGCCCGTCACCCACATCTGGTACTTCAAGGGCGTGCCCTCGCGCCTCGGGTACCTGCTGGACATGGCCCCGAAGGACCTCGAGAAGGTCATCTACTTCGCCGCGTACATGGTGATCTCCGTCGACGACGAGGCGCGCCACCGCGACCTCGCGACGCAGGAGAACAACATCCGCCTCGAGCTGAAGACGCTCGCGGACCGTCGCGACTCGAAGATCGCCGCCCGCCTCCAGAAGCTGGAGGAGGAGCTCGCCGCTCTGGAAGAGGAGGGCGCGAAGGCCGACCAGAAGAAGAAGGTCAAGGACGCCGCCGAGAAGGACATGGCGGGCATCCGCAAGTCCGTCGACGACCAGATCATCCGTCTCGAGAAGGTGTGGGAAGACTTCCGCACGCTCGAGGTCGGCGCCCTGAAGGGCGAGGACGAGATCTTCCACGAGCTCCAGGACCGCTTCGGTCAGTACTTCGAGGCCTACATGGGCGCGGAGTCGATCAAGCGTCGCCTCGAGGCGTTCGACCTGGCCGCCGAGGCCGAGAACCTGCACCTGCAGATCTCGGAGGGCAAGGGCCAGCGCAAGATCCGTGCGATCAAGCGCCTCAAGGTCGTCAACTCGTTCCTGCAGACCGGCATGAGCCCGGCCGCGATGGTGCTCGACGTCGTCCCGGTGATCCCGCCGGAGCTTCGCCCCATGGTCCAGCTCGACGGTGGCCGCTTCGCGACCAGCGACCTGAACGACCTGTACCGCCGCGTGATCAACCGCAACAACCGCCTCCGTCGCCTGATCGACCTCGGTGCTCCCGAGATCATCGTCAACAACGAGAAGCGGATGCTGCAGGAGGCCGTCGACGCGCTGTTCGACAACGGTCGCCGCGGTCGTCCCGTCACGGGCACCGGCAACCGGGCGCTCAAGTCGCTCTCCGACATGCTCAAGGGCAAGCAGGGCCGGTTCCGCCAGAACCTGCTCGGCAAGCGCGTGGACTACTCGGGCCGTTCGGTGATCATCGTCGGACCCCAGCTGAAGCTCCACCAGTGCGGTCTGCCCAAGCAGATGGCGCTCGAGCTCTTCAAGCCGTTCGTGATCAAGCGCCTGATCGACCTCGGTCACTCGCAGAACATCAAGGCGGCCAAGCGCGCCGTCGAGCGCACGCGTCCCGAGGTGTGGGACGTGCTCGAGGAGATCATCCGCGAGCGTCCCGTGCTGCTCAACCGCGCGCCCACGCTCCACCGCCTCGGCATCCAGGCGTTCGAGCCCCAGCTCGTCGAGGGCAAGGCCATCCAGCTGCACCCGCTCGTGTGCGCCGCGTTCAACGCGGACTTCGACGGCGACCAGATGGCTGTCCACCTGCCGCTGTCGGTCGAGGCTCAGGCCGAGGCCCGCATCCTCATGCTGGCGTCGAACAACATCCTGAAGCCGTCCGACGGTCGCCCGGTGACCCTGCCCTCGCAGGACATGATCATCGGCCTCCACCACCTGACCACGGTCAAGGCGACGGACAAGCCCGTCGCGGAGCGCCGTGCCTTCGGCTCGGTCGCCGAGGCGATCATGGCCAAGGACGAGGGCACCCTCGACCTGCAGGACCAGGTGCGCATCCGCATCCCCGGGCTCACGTTCCTCGAGGGCGAAGCGCCCGAGGGCTACGAGCGCCACGGTCTGCTCAACGCGTCGCTCGGTCAGGCGATCTTCAACGACACCCTTCCCAAGGGCTACCCGTTCGTTCGCGAGCAGGCAGACAAGGGCAAGCTGTCGGAGATCGTCAACAAGCTGGCCGAGGAGTACCCGAAGGTCGAAGTGGCGGCGTCCCTCGACCGCATCAAGGACGCCGGCTTCTACTGGGCCACCCGTTCGGGTGTCACGGTCGCGCTCAGCGACATCCTCACGCCCCCGAACAAGGGCGAGATCGTCGCGAAGCACGAGAAGAAGGCCGCGAAGGCTCAGGACCAGTTCGAGAAGGGTCTGACGACCGACTCCGAGCGTCGTCAGGAGCTCATCAAGATCTGGACCGAGGCGACCGACGAGGTCCAGACCGCGATGCGTGCCAACTTCCCCGAGGACAACACCATCAACCGCATGGTGTCGTCGGGTGCTCGTGGAAACTGGCTGCAGATCCGGAACATCGCCGGTATGCGAGGCCTGGTGAACAACCCCAAGGGTGAGATCATCCCGCGTCCGATCATCTCCTCGTACCGCGAGGGTCTGTCGGTGGCGGAGTACTTCATCGCGACGCACGGTGCCCGCAAGGGTCTGGCCGACACGGCCCTCCGTACGGCCGACTCGGGCTACCTCACGCGCCGTCTCGTGGACGTCTCGCAGGATGTCATCATCCGCGAAGAGGACTGCGGCACGACCAAGGGTCTCGAGCTGCCGATCGCTGCGCTGGATTCGACCGGAACCCTCGTCAAGGACGCCAACGTCGAGAACTCGGTGTTCGCCCGCACGCTCGCGGCCGAGGCCGTCAGCGCCTCGGGCGACGTGCTCGCGGAAGCCGGCGACGACGTGGGCGACGTGCTCATCGACAAGCTGGTCGAGGCGGGTGTCGAGTCGATCAAGGTCCGCTCGGTGCTGACCTGCGACTCGGCTGTCGGTGTCTGCGCGAAGTGCTACGGCCGTTCGCTTGCGACCGGCAAGATCGTCGACATCGGCGAGGCCGTCGGCATCATCGCGGCCCAGTCGATCGGTGAGCCCGGCACGCAGCTGACGATGCGCACGTTCCACACCGGTGGCTCGGCATCGGCCGACGACATCACGCAGGGTCTTCCCCGCGTGCAGGAGCTCTTCGAGGCACGTACCCCCAAGGGCGCGTCGCCGATCGCCGAGTCGGACGGTCGCATCACGATCGACGAGACCGACAAGGCCAAGAAGGTCATCCTGACGCCCGACAACGGCGACGAGCCGCACGTCTACCCGGTGCTCAAGCGCGCGACGCTGCTGGTCGAGGACGGCCAGCACGTCACGGTCGGCCAGCCGATCCTGGTGGGCACGCTCGACCCCAAGGAGGTCATGCGTGTCATGGGTGCCCGCGAGGTGCAGAAGTACCTCGTGAACGGCGTCCAGGGCGTGTACCGCTCGCAGGGTGTGCCGATCCACGACAAGCACATCGAGGTCATCGTTCGCCAGATGCTGCGCAAGGTCACCGTCGTCGACCACGCCGACACGACCCTGCTGCCCGGTGAGCTGGTGGACTTCAAGCGCTACCAGGCGATCAACCGCGAGGCCGTCGCCGAGGGCAAGCGCCCGGCGTCGGGTCGTCCGGAGCTCATGGGTATCACGAAGGCGTCGCTCGCGACGGAGTCGTGGCTGTCGGCCGCGTCGTTCCAGGAGACGACGCGCGTCCTCACCCAGGCGGCGATGGAGGGCAAGAGCGACCCGCTCGTCGGCCTCAAGGAGAACGTCATCATCGGAAAGCTCATCCCCGCCGGAACCGGACTTGCGAAGTACCGCAACGTCACGGTCGAGGCCACGGAAGAGGCCAAGAGCGAGCGGTACCCCAACCGCATCTTCGCCTCGGACGGCGCGTACTCCGACGCCGACCTGAGCTACGTCGACTTCGACAGCTTCACCACGGACGGCGACTTCACGTCGTACAACTGATCTCCCTGTAGATCGCACCGAAGGGCCCCGGTTCACGCCGGGGCCCTTCGGCGTTCTCGCGCGCCGCGCGGCGGCATCCCGGACCCCGACGTACCGTGGTGCAAGGAGGTGGGATCGTGGCGCGCACGGGTGGACGGAACTCGTGGATCGCCGTGCCCGCGGGGCTTCTCTGCGTCGGCATCGTCGCGGGACTCGTGTGGCTCGCGCAGCCGATGGTTCCGGTGACGCTGCAGTGGGCGGGGGAGACGCTGCGCGCCGCATCATCGCCGCCGGCGGAAGCGCTCATCGAGGAGACACCCGCCCAGCGCGCGGCCTCCGGGCGACTCGACTGCCGGGCGCTGTACCCGCCGCAGCTGTGGCGCGACATGGTCTGGACCGGCGGCACGCACCTGTCGCAGACCACGGCAGTGCCGGCGACCTCGGCCACCGCCGTGGTGGATGCCCTGCAGCCCGACGTGCGCGTGACGTGCACGTGGCGGCTCGACGCCGGCGGAACCGTGGCGACCACGCTCGCGGTCGTCGGGGGCGACGCCGCGCTCCTTGCCGATGCCGCGCTGCGCGGTCAGGGCTTCGCGTGCACGACCAACCCCGAGGCGGTGCGGTGCACACGCACGCAGGCGGGCGTCGTCGAGGTGCACACGGTGCGCGGGGGTCTCTGGCTCTCGAGCGTCGAGACGCAGTGGCACCCTGCCGACTACACGGCGCGGCTCGAGGAGTTCGTGTGGGACTGAGCCCGCGCGGCTATCCCCACATGCTCTCGACGATGGCCGCGGTGTAGCCCGGCGGCGCGAGATTCGAGAACCGCGTGTCGATCAGGATGCCGTCACGCCAGAACAGCGTGCGCCCGTCGATGACCGGATAGGTCTCGTTCTCCCACGTCTTCTCGCAGCGGGTGCCGCCGTCGGGTGTGTAGCACTCGTAGTCCTCTTCGTCGGCGAGCTGGTTCAGCAGGTCGAGTGCGGGCCCGCGCGACATCGCCGAGATCGTCGTCATGAGGTAGGTGGTGTCGGCTGCCGGGTCGCGCCACAGGCACACGAGCGACCCGTCGGCCTGTTCGCCGCCGTCGATGCCGGTGTCGGGGTCGTTGAGCGGAGTGCCTTCGAGCTCTGCGAGGACGGCGTCGGTGAGCATCTCCTCGCAGTCGGTCGGGATCGCGGCCGTCGGCGTCGACGAGGGGGTGGCGCCCGGGGTGATCGTCGCGATCGGGGTGGGTGACACCGAGACCTCGGGGGTCGTCGTGGGGTTCGCGGTGGGCTCGGGCGCGCACGCGACCAACGTCGCAAGGGCGAGCACAGCGGATGCCGCTGCGGCGGCCACGCGGACACGACGGTCTGGCATGCCGCCACTCTAGGCGGCGCCCTCGCGTCGCCCGCGATGCCGCGCGGCGGCGGACTCGCCTCGGCATGCCTCCGCGGCGGACGGCGGGACGGGGGTTACCCTCGCACTGCGGGGACGTGCCCCGCGTGAGGAGTGCCCCCGATGAGTGACCCCAAGTCGTACGGCGAGCCCGTCGAAGAGCCCACGCCCGTGGACGACGTCGTCGGTCGCGCGAACGAGGGCCTCGCCGAGGCTGAGGCCGCCCGCAGCGATGCCGTCGTCGACGAGCCCGCACCCGCCGAGACGGCGACGGTGTCCGATGCCGCCGAGCAGACGCCGGTCGCCGAGCCTGTCGAGCCGCCTGCCGACACCGTCGAACCCGTCGCCACCCCGGAGCCCGATCCCTGGGATTCGGAGGAGGCCGCCGCGCTCGAGTACGAGAAGGCACCGGCTCCCGAGCCCCTGGTCGAGACTCCCGTCGCTGAGCCCGCAGAGCCCGTCGCGCCCGCTGCGGCCGCCGCTGCGCCGGTCGTGACCCCGAGTGAGCCGGTGGTGGATCCCACAGCCGAGACCACCGCATACCCGTCGTACGAGGCGCCGGTCATCGCGGCGGCCGCCGCAGCCCCGCAGCCCATCTTCGTGCAGGCGCCCGAGGCGCCGACTCCGCGCGGCAACCGCGCCGCCGTCGGCGCGATCGGACTCCTCGCCGCGCTGTCGTTCGCGGTGCTCTACTTCGCGGCGTGGCTCGGGTTCGCCGCGCTGAAGGGCGACGTCGACGCAAGCAACGTCGCCACGGTGGCGCTCGAGGCGCTCGCCACCTGGGCGCTGTGGGTGCCGGTCGTGGTGTTCTACATCGCGTTCTGGCTGCTCGGCGCCATCATCAACCGTGGTCGCTGGGGCGCCTGGGTCATCTTCGGCATCTTCGTCGGCATCGCCTCCTACGGCGGCTACATCCTCGGGCAGCTCTTCCAGGCACCGTTCTGGATGATCACCGCGAGCGAGGGCGCTGCGCTCGTCGAGGAGCAGTGGCTGGCGCCACTCGCGATCGCCTCCTTCGTGATCGGACGCGAGCTCACGATCTGGTTCGGCACGTGGGCCGCCGCGCGCGGCAAGCGCGTGACCGAGCTCAACATCGAGGCTCAGCGCGAGTACGAGCGCACGCTCGAGGCGGGCCCGCAGCTCGTCCGACAGTGACATGACGGGCGCGGCGGACGAGGGCGGACCGGTCCGCCCTGCCGCTGCGCTCGCCCTGGCCACGGTCTCGTTCGTGGCGTTGCTGATCTTCGGACTCGGCATGACGAGCCTCGTCCTCGGCGCGGACGTGATCGAGACGCCGGGACTCGGGCAGGTGCCGGGAATCCTCGGCGTCGCCCTGGCCACGGCCGCTTTCGCCGGCTCGCTGTGGCTGACGCTCCGGCGCAATCCCGCCTCGTACGGCGGTGCGGCGTGGACGGCCGCGGCCGTATACCTCGCCTACCTCGGCGGCGTCGCGTTCGGCATCCTCTTCTCCGCGGGTGAACTCGCCGTGGCGGCATCCGTCGCCGGGCGCATCGCGGTGTCGTGGTTCGGGGCGGTCGTCGCCGGGGCGGCAGCGATCGCGGCGTGGGGCGGGATCGCCCTCGTGCGCACGCGCGCGCAGCGCCCGCGGTGGCCGTGGGAGGACGACTTCGACGAGTAGCGGATGCTGCGGCATCCGCTCATTTCCGCACGGCGGTACTACCGTGGTCTCCGTGGAGCGCTCGCTCGAGACCCAGGTGAGCCAGGCGGTGGACGCCTGGCTGCTGTGGCTTCCCCGCTGGGAGCCGGCGACCCACCGCGGCCGTGTGGCGCCGTGCCGACGGTGCTTCGGGTCGCCGGTGCTGTCGGCGGCGGGGCTCGGCTCGGATGTGCCGCACGGGGTGCAGCACGGACTCTCAACGCGTGTGAAGACGATCGTCGATCGCGCCGTCGCCGAGTACACCGCCCTGAACCTGCCGATGCTCCAGGGCGAACTCGACCAGCAGGCGGCTCGCAACCGCGCCCGCAGCTATCGCCCCGCCGAGGGGCTCGAGCCCGAGTTCGAGGGGCTGCCGCTCGACCCGGATCCCGTTCCCGGGGCCCCATTCCTCTTCACGATCTCGGGGCTCGCCGAAGAGGCCGATGCCGGTGTGCCGGCGCTCCCGCCGCTCAGCGAGGAGGCGAAGGCGGCGCTGCGGCAGGAGGTCGGGCTCGCCGACGACTACGCGAACATGGTCGGCCGCGAGGTGTGCACGATCCTGCTTCATCATCGCCTGCGCATCCAGGCCGCGATCGGGGAGTTCGTCGAACCTCAGATCGAGGCGATGCTCGAAGACCTGACGCGCTCTCTCGACGCGCCGTTCGACCCGCACGAACCTCCCGCACCGTCCGCATAGGTCGTCGGGAGCCCTCGCGCGCAGCGCCCCACAGCCCGCGTTCAGTCTCTCCCGGATGACTTTGTTAGCATTGCCGGGTTTGCGCCCGCCTTCGGCGGGCTCGGCCGTCGTGTGGCGACGGCGTATCGACTCGGGGGGAGAGCCAGGTGGCGTCACGGCTTCCGTCCGCTCCTCCGATCCTTCCCGGACTGGTCTACATCCGTCCCCTCGGCTCGGGCGGCTTCGCCGACGTCTTCCTGTACGAGCAGGACATGCCGCGGCGCAACGTCGCGGTCAAGGTCATGCCGAGCGACGTGCGCGACCCCGACCTGCGGCGAATGTTCAATGCCGAGGCCGACGTCCTCGCGCACCTGTCGGCGCATCCGTCCATCGTGACGGTCTACCAGGCCGGGATCTCGGCCGACGGCCGCCCCTACATCGTGATGGAGTTCTGCCCGGGGTCGCTCTCGCAGCGGTATCGCCTGGAGCGCATCCCCGTCGACGAGGTGCTCGTCATCGGCGTGCGCATGGCCAGCGCGCTCGAGTCGGCGCACCGTGCGGGGCTCGTCCACCGCGACGTGAAGCCGAGCAACATCCTGGTCACCACGTTCGGCACACCGGTGCTCGCCGACTTCGGCATCTCGTCGTCGTTGCTGCGCCAGACCGCCGACGAGGTGCTCGCCATGTCGATCCCGTGGAGCGCGCCCGAGGTCGTCGCCGAGCAGACGGTCGGCACGGTGGCGAGCGAAGTGTGGAGTCTCGGCGCGACGATCTACTCACTGCTCGCGGGCCACAGCCCGTTCGAGCGCCGCGAGCGCGGCCAGAACACGAAAGAACTCCTGCGTCGCCGCATCGCGCGGGCGACCTACACCCCGATCGCCCGCACCGACGTGCCCGAATCGCTGCAGGAGCTTCTCGCGGCTGCGATGAGCCGCGACCCGTCGCGACGCCAGCCCTCGGCGCGCGCCTTCGCCGATGCGCTGCGCGCGGTGCAGACCGAGCTCGGCACATCGCCGACGCCCCTCGAGATCCCCGAGGCGGAGTGGTCCGCGGCGTCGGCTCCCGTCGACTTCTCCGACTCCGAGCTGCGCGGACCCGCACGCTCCCGCATCGAGCGCGACGACCGACGCAAGGTCCGCACCGGGTCGGGCGTCGCCGACCTCGCGCGCGATGAAGACACCGAGTTCTCGGCGCCGACCCCGCAGCGCCGGCGCGCGACGCCCTGGATGGTGGGGGCGGCCGTGGCGGCCGTCGCCGCGATCGCCGGTGTCGTCGCCACCCTCTTCGCCACGGGGGTGCTGTGATGCGCCGGAGCGCCGTGATCGGACTCTCGGCCTCGGTCGCCGCCGTCACGCTCGTCGTCGTCGCATCCGCCGTCTGGCCGGGCCTGGACGCGCAGGAGGTCCCCGAGGTCGACACTGCGGTGTGGGCGCTGCAGACCGCGGAGGGGCGCCGCTACGCCCGCGTGAACACCTCGGTCGGCGAGCTCGACACGGTTCGCAGCATCAGCAATCCCGATCAGGTCGTGCAGACCGATGACGGGGCATACCTCTTCAGCGACAGCTACAGCAAGGTGACCCGCATCGATGAGGCGATGCCGGCCGACCTCGACGAAGAGGCGCTCCAGGCCTCCGAGTCGACGCCCCCGGGCACCACCGATGTGGTGACCGCCGGCGACTTCGTCGCCTATCGCACCGATGTCGGGGCCGTATTCGCCGGCCTCCTGTCGACGGGCGGCGCCGTGCAGCTCGACCCGTTCCCGACCGAGGACGAGGATGCGCCGCAGTACGCGGCCGATGCCATCGCCGTCGACGATCGCGGCGTCCTCTTCTCGTACTCGCGTGCCGACGGCTCGGTGCTCCGCTACGACATCAGCGCGGGCGCGGTCCGCGGCCGTGACCCGCTCCTGGCCGACGGGCTTGCGGCCCCCGCGATCACCGCGGCCGGCGACACGTGGGCGGTCGTCGACACCGAGGACGGCGACGTCTGGCTGAGCGGGACGGATGCCGCGGCATCCGCTCCCACGACCGGCGCAGTGGTGGTCGGTCGCCCCGATCCGACGGGAGCGTCGCTCTACCTCGCCGACGAGACCTCGCTCGTGCGCATCCCGACAGACGGCGGCGGCTTCGAGGTGCGCTACGGAACCGGGACCGCGGTGCTGGGCACCCCGGCGCAGCCGATCGTCCACGACGGCGAGGTGTATGCCGCGTGGCTGCCGCAGGGGAGCGCCGACGGGGTTCTCTGGAGTCAGAGCGGCGGCGCGACGCCGCTCGACTACGCCGACGAGACCATGCCCGACCAGCGCCGGCCGGTGTTCGTCGACAGCCCCGAGGCCGTGATCCTCAACGAGACCCGCACCGGCTGGACCTGGACGGTGCCCGACGGTGCGCTGGTCACGTCCAGCCAGGAGTGGTCGCTCGACGATCGCACGAATCCCGATGCCGTGCCGAGCGAAGAGCAGCTGCCGGTGCAGCTGGATCCGAAGCCGCCGATCGCCGAGCCCGATGCGTTCGGCGTGCGGGCGGGGACCCTGTCGTCGCTGTCGGTGCTGTTGAACGACCACGACCCGAACGAAGACGTCCTCACCATCGACCCGGCGTCGGTGACCGGACTCGATCCCGGATTCGGCACCGTGTCGATCACCGACGACGGCCAGCGTCTCGCCGTCCGCACGGCTCCGGGAGCCCAGGGCTCGGCGACCTTCTCATACGCGGTCACCGACGGGACGAGCGAGGGCGGACTGCTCTCCGAGCCCACGACGGTGACGTTGAGCGCCACGTCGGCGAACTCCGCGCCCGAATGGTGCGGCGTGGAGCGCTGCCTCGTGGAGTGGCCGGCGCCCGAGGTCGTCCGCGGCGGAACGCTCACCGTGCCGGTGCTGCCGGGATGGGTCGACCCCGAGGGCGACCCGCTGCTGCTGCTGTCGGTCGAGAACCCCTCGGGCGTCGGCAGCGTCGCCGCGACCCCGGGCGGCGACGTCGTTTACCAGCACAGCGACGACGGTGCCGGCGGCGAAGTGCTCATCGAGCTCGTGGTCACCGTCGCCGACACCTCGGGCGCAACGGCCGAGAAGTCCCTCGTGGTGCGGGTGACCCCCGATCCCGAGCTCGTCGTGCAGTCCTTCACGGTGCTCGACACGATCGACGCCGGCATCACCGTCGACGTCGCTCCGCACGTCACGGGCACGGCAGGCATGATGTCGCTCGAGTCGGTGCGCGTGCTCGACGACGCGGCCGCGACGGCCACCGTCGTCGGCGGTACGACCTCGTTCGACTTCACCTCGAAGGCGCCGGGAACCTTCCGCGTCGACTTCACGGTGACCGACGGGCTCAGCGATGCCAACGGCACCGCGCGCATCACCGTGCTTCCCGCCGACGCGCCGCCGCAGCTGGCGACCGCGCCGGTTGTCGCGTTCGTGCATCCGCAGCAGGATGCGACGCTCGACGTCTTCGCGGCGGTCTCCAACCCCACGCGTCGCGTGCTGCTGCTCAGCGACGTGGTCGCCACGGCCGACGACGGCGCGATGCTCTCGGTCGACGCGGTGGGCCAGAACCACCTGCGGGTGTCGGGGGCGACGGATGCCGGGGGCTCGGGACGCCTGGGAACGGTGACGTACACGATCAGCGACGGCACCGAGGACGAGGGTGCGAGCGTGCAGGGCGAGGCGACGGTGTATCTGCTGCCGCCGGCACCGGAACTCGCCCCGATCGCCGTCGACGACACCGTGACCGTGCGCGCGGGGGCCCAGATCGACATCCCGATCCTCGAGAACGACATCGCGCCGGCTGGCGGCAGGCCGACCCTCGATCCGTCGATCGTCGTCTCCTCCACCGACGACGCGCTCGCGTTCGCGTCGGGCGACGTGCTGCGCTACCTCGCTCCGACGAAGGCCGGCGAGTACACGGTGGAGTACTCGGTGTTCACGACCGGGGCGCCGATGCTGGCCGACACCGCTCGCGTGCGCGTGCGCGTGCTCGCCGCCGACTCCAACCGCGCACCGGCACCCGAGACGCTCGAAGGCCGCGTGCTCAGCGGGCAGTCGACCCTCGTCGAATTCGACGGCTTCGGCATGGACCCCGACGGCGACGTCGTGACGCTCGACAGCATCGTGAGCCAGCCTGCGCGGGGCGCGGCCACGATCTCGGCGGACGGGGCCTCGATCCTGTACTCGAGCGTCCCCGGTGACCGCGGGCAGGCGTCGTTCCGCTACCGGGTAGTGGATGCCTTCGGCGAGACCGGCGAGGGCACGGTGCGCATCGGCGTGCTCGACGCGCAGTCCAACCCGAGCCCGGTCACCTTCACCGACTACGTGCAGGTGCAGGCGGGCGAGGGCAACACCATCCGCATCAGCCCGCTCGCCAATGACGTCGACCCCACCGCCGGCACGCTCGCGATCACCGATGTGCGCCCGGATCTCCCGGTGACGCTATCGGAGGGCGACGCCAATCCCGAGTATGCGCGCCTCGCCGACCAGATCGCCTCACTCGACGACGCGACGGTCGTCGTCGAGGCCGGAACCGAGCCCGCCACCATGTCGTTCCTCTACGACGTCGAGTCCAGTTCGGGCAACACGGGCCGCGGACGCATCGTGGTGAAGGTCGTGCGCGAGAGCGTGCCCGACTACCCGATCGTGGCCGACACGATCCTCACCGTCGAGACGCGCGAGGAATTCCCTCGAGGAGTCGACGTGCTCGCCGACAAGGCGGCGTGGTCGGGCGGCGACGTGGCAGACCTCGACGTGGCGCTCTGGGGCGATCCCGACGGCGTCGAGGTCGACGGCTGGGAGCTCAGCGGAGACCTGCCGGCGCGCACCCGCCTCATCCCGTTCGCGGTGACCGGCGAGGGCGCCTCCGGAGAGGTCACGACCTACGCGTTCCTGCGGGTGCCCGGAGACGACGACCTGGCGCTGGCGCTCCGGGCCGGCGCGGCGGCGCCCGAGGTGACCGAACTGGAGTCGGTGACCTTCGACATGGACGACCTCGTGGCCACGCCCCGCGGGATGCGCCTCGAGGTCGGCTCCGACGTCCGGGTCTCGGGCGCTCGCGCCGAAGCGGCGTGCACGCTCGACGGCGCGACCGGCGTGCGGTACGACTCGGGTGCCGGAGCGCCCTGGGTGGACGCCTGCCAGGTGCCGGTGCGGCTCGAGGGCAAGAAGGAGTGGACCTACATCTCGGTGCCGATTCTCGTTCAGGCGCTCGACCCGCAGCCCGCGCTGCGCGCCGGATCGCTCTCGGTCGGCCCCGGCGAGACCACCACCTTCGACCTGCAGAACATGACGACGTGGCAGCTGCGCGAAGGCTGGGACGACATCGTCTACGCCGTCGAGTACGGCGGGTCTGCCTTCGACGTGTCGCTGTCGGGCTCGGTGCTCACCGTGACCGGCGATGACCGCGCCGTGCCCGGCGCCGAGGAGACCGTCCTCGTCTCGGTGACCAGCCACAACGCGGTCGCGCCGGTGCGCCTCATCCTCCGCGTCGGCGCCGCGCCCTCCACACTGCCGCAGGGCGGTTCGCTCACCCAGCAGTGCACGCAGGCATCGGGATCGTCGTGCACGGTTTCGGTGATCGGCGCTTCGGGCGAGGTGAATCCGCTGCCGCGCACGCCCCTCGAGCTCATCGAGGTGCGGCCCGCGGGTGCGTGCGTCGGCGTCAGCTTCGAGCTCGCCTCGGCATCGTCGATCACGGCCTCGTGGACCGAGGACGCACCCGGCGCGACGTGCTCGGCGACCTTCTCGGTGCGCGACGCGCAGGGCAGGCGCACGAATTCCGAGCGCGACGGTCGGCTGCTGCTCGACCTCCTCGGCTACCCGAAGGCGCCGGCGAGCGTGATGCAGACCGCGTACGACGACGAGTCGCTCACTCTGCGCGTGGACCCGGGCGAGGCGCGTCTGGCCTACCCCTCGCTCAGCGGCTTCGTGATCCGCCACGACGACGAGATCGTCGCGGAATGCTCGGCCGACGGGGTCTGCCCGCCGATCACGGCACCGAACGGCGAACAGCGCACCTACGAGGCTTTCGCGGTGAACAGCGTCGGCGAGTCGCTCGCGAGCGTCCGCACAGCGGCGTGGGCGTACGACCCGCCGCCGACGCCGTCTCGTGTGACGGCGCGTCCGGTCGTCACCGGCGGCGAGGGCGGCGTAGCTTCGCTCACCATCGAGGGCATCGATCCCGGCCAGACCGGCAGCATCGAGATCACGAGCGCACTCGGTGAGCGGGTTCGCCTGCCGATCGGCCGCAACCAGACACGTCTGGAGGTGCCGTCGTACCGCGTCGGCACGAACGCGGCGACGCCGGTGACGATCACGCCGTTCTCGCGCTTCGAGCTGCCGCCGGGCCTCGCCGGCAGCACCTCGGGCGCCGCGACGACCGTGTCGGCGAACGGCATCGGCGCTCCCCGCGACCTGCGTCTGACGCTGACGTCGTCGGCGAACGACGACGGCACCGTGACGGTGGCTGCATCCGGCACCGCGACGCGGAACGGCGACGGCTCCGTGCTCCGATTCGGCATCGTCCGCGAGGGTGATCGCTGCGCCCCGGTCCAAAGCGGCGAGACGGCGATCTTCGCGGGACTCCCGGACGGCCGCGAGTACCGCTTCACGATGTGCGTCGACTCGTGGTTCGACGGCTCGTCCTTCGGCTCGGGCACCGTCACCGAATCGGTGCGCGCGAAGCAGAAGGGGAGTGCGCCGAAGGGCTGGACGTTCCTCGTCGACGGCGCGCCGAACGTCCGCTCCGATCGTGCCGAGTGGGTCATCCGCTCCGAACCCGACTCCCGAGACCGCGTGCCGTTCCTCAACAGCGTGCAGTTCGACGGGTACCCGACCGGCGTCTTCGGCCGCGACCCGCAGATCCGGGTGCGCTACGTGCACGACCTGTGGGGCGACTACACGCCGTGGGCGACGGTCACGCCCCGATCGGGGAGCGCTCCGTACCAGCTGCAGGCGAACTGGGGCGTCCAGTCCTGCGTGGGCGGCTCCGCACTCACGAACGGCTGGTCGGCGACGAGCGCGCCCGGCGGCGGCTCCGCCGCGGTGTCGTTCGGCAACGCCGATCTGCGCTACTACGACGAAGACGGCGCGGTGCTCCCGCACACTGCCGGCACGTGGGATGTGCCGGTGGGCGCCGTGTACGTCGAGGGCGTCACGGTGTCGGTGAACTGGGACGCGCAGGGCTGGGGACTCTCGCCCGCGAACGCCTCCTTCTCGGCGACGTGCGATCCGAATCTGCCGCCCGGCGGCGGCGGTGGTGGCGGCGGACCGGGGCCAGACCCGGACCCCGAGCCCTGACGCCCGGCATCCCCACCCACTCACGACCCCGACCACAGAGGACACCCCATGACGATCACGCAGGAACAGGCCACCTGGTTCGCGCAGACGTTCAGCCAGATCGCCGACAACGTGGAGCGCGCCGTGCTCGGCAAGCGCCACACGGTCGAACTCGTCCTCACCGCGATGCTCAGTGACGGCCACGTGCTGCTGGAGGACGTGCCGGGAACCGGCAAGACCTCGCTCGCGCGGGCCATGGGCCAGTCGGTGCAGGGCTCGAACACCCGCATCCAGTTCACGCCCGATCTGCTGCCGGGCGACATCACCGGCATCAGCGTCTACGACCAGAAGGAGGGCGTGTTCGAGTTCCACGCGGGCCCGATCTTCGCCAATATCGTCCTCGCCGACGAGATCAACCGCGCGAGCCCGAAGACGCAGTCGGCTCTCCTCGAGGTCATGGAGGAGGGGAGCGTCACGATCGACGGCGTCTCTCGGCAGGTCGGCGTGCCGTTCCTCGTGCTGGCGACGCAGAACCCGGTCGAGCAGGCAGGCACCTACCGGCTCCCCGAAGCCCAGCTCGACCGCTTCATGATGCGCACGTCGCTCGGCTACCCCGACCACGCCGCGACCGTCCGCATCCTCGACGGCGCCGCGGTCGCCACCGCGGAGCTCACTCCGATCATCACGCCGCAGGCGCTCGTGGGCATGTCGGACCTCGCCGCCCAGGTGTACGTCGATGCCCTCGTGCTCGACTACATCGCGCGCATCGTCGACGGCACGCGGTCGGCCGACGAGGTGCGGCTGGGTGTCAGCATCCGTGGCGCCCTCGCACTCACGCGGGCGGCCCGCACCCGCGCCGCCTCGCAGGGCCGCACCTACTCCACGCCCGACGACGTCAAGTCGCTCGCCGTCGCCGTGCTCTCGCACCGACTGATCCTTCACCCCGAGGCCGAGTTCGACGGCGTGACGCAGGAGGCCGTCATCGGCCAGGTGCTGCTCGACGTCGCGCCGCCCTCGAGACGCGAAGCCGTATGAGTCTGACCGAGTCCCGTCTCACCCGCACCTCCGCGTCGACCGGCACGGGGGGACGCACGCACGCCACCGCGACCTCGGTGACCGCGTCGCGCCGCGGGCGCACGCTCGTGCGCACAGCCGTCTGGACGACCCAGGCACTGCGCAGCGCGGGCGCCGCGATCTCGGCGGCGGCGACGTGGGCCGCGCGCACGGTGCGTCCGGCGGGCGTTCTCGTCGTTCTCACGGCGAGCATCGGACTCGGGCTCGGCATCGCCTTCGGCTGGGTCGAGTGGATGGTCGCCGGTGCCGTCTCGGCGCTGCTGCTCGCGGCATCCGTCCCCTTCCTCTTCGGGGCGCGCTCGTACGACGTCGATCTCTCGCTCGCGCATGAGCGCGTGGTCGCCGGCGACGGCGTGACCGGCGAGATCATCGTGCGCAACCACGGCCACCGCACGGCCCTCCCCGGCCGCATCGACATCCCCGTCGGCGCGGGGCTCGTGGAGTTCGGCGTGCCCCTGCTGCGCCCTGGCCACACCGTCGCCCAGCCGCTCGAGATCCCGGGGCTGCGCCGCGGGATCGTGTCCGTGGGGCCTGCCACCACCGTCCGCAGCGACCCCATCGGGCTGCTGCGCCGCGAGCACGCCTTCGAGGACATCCACGAGGTGTACGTGCACCCGCGGACCACCACGCTCCCGTCGACGAGCGCGGGCCTCATCCGCGACCTCGAGGGCAGCCCGACGCGCCGGCTCGTGGACTCCGACATGTCGTTCCACGCGATCCGCGAGTACACCCCAGGCGATTCGCGCCGCCAGATCCACTGGAAGTCGACGGCGAAGACCGGGCGCCTCATGGTGCGCCAATACGAGGAGTCGCGCCGCTCCCGCATGGCGGTCGTGCTGGGTGTCGCTGAGAACGAGTACGCCGACGCGGACGAGTTCGAGCTCGCCGTCGGCTGTGCCGCATCGCTGGGCATGCGGGCCGTCCGCGACGCACGCGACGTCTCCATCGTCACCGGATCCGAGATCCCGCGAGTCGTGCGCGGCCGGCTGCGTGCCATCCGCCACATCCCCTCGGGATCCGTCCGCCCGATGCTCGACGGCTTCAGCGGCGTGACGCAGCTCGAGAGCACGATGGGCGTGCGCGACGTCTGCCGGCTGACGGCCGAGTCGGGCGATCGCATCTCGATCGCGTTCGTGGTGGTCGGCTCGCGCGTTCCGCTGGTGCGGCTGCAGCAGGCGGCGCTCGCGTTCCCCGTCGACACCGCGGTGCTCGCCGTGATCTGCGACGAGCGGGCGCACCCGCGCATGCAGCCGCTGTCGGGGCTGACCGTGCTCACCGTCGGCACCCTCGACGACCTCTCGGGGCTCCTGCTGCGGGGGGCGACGTCATGAGCGCACGACGGCGGGATGCCGCCCGAGTCGAGCGCGCCGCGTTCGTCGTCCCGCGCATCGTCGTGGGATCGGCGTTCGCCGCCGTCATCGTCGTCATCGCCGCCGTCGCCGCGTGGCCGATCTACCGTTCGTGGCACTTCGTGCTGCTGGTCGGGGTCGCCGCCGTCGTCGCCACCGCGATCGCCGTCGTCTCGTGGCGGCTGCGCTGGAGCGCCTGGATCTCGGCGGCGGCGGTCGCCGTGGCCTTCCTGCTGCTCGGCGTGCCGCTCGCGGTGCCTTCGCGCCTCGGGAGCGTGCCAGACCTCGTGCGCGGGCTCGGCGAAGCGACCGCGGGCGCGGTGCTGGCGTGGAAGGACCTCGTCACCGTCGAACTCCCCGTCGGCACGTACCGCAACCTGCTGGTCCCCGCGCTGATCGTCTTCCTGGTGGGCACCTGCGCCCTTCTGCTGCTCGCGTGGCGCGAGGGCCGTACGGCGTTCCTCGCGGCCCCGGTCGCGATCGGGATGGTGTCTTTCGGCCTCTTCTTCGGCCGCACGAGCGTGAGCGCGCCCCTCGTCATCGGGACGCTGCAGCTCTACGCACCCGTCGAGACGGCGCTCGGCCTGCTGTCGCTTCTCGCCGTGCTCCTGTGGCTCGCGTGGCGCACGCACGACGAGCGCGTGCACGCGCTCCAGCGCGCCGCGGCATCGAGCGGCGTGCGGGTGTCACGGCGTCCGTCGCGCGCCGACCGCCGCCGTACCGCGCTCGGCGCAGGCATGATCGCGGGTGCCGTGATCATCGCCGTGGCGGTCGTGCCGTTCGCGGCGCGCGGGGCCGACCGCGATGTGCTGCGCTCGGCATTCGGTCCCGAGATCGATCTGTCGGCGTCGGTGAGCCCGCTCGCGGAGTACCGATCGCTCTTCGCCGATACGCGCGCCGACGCGGTGCTCTTCACCGTCACCTCTCCGGGCGACCTCCCCGAACGCGTCCGGCTCGCGACTCTCGACGCCTACGACGGAGAGGTCTATCGCAGCGGCGGCAGCGGCGCGATCGACGACGGACGGTACGTGCGCGTTCCGTCGGTGCTCGATGCGGGCGAGGGGACGCCGGTCGAGGTCGAGTTCGCGATCGAGGGTCTTCGCGGCATCTGGATGCCGACGGCAGGGCGTCTGGCGACCGTCGACTTCGCGGGCGAGCGTGGTGCCGCCCTCGCCGACCGCTTCTACTACAGCGCCGCGGCATCGGCCGGTGTGCAGACCGCAGGCGGGGGGCTCGCCGCCGGCGATGCGTACGTCGTCAACGCGATCGAGCCCGGCGCCGTCGAGCTCGCCGAGATCACGGCGCCCGGCGGTGCCGGTGCCGAGCCCGCGGCACCCGAGAGCCTGCAGGCGTGGGTCGAGGAGCACGCGACGGGCTCCGACGGTGCGGCTCTGGCCGGACTCGTGACGCTGCTGCGCGAGCGCGGTTACCTCAGCCACGGCCTCGAGCAGGGCGACGAGCCCGCCGAGTGGATGACGGAGCTCTCGGGCTACTCGTTCCAGCCGAGCGCGTCGGGGCACTCGCTCGCCCGCATCGATGCGATGTTCTCGCGTCTGCTCGAGCGTGAGACCGATCCGCGGGCGGTGGCGTCGGGCAACTACGTCGCCGCGATCGGAGACGACGAGCAGTTCGCCGTCGCCGCTGCGCTGATCGCCCGTGAGCTGGGCTTCCCCTCGCGCATCGTGCTCGGCGCGCGTCTGGTCGCGGACGAGGCCGGCCTCGCGGCGTGCGAGGGCGGCGTCTGCCGCGCGCAGGACATCGCCGCGTGGACCGAGGTGCAGTCCGCCGACGGCGACTGGGTCGCCGTGGATGTGACGCCGCAGTACGAGCAGTCGCCGAGCCTGGACGTGACCGAGCAGCGCGATCCCGAGAACGTCACCGAGGTGCGCCCCGACTCCGTCGAGGAGGTGCTTCCGCCCGATCCCGTGCAGGAGGACGCCTCGGCGGGCGACGCGACCGCCGACGCCTCCGGGCCCGACCTCGCGTGGCTGTGGCCGGTGCTGCGCATCGGCGCGATCGCGCTGCTCGTGCTGCTGCTCGCGTTCGGCCCGTTCCTCGCCGTGATGGCGGCGAAGGGGGCCCGCCGTCGCGGCCGCCGGCGTGCGGCGACGCCGGCGGCGCGCATCGCGGGCGGCTGGGACGAGTATGTCGATGCCGCCGTGGATGCCCGCCGCGATGCCCCGCGCACGCTCACACGACTGGAGCTCGCGGACTCCTTCGCCACGAGCGGCGGCGCCGACCTCGCGCGGGTCGCCGACCGGGCCGTGTTCTCGGACGACCACCAGGACTTCGACGCCGCTGCGGCGTACTGGAAGAGCGTCGATGCGGAGCGCCGCGAGGTGCGTCGCGAGCTGGGCGTGTGGCGCAGGCTCCTGGCGACCGTATCGTTGAGATCGTTCATCCGTCCGCTGGCGCCCGCTGCGGGCGTTCGCACTCGCTTCGCCGAGAGGGGGAGACGCCGGGCCGCCGTGTCCGCGCGTCCCGCATCATGACACCTGTCGATGACTCCACCGCCGTAGCTCTGGGCCTGGTGTCGCTGGTCTTCTGGCTGGCGCTCTACGTCTGGACCTCTCTCGCGCTCGCTGCCGTGTTCCGCAAGTCCGGCGTGCAGGGGTGGAAGGCGTGGGTGCCGGTCCTCAATCTCGTGGTGCTGTTCCAGCTCGGCGGCTTCTCGGGTTGGCTGCTGCTGATCGGGCTCGTGCCGATCGTCGGCGTGCTGGTGGTCGTGGTGATCGAGATCATCGCCTGCTATCGCATCGGGGTGGCCTTCGGGTACCGCGGCGGGATGGCGGTCGTCGCGGCGCTCCTCTTCCCCGTCTGGGCGTCGATCATCGGCTTCGGCTCGGCCCGGTGGGTCGGGCGGGATGCCGATGCCGGCCCGCGCCGCAGCGAGAACGCCGCAGGCGACGACCTGCCGCCGCTGCCGCCGTTCCCGACTCCGGGTGAGCAGACAGCCGCGACCTACAGCCCCATTGCCCCACCGCCCGCCTACGGGCGCGCACCGCAGGCTCCTGCGGCCCCGGCCCCGCAGGTGACGCCGCCTCCGGGCGGCTGGGCGCCGCCGCCGCTTCCGCAGCGGCCCGCCGTCGCGGGTGCCGCGGCGCCGGCCGCTCCCGCTTCGCCCTTCGTTCCGGCCGAGAAGGCCGCCGACGACCCGTGGCAGGGGTTCGCCGTCGCCGGCCTGGACCTCACGGGCGAGGTGACCGGCGCAGTCTCCGGCGCTCCCGAGCCGATCGCGGCGGTTCCGGTGAGCGCGGCATCCGATGCCCCGTCCGACGACGATGCCTATGCCGGCCCGCGCCGATCGGGCGCGGCCTCCGAGTCCGAGCCCGAGGCCGCTTCTCAGCTCGAGCACGATGACGCTCCCGAGCCGGTGGCGTATGCGCCCGCACGCGTGGTCGAGCCGCCGGTCGACACGCCCGCGGGCCTCACGCTGCCCCCCGTCACGCGAGTGCCCGCCGCTCGTTCCACGAGCGTCGAGGACGAGCCCTGGGCGCCGGCGCGGTCGCCGCAGAGCGACCCCGAGGCGTTCCCCGAGACCTCGGGTCCGGTCTCGGCGATCGCCGGTGCGCCGGATGCCGGCTCCCCGCGCTCTGCGCGCTCGTCGGTGTCGGCCCTGCACACGCGTCCCGAGATCCCCGACGACGCGATCGAGGAGACGATCATCGCGCGCCGCCGCCGCACCCACTGGTCGCTCGTGCTGCCCTCGGGCGAGCCGGTCGCGCTCGGCGGCGACGTCGTGATCCTGGGCCGCCGTCCGGTCGCCGACTCAGCCTTCCCCGGGGCGCAGCTCGTCGCGATCGAGGACGGGACCGTCTCCAAGACCCACGCCCGGCTCGAGCTGCGCGACGACACCTGGTTCGTCACCGACCTCGACTCGACCAACGGCGTGCTGTTCGCCACGGTTCTCGGCACCGAGGTCGAGGTGACTCCCGGCGTCGAGACCGAAGCGGGCGACCGCTTCCTCCTCGGCGACGCCGAAGTGCGGCTTGTCCGGAGCGACGCGTGACGGACGCTCCCGACGAGCGCACGATCCCGGTCCGTCGTGCCGGCCGCGCGCCTGCGCCCGGCACGTCCGCGCCCGAGCCTCCCGCACTCGACGACGACGCGCCCGACGACGCCACCGTCGTTTCGGGGCGT
>NZ_SCMR01000005.1 GCF_005502885.1 Microbacterium sp. 2FI
GCCCCTGCCCCCGACCCGGCCCCCAGCCGTTTACGGACGGGACACGCCGCGTGTTCGCCCGCTCGGCGCAGCGTGTCTCGTCCGTAAGCGGATCGCAGAGGAGAGACGGATGCTGACACCCGACGACATCGCCGCGATCGCGCGGGAGCTCGCCGTAGCCGACCGCACGCACGGCGTGATCCCGCGGATCACGGCTCGGTATCCCGCTGCGACCGTCGAGGACTCGTACGCCATCCAGGCCGTGTGGCGGGACGCCAACATCGCCGCCGGACGCCGGCTGGTCGGGCGCAAGATCGGGCTCACTTCGAAGGCCATGCAGCAGGCGACCGGCATCAGCGAGCCCGACTACGGCGTGATGTTCGACGACACCGTGTACAGATCGGGCGCCGACATCCCCGTCGATCACTTCTCGAACGTGCGGGTAGAGGTCGAACTCGCCTTCGTACTGAAGGAGCCGCTCGAGGGCCCCGACGCCACGCTCGACGACGCGCTCCGCGCGATCGATGTCGCCGTGCCGGCGCTCGAGATCCTGAACTCGCACATCGAGCTCGACGGGCGCACGATCGTCGACACGATCGCGGACAACGCGGCATACGGCGCGATGGTGCTCGGCGACGAGCGCAGGCGCCCCGACGAGATCGACCTGCGATGGGTGCCGGGCGTCCTCTCGCGCAACGGCGAGATCGAAGAGACCGGGGTGGCCGCCGGCGTGCTCGGTCACCCGGCGACCGGAGTCGCGTGGCTCGCGAACAAGCTCCACCAGCACGGCGCCCGGCTCGAGCCGGGCGAGATCATCCTCGCCGGGTCGTTCACGAGGCCCGTGTGGGTCTCGCGCGGCGACACCGTGCGCTGCGACTACGGACCGATGGGAGTCATCGAATGCCGCTTCATCTGAACCCGACACTTCGCGCGCGCCTCGACGCCGCCGACCGCCCCCTCATCGGAATGTGGGTGACCTCGGGCTCGCCACTCGTCGCCGAAATCTGCGCCGGGTCCGGCCTGGACTGGGTGCTCATCGACATGGAGCATGCACCGAACGGGCTGGAATCCGTGCTCGCGCAGCTGCACGCCGTCTCGGCATACCCCGTGACACCGGTCGTGCGCGTGCCTATCGGAGACGTCGTCACGATCAAGCAGGTGCTCGACCTCGGGGCGCAGAGCATCCTCGTGCCGATGGTGTCGTCGGCAGGCGACGCGAGCGCCGTCGTCGAAGCCGTGCGGTATCCCCCGCGCGGCCGGCGGGGCGTCGGCTCGGCGCTCGCGCGCTCTGCCCGCTGGAACCGCATCGACGGCTACCTCGAAGGCGCCGACGAGCACGTGTCGCTGTTCGTGCAGATCGAAACGGCGGCGGGTGTGGATGGCGCGGCCGAGATCGCCGCGGTCGACGGCGTCGACGGCGTGTTCGTCGGCCCGAGCGATCTCGCGGCATCGATGGGGCTTCTCGGCCGGCAGACGCATCCCGATGTCGAAGCCGCCGTTCGACGCACCTTCGACGCCGTCCGTGGCGCCGGAAAGCCCGTCGGCGTGAACGCGTTCGACCCGGTGCTCGCAGATCGGTACCTCGCCGCCGGGGCGTCGTTCGCCCTCGTCGGCGCCGACGTGTCGCTCCTCGCCCGCGGCTCCGAAGCCCTCGCCGCCCGCTTCATCGGCGACGGCGGGAGCGGCACGGAGGATCGCGCCTCGTACTGACCCGACGCAGCGCGCCGCTGTCAACCCCCACGGCCCGGTAACGTCCCCGGCACCATGACGTGTCACGCTGTCTGACATGAAGAGAGACGTCGCGAGCCGCATCGAACTGAATGTCACCGAGCCCGCAGAGCTCGTCTTCTCGGTGGCGGTGAACGCCGACTACGCACCGACGACCGAGAACGTCACGTTCACGCTGGACGGAGAGCCACTCCCCGCCGAGGAGGTTCCCGACGCACACGGGACGCGCCTCCATAGCGTTTCGAGCCCCGTCGGCACCCTCGTCGCGACCTATGAGGCGTCGATCCAGGGCGAGGCGGCCTCGGCGCCGGCGAGCGCGACTGATCTGATCACCTACCGCCGGCCCAGCCGCTATGCCGAATCCGACGCTCTGGGCCCGACCGCGTTCGCCGAGTTCGGCACCATCGCCGATCCCGCAGAGCTCCTCGCTGCCGTGTCGGCCTGGGTCGGCACCCACCTCTCATACGTCAGCGGATCGAGCCTGCCGACCGACGGCGCCACCCGCACTCTGCTCGCCCGTCAGGGCGTCTGCCGCGACTACGCCCACCTCACCGTCGGCCTGCTGCGCGCGCTCAACGTGCCCGCGCGACTTGTCTCGGTATACGCCCCGGGCCTCTACCCGATGGACTTCCACGCGGTCGCCGAGGCGTGGGTCGAAGACGGCTGGCACGTCGTGGATGCGACGACGCTCGCCCCGAGATCGTCGCTCGTGCGGATCGCCACGGGACGGGATGCCGCAGACTCGGCGTTCCTCACCGTGATCTCGGGCCGCACCGATCTCGTCGACATGCAGGTCACCGCGGTCGTCGATGTGCTGCCCGACGACGATCTGACCCAGCTCGTCACCCTGCGCTGACGCTCGCACGACGCCCACCGGGCATGGCACAGTGATTCCATGAAGAAGTGGGCTGTCCGATTCCTGTCGCTGCTGGTGTTCAACGTCGTGGTGCTGCTGCTGATCGGGTTCTTCACCCCCGCGCGCGTGGGATGGTCGGCGCTCTGGGCCGGCGTCATCCTGACCGCGCTCGTGATCTGGATCAAGCCGCTCGTGCACAAGTGGTTCGCCTCGATGGCGGCGAAGTCCGCCGGTCAGCGCACCAAGGTCGGTGAGAAGCTCGTCGAGTTCTTCGTCGCGTTCGCCGTGGCGTTCCTGGTCTGGATCGTCACCGTGCTGCTCTCGGGCGTGAGCGTCGGCGGGTTCCTGTGGGGCTACGTTCTGCCGCCGATCATCCTGCTCATCGGGTGGGCGATCTACGACGCGATCGACGACAAGGTCGAGGCCCAGACCGCCGCGCTCTACGACAAGGCGACCGGCGGCAAGGCGACGACGACGGATGCCGCGTCCCCCGCCATCCCGAGCCCCGAGACGGCTTCCGCCCGACGCGAGCTGAACGACGGCCTGACCGAGGAGCAGCGGCGCATGCTTGACGAGCTCGGCAAGGGCTGACGCCTCAGCATCCGCGCTCCTCGTAACATTCCGACGTGCGAGGGCCGTCCGCCCGGTCCCGCGCCCAAGATGGATGAAGCGGCCCCCGACAGCACGGCGTGCCGCACCGAACCCGACTCCCGGAGGCTCGAATGTCGCGTCGCACCCCCTCTCTCCGCATCGCCGCCGCCGGCGCGGCGCTCGCCGTCCTCGCACTCACCGGCTGCGCCTCAGGCGCCCCGGCCGGCGGCGAATCCGATGCACCGGCCGACGCGGGGTGGGTCACCGACGGCGTCTTCACCGTCGCCACCGGCGAGCCGGCGTACTACCCGTGGGTCATCGACGACGCGCCCGAGAGCGGCGAAGGGTTCGAGGCCGCCGTCGCCTACGCGGTCGCCGCAGAGCTCGGCTTCGCCGCCGAGGACGTCGTGTGGGTGCGCACCGGCTTCGAAGAAGCCATCGCGCCGGGACCCAAGGACTTCGACGTCAACCTGCAGCAGTTCTCGATCACCGACGAGCGCAAGGAGTCGGTCGACTTCAGCTCGGCGTACTACGAGACCACGCAGGTCGTCGTCACGACGGGTTCGTCACCCGCCGCCGCGGCCACCTCGATCGCCGATCTCAAAGACCTGCTCATCGGGGCCCAGACCGGCACCACGAGCTTCACGACGATCGAGTCGGTCATCGCCCCCACGCAGGGCGCCCAGGCCTTCAACACCAACGACGATGCCAAGCTCGCCCTCGAGAACGGCCAGGTCGACGCGATCGTCGTCGACCTGCCGACGGCCTTCTACATCTCGGGCGTCGAGCTCACCGATGGCGTACTGGTCGGCCAGCTGCCGACTCCGGAGGGAGCGACCGGCGACCAGTTCGGCTTCGTGCTCGCGAAGGACTCCCCGCTCACCGATCAGGTCACCGCCGCCGTCGATGCGCTCCGCGAGGACGGCACGCTGGACGAGCTGGCCGCGCAGTGGCTCGGCGGCGAGGGCCAGGCTCCGCTGCTGAAGTGACCCGGCATCCCGTTAGCCTGACCGGATGACATCCTCATCCGGCCGGGAGGCCGTGGCGGTCGATGGGGCGCGGCGCGAAGTGAGCGTCATCGAGCTCGAACGCCGCGCGTTCCGAAAGCGACAGGGCGCTCGCTCGGTCGTCATCAGCCTCGTCTCCACCCTCGTCCTCGCGGCGATCGTCTGGGTGCTCGTGCTCAACACCCCGGGCTGGGATCGGGTGCAGCAGCAGTTCTTCAACGGCGAGGTGTTCCTCGCCTCGCTCCCGCGCGTGTGGGACGGATTCCTCCTGAATCTGCGCGTCCTCGCGATGGCGGCCGTCCTGGTGCTGATCTTCGGCCTGCTGCTGGCGACGCTGCGCACGCTCCGCGGTCCCGTGTGGCTGCCGCTGCGCGCGATCGCGGCCGGGTACACCGACCTCTTCCGCGGCATCCCGCTCATCATCGTGCTGTACCTCGTCGGCTTCGGCATTCCGGGGCTCCAGCTCATCCCGGTGCGGATGCCGTACGAGTTCTGGGGCACGATCGCGCTCACGCTGACGTACTCGGCGTACGTGTCGGAGGTCTTCCGGGCCGGCATCGAGGCGGTGCACCCCTCTCAGCGGCACGCCGCCCGCTCGCTCGGGCTGAGCCACGGTCAGACGATGCGGCTCGTCGTCGTCCCCCAGGCGGTGCGCAAGGTCACCCCGGCGCTCATGAACGACTTCGTCGCCCTGCAGAAGGACGTCGGCCTCATATCGGTGCTCGGCGCGATCGACGCGGTGCGCGCCGCGCAGATCGAGACGGCCGCGTACTTCAACTTCACTCCGTATGTGGTCGCCGGGCTGCTGTTCGTGCTGCTGGCGATCCCCACGATCCGCCTCACGGACTGGTACACCGCGCGCGTGCGCTCTCGCGAGCAGATCGGAGGGATCGTATGACCGGCGCGAACCCCGTGCTGCGGCTCGACGACGTCTGGAAGGCGTTCGGCGACCACCATGTGCTGCAGGGCATCGACCTCGAGGTCGCGCCCGGTGAGGTCGTCGCGCTCATCGGCGCGAGCGGCTCGGGCAAGTCCACCCTCCTGCGCACGGTCAACCTCCTCGAGCCGATCGACGACGGTCGCATCTGGCTGAGCGGCGCCGACATCAGCGATCCGCGCACCGACGTCGACGCCGTGCGCGCTCGTGTCGGCGTGGTGTTCCAGCAGTACAACCTGTTCCCCCACCTCACGGTGAAGGACAACATCACCCTCGCGCTCCGGCACGTCCACCGGTACTCGCGCAAGACCGCGGATTCAGCAGCCCTCGCGCTGCTGGAGCGCGTCGGGCTCGCCGATAAGGCCCGTGACCATCCCGACCGGCTCTCGGGAGGCCAGCAGCAGCGTGTCGCGATCGCGCGCGCTGTGGCGACCACGCCCGATCTCCTGCTGCTCGACGAGATCACGTCCGCGCTCGACCCCGAACTCGTCGGCGATGTGCTCGATCTCGTGCGCGCACTCGCCGATGAGGGGATGACGATCGTCATGGCGACCCACGAGATGGCCTTCGCACGCGACGTCGCCGATCGCGTGGTGTTCCTCGATGCCGGACGCATCCTCGAGCAGGGCACGCCCGCGGAGGTATTCGGCGCCCCGCGCGAGGAGCGCACCCGCACGTTCCTCTCGCGGTTCACCGCGTAGTCGAGTCAACCTGTTGACATCAGCCGTGTCAACTGGTTGACTCAATGCGTGTCCGATCGCCTCACCTTCACGCTCCACGAAGTCGTGGCCGCCATCGACTCCTATGCCGACAGTGTGCTGCAGGAGCGCTACGGCGTGACCTTCAACCACTTCCACTTCCTCGCCGTGCTCTCAGATGTCGAGCCGTCCGACATGACGACGCTCGCCGCCTGTCTCGGCATCACGAAGGCCGCCGTCAGCAAGCGCGTCCCTGCCCTCGTCGCCGACGGCTGGATCACCTCTGAGGCGGGCGTGGGGCGCAGCATCCTGCTCACGCTCACGCCGCGCGGTGCCGCCCTCGTGCGCGACGCCGGCAGCGCTCTCGAAGCCGAGTTCACCGCGCTCGTCGGCGACCCGGCACTCGGCGCCGATCCGATCGACGCGCCCCGGCTGAACCGCCAGCTTGCGGCGCTCGCCACTCTCGTCCAGCAGAAGGAGCACCACGCATGACCTCGCCCGCCCGCATCCTCGTCGTCATCGGAAGCCCGATCCCCGATAGCCTCAACCACGCGCTCGCCGAGTCCTACGCTGAGGCGGCCGCCGCGGGTGGGGCCGAGGTGCGAATCGTCGATCTCGCGCAGGACGCCGTGCCGCAGCATCCGTCCTCACGCGGCGAGCTGCGCACCCCGCGCACCGACGACGACCCTGCCCTCGCCGACGAGGTCGCCGCCTACACCGCCGATGTCGCGTGGGCCGACCACCTCGTGTTCTTCTTCCCGCAGTGGTGGGGTGGGTACCCCGCAGTGCTGAAGGCGTGGATCGACCGCGTGTTCCTGTCGGGCTTCGCGTTCCGCTACCGCGAGCGCGGCCGGTTCTGGGACAAGCTGCTCACCGGACGCACCGCGCGCATCGTCATGACGATGGACTCCCCCGGCTTCTGGAACGCATGGGTGTACCGCGACGCGGCGATCCGGCAGCTCCGAAACGCGACGCTGACGTACTGCGGCATCCGCGTCCGCGGCGTCACGCGCCTGTCGGAGGTGCGCCACCGCGCCGATGCCGACCGCACGCGCTGGGTGGGCGGCATGGCCTCTTTCGGGGCGACGGATGCCGAGGCCGTCGTGCCGCGCGTGCGCGACGCGCTCGTGCCGGCCTGAGCTGTTACAGCCGCTCCGCCGCCTCGACGACGTTCGTCATGAGGAGCGCCACCGTCATCGGACCCACGCCGCCGGGGTTCGGCGAGAGGAAACCGGCGACTTCTGCCACATCGGGATGCACGTCGCCGTAGACCCGGTTCTTGCCGGTCTCGGGCTCGGTCTCGCGTGTGACGCCGACGTCGAGCACGGCGGCGCCGGGTTTGACGTCCTCTGCCCGCACGATGTGCTTGACGCCCGCCGCCGCGACGATGACGTCGGCCTGCCGCAGGTGATGGCCGAGGTCGTTGGTGCCCGTGTGGGTCAGCGTGACCGTCGCGTTGTACTCGCGGCGCGTGAGCAGCAGGCCGATCGAGCGGCCGATCGTGATGCCGCGGCCGACGACCACGACGTGCTTGCCGTTCAGGTCGTATCCGTTGCGGTCCAGCAGCTCGATGACGCCCCGGGGCGTGCACGGCAGGGGCGAGGTGATCGGCGTGTTGACGTTGAGCACCAGGCGCCCGAGGTTGGTCGGGTGGAGGCCGTCGGCATCCTTCGCCGGGTCGATCCGCTCGAGGATCGCGTCGGTGTCGAGGTGCTTGGGCAGCGGCAGCTGCACGATGTAGCCGTGGCACGCCGGGTCTGCGTTGAGCTCGTCGATCAGCGCTTCGACGTCTTCCTGCGTGGCGTCCTCCGGCAGCTCACGCTGGATCGAGTTCATGCCGATCGACTCGGACTCGCGGTGCTTCCTGCCCACGTACAGCTGCGAGGCGGGGTCGGCGCCGACGAGCACCGTCGCGATGCCGGGCGTGATCCCGCGCTCCGCGAGGGCCGCGACCCTCGCGCGCAGCTCTTCCTTGATGCCTGCCGCGGCCGCGCGTCCGTCCAGAATCTGCGCCATGACTACTGCTGCAGGCCCGGGTACAGCGGGAACGCGGCCGTCAGCGCGGCGACGCGGGCGCGCAGCGCCTCGACGTCGGAGCCGGGGAGGAGAGCGAGCGCGATCACGTCGGCGACCTCGGTGAACTCGGCGTCGCCGAAGCCGCGGGTCGCGAGCGCCGGGGTTCCGATCCGCAGGCCCGAGGTCACCATCGGCGGACGCGGGTCGTTCGGCACCGCGTTGCGGTTCACCGTGATGTGGATCTCGTGCAGCAGGTCTTCGGCCTGCTTGCCGTCGATCTCGGCGTTGCGGAGGTCGACGAGCACGAGGTGCACGTCGGTGCCGCCCGAGCGGACCGAGATGCCGGCACCGGCGACATCGGCCTGCGACAGGCGCTCGGCGATGATGTGCGCGCCGCTGAGCACCCGCTGCTGGCGCTCCTGGAACTCCGGAGTCGCTGCGAGCTTGAACGCCGTCGCCTTCGCCGCGATGACGTGCATGAGCGGCCCACCCTGCTGACCCGGGAACACCGCGCTGTTGATCTTCTTCGCGATGTCGGGGTCGTTCGTGAGGATGAAGCCCGAGCGGGGTCCGCCGATCGTCTTGTGAACGGTCGAGGAGACGACGTGCGCGTGGGGAACCGGGTTCGGGTGCAGGCCGGCTGCCACAAGGCCTGCGAAGTGAGCCATGTCGACCCACAGGAGAGCTCCGACCTCGTCGGCGATCGCACGGAACGCGGCGAAATCGAGCTGTCGCGGGTATGCCGACCAGCCGGCGATGATGACCTTGGGCTGGTGCTCGATCGCGAGGCGGCGCACCTCGTCCATGTCGATGATCGAGGTCTCGGGGTCGACGCCGTACGCGACGATGTTGAACAGCCGGCCCGAGAAGTTGATCTTCATGCCGTGGGTGAGGTGACCGCCCTGGTCGAGCGAGAGACCGAGCAGCGTGTCGCCGGGGCGGGCGATGGCGTGAAGGACCGCAGCGTTCGCGGTCGCGCCCGAGTGAGGCTGGACGTTCGCGAACTCGGCGCCGAACAGCGACTTCGCCCTCGCGATGGCGAGCTCTTCGGCGACGTCGACCTCTTCGCAGCCGCCGTAGTAGCGGCGGCCCGGGTAGCCCTCGGCGTACTTGTTGGTGAGCACCGAACCCTGCGACTGCAGGATCGAGACGGGCACGAAGTTCTCGGACGCGATCATCTCGAGATAGCCGCGCTGGCGGTCGAGCTCGCGCTCGAGCACCTGTGCGATCTCGGGATCGACTTCGGCGAGCGGGGCGTTGAAGAACTGATCGGTCATGACTGGCTCCTGACGTATGACGGCAAACGGGAATCCGCATCGGCCCAGGCGCGCGGTCGAATGCCGTGTCGATCGCTCCCCGGTGGTGGTCCACCTCAACGCCAGTCGCGACCGTCCGAGCATAACCGATGCCACACGCCTCGACCTCGCCGATGACGTCCTGCTAGGCTGACGTCAGCCTTTTGTTAGGACTCTTTACAAGGAGGCGCCGTGCCGCTCCCCGCCCTCGTGCCCGCTGTCGCGTCCATCGACGCGTCGGGCGACGCGCCCTTCCACCTCACCTCCGACGTGAGGATCGAGGGCGAGACGGATGCCGCGGCCGCGCTCTCGGCGATCCTCGAGGCCCGCACCGGACTCGCTCTCGGCGCCGACGGCGGTCCCGCCACGGTGACCCTGCAGGTCGAGCCCGGCGGCGCCGCCGAGTCGTATCGACTGACGACTGATGCCGACTCCGTAGTCGTCATCGGCGCTGATGCAGCGGGCCTCTTCTACGGCGTGCAGACGCTCGGCCAGCTCGTGGCCCGCGGCGACGACGGATGGGTGGTCCCCGCCGTCACGATCGAGGACTCCCCCCGCTTCGCGTACCGCGGCGTCATGCTCGACGTCGCGCGGCACTTCCACCCGGTGAAGACCGTCGAGGCCTACATCGACCGCGCGGCGACCCTCAAGTTCAACGCGCTGCACCTGCACCTCACCGACGACCAGGGGTGGCGCCTCCATCTCGATTCGCGGCCCGAACTGACCGCCGCCGCCTCGGCGACCTCGGTCGGCGGCGATCCCGGCGGCTTCTACTCGAAGGCCGACTACCGCGAGATCGTCGCGTATGCGGCATCCCGCCACATGATCGTGGTTCCCGAGATCGACATGCCCGGCCACACCCACGCCGTCGGCCTCGCCTACCCGGCCCTCGTCGAGGAGCCCGTGCTCAGCGAGCACATCCACGAGACGGTGCGGGTGTACGGCGGCGACCTGCCGGTCACCGGCGTCGCGTACGACGGCATCGCGGTGGGGTTCTCGTCACTACGGATCCACGATGAGGCGACCTACGAATTCGTCGCCGACGTGTTCGGCGAGCTCGCCGGCATGACCCCCGGCCCGTACCTGCATCTCGGCGGCGATGAGGCGCTCGGCACCGCCCCCGAGGACTTCGCCCAGTTCGTCGCTCGTGCGAGCGACATCATCGCCGACCTCGGCAAGACCCCGGTCGCGTGGCACGAGGCCGGAGCCGCCGCCGGGCTCGCCGACACCACGATCGGCCAGTACTGGGGCTTCGTCACCCCGACCGACGGCATGGACGACCGTGCGCGCGCGTTCGTCCGCAACGGTGCACAGCTGATCCTCTCGCCCGCAGACGCGATCTACCTCGACATGAAGCACTCCGCAGACTCACCGCTCGGCCTCGTTTGGGCGAACGGGCCGACGAGCGTCGCGCGCGCGTACTCATGGGAGCCGTCCGACGTCATCGCGGGCATCGACGACACCGACATCCTCGGCGTCGAGGCGCCACTGTGGACCGAGACGATCCGCGCCCTCGACGACATCGACGAGATGACCTTCCCGCGCATCGCGGCCGCGGCCGAGGCGGGATGGTCACCGGCCACCGGAGCGAGCGACCTGCGCACGTGGGCGTCGTTCCGCGAGCGCGTCGGCGCCCAGGGTCCGCTCTGGGCGAGCCTCGGCATCCGCTTCCACGCCTCCGACGAGATCCCGTGGGTCGCCGAGTGAGCACGATCGTCCACTCGGCGCGTCTCGTCGGCGCCGAAACCGCCGCGAGCGGGAACGACGCGTGGGTGCGCTTCGACGACGGCCGCGTGAGCGCGATCGGCTCGGGGACGGACTGGCACCAGCAGAGTGCCGACGCGATCGTCGACGGACAGGGCGGATGGCTCTCGCCCGGGTTCATCGACATCCACGGCCACGGCGGCGGCGGCGCGAGCTTCGACGACGGTCCCGTCGCGATCCGCGCGGCCCGAGACCTCCACCGTGCCCACGGCACGACGCGCGCCGTCATCTCGCTCGTCACCGCGTCGATCGACGACATGGTCGCGCGCGCGTCGATGGTCGCCGACCTCGCCGCGACCGACCCGACCATCCTCGGCTCGCATCTCGAGGGCCCCTTCCTCGACCCGGGGCACAAGGGCGCGCACACTGCGGCGCTTCTGCGGGCGCCCGACGCGGCATCCGTCGACCGACTCCTCGAAGCCGGACGCGGCACGATCCGGCAGGTGACGATCGCCCCCGAGATCCCGGGCGCCGATGCCGCGATCGCGCGGTTCGTCCACGCCGGCGTCGTGGTCGCGGTCGGACACACGGATGCCGATGCCGACACCGCACGCCGGGCCTTCGACGCCGGCGCGACGCTGCTCACGCACGCGTTCAACGCGATGCCCGGCATCCATCACCGCGCGCCGGGACCTGTCGTCGCGGCGCTGCGAGATCCACGCGTGACCCTCGAGATCATCGCCGACGGCACCCACGTCGACCCGGACCTCATCGCGATCGCGTTCGACGCGGCACCAGATCGCATCGCGCTCGTGACCGACGCGATGGCGGCAGCGGGCGCCGGCGACGGCGCCTACGTCCTCGGCGGACTCCGCGTCACCGTCGCCGACGGCGTCGCCCGCCTCGACGACGGCGGCGCGATCGCCGGTTCGACGCTGACGCAGGATGCCGCACTGCGGTGCGTCGTCGAGGCCGGCGTCGCTGTCGACGCTGCGATTCGAGCAGTCACGGCGACGCCTGCGCGCGCCGTCGGTCGCGGCGACCTCGGCACGCTGGCCGTGGGCGCGATCGCAGACGCCGTGCTGCTCGACGACGCTCTGCGCGTCCGGCGCGTGTGGGTCGACGGGGTCTGAAGACCCTGGATCGGAGAGGGTGGGGCTGGAGGTCCCTCCCCCGAGTTCCCTCCAAGCCCCACCGCCGGGTCGATCGGCGATCGCCACGACCCGATGTCCGCTCATGCCCCCAGCACGGGGCGGACAGTGTCTCCTGCCCCAAGAGATGCTCCGGAGACTGATCCATTACGCGAGTCGTCGAGAATTTCTCGTCGGATCCCGGAACCACGCGAGAACCTGGCGGAAAGGCGCGCGAGCGGCGAGAATGGTCAGGCCCGCCTCGGCGCCGATCCGTTCGGCCCGAGACCCTGAACGACACACCGCAGTGGCGGAGAGCCGATGACGATGCACCACGACGAGACGCATGTCGATGCCGTCGCCGACCTCGGCGACGCCGATCTCGTCCTGCGCACTCGTTCGGGCGACCCCGATGCGTACGGCGAACTGTGGCGGCGCCACTACCGAAGCGGCATGACCGTCGCACGGAACGTCTCGACAAGCCTGGATGCCGACGACCTCGTGCAGGAGGCCTACACCCGCATCTACCAGGCCATCCGCACCGGCGGTGGTCCGACCGGGTCGTTCCGCGCCTACCTGTTCACCAGCATCCGCAACACCGCCGCCGGCTGGGGCCGCGCTCGGCGCGAGACCGCGGTCGAGGCGCTCGACACGGTGGAGGATCCTGCCACGACTGAGCAGGCGACGAGCGAGGCGCTGGATCGAAGCCTCACCCACCAGGCCTTCCGAAGTCTGCCCACGCGGTGGCAGGAGGTGCTCTGGTACTCCGAGATCGAGGGAATGAAGCCGGCTGAGATCGCGCCTCTGCTCGGCATGAAGGCGACCGCAGTCGCGCAGCTCACGTTCCGCGCACGCGAGGGCCTGCGTGAAGCCTGGATCCAGGCGCACTTGAAGTCGGTCGTCGACGGATCGCCCTGCCAATGGTCCATCGAGCGTCTCGGCGCCTACGCCCGCCACAACATCGGCCAGCGCGACCGCGCCAAGGTCGAGGATCACCTCGCGTCGTGCGTCCGCTGCGCGATCGTAGCCAGCGAGGCGAAGGAGGTGTCGGGTCGCCTGGCGCTCGTGCTGCTGCCGCTCGCGGTCGGCGCGACCGGCACCGCCGGCTACCTCGCCACCCTGCAGGCCGGCGCCGTGCCGACCATCGCCCTCGCGGCGATGCCGTCCGCGGTCATGCAGGGCGCCGTCACGGTTATTCCGCTCGCCCCCGCAGCCTTCGGGGTCGGCGCGGGCGGATTCTCGTCGGTCGGCGCGGCCGGCCTCGGCACGGCCGGAACCGCCGGGGCGGCGGGCACCGTGAGCGCGGGTGCCGCGGCGACCGCGGCGGCCGCAGGGGCAGGAGCCACCGGAGTCGCCGCGGTCGGCGCGGGGACGGCCGCGACGGCAGCCGCTGCCGGCGGCATCCTCTCTGGAGTGGGCGCCGTTGCCGGCGCGATCAGCGTCGGCGCCGTCATGGTGACCACGGTGGTCGCCGCCGCCATCGGAATCCCCGGTATCTCCGCCGCCGATGCGATCACCCCGCAGACCAGACCCGCCATCGTCATCGAGGCTCCCGACCGCGCGCCTGCCGATGTCGCGATCGGCGGCGAGGAGGACGCGACGGATGCCGTCGGCGAAGTCCCGCCGGCCACGCCTGTCACGCCCGCGGCACCCGAGACCGCGCCTCCTGCCGCCGTCGAGACCGGTGCGCCGACATCGCAGGGGGCGACGCCCGCGACGCCGGCCGCGCCCGCCACCCCGGCGGAACCCGCTTCCCCGGCGACGCCGGTTGCCCCAGCGGAGCCCGCCCCGACCGAGCCGGCTGCTCCGGCCACGCCGGCGACGCCTGCCACCCCGGCGACGCCCGCAACGCCCGCAGAGCCCGCCACTCCCGCCAAGCCGGCGACACCCAAGCCCGCGACACCGAAGCCCGGCAACAAGCCCGCCGACGCCGGGCTCGGCAACAAGCCGGCCGACGCCGGTCAGAGTGGCGGCGCCGTCCAGGGCAACGCCGCGGGCACGGGTCAGGAGCGCAAACGCACTCTGCCGGACGGCGTTCCCGCAATCGTCGGCGGATCTTCTGCGGCCGGAGTCGCCGAAGGAGAGACTGTGGTGACCATGACGATCACCGGTGAGCCCGGCGCCATCGTCCAGGCTCGCCTGCGGGGCGCGGTGCGCGCCACGCAGACGATCGACGAGACGGGCTCTGCCGTACTCGCCGTCGCGGTCGACGCCCTCGAGGTCCGGACGGATCAGCGCGTCGAAGTGCGGTATGTGAACGGCCCCCACTCCGGCAACCCGGCTTACGCGAAGCTCTCGACCCTGCGCTGAGACTCCCCGCGGACGCGATGCCACCGCCGTCTGGGGCGACCCCCTCGCCGTAGAATGGAGGCCATGTCCGATCTGCCTGCCGTCACGCCGCACAAACCCGCGGAACCCACGCCGGGAATGCGGACGCCGCTTTCGGCGATCGACCTCCTCGCCTTCGTGTGCGAGCTCTTCGCCTTCGCGACCCTCGCGATCTGGGGTTTCGCGTCCTGGCTGTTCCCGTGGAACATCGTCGCGGGCATCGCCGCCCCGCTCGCCGCGATCGTGGTTTGGGCGCTGTTCGTCTCGCCGCGCGCGGTGCTCGCTGTGCACCCGTTCGTGCGCGCCCTCGTCGAACTGCTGGTGTATGCCTCGGCGACGATCGCATGGTGGAGCATGGGTCAGGCATGGGTGGGCCTCGTCTTCGGAGCGATCGCCGTCACCGTCGGCGTGATCGCCGGTCGGCGCCGGTTCGCGTGACCGCACCCGCCCGGGTCCTCGATCGGCTGCGGGAAGCGCTCGGCGATCGCGTCGACACCGGTTCCGAAGCGCTCGCGGCCGCACGCGCCGACGAGTCGGGGCATGCGGCAGTCGGCATCCCCCTCGCCGTGATCCACGCGACCTCGACCGCCGACGTCCAGCAGACCCTCCGCATCGCGAGCGAGACGGGCACACCCGTCGTGACACGCGGCGCCGGTACCGGGCTCGCCGGCGGCGCCAATGCCGGTGCCGGCGAGATCGCACTGTCGCTGCGCCGCATGGACCGCATCCTCGAGGTTCGACCCGACGACCTGCTCGCCGTCGTCGAACCCGGTATCCTCAACGCCGACCTCAACGCCGCGCTCGCCGAACACGGACTCTGGTGGGCGCCCGATCCTGCGAGCCGCGCGATCTCGACGGTCGGCGGCAACATCGCCACGGGTGCCGGGGGTCTCCTGTGCGCGAAGTACGGGGTCGTGCGCGATGCCGTCCTCGGCATCGACCTCGTGCTCGCCGACGGTCGGCTGATCCACCTCGGCCACCGCAGCGTCAAGGGCGTCACCGGACTCGATCTCACGTCCCTCGTCATCGGATCGGAGGGCAAGCTCGGCGTCGTCGTCGGGGCGACGCTCAAGCTCCGCCGGCTCGTCCCCGGCGAGGTGTGCACGATCGCGGCGACCTTCCCCGATGTGCGCTCTGCCGCCACGGCATCTGCCGCCGTCACGGCGTCGGGCGCCCAGCCGGCGATCATGGAGCTGCTCGATGCGGCGTCGCTCGCGGCGATCCACGCCCTGCTGGCGTTCGAGCAGCCCGCACCTCGCACGGCTCAGCTGACGATCCAGACCGATGGCCTGCAGGCTGCCGCCGAGGGCGATGCGATCGCCGGATTGCTGCGCGGTGCCGGCGGCACCGTCACGATGACCCACGATCGCGCCGAGGGCGAGCGACTGCTCGCGGTTCGACGGTCGATGCACGCGGCGATGGCGGCCCTCGGCACGACCCTCATCGAAGACGTCGCGGTTCCCCGCAGCGCCCTGCCGGCGATGTTCGATGAGATCGCACGCATCGAGGGCGAGTACGGGATCGTGATTCCGACCGTCGCGCACGCGGGCGACGGCAATCTGCATCCGAACTTCGTCTTCGACGGCCCCGACGTGCCCCCGCACATCTGGGATGCCGCCGACGACCTCTTCCGCTCGGCGCTGCGGCTCGGCGGCACCCTCACCGGCGAGCACGGGATCGGCGTGCTCAAGCGCCGGTGGCTCGTGGACGAGCTCGGCGACGACCAGTGGGAGCTGCAGCGTCGGATCACCGCGGTGTTCGACCCCGCCGGCATCCTCAACCCCGGCAAGGTCTTCGCGCGATAGCGCCCGCTAGAGTCCTTGCCACTCCGGCTTGTTCGCGAAGGCGTAGCGATAGTAGTCGGCGTGGGCGAGGGCGGATGCCGCACTCTCGTCGACGACCACCGTCGCGTGCGGGTGCAGCTGGATCGCCGATCCCGGGAGCGACGCCGTCACGGGGCCTTCGACCGCACCGGCGACCGCTTCGGCCTTGCCCGCGCCGAACGCGAGGAGCACGATGTGGCGCGCCCGCATGATGGTGCCGAGCCCCTGCGTGATGCAGTGCCGCGGCACGTCGTGGACGCTGTCGAAGAATCGTGCGTTGTCCTCGCGGGTCTGCTCGGTGAGGGTCTTCACGCGCGTGAGAGATGCGAACGACGAACCGGGTTCGTTGAAGCCGATGTGCCCGTCGGTGCCGATGCCGAGGATCTGCAGGTCGACGCCGCCTGCTTCGACGATCGCACGCTCGTAGTCCTCGCCCGCGTGCTCGATGCCCGCGAGGGAGCCATCGGGAACACGCACACGCGCCGGGTCGAGCCCGAGCGGCTCGACGACCTCGCGCGCGATCACCGCGCGGTAGCTCTCGGGGTGCGCGGGGTCGATCCCCACGTACTCGTCGAGCGCGAAGCCGCGCAGCTGCGAGACGTCGACGCCTGTCAGACGAGCACGCAGCGCCTCGTACACCGGAAGCGGGGTCGATCCGGTCGCAAGACCGAGCACCACGCGCGGGTCGAGACGTACGATGCGGGCGATCTCGTCGGCGACGATCGCGCCCGCCTCCGCCTGGTCGCGGACGATTACGACCTCAGCCACGGCTGAGCACCCCGGTCTGGTCGAGCTCGCTGCGCGATGCGCCGATGAGCGCCGCGCCGAGCGCTGCTGCGGGCGAACCCGCCGGCAGCAGCTCGACGCGATCCTGCAGATGCAGCGAGCGCATGAACGGCGAGGCCTCGGCACTGGCGGCGAGCTCAGCGGCGACATCGGCCATCAGCCTGTCGCCGAGTGCGGTCACGCCGCCCCCGAGCACGACGACGTCGACATCGGCGGTGAGCACGAGCACCCGCACCGCCGCGGCGACACCGGTCGCGAGGCCTGCGCGCAGGGCCCGCGCGGCAGGGTCTCCCGCGTCGGCGGCGTCGAACACGTCACGGACCGGCAGTGCCCCGGGGCGACCCCAGCGCTCGGCGATCGCGCCGCCGCCCGCGAGGGCTTCGATGCAGCCGTGCTGCCCGCAGCGGCACAGGGGGCCGCGGGGATCGACCGAGATGTGTCCGACCTCACCGGCGGTGCCGCGCGCGCCGCGCCACAGGGTTCCGTCGGAGACGATGCCGGCCGCGATCCCCGTGCCGAGGTTGAGGTAGGCCATCGAGCCCGAGCCGCCGTGCAGGGCGAAGGCGCCGAAGGCCGCGGCCTTCACGTCGTTCTCGACCTGCACCGGCACACCGAGGTGGGGCGAGAGCGCGGCGGCGAGATCGAGTTCGTCGACACCGAGGTTGACGGCGTGGACGACGCGAGCCGTGCCCGGCTCCACCTGACCCGGGATGCCGATGCCCACCGAGCGGATGCTCGAGGCATCGACGGCGTCCTGCGTGCCGAGGACGCGAACGGCCTCCAGCACCGTGCGGATCACGGCATCCGGGCCCCACCCTGTGGCGAGGCGGACGCGGCCTGCGATCTCGCCGTTGTCGTCGACGGCGACCGCGTCGGTCTTCGTGCCGCCGATGTCGAGCCCGACCTTCATCGGCCGACTTCCCGACGGAAGGCGGCGGTTCGATCAGCGTGCATCAGCCCTTGACCGCCCCCGACACGAGCCCACCGGTCATACGACCCTGGACGAAGAGGAAGAAGACGACGACCGGGATCGCGATCATGGTGGACCCGGCCATGACGGCGCCCCAGTTGACCGAGCCCCCGACGGAGGACGACTGGAAGGCGTTCAGCCACGGCATGAGAGTGAGGTTGTACCCGCTCATCAGCAGCAGCGCCATCGTGAACTCGTTCCATGCCTGGATGAAGGCGAAGATTCCGGTGGAGACCAGGCCCGGTGCGAGCAGCGGAAAGGTGACCTTCCAGAACGCCTGCGACTTCGTGCACCCGTCGATCATGGCGGCCTCTTCGAGGTCTGCCGGGACGCCGGCGACGAAGCCCCGCAGCGTCCAGATCGTGAACGGGATCACCGCGGCCGTGTAGACGATGCCGAGGCCGAGCATGGTGTTGATCAGGCGCCAGTCGTCCAGCATCCCGTAGATGGTGAACATCATCGCCTCGCCCGGGATCATCTGCACGATCAGCACCGAGACGATGAAGGTGCGACGACCCTTGAAGCGGAAGCGCGCGAGTGCCACCGAGGCGAGGAAGGCGAACAGGAGCGCCGCCACCAGCACGCCGGCGGTCACCGTGAGTGTCGTGCCGAGCGCGTGCGGGAAGTCGGTCTGCCCCTGGGCGGCCTCGCGGGTCCACGCCGTCACGAAGTTGTTGAACGTGAGGTGGATCGGCACGAAGCTGGGGGTGCGCGTGATGATCTCGGACGTCGGCGTGAGCGCGAGGTTGATCATCCAGTACACCGGGAAGACCGACATCACGAAGACGATCAACGCGGCGATGTTGAGCGCCGTGCGGGTCACCACACGGCGGCCCGAGGGCCGGCGCGCCTGGATCGAGCCGCGCTTGGGACGCTTTGCGTTGCCGACCTCGCCGATGACCTCGTCGACGCCGACCGTCGTCAGCTGCGTGCCGACGCTGACCTGAGTGCTCACAGCTCTTCCTCCTTGAGCGTGGTGCGCACGTACCCCCATGAGAGGACGAGCAGCAGAATGACCATGACCACGCCGATGGCGGCGGTGCTGCCGAACTCGCCCACTCCCTGACGGAAGAGGTAGGTGCCGAGCACATTGGTCTCGGATGCGAGTCCGCCGCGCTCCTGCAGGGAGTAGACCTGCGTGAAGATGCGGAGGTTCCAGATGATCTGGAGCACGAGGACGACGGTGAGGATGCTGCGGAGGTACGGGAAGACGACGAGCCAGAACCGCTTCCAGCCGGTCGAGCCGTCGAGCGCCGCGGCCTCGAGCACCTCACCGGGCACCTGGCCGAGTCCGGCATAGGTGGTGAACGCCACGAACGGGATGCCCTGCCAGACCACGATGATCGTGAGGACGAAGAAGAACGACCAGGGGTTCAGCAGCCACGAGTGGTTCGTCCAGTTCTCGGTGCCCGTGATGGTGTTGAGCATCCAGTTCACGAGACCGTACTGCGTGTCGAAGATCCAGCCCCACACGACCGTCGCCGTCAGGGGCGGCATCGCCCACGCCAGCAGCAGTCCGACCGAGACGGTGATCCGCCACGTGCGACTGAGTCGCGTCATCAGGATCGCGACGAGCACGCCCAAGACGATGATGAGCACGGTGAGCACGACCATGATCCCGAGGCTGCGCATCAGCACCGCCGGGAAGTCGGACTTCGTGACCAGGTCGGTGTAGTTCTGGAGGCCGATGAACTCCGGCCACGTGCCCTGCACCTTGTTCTTGACGGTGTAGTCGGTGAACGACTGGATCACCATCAGCACGGCCGGGTAGCCGACCATGACGCCGAGGATGATCAGGGACGGGCCGAGCAGGCCCCAGGCACCGCGCGCCTCAGCGCGGGCGCGGCGCTTCTCGCGCGAGACGGACGGTCGGGCGCTGCGCGGTGCCTTCTCGGCTCCGCGCACCGCGGTTGCGGTGTCGCTCATGTCGTCTCCTTCCTGCAGGTGGGGTGGGCATGCTTCGCAGGCCCACGTATGGGTTCGTGTGGACGGGACCGGTCTCCAGGTCAGATGCAGGCGAGCGGATGCCGCACTCCTGAGTCTGGCCAGGCAATCGGTCCGTGGCGAGGGGTCCCGGCCCCGGAGAACCGGGACCCCTCACTGCGGAATTACTTGTTGAGGATCTCTTCGATCGCCGCGTCGAGCTCGGTCGCGATCTCCTCGACGTCGCCGCCCTGAGCGATCTTGACGAGCGCGTCGGGGATGATCTGCGCCGACTCGACCTCAGCCCAGTTGGGGCTGGTGGGGGTGAACTTCGAGTTGGCGAGCGCCGCGGCCTGAGCCTTGGCGATCGCGGTGTCGGGGAGGAACTCCGCCGCCGACTTGATTCCCGGGGTCAGGCCCTGCTCGGCGAGCAGCTTCTGGTAGCCCTCCGAGAGCATGATCTTCAGCGCAGCCTTGGCCTTCTCGGGCGAGTCGCTCTTGTACGCGACGCCGATGTTCGATCCACCCGCGAAGACCGGAGCGGTCTCACCGGCGGTCGCACCCGGGAGCGCGAACGCGTCGAGGTCCTTCGCGTAGGTGTCGGGGCAGCCGGCCGAGACTTCCTCGCCCGCCGCCTCGTCGCCCCACGGCCAAGCGCCCGTGAGGTTGCCTGCGGCCCACGCGGGGCTCATGAGGTACGCGGCCTCGCCCGCGCAGAACGCGATGTTGCCGAGACGCTCGTCACCGTCGACCGGGGCGACCGAGGCGTTGAGGTAGACGTCCTGGAGGAGGTTGAGGCCCTCGAGGCTCTCGTCGCTGGACAGCTGCGCGTCCCACTCCTCGCCGTCCTGGACGGCGATCTCGCCGCCGAAGGTCCAGACGTAGGCCAGAGCGTCGTACCAGTCCTTGCCCGGGGCGTAGATGCCCGAGACGGTGTCGGTCGTCAGCGTCTTGGCGTGCTCGACGAAGTCCTCGAGGGTCTCGGGGATCTCGGCGCCGGCCATGCTGGGCGAGTAGAAGATGACGCTGCCACCGGCGTAGTACGGAGCCGCGTACAGCGCGTCCTCGTACGTGCCGGCGTCGACGAGACCGGCGAGCAGGTCGTCGCCGCCCAGATCTTCCTTGATGTCGGTGATGTCGAGCAGCAGACCCGCGTCGGCGAAGCCGAGTGCCTGGGTGTTGCCGACCTCGACGAGGTCGGGAGCGTCGTTGCTGGACAGTGCCGCGGTGTACGTGTCGTTGGTGTCAGCCCACGTCTTCTCCTCGATCGTGAGCGTCCAGCCCTCGTTCTCGTCCTCGAACGTCTCCTTGAGGTAGTCGCGCGCGGTCGGCGGCGTATCCGTACCCACGAGCCACACGGTCAGGTCGCCGGTCGAGGGCTCGCTGGGAGCGGGGGCACCGCTGCCACCTGCGCAACCGGCGAGAAGGACCGCCGAAGCGCCGACGAGCGCGATTGCTCCGAGCTTCTTGTTCATGGTGTCTTCCTTGTTTCTCTCTTGATGGTTACCGGGGGGTCGGGTGACCCGTCCGGGGGGGATTCCTGCTGGTTCGGGGGGATCCAGCCGAAGCAGGGTGTGTCGCTACGACACCCCGAGTTGTCCGGAAAGGACCATGACGGCGGCACCTCGCAGGACGATGTCCTGGCCTTGCGCCGTCATCCTCACCCGCACGCCGTCGTGAAACTGCGCGAGCGTCCGGGAGCGGAGGGTCTCGACGGCCTGCTCTGCGAGCGGGCCGTCGAGAAGTTCGGTGGGGCCGGAGAGGATGATCTCCGACAGGTCGAGAACGCCGACGACGGGAGCCAGGGCGATGCCCAGCCGCTCCCCCGCGTCGCGGAGGATCCCGTCGCGCTCTTCGGGAGTGGGTGCCGCGGCCAGCCGCGCGGTGAGCGCGGGCGCAGACAGCCACGCCTCGAGGCATCCGATCTTGCCGCACACGCATTCGGGGCCGCCGTCGGTGCCGACGGTGACGTGGCCGATCTCGCCCGCCGCGAAACGGCTGCCGCGCATGGGCTGACCGCTGGCGAGGAGGCCCGAGCCGACACCGCGGCCGACCTTCACCAGCAGCACGTCGTCACGAGCGCCGCCGAAGGTGTACTCGGCGAGCACCGCGGCGTTGGCGTCGTTGGCGACCAGCACCGGGAGGCCCAGCGCGGACTGCAGTTCCCCCTCGAGGTCGAAGCCGGCCCAGCCGAGGTTCGGCGCGCTGAGGATCACGCCGTGGTCGTCCACGACACCGGGTGTGCCGACGCCGATGCCGAGCACGGGAGCGTGCGAGTCGGCGACGAGGGCGCGGGCCAGGTCGATCACGGTCGAGACGAGGTCTGCAGCCTCCGGCAGCGCGACCTCGCGCCGCACGACGATGTCGCCGTCGAGGGTCAGCACCGCTCCGCTCAGGCTGTCGCTGCCCGACAGGTCGAGCCCGACGATGCGGTGGCCGTCGCGGTCGAGGTCGAGGAGGATGGCGGGCTTGCCCGGGCCGGATGCCTCGCGCACACCCTTATCGGCGACGAACCCGTCGGAGATGAGTTCGGCGACCAGATCCGAGATCGTGACGCGTGTGAGGCCCGTCTCTCGCGAGAGGTCGGCGCGGCTCATTGCGCCCTGGTGGAACAGGGTCTGCAGCACGAGCGCGCGGTTGTGGCCGCGGGCGTGCTCGGGAAGGACCTTGGAACCCTGGCGCAGGGCGCGACCGGGTCCGAAGGAACGGCCGTTCCCGTGAGAGGTAGGGTGCGGCGACTCGAGTGTGGAAGAGCCGCGCTGCACTTCCGATGCAGACATGTTTGTTAGTAGACCTTACGAACAAACAATCCGCAACCCGTTCCGCCAATTTGAACGGCGTGTTTACAAAACTGTTACACAGCGTGATCAGCTCGTCGCGGATCGCGTCTCGCCTAGTCTGGAACGATGACGCCGTCGCTCCTGCCCCGCCGCATCGCCGCCGTGACGATAGCAGTCGTCGCCGTATTCGGCGTCACCGCCTGCTCCGCCTTCCCTCTCGGCGGCCCCGCCGCCTCCGAGACCGCGGCTCCGAGCGAGGCCGATGCAAGCGGCGACGAGGGCCAGAGCACACAGGACGCGTGCGCCCTCGTGCAGGAGACGATCGAAGAGGCGACCGCCGAGTTCGACAACCTCGACGCCGAGAACCCCGCGGCCGTCGTCGAGGCGATGGAGGCGGCCGCCCAGAGCCTGGCCGACGTCTCATCGGAGGTCACGAACGACGAGGTCGCGGCGCTCCTGCCGTCGCTCGAGTCCATGTTCGAGCAGGTCTCGGAGGTTATGGCCGCGATCGTCGCGGGCGAGACCGACAAGCTCACCGAGCTCTCGGACCTCGGCACCAGCTTCCAGGAGACGACGACCCAGTTCCAGGAGCTCTGCGCGGCCTGATCCGCCGGCCGAGTCAAGCGGCTCCGGCATCCCCCTCCCCCGCACGCGCGACGTGCATGCGCGCACCCGCATGCACGTCCCTTACCATGGGAGCTACGTCTTAAGCTGCCGGGGGGTGATGACGTGACGGATCTGGCGACCAAGCCGGGCGCGGAGAGCGCCTCTGCCGAAGACGCGACGCTCGAAGAGACCGCGCCGATCACGGATGCCGATGACATCGATTCGGGCGATCCCGGGTCCCCCACCTACGCGTGGGCGCCGGCAGAGCCCCAGCCCCGCAAGCGCCGCACCGGCCTGTGGATCGGGCTCGCCGCAGGCGGCGCGGTCGTCGCACTCGTGGCGTCGTCTCTCGTCCTCATCGCGCCGGGAACCTCGATCGCCGGCGTCTCGGTCGGCGGGCTCACGCCCGGTGCCGCGGCGGAAGCCATCCAGCAGCGTCTCGCCGACACCGTCATCGTCCTCACCGGTGACGGCGGCGACGCCGAAGTGACCGGTGCCGATCTCGGCGCATCCGTCGACGCCGCAGGGCTGTCCGAAGCGGCGTTCGCCGCGAACCCGATGTGGAATCTCGGGGCCTGGTTCCCGGCATCCGTCGATGCGAACGTGCGCCTCGAAGCGGATGCCGCCAACTCGGCGCTTCGCGCCGCGGCGCCCGATCTCTACACCGACCCCGTCGACGCGACGCTCGCGTTCGACGCGGCTGCGGCGACCTACGTCACGACCCCGGCCGTCGACGGCGCCGGCGTCGACATCGACGCCGTGCGCGAGGCCCTGCAGACGGCCTTCGCCGCCGGCGAGACCCGTGTCGAACTCGACGCGACGCTGGCCGCGGTGACGCCCGGCACCCCGACATTCGTCGCGGAGTCGACAGCCGCCACCCTCAACAGCGTGCTCGACGACGCCGGGTTCTATGTCGGCGCGGAGCGCACCGTTCCGATCGACCGCGCGGTCGCGGCATCCTGGCTCACCGTCACTCCCGGCGAACGCGGCACCTTCGACATCTCGGCAGACGAGGCCGCGATCGAAGAGGTCGTCGGGACGCTCGCCGCCGCCGTCGATCGCGAGAAGGTCGACGCGTCGGTGATCACCGATTCCGACGGTGCGGTGCTGCGCGAGATCACCGCCGGCGTCAACGGCCGCACGCTCGGCGACACGTCCGATGTGGCCGGCGAGTTCGCGGCGGCGCTGGCCGGCGGCGACGGCTCGTACGAGCTGCCGGTCACCGAGACCGAATTCGCCACCAGCGCGGTCGCACGGCGCATCGAGGTCGACCTCGGCGCTCAGCGCGCGTACCTGTTCGAGAACGGCAAGGTCATCCAGTCGTACGCGGTCTCGTCTGGTCTTCCCGGCACTCCGACGTTCACCGGCAGCTACCGCATGTTCGCGAAGGTGCCGATGCAGGACATGGGCTGCTTCGAGGGCGCGCCGTACTGCACCGAGAACGTGCCGTGGGTGTCGTACTACAACGGCGACCAGGCGCTGCACGGCGCCTACTGGCACAACAACTTCGGCAACCAGATGAGCCACGGCTGCGTGAACCTTCCCGTCGACATCGCGAAGTTCGTCTACGACTGGGCTCCGATCGGCACCGAGGTGTGGGTTCACGCCTGACCCGTCGTGCCGGATGCGGCCACCCCCGCATCCGGCACGCTGCACGGATCAGCCGATCGCGTCGATGATCTCGTTGAAGGTCGCCGACGGGCGCATGACGGCCACCACGCGCTCGGTGTCGGGTCGGTAGTACCCGCCCACGTCGGCGGGCGAACCCTGCGCGGCGTTGAGCTCGGCGACGATCTCGCCTTCGCTCGCGGCGAGCTTCGCGGCGATCGGGGCGAACGCCGCCGCCAGCTCGGGATCGGCCTGCTGGGCCGCGAGCTCCTGCACCCAGTACAGGGCCAGGTAGAAGTGGCTGCCGCGGTTGTCGATCGTGCCGAGCGCACGACCCGGCGACTTGTCGTTCTCGAGGAAGGTGCCCGTCGCGGCATCCAGCGTGTCGGCCAGCACCTTCGCCTTGGCGTTGCCGGTGAAGGTCGCGAGGTGCTCGAACGACGCCGCCAGCGCGAAGAACTCGCCCAGCGAGTCCCAGCGCAGGTAGTTCTCCTCGACGAGCTGCTGCACGTGCTTGGGCGCGGAGCCGCCGGCACCGGTCTCGAACAGACCACCGCCCGCGAGCAGCGGCACGATCGAGAGCATCTTGGCGCTGGTGCCGACCTCGAGGATCGGGAACAGGTCGGTGAGGTAGTCGCGCAGCACGTTGCCGGTGACCGAGATGGTGTCCAGGCCATGGCGCATGCGCGCCAGCGTGTAGCGGGTCGCCTCTTCCGGCGCGAGGATCGCGATCTGGATGCCGTGGGTGTCGATCAGGGCGAGCGCCTGGTGCACCTTCGCGATGAGCTGGGCGTCGTGCGAGCGGTTGACGTCGAGCCAGAACACGGCAGGGTCCCCCGTGGCACGCGCGCGCTTGACGGCCAGGCGCACCCAGTCCATGACGGCGATGTGCTTCGTCTGGGTCGCACGCCAGATGTCGCCGGTCTCGACGTCGTGCTCGATGAGCACCTCGCCCGCCGAGTCGAGGATCTGCACGACGCCGGGCGCGGCGATCTCGAACGTCTTGTCGTGACTGCCGTACTCCTCGGCGGCCTGCGCCATGAGGCCGACGTTGGGGACGGTGCCGATCGTGGCGGGGTCGAGCGGTCCGTTCGCGATGACGTCGTCGATCGTCGCCTGGTAGACGCTCGCGTACGACGAGTCGGGGATCACGGCGAGCGTGTCGTCCTCGCCTCCGTCTGCACCCCAGAGCTTGCCGCCGTTGCGGACGAGCGCCGGCATCGACGCGTCGACGATGACGTCGGAGGGCACGTGAAGGTTCGTGATGCCCTTGTCGGAGTTGGTGTACGACAGGCGGGGGCCACGCTCGAGGTCTGCGGCGAAGGCGGCTGCGATCTCGTCGCCGCCCTCGACCTCACCGAGCCCGGCGAGGATCGACCCGAGACCGTTGTTCGGGGTCAGGCCGGCCGCCGCGAGACGCTCGCCGTACTTCTCGAACACGTCGGGGAAGTAGGCCTTGACGACGTGCCCGAAGATGATCGGGTCGCTGACCTTCATCATGGTCGCCTTGAGGTGCACCGAGTAGAGGACGTCGGCGGATGCCGCGGCCTCGAGTGTCTCGGCGAGGAACGCGTCGAGGGCTGCCGCCGACAGGAACGTCGCGTCGATGATCTCGCGCGGGAGCACCTTGAGGTCGTCCTTGAGGACCGTCACGGTGCCGTCGGCGGCGACGTGACGCACCGTGAGCACGTCGTCGTGGGCTGCGACCCACGACTTCTCGTTCGACTTGAAGTCGTCGTGGCCCATCGTCGCGACGCGAGTCTTCGACCCATCCGCGAACGGCTTGTTGCGGTGGGGGTGCTTGCGTGCGTAGTTCTTCACCGACAGGGGTGCCCGGCGGTCGCTGTTGCCCTCGCGGAGCACCGGGTTGACGGCCGACCCCTTGATGCGGTCGTAGCGCGCCCGCACGTCCTTCTCTTCGAGCGTCTGGGGCTCGTCGGGGTACTCGGGGATGTCGAATCCGCTCGCGCGGAGCTCGGCGATCGCGGCCTTGAGCTGCGGGATCGAAGCCGAGATGTTGGGGAGCTTGATGATGTTCGCCTCGGGGAGCGTGGCGAGACCGCCGAGCTCTGCCAAGGCGTCGCCCACCTGCTGCTCAGGCGTCAGATTCTGCGGGAATGCCGCCAGCACACGGCCGGCGAGCGAGATGTCGCGGGTCTCGATGTCGACGCCCGCCTGGCCTGCGACGGCCTGCACGATCGGGAGGAAAGATGCTGTCGCGAGAGCCGGAGCCTCGTCGGTGTAGGTGTAGATGATGGTGGAGTCGGTCACCGGTCTCGTCTTTCGTTCGGGGCGTCCGATCAGCCTATCGCACGAGGCGAAACTATCTCGACGTCGAGATAGTTTGGCGCGCACCCCCGCGTGAAATCCTCGTTAAGGTGCGATCACGATCGTGCTCGCGATGTGCATCCGGGCTAGCCTGTGCGTATGGCAGAGTTCCGACTGGTCGAACTGTCCGCTTCGACGATCGTGGCGGTCAACAACCTGTCGCTCAAGCCCGGGCAGGAGCAATTCCTGGCACCGGTGAGCTACGGCATCGCAGCGACGGTCGTGAACCCGCAGACCACGTGGCAGCGGGTCGTGCTCGACGGCGACGAGGTCGTGGCGTTCGTGAGTGCGAACTTCGACGGCGAGGCTCCGGTCGAGCATTTCCAGTCGGTGCTGTGGCGCATCAACGTCGACGCCGATGACCAGGGTCGCGGCGTCGGCCGCTACGCCGTCGAACAGCTTCTCGCCGAGGCCCGCGAGCGCGGCATGGACCGCGTCGACGTCATCTACGAGGCAGGCGAAGGCGGCCCCGAGGCATTCTTCGCGCGTGTGGGGTTCACGCCGGTGGGCGAGACCGAGTACGGTGAAGTGATCGCGGAGATCAGGCTCTAGTTCCCGGAGCTCCGCACGCCCGAATCACGCAGCGACGACATCCCGTTCCCGGGCACCACAGACCGGCGGCGGGGCCTCGAATACCCCTCCCCCATCGAGGCCCCGTCGCCTTTGTGATGCCCGTCGCCTTCGTGATCCGCAGAGCCGCCGGCTTCCCGGCGGCCCCACGGATCAGACCAGCGACTCGCGCCAGGCTGCGTGCAGCCGGGCGAACTTCCCGTCGCCCCCGATGAGGTTGTCGGGAGTGTCGTCCTCGATGATCCGGCCGTGCTCCATCACCAGCACGCGGTCGGCGATCGCAACCGTCGACAGGCGGTGCGCGATGATGATCGCCGTGCGGTCCGCCAGGAGCGTCTGGAGCGCGTCCTGGATCATCCGCTCGCTCGGGATGTCGAGCGACGCCGTCGCCTCGTCGAGGATCAGCACGGCCGGGTCGGCGAGGAACGCGCGGGCGAACGAGATCAGCTGCCGCTGACCGGCCGACACCCGGCCGCCGCGCTTGTTGACGTCGGTGCCGTAGCCGTCCGGCAGCGCCTCGATGAACGCGTCCGCTCCCACCGCGCGCGCCGCGGCCTTGATCTCGTCGAGCGTCGCGTCGGGCTTGCCGAGCGCGATGTTGTCGGCGACGGTTCCGCTGAACAGGTAGGCCTCCTGCGTGACCATGACGATCGCGCGGCGGAGATCCTTCGGGTGCAGGCGACGCAGGTCGATGCCGTCGAGCGTCACGGCGCCGTGTGTCGGGTCGTAGAACCGCGACACGAGCTTCGCAAGCGTCGACTTGCCCGCACCCGTCGTGCCGACGAGCGCGATGGTCTGGCCGGCGGGGATGTCGAGCGTGAAGTCCGGAAGGATCACGCGATCGTCGGAGTAGCCGAAGAGCACATCGTCGAAGCGGATGCCGCCGCGCGCGCGCCAGAGATCGACGGGCTTGGCCGGGTCGGGCACGGTCGGCTCCTCTTCGAGGACGCCCGACACTTTCTCCAGGGCAGCGGTCGCCGACTGGTACGAGTTCAGGAAGAACGCGACCTCCTGCAGCGGCGCGAAGAAGTTGCGCACGTACAGGACGGCGGCCAGCAGCGTTCCGATCAGGAGCGTGCCGTCGACGACGCGGATGCCACCCCACAGCAGCACGAGCGCGACCGACACCGACGCGACCGCCATGAGTCCGGGCTCGAACGTGCCGAAGAGGCGGATCGAGCGCATGTTCACGTCGCGGTAGTCCAGTGCGAGACCACCGAATTCGTCGTCGTTGCGCACCTCCTTGCGGAACGCCTTCACAGCGCGGATGCCGGTCATCGTCTCGACGAACTTCACGATCACCTGTGCGCTGATCACGCGGGACTCGCGGTAGACGAGCTGCGAGCGCGTGTAGAACCATCGCATCAGGAGGAAGAGCGGAACGCCCGCCGCGATGAGGATGACGCCGGACTGCCAGTCGATGATCAGCAGCATGATGAGCGTGAACGCACCGAACAGGATGCCGGAGACCAGCTCGTTGAGACCGCCGTCGAGCAGCTCGCGAATGGTGTCGAGGTCGCTCGTCTGGCGCGAGATGATGCGGCCCGACGTGTACGACTCGTGGAACTCGAGGCTCAGCCGCTGCGTGTGCAGGAAGATGCGCTTGCGGAGGTCGAGCATCACGGCCTGCGTGAGCCGCGCGGCGACCACGACGTACCAGCCGATGAGCACGGCACCGCCGATCGCCGTCACGAGGTACACGAGCACGACGCCGATGGTCGGCAGCCAGTTCATCTGGTCGACGGCCGCGGGCAGCGCCGTGTTGAGGCCGTACGCGATCAGCGCGGGACCGGCCACCCGGAGCGCGGTCGAGACGATGAGCACGGAGGCGGCGAGCACGAGCTGCCACCGCAGCGGCGAGACGAGCGAGCCGAGAAGCCGCAGCGACCGGCGGCGGATGGCGCGACTCTCGTCGCGCGAGTAGTCGGAGCGGTCTTCGCCGCTGGTTCCAGTGACGGTGGCGGTGCTCACAGGGTCACCTCCCTTTCTCGCATGCGGGTTTGCTCGTCCTCGAGGCTCGAGATCACGTGGCGGTAGTGCTCGCTCTCGCGGAGCAGATCCGAGTGGCGGCCGACCGCGGTGATGCGTCCCGCCTCCAGCAGCGCGACGCGGTCTGCGAGCATGACCGTCGAGGGGCGGTGCGCCACGACGAGCGCGGTGGTCGCGTGCAGCACCTCGCGCAGCGCGTCTTCGACGAGGGCCTCGGTCTCGACGTCGAGCGCCGAGAGCGGGTCGTCGAGCACGAGCACGGCGGGCCGCGCGGCGACGGCGCGCGCGAGCGCGAGACGCTGACGCTGGCCGCCCGAGAGACTCATGCCCTCTTCGCCGATGATCGTGTCGACGCCGTCGGGCAGGTCGTCGACGAATCCCGCCTGAGCGACGCTGAGAGCTTCTCGCAGCACCGCCTCAGCCTCAGCGCTGCCGGGCTCGAGATCCTCGCGTCCGAGCAGCACGTTGTCGCGGACGCTCTGCGAGAACAGGGTCGCGTCCTCGAATGCCATCCCGACGTGGCGGCGCAGCTCTTCGAGCGTGAGGTCGCGGACGTCGACGCCGTCGAGCGTCACGCGTCCGCCCGTCACGTCGTACAGGCGCGCGGGCAGCGTCGTGAGCGTCGTCTTGCCGCTGCCGGTGAGACCGACGAGGGCCATCGTCTCGCCCGGCTCGAGAACGAGGTCGACACCGTTGATGAGATCGCGCTCGCGGGCCGCGGCATCCTGATAGCGGAAGTGGACGTCCTCGAAAACCAGCGCACCGCGCGGGTTCGCGATCGTGGTCGGCGTCTCGGGGTCGACGATCGGGTTGTCCTCGTCGAACACCTCGAAGATGCGGTCGGTCGCGGTGCGTGCGTCGAGCATGAACGAGAAGAGGAAGCCGATCGACTCCATCGGCCAGCGCAGCACCGTCGCCATCGCGAAGAACGCGACGAGCTCGGCGGTGTTGATCTGACCGAGCGCCGCGAGGTAGACGCCCGCGCCGAGGCACAGGGCGAACGCGATGTCGGGAAGCAGCACGAGCCAGAACCAGATCCAGCCGATCGCGCGCGCCTTGTGCAACTCGGTCTCGCGCAGGGTCTCGGCCTGACGGGTGAACTTCTGCAGCGCGTGCTTGCCGCGGCCGAAGGCCTTGAGCACACGGATGCCGTGGACGCTCTCCTCGACCGCGGTCGCGAGGTCGCCGGCCTGGTCCTGACTCTGGCGCGCGAGGCTGCCGTAGGTCTTCTCGAAGCGGTAGCCGGCGTACCAGAGGGGCGCCGAGGTGACGAGGAAGATCGTCCCGAGCAGCCAGTGCCAGCGGAACAGCAGCACCGAGCCCACCGCGATCGTGAGCACGTTGACCACGAGGAGAACGAGGCCGAAGGCGAGCCAGCGGCGCAGCATGCTGATGTCCTGCATCATGCGGCTGAGCAGCTGCCCCGACTGCCAGCGATCGTGGAACGAGACGGGGAGTCGCTGCAGACGGGCGTAGAAGCTCTGGCGGATCTCGTACTCGACGCGGGTCGCGGGGCCCAGCACGAACCAGCGGCGCAGCCACACCATGAGGGCCTCGGCGAGACCGAGGAAGAGGATCGAGACAGACCCCCAGGCGATCAGCGCGATGTCGCCCGAGGCGATCGGGCCGCCGACGATCTGTTCGAGGACGAGAGGCATCGCCAGCGCCAGCAGGCTCGCGCCGAGAGCGCTCGCGGCGCCGAGGGCGAGGCGCGGCAGGACCGGCTTCGCGAAAGGCAGCAGCCTTCCGAGAGCACGCGCGGTGGAGAGTTCGGACCGTTTCGGTTCAGCTTCGGTGGTCATGATCCTTGTGGGGAGGGTGGTGCGAATGCCCTGGTTGGGGCGCGGAGCGCGCTGGGCGCGGCGGAGGTCCTGCGAGAAGGAACGCTCCGGAGTGCGGCGATATGCCGAGACCGGCGGAAGCCGGAAGACGTCGTGGAGCGATTACCCCTGAATGCGAGGGCGCGGGTGTCCTGCACCGCGCGACCCGGCGGCACGGAGGACGAAGACGGTCTTCGCGACGATGGCGGCCTGATACATGGCATCCTCCTGGATCTGCGTGGACGGGGGCTGTGCGCGAGCGCGACAGCCCTCCAGCCTATACCTGAGATTTCGCTGAATGCAACAACCGCTTTCCCACGCGGGAATCAGACCAGGGTGCGTCCGGCCTCGCGGTCGAGCAGGCGGCGCTTGACGTCGAGTCCCCACGCGAAGCCGCCCAGCGCTCCCCCGGTGCGCAGCACGCGATGGCACGGCACGAAGAGGGCCGGCGCGTTGCGCGCGCAGATGGATGCCGCGGCCCGCACGGCCGTCGGGGAACCGAGCACTGCGGCGAACTCGGCGTAGGTGAGCGGATGCCCCGGATCGATCCCGCGCAGCGCGCTCCACCCCGCCAGCTGCATCGCGGTGCCCTGCTGTGCGACGGCGACGGTGTCGATGGCGGCGAGGTCGCCGTCGTAGTACGCGTGAACGGCGGCCGCGGCATCCGTCTCGCCTTCGCGCACGGCGTCGGGGCGCGCCCGCAGCCGGGCGAGGATCGCGTCGGGGTCCGCGGTCCATCCGGAGGCGAGCACCCGCCCGCGCTCGTCGGCGAGGATCGTGAACGCCCCGTCGGCGGTGTCGAGGGTCTGGATGGTGGCGGTGGTCATGAGACGGTCGCTTTCGTACGGGGTGCCGGGCGGGTGGAGGGTCGCGCGACGGGGGCCGCGCGCCAGAGGTGGGCGGTGAGGTAGCTGCGCCAGGGCGCCGTGCGGATCGTCCAGGCGGCGAGCGCCTTCGGGTCGGCGGGGAGACCGGACGCGACGGCCCCCGACCGCACGGCGACATCGCCGGGCAGGAAGACATCGGGGTCGCCCAGCACCCGCATCCGCACATAGTCGGCCGTCCAGGGTCCGATCCCCGGCATCGCGAGGAGTGCGTCGCGCTGCGCAGCGCCGTCGTCGCCCGTGCTGAGTGTCAGGGTGCCGTTCGCGAGTGCCGCGGCGGCGCCCGTGATGGCGCGGGTGCGCGCCGCCGGGCCCCGCAGCACCGCGGCGCCGTGCTCGGCGATCGCGGCCATGGTCGGGAAGAGACGCGCGTGCTCGCCGAACCCCGCGATCTCCTCGCCGAGTGCGGCGGCGAGGGTGGTCAGCGCGGTGCGCGCCGCCGCAACCGTGATCTGCTGCCCCACCATCGCGCGGATGAGCATCTCGTGCGGATCGGCGGCACCAGGGACGCGGATGCCGGGCGTGCGCGCGACGAGCGGAGCGAGCTCGGGATGCCGCGCCAGCGCGTCGTCGATCGCGATCGGGTCGGCATCGAGGTCGAAGAGCCGCCGTGCGCGGGCGACGAGCGAGGACAGGTCCGACAACTGCGTCAGCCGCGCCCGCAGCCGTACGCGCCCCGCGTCGTCGAGCCGCAGCTCGAACCACGCGGGGCCGCCCTCGAGGCGGAGGGTGCGGGCGAACGAAGCCGGGCCGGCGACCTCGATCCCCGCGAGCGCGCGCGCCGACATCCACGCGAACAGTCCGGTCGCGTCGAGCGGTCCGCGGTGGGGCAACACGAGGTCGAGGGCGCCCGGAACGTCGGCCGACGTCTCGACACCCCACCGCTGCGGCCGGCGTGCCCGGAGCTCGAGCGGCGGCATCCCGAAGACCTCGCGCACCGTGTCGTTGAACTGCCGGACGCTCGAGAACCCCGCAGAGTACGCGACATCGGCCGCAGACAGATCGGTGCCGACGAGCAGCATGCGCGCCGTGTGCGCACGCTGTGCGCGGGCGAGGGCAAGGGGTCCCGCGCCGAGTTCCGCCGTGAGCAGCCGCGTGAGGTGGCGGGACGAGTAGCCGAGGCGGCGGGCAAGCCCGGGCACGCCTTCGCGCTCGACGACGCCGTCGGCGATGAGCCGCATCGCTCGCCCGGCGGTGTCGCCCCGCAGGTTCCAGTGCGGCGAGCCGGGCGCGGCCTCGGGCAGGCACCGCTTGCACGCGCGGTAGCCCGCCTCGTGGGCCGCGGCGCTCGTCGGATAGAAGGTCACGTTCACGGGCTTCGGGGTGCGCGCGGGGCAGCTCGGGCGGCAGTAGATGCCGGTGGAGCGGACGGCGGTGACGAACTGTCCGTCGAACCGTGAATCGCGCGAGTCGATCGCGCGATAGCGCTCGTCGAACGTCATCGACGGGACGGCGGCGATCGAGGACATGCATCCAGCCTGACACGGCGTGCGCAGCATCCCTAGCGGAAAACGGACACGGCTGTGAAGGCGGTGGGCGCCCTTCGTCTCGGTCGCTTCGCTCCCTCGCTCAGGGACAGGACCACCCGGTCGCTGAGCGAGCGAAGCGAGACGAAGCGGCAGACCTGGGGCTAGCGTGAAGTGATGAGCGCACGCGAGTACGACGTCATCGTGATCGGAGCAGGGGCCGTGGGCGAGAACGTGGCCGACCGGGCGACGCGGGGCGGTATGCGGACCGTCATCGTCGAGGCCGAGCTCGTCGGCGGTGAGTGCTCGTACTGGGCGTGCATGCCCTCGAAGGCGCTGCTGCGCAGCGCCGCGGCCGTGCGCGCCGCACAGGACGTCGACGGCGCCACCCAGGCGGTGACCGGTGCCGTGGACCCCGCAGGCGCCCTCCGTCGCCGCGACCGCATCGCCCACGACTGGGACGACGGGTCGCAGGTGCGCTGGCTCGACGGCGCGGGCATCGACCTCGTGCGCGGCCACGCCTCCTTCACCGGCGTCAAGCGCGTCGACGTCACCGCCTTCGACGGATCGGTCACCGAGCTGGTCGCGCGCCACGCGGTCGTGGTGACGACCGGATCGGCGGCGCTCCTCCCCGACACTCCGGGACTGCGCGAGATCGAGCCCTGGACCAGCCGCGATGCGACAAGCGCCCGCGCGATCCCGGCGTCGCTGGCCATCATCGGCGGCGGTGTCGTCGGCGTCGAGATGGCGACCGCCTACGCCGGCCTCGGGGCGAAAGTCACCCTCATCGCGCGGTCCGGGTTGCTGGGCAACCTCGAGCCCTTCGCGGGAGAGATGGTGGGGGCATCCCTCGCCGATCGCGGCGTCACCGTCCGCACCTCCGTCGAGGTCACCGACGCGCACCGCACCGAGCGCAACGCCGTGCTGAACCTGACCGGCGGCGGGAGGGTCGTCGCGGAGCAGGTGCTCGTCGCCGTCGGCCGCACGCCGCGCACGGGCGACCTCGGACTCGAGCGCATCGGCTTCGAGCCGGGGGCGTGGCTCGCCGTCGACGACACGATGCTCGTCCGCGGCACCGACTGGCTGTACGCGGCCGGAGACGTCACCCACCGGGCCCTGCTCACGCACCAGGGCAAGTACCAGGCACGCGCGGCGGGCGACGTCATCGCCGCCCGCGCTAAGGGGCTCCCCGTCGACGATCGACCGTGGGGTGCGCATGTCGCCACCGCTGACCACGAGGGCGTTCCCGAGGTGACCTTCAGCGACCCCGAGGTGGCCTCGGTCGGCCTCACGGCGGCCGCCGCCGAGGCTGCGGGCCGCCGCATCCGCGTCCTCGACTACGACCTGTCGTGGGTCGCGGGCGCGACCACTCGCGCCGACCACTACGAGGGCCGGGCACGCGCGATCGTCGACGAAGACCGCGGCGTGCTCATCGGCGCGACCTTCGTCGGCCCCGACGTCGCCGAGCTGCTCCACGCGGCCACCATCGCGATCGTCGGCGAGGTGCCGATCGCGCGTCTCTGGCACGCCGTGCCCTCGTACCCGACCCTCAGCGAGGTGTGGCTGCGCTGGCTCGAAGACTACGGCCGCCCGACGACCTGACCCGCGTCAGTGGAAGAAGTGCCGCTCGCCCGTGAAGAACATCGTCACGCCCGCGGCCTGCGCGGCGTCGATGACCTCCTGGTCGCGCACCGATCCACCCGGCTGGATGATCGCGCGGATACCGGCGTCCAAGAGCACCTGGGGTCCGTCGGCGAAGGGGAAGAAGGCATCGGATGCCGCGACCGAGCCCGCGGCGCGATCCCCCGCCCGCTCGACGGCGAGTCGGCATGAGTCGACGCGGTTGACCTGGCCCATGCCGATGCCGACCGTCGCGGACTGCTTGGCCAGCACGATCGCGTTGGACTTGACCGCGCGGCACGCCTTCCAGGCGAAGATGAGGTTCGTCATCTCGTCGTCGGCGGGCCGCTCCCCCGACACGAGCTGCCAGTCCTTCGCGACCGACTCGATGTCGTCGGGGAAGCGGTCGGCATCCTGCAGGAGGAGTCCTCCCGAGACCAGGCGCACGTCCATGCGCTCCTGCTGCCAGTCGGCGGGGAGCTTCAGCACGCGCAGGTTCTTCTTCAGGCGGAAGACCTCGAGCGCTTCGGGCTCGAAGTCGGGGGCGACGATGACCTCGGTGAAGATGTCGCGCAGGTTCTCGGCCATCTTGAGGGTGACGGTGCGGTTCGCGGCGATCACGCCGCCGAACGCCGAGACAGGGTCGCACTCGTGGGCTCGGAGGTGGGCGCTGGCGATCGGGTCGAGCGCGTTGGGCGCAGACACCGCGATGCCGCACGGGTTCGCGTGCTTGATGATCGCGACGGCGGGCTTGACCATGTCGAACGCGGCGCGCAGCGCCGCATCGGCGTCGACGTAGTTGTTGTACGACATCTCCTTGCCCTGCAGCTGCATGGCCTGGGCGATTCCGTGGCCGCCGACGCGTGAGTAGATCGCAGCGCGCTGGTGCGAGTTCTCGCCGTAGCGGAGGGTCTCAAGACGCTCGGCCTTGATCGTGAGGTGCTGCGGCAGGTCGGCGCCGCCGAGCGTCTCCTCGGCGAACCATGTCGCCACCGCGCGGTCGTACTCGCACGTGTGCGCGAAGGCGCGGGCGGCGAGATCGCGGCGCTGCGTGAGCGTCGTGCCTCCCGAGCGCACCGCGTCGATGATCGCGGGATAGGACTCGGGCGAGACGACGATCGCGACGTTGGCGAAGTTCTTCGCCGATGCGCGCACCATCGCGGGGCCGCCGATGTCTATCTGCTCGACGACGTCATCGCCCTGAGCGCCGGAGCGCACCGTTTCTACGAAGGGGTAGAGGTTGACCACGACGAGCTCGAACGGCTGGATGCCGAGCTCGCCGAGCTGCGTCTCGTGGTCTTCGAGGCGAAGGTCGGCCAGGAGACCCGCGTGGACGCTCGGGTGGAGCGTCTTCACGCGACCGCCGAGCGACTCGGGGAACCCGGTGATCGCTGCGACGTCGGTCACGGCGAAGCCCGCATCGCGCAGGAGAGTCGCGGAGCCGCCTGTCGAGACGATCTCGACGCCGGCTGCGGCGAGCGCGTCGGCGAGGGCGAGCAGGTCGGTCTTGTCGCTGACCGAAACCAGCGCGCGGCGGACGGGAACGACGTCGCGGTGACGGTAGAGGGCGGGGTCGTGGCTGGGGCCGGCCATGGCAGGTCTCCTCGAGGATCTGGTGCGAGAGTCAGGGTGCGGTGGATGCGACGGCGTTGAGATCGAGATCGCCGATCGCGATGCGGCGGACGACGTCGATGAGGAGACGTCGCTCGACCGGCTTGATGCGCTCGTGCAGGCTGGCCTCGTCGTCGCCCGTCAGCACGGGAACGCGCTCCTGCGCGAGGATCGGACCGCTGTCGACGCCGTTGTCGACGATGATGACGCTGGCACCGGTCTGCGAAGCACCCGCTGCGAGCGCGTCGCGCACGCCGTGGGCTCCCGGGAACTCGGGCAGGTATGCGGGGTGGGTGTTGATGATGCGGGGCGCCCACTCGTCGACGAGCGTGGCCGGAAGCAGCCGCATGAGCCCGCTCAGCACGACGAGGTCGGGCTGCCACACGGCGAGCTGGGCACCGAGTTCGGCGCCCCACTCCTCACGTGTGGCGAACTGCACCCAGGGAACGAGGAACGCAGGGATGCCGTACTCCTCGGCGTGGGCGAACCCGTCGGCCTCGCGATCGGCGCCGACGACGACGATGCGCGCGGGATAGTCCGGTTCGGCCGCCGCATCCAGCAGAGCCCGCAGATTCGACCCCGCGCCGGAGATGAGGACGGCGACCGTGAGCACGCGGTCAGTCTACCGGCGCGTCGGGGCCGCGCAGTCGTGGCCCGAGGTCGAGCGTCTCGGCGAGGTCGGGGTCGGGCTGCTCGACGGGGGTCGTGTCGCGGTCGTCCGCGACGGGGTCTGGCTGCTCCTGACGGCGCTCGCGGCTCTTCCCCCGCGGCGAAAGCAGCAGGATGCCGGCGCCCAGCGCCACCTCGAGCCCCACGGCGAGTGCGACCGGTCCGGGCGACGGTCCGACCGCAGCGAGCGAGCCCGGGCCGATCGATCCCGACGCGACGAATGCGAGGAGCGCAGCGCCGGAGGCCGCGAGAACGGAGATCCCCGCGGCGATCGCGAGGCGGGCGGCGATCGGGTCTTCGGCCTCGGCGTCCGGGGCGCCGGCCGCCGGCGCGACCAGGCGCGACCGCGCGAACCAGCCCGCGAGCGCCCCGAGCGCGACCGGCAGGAGGGCGAGCAGGAGCAGCCACGACGTGGTGGAGTCGGGCACTGCGCCCAGCAGCGGGATCCCGGGCACGACGCCGGCTTGTGTTCCGGCGGGAGAGACCGTCGTCCCGGTGCCGATCGAGAACCCGGGGCCGGCGATGAAGGACATGCCCCACACGACCGCCGTGGGCAGGTACGCGAGCTGGGCGAGGGTCAGCATCGTCGCGCCGAGCCCGTCGACGTTGCCGGCCTCGTACAGCGCCACGACCTCGCCGCCGCTGGCGAACAGGGCGACCGCGGTCAGCAGCGCACCGAGCCCGATGAGCCCCACGACTACGGTCGCTGCGCCTTGGACGGTGAGTGCCGGAGCGAGCCCCCAGCCGTGCGGCGCCGCCTCGACGCGATCGCGCACCCGGGCGATGACCCCCGACCCGGCCTCGCGCCACTCGGTGGCGATCGCGGCGACGAGCGCAGGCAGCGCGAAGACGAGGACCGGCACGAGGATCGCCTGCCAGAGCGTGACCGTCGCCGCGTCATTGCCGGAGGTGAGGGCGATCAGGGTCGCGAGGGCTGCGTAGACGGCTGCGCCGGTGGCGACGCCCCAGCCCCACGCGTCGGCCTGCGATGCGCGAACGCCCGATCGCGCCGCGAAGACCCCGGTGAACGACGCAAAGGCGAGCGGGGCGAGCGAAAGGGTGAAGGATGCGGCTGCCGGATCGATCCCGGTGGCGGCGAGATAGTCGGCGGGCAGCGTCACCGCGAGCGGCACGAGATTGCCGAACTGCCAGATCGTCGCGCTCGCGGGCCACAGCGCACCCCAGTCGGCGTCGCCGCCGAGCCCGAACACCCACACGAGTGTCAGCGGAGCGAGGGTCGCCGCGATGCCGACGGCCACCGCGATGGCGGCGTCGACGGCGGCGAGGATGACGACGATGAGGCGATGCATGCCCCATCGACCCTACCTACCGCCCGCGCGCCTCCCCGCCCGCGGCACGGCATGTTCGGCGCCGCGACACGCTCGCGCGCTTCGCGCGGTCGAAACCGCCACTCGCTGTCGCTTGATTCGGCCGCGTTCGGCGGTTTCGACAGCGCGACGGCGACTGCGCCCGACGCCTCAGCGCCGGGGCGTCCAGCCCGGCGGCAGCGGTCCGTCGAGCTCGGCACGCTCGCGGTCGACCCGCGCGGACCAGCCCTGTGCGGCATCCGATCCGTCGAAGCCGCCGCGCGCCACCCGGAAGCCGACGTCGTCGTGATGCATCCGCGGCGCGCCGCCGCGGCGCACCGAAGCCCGCACGCTCCAGGCGTCGTCGGCGAATCCACCACCGCGGAATACGCGATAGGCGTCGTAGCGGGCCGGATCCAGCGGGTCCCAGCACCACTCCCAGACGTTCCCGAGGGTGTCGAACAGGCCGTTGAGGTTCGGCATCCGTCCCCCCACGTCCTGCGGCGCGGTCACGCCGTCGGCGGCCGTCCACGCGATCTCGGCGAGCGGGCCGTAATGCGGTGCCGTCGATCCCGCGCGGCAGGCGAACTCCCACTCCGCCTCGGTGGGCAGGCGGAAGCCGTCAGAATCGACGTGCCAGGTGACGTCTTCGCCGTCGAACGAGTAGGCGGGGTCGAGCCCTTCCCACTCCGACGCGGCGTTGCAGAACCGGATCGCGCGCAGCCAGCTCACGTCTGTCGCAGGTCGGCGCGGATGCGCGGCCGTCTCGCCGATGATCTCGCCCAGCTGCTCCTGCGTGACGGCGAAGACGCCGATCTCGAACGGCTCGAGCTCCACCGTCCACCGAATCCTCCGGCGAGCATCGTGGAGAGTCACGGCGCCGGCCTCGATGCGTGCCAGCGCGATGTCGGTCACGCCGCGTTCCTCGCGATCAATCGCCGAGCGGCTCGAGCAGGAACAGCGCGATCTGACGGTCGGTCTTGGTCTGGTAGACGTCGTAGTCGGGCCACACCGCGACCGCCCGCGCCCACCACTCGGTGCGCTCGTCGCCCGAAAGCTCGCGCGCGAGGTAGTCGTGCTTCTCGGCGAGGTCCTGCAGCTCGACGTGCGCGTGGCGGCGCATGTTCTCCGCCCACTTGGGCTCGTCGGGTGCGCCGCCCTTCGACGCGACGACGACGTAGCGACCGTGGTGCTCGACACGCATGAGCGCGGTCTTGCGCAGCGCCCCCGACGTGGCGCCCACCGTGGTCAGCACGATGATCGGCACTCCGCGCAGGAGGTTCGCCTTCTCACCCCCCGACGCTTCGAAGGTCTCGGCCTGCTTGCGGGCCCACTCGGACGTCGACGGCTTGTATTCTCCGGTCAGCGGCATCCCATCACCCTAACCGCGCACGCGCCGGTGGGGCGGAGGAGACGACGAGGGGCGGATGCTGAGCGCAAAGCTCGGCATCCGCCCCTCGTGGTTCGAACTACAGCGCTGCGATGATCTCGCGCATCAGGTCGGCGGTCTCGCTCGGGGTCTTCCCGACCTTGACGCCGGCGGCCTCGAGGGCCTCCTTCTTCGCCTGTGCGGTGCCCGCGGAACCCGACACGATGGCGCCGGCGTGGCCCATGGTCTTGCCCTCGGGAGCGGTGAAGCCGGCGACGTAGCCGACGACGGGCTTGGTGACGTTGGCCTTGATGAAGTCGGCCGCGCGCTCTTCGGCGTCGCCGCCGATCTCGCCGATCATGACGATCGCCTTCGTCTCGGGGTCGGCCTCGAACGCCGCGAGAGCATCGATGTGCGTCGTGCCGATGACCGGGTCGCCGCCGATGCCGATGGCCGTCGAGAAGCCGATCTCGCGCAGCTCGTACATCATCTGGTAGGTCAGGGTGCCCGACTTCGACACGAGGCCGATGGGTCCCTTGCCGGTGATGTTCGCGGGCGTGATGCCCACGAGCGACTCGCCGGGCGTGATGATGCCGGGGCAGTTGGGTCCGATGATGCGGGTCGTGTTGCCCTTGGACTGCGCGTAGGCCCAGGCCTCGGCGGTGTCGCCGACTGGCACGCCCTCGGTGATGACGACGAGGAGCGGGATCTCGGCGTCGATGGCCTCGACCATCGCGCTCTTGGTGAAGGCCGGGGGCACGAACGCGATCGAGACGTCGGCGCCGGTCGCTTCGATCGCCTCGGCGACCGAGGCGAAGACGGGCAGCTCGACGGGGTTGCCGTCGGCGTCGTGGTGGAGCACCGTGGTGCCGGCCTTGCGGGCGTTGACGCCGCCGACGACCTGGGTGCCGGCCTTGAGCATGAGGGCGGTGTGCTTGGTGCCCTCGCCGCCGGTGATGCCCTGGACGATGACCTTGGAGTCCTTGTCAAGGAAGATCGACATGTTTCTGGTTCCTTATCTCAGTCTCAGGCGTTCGCGAGCTCGGCGGCCTTGTCGGCGCCTTCGTCCATGGTCGATGCGAGGGTCACGAGCGGGTGGTTCGCATCGCGCAGGATCGCGCGGCCCTCCTCGACCTTGTTGCCGTCCAGGCGCACCACGAGCGGCTTCGAGGCGCTCGCGCCGAGCTCGGCGAGCGCGCCGACGATGCCCTTCGCGACCGCGTCGCACGCGGTGATGCCCCCGAAGACGTTGACGAACACGCTCTTGACCTGCGGGTCGCCGAGGATGACGTCGAGCCCCGCGGCCATGACCTCGGCCGAGGCGCCGCCGCCGATGTCGAGGAAGTTCGCGGGCTTCACGCCGCCGTGGTTCTCGCCGGCGTAGGCGACGACGTCGAGCGTCGACATCACGAGACCCGCACCGTTTCCGATGACGCCGACCTCGCCGTCGAGCTTGACGTAGTTGAGGTCGTTGGCCTTGGCCTTGGCCTCGAGCGGGTCGGCGGCATCCTTGTCTTCGAGGAGCGCGTGACCGGCGTGACGGAACTCGGCGTTCTCGTCGAGGGTGACCTTGCCGTCGAGGGCGATGATCTCACCCTCCTCCGACAGGATGAGCGGGTTGACCTCGACCAGGGTCGCGTCCTCGCCCTTGTAGACCGAGTAGAGCGTGACGAACACGTCGCTCACCTTGTCGACGAGCTCGGGGGCGAAGCCCGCCGCCTCGGCGATCTCGACCGCCTTCTGCTTGTCGATGCCCTGCAGCGGGTCGACCGCGATACGCGCGAGCGCCTCGGGGCGCTCGACCGCGAGCTCCTCGATCTCCATGCCGCCCTCGACGCTCGCGAGCGAGAGGTAGGCGCGGTTCGCGCGGTCGAGCAGCACCGAGAAGTAGTACTCCTTGTCGATGCGCGCGCCCTGCGCGACCATCACGCGCTTTACCACGTGGCCCTTGATGTCGAGGCCGAGGATGGCCTTGGCCGCCTCGTAGGCCTCATCGGGGGTCTTGGCGACCTTCACGCCACCGGCCTTGCCGCGGCCGCCGGTCTTGACCTGCGCCTTGACGACGACGACTCCGCCGATCTTCTCGGCTGCGGCCCGCACCTCCTCCGGCGTGTCCGCGACGATGCCGGCAAGAACCGGCACCCCGTACTTCTCGAAAAGGTCACGTGCCTGGTACTCGTACAGATCCACAGTGCATTCCTTCGCAGGTGGCGAATGGGGTGGGGTCGACGCGAAAAAAGCGTCTTGACGTCGAGATATCGACCAATCCCCCAGCCTACTACTGGTCGCCCGACGCCTCGAACCGGCGTCGACTAGGCTCTCGTGCGAGATGTCCGACACCACCACCGCCGCTGCCACCCCCGCCCGCACCGCGGTCGTCGCCGCAGCCCTCGAGCTGTTCTCCGCGCAGGGATTCGACCAGACCTCGGTCGAGCAGATCGCGCAGGCGGCCGGCATCTCGCGTTCGACCTTCTTCCGCCAGTTCGGCGGCAAGGACGACGTCGTCTTCGCCGACCACGAGCTGCTGCTCGAAGAGCTGCGCGGAATCCTCGCGCAGCAGCATCCCGATCCGTGGGCTGCCGTCTGCGACGCGTCGGTCCACGTCTTCGAGCACTTCACCGCCGATCCCGAGCTCGCGCGCCGCCGCTACAGCGTCGTGCGCCAGGTGCCGGCGCTGCGCGAGCGCGAGATCGTCACGGTGTTCCGCTACGAGCGCCTCTTCGACGAGTACCTGCGCGGCGCGCTGCCGGGCCTGGACCCCCTCGACGCCGTCGGCTTCTCGGCGCTGGTGACCGCCGTGCACAACCACGTGCTGCGTCAGCTGCTGCGCGGCCCCAAGAAGATTCCGGTGTCGGTGCTGCGCCGCGCCCTCGACGATGCGATGCGCCGGTTCGGCGTCGGGCCCGGCGGCGAGGCGCGCGATGCCGCGGCCGACGACGTCGTCGTGGCCGTGTTCCCCCGCGCGATGCCGACCGCCGAGGTGGCGCGCCGCCTGCAGGAGCGCCTGCACTGACCGCAAAGATCACCCGAAAGGGCTGACCTCGGCCTCTTCTAACCCACCCGAGCGCGGGGCTAGGGTCGAGCCATGACCTCTGTGGACACGACTGCCTCCGCTCCCTGGTTCACGCAGGACCCCGACGCGGCCGTGACGGCCCTCGGGACCGACCGTGAACGCGGGCTCACGCAGGCAGAGGCCGCACGCCGGCTCGCGGAGCACGGCCCGAATGCGATCGCCGCCGAGAAGCCGCCGTCGCTCTGGCAGGTCTCGCTCAGTCAGCTCGCCGACCCCATGAACGTCATGCTCGTCATCGTCGCGGTCATCAGCCTCATCATCGGCCAGGTGAGCGTCGGTCTCGTCGTCGGCGGACTCGTGATCCTGAATGTCTTCCTCGGCGCCAGCCAGGAGATGAAGGCCAAGGCCTCCGTCGACGCGCTGTCGAAGATGCAGATCCCGAGGGCCCGCGTGTTCCGCGATGGCGCCCTCGTGCAGATCGCCTCCACGGATGTCGTGCCGGGCGACATCGTCGCGCTCGAAGCCGGCGATATCGTGCCGGCCGACGGGCGGATCCTGCGCTCGGCGACCCTCGAGACGCAGGAGGCGGCCCTCACCGGCGAGAGCGCGCCGATCCCGAAGGATCCTGCGACGATCGCCGATCCCGACACGACGCTCGGCGATCGGGCGAACTCGGTCTTCCAGAACACGCAGGTCACCCGGGGCACCGCGACCGTCGTCATCACCGACACCGGCATGACCACCCAGATGGGCCAGATCGCGACGATGCTCTCGTCGGTCAAGCAGGCGAAGTCGCCGCTGCAGCGAGAACTCGATTCGCTCACCGGCGTGCTCGGCTGGATCGCGTGGGGCGCGGTCGCGGTCATCGTCATCACGGGCCTTCTCCGCGGTCAGGAGATCGCGTCGGTGATCCTGCTCGGCATCTCCATGGCGATCTCGGCCATCCCCACCGGCATGCCGTCGTTCGTGCAGGCGATGCTCTCGTTCGGCTCGCGGCAGCTCGCCGAGCACAACGCGGTCGTGAAGAACCTCACGGATGTCGAGACGCTCGGGGCGACGAGCGCGATCAACTCCGACAAGACCGGCACGCTCACGATGAACGAGATGACCGTCGAGTCGCTCTACCTCGCGAGCGAGTGGTACTCCGTCGGCGGCAGCGGGTACGAGAAGACCGGCGAGATCCTCCAGGTGGCGGGCAAGCCCAACCCCGACTTCACTCAGCTCGCCCTGGGCCTCACGCTCTGCAGCGATGCGACGGTGTCGGATGACGGCGACGTGATCGGCGACCCGACCGAAGCCGCGCTCGTCGTCCTCGCCGCCAAGATGGGCGCCGATGCCGCGCTCACCCGCGCGCAGTACCCGCGTGCGGCCGAGGTGCCGTTCGACTCGGCGTACAAGTTCATGGCGACGTTCCACGAGGTGACCCGGGACGGCGTCCCACACCTCGTCGAGCTGGTCAAGGGCGGGCCGGACGTCGTGCTCGAGCGCTGCTCGACGGTCGCGACTCCGGACGGCCCGGTGTCGATCGAGACACAGCGCGACGTCGTCCTCGCCGCGAACCGGAAGCTGTCGGAACAGGGTCTGCGGGTGCTCGCCTTCGCGGTCCGCCGATTCGCGCCCGGCACTGCGGTTCCGGCAGACCCGATGAGCGCGGTGATGGACCTCGAACTGGTCGGCCTGGTGGGCATCATCGACCCGCTCCGCCCGTCCTCGAAAGAGGCGGTGCGCATCGCACACGAGGCCGGCATCGAAGTGCGCATGATCACGGGCGACCACGCGATCACCGCCGCGGCGATCGGCGCGAAGCTCGGCCTCGGCCCGGGTGCCGCCAGCGGCGCCGATATCCAGGCGATGACCGACGACGAGCTCAAGGCGGCGCTCCCGAACCTGCACGTGTTCGGCCGCGTGACCCCCGAGGACAAGCTGCGCCTCGCCCGCCTGATGCAGGAGAACGGCGATGTCGTCGCCATGACCGGTGACGCCGTCAACGACGCCGCCGCGCTCAAGCAGGCCGACATCGGCGTTGCGATGGGATCGGGCAGCGAGGTGACCAAGCAGGCCGGGAAGATGATCCTGGTCGACGACAACTTCGGCACCCTGGTCACGGCCGTCAAGCTCGGCCGGGCGATCTACGAGAAGATCGTCAGCTACGTCCGCTACCAGATGTCGCAGCTGTTCTCGCTGGTGCTCCTCTTCCTCGCCGCCAGCCTCTTCAACATCAACCAGGGCGTGCCGCTTCAGCCGATCATGATCCTGTTCCTGAACTTCTTCGTGGCGATCTTCCCGGTCATCGTGATCCTCCTCGATCCGGTGCCCGACAGCATCATGCTCAAGACCCCGCGCGACCCCAAGAAGCCGATCGCCAATGCCGGGGCCATCACACTCTGGTTCATCTACGGCGGACTGCTGTTCCTGATGACGCTGATCCCGCTGCTGATGTACCCCGAGCAGCTCAGCCCCACCGAGCCGAACGTGCCCGTGACGATGACCTTCGTGGTCGCGGCATTCGGCGCCGTCTTCGGCGGACTCGCGATGCGCCGCGACCCGGAGGCGGGCCTCACCGCACCGATCCTCGCAGCCGTGAAGTGGCTGTCGATCCCGGTGGCGCTCACCGTCGCCGTGGTCGAGATCCCCTTCCTTCAGCGGCTCGTCCTCACCACCTCTCTGGACGGCCCCGAATGGCTCATCTGCATCGGGCTCGCCTTGGTCATCCCGCTGTTCGTCGAGGTCGAGAAGTGGATCCGCCGGGCGCGGATCGCAAAGCGCACCGCGGTGCGCGGCTGAGGACACGGACGGATGCTGACGGGAGCGCGCTCGGCGCTGCGAATCGCCGCGGCGGGCGTGCTGGTGACGGCCGTGATGGCGATCGCCGGATGCGCCGGGGGAATCACGCTTCCGACCGCCTCGCCGACGGTCTCGCTGCCCACTGCCCTCCCGACGCGCACGCCCGTAGAGACGCCGACTCCCACGGCCGAGCCCACGCCCACGCCGGAGCCCACACGCACGCCGATCCCACGCCCGACGCGGACACCGTCGCCAGAGCCAACGGCCGAGCCGACCGTCGAGCCGACGCCGACGCCGACACCTGAACCCGTGCCGACGCCGACGGCGGAACCGACCGTCGAGCCGACCGTCGCACCCACCGTCGAGCCTGTGCCCACCGCGATGCCCACACCGACACCGACACCGACTCCCACTCCCACCCCGACGCCTACCGCGACGGCCACGCCGACGCCCTCGCCGACCGCCGACGCGGCACCCGACGATGTCGCACCCGCATCCGCGTGGCTCCCCTGGCTGATCCCGCTGGGGCTCCTCGCGGTCGGTGTCGGAATCGGCGTCTACTTCCTGATCCGCCGCCGCTCGGCCGCCGCAACTCCGCCCGCCGACGGCACGCCGTAGTCCCACGACGGCGCCAGTTTGCGGCATCCGCTGCACAAATCGATGGCGTGGATGCCGCAAACTGCAGCCGTCGTGTGTCGGAGGTCATGGTCATCGACTCGCGCGACATACCGCACGGTCGGTATGCTTGCCCGCAGCGTCGGTGCGGCGTGACGACGAGGAGGTCGTGTGGACATCATCGGAGCCGTCCTCGAGCGCTCGGGGGCACCCGCGCCGTTCGCCGAGTCGAGGCCCTTCACCGTCGGCGCGCTCGAGCTCGATCCGCCCGGGCCGGGCGAGCTGCTGGTGCGCATCGAGGCGGCGGGCGTCTGCCACTCCGACCTCAGCGTCGTCGACGGCAATCGCGTGCGCCCGACGCCCATGCTCCTGGGTCACGAGGCGGCCGGAATCGTCGAGACGGTCGGCGAGGGTGTGACGGATGCCGCACCCGGCGATCGCGTCGTGATGACGTTCCTGCCGCGCTGCGGCGCGTGCGACGGCTGCCGCGCCGACGGCCGGCTTCCCTGCACCCCCGGCACCGCGGCCAACAGCGCCGGCACACTCGTGGGCGGCGGCATCCGTCTCCACCGACCCGGCGCCCACGGCGCGCCCGAAGCCGTCCACCACCACCTCGGCGTCTCGGCGTTCGCGACCCATGCGGTCGTCAGCCGCACCTCGGTCGTGCCCGTCGACGCCGATGTGCCCGCCGAGATCGCCGCACTCCTCGGCTGCGCGGTGCTCACCGGCGGCGGAGCCGTGCTCAACGCCGGCCGCCCGGCGCCGGGCGACGCCGTGGTCGTCGTCGGGCTCGGCGGGGTCGGCATGGCTGCGGTCCTCGTCGCCCTCGCGCTCGGGCATGAGGTGATCGGCGTCGACGCCGTGCCCGCCAAGCTCGACCTCGCCCGCGAACTCGGGGCCGCGCTGGCGCTGAGCCCCGCGGATGCCGTGGACCGCGGCATCCGCGCTCCTGTCGTCATCGAAGCCGCCGGCGCCGTGCGCGCCTTCGAGACCGCGCTCGCCCTCACCGCGCCGGGCGGCACCACCGTCACGGTCGGCCTTCCGGCGCCCGACGCGCGCGCGAGCGTGTCGCCGCTCGTGCTCACCGCCGAGGCACGCACGATCATCGGCAGCTATCTGGGCTCAGCGGTACCCAGCCGCGATATCCCCCGCTACGTCGAGCTGTGGCGGGCGGGGCGCCTGCCCCTGGAGCGCCTCGTCTCGTCGCGCATCTCGCTCGACGGCATCGACGCGGCGATGGACCGCCTCGCCGCCGGCGGCGAACTCCGTCAGCTCATCACGTTCTGAACCCCGAGAGGACCAGCACATGACCCGCACCGCCATCGTCACCGGCGCCGCGCGCGGCATCGGCGCAGCCACCGCCGCACGACTCGCCGCCGACGGCAACGCCGTCGCCGTCATCGACCTCGACGAGGCGCACTGCGCCGACACCGTGGCGCGGATCACGGATGCCGGCGGCCGAGCGATCGGCATCGGCGCCGACGTCTCCGACGCCACAGCCGTGGCGGATGCCGTCGCCCGCGTCGAGGCCGAGCTCGGCGCCCCCACGATCCTCGTCAACAACGCCGGGATCATCCGCGACAACCTGCTGTTCAAGATGACCGAAGACGACTGGGATGCCGTCATGAACGTGCACCTGCGCGGGGCGTTCCTGATGTCGCGCGCGGTGCAAGCCCACCAGGTGAAGGCCGGGTGGGGACGCATCGTGAACCTGTCGAGCACGTCGGCGCTCGGCAACCGCGGCCAGGCGAACTACGCCGCAGCGAAGGCCGGCCTGCAGGGCTTCACCAAGACCCTCGCCCTCGAACTCGGCCGCTACGGCGTCACCGCCAACGCGATCGCGCCCGGCTTCATCGTCACCGACATGACCCGTGCGACGGCCGAGCGGATGGGTGTCTCGTTCGAGGACTTCGTCACCGGCGCCGCCGCCGAGGTTCCGGTGCAGCGCGCCGGCTACCCCGACGACATCGCCGCGGCGGCCTCGTTCTTCTGCTCGGAAGAGGCCGGATTCGTCTCGGGCCAGGTGCTCTACGTCGCCGGGGGTCCGCGCGCATGAGCATCTCGGTGTCTTCGCCGGCAGAGCTCGAGTCCGCGATCGGCCAGACCGCGACCGGCGAGTGGTTCGCCATCGATCAGGAGCGCATCCAGGCCTTCGCCGATGCCACCGAGGACTGGCAGTGGATCCATCTCGATGCCGAGCGCGCGGCATCCGGTCCCTTCGGCGCGACCATCGCCCACGGCTACCTGACCCTGTCGCTCATCCCGCGCCTCACCGCGGGACTCCTCGCGATCGACGGCGCATCGATGATCGTCAACTACGGCCTCGACAGGGTGCGGTTCCTGCAGTCGGTGACGAGCGGGTCGCGCGTGCGGGCCTCGATCGAGGTGACCTCGGTCGAAGCGAGCCTGCAGGGGCACCGCGTCGGAATCGCGACGACGGTGGAGATCGAGGGGGCGTCGCGGCCCGCGCTGGTCGCCGGGAGCATCGCGCTGGTCGTCCCGGCGGCCTGACGCCCGTTATCACGGGCGTAGAGTTCCCGCATGACCACGGCCACGGCATCCCGCGTCCCGATCGCGACGGTGGGGGTGGATGCCGCGCCCTCCTGGCTTTCCGAGAGACTCGCGTCCGGCGCGCACCCCGACGCCGTCCGGGCCTTCGAGCGGGCACGAGAGACGTTCATCGCCGGCTACCGCATCGACATGGGCGGGCTCGCCGGATCCCTCGGCGTCGACCGCACGTCGCTGTTCCGGTGGGTCGGCAACCGGGATGCGCTGCTCGGCGAGGTGCTCTGGTCGCTCGCGGTGCCCACCCTCGTGCAAGCCGAGCGCGCGAGCGAGCGCCTCGCGGGCGGCGAGCGCATCGCCGGCATCCTCGCCCACTTCGTCGACGACCTCATCACCGCCGACTTCTTCCGGCAGTTCCTGCGCCGCGAGCCGGCACGCGCCCTGCGGCTCCTCACCACGAAGGAGAGCCCGATCCAGCGCCGCTATGTCGCCACGAGCGAGTGGCTCGTGCGCCGCGATCTCGGCGACGAGCCCCTCCGCGGTGCGATCGATCCGGCAGGGCTCGCCTACCTGCTCGTGCGCATGTCGGAATCGTTCACCTACGCCGATCTCATCTCGGGCGATCAGCCGAGCTCGGAACGCGCGCGCGTCGCGTTCCGGCTGCTGCTGCGCGTCGACGCGTGATGGGCGCGTTCGCCGTCCGCGCGCCGTTCGGCACGCGCTGGAACGACAACGACCAGTACGGGCACATCAACAACACCGTCTACTACGAGGCGATGGACACTGCCGTCAACGCGTGGATGATCAGCGCCGGCCTCAATCCGCAGGGCGACGCGATCGCCCTGTGCGCCGCGTCGTCGTGCGAGTTCCACGCGTCGGCGTCGTTCCCCGAGCCTCTCGAGGTCGGCATCGGCATCGAGAGCCTCGGCACCACGAGCGTCACATGGTCACTCGGCATCCTGCGCGCGGGTGAGGACGATCCGATCGCGACAGGGCGCTTCGTGCACGTGTTCGTCGACGCCGCCACGCGGCGCCCGACGCCGGTGCCGGCGGCGATCCGCGCCCAGATCGAGGCGCGCCTGCTCGCGTAGTCATCGCGGAACACGGGTGATCCGACAAACCGACCAGGCGGTATGGTGGGGAGGATGCTGCACCGACGCGGCACGGAGAGGCGGGGCCGATGGCGACCGATGTGCCCGGGCTCGACGTCGCGGGGCTCACCGCATGGATCGCCGACGCGCACCCAGACCTCGCGGGCGGCGCGCTGTCGGCATCCGTCATCGCGGGCGGCCGCAGCAACCTCACGTACGCCGTCGAGGGGGCGCGGATCCCCCTCATCGTGCGCCGGCCGCCTCTCGGCCACGTGCTTTCGAGCGCCCACGACATGCGGCGGGAGCACCGGGTCATCTCCGCCCTCGCCGGAACCGGCGTTCCCGTCCCCCGCACCGTCGACGTCGTCGACGACACCGCGGCGGGGCAGGTGACCGGCACCGTGTTCTTCGTCATGGAGCGCGCGCCCGGTCGCGTCCTCGCGCACACCTCGCAGAACGCGGCCTACACCCCCGCGGGGCTCCGCTCTCTCAGCATCGAACTCGTGCAGCACCTGGCCGACCTCCACCGCGTCGACCCCGAATCGGTCGGGCTCGGCGACTTCGGCCGCCCCGACGGGTATCTCGCCCGCCAGCTGTCGACGTGGCGACGGCAGCTGGATGCCTCGCGCTCGCGCGAGACGCCCGCGCTCGACGCTCTCCAGGACTCGCTCGCAGGGGGCATGCCTGCGACGACCCGCACCGGCATCGTCCACGGCGACTTCCGCCTCGACAACGCGCTGGTGGTGGGCGACGCCGGTTCGCCCCACATCTCCGCGATCCTCGACTGGGAGATGGCGACCCTCGGTGACCCCCTCGTCGACCTCGGGATCTTCGCTCTGTACTGGGACATCAGAGGCCTGCCCGGAGGTTTCGCGGGCGCCGTGCCGAGCGCCGTGGATCCGGATGCCGGGTACCCCGCGTTCGACGAGCTCGTCGACGTGTACGCAGAGCGATCGGGCGGCGGCATCCCGGATCTCCGCTGGTACCGCGCCTTCGCCGCGTACAAGCTCGCCGTGATCCTCGAGGGGATCCATTTCCGCTTCCAGGCCGGCGACACCGTCGGCGAAGGCTTCGATCGGATCGGCGCGCTCGTCGAGCCGCTCGCCCGGAAAGGACTCGAGGTGCGCTGATGGACTTCGCCCCCGACGACAGCATGCGTGAACTCACGAAGCGCGTGCGTACATTCCTCGACGAGCATGTGCTGCCTGCCGAGCCCGTGCTCGAGGCGCAGCTCACCGCCGAACGCGAGCGGTGGGGCGGGTGGCCCGTCGTCGCCGACCTGCAGGCGAAGGCGCGCGCGCAGGGACTGTGGAACCTCTTCCTCCCCGGCGACCACGGCGGCGCCGGCCTCACGAACCTGCAGTACGCCCCCCTCGCCGAGATCACCGGGTGGAGCCCGAGACTCGCGCCGGTCGCTTTCAACTGCGCCGCTCCCGACACCGGCAACATGGAGGTGCTGAACGACTTCGGCACGCCCGCGCAGAAGGAGCAGTGGCTCCAGCCGCTGCTGCGCGCCGAGATCCGCTCGTCGTTCTGCATGACCGAGCCCGAGGTGGCGTCGTCCGATGCGACGAACATCGGCACCCGCATCCGCCGCGACGGCGACCACTACGTCATCTCCGGTCGCAAATGGTGGTCGACCGGCGCCATGAATCCGGATGCCGCGCTCTTCATCGTGATGGGCAAAACCGATCCCGATGCCGATCGCCACCGCCAGCAGTCGATGATCCTCGTTCCCCGCGACACCCCCGGGGTGCGGATCGTGCGACCCCTCAGCGTCTTCGGATTCGACGACCGCGACCACGGCGGACACGCCGAGGTCGCCTTCGACGACGTGCGGGTGCCGGCGGCGAACCTCATCGGCGACGAGGGATCGGGCTTCGCGATCGCGCAGGCCCGGCTCGGACCCGGCCGCATCCACCACTGCATGCGCGCGATCGGCATGGGTGAGCGCGCCCTGTCGCTGCTGCGCACCCGCGCGAACGAGCGGCACGCGTTCGGGCGGACCCTGGCCGATCAGGGCGTCGTCCGGGAATGGGCGGCCGAGGCGCGGATTCAGCTCGAAGCCCTGCGCCTCCTCGTGCTCAAGACCGCCTGGCTCATGGACACCGTCGGAAACCGGCAGACGATGACCGAGATCCAGGCGATCAAGATCGCGGTGCCCCGGGCGATGCAGACGATCATCGACCGGGCGATCCAGGTGCACGGCGGCGCAGGGGTCTCGAGCGACACCCCGCTCGCCGAGCTCTATGCCGGCATCCGGTCGCTGCGCATCGCCGACGGACCCGACGAGGTGCACCTGTCGAGCCTCGGCCGCGCCGAGCTTCGTCGCTGACCCCCGCTCCCGCTACCCGCGGCTGCTACTTGTGCGGGATGCCGGCGATCATGCCGCCGTCGACCACGAACTCGCCGCCGCTCGTGAACGCCGAGGCATCGCTCGCGAGGAAGACGATGGTCCCCGCGACGTCGGCGGGATCCCCCGGGCGACCGAGCGGAATGTCGAGACGCGAGGGATCGATCCGGGTGGTCATGTCGGTGCGGATGAAGCCCGGGTGCACCGAATTCACGCGAATGCCGAACGGGCCGAGCTCGACGGCGAGCGACTGCGTGAGTCCGCGCACGCCGAACTTCGCGGCGGTGTAGCCGTGCAGGCCGGGGCTCCCGCGCATGCCCTCCACCGACGAGATGTTGATGATCGCGCCGCGCCCCTGTGTCTTCATCACCGGAACCACCGCGCGGCATCCGAAGAAGGTGCCGGTGAGGTTGACGGCGATGACGGCGTCCCACTTCGCGGTCGTGAAGTGCTCGATCGGCGCGGCGTTGGCGATCCCGGCGTTGTTGACGAGCACGTCGATCCCGTCGAAGGCGGCGACGGATGCTGCGACCGCGGCATCCCACTGCGCCTCGTCCGTGACATCGAGCGTGACGAACAGTGCTCGGGCCCCGAGCTCTGCGGCGAGCGCCGCTCCCTCATCGGCCAGGATGTCGGCGATCACGACCCGGGCACCCGCCGCATGCAGCGCCCGAGCATAGGCGGCGCCGATGCCGCGTGCGCCCCCGGTCACGAGGCACACGCGCCCGCCGAGGTCGCTCACCCCGCGACCTCGATCACGACACGGCCCACCGTCGCGCCGGAGGCGAGTGCGGTCAACGCCTCGGGCGCCCGCTCGAACGGCACGACGTGGTCGACGATCGGGTCGATCGCTCCGGTCTCGAGCAGCCGGACGAGGTCGGCGTGCGCCTCGGCGACGAGGTCGGGGAAGCGCTCCTGGTAGAGCCCCCAGTAGAGGCCGAGCACGCCGTAGTTCTTCACGAGCGTGTGGCTGGCGGTGAGCGTCGGGATCTCGCCGCTCGCGAAGCCGATCACCACGATCCGGCCCTCGAAGGCGACGCACCGTGTCGATGCCTGGAACGCGTCGCCGCCCACCGGGTCGAACACGACGTCGGCGCCGTGGCCGCCGGTGGCCTGCTTGACGGATGCCGCGATGTCGTCGCGGCCGCGCACCACGACGTGCGCGGCTCCGGCTGCGCGGGCGACCTCGGCCTTCGCATCCGAGCCGACCACCCCGATCACGCGGGCACCGGCGGCGACGCCGAGCTGCACCGCGGCAGCTCCTACGCCGCCTGCCGCGGCGTGCACGAGCAGCCACTCCCCCGGCCGGATCGCGGCGCGACGATGCAACGCGAACCACGCCGTCTGGTATGCGATCGTCAGGCCGGACGCGGCGACGAGCGAGACGGCATCCGGAATGCGGTGCACGGCTGGGGCCTGGACCACCGCGTACTCGGCGAGCACGCCGATCTTGGCGGCGACGACGCGGTCGCCCGCGGCCAGACCGTCGACGCCCTCACCGACCCCGGCGACGGTGCCGCTGCACTCGACCCCGGGCACGAACGGCAGCTCAGGCCTCACCTGGTACTGGCCCCGCGCGAGCAGCACGTCGGGGAAGTTCGCCGCGACCGCGCCGACCCGCACCAGCACCTCGCCCGGGCCCGGTTGCGGCGTGTCGACCACGTCGAGCGAGAGGGCTTCGGCGGGCTCGCCGAGCCGTGCGACGCGCCACGCGCGCATGGTGTCAGGCAGGGGCATCCGTTCTCCTGATGCTGGTGAGGAAGAGGTCGGTGAGCTGCTGCGCCACGACGGTCTTGTCTTCGGGGCCCTCTGGCGAGTACCAGTGCGAGAGGTAGTGCAGGTCGCTGAAGAAGTGCGCGACGAGGACTGCGACGGGGATGTCGGTGCGGAAGCGGCCGTCGCGCCCGCCGCGTTCGATGAGCTCTGCGAACTCGTCGTGATACGCCCGGCGGCGGCGCGTGACCTCCTGCCGGCGCGGCGCGGAGAGCATGTGCATGCTGCGGAAGAACACCGTGCCCTCTGCCATGTGCTCGATCGACGTCTCGATCACGTCGACGCACACGGCGCGCAGCACGTCTTCGACCGCGCCCCCGCGGGCGATGATCTCGTCGAGCCGCGCCTTCTGCAGCGACAGGAGCGTCTCGTAGATGCCGAAGAGCAGATCGTCCTTCGACTCGAAGTAGTGGTACATCGCGCCCTTGGTGACGCCGGCGGCCTCGACGATCTGCTGCACGCTGGTGTTGGCGTAGCCCTGCTGCGCGAAGAGCTCGACGGCGGCACGGGTGACGTCGTCGGCGACGTTGGAGTCCTTCATGCGTTCATCCTTCCCGGTCACAGGAACGGGCGGATGCCGGCTCCGCCGTCGATCGGCAGGGTCTGGCCCGTGATCCATGCGGCATCGTCCGAAAGCAGGAAGGCGACGGGGCCGGCGACATCGGTCGTCTCGCCGAGTCTCGCGAGCGGATACGCGGCCGACGCCTCAGCCTCGTGGCCCTCGTAGAGGGCACGCGCGAACGCGGTCTTGATGACGGCGGGGGCGACGGCATTGACCCGGATGCCGGGGGCGAGCTCGTACGCCAGCTGCACCGTCAGGTTGATGAGGGCAGCCTTCGAGATGCCGTAGAACGCGATGCCCGGACTCGCTCCGAGCCCCGCGACCGAGGCGATGTTCACGACCGAGCGACCGAGGCCCGCGGCGACAGCGGCGCGGGTCCACTCGAGGGTCGCGACGACGTTCACCTCCATGATCTTGCGCGCGGCATCCGCATCGACCCCGATGAGCGGGCCGTAGACGGGATTGATGCCGGTGTTGTTGACGAGGTGGTCGAGGCGGCCGCGACGCTCGGCGATGTGGGCGAAGACCACTGCCCGGTGGTCGGCGTCGTCGGCGCGACCGGCGACGGCGGATGCCGCGGGGCCGAGCTCGGCGAGCGCGGCGTCGAGGGAGTCCTGCTTGCGGCCTGTGATGACGACCGACCCGCCCTCGTCTACGATCCGTCGTGCGATGGCGAACCCGATTCCCCGGCTCGCGCCGGTGACGAGCGAGACCGTTCCCTCGAATCGCTGCCGTGATGCTGCGGGCATGGCGCCTCCTTGCGCTAGGGACATACCGGCTGGTCGGTTTTGTGAGAATAGCACGCCGCGCATCATGCCGCCTTGGCCGCCCGGCGGCAAGCCTTCCGGGCGAATGACGTCGCCCGCCTAGCCTCATTCGCATGGGACTGTTCCGAAACGACCCGCACCGGGTACAGCTCGAGTCGACGGACATCGAGCTGAAGGCGACCCGGGCGCCGTGGAGTCTGTGGGCCGACGGATTCGGCATGCTCAGCATTCGTGCGCTGCAGATCATCGTCGTGGTGGCCGTCGTCGCCGGGATCATCTTCGCGATCCAGCAACTGACGCTCGTCACCATCCCGCTCGTGATCGCGCTCATCCTCGCGTGCGCCTTCAACCCCGTCATGAGCTGGATGCGGCGACGGGGCGTCCCGTCGGCACTCGCGACGACGATCACCCTTCTGACGATCGTCCTCATCCTCACCGGCCTCGCGTTGCTCATCGTGTGGGCCGTCCGCGACCAGTGGGACGAGCTCTACGCTCGGGCCGAGGACGGGGTCGGGCGTGTCATCGACTGGGTGCAGACGCTGCCGTTCGCACCGACGCGGGATCAGCTCGACGAGTGGCTCGCGACCCTCACCGACTTCGTCACGAGTGCGCAGTTCGGCTCGGGGGCGCTGGCCGGCGTGAGCGCCGTCGCGAACTTCGTGACCGGACTCGTGCTCATGGTCACGATCCTGTTCTTCTTCCTGAAGGACGGGCCGCAGATGTGGGAGTTCCTGCTGCGCCCCTTCCGGGGCGAGCACTACGTGCGTGCCCGTCGCATCGGCGACAAGACGACCACGGTGCTGGGGTCGTATGTGCGCGGCACGGCGACCGTCGCCGCCGTCGACGCGATCGGCATCCTGATCGGTCTGCTGATCCTGCAGGTTCCGCTGGCGCTGCCGCTCGCCGTGCTCGTCTTCCTTCTCGCGTTCATCCCGATCGTCGGTGCGACCGTCGCCGGCATCGTCGCGGCGCTCGTCGCCCTCGTGGCGAACGGCTGGTTCAACGCTCTGCTGGTGGTCGGTGTGGTCGTGCTCGTGAACCAGCTCGAGGGCAATTTCCTCCAGCCGGTGCTCATGGGCCGGTCGATGAAGCTGCACGCCTTCGTGATCCTCGTCGCCCTGACCGTGGGCACCGTGCTCGGCGGCATCGTGGGGGCAGTCCTCGCCGTGCCGATCGCCGCCGCGGCGTGGGGCGTCATCCAGGTGTGGGACGGACCGAACCTGCCCGCCCGGTGGGCGCGCCCCAAACATCCGATCGAGGCGTAGCGCGGGGCCCTGTCGCTCGCCGCGCCCCGCACGGCAGGATGGGGGGATGCCGTACGACATCCCCGCGCCGATGCTCGCGAAGTCCGTGCCCGACGTGCCGGACCCCGCCAAGACGCCCGGCGGGCTCAGCTTCGAGCCGAAGTGGGACGGCTTCCGCGGGCTCGTGTCGTGGGACGGCGAGAACGTCGAGATCGGCTCGCGCGGCGCGAAGCCGCTGACCCGGTACTTCCCCGAGCTCGTCGAGGCGTTCTCGCAGCTGCTGCCCGAGCCGTGCCTCCTCGACGGCGAGGTCGTGGTCCCGAAGGGCGAACCGGGCGCGCAGCGCCTCGACTGGGAGTCGCTCACGCAGCGCATCCACCCGGCGGCATCCCGCGTGAACATGCTCGCCGAGACGACGCCGGCGATGTTCATCGCCTTCGACATCCTGGCCCTCGGCGAGCGCGATCTGCAGCCCGAGCCGTTCGTGGCGCGCCGCGCGCAGCTGGTCGACCTGCTCGGCGGCGTGCCGCACCCGATCCATGTGACGAGGACGACGACGGATGCAGACACCGCCCGCCGCTGGCTGAGCGAGTTCGAGGGCGCGGGGCTCGACGGCGTGATCGCGAAGCCGCTCGCGCAGCCGTATGCTCCGAACAAGCGGACGATGTTCAAGATCAAGCACGCGCGCACGGCCGACGTGGTCGCACTCGGGTACCGCATCCACAAGTCGGGCGCCGGGGTCGGGTCGCTCCTGGTCGGGCTGTACAACGACGACGGCGTGCTCCACAACGTCGGCGCCGTCTCAGCATGGACCGACAAGCGCCGCCTCGAGCTCGTCGACGAGCTCGCTCCTCTCGTTCAGCGCGACGACGACGGCGCGGCACTCACCGGCGAGGGCGAGAAGTCGCGGTTCCAGTCCGGACGCGCCGACTCGTCCTTCGTCAAACTCCGCCCCGAGCGCGTGCTCGAGGTGCGGTACGACCAGCTCGAGGGGTGGCGGTTCCGTCACACCGTGCAGTTCGAGCGCTGGCGCCCCGACCGCGACCCGCGCTCGTGCACGTACGAGCAGCTCGAAAGTGTGTCGGCCTACGACGTCGGCGCCGTGCTGGATTGACCGGACGCTCCCCCTTCCTCCCGGTTTGGGGCGCGTTCCGTGCACGCCACGCCGCGGCATCCGGCGCGTCGCGCAGGTTTGACGCCCCAAACCGGGGAAGACCGCCGGTTCAGCGACTCAGGACGGGGCCGCGGGACCCTCGAGCTCGGGAAGGAACTCAACCGGCACCGCGAAGAAGCGCTCGTCGCGTTGATAGGCGCGGAAGAACGTGAGGATGAACCCCATGCGGTCGTCGAAGTCCTCCCACACGAGGGAATTGGATGCTGCGACATCCGCCTCGTGCGACTGACCGAACCGGTCGCACAAGGCACACAGGTCGGGATCTTCCAGCTGCATGAGCGGGAGCGGGAAGGCGTCGGGCGCGAGGTACCCCGGAACCACAACGTCTTCGCACACGTCGAGCTCACCGTCCGGCGTCACGATGCGCACGAACCGCGTCGTCACGAGCCCGAAGACGCCCCCAAGTGGCATCGCCTCGTCGATGAAGTGATCGACGACGTGCTGCTCGTGCGCGCCGACGAGGATGTTCGCGCGCAGCACGAGCTCGGCGATCAGCTTGTCGGTCGCCTCGAGCCCGTCGCCGGCTGCTGCGAGCTCGATCGCGCGCTGGTAGCACCGCACCGCGTCGGAGAGCAGCGGCGCGGCCTGCAGCAGCGGGTCGGCGAGCGCGCGCTCCAGCGCGTCACGGGTGGGCGCTCCGGCCTGCTCGACCGCGCACAGCCACGCAAGGAACGGCGGTGCGACGTCGACGATGATCGCGAGGTTTCCGGCGGCGACGTTCCGCGACGTCCCGAGGTCGAGGGGCAGCCCCTCGCCCCGGATGGCGGCCCCCGCGGTGCCGCTCGCCCACGCGCCGAACGCGAACCAGCTGAGATCGCGGCGACCGATCAGCGCCGCGAGGTGCTCGGCGAGGTCGCGGTAGCACTGCGTGATCATGCGGTTGCGCACGACCGGATCCGGCTCGATGGCAATCCGCTGCAACAGGCGTTCGGTGTCGGCGATCATCGCGGGCTCCGCACCCCGGTCATCCGTCGGCCGCCGGCCAGTTCTCGGGGTTGATGCGGCTGGGCTGAACGCGCGGCGGCTCGCCCGGCATCTTCGGGAAATCGGGCGGGAACGACAGTTCACCGAGGCCTGCATCGAGGTCGCGCCGCCACCACTCCAGCAGCGTGTCGATGCGGCCGGGCCCGTCGAGCAGTCCCGCCCACGGGTCGCCGACCTCCGCAAGGCGCTCCGGCACCGACCGCACCGTGAACGACCCCGGATCGACTCCGGCCGCGAGCTCGTCCCACGTCACCGGCGTCGACACGGTCGCGCCCGCGAGCGCTCGCGGGCTGTACGCCCCCGCCATCGTGCGATCGCGGTTGGCCTGGTTGAAGTCGATGAAGATGCGCTCGCCGCGCTCCTCTTTCCACCAGTTCATCGTCACTCTGTCAGGCATGCGGCGCTCGAGTTCGCGGCCGGCGGCGATCACGGCGTGACGCACGTCGAGGAACTCGTGCGTCGGCTCGATCGGGCAGAAGACGTGCAGCCCGCGGTTGCCGCTCGTCTTGACGAACGCGTCGAGACCGGACTCGGCGAGAACCTCTCGCAGCGCGGGCGCGACGGCCGCGGCATCCGCGAAATCCGTGCCCGGCTGCGGGTCGAGATCGATGCGCAGCTCGACGGGGTTGTCGGTGTTCGACGCGAGCGACGCCCACGGGTGGAACACGATCGTGTTCATCTGCACGGCCCACACGGCCGCGGCGATCTCGGTGAGGACGAGCTGGGGATGCCGTCGGCCCGAGTTGTAAGTCACGGTCTGCGCAGCCACGAATGCCGGCGCACCCTTCGGCGGGTTCTTGGAGTAGAAGCGCTCGCCGTCGACGCCCTCAGGGAACCGCTCGAGCGACACCGGCCGATCGCCGTTCGCTGCGAGGAATGGCTGCGCGACCGCGATCAGGTACGCGGCGAGTTCATGCTTGGTGATCCCGAGCTCAGGCCACAGCACGCGGTTGGGGCTCGACACCCGAACCTCGCGGTCGCCGTCGGGTCCGGGCACGGTCAGCATCACGAACTCGCTCGCCATGATGTCGACCCTAAGGCCGGTCGCCGCCGCCCGCACCTCCGCGGCTTCGTCTGGTCCGCCGGATGCCGCACGAGGTCACGTGATCGTGACCGTCCCGGACGTACGGGCGAGGGTCGGATAGCCGCTGAGTGTACCGGTGACCTTGACCGAGACCTGCTTCCCCGCGTGTACCGCCGTGAGACTGAGCGACGGCGCCGTTGCGCCCGAGAGCGCGACGCCGTTCGCGTACCACTGGTAGGCGAACGCGGTACCGGCGGTCCACACACCGGGTTGCGCGGTCAGCGCCGAGCCGACGCTCGACGTGCCGACGATCTTGGGCACGGCTGTGAGCGCCACCCGCAGAGTCTTCGCGGACGTCCTCGCCACCGTTCCGTAGCCGGGTCGCTGCCCCGTCACCGTGACCGAGATCTGCCCGCCGACCTGTGCCTCGCCGAGCAGCAGCGTCTTCAGCGTCGCTCCGGGGATGGCCACTCCGTCGTCGAACCACTGATAGGTGAAGGTCGTTCCCGTCCCCCACGTGTTGGGACTCGCCGTCAACGTGGCGCCGGCCCTCGGCGTTCCGGTGATCGTCGGCGTCGCGACTGTCGTGACCTTCGGAGAGAGAGCGGATGCCGCGACAACGGTCGCGAAGCCCGACTGCGCGCCGGTCACCTTGACGCTGATCTGCTTGTCGCGCTGCGCCGTCGTCAGCACCAGGGTGGACTTCGTGGCGCCGGTGACGGCGACACCGGCCGCGAGCCACTGGTACGAGAACGTCGTGCCCGCCGACCACGTGTTCGGCTTGGCGGTGAGCGTCATGCCGACCGCGAGTGAGCCGCTGATCGTCGGCGCGCTGAAGCGCATCACCTTGAGCGTCGCCGCGGAGGTCCGAGCCACCGTTCCGTAGCCGGCCCTTGTCCCGGTCACGCGAACCGTGATCGACTTGGCGTCCTGAGCGGCGGTCGGCACGAAGGTGTTCTTCGTCGCGCCCGCGACCGCGACCTTGTCTGCGTACCACTGGTAGGCGAAAGTCGTCGAGGTCGCCCAGACTCCAGGGACGGCAGTCAACGTGGCGCCGGTCCGCGCCACTCCCGTGATGGTGGGCGTGCCGACCGTGGTCACCTTCGCGCTCGCCGCCGACGTCTTGGATGCCGGGTTGTAGCCGATGAGGCTTCCGCTGACGCGGACGGTCATCTGCTTGTCCTTCTGGGCCGTGGTCAGAAGGAACTGGGGCGCGGTCGCCCCCGAAACAGCGACACCGCCGGCATACCACTGGTACGTGAGAGTCGCCGCCGGCGTCCAGGTGCCGGGCACCGCGGTAAGTCGGTAGCCGACGGCAAGGGAGCCCGAGATCGTCGGCGTCGGCGCGACCAGCGTGCCGAGGACGACGGTCGCCGTCTGCGAGGAGGTCTTGGTGACGGTGCGGTATCCCGGCTTCGTCCCCGTGATCGATACCGAGATCTTCTTGCCGAGCATCGCGGGCGTCACGACGAAGGTTGAAGCGGTCGCTCCGGGTATGACCACAGCGGACGCCATCCACTTGTAGGTGAAGGCGGTGCCCGAGGTCCATGTCCCGGCCACGGCTGTCAGGGTCGTGCCGACGGCCGCGGTACCTGTGATCGTCGGCGTCGCCGACGTCAGGGTCTTCCACGCCACGAGGCCGATATCGATCCGGTCCCGTTCGTCACCCGGCTGCATCACGATCGCGGCCCCGACCGTCGGCGACGTCCCTGGCGCTGCCTGACCGATCGTGCCGTTCCAGCAGCCCGGGACGATGTCTGTCCGATCGGGTGGCGGATCGACGCAGATCTTGTACGTGCCGGCCTTCACCCGGAAGCGGAAGGCCCCGGGCGCGTCACCCGACAGGTAGCCGGATTGCACGTCGGTTGTGGCCAGAAGCTCGCTCCCGGAGTAGAGCTTCACCTGCGCGCCCTTGAGCCAGATCGTCGGGTGAGGAGTCACCGACGCCCTGACCGTCCCCGAGATGAGAGCCCCCTGCTCGACCAAGCCGATGCCGAGGGTGACGTTCGAACTGATCGGCACGATCGTCGAGCCGCCCGACCCCAGCGAACCGCCGTACCACTCCGGCCCGTAGTACCCGTGGAGTGCCTCCGCCGTCTCGAAGTCACCGAAACGGATCTTGTAGTTGCCGGCGCGAAGATGCGTGATCGAGTACGCGCCGACTGCGTCGGTCCGCGCTTGATAGGTATCGCCGTTCACGGTGTCGATCGCGGTGACGAGGACGTCGTGGAGGCCCGCGCTGGTCGTCTGATCGCGCACCTCACCCGACGCCGAGAACCGCTGTCCGAGCCGGAAGTCTATGTTGACGATCGGAGTATCGACGTAGACGAGGTGCGAGTCGCCGATGTCTCGCACGCTCCATCCGCTCGTGTACCACTCATCCCAGCCTTCAAAGCCGGTGTAGATGACGTAGTACTGGCCGAGACGAACGTCATTGGTGAAGAAGAACTCCCCGTTCTTATCGGTCGTCGTTTCATCCACATAGCGCGCGGTTCCGTCGACGTCGACGATCAGGAGTGTCACCTGGGCGTCCCTGCCCGGTTGATTGTCTGTTCCCTCGAGACGCCCGCGTAGTGTCGCGTTGGCCGCGATCGCGGTGAAGTTGACGGTCACGGCAGTCGAGCCGACGGTCACGGGGGTTGCCGCGTCGGCCGAGACCGTCGCTGTCGTTGAGCGGTACCAGGTCTCGATATGACCCTTGAGCCCGAAGATCGCGACCCGATAGGTTCCGGGTGCAAGCCCGGCAATGGTGAATCGGCCATCGGGCGATGGCCGCACCCCCAGGCCCTCGGTCCCGTCGAAGGTCTCCGCGTAGACCCATGCATTGCTCCAATCCGTGGCGACACCGGATGCTGCGGTCACTCGACCCGAGATAGCACCTGAGAACTGGGGGAACGCGACACTCAGGCCGGTTATCGACTCGCCTGCCAGCACCGACACCGAGGACGCCTGCGCTGCCGTCGCCGCTCCCCCCAGCCAGCGCTGACTGTCACCTGAGGTGACCCCGACCGTGTACGTGCCCGCGACGAGATTCGTGAACTCGAACTCGACTGAGCCGTCGAGGTCGGCCGCATAGACACCGACGACGATTCCGCCAGCCGCCCAGCGATACAGGGTGACCGTGAGGTCGTCATCGGGATGCGGCGGCACGACCGTGCCGGCGATCGAGCCGCCCGCTGCCAGAGTGGTGGTGCCGGCATCGAGATCGGACTCGTCGATGGTGAAGTACACGGCGCCTTGTTCCGTCGGCGACTGGTACCACGAGTTCGCGAGCGCGGACCCCTCAGGTGGTTCCACCAGCAGCGTGTACTCACCGGCACCCGCGTGGGCGAACCCGAACCGGCCGTCAGCTCCGGACTCGGTGCTGACGTCCGTCGGGGCGGACTTGGCGACGAGCCATATCCGAGCACCTTCGACGGGAGCGCCGTTGGCATCGACGACCTTTCCTCCGATGCGCGGCGACGCAGGAAAGGCGAGGTCGGCGTCCTCGATCGACTGCGAGCTGAAGGCGTAGCGGTACTCGGCGTCGAGCGGCGACGTCGCACCACCGAGATACAGAGGCACACGGCCATCAGCCGACGCGCGGATCGTGAGCGAGCCATCGAGGAGACCCCGTAAGACATAACCTCCCGCCGCGTCCGACATCGTCGTCAGCGCCACAGCGCCGCTCGGCCGAACCGCTTCGACGAGCGCGCCCTCGACTCCCACCCCGTCGGAGTCCGTCACCACACCACCGACCACCGCGCCATGCGTCACACCCACGTTGACCGTTTCGGCCCGTCCGCCGAGGACGGTCATGCTCGACCGGAAGACTCGTTCGCCGTTCAGGGCTTCGACCGTATAGTCGCCGCGCGCGAGCTGCTCGAACGTGAAACTGCCGTCTGCAGCAGCAATCGTGGCACCGACCTCGAGCGGCCCGACGACCCCACTCCTGAACAGGGTGAGGCGCACTCCCATCACCGGTGCCGGCGCCTGGTCATACACATGGCCCTCGATCGAGCCGAAGGGTGCCACTTGGACGTTCTGGACGAGGCTCTGTCCCGAGGCGAGCGGGAAGCGCTCCGCATAGAAGGGCTCAGGCTCCAGCCGGACGATCGCGATCCCCGACTCGATCACCCACAGCGACGGATAGCCGGACCCGTGGCCACCGAACTCGAGGGAGTAGGTGCCCGCCGCGAGGCCGGGAATCGTATACGTGCCGCCCGCACCGGACTGCACAGTCGGCGCAGGAACGAGCGTGGCTTCGGAACCCACTCCGATCACACGATGTGCGGTGATGGGAACGCCCGCTTCTGCGTTCTGGTTCTCGTCGACGATCTTCCCGCTGATCGAAGCAGTGGCCGCAACGGTGACGCTCGCAGCGTCGACGCCATCGGATTCGGCGTCGGCAGATGCCGGCATCGCTGACATCGGCGGCGACTCGTCACTGGCTCGCGCCGCGACCGGCGTCACAAACAGCATCGATATGGCGAGCACCGCGATCGTGACGACGGTCACGAAGCGGGCAACACGGTCGGCGAGAATCGTGCGCACGAGACACCCCCTGCCCCGGCGTCATCGCCGGATGAACGACCCCCAGCCGTCTCCCAATGGATGGACGCAAAGTACACGCCTCGACAGCGATTGCGCGGGGGTCTATTCACAACCTCCGCTCAACTCGCCGAGCCGAGGGCACGCATTGGAGGAATCGTCCTATCGGCCTCGTGTACCGCCACGCCGCGCCGCGAGGTACTCGCTCGGCATCCCGGGACCGATGCGGATCGCGACCTCGGCGGCCGGAACCGCGCCGCACGAATCGCAGTGCGCCGTCGCGTGAACGGCGTCGCCGCACACAGAGTGCCGGTAGAGGATCGGCGGATCGACCGGGGATGCCCACTCGTCGCCCCACTCGGTCAGCGCCATGAGGGCGACGGCGAGCGCCCGTCCCTTCGGCGTGAGCATGTAGTCGGCGGCGTCGTCGCGCGACATGATTCCGCTCGCGACGAACGACTCCAGACGCGACGAGAGCACATTGGTGGCGATGCCGAGGTTGTGCTGGAAGTCTCCGAACTTCGTCACCCCCGCGAAGAGGGCGTCGCGGATGATGAGCAGACTCCACCGCTCACCCACGACCTCGAGCGACCGAGCGATCGAACACACCTGGGAGTCGTACGTCTTTCCGAGCATGGGTCGAATCTAACACTTGCGTGATGCAAGCATCTCCGCTAAGGTCGCTTGCATCACGCAAGTCATGGAGCCGACCGGGCGGAGCAGAGGAGCACGACATGGCCGCGAACTATACGACGACGATCCGCACGAATGCCTCCCCGATGGACGCCTTCGACGCGATCAACGACGTCGCGAGCTGGTGGGGACGCATCACCGGCACAACCACCGCTGTCGGCGACGAGTTCGTCTACGTGGTGCCGGGCCTGCACTACAGCGGGTTCCGGGTGATCGAACTCGAACAGGGCCGGCGCATCGCATGGCTGGTCACCGGCAGCTACCTCGACTTCGTCGGTGACAAGCAGGAGTGGAACGACTCGACGGTCCGGTTCGACATCGTCGACGTCGACGGCGGCACGGAGGTCGTGTTCACCCATGAGGGCCTCACCGCCGACGACGAGTGCTACGACATCTGCACGAACGCGTGGGGGATGTTCGTCAACGGCAGCCTGAAGGCGCTCATCGACACCGGTCAGGGGGCACCGTACATCTTCGGCGGCGACGAGGCGCTGACGGACGAGGATCACGACGAGCTCCACCGCCAGGTGGCTGCCGCCCGCGCGTCGAGCGACCCCCGCTGACCGCGGACCCGCGTCAGCCGAGCAGGGGCGCCAGTTCTTCGCGCGTGAGGCGGATCCACGGACCCGCGGGGTCGACCATGACGCCCGAGAGTCCGGCGTCGGCGTTCAACGCACCCGCGAGCTGGGCGGCGGTCAGCGGCGCCGCCTGGTCGGAGCGCGTCATGACCGCGACCTCGAGCGGGTGCGTGAACACCTCGAGATAGCGCGAGCCGTCGGAGGTGCGCCCTTCGGCGATGCCCGGGGCGCCGTTCGCGCCGCGCCCGACCGCGACCCACAGCGGCACGCGCGCGAGCGCGTCGACGACCGCCGCCGCAGTCTCGGGCGTCCGCTCCCCCGCGAGGAGCGTCTTCACGGTGAGCGATTCGTCGAGCTTCTCGAGCGCCTTCTCGAGCACCTCCCGCGGCAGCACCGCCCGCGCCGGCGCCGAGCTGTGGTCGAGGATGAGTCCGTCGTACCCGCTTGCGAGCACGTGGCGGATGACCACGAGCGCCGGCTGCGCCATCGCCGACGTATCGCGGTCGCCGTCGGCGCGCACGCTCGACTGCAGGCCCGCACCGCTGCTGTAGGCGAGGGCGAAGCGGCGCTCGCCGATCGTCGCGACCGCGAGCGGCAGTTGCTTGCCTTCCGCGAGGAGCGCACGCGCATCGCCCTTCACGCGCAGGAAGAGGTGCCCCTGCAGCAGCTGCCGGACGACGTTGAGCAGGTCGGCCGGCGTCGGCGGAATGCTCAGCGGCGCGAGCGCGTCGCGAACGAGCACATTGTCGCGCAGCCCCGGAACCGTCTCGACGTTCGTCGGCGCCGTCTCGGGCCCGCGCGGGCGCGGGGTGATGCCGGCAGCGGCCGCTGCTTCGCGCTTGCCGCCGAGTCCCTGGAACGACGACATCGAGATCGAGACGGATGCTGCCGCCTCGGTCTCGGCATCCGTCACCTCAACGGCGTCGAGTGTGCCGGAATCCTCCGCCGCGGCATCCGCGCCTTCGGGGGAATCGGGCTGATCGGCGCCGCCCTTGCGGCGCGAGAAGAAGGCCATCGTCCGAGCCTAACCCGCGAGCACGCGCCTACAGCTTCTCGATCGGCGCGATCTTGATGAGCAGCTTCTTGGGCCCGGCCGTGTCGAAGCGGACGTGGGCGACGCGCTTCGCACCCTCGCCGGTGACGGCATCCACGCGTCCTTCGCCGAAATCGTCGTGACGGATGCGGTCGCCGGTCGTGAGTTCCATCGCGCCGTTGTCGCGCACCTTCGCCGGGATCCGGTTCGCGAACTTCTCGATCGAGTCGCTCGGCGCGCGGCGAGCGAGCGGCACGAGATCGTCGCCGTACCTGCGGCCGCCGCCCTGCCCGCCGCCATACCCCGAACCTGACGTCCGGCGTGCATTGAGCGCACGCGACTGCGTGCCGCCGCGCGAGTTGACATCGCCCGGCGACTGCCGCCAGTGCAGCAGATCGGCCGGTATCTCCTGCAGGAAGCGGCTCGGCATCGCGACCGTGACCTCGCCGAACTGCGCGCGGGTCATCGCAAGGGACAGGTACAGGCGCTTGCGCGCGCGTGTGATGCCGACGTAGAAGAGGCGCCGCTCCTCTTGCGGGCCGCCCGGCTCGCCCGCCGAGATGCGGTGCGGGATCAGGTCCTCTTCGACGCCGGTGACGAACACGGCGTCGTACTCGAGCCCCTTCGCGGTGTGCAGGGTCATGAGCGAGACCGACCCCGATGCGTCTTCGAGGTCGTCGGCGTCGGAGACGAGCGCGACTTCGGTCAGGAAGTCGAGCACCGTGCCCTCGGGGTTGTTGCGGGCGAACTCGCGCGCGACCGCGACGAGTTCGTCGAGGTTCTCGACGCGAGCTTCATCCTGCGCGTCCTTGCTCGCCCGCAGCGCATCGATGTATCCGCTCTTGGACAGCAGCACCTGCAGGCCGTCGGCGACGGCGGTGGGCGGGGCGAGCTCACCCGATTCGGGGAGCATCAGAGCGGACGCCTCGGCGAGCACGGCGTCGAGATGCGCGATCGCCTTCTGGATCTTGGGCCCGACCGCGAGCGCGGACGAGTTCGCGAGGGCGTCGCGGAAGGTGATCTGCTGGTCGGCGGCGTACCGCGAGATGGCCTCGATCGTCACGTCGCCGATGCCGCGGCGCGGCCGGTTGATGATGCGCCGCAGCGCCATCTCGTCGGCCGGGTTCGCGACGGCGACGAGATAGGCGAGCGCGTCTTTGATCTCGGCGCGCTCGTAGAACTTCGTGCCGCCCATGATCTTGTACGGCACCGCCGAGCGGATGAGGATCTCTTCCAGCGCCCGCGACTGCGAGTTGGTGCGGTAGAACACCGCCATCTGCGAGTAGTCGACCCCGGTGCGTCGCAGCGCCTCGACCTCGTCGGCGACGAACTGCGCCTCGTCATGCTGCGAGTACCCGGTGAAGCCGACGATCTGCTCGCCGGCGCCCACGTCGGTCCACAGCTTCTTGTCCTTGCGGTCGAAGTTGTGCCCGATGACGGCGTTCGCCGCCGAGAGGATGTTCTGCGTCGACCGGTAGTTCTGTTCGAGAAGCACGACCTTGGCGCCCGGGTAGTCCTTCTCGAACTCGCTGATGTTGCGGATGTCGGCGCCGCGGAAAGCGTAGATCGACTGGTCGGAGTCGCCGACGACGGTGAGGGAGGCCTGCTGCTCCTCTTCGGCCGGCGGCGCGTCGAAGATCATCATGCCGCCGCCGCCCGCGAAGGGTTCGGCGTCCGAGCCGACGGGCCGCGTCAGCTCGTGGATGAGCGCGTACTGGGCGTGGTTCGTGTCCTGGTATTCGTCGACGAGGATGTGGCGGAATCGCCGCCGGTACACGTCGGCGACCTTCGGGAACGCTCGGAAGAGGAAGACGGTCTGCCCGATGAGGTCGTCGAAGTCGAAGGCGTTCGCCTTCTGCAGCTCGCGCTGGTACGCGCTGAACAGCTCGACGAAGACGCGCTCGGCGGGATCGCTCATGTTCGCCGAGCGCGCATACGACTCTGCGTCGGCGAGCTCGTTCTTGAGCTTCGAGATGCGGCTCTGCGTCGCCGCCGGCGTCAGCCCGAAGGCGTCGGCCTCGTGCTCCTTCACCAAGCGCTTGATGAGCGCGCGCGAATCGCCCGAGTCGTAGATCGTGAACGCCTTCGTGAAGCCGAACTGCTCGGCCTCGCGGCGCAGGATCCGCACGCACGCCGAGTGGAAGGTCGAGATCCACATGCCGCGTGCGGTGTCGCCGACCAGCTGCTCGACGCGCTCGCGCATCTCGCCGGCGGCCTTGTTGGTGAACGTGATCGCGAGGATCTGGCTCGGCCACGCCTCTTTCGTGCGCAGCAGGCTCGCGATGCGGCGCGTGAGCACGCTGGTCTTGCCCGACCCGGCACCGGCGACGATGAGGAGCGCCGACCCGCGATAGGTCACGGCGTCGCGCTGTGGGGGGTTGAGGCCCGCGAGCAGGTCTTCGTCGGGGCGGGCGTCGGCGTGGGCTCGAGGGCCGGCGTCGCCCGCGATGACGACAGGGACGGATGCCGCGCGAGAGGCGGCCGAAGACGGGTCGGTCATGGCCCGACAAGTCTAGGCTCGCGCGCCGACACCGCCGCCGCAACCGCTCCTCGGACTGCGGCGGTGCTCACGATACGTTCGGCGTCTCCCAGCGCAGGCCCGGGAAGCGGGCGAAGTCGCGGTCAAGGCTGACCCAGGTGGCGCCGTGCTCGATCGCGATCGCCGCGTGCGCGGCGTCGCTCGCGAGATTCCCCCTCGCGTCGCCCTCTCGGCACAGACGCGAGAAGATCTCCCAGTGCCTCGGTCCGGGCCCGATCACCGCCACCTCGGGCTGCGCGAGCAGATGGTCGACGTGGTGCAGTGCCGTTTCGACGTCGTCAGGCGCCGAGAACACACGCCGATTCGTCAGGACGCGCACCGTGCCCGTGATCACCGCCGGTGCCAAGCCGAGCGCCTCATCCGCGTCGACGGCCTGCTCGAGCCAGAGCTTGAGCGCCTCGTGGCCTGGCGCGTCACGACGAAACGCACCCACGAGCACGTTGACATCAGGCATCAGCACGATCAGCGTCGCCTCTCGATGGGGACGCCTTCGTCCATGAGGTCGAGGAGCGCGGCGTTGTCGGCCAGATCGACGCCCGGCATCACTCCGCCGGCGCCGGTCGGTCGGACCACATACGGCTCCGGCCGTGACAGCTCGCGCCGTGCGAGCTCCCGCCGCAGTGCCTCTTCCATGAAGGAGGTGACGGTGCGGTCCTCGGCGCGGGCGCGCTGCTTGACCTGGCGATAGAGCTCGTCGGGAAGGATCACCGTGGTGCGCATATGTCGAAGCATACGCCGCAGTATGCCGATATGCTCCGACATCGATGGCAAAGCCGCACTCCCCCCGGGCGGTCTCTCAGCCCTGCCCGGGCAGGATGGACCCCGTGCGCACCCTCCTCAACATCATCTGGCTCGTCCTGTCGGGCTTCTGGATGTTCCTCGCTTACATGTTCTTCGGCGTCCTGCTCTGCATCCTGATCATCACGATCCCGTGGGGCATCGCCTCGTTCCGCATCGGCGTCTATGCGCTGTGGCCCTTCGGCCAGACGATCGTCGCCAAGCCGGATGCCGGAGTCGGCTCGTTCCTCGGCAACGTCATCTGGGTGATCTTCGCCGGCATCTGGCTCGCGATCGGCCACATCGCGACCGGCATCGCTATGTGCCTCACGATCATCGGCATCCCGCTCGGCATCGCGAGCTTCAAGATGGTGCCGATCTCGCTGATGCCGCTCGGCAAAGACATCGTGCCGGTCGATTCGGTGAGTGCCGTCTGAGCAGCCGTCAGTACTTCGTCGGCACGTAGCGGTACGGATGCTGCGGATCGACGTAGTCGCCGGGCAGCTGTCGCGCGGGCAGCACCGCTTCCTCGCGCGGGATCTCCTCGTAGGGAATCTGCGACAGCAGGTGGGAGATGATGTTCAGCCGCGCGCGCTCCTTGTCGTCGGAGACGGCCACGTGCCAGGGCGCGACGTCGGTGTCGGTCGCGGCGAACATGTCGTCGCGCGCACGGGAGTAGTCGTACCAGCGGTTGTACGACAGCAGGTCCATCGGCGAGAGCTTCCAGATCTTGCGCCCGTCGGTGATGCGATCCGTCAGGCGCCGGGTCTGCTCTTCGGGGCTCACCTCGAGCCAGTACTTGATGAGGATGATCCCCGAGTCGACCATCGCCTGCTCGACGAACGGCACCTGCTCGAGGAACTTCCGTGAGGTCGCCTCGTCGGTGAATCCGAGCACGCGCTCGACGCCGGCGCGGTTGTACCAACTGCGGTCGAAGATGACGACCTCGCCCGCGGCGGGGAAGTGGCCGATGTAGCGCTGGATGTACATCTGGCTCTTCTCGCGGTCGGTCGGCGCGGGCAGCGCCACGACCCGGAAGACGCGAGGCGTCACGCGTTCGGTGATCGCCTTGATGACCCCGCCCTTGCCGGCGCCGTCGCGGCCCTCGAACACGATGCAGACCTTGAGCCCCTCGTGCCTCACCCACTCCTGCAGCTTCACCAGCTCGACGTGCAGCTTCTTGAGCTCCTTCGCGTACTGCTTCGAGGTGAGGCCATCGCCCTGCTTGTGCGACTTCTTCGACATGCGCGCCTTCCGATGCATCGATGCACCGCCCACGCGCGGTGTGGCGCCAGCCTAGACCCGGGTGCCTCGCCGCGGCAGCGACAGCAGACCGCCGACGACGACGAGCAGCGCACCGAGACCAGCCGCGATCCACGGCGTCTCGACCGGGATCTCGAGGTAGGTCGTGATGCCGAGGATCCGCGCGAGGCCCCACGGCAGCAGGCCCATCTCGTCGTTCCAGATCGTCAGCGCGGACTCGAGTCCGATCGCGCCGATCACGACGGCCGGCACGAAGAGCCCGGCGCCGATGCCGGCGAGGACGAACCCGGACGCGCGGCGGCCGCCGACCTGACTCGACAGCGCCCAGCCCGCGGCGACGAACACCCACACGAACAGAGCGAACGCGACCGCGATGTAGAGCGTGCGGAAGAGCGGCTCGGTCCAGAACGCGAACCAGTAGCCGCCCGGCCCCGTGAACGACAGTGCGGCGAGGGTGACGATGCAGCGCAACACGATCACTCCGCCGACCGCGGCGATCACCGGCCACGGCGAGCGCCTGCCGACGCACACGCGCACGACGAGCAGGAACATCAGCCACGCTCCGAGCACGACCGCCAGGTGCGTCCACGACAGGAACGACGTCTGCACCGCGCGTGTGGCCACCAGAAGTGCGGCGGGCACGACGAGCATGAGCCAGCGGTCGAGCTCGAGCGTGCCGAGCGTCGATTCCCGCGCGCGCCACGGCCGCGTCGAGGCGAGCCAGGTCGCGCGGGCGGCCGCGGCGCCCGGGCGACGGACGAGGCGCGTGCGGGCTGCGAGGATGCCGATGAGCACCCACGCTGCGGCGAGGACAAGCAACCCGCGCGCGAGCCACGCCATCGTCAGGTCGCGCTCCGCCCGCTCGACGCCGAGCTGCGCGGCGGTCAGGTTGAACGCCGGGTGGTCGATGTCGCCTGTGTAGGTCTCGAGATGTGCGGCGGCGAGCTCGTCGAACACGATGCGATCGGCATCCCACGCCGCGTGCGCCGCGGGAGAGAGCGTGTCGTGCCACTCCCCCTGGTGCAGGATCATCGCGCGGTAGGCCGTCAACAGCCGCAGCACGTCGACCTCGTAGTCCAGCGCCGCCGTGAAAGCGTCGCGCATGCCGGCATCGTGCCAGGCGCCGGCATCCGTCTCGGCCACGAGGTCGCGCATGCGCTCCGCCGTCGCGACCGCCTCGTCGCCACCCGCGATCGCGGCATCGATGTCGCCGCCCGTAGCGTCGCGGGCGATCGCGTAGAGCACATCGAGCACGGCCGAGTCGCCGGTGAGGATGTCCCACTCGAAGATCCACATCATCGGCGGCGGCTCGAGGCCGATCGCGAAGACGCGCTGGTCGGCGAACTGCTCGATGTACATGCCCTGCGTGATCGCGTCGCGCGAGAGGCCCATCGCCTGGGTGATCGCGGCGAGGGGCTCCGGGTCGTCCGAGAACCACTCGCGCGCCCAGTCCGCCGTGACGGCGTCGACGTCGACATCGGGATCTCGTGCGAGGGATGCCGCCACCTGCGTGTTCAGCTCGTAGAGCTGCCAGAATCCGGCCTTGAGATACAGCGTCATGGGGCCGGCGCGCCACGGGCCGCCGTCCTGCGTCCACACCCACACGCCCTCGATGCGGTCGTTGGCCGCGAGAAGCTCTTGCAGCGCCCACTGGTACTCGCGCCCGAGGTCGTTGGCGAAGGCGCCGAAGTTCTCGAACTCGCGGCGGCTCTGGAACTCCACGACGCGGCGCTGCGATCCCTGCTCGAGCGTGTCGTTGAGGGGCAGCCAGGTATAGAAGTCGCCGAGTGTGTACTTGGTCGACACGATGAGCGCGGGTGAGTCGATGCCACCGAGGACGGCCTCGTACGATTCGGCGTTGGTGTGCATGTCGCCGACGGCGCCGACGCCGACGCTCCAGGTGCGGAAGATCACTTCGCGCTCGGATGCCTCGGCCTGGGCCGTGAGGCTCTCGAGCATCGCGCGCACGCCGTCGACAGTCGTGACCGCGAGCGCCGAGTACACATCCCATCCCTCGACGTCATAGACCTGACCGGCCTCGCCGATGCGGATCAGCACGCCGTCGAGCGCGGGGGCGGCGGCGTAGAGCTCGTCGAGGCCCGCCGCGTACACGTCCCACAGTTCGGGGTTCTCGGTGTCGAGCGACCCGAACCGATCGACCAGGAAGCCCTCGAGGGGGCCGGTGAGCGCGAGCATGTCGGTGCGCAGGAACACCTTCATGCCGAGCTCGTCGGCGTGCTCCCAGAACGGCGCGAAGGCACCGCGGACGGCGAGCGCCTTCTCGCGGTGGTCGTCGCCGTCGGCGTAGACCGGGCCGCCGGGCGCATCGTCGAAGGTGACGAACTCGACGAATCCGGGGAAGGCGACCGCGTTCGACCCGTTGGCGAGCGAGTGCCGCACGAACGCGTCGAAATCGTCGAACGCCTCGGCGAGCGCCGCCTCGTCGATGTACGGCGCCTCGGGCAGGATGACGTCGGCGAACGCCTTCGACGCGTGCGAGTAGTCGGTGCCGGCCTCCCATTCGGCGGGGTCCGGGTCGACGCCGACGGCGCCGAGGTCGACCATGCGCAGCGGCAGGCGGGAGACGTCGTGCTCGCCGAGTCCGCCGGTGACCCCACGCCCGGCACGCACCGCAGCGGCGATGTCGTAGACGCCGCGGACGGCGCCGACCTCGGTGGTCGCGCTGATCCGGAGCGCCGTGGCGCTGCCGTCGAGGCGGTATGAGTCGTCGGCCGGGTCCGCGTCGCCGGGACCATCGACCACAACGGCGAGGGACGCCGCGCCCTGCGCGCCGCGCGCGGCGACGGCATCCGTCAATTCATCGATCGCCGCGTCGACGCGCATCGAGTCGGGAGCGTCGATCGTCGTGAACTGCGGAGGCGCGACCGCGTCGGCGATCGCGGGTGCGGCGGCGGCGGCCGGCTGCATCTGCTCGGCAGGCTCGGTGCGGATGCCGAGCGCGTCGCCCACGACGATCCCGAGCCCGGCGCCCAGAGCCAGCAGCACGATGGCGGTGACGACGGCGAGGATGCCTCGCCGTGTCGCCTGCGTCATGGATGAAGCCTAATCCCCCGGTGACTCCCGCAATTCCGCGCGAGTCGTGGTCGCGTTCGACGGAGCGAGCAGCCCGACTCAGGCGCTTCGGACCCGCTTCCACGCGTCGGTGATGCCGTCGAGCGCAGCGTCAAGGCCGTCGAGCCGTGTTCCCGCGTCGGCCCGCGCATCGCGCGCGAGGTCGTCGTAGAGCTGTACGGGCTCGATCGCGCGCGCTGCGAGGGAGCGAACGCGATCGATGCGGTCGGCGAAGATCACGAGGTCGCGGTGGTCGCCCAGCACGTCGTGCACGACCTCACCGGCGACCGCAAGCTCGGTGATCGCGTCGGGAAGGATCGTCGGCGCCGCCTCTGTCATCGCTTCCGCGACGTAGCGGAGGCGCCGACCGGCCTTGCGGACGTCGTGGAACGAATTGTCGGTTCCGTCCATCCGGCGTCGCGCTCCGTCGACCCGCTCCACCTCTCGCGCGAGCACCCGACGGAGCTGCTTCTTCGCCTTCCGATCGCCCTCCAGCACGTCCGGGTCGCGCGCGAACCCGCGCAGCAGGTCGTCCGCCTCGACGATCCGGGGTCCGGCGGCGAGGTCGATCAGGCGCGCGTGCAGACGCGAGTACTCCCCCCGCTCTTCGTCGACGAGCCGCCGCCAGATCGCGGATTCATCGGTCACTCCCCGCTCCTGCAGCGCCGTCGCGGCAACGGCGGCGCGCACTTCGGCGTCGCGGACGATGCCCAACTGCGTGCCCCACTCGCCGTACATGACTCGCAGGCGATCCGCGGACGGCTCGTCCAGCAGGGGCGAGAATCCGGCAAGGACGCTGCGCAGCCGCCGCACCGCCGTGCGGTGCTGGTGGACGGCGTCCGGCTCGTCGCGCAGCGCTGCGGGCTTCGTGTCGATCACGGCGGCGGCCGCCGTGTCGACGATCGAACGCACAACCGGGCCGATCCGGGGCGGCTGCGGCGACGACATGCTCTGATCGTAGGTTCCGCAGCCGCCCGGGGGTGTCGCCCCCACGCGGCTCGCGGTCAGCTGCTCTTGCGCATCGCCCGGATGCCGACCCACAGGCCCACGAGAGCGAGCACGAGCGCCGCGACCCAGCCCCACAGCACCTCGATCGCGCCGAGATCACCGGCGAACAGCGCGCGCTCGGCCTGCACGACCCAGTTCACGGGGTTCACCGTCGCCACCGCGCGCATCCATGCCGGCCCCTCATCGAGCGGCAGCAGCATGCCCGAGAGGATCAGCAGCGGGAAGATCAGCGTCTGCTGCACACCCCAGAACAGCCACTCGCGATCCTTGGTCTTCAGCGCGAGCGTGTACGACAGCGACCCGAGTCCGACGCCGAACACCGCCAGCAGCGCGAGCCCGATCACCAGCCCTGGAACGTTGACAGCGAAGCCGAACGGCCACGCGATGAGCACGATGAGGAGGGCCTGCACCACAATCGGCGCGATCTCCTTGAGCGCCCGCCCGATCAGCAGCGACGCCCGCGACAGCGGCGCGACGAGCGTGCGCTCGTGCGAGCCCGTCATCATCTCGTACTGCAGGTTGGATCCGGTCGCGCCGGTGCCGAACAGCACGATCATCACGAGCACGCCGGGCACGAACCACTGCAGCGTCTCGGCGACGGGCACGCCCGACGTGCCGACGAGCAGCGGCGCGAACAGCCCCAGGAACACGAGCGGCTGCAGCAGGCTGAAGATGAGCGAGAACGGATCGCGCACGACGGGCTTCAGCTCGCGCGTGAGCACGTTCCAGGTATCGCGCGCGGGGTTGGGGCGCACAGCGGTGTCGGGAGTGGTGGTCATCGGCTTGCTCCTGTCGTCTGGTCTGCTTCGATGTCGATGGGCTCGGCCTCGGTGGCCTCGCCCTCGCCCGCCTCGCGGAGCGTGCGTCCGGTGAGCGCGAGGAACACGTCGTCGAGCGTGGGCGGCACGCCCGTCGCCGTCTGCACCGTGATGCCCGCGGCATCGAGTGCCCGCACCGCGGTCGGCAGCAGGGCATCGCCGTCGGGCGCGGTCACCGTGACGGTCGCGCCGTCCGCGGGGCGCACCTCGCGGTCGGTGAGGCGCGCGACGACGGCGACGGCGGCCGCGGCATCCGCCTCCGACGCGAAGCCGAGCGTGAGCACGTCGCCGGCGAGTTCGGCCTTCAGTCGCGTCGCGGTGTCATCCGCGATCACACGGCCCTTGTCCATGACCATCACGCGCTCGGCGTACCGGTCGGCCTCGTCGAGGTAGTGGGTCGTGAGGAAGACGGTCGTGCCGTGCTGGCGGCGGAGGTCGAGGATGTGCTGCCACAGGTTCGCACGGCTCTGCGGGTCGAGGCCCGTCGACGGCTCGTCGAGGAACAGCAGCGGCGGGGCGTGCATGAGCCCGAGGGCGACGTCGAGGCGCCGCTTCTGCCCGCCCGAGAGCTGCTGCACCGACCGCGTCGCAAAGCTCGAGAGATCGAGCGATTCGACGAGCTCGTCGGCACGCGTTCGCGCGGCGGCCTTCGACATGCCGTAGAAAGCCCCCTGGCTCAGCAGCTCGTCCCGCGCGCGCTGCGCGAAGCTGCCGCTCGTGAGCTGACCGACATAGCCGATGCGCGCCCGCACGTCTGCGGAGCGGCGCAGGATGTCGTGTCCGACGACCTGTGCGGTGCCGGCGGTCGGCGGGATGAGGGTGGTGAGCATGCGCAGGCTCGTCGACTTGCCCGCGCCGTTGGGGCCGAGGAAGGCCACCAGCTCGCCGCTCGCCACCTCGAAGGTGAGGTCGGTGACGGCTTCGACCGTCTTCTTCTTGACCGTGAAGTGCTTGGTGAGTCCCTGCGCCTGAATGATCGGTTCGTTCGCCATGCCACCGAGGGTACGAGTCGATGCGGACAGATTCAGTCCGCATAGCATGAGAGAGTCGGAACCATGTCCGACACCACGACGCGAGCCCTGTCGCTGCTCAACCTCCTGCAGACGCACCGGCACTGGCCGGGATCCGAGCTTGCCGGGCGCCTCGGAGTCACCGAGCGCACGGTGCGCCGCGACGTCGAGCGGCTGCGCGACCTCGGCTACCGCATCGAGTCGAGCCCGGGAGCCGCCGGCGGCTACCGCCTCGAGGCCGGAAGCGCCGTGCCGCCGCTGCTCCTGACCGACGACGAGGCGGTCGCCATGGCGATCGGGCTGCGCGTCGCCGCCTCGCAGCGCCTCGTGAGCGGACCCGAGACCACGATCACCGCCCTCGCCAAGCTCGAGCAGGTGTTGCCCGCGCCGCTCCGGCGACGCGTCGCCGCCCTCGCCGAGACTGTGCAGCCGGCCGGCCTCGGCGCCGGCGCGCCGGTCTCGAGCGAGGTGCTCGGCGATCTCGCCCTCGCGTGCCGCGACCACGAGCGCGTGCGGTTCACCTACACAGCAGCGTCCGGCGAAGTGACCCGCCGCCGTGTCGAGCCGCACGCTCTCGCCCCCCGCCGAGCGTCATTGGTACCTGCTGTGCTGGGACCTCGATCGAGACGACTGGCGCACCTTCCGCGTCGATCGGCTGAGCGCCCTCGAGCAGACGCGGGTGCTCTTCGACCCGCGCCCCCTTACGGCCGAGCAGATCGAGGAGTTCATCCTCGTCGCGCGCTCGTGGGTGCGCCAGGCGGTCGAGGCGGATGCCGTGATGGAGCTCCCGCACGACACCATGCGCGCGATGTTCGGGCAGTGGGGCCAGGGCGCCACCGCCGAGGATGCGACGCACACGCGGTGGCCGGTCGGCGGCGCCGACTTCCGCGAGACGATGTACGGGCTGTCGTGGATTCCCGCCGGCGTCGAGTACACGACGGACCTCGCGGAACCTGCGCGCAGCGAGCTGCGTGAGACGCTCGAGCGGATGCTGCGTGCCCTCGATGCCGAGATGCCCGTAACCTCGGAGGCATGAGCGACGACGTCCAGGAAACCCTCGCCCGCGTCGAGTCCGAGGAGCGCGAGATCGTGCTCGTGCGCTTCGACCTCTCGGATGCGTGGAGCCTCGGCATCCGCATGCGCGAAGCGGCGCTCGCCGACGCCCTGCCGATCGTGATCGGCATCACGCTCGGCGAGGCTCGGGTCTTCCACACGGCCCTGCCGGGCTCGAGCGCCGACAACGACAGCTGGCTCGAGCGCAAGACCCGCGTCGCGCGCCGGTACGGTCGCTCCTCCTACGGCGTCGGGCTCTCGTTCCGCGCGGCGGGCAAGGAGTTCGACTCCGACGCGCGCCTGGACACCACCCGCTTCGCGGCGCACGGCGGCGTGTTTCCGATCACGATCACCGGGGTCGGCGTCGTCGGCACCGTCGGTGTGTCGGGACTCCCCCAGGCGGACGACCATGCCTTCGTGGTGGCGCACGTGCGGGCGCTCCTCCCCGCTTCGGCCTGAGTCCGAGGTGACGCGAATGCAGAAGCCGCTCGCGGGCCTCAGCCGCGGCAATCTCGTGACCGAGATCCTCGCCGGCGTCACGCTGCTCGCGATCGCGATTCCGCTGAACATCGGGTACGCGCAGATCGCCGGGCTCCCCGCGACGGCGGGCCTCTACGCCCTCATCGTCCCGACGATCGTCTACGCGCTCGTCGTGTCGTCGCGTCAAGTGGTCGCATCGCCGGATGCCGCAGCCGCCGCGCTCGTCGCGTCATCCATCGGCGGCCTCGCTGCGGCGGGCAGCGCCGACTATGCGACGTTGGCGCTTGCGCAGGCGATCATCTGCGGCGTGATGTTCATCCTGCTGGCGGTGTTCAAGCTCGGCTTCCTCGCGAACTTCCTCTCGAAGCCGATCCTGGTCGGCTTCGTCGCAGGACTCGCGTTCGACATCCTGATCAGTCAGATCGCCAAGATGCTGGGCGTCGGGATCGACTCCGGCGGCGAGTTCGTCGAGAAGGTCGGCGATCTGGTCACCGGACTCCCGACCCTGAACGTGTGGTCGCTGCTGATCTCGATCGGGTCCGTCGCCCTGCTGCTGCTGGGCCGACGGTGGCTGCCGATGGTGCCGTGGGCTCTCGTCGTCCTCGTGGTGACGACGGTGCTCGTCGTACTCGCGCACCTCAACCGGCTCGGCGTCGATGTGCTCGGCGAGGTTCCGGCCGGTCCCCCGGCTCTCACCTGGCCGATGCTCGACTGGACGCTGTGGCTCGCACTCATCCCGTCAGCGATCGCGCTCACCCTCGTCACGACCGCAGAGGGCCTCCTCGTCTCGCGCTCGTACGCCGAGAAGCGCGGATACGCGTTCCGCGCGAACCGCGACCTGCTCGCCTTCGGGGTCTCGAACATCGCCGCCGGCGCCCAGGGCAGCTTCGCGGTCGGCGCATCGACATCGCGCACGGCGGCGATGGATCAGGCAGGCTCCCGCACCCAACTGCCGTCGCTCATCCTCGCCGTGGGCACCCTGCTCCTGCTGCTCTTCGGCACCGCGCTGCTCGCCGACATCCCGTCACCGGCGATCGGCGCGGTCGTCGCCGTCGCGATCCTGCCCCTTCTCGGCATCCGCGAATTCCGCGATCTGTGGGGCAAGGACCGCTTCGAGTTCGGCGTCGCTGCCGCCTGCTTCCTCGTCACGCTGTTCGTGGGCGCGATCCCCGGCATCCTCGTCGCCTTCGTGCTCGCGCTCGTCAACCTCGCGCAGCGCGCGGCGAACCCCGCGATCGACGTGCTCGAGTCGACGGGCGACCCGCAGGAGTCTCTCCTCGACGAGGCTCCGGTCGGCACGGTGACCGCCCCCGGCGTGATCGTGATCCGCCTCGCGGCGCCGCTCTTCTTCGCGAACGCGAGCGTGTTCACGTCGGCCGTGAAGCGTGCGATCACCTCAGCCGGGGGCCCGCCCGTGCGGCACCTCGTGCTCGATATGGAGGCCGTGACAGATGTCGATGTCACCGGCGCCGAGGCGTTCGAGTCGCTGCGGGAGTGGCTCGAGACGGCCGAGGTCGACCTGAGTCTCAGCCGCGTTCGCCCGCCCGTGCATGACAGGCTCGCACAGCTCGACCTCGTCGGCGACGCGCGAATCTTCGACACCAATCGCGCGGCGCTCGCAGACCTCTACCCCGACACCGCGAAAGAGGATTCTCCGTGACGGAAGCCATCGGGGCGATCCTGCCCCTCGCCCTCGGAATCGCGATCAGCCCGATCCCGATCATCGCGGCGATCCTCATGCTGCTGTCGCCGCGAGCGCGGGTGACGAGCGTGGGATTTCTGCTCGGGTGGATGCTGGGCATCGTCGTCGCTGTGACCGTGTTCACACTGCTCGCGTCTGCCCTGCCGGACGAGGGCTCCGACGCATCAGCGCCGATTCTCGGAACGATCCAGCTCGTGCTCGGCGCACTGCTCCTCCTTCTCGCGCTCCGGCAATGGCGGGGTCGTCCGAAGGCCGGCGAGCAGGCGACGCTGCCGAAGTGGATGCAGGCGATCGACCAGATCACCTTTCCCCGCGCCCTCGGTCTCGGGTTCCTGCTGTCCGGGCTCAACCCGAAGAACCTGCTCCTCGGCGCGAGCGCGGGCGTCGCGATCGGCTCCGCCGCATTGGATGCCGGCGCCATCGCCGTCGTGATCGTGGTGTTCACGCTCCTCGCCGCCTCCACGGTAGCCGTGCCCGTCGTCGCTTACCTCATCGCATCGGAGAAGCTCAGAGGGCCCCTCGACGCGCTGCGCGAGTGGCTCGGCCGCGAGAACGCGGTGATCATGGCGATCCTGCTGCTCGTCATCGGCGTGACGCTCGTGGGCAAGGGCATCGCGGCCTTCTAAGGTGCGGCGAGCTGCGTCACACACCGACGCACGGCGCAACGGTGCTTCACGTTCGGCGCGAAGGTCGGAGGGTGGGCCTAGCGTTGTCGGATCGCGGCGATCCGGGTGGTCTCGGGCTCCGGTTCATACCCGGCAGCGTTGCGGGTTCGACTCCCGCCGTCGCGTCCATGTCGATGGAACTGAATATCGCAGATCAGATGGCTTTTCGGACTGCCCGAATGCGACCCCACACGTCGTTTTGCCCACATTTTGCCCACACTTTTGGTGGGCACAGGTACGCGTAGCCACGTCGTTGCGACTCGATCGCGACTGATTCAGGAGTGCGCGATCGCGGCGGCGCGGGCCACGTTCAGCGATGCCGACACGGTGTCGAGATCGTCGTCGAACAGGTCGGCGTAGACGTCGAGGGTCATCGCGGCGGACGCGTGTCCCAGCATCCGCTGCACCGCCTTCACGTTCGCGCCCGAGCTGATCGCGAGTGACGCGGCCGTGTGGCGCAGGTCGTGGATCGTCATGCGCTCGAGGCCGGCATCGTCGAGCGCCGTCATGAACCAGGACCGTGATGCACCCGAGGAGCGCGGGCGCCCGAAGTACTCGATCCCGTCGCCGAAAAGAATCATGTCCCGCGTCTTCCCCTCGCAGAGCTTGGCGATCGGCAGCTCGAGGAACTCCGGGTAAGGCACCGAGCGCACCTCATGTGTCTTCGGCGACCCGACGTGAATGTGGGCGCCGACGCGGACGGCGTTCTCGTTGACCGCGAGGCGCCGACGCAAAGCATCCACATCCCGCACCCGGAGGGCGGTGAGCTCTCCCCAGCGCAGCCCGGTGTAGGCGGCGACGTACACGAGGGTCGAGTGCTCGCCTGATGCCGCGGCGAGCCGCTCGATCTCCGCGTGGCCGAGGTAGCGATGGGCCTTGCGGTGCTTGCGGGGCAGGTTGTCGACGCCGCGGGCGGGGTTGTGCGGGATGCGGCGATCCTTCACCGCGATGTCGAGAACGGATGCCAGCACCCCGTGTGCCCGGATCACCACGGTCGCACTCTTCGGCCGCGCGCCCTGACCGCGCGTGCGGATGTGGTCGCGGCGGTTCGTCTTGGCCGTGCCGGCCGCGAGTTGCGAGACCCATATGCGCACGTCGCTGTGGGTGATCGCCGACACCGGCGTCGAGCCCCACCGCGGCATGACGTAGACGCGCCACGCGTCGTCGAGCGCGCGATAGCTCGAGGGCTTCAGCCGCGATCGCTTGGCCTCGAGCCATCCGGGGCCGAGCTCAGCGACCGTCGTGCGCGCCCGCGCAGGCTCGATGTACTCCCCGGTCGCCTTCGACACCTCGACCGTGGCGAGGAAGAGGTCGGCCTCGCGCTTGGTGCGGAAGCCGCGTTTGTCAGTCTGCCGATGATCGGGTGTGCGGTAGCGAACGCGGTATCGCTTGCCACGTGCGGTCTCGTAGGCGTCAATCGTTCCCATGTGACCTCTCCCGCGCTGCAGCCGCCTTGGCGTCCTCACGTTCGACGAGCGCCCGGATGTCATCGTCGGTGATGCCCCTGCGCGCACGGAGGGCGTTCAGCTCCTCGATGGCGTGGCGGCTCTGAAGAGCCGCGATGGCCTTCGCGAGTCGACGCGCGGCGGTGCCGTGATCGGTGCTCGTCATGTATCCCGCAGCCCGAGCACGCCCGATCCAGTTCGTGGCGGTACGCTGCTTCAGTCCGATCGAATCTGCGACGGCTTGAGCCGGATTCTCGCCGGATATCTCCGCGATCCGATAGATCAACGCAGTCAAGAGCATCGCATCCTCATCAGAGAGGGCGAACTCCGGGAAGCTTCTGACGCCACCGCGACTGCGAAGGCTTCGCAGCCAGGTGAGGTTGATCGCCCACGGCGGCACGGCTGCGGGGATCGCCACCCTCGCGATGGCATGCACTTGCACGGTGCGAAGGAACGCTCCGGAGATCTCGAGCGGATGCTCCGTTCGATCCAGGCCGAACGCCGCGACTTCGAAGCGACCGGTGCTGGTGGCGTACTCGATCCGAAGGTTGGCGATCACCTCCTGACCCTCCTCGAGCGCGGAGATCTGGTCAGCGCGGATACGCGCCCAGCCCTTCACGACGGGGCGAAGCGAAATCCCGGGAGGAACCATGATGCTCGGTCCTGACGGGCTGAACTGAGCCGACTGGTTCGGGGGATAGACCGTCTTCATGCGTGCATCCTCCCACATCGTGCGCCTCATTGACATGGGTGCGCAATCAGACTACCTTGTGCGTATTGGTGACATAGTGACGCAAGGAGGTCGAGATGGATGCCGACGACAACGAGTGGCTCACACTTCCCCAGGCTGCGACCCTCATGCGCATGACGAAGGCGGCGATCGCGCAGCTGCGCTATCGCGGGGTCGGCCCGAAGTTCTACCGGCTGTCCGCGAAGACGATCCTCTACAAGCGGTCCGAGGTGATCGCGTGGATGGAGAGTCGCGCGTGCACGCGGACGGACGACGTGCTCGCGTCGAGCTGACGCGCAGGACCCCACCCCGTCGAGACTTCGAGTGTCGTACTCACAAGCTCTTCTGAGAGTCTTATGGTTAACTTAGTTACTCATAAAAGGAAGCAGCGAGATTATGAGCACGCCCGCTCCAGGTACGACGTGGCCGGCGCTCGAGTGGGAAGACCAGACCTGGTTCCCCAGCACCGCGTTGGCGGTGGGTCACGGGTTGGAAGACTACGGAACGAGATACCGTTCGGCGATCCCGGCCCGAATCGCGCAGCTCATCCCTGACCCGATGCCGAAGGCTGCATCTTCCGCGGATGTGGCGGCACGAGAGCTGAGCCGCCTCGACGCGGAGCTCGGCGGACGCGTGGCGTCCTTCGCGCCGTTGCTGTTGCGCTCCGAGGCGGCCTCCTCATCGCAGATCGAGAACATCACGGCGTCGGCGCGTGCGATCTTCAGCGCCGAACTCGGCGCGAAGACGAGCCGCAATGCGGAGTTGGTCACGGCCAATACCCGGGCGATGACCGCGGCGATCGAGCTCGCAGACGTCGTCACCCCTGACGCGATCGCTCGGATGCACGAGGTGCTGATGTCCGGGCAGCCGAGACATACTCCGGGGCGCTGGCGCGACGAGGCCGTGTGGATCGGCACGCGCAGCGACTCACCGGTCGGGGCGGAGTTCGTTGCGCCGCATCATTCGCGCATCGAGGAGTTGCTCGACGACGTCACGGCATTCGCGAAACGGTCGGATGTGGCACCGCTCGTCTCGGTGGCGGTCGCTCATGCGCAGTTCGAGACGATCCACCCGTTCTCCGACGGCAACGGACGCACCGGTCGAGCCCTCGCACAAGCGCTGCTGAGACACCGTGGCGTGACGAGAAATGTGGCAGTGCCAGTCTCGGCCGGTCTCCTCGCAGACGTCGAGGGGTATCACCGTGCGCTCACGGCGTATCGAGACGGCGATGTCTCCCCCATCGTGACGGCTTTCGCGGATGCCGCACTGCGCGCCGTGGGCAACACACGGGCGCTCGTCGCCGACCTTGACCAGATCCGCGCGGGCTGGAATGACCGGCTCACGGTCCGCCGATCCAGCAACGCGTGGAAGCTCCTCGACGTCTTCCTACGGCGACCCGTGCTGAACTCGGCTGCGGCGGCCGCGGAGCTCGGCGTGAAGCAGCCGAACGTCTACCCGCCGCTCACTGCGCTCGTCGAAGCCGGCATCGTGAAGTCGAAAGCGGAACACCAGCTCGGGCCGTTCTGGCGCAGCGACGAGGTACTCGCCGCGCTTGACCAGTTCGCTCGTCGCGCCGGGCGACGCGAAGCAACCTAGTCCGCGCTCCCGTGGGCTATATCCCGAGCCCTCCCCTGCTCACCGACGGCTGCACCACCGGATTCATCGCTGCCGGAGCCACCGCACGCCGCGCGGCCCGGCTGAGGTCGATCTGCGCCGCGCGCCGCGAGTCTGCGATCGTCGGCTCGTTCACTCCGCGTCGCATCGCGTCGGCGAGTTCGTCGCGGGCAGCATCCGCCGAGCCGGCGACCACGATCGCCTCGTTCCATCGCCGCCCGCGGGTGAGCCCGACATACAGACCGGCGGCGTCGACGCCGGGCCCGACGATCGACGCGTTCACTGTCTCGCCCTGAATCCCGTGCACCGTCGAGGCGTACGCGAGGTGGGCGTGCTCGGCCGCATACTCGACCGGTATCCACCGCCGCTCGGTCGAGTCGGCGAGGTTCGTAAGTGAGATCCGATCGTCCGCGATGTCAGCGACGACCCAGGTCGCTCGGTTCTGCACGTCGGCGGCGCGATCGTTGCGCCTGGTCTGGATGACATCGCCGACGAGCATCCGTTGTCCGCCGCGGCCGAGGGCGACAGCATCCGTCGCAAGCTCGCCCGCGTCGAGCCGTCGTTGCTGGATCGCCTCGCTGATCGCGTTCGCGTCGTCATTGGTGGCGACCACGAGCGCGACCCGCTCGCCACGGCCAACCCTCTCGAACCAAGCGTCGACCATCGCGTCGTGCGCGGCATCCACACTGCTGACCCGAACGACGTGACCGCCGGTTTCAAGGTCTCGGGCGACCGTGGTCGCCTCGGTCGACGTCGACACCTGCCGCAGCCGCAACGTGAGCTCGCCATACGACGCATCCGCGAAGCGGTGCACCGATCGGAGCTCGACGACCTGGTCGGCATGGCGCGTGAGCAGGGCCATCGCGCCGACGTGGCCGACGGGCGCAGCTTGGCGCGGGTCGCCGATCATTGCGATGCCCGCACCGGTCTCCTCGAGCACCGATGCGAGAGCGTCGGCGCTCTGCAGGTCGACCATCCCGGCCTCGTCGACGACGACGCGATCACCACGCCGCAGCGCGAACCGCTGCGGGCCGAGATACCGTCGGCCGGTCGCCTCGTCGACCTCCCCGATGCCGAGGCGCGACCAGCGCTGGCCGCCTGCCGGGTCGGCATCACATCGCCATCCGTAGTCTGCGAGCAGCGCATGCAGGCTCGATGCCCTGACGCCGACCTCGCGTTCGGCGACGACCGCGGCCTTCTTCGTGGGCGCAACGAGCACCACCGCTCGCCGCTGCAGCGTGAGAGCATCCCGCGCGACGCGGAGGAGCGTCGTCTTGCCCGACCCCGCGGGACCGGTGATCGAGACGAGGCGGCTCGTGCCGGCGATGGCGGATGCGGCGGCCACCTGCGCGTCGTCGAGCTCTCCCCGCTCGCCCGCGTGCCGATAGGCGATCTCGCGCATCTGCTCCGGGCGTGGCAGAACTCCCGGCGCGGCGAGACCGGCGAACCGGTTGCCGACGCGGAGTTTCAGCAGCACCGTCTCCGACGCCATCAGAGCCTTGATGTGCGCCGGCTTCGTCGTGTCGTCGGGCACGAGGTCGACGGTGTCGTCGAGCGCTCGCGCGACCACGTCGTCGATCAGCTCGTCGAGAGTTGCGCGGTTGGCCGTCACTCCGGTGCGCGACACGGCCCGGATCGCTCCTGCACGCACGTCCCATGGCGAGAACCGCCCGCTGCTCGAGACCGACCGAGTGTCGGCATCCACAATCGCCATCTGCGCGAGGAGGTCACGATCGAGGTCGGCGATCGCGGACGCCTCGAGACGCGCGGGGCTGCGATGCCAGAGCAGGAACGGGTCGATCTCGGCGAGCTCGGCGAGTGCGCGACCCTCCCACTCCCCCTCGTCGACGTGAGACGGCTTGCCCGGGCGACCCTGCGCCCACGCGCGCGCATCAATGTGCTTCAGGTCGTCGGCGCCCGGCTCACGCCCCGGATGCCCGCTCCGCCACTCCGCAACGAGGCGCGCGCGATTGTGCTCGATCTTGTTCGAGCGTCGCGACAGCGGACGAACCACATGTGCAAGCTGCGCGATCTCGCCGTCGTCGTCGATCGTGTACCCGTGGGCGGCGAGGGCCTCGACCCACCGCGGATCGGTGCGAGCGGCAAGCTCACCCTCGGCGTTGATCACGGTGTGGAACTTCATCGCCACCCGCGAGTCGAGGCTCGACCACTTGCCGTCGACTCCCTGCACCTTCATGTTCAGCCACAGGTGCCGATGGATGTGCGGGTCGAGCGCCCGCGAGCGCCGGTGCTGGAGCTCTACGACCTCGAGCCGGGCGAGGTCTTCACGGATGCTGCCGCCATGCCCGCGGCGAGCGTTGAGCTCTCGCTGCCAGAGCGTGATGGTCAGGTCTCGCATCCGATCCTGAAGCACCTCGAACTCAGCGGCGATCTCGGGATCGAGGAGAGCGGCGATGCTGTACGACTTCGGGAAGTTGATCGTGCCGTCGAGAAGGAGGTCGGCGTTGTCGAGGCAGTGCGGCCTGCCGCGCTGCGCCCCCGTCTGAGGATCCGCACCTTCGATCCAGTGCCGAAGCTTCGTGGCGTCCAGAGTGTCGCGAGCGATTGATCCGTTGACGACCGTGAATCGCGAGACGGACGCGCCGCCGCTGTAGCTGAGTGCGGATGTCGCGCCGGCGGGTGAGGCGACGTGGGCATCGCAGGTTCCGTCGAATGCGTATGAGATGGCATTGCGGATGCCGCGGCCTGCCATTCCCCGCTTCCAGCTCCGCAACCCACCTCTCATGCCGACAGGATACATGCGCAGTCGTGTCACCACCAGGCATGGTGCCTACGTGCATTGCTTAGCGCTTGTGCTCAACAAGGCTTTCCTCGCGCAGTGGTCGGGCGTTGGACGTGCGGTGCTTCGCCGGCGAGGGTGCCTTGGACCTTCGTCTCGCTTCAGTTTCGAGCGGCGTCCGCGTCCCGCATGACGCACCTGACCGCAAGATTAGTGCGGGCAGGTCTTGCGGACATCTGCCACTCTCCGGCCGCGCAGAATGTTGCGGACGGTGACGCCCAACGTCGGCGTTACGTTGACCGACCGGCATGCGGGTGATCGACGCGAGTGACGGTGCGCACACTGGAGCCAACCTGCGTCATCAGCTCTCGATGGAACTGTGACAGGCTCGCATGCGTGCAGCCAGCCGACGTCTACTTCCTTGTATCGGGACTCCTGTGCGCGGGTTTCGGCGGATGGCTGGCTCTTTTTGCGGACCGGTTTGTGCGATGGGGTCGGCGTGGCGGAGCACGTTCATGTCAAGCATGCTCCTGCCGCGGTTTCTGCGGTGTTCGATGATCCGAATCTGCTGTCGGCCGCGGGGCTGGTCCCGATGCTCCGGCTCGCGCAGCAAGGCAGCCTGTCGTCGTACTGCTGACTAGTAGAAAAGAATCGAGACGGATTGGGCCGCGCTGATCGCATTGAGCTTGATAAAGAAGGACCCCTCGTTGCCCGAGACGCATCCGTGGCCGAAATGCTGTCCGTGCGCTGTCACGTAGCCAGTGCCCGTCTGCGTGGTCAGCCACGGGCCACCCGAGTCTCCTCCCGCGGTCACGTGCGTCTGCATTAGAACGCCAGTCAGACCCGCGTAGGCGCCCGCGCATGAGGTCAGGGTGTACGTCGCGTACTTCACCTCCGCGACGTTGAGACCCGTGGTCCGGCCGCTCATGGCGACGTCGTCGTCATAATCCCAGGAGGTGTCTATCTGTGTGACGCGCCGCACAACTGTCGTATTCGGGTTCGAAGGCGTCCCTCCGACAAAAACGGTAGGCGAGTAGGTCGTGCCGCTCATCAAGGCGGAGTCGGTCGACTGATTCGACTGGAACACGGTCCCTACGTATGTGCCGTTGTTGGACCAGACGAGGTTCGCGCAGTGTCGCGCGGTCGACCCGACGACTTGATTGCTACTCCATCGCCTCCACGTCCAGCCGAGCGTGCAGAGGCCAGTGGACGAATCGATCGCTGCGCCAGCTGTATACGGCTGGAAGTCGGCCATCCGACTCTCGGGGACCCACCCCTCCACCGGTTCGATGAGCTCAAGTTCAATTCGTGGGTCGCCCAACCCCTCGATCGCAGCAATCAACTTGGCAGCGTCCTTATAGTCCGGATCGACCTCTAGAATGACGCGGTTCTCCGGTATGTAGTGCCCTCCGCCGATGCCGCTGGCACCTGCCCACTCGACTTGATTGCTGAGCAGGCGGTCCGCGAGTGCGTCGAGCTCGACCCGCGAGTACTCCACTAGCTCATACGCCGTTGTCAGGCTTGTCCCCGAAAGTGAGATTGTCTTTCGTGCGGCCTCGAGTGCAGCGTCAGTCGTCATCCTGATAGTGAGAACCGCGCTGTCGTCGTCCCACATGAACCCTCCGTCGTATGCCCGGAGCGGGCTGAGAAGTTCCCGTAGGCGATCGCGCTCGTCAGATAGTGCCGCATCTCCGGTGATGTCTGCGGGCAATGGATCGTCCTCCGCGGGAATCTCCTTGTGATCCGGAGGCATGGAGTGGGTGTCTGCCGGCTCCGGAGACACGGAGGAGGTCTCTGCGTACGCCGGTCCAGCGACGGCGCCAGCGGTGAGGAGTCCTGCAACCAGAAAGGCGGCACACCATCTGCGACGATACATGCCTGAATGATATGATCCGCCCGATGGGCGTGCGATGGAAGGTGCTCAGCGCGGCCGCCGTAGTTACTATTGCGGGGCTAGCGTCGGCATGCACTCCTGCTCCGACGCCCACCCCCACGTCAGCTGATCTCCGAATTGTGACTAGTGCGAGTTCGGAACCGAGCGCCATGGAGGCGGCTCTGATCACCACACTGTCTGCGGATGCGGCGGGCTGCGTGATTGCCAACACACCTGGAGGCAATGTCACCTTGGTGTGGCCAGACGGCTACTCGGTGACAGGCGACGCCGCCTCATTCGATGTCGTTGACGGCAACGGTGCGACCATCGCACGCTCGGGCGTCGAGCTTCACATCGGAGGGGGTGGCGGGTCGTCCACCAGTGTCCAAGGCAATCCTGACTGCGCCGGAGAGACCGTCTGGCTAGTCGGAGCCGTCCAACCGAATCAGTCCCCCGAGTGATGCGAGATGACAAATCGACACCGTGATAGCACCTGACCCGGGCACTGTGAGGCCGCGGAGCGCTGTTCTGTGGCCCGTCAGAAGGGCTCTCTCCGATCGCATCGGGTGGCCACCGAGGCTACTCGTCGGAGTCGTCGAAGAACTGTTCGGGAGGCGTCTTGAGCGACTCGATGTCAACGCGATCCGTACCCCGACCCGGCCAGACAAGCACCCTCAATGTTGACCGGATGAGGGTCTGCTGTTGACTCAGGTTCAACTTCACGAACTCGTCACGGATGGCTTGGCGAGCACGTGACGCCTCAGTCAGGTCGATGCCTGTTCCTCTGACGCTTCGCCAGAATTGGCTCCGAACGGCAGAGAGCATGGTCGACTCTGCCTCGCGACGGCCGATGTCAACCAGGGATTGATCTAGCTTGGCTCCTTGTCGGACAGACCACGCAGCTTTGCTGTGATCGCGGGTGCGGGCCTCGGATCCGAAACCATCGCGTCAAGTAGAACGTCGCGCTGCTGGCGAATCCGAGCCAGCTGACCTTGGACGGCTCGCGCCCCCCGTTCGTCGACATCATCACCTCCGACCCCATGAAGAAGTAGTTCGGGACTGCCGCACGATCAGGTGACAGGTTGACCTGCCCCACGGATTGGGTTCCAGATTCGGTGGCTAAGTGGTGACATGATCCGAGAGGCTCGTCCCATGCCCCGTCCGTATCCGCCGGAGTTCCGTGCCCGTGCCGTAGCGCTGGTGCGCGCCGGCAAGCAGGCTAAGCAGACCGCCGTTGAGCTCGGCATCCACCCCGTCACGCTGTCGAACTGGATCCGTCAGGACGACATCGACAACGGACGCCGCCCAGGTGTCCCGACGTCGGAGTCGGCTGAGCTGCGGGCCGCACGTCGACGTATCCGCGAGCTCGAGACCGAGCGGGCGATCGTTCGCCAGGCGGCGAAGTTCCTCGATGAGGAGCGTCCCCGCCCAAAAGCTTCTACCCGGTGATCGACCGTCTGGCCGACGCCGGGGTTCCTATCGACCGGTGCTGCCAGGTCTTCGGGATCGCGCGGCAGAACTACTACAAGCACAAGCGGCGTCCGATGACCCCGTCGGAACTACGACGGCAGTGGCTGACCGGGCTGATTCGCGAGGTGCACGTCACGTCACGCGGCACCTACGGGTATCGACGCGTGCACGCCGAACTCACGATGGCAATGGAAGTGACCGTGTGTGAGCGCACGGTGTGCAAGCTGATGCGCCTGGCGGGGATCTACGGGCTTCCAGGTCCAGTCCGCACGAAGCGGCTGCGCGGTGTGCTCACCGCCGACTATCTCGTGAACCGAAAGTTCGACCGTGCCCGCCCGAACGAACTCTGGGTCACCAATATCACGTAGCATCGGACGCGAGAAGGGTGGCTGTACTGCGCCGCGGTCCTCGATGCGTACAGTCGCCGGATCGTCGGCTGGTCGATTGACTCGAAGCAGGACTCCACGCTCGTCGTGAACGCGCTCGACATGGCCATCCGCAACCGTCGGCCCGAGCCCGGCGGCGTGGGGCACGCCGACCACGGCACGCAGTTCACCTCCTGGGTATTCGGCGAGAAGATCCGCTCCGCCGGACTGTTGCCCTCGTTCGGGACGGTCGGAGACGGGCTCGACAACGCCATGATGGAGAGCTTCTGGTCCTCCATGCAGATCGAGCTGCTGAACCGCAAGAAGTGGAAGACCCGCGTCGAACTCGCGAACGCGATCTTCGACTACATCGAGATCTTCCACAACCGACGGCGCCGGCACTCCGCCCTCGGCTACCGCACCCCCACCGAATACGAAAGACTCAACGACAACACCCTCCCCGTCGCCAGTTAGCGACCGCGACTGGAACCCGTCAGGTGGGGCAGGTCGATCTGTCACCTATCCGTGCGGCAGTCCCCAAACTTGCCCACACTTTGCCCACACTTTCGCGAAAACGACCCCCGATCTACGTGATCGAGGAGCATCGACGAGGCTTCAACTTCCAGGGAATCACGCGGTTCTCGGGGCCATTTGTCGTTTGTCGTTAACACCCTGCTTCAGTTCGACTCCCGCCGTCGCGTCTGGGACGCTCCTCATCAACGACGTCGTGCGACGGCAATTGCCGCTGTGATCGCGCCCGCCGTGGAGCCGGCCTTCGCTCAGCCGAACCCGACGGAACAGGTGAAGAACGGCTGATTTCCCCCCTGGTGCCGTTCCTGCGGAGTACGCAATAGTTGTCCCAGCCGAGAACGTCGTGTCCCCGGACCGCACGATCTGGTCTGTCCACGGCGTCCTTGCGTCGACGCCGCAACGCACCATCCACGTTCACCGAAAGGCACACCGCATGCGCGTCACCCCTCGAGTCTGGATCGGCCTCGCGATCTATGTCGGCTACGTCATCGTCATCTACGTCGTCGGACAGTTGGGCGGCGTCCCATTCACCGAGATCGGGAAGTCCGCAGAGTTCACCTGGATGGGAGCGGTCCTCCCCCTCGTCGTCGCCGCAGTCCTTCTCGCCATCACCACATCCCTGCTCGGCTGGTGGCGACCGGCCCTGTTCGAGCGCAAGCGTTCGCATCACAAATGGCCGATCTTCGTGCCGGCGATCATGCTCGTCGTCGCCGTCCTCAACCTGTTCAACACGGACTGGTCGAAGTTCGACGCCTCGTTCATCCTGTCGCTCATCGCCCTCGGCGTGTTCGTGGGCTTCTGCGAGGAGTTGATGTCGCGAGGCCTCCTGCTGACCGCGTTCCGGTCCCGCCTGCCCGAAGTGTGGGTGTGGTTGCTCACGTCCCTCCTCTTCGGTGCGATGCATCTCGTGAACGCCGCCAACGGTTCCCCGTTCATGAGCGCACTTGCTCAGGCGGGGCTCGCGGCGATGTCGGGCACGGCCTTCTACATCGTCCGCCGCGTCACCGGTTCGCTCGTATGGGCAATGGCCCTGCACGGCATCTGGGATGTCGGCGCGTTCTCGGTCGGGTTCGCACCGGCTGGGCCCGTCTGGGGCGTCCTGGCCACACCGTTCATCGGCATCCTCGCCGTCGCCGTCGTCTACTGGGTGATCAAGGGCGCCGACGAGAAGCCGGTCGCCTCAACCCCCGCCGAACCCGCCAACGCGCGGGCATAGCTCGGGGCGAACGGCCGGTACGCGGCATCCGAACTTGCCCACACCTTCGCGAAAACGGACCCCGATCGACGTGATCGAGGATCATCGACGAAGCCTCAACTTCCGCGGAATTACGCGGTCTTCGGGGACGTTTGTCGTTCGTCGTCAACGCCCTGCTTCAGTTCGACTCCCGCCGTCGCGTCCACATTCGATGGGCCGCGCCTCATTCAGTGACAAGTAACGTGCCCGCTAAGGCAAGCCCAGTGATGCCCACTGATCCACAGTGGTCGAGTGAAGAGGCAGAGTCGGCAAGTCGTCTTCGAGTCGCGCAATGAAGTGACCATCGACTACATGCCCGTCCCCGCACCCGCGGCCGACGAGCTCGTCATCCGAGTTCGGCGTGTCGGTGTCTGCGCAACCGATCTGCATCTTCTGGCCGGACACATTGGAGACCCGTTTCCACTCGTGCCCGGCCACGAGTTCGTCGGCGAGGTCTCCGCGATCGGTGACCCGGCGGCCCTCGAGCGTGGGCTCGCAGTCGGCGACCACGTCGCTGTAGAGATGCTGCTGCCCTGTCGGCGATGTCCCCGTTGCATCGAAGGACGCTACAACCTGTGCGAACAGGACGACATGATGACCGGCCTCGCTCGTGGCCGAGAGCTCGGTATCAACATCCCCAGGACCGTTGCTCCTGGCCTCTGGGGCGGCTATTCCGAATACCTTTTCGTGCCTCCGGAGGCGATCGTCCACCGGCTGCCCGACGATCTCCCGTGGGATGTCGCCGCTCTGGTGGAGCCGCTCGCCGTCGCCTCCCGCGCGATCGCCAGGGGACGGGTCGGCGCGGGCGATCGCGTTGTCGTCATCGGACCGGGCCCGATCGGCATCCTCACCGTCGCCGCTGCGCGGTCCGCCGGCGCGTCCGTGATGATCCTGGGCACCCGCGCCAACCGCCTCGAGACGGCTCTGCGCTTCGGCGCGGACGCCGGTGTGAGCTTGGTGGACCATGATGCCGAGTCGGTGGTGCGCGAACGCTTCGGCGGCCTCGCTGACGTCGTGATCGAAGCGGCAGGCTCGCCCGACGCCCAGCGACTGGCCGCGCTGCTCGTTCGCCGCGGCGGCCGCGTCGTGCTCACCGGCGCCTGCGGCGCCGGAGCGATCACTTCCTTCCGATCGGACGAGGATCTGCTGACGCGGGAGATCGACATTCTGCCCTCCTTCCTCTCAGCCGGAGGTTTCGGCCCCGCAATCGCGCTGCTCGAGAGAGGCGAATTCCCCTACGCGGAGCTGGTCACACACTCCTTCCCGCTCGAAGCCGTCGCAGAGGCCTTCGGCGTCATCGAGGGGCGCGCAGAGGACGTCATGAAGGTCCTCCTGCTCCCGACCGGCCCCTAGCCCCATATGAGAGGATCCGCAATGGAACCGACGATCAGCGACGCCATCGAGGCGGCGCCCGCCGAGGAATGGCGCACGTACGACGAGTTCGCCGCCGGCATCGATACCTACCGGCTGCCCGACGCCGATTTGAGCGGACGATCGGTCCGTCTGAGGTTCGCCGAGGGTCCTGTGATCAACCTCGACTTCGTCGACCCGGACTCCGTGCGCTGGAGCGCGTCGGGAGCGATCGACGCAGCGGGGGTGGACGCCTACGAAGCCGTCGCCGTTCGGCCCGACGTCTTCTTCGTAAACATCCCCTTCGTCACGCGAGAGCGGGAGTCGTTGACGCTCGTCTTCTCCACCACAACCAGAAGGTCTATCGGAGTCCACTCCGTGATCCAGGCGGAGGCTGTTGAGGACGTCCCCCAGGTCGCTCAGCACTTCTGGGCCGGCGTGGTCGAAGGGGGCGAGGCCTCTGGAGAGGCACCGGCACCGTCGCGCGACTTGGTCGGCCGTCGGAACCTCTACCGCTACAGCCCCGAGCACCTGTACGAGCACGTGTACCTGTCGTCGGAGCGCTACGCCTGGCAGTGCGTGCAGGGCGTGCAGCGCGGGCACGGCGACGTCGACCTGTCGACCGTCTGGAAGTTCGAGCAGGGCATGTACCTCTTCTGCTTCCGCGAGTTCAAGATCGCCGTGGCCAGTGTCTGGCTGCACGACCTGGGCTATCAGCTGCGGACGACCGGCAACTTCCTCGGGCTGAACGGCGAGGGCCGGGCGGAGCACTCCCGGGCCGGAGGCCACATCTATCCACTGGGCTCGGTCGTCTACCCCGATGTCCAGCCGGTCTGAGAAGGAGAGAACATGACCAACGCAGAGATCATCGCGGCCCACTACGCCGCCTCGGATGCCGGCGACCTCGACGGCATGCTGGCCCCCTTCGCCGCCGACATCGAATGGACGGAAGCGGACGGATTCCCGCTGGCCGGCACATATGTCGGACCACGTGCCGTCGCGGAGGGCGTCTTCGCGCGACTCCAGCAGGACTGGGACGGCTTCCGCGCCGATGTCGACGAGGTGCTCGACGCCGGGGCTACGATCATCGGCATCGGCACGTACTCCGGGACGAACCGGGTGACCGGCAAGAGTTTCGCCGCACGATTCACGCACATCTGGCGGCTCGAAAGCACGCGGGTCGTGCGATTCGAGCAGGTGGTCGACAGCGCGCTCGTGGTCGAAGCCATGTCGTGGACGACTCGCTGAGCAGCGCGTTCGCGCCCGGCCTCATAGCCGCATGTGTCATTCGAGCGACCGATCGTATACGATGCCCCTAGGTTCCCGTTCACAATGAGGTGTGCAATGCCCGAAATCAGTGCTGTCGCTTCGATCGCGCCGCCCGAACTGCCGCTGCTGGGCTTCAGCGCCTATCGCGCGATGGTCTCGCAGTCGGTCGTACCGCTCGATGTGCACACGAACCGTCCCGACGACTTCGGCGGTTACCTCGACAGCGGCGGCGCGGGCGACATCCACGTCTTCCACATCCGAGCAGACGAGCACGCCGTGCACCGCAGTCACTCACTGATCTCGCGCGGGACGAGCAAGTACTACAAGTTCTCGCTCCTGCTCGAAGGCGAGGGCCTGATCGTCCAGTCCGGGCGGGAGACGCCCCTGCGCGCCGGTGACATGGCGATCTACGACACTGATCAGCCCTACTCCCTGGTATTCGACGAGAGGGTGCGGATGGGGACGGTGATGTTCCCCAAGGAGCTCATCGAACTGCCCGCGGAGGCAGTCCGCGAACTGACAGCGCGACGCTTCTCCGGCGACACCGGCATCGGTGCGATGGTCCGGCCGTACCTCTCTCAGCTGGTCGAGCAGTCCGATGGACTCGACGGTCACCTCGCGCGACGACTTGCCCGATCCGCCGTCGACCTGGTCGGCACCCTGCTCGAGGAGCACGCGGCCGGACGTCCTTTCACCGGCGGGCACGGCGCGATCATGCGGCGCGTCCTGGACTATATCGACATCCATTTGAGCTCACCTGAGCTGTGCCCCGCGGAGATCGCCTCGGCGCATTTCATCTCCGTACGTCACCTGCACGCGTTGTTCAGCACGCATGGCACGTCGGTGTCGACGACGATCCGCACTCGCCGCCTCGAGCGGACCTACGACGAACTCGTCAATCCGACCTATGCCGACCGCTCGGTGACGACCATCGCCCTCGGCAACGGCTTCGTGGACCCCGCCCACTTCAGTCGAACCTTCCGCGCGCACTACGGCGTGCCGCCGTCGGCTCTGCGTCCCGCGCACCGCTGACGCGACGCGACTCCCTTCTCTGCGGCCCGTCTGCGGAGGTGTGCGCCGTGTGACAGGTGCCGTGCGCTCGGCGTCAAAGGACAGCCGCTAGCTGCTCCGAAACTGGTCCAAGACCTTTCATCGAGGAGCATCACATGAGCGATACCACCACTACGAGTCTTCTGGACGCGATCACGGTTCCGGCCGCGGAGGGACGTGCGATTCCGGATGCCGCCACCGGCGAGACGATGGGCCATGCGCCCGTGCACGACGTCGAACACCTGAACCGCGCCGTGGCCGCCGCACGTGCCGCTCAGCCGGCATGGGCCGCGCTCGGGCACGCCGAGCGCTCGGCGATCCTCCATCGCACGGCCGACGAGATCGACGCGCACGCGGAGGAGCTCGCGCGCATCATCGCCCAGGAGCAGGGCAAACCCCTCAACGGCCCCGGCGCCCGGTTCGAGGCAGGCGGCTGCGCGGCATGGATCCGCAATGCCGCCGACACCGCGCTCGACCCCGAAGTGGTCTTCGAGGCGCCCGGCACCCGTTCGGAGCTGCACTACGGTCCGCTCGGCGTCGTCGGCGCCATCGGACCGTGGAACTGGCCCGCGATGATCGCGATCTGGCAGATCGCGCCTGCGCTGCGCATGGGCAACACCGTGGTCAGCAAGCCGTCCGAATACACGCCGCTCAGCGTGCTGGCCGTCGCCGAGCTGATGAACCGCCATCTGCCCGAAGGAGTGCTCACCGTCGTCTCCGGCGGCCGAGACGTCGGAGAGGGGATCGCAGCCCATCCTGATATCGACAAGGTCATGTTCACCGGTTCGACCAAGACCGGTCGCGCGATCGTCAAGAGCTCGGCGGGCAACCTCGCACGCTTGACGCTCGAGATGGGTGGAAACGACCCGGGCATCATCCTGCCGGGCACCGATGTCAAGGCGATCGCGGAGAACCTCTTCTGGGGGGTCTTCATCAACACCGGACAGACGTGCGCGGCGCTCAAGCGGCTCTACGTGCACGACTCGCAGTACGAAGAGGTCGTCCGCACTCTGGCGGACATGGCGGCCAGCATGCCCATGGGTCCTGGACTGGACGAGAGCAGCGTGCTGGGTCCCCTGTCCACCAAGCAGCAGTTCGACATCGTCTCAAGCCTGGTCGAGGACGCGCGGTCGCGCGGTGCGCGCATCGTGACCGGTGGCGAGGCTGCCCCCGAGCTCGGCCCTCACTTCTATCGCGCGACCGTCGTGGCCGACATCGACGACGGCGCGCGCCTTGTCGACGAAGAGCAGTTCGGTCCGGCGATCCCGGTGATCCGCTACACCGACGTGGACGATGCCGTGGCGCGCGCCAACGCATCCGACCAGGGTCTGGGAGCGTCGGTGTGGGGCAGCGATGTCGCCGAGGCGGTCGCCGTCGCACAGCGGATCGAAGCCGGCACTGTGTGGATCAACCAGCACGGCACCCTCAACCCCGATGTTCCGTTCGGCGGGGTCAAGGGCTCGGGATACGGCATGGAGTTCGGGCGCGAGGGCCTGAAGGCCGTTTCGGCGCCCAAGGTCATCACGGTCTGAGCACGGCACGGCCCGAACAACTTCCACGAAGGAGATGCAATGACGGATCACTACGACGCGATCGTGATCGGAGCCGGTTCGGCCGGCTCGGTCGTGACCCGGCGCCTGGTCGATGCAGGACGCACCGTGCTCCTGCTCGAAGCGGGCGGCCCCGATACGAACCCCATGATCCACGACATGGTCGGCATGGGCTCGCTCTGGCACGGCCCCGAGGACTGGGCCTACTACACCGTGCCCCAACCCCACGCCGCCGATCGCCGACTGCACCTGCCGCGCGGGAAGGTGCTAGGTGGCTCCCATTCGCTCAACGCGGCGATCTGGGTGCGTGGAGACGAACGCGACTTCGACGGCTGGGAAGCAGATGGCTGTACCGGCTGGGGGTGGAAGGACGTGCTGCCCATCTATCAGGCCATCGAGAACTACGACGGCGGCCCCGGCCAGACCCGCGGGGTCGGCGGTCCCCTCGACGTGGTGGGGGGCTACCCGCTCGTGCCGATCCAGCAGTCGATCATCGACGCAGCGGTGGAGATCGGGCTCCCGCACAACCCCGACTACAACGACGGCGTCCTCGACGGCGTCTCACAGGAGCAGATCAACGTTCGCAACGGCTCGCGCCTCAGCACCTATGTCGCTTACGTACGACCGATCGAGGGCCACCCCGATCTGACAATCCTGACCGGCGCGTGGGTGCACCGCCTGCTGCTCAGCGACGGGCGCGCGACCGGTGTCGAGTTCGAGATCGACGGCGAGGTGCGCACCGTGACCGCCGACGACGTCGTGCTTGCTGCGGGCGCTCTGGATTCTCCCCGCATCCTCCTTCGGTCCGGAATCGGGCCGAAGGACGAGCTCGCACAGCTCGGCATCGAGACGCTGGTCGATCTCCCCGGCGTGGGCAAGAACCTGCACGATCATCTCCTGTCGCCGGTCATCTTCACCACCGACGAACGCGAGATCGCTCCCCCGCAGCCGGGCGTCTCGGTGACTCAAACCCATCTGTTCTGGCGGAGCGACCCGGAGCTGCCCGTACCCGACACGCAGCCCATCAACTTCAGCGTGCCGATGTACCAGGACGGGATGACCGGCCCCGAGAGCGGGTTCTCGCTCATGGCCGGCCTGATCACGCCCTACAGCCGGGGCAGCGTGACGCTGACCGGCGCCGGGCCGCACGATCCGATCGCGATCGACCTCGCGGCGCTCGAGGACGATCGGGATGCCGCATCCCTCGTCGCCTCCGTCGCGCAGTGTCGCGAGATCGGCCGCGCGCCGGCCCTCGCGGCGTGGGGAGCCCGCGAGCTCTACCCCGGACCGGAGGTCGCGGACGAGGATCTGGACGAGTACGTGCGCAAGAGCGCCATCACGTATCACCACCAGGTCGGCACGTGCCGGATGGGAGTCGGGCCGGATGCCGTCGTAGACCCGAAGCTGCGCGTGCACGGTGTCGACGGGCTGTGGGTGGCGGATGCCTCCGTCATGCCGACGATCATCTCGGGCAACACCAACGCCCCGACCGTTCTGATCGGCGAGCGCGGGGCGGCCTTCCTCCTCGAGGGCTGACAGCAGGAAACGAGAACGCCCCCTCCGTCGGAGGGGGCATTCTTGCGTGCGGATCTCTAGCCCATGTAAGCCGAGCGCAGCAGGCTCTCATCTTCCAGCAGCGCCTTGGCCGGGCCGTGATAGCTGACCCGCCCGCCGGTGATCACCAAGGAGTCCGACGCGATGTTGAGCGCGAGATGAGCGAACTGCTCCACGAGCAGCACACCCGCGCCGTCCTTCGCGATCTGCTGAATGATCGGGATCAGGCGCAAGAACACGACCGGCGCCAGGCCCAGCGACATCTCGTCGAGGAGCAGATACTTCGGCTTTGCAGCGAAAGCCCGCGCCAGGACAACCATCTGCTGCTCGCCTCCGGAGAGCAGGCCGCTGACACTGCCGATGCGCTTCTCGAGCTCGGGGAACAGTGCGAGGGCGGCATCGAGGTCCGCCGGCGTGCGCGCCGTGAGTTGGAGGTTCTCCTTGACGGTGAGCGACGGGAAGATCATGCGCCCCTGCTCGACATGGGCGAGGCCGGCGCGCGCACGACGGCGGCGTGACATCTTGGTGAGGTCGGCACCGTCCATGGTCACCGAGCCCTTGCTCACGCCGATCACGCCGGAGAGCGATTCGAGCAGGCTCGTCTTGCCCGCCCCGTTCGGCCCGACGAGCGTAGTCACCTCACCCGGCACGATCTCGAGGCTGACATCGGAAATCACCGGGCCGATTCCGCGACGGACGGTGACGTCGGTGAGCGTGAGGGTCATAGCATCTCCGTTTCGCCCATGTAGGCCTTCAGCACCTCGGGGTTGGACAGCACGTCCTCCTGCTTGCCGGTGGCGAGCACTTCACCGAAGTTGAGCACGGTGATCGTCGAGCAGACGCTGCGCACCAGATCGAGGTCGTGCTCGATGATGATGATCGTCACGCCGTACTTGTCGGGAACGAGGCGCAGGCGCTGCCCGAACTCGATGTGCTCTTCGTGGGAGAGCCCGGCGGCGGGTTCGTCGAGGACCAGCAGCTTCGGTCGGGCAGCGACATTCGCGGCGACCTCGATGAGCCTGCGGGTTCCGACGTCCACGACGGAGATTGGAGTCGACGCGGCGGGGCAGCCGAAGAAGTCGAGCACCTCGTCGATCTCCGCCGCGGTTGCCTGGCCGTTGGCCACGAAGTCGACGAATGCTCCGACGGTGAGGGTCGGCGGCACGCGGTCCTGTTGGTACGTACGTCGAAGTCCCAGCTTGGCGCGCTGATGGACAAGCTTGCCCTTGAGTGGAACGCCATCGAGAACGAACTCTCCCGTGTGCTGCGGGAGGAACCCGGTGAGGGCGTCCACGAAGGTCGACTTGCCCGCGCCGTTGGGGCCGATGAGGCCCAGGATCTCTCCCTCCGTCACCTGCAGCGACACGCCGTGCAGCGCCCTCACCGCACCGAACTCGACGCCGACATCCTCCACGGTGAGCAGAGTCCGCCCCGTCCCTTCGGGGATCGGCACGGCTTCCCCACCCTCGAAGGTGGCGAGCTTCTTCTCCGCAATCCCCAGCCCGAGCCGCTTCCGGCGACGCCGGAAGGCGGCATTGCGGAGGTCCTGGCCGAGATTCGAGTTGGACGTCAGCGCCTGCACGCCGAGGAGGGCGAACACGATGTTCCCCCATTCCAGCGGAACGCCGAACTGCTTCAAGATCTCCGGGACCAGGACGAACAGGATGCCGCCGAACAGCGCCATGTCGATCAGGTGCGCCCCGACGACGATCGCGAGCACGTAGAGCGCGAGAGAGTTGATCGGCAGGAAGGTCATGAAATTGACCTTGCTGATCTGTGCGGCAAGCAGCACACCCGAAATGCCGCCGATGAACGCGCTCACCGAGAAGGCCGTGAGCTTGGCCCCGCGCACGCTCGTCCCGGTGGACGCCGTACCGCGCTCCGAGAACGCAACGGACTTCCACGAAGCACCCCATCGACCGTTCTGCAGGAAGTAGACGGCGAGACAGACGAGCATGGTCACCACCGCGGTGAAGATGAAGTAGTACCGGTCGCCGGTCGGGTCGTTGGCCAGGTCGAACGGACGCGGCATCCGCACGTTCGTCGTGGCATCGGGGAACGAGATCTTCTGGAAGGTCGCGTCTGCGGCCGCAGCGACGCCGAGCGTCAGCACCGCGAGGTTGACTCCGCGCAGGCGCAGGGCCGGCAACCCGACGAGCAGACCGAGGACAGCTGCGGCGAGGCCGGCGATCAGCATGATGATGATGAAGCTGAACCCGCCGAACATCGTTCCGAGCGGCGTGTTGATCGCGAGGTGCTCAGCCACCCAGGCGCCGACGGCGGCGAAGGTCAGCTGCATCAGGGAGATCATGCCGGCAGTGCCGGTCACCACTCCGAGACCGAGCAGGGCGATCATCGACACCAGGACGGTTGTGGCGAGGAAGACGATGTAGGCCGGCAGGCCGAAGGCGAATCCGATGGCGACGGCGAGCGCCGCGACCGCGATGATGAAGGGCATTCCGACCCGTCGGGTGCGGCTGCTGCGATCAGCGAGCGACATCCCACACCTCCTTGCGCTGGCTCCACAGCAGGAAGATCACGATGATTATGATCGGTATCCAGTCGCGGAGCAGGTTGATGGACGGGATGGCCGTGAGCAGTCCCTGGATCCCGCCCAGCAGGATGCCGCCGATGATCGCGAGGTCCATCCGTTTGAACGCACCGATGAGCGCGGCCGCCGCCCCCGGGATGATCAGGTTCACCATGACCCCGGCGTTGGCAGCCTGACTGTTGCCCGCAAAGCTGATCGCCAGGGCCATGACCGCCCCCGTGAATGCCCACACGCCGATCTGCAGCACCTTGACGTTGATCCCGAGCAGCTCAGCGGCCGTCTGGCGATCGGAGATGGCGCGGAGCTGAACGCCCAGCGGGGTCTTGGTGAGCACGAGCTTGGCGAAGACGGCCACCGCGATGGCGAGAATGATGAGCGCCACGGACAGCTTCGTGATCGTCACCACACCGAAGCTCACGAGAGGCCCCGACACCAGAGGCACGAGCGCTTGCGGGCGCGTGCCGAACTGCAGGTAAGAGACAGAGAGGAAGAAGAGGAGCCCGGCGACGGTCACCGCGGAGCGAGCCGTGCCCGTGGCTTCGGGGAGCCAGGTCGCGATGATCCAGCCCAGAAGCGAAGAGACCGCCGCCCCCACGATCAGCGCGATGATCACAATGCCCCACTGCGGCACGCCCAGTGGAACGAACCTGATCGCCAGGAACGCGGCGTAGACGCCGACGGCGACCTGCGAGAAGTTGATGACCCGCGTGAGGGTCGCCATCAGGACGAGACAGACGCCGATAACGGCGTACAGCCCGCCTGCTCCCAACCCGGCGGCTAAGGCTCCGATGATCGTCACGGGACTCCTCGTATTCGTTGGTGGTCTGACGGGGAGGCGGTTGCGGGAACTCCGTGGAGCTCCCGCAACCGCCCTCTCAGGACGTGCTAGCCGGCCGGGACCTCGAACGGCACGAAGCCGATCTGGTCACCGGTCAGCCACGGCCCCACCGAAACCCAGGTCTGGGTGTTCGGCTCGATGATCAGCGGCCATGCGGCGGCGTTCGGCTGGTGCGAGTCGCCTTCACCGAAGATCCACGGGGTGCCGGTCATGCCCGACCCCACGCCGTCGTACGGCTCGGTCATCGCACGAGCAGCCTCGGTGAACGAGTCCCGCGTCACGTCACCCTCGATCGTCTCGAGGATCGTGATGAAGTACTGAGCTGCGAGGAACCCGCCCTGCGCGAACGACGTCGCCGGAACACCGTGGTCTTCCATCACGGCGCGCCATTCGGTCGTCGTGGTGTCCTCCGGGTCGGTGAACGGAGCGAACTCGGCCGGAAGCGAGATCGGTCCGGCGTAGTTGACCGATGCGGCGAACTCGTCCGAGTACGCCGACGTCAGCAGGAGGAACGGCAGGCTCAGACCCTGGTTCGACGCCTCGGCGATGATGGCGGCATCCGCCACACCGACCTCGTTCGCCACGATCGCGTCGCACTCCGCGCTCTTGAGGTTCGAGATGTTGGCCGCGTACGAGGCCTGGCCACGCACGAGGGTGTCATCCACGTAGGAGATCTCGTTGCCGGTCGCGGCTTCCCAGTTGTCGATGATGTCGTAGTAGTTGGCCTTGCCGACCTCGTCGTCCGTCACCAGGAGCGCGCAGATGCTCTCATAGCCGAGGTTCTCGGAGCCGTCGTAGAGCGTCGCGGCCATGTCGAAGTACGGGCCCGTGTTGGCCGGAGCGATATTCGGGGTGCCGAAGCAGAACGAGTCGACCCCGGTGCCCTGGAGCGACACGATGTTGTTGTCTTCCCAGGTGGTGTGGTTGACGGCGCAGTCCAGGAGCGAGGAGGAGCCCACGAGGGCCACGGCTCCGGAGTCCAGAGCATCCTTCGCTGCCGTGGCCGACGCGGCCGGGTCGGTCTTGTCGTCGTACACGGTGTATTCAATGGGCTGGCCGTTGAAGCCGCCGCCGTCGTTGTAGTCGTCGAAGACCGCCTGCACCGCTTGGGGCGCCTCGGGGAAGAAAGTGAGTCCGCTGAGACCGGCCACGACGATCGGCTCGCCTGTTGCCGGCGTTCCGCCGCCATCGCCGCCGTCGCCGCTGTCGGCGGATGAACAGCCGGACAGGACCAGCGCTGACACGGCGGCGACGCCGGCGAGCGCGAGGAGTTTCTTGTTCATGGATGTGCCTCTCGGATTGTGCGGGACATCGCTGTCCCGCGTCGCTGGGTTTCAGCATGGAACGCAGCCGCCATTCCCACTTGCCTCTGGGCGTATGGCCATTGACTTTGAGCGAAGGACGCGCCGCTGCAATCGGGTCAGAACAGACGATCGGTGCTGGGACTCACATGCGAGGGGCGGATGACCCCGGTCCGAGGTCACCCGCCCACGTCCAGAGGACTACTTCCCCTTCTTCGCCACGTCCGACTGCGCTGCGGTGCGGATCTCCGCCTGCGCGTCCTCCGCCAGCAGGTAGCCCTGCTCGACGAGCTTCTGTGCCGTCTTCGACACCAGCGAGACGTACTTGCCGTGGTTGCCGTACATGGCCTTCAGCTCGGCGGGCGTGTAGTCGATGTGGTAGCCGCCCACGGCGCATGGGAAGAGGTACGGCGGCCCGTTCCACGCGTCGAAGAACATGGTCGGTGCGACGAGCGCCGGAAGGTGGATGCCGCCCTGCGAGATGTGCTGGGCGTCGCGGATCGGCGTACCTGCGGCATCCCGATCGAAGTAGATCGACGGCGGTGCTGGCTCCCCCGTGGCGTTCCAGGTCTGAATGGCTTTGAATGCGGCCGCCAGCACATACCCGGTGTCCACCGGACCGAATTGCCCACCCGTCGCGGTGTCGACGACGGCGCACGACGGCTCAAGCCACTGCGTGAACGTGATGGGCTGACCGTCGGGTCCGAGCTTGGCCTGATCGCGAGCGAAGGCGACGTCCATGTACTGCCGGACGAACTCGGAACCGTGCGTGCCGCCGGCGAGCTCCCATACGCGCGTCCAGGTGCTCGTCTGCCAGTAGGGCCAGGATCCCAGGGCGTGCAGGGCGTCTGAGTCGACAGTGATGGCCGGTGTGTCCACATCGGCCCGCAGCGGAGCCGCGCGGTCGTGGTAGACGAACCCGTCGAAGTAGTCGTAGATCGGCTGGATCGTGTTGTAGTACGTCGCCAACCGGATGCCGGACTGCGACTGACCGGTGGCGACGACGCTCTCGACGTCGAGTCCGGCCAACGCTCCGCCGCTGTTGTCGGCCACGGCCTTGGCGACCTGCGTGAAGATGTCAAACGACAACGGGTCGCCGGTGCACAGCGATGTGCCGCCGCTGCCGCAGACGTTCGCGTCCACGCTCAGCGTGCCGTACCGGGTCGGCTCCCAGGTCTTCAGCGTCTCGACGCCGTTGCGCTGAGCCGACACGGCGGCGACGGCATAGCCCTCTCGGAGCAGATACTCGTTCACCTCGCCGAAGACGAATTCGCCGTCGACGCCGATGGTGACGTTGTTCCACTCGACGACCAGCGACCCGTTGAACTTGTCGGGAGACGGCGTGCGCACGATCACGCGGGTCGTGTACGCGTGGCCGCCGTCAAGCACGGTCGCGGTCGTCGTACCCGCCGTCCCGTCATAGCGGTTCGCGGTTCCCGAGGCGTAGTACTCGGTTTCGGTGTATCCCGCAGCGGCGAGGTCGACGGCCGCGGCGCTCTGAATTAACGTGCCGGGAACATCGACCTCGGTCAGGATCGCAGTGCCGACCGGCTCCGCGGCGTTCGCCGCGACGGGTATCGACACCAGTCCTCCGACGATCAGGGTGGGGATGAGGAGCACACCCAACGTACGGCGCCTCACCCCCGGTTTCTTCGACTCGATCTGCGACATCGTTGTTGCCTTTCGGTAGGCGCCGATACGCGGTCGCTCACGCGACCCGGCACTATGGCAGTTTCACGGCGGTGGCGAGGGCGCGGTTTTCCTGTCGCGCAGCGGACTTGACTCTGCGCGCGCAATCGTCGTGGCACCCGTGATGACGGCCACCCGGTGACCTGTTGAATCAGGCACGATTGGGATCCTTCGGTGGGGCGGATGGGTCGGTGGTGAGTCTGGGCTGCTCTGCCGTGAGTGGTGTGGCCACCCAGCTGCGGAGGAGATCCAGGGCGTCGGCGGAAGGGCTGCCGATCTCGGCGAGGTAGGTGGCGAGCCGGATGTCCGGGGCGGACTGGGTCGTGAGGGTCTGGTAGCTGAGCGTCATGTCGCCGACGATCGGGTGGTTGATGCGTTTGGTGCCGGTGGTGTGGGTGCGGACGGTGTGGCTGCCCCACCAGGTGCGGAACTCGGTGCTGCGGGTGGCGAGCTCGCCGACGAGAGCGGCCAGTTGACGGTCGCTGGGGTCGTGGCCGGCGAGGAGGCGCATCGCCGACACCGACTCACGCGCGACGGTATCCCAGTCCGGGTAGAAGTCTCGGGACCGGGGGTCGAGGAAGAGATAGCGGGCGGTGTTGACCGGCGGGGCGTCGGTGGGGAAGAGATGTGGGAACAGCGCGCGGCCGAGGGTGTTCGAGCCGAGGGGATCGCCGAGCTTGGACAGAGCGACGGCGGGTACGTCCCGCATGGTCTCGATCAGCTGCGCGAGTTGACGGGAGAGTCGCGCGACGGGCTTGGACCGCGAGGGTCGGCGTGTGCCGGTGGCGTTGCGGGCGAGGTCGAACAGGTGCTCGGATTCAGCGTCGTTCAGCTGCAGCGCGTTGACGAGCGCGTAGAGGACGCTGTCAGAGACCCCGCCGAGATCGCCGCGTTCCATGCGGGTGTAATAGGCGGTGCTGACCCCTGCGAGCTGGGCGACTTCTTCGCGGCGCAGACCGGGGACCCGGCGTTCGCCGCCGAACGTTGTGAGCCCAGCCTTCTCGGGGGAGATTCGGCCGCGGAGCGCGGTGAGGAACTCCTGTACCTCGTGCCTGGTGTCCATGCATCCGACGCTAGACCCGCCTGGCCCACGGGTGAGAGTCCCTGGCGGTTACCCCCACGGAGGCGTAGTGCAGCATGTGTTGGGGGTGAATGCCAGGGACTCTCACCCCTCGAGGCATCGTGCATACCGTGGAACCATGACTACTCCGAACCTCACCCTGAACAACGGCGTCGAGATCCCCGCGATCGGCCTCGGCGTCTTCCAGACACCACCCGACGAGACCGTGGCTGCGGTGGCCGCGGCGCTGCAGGCCGGGTACCGACACATCGACACTGCTGCCGCGTACGGCAACGAGCGCGAGGTCGGTCAGGGCATCCGCGAGTCTGGTGTCGATCGTTCCGAGATCTTCATCGAGACGAAGGTGTGGATCAGTGATTACGGCTACGAGGAGACCCTGCACGCGTTCGACAAGAGCGCCGGCAAACTCGGCGTCGACGAGATCGACCTGCTGATTCTGCACCAGGCGTTGCCGTCCGCGTTCGAGAAGACGATCGGCGCGTACAAGGCGCTGGAGAAGCTTCTCGCCGATGGGAAGGTCAGTGCGATCGGTGTCAGCAACTTCATGCCCGAGCACCTCACCCAGCTGCTCGAGCAGACCGATATCGTGCCGTCGGTGAACCAGATCGAGCTGCACCCGTACTTCCAGCAGAAGGAGCTCGTCGCGCTCCACACGGAGCACGGAATCACGACGCAGGCCTGGTCCCCGATCGGGGGAATCACGTCCTACCGGGAGTCGGCGAAGCGCAGCTTCGATGAGCCGGTGATCCTCGCGATCGGTGAGAAGTACGGCAAGTCTGCCGCCCAGGTCATGCTCCGCTGGCATATCCAGAACGGCGTGCAAGTGATCCCGAAGTCCACGAAGTCAGAGCGGATCACGGAAAACTTCGACGTCTTCGACTTCGAGCTCACCGCTGAGGAGATCGCGCAGCTCGACGCGCTCGACACCGGCGTCCGCGGCGGGCCCGAGCCTGAGGTCATCACCCTCGAAACGTTCGGACGCGCCATCCCCGAAGCGTGAAACCGGCGCGGGTATGAGCCGCCATCCCGCGCTCACACCCGCGCGATCACGGCCAGAAGCGACGCGCTCATGGACCGACGCGACTTCCTCATCACGACAGGCCTGCTGGGTGCCGGCCTGCTCGCCAGCACCCTCGCCGCCTGCACCCCCAGCCCGGAGGCTGCCATGCCCACCGAATCTCCGCCCACACCGGCCACGGTCCCCACCCCCGCCGCGGCCCCGACCTCGACGAACCGCGTGCTCCTGGCCTACTTCTCCCGGCCGGGCGAGAACTACTACTACGGCGACCGCATCGCTCTCGAAACGGGCAACACCCAAGTCGTCGCCGAGATGATCGCCGCCACCGCCAGCGTCGACATCTACCGGATCGAAGCCGCGGACCCGTACCCGGAGGACTACGAGGCGACAGTGGCCCGCAACGTGCAAGAGGAAAACGTAGACGCCCGACCCGCCATCGCGAACCCCCTGCCGGACCTCACCCCGTACGACACCGTGCTCCTGGGTAGCCCGGTCTGGAACGTGCAGACCCCGATGATCATGCGCACCTTCGTGGAGAGCACGGACCTTGCCGGGAAAACGATCCACCCCTTCGTGACCTACGCCGTCAGCGGCATCGGCCGCGTCGAAAATGACTACGCCGAACTCTGCCCGGACTCCACCCTGGGCGAGAGCCTCGCAGTCCAAGGCGAACAAGCGACAGAGGCCGGTGCTGACGTCGCCGCCTGGATACGCCGTATCGGTCTGTGAACCACCACCCCGCTGGCACTTTGACTTTCGAACTGAAGGACCAATAGACATGACCATCTGGACCACCGAAGACTTGGCAGCGATCGACTCTGCCACCGAGCTGCTCATCTCCACGCGCCGTCCAGACGGAACACTCAGATCCCCGATCCCCATCTGGCACACCACCCTGGGCGACGCCCTCTACATCCGCTCAGCAAGAGGACCCGAGAACGGGTGGTTCCGTCGGGCAGTGGCCTCCGGCACCGGTCAGATCTCCGCAGGCGGAGTCACGAAAGACGTCTCCTTCGAACTAGCCGACCGCGCCGTGCGGCACGCCCTGACCGCCAAACTCCACCAGAAATACGACCGGTTCGGGGCGGCGCCGATCGCGGCGATCACCGGACCCGATGTGCTGCAGACCACACTCAAAGTCCTCCCTGCCGACGGCCACTGACCCCATGACAGTCAAAGGACACCACCCGATGGAATACACCCGCCTCGGCCGCTCCGGCCTCCGCGTCAGCCGCATCGCGCTGGGCTGTATGAGCTTCGGCGACCCCACTACCGGCTTCCAGCAGTGGACCCTGCCGCAAGACGAAGCGCTGCCCTACTTCCGGCAAGCACTCGACCTCGGAATCAACTTCTGGGACACCGCCAACGTCTACTCGTACGGCGACTCCGAACGCGTCGTCGGAGAAGCGCTCCGGCGGTTCACTCAACGCGACGAGATCGTGGTGGCCACGAAAGTGTTCATCAAGGTCGGCGACGGACCGGGCGACAGCGGCCTGTCGCGCAAAGCGATCATGCAGCAGATCGACGCGTCCCTCACCCGACTCGGAACCGACTACATCGACCTCTACCAGATCCACCGTTTCGACCCGAACACCCCGGTGGAAGAAACCATGGAAGCCCTCCACGACCTGGTGAAGGCCGGGAAGGTCCGCTACCTCGGCGCATCTGCCATGTGGGCGTGGCAATTCGCCAAGATGCAGACCGCAGCCGACGTCCGCGGGTGGACCCGGTTCATCTCCATGCAGGACCAGTACTCGTTGCTCTACCGCGAAGAAGAACGCGAGATGTTCGGACTCCTCGCCGACCAAGGCGTCGGCAGCGTCCCCTACAGTCCGCTCGCCAAGGGACGCGTCGCCCGACCCGCCGGCGAGCAGACGAAGCGATCCTCCGACGACCTTGTCGGCAACAGCTTCTTCGCCGACACCGAACGCGACCGCCCCGTGATCGATGCCGTCGAGCAGGTCGCGACGTCGCGGGACGTGCCGATGGCCCAGGTCGCTCTCGCATGGGTTCTCACCAACCCGGTCGTAACGGCACCCATCATCGGCGCCACCAAGCCGCACCACCTAACAGATGCCGCGGCTGCCGTGGGACTCAAACTCACGCCTGAGGAGCTCACAGCTCTCGAGGAGCACTACAGCGTTCGTGCGGCGGGGGGCTTCTGAGAGGCGTCAGTTGTCCCGCGTTGCCGGCCATGCTCTCGCGCCCGGCCGGCATCGCGCCGCTATCATCGGCGGCGTGACCGATGCCGACCTCGCCGCCACCTTCCTTTCCATCGGCGCAGAGTATGAGCGGTCCCGTCCCGGCTTTCCTGTCGAGATCGCTGCCGCCGTAGCGCCCGACCGGGTCAAGAGGGTCCTTGATCTGGGAGCGGGAACCGGCAAGTTGACCGAACGCCTGATCTCCCGAGCCGATGAGGTGATCGCGGTCGAGCCTTCGGAACCGATGCTCGCCCAGCTGCGTCGCAAGCTCCCGCAGGTGAGAGCACTCATCGGCACTGCCGAGGCGATCCCGCTCCCCGATGCCGTTTGCGATCTCGTCACCGTGGCCCAGGCGTATCACTGGTTCGAGCCGGAGGCCGCCTCGCGTGAGATCCGACGCGTCCTCGCCCCCGACGGCCGGCTCGCACTGATCTGGAACGGCCCCGACCCCCGATGCGCGTGGGACTCCGACGCGCACAGGATTGCGCACCCCGCCGAAGACGACGACGACGCCGATGCCCAAGCGCTCCCGGTCCTCGATGTCCCCGGCTTCACACAGGTCGGCAGCATCCGCGTCTCCTGGATCGAAGAGATCTCACGCCGGACCTACCTCGACCGCTGGCTGACCGTGAGCACCTTCCTCGCCGCCACCGAGCGGGCGCGCACAACAATGATCGGCCAGGTCGAAGCAGTGCTCGACGCGCACCCCGACACCTGTCAGAAGGACACACTCCAGTTGCCGCACGTCACTGATGCGCTCGTCTACGAAGCCGGCACCTGACGCGTGATCGGGACTCGAGCGTCGAGGTCGGTCACTCCTCGCGGCTGCGAGGAGGGGCAATGCGGCTGGACTCCCACCAGCGCCACCCGCGCCGGCGGGTAGGGCCGGACGCGCCCGATGGCGCCGGCGGTCGCTGTGGGATCTGCTCCGGAGGTCGTGCGGGCCGCGGGAGGTGGTTCGTCGGAGCGACGCCGGCATCGACCGAGGCGATGGTCTCGAGATCGAGGTCTTCGTGCAGCGTCGGCTCGATGTGGACGACGAATCCGTCGCAGCCAATGAGCGTTCGGGCCCCGTCCGGCCAGCTTTCCAGGGCTACGCAATCCTCGAAGCGGACCGTGGTCCGACCATCCGCGCTCCGCATCATGACCCCGTCGTCGCCGATGACCAGCTCGGCGTCCGCTTGATCGAGGCGGGGGAAGGAGCGACCGGTGATCTCGGCGGTCGAGCAGGTGGGGAGGGCGGCGAATCCTGCCCAGTCCAGGGCGCCCTCCGGGATCTGGATGAGGGCGTCATCCCACACCGCCTGCGCCACGGCGGTGAGGTCCGCGATCGTCACCGCATCGCCCTCCCGCTGCAACTCGGCGGCATCCCGGCGCTCGCCACCGATCAGCTCGTTCATTGCGATCCCCGGAAGCATCGCGGCGTCGATGAACGGGTCGTCGAGCGCGAGCCGGGCGGCTTCTTTGCTCGCGAGTAGGTCGTTCGCATCGACCGCTCCGCCGCGGAGAGCGGCCAGAACATCGACCATCCCTCCCACGACCGCCGCCTGCGCGTCCTCGAGCGCGTCGGCGTACATCGTGACGCGCGCCGAATCCGCGCCGATGGGCTCGTACTCGCATTGAGCCGCGTACGAGTAGCCACCTTCGTCCCGCAGCACCCGGAACAGCGCGCGGGAGGCCACCTTCGCGAACAGCGATGCGGCGGCCGACCGGGGGACGACGGCGTCCAGCAGTACGCCGCCCGGATTGCCGCGGCAGAACGCCGGGGTGCTGATGAGGAGGTCTGTCCAGACCGGCACCGGCCGCCGCGGCCCTGGGGGAAGCCGGAGGTCGAGGTCCGGCGGGACTCCCGCGCCGGTGATCCACATCACGGCGTTGCCGATGACGAACCACTCGCTCACCCAGTCGCGAACATCGTCGACGGTGATCGCACTGAGGCCGAACCCTGCGAAGCCCGCCAGGCCCGGGCCGCGGGCGCCGTAGCGCTCCAGACGATGCCGGTCGAGGGCGCCGAAGCTTCGGCCGGCGGCTTCCGTGCGCAGGATCTCCTTCTCCACCTCCATCCGCCCCAGCGGCATCTCGCGCAGTGCGGCGCACGTCCCACTCAGTGCGGCCACGACCTCGGCCTCGGTGCCGGTTGCGTGGAAGTGTGTGATCGATTCGCCCGTCGACGCGTTGTGGTGCCCGCTCACGTCGTGACGGCCGTGAAGGGCGAGATGCTCGACCAGATGGGTGATGCCTGCCCGGGCGAGCGGCTCGTCCGACCAGCCGACGCGGAAGAGGAGACCCCCGCTGACCGGTCCGGGACGGTGGGCGAACAGCACCGGCACACCGTTCACGACACCGGATCCCGTGCCTGCGTCGGCGCCGAGGCTCATCTCGGCGCCTCCTGCGGGCCGAGTACCTCTTCCGCCACGATGCGCAGGGCATGCGGACCGGCGATGGCGTGGTCCCACGGAAAGGCACTCGCCCTGCCGTCGAGTGCACGGAGGTGTACTGCGGCATCAGCGCGCTCTCCGGCCAACCACAGTGCGAGTGCGAAGGCGCTCTGCGCCTGGATTCCGAGAGGGCTCGGCACGTGCGAGGGATGCAGAACCGACCGTGCGGCAGCATCTCGGATCTCGACGAGCACCGCAGGCTGGGCGAGGATCGCGGCACCGGCCTCACCGCGACCGGCTTCCATCCAGCGTTCCAGATGGTAGAAGGCGACCAGCGCTCCGGAGTCGGCTCCGTCTGGCGCTTCCTCGATCGCCCTCAGCGCGAAGGCGTGCGCGGTGCGATTGTCGCCGTGCCACCGGGGCGACAGGTAGATCAGAGTGTCGCGCTGCCCGGGAAAGTGGTGCGGGAAGACCGCGTTCAACTGCCGGTAGCGCCGGATCGCCTCGGACTGCCCGACTTCCAGGCCCCGGGCGGTGAGGATGCGGGCCGCCCAGGCCGGTGCGTAGGCCGGTTCGTGCGCGCAGACAGCGGTGAGCAGTCGCTCCGCGCGGATGAGCCACTCGCGGAAGGCATCGAACTCCTCTGCGGATGTCTCGGAGGCGTCAGCGTGGCCGCGCGCCGACCACCCCAGGACAATCCACCGTGCCGCCAGCGCGGTGCGTGCACGAGCCGACGCGGGGTGCGCCTCGGCCGCATCCTCGAGGAACGACTCGACGCCGTCTTCGTCGGCGAGAAGCTCCATCGCGTACGACTCCTGGTCGGCAGGCAGAGCGCTCAGCGCTTCCTCGGCCCCCGGCCAGTCGCGGCGCCCCACCGCGTCCGCGAGGGCGGAGAACTCGGGAACCGATCCGAGCCGGTCATAGGCATCGGCGACGCTGTCGTCAGTCCCGGGGTTCATCGTCGTCCTCTCGTGCCGTCGGCTGCGGCGGCGGTGCCGGTCACGCTAACAGCGCGGCACCCGACGGAAACAGGGGTTGCGCTCAGCACCGAAAACCGCATATGCGGGTACCGGTCAAGAAAGTGACCCGGCGTGAATCACGCAGTGACAGCGAAGGGCCGCGATCCCATGAAACCGGGATCGCGGCCCTCCGCGTGTTGTCAGATCACCGTCACGGCACCATCGTGATCCGGTTCATGGGTCCGGGGCCTTGCGGGCCGGCGGCGAGGTACGAGGCCAACGAGTCGACGTCGAAGCCCGGCGCCGTCGTGCGACCGGTGGCGACGGTGAGTTTGGTGAACCCGTCGCCCCCGTTCGCGAGGAAGTCGTTGGTGCTCACGCGATACGTCCCGGCAGAGTCGATCGGCGTGCCGTTGAGCCGGATGTCGCTGACGCGACTGCCCAGCGGCCCGGACGCAGAGTACGTGTAGGTGAACCCGGCGGACACCTGCAGGATCTTCGTCGTCGGCTGGCCGGCATAGCCTGCCCACTGCTGCTCGAGCACCTCCTTCAGCTGAGCTCCGGTGAGCGACACCGTGACGACCAGATTGTTGAACGGCTGAACCGCGAAGACCTCGCCATACGTCACGGCTCCGGCGGGCTCGCCGCCCGGGGAGTTCGCGAAGACTAGGTTGGCTCGGATGCCGCCCGGATTCATCAGCGCGAGATCGGAGCCGGGCGTGTAGGCGACCATGCCGTCCGCGATGACATCGCCCAGCGCGCTCTCGCCCGCCGTGTTGTTGTCGCGGGTGATGTCGGCGGAGATCGAGCCGACCACGCGGTTGGCCAGCGGGGCGACCGCGCTGCGGTACTTGTCGGCGATGACCTTGGCATCGGCGTCGATCGTGGCGGGGTTGCGGACGTACACGCCCGGCGAGGTCGTCGCCCAGGTGCCGTCGGGGTTCTTGACCCCGTTCTCGACGATGATGTTCTTCGCTTCAGCCGCGACGATCTTCTTGCTCTGCTTGTCGATCGTGATGCCGATGTCCGTCAGGATCGTCCCGTTGGTTCCCGCGCTCGTCACGACGGTGTTGCCGCCCGACGAGTTCGGCAGCGCGCAGGCGTAGGGCCGGTGGGTGTGGCCACTGACAACGACGCCGTACGCCGGGTCCAGCTGCGACACGATTCCGGTCACGGCGCCCGAGAAGCCGGTGCAACCGCTCAGATCGGTCTGGTTGGCCTGCTGGCCGCCCTCGTGCAGCAGGAGGACGATCGACCGCACGCCGTGGCTCTTGCGCAGCTCTGTGGCGTATCGGTTGGCCGTCTCGGCCTCGTCGAGGAACGTGACATTCGTGATCCCGGCCGGGTTCACGATGCCCGGCGTGCCCTCGAGCGTCATCCCCACGAAGGCGATCTTCACGCCGCCGATCTTCTCGATCGTGTACGGCGCGAGGATCGGAAGATCGGTGTCGTTGTCGACGACGTTCGCGGCGAGGATCGGGAAGTCGGCGCCTTCGAACCCGTCGCCGTCCAGACAGCCGTCGACCGGGTGGCAGCCGCCATCCTGCAGGCGGAGCAGCTCGTCCACGCCTTCGTCGAACTCGTGGTTGCCCACGCTCGTGACGTCGAGGCCGAGGGAGTTCATCTCCTCCACCGTCGGCTCGTCGTGGAAAGCGGCGCTCACCAGGGGGCTCGCGCCCACGAGATCGCCCGCGGCCACCGTGAAGCTGTGGGGCGACTCCAACTCCTGCTGTGCCCGCAGCGCCTTGACGGCGGTCGCGAGGTACTCGACGCCGCCGGCCGGGGTGCCGTTGACGAGACCTCCGCTGCCGGTCGGCGGATCGATCGCACCGTGGAAGTCGTTGAAAGCGATCAGGTTGACGGTCACGATCTGCGACTTCGGCGGCGGCCCCTTGGCCTCTGCTGCAGCGGCACCGGTGAGCACCAGTGCCAAGGCTGCGACGGCGGCGGCGACGCTATGACGCGTGCGAACGATTGACATGGAGGCTCTCCTCTGTCGGGTCTGAGTACCAGCAACATTGCCCACATCCGACCGTTTTGGGAAGAGTCACTTTCGCGGCTCTCGAAGTCGCGACCCTGGCGACGCGAACGGGACATGCCGCTAGCATTGCGGTAATCCAACGGCCTCACCTCGCCGCCGCAGCGACCGGACAACCCGACCAGTCCGCCTACTCGCACAGGGTCGCTCAGAGGCACGATGCACCGCTGTGCTGAACGAGAGCGCTCCGCCCGAAGGAGTGCTCGGAAGGACCTGCTCCACATGTCGCGCACCCGACGACCGATCCACCGCCGGTTCCGCCGCGCGGTGGCAGCCGCCACCGCAATGCTTCTCATCGGTTCCGGCGCAGCCGCGCTCGACACGTCGCTCGCGGCGCCGGCCCACGCCGCCTACCCCGACTCGTTCAACCCGTTCGCGATGAACGGCGGCTTCACCGTCTACGCGCGCGAGAACGCCCTCCTGCAGAACCAAGAGGTCGAGGGCAGTGTCGCCGTCGGCGACACGGCGACGGTGCAGGGCTCGAGCGGCACCTATTCGATCATCCACGTGGCGGCCGGCACCGGCGACTACACGCTCCCGACGGTCGACGGCGACCCCACGCGCTTCCTCGTCGGCAGCTACAGCCCGTCGAGCACCGGCATCCTCGCCATCACGAGTGCGGGCACGAACGAGCCCACGCTCTGGGGCGATCTGAAGATGGTCGAGCGCGACGGACCGTGGCAGTCCTTCGCCCGCGCTGACTGGATCCGACTCAACACGAACCCGGCGAACGTCGACCAGACCCCTCTCATCGACGCGACCCACCAGCGGTACCCCGCCGACTCCACCCCGCCGACCGGGCCGGCGGGCGGCAACAGCATCTACACCGCAGACACCTCGACCACGGCCGTCGCCGACTACGTCGAAGCCAATGCCGAAGCGTCGTACGAAGCGGCGGCGGACTGCCTCGACGGCATCGCCGCCGGGGTCGGGTACCCCGTCGGGGTGGCGGAGGATGCCGGTGCACGCGTCGTGCTCGAGCCGCTCAGCCCCGACCGGCCGAACGTCGTCGACTACACCGACATCGCCGGGACCGCCCTCATCCAGTTCTCTCCCGGTCCGACTCCCGGCGTGGCCAACCCGCTCATCATCCGTGTGCCCGCAGGCACGACCGAGGTGATCGGAGCTCGCGTCGACCCGCAGGGCACGTACTCGCCCTACACCTTCTGGGATCTCTCCGAACTCACCGGCCCCGTCTCGGTAACCGCCGCAGAAGGCGGTCGGATCGACGGCTCGATCTACGCGCCGACCGCCGACGTCACGGTCACTGCGGCGCCCCTCGACGGCCAGGTGCTGGGCCAGAACGTGACGATCAGGGGCGGCGAGGTGCACACCTTCCTCTTCGCCGGCCAGCTGACGTGCGACGCCGACAGCGGCACATTCGCCGTCAGCAAGAGCCTGGAGGGGATCGACCCCGCTGACCTCCCCCCGGGGACGACCTTCACGGTCAACTACACCGCGACCGACCCCGAGGGCGTGGTGGCGACGGGCACCCTCGAGGTTGCCGCAGACGGAACCCCCGCGCCCGCGGGCGAGGAATTCCCCATCGGCACCGTGATCGAGTTCGAAGAGGTCGAGCCTGCGAGCGTGCCCGGCTATGCGTGGGGCACGCCGACGATCACACCGAACCCCCTGACGGTCGGCGCGGGGACGGCGGAGATCGTCGTGGCGAACACGGCGACCACGCAGGTCGGGTCCTTCAGCATCTCCAAGACGATCGAAGACCTCTCGAGTGGCGACGGCGGCGCACCGTCGCAGGCCACCGTGCCTGTCGACTGGGTGGCGCTGTACGCGGGCGAGGAGATCGGGTCCGGCCGGCTGGACGTGCCCTTCGACGGCACTCCGCTGGATGTCGGTGAGGACTTCCCCTTGGGGACGCGCATCGTCCTCACCGAGGACCTCTCGGGGATCGACCCTCCGCCCGGATACGAATGGTCCGGCGTCGCGTGGAATCCCGGGAGGACGTTCGTGATCGGCGAAGACGGCGCCGTCGTGGCCGTGACCCTCACGAACGCGATCGTCCCCACAGACCTCGACCGCACCGTGACGATCGTCAAGTCGGCCGACGGCGAAGCCGCTGATTCCGCCTACGCGTACGCCGTCAGCTACAACACCGACCCGTCCCCCGAACGAACCACCCGCCCGCTGCCGCTCGGGGATCCCGAACTTCTCGACGACCTCGAGACGGATGCCGACACGCTGGAGCTCGCCGAGCTCGTGCCCACGCTCAACGGCGTGCCCGTCGACCCTGCGGGGTGGGCGCTCCCCGTCATCACGGTGACCGTCGATGGTGAGACCGAGACCTTCACCCCGGAGAACTTCGAGGGCGCGGGTCCGCTCGAGACCGCCATCGTGGAGATCCCCCTGCCCGAGTCCGGCGACATCGAGATCGAGGTCGCCAACGCCGTGCTCGAGGGCACGTTCGAGCTGTCGAAGCGGTTCGAGGGAATCTCCCTCGACGATGTTCCCGAGGCGACCGAGTTCACGGTCGTCTGGACCGCGACGACGCCGTCGGGTGATGCGCAGCGCGGGGTGCTCCGCGTTCCCGCCGACGGTACACCGAAGAGCCCTCTCGATGCCGACGGAGCCCCCCGCACGTTCCCATACGGCACCGTGATCACCTTCGAAGAGCTCCAGCCGCCGCGTCTGCGCCAGGTCGACTGGACCACCACGACCTTCGACCCCGATGAGCTCGTGATCGGGGCCGCGGGCGCGTCGGTGGTCTCCGGGTCGATGGTCAACAGCGCCGTCCTCCTCACCGGCACCTTCGAGGTGGCCAAGGCCCTCGAGGGCATCGATGCCGACCAGCTGCTCATCGACTCGCTCACGATCGACTACGTCGGATGGGAGCCGGGCGGGGTCGAGACCTCCGGCACTTTCGAGATCCCCACCGACGGCACGCCCGCCGGTCCGGTCGACGAGGCCGGCCAACCGCTGCAGTTCCCGATCGGCACGATCCTGCGACTCACGGAGGATGAAGCTAACCTGGCGGCCCTCCCTCCCGGCTACGAGTGGGCCGAGACGACATGGGATCCCGGGAACACGGTAATCGTGCGCCGGGGCGAGCCGACGCTGCTGACCGTCACGAACACGGTCGAGCAGTTCACGCGCTTCGCCGTGACGAAGACCGTCGAGGGCGACGGCGCCTCGGCCGTCCCGGCCGGCACCACGTTCCCAGCCGATTGGTGGTGGGACTACGAGCCCCAGACGCCGGTCGTCCTCGAGCCCGAGGTCGAACTGCTCTCGCCATGGTTCCCCGTCGGCTCGATCATCGAAGCCCGCGAGAGCGCGCTGCCCGACATCCCCGGTGTGGACTGGGGCACGCCGGTGTGGGTCGTCGACGGCCAGGCGCTCACGCCTGATCAGGACGGCAAGGTCGTGCTCCCCATGACCTCGACCCGCGATGACGGCGTCGTCGAGCTGACACTCGCCAACACCGCCGAGACGCGTGATCTGCCGGCCACCGGCGGCACCGGCACGTCACCGGTGGTCCCAGGCGCGGCTCTCGCGATGATCGTCGCCGGCCTCGCACTGCTGGTCGCCCGACGCCGCTCGCGAACCGCGACCGGCAGCTGACGCCGAGCACGGCATGAGCGCCGGGGGTCTGGGGTGGCACCCAGACTCCCCGGCGGCCGTCAGTTTCGGGCTGGACGGCGTGAATGAACCGTCGTCTGGGGATTCGACGGTCCCTCCCCCGTGGAAGAGATGCCGCGCACCCCGATTCATTACGCGAGTGTGCTCAGGCGATGCGCGTTCCCGGTGGCATGCGTCGCGCGGGAGTCCGCGTGCGCAGCCATGCCCACCACATCAGCACCGCCGCGAGCAGCACCTGCAGCGCGAGCCCGATGAACCAGCTCGCGGCGCTCGCCGCGACGATCTCCTCGGGCGTCGGCGGAAAGTCCTCGGGCGGCGGAGTGCAGTCGTCCCACGTGTGCTCGAGAACAGGCGGCTGCTGAGCTCCGCGCACGCCGACCTTGATGTTGCCGAACAGGTCGACCGGGTAGCCGTTCGCGTCGAACTGCGCCGGCGTCGCGTCGGCGAGGATCACGAACGGGTTGGCCGCGAGGATCCACCACACCCGGTCGAAGCGCGGCACCTCATACGTGTCGGTCTGCCACTCGCCGCATTCGATCGGGATGTCGGGGTCGCAGGGATAGTCGTCGCTCGACACCTCTCCCGGCATGCAGGGGAAGGAATCACCCTCGTACGCGTAGTCGTACGACCGGTAGGTGCTGGTGGCTTCCGAGCGGAACGAGTACCCCAGCAGCGCGAAGGCGATGAGCGTGCCGATCACGAGCGCGGCGACGACGAGATAGGTCGCGGCGACCGAGAAGAGCGGACGGGCCAGGATGCCGCTGAGGGCCACTCCGATCGCGGCGATCACCCCGACCTCGACGATCAGCACCGCCAGCGACACGAAGATCGTCGCGGCGTCGGTGCCGCCGGCGAGCGTCGCGATGATGAGGAACGGCACCGACACTGCGACGAAGGCGAGCCCTGTCACCCATGCCGCGAGGAACTTGCCGAACAGGATCTCGCCGGTCGTCGCGAGCGTCACCTGCACGGGCGCGAGGGTCGCGGCATCCCGATCGCCGTTGATCGCGTTGCCGCTGAGCGTGGGCGAGACGAGCACTACGAGCAGCAACGTGATGTAGACGATCGTGGAGTAGATGCCCGAGCCCGATTCGGCCATCGAGCCCCATGCCATGAACGAGAACATCGTCACGAGCACGAGGATCGCGGCGAACACGCCGAGCAGCACGTACCACGCGACCGTGCGGGTGCGCTGGGTCAGTTCGAGTCGCACGATGGTGCCGAGGCGCTGGGCGTTCACGACGTCGCCTCCTGTCCATCGGGTCGAGGTTCGGGATCGGGATCGGGTTCGGGGTTGGGGTCGGATGCCGCACCTGAGGCGCCGAGATCGAGGAAGGTCCGCTCGAGACTCCCCTGCGCGGCGGCGAACTCGGCGACCGGGAGCTCTGCCGCAACGAGCGCGCGGAGCGCTCCGGCGGCTGCCTCGTCGGAGTCGAAGGCGACGATCGCGTCGCGCCGATCGGTGCCGACGCCGGCGGGGTCGACCCCGAGGGCGGCCGCGATGCGCACTGCCGCATCCGTCGCCTCGAGACCCGCGAGCCGCACCCGCCACGGCCGCGCGCGCAGCGCCGCAGCGGCGATCCGATCGCTGTCGACGGTCTCGCCGGCGACCAGGAACACCGCATCGTCGACGACCTCTTCGAGTTCCGACAGGATGTGGCTCGACACGAGCACCGTGCGGCCTTCCGCGGCAAGGCGGCGCAGCAGCCCGCGCAGATCGATCCGCGCCTGCGGGTCGAGGCCAGACGCCGGCTCGTCCAGCAGCAGCACCTGCGGCTCGTGGACGAGCGCGCGGGCGAGCCCCAGCCGCTGCTTCTGACCGCGCGAGAGCACACGCGCCGGCGAACCGGCGAGATCCCACAGCCCCACGTCGGCCAGCAGCACGTCGGCCCGCGCGAGGGCCTCGGGCTTGCTCATGCCGTAGAGCCGCCCGGTCACGACCAGGGTCTCGCGCGAGGTGAGCGCGCCCCACGCGCCGAGGGCATCCGGCATCCAACCGAGCATCCGCCGCACTCCCTGCGGGTCGACGAGCGGGTCGATGCCGTTGATGCGGATCTCGCCCGCGTCGGGGGCGAGCAGCGACGACAGCATGAGCAGCAGCGTCGTCTTCCCCGAGCCGTTCGGGCCGACAAGGCCGGTCACACGGCCGGGATGGGCTTCGAGAGTCACATTGCGCACTGCGTGCACGTCGCCGAAGGAGCGGCGCACACCGAAGGCGACGATGCCGGGGGAGGTCATCTTCCACACCCTAGAGGTCGAGCTTCGAGCAGCGGATGCCGCCACGCCACGTCGCGCACGTTCGCGCCGCCCTCAGCGGCGGAAGAACGCGACCCCGAGATCGGCATGGTCGACGAAGACGCCGTCGATGCCGGCATCGCGCAGCACGGCCCACTCCGACTCGTAGTCGCCGAACGATCCCGGACTGCCCGCGCCGCGGAACTCCCGCACGAGGAACGCGTTCTCGGGTCGCGCGGTCCAGGTGAAGACGCGGAGGCCGCGCTCGTGAGCGTCGGCGACGAGCCGTGTCGGCCCCGTCGCACGGCCGAGCTTGTCGGGGGCGAGGATCATGCGCTTGTCGACGCTGATCCCGTCGACCTGCCCGACGAGCGCGTCCAGGCCCGCGGGCGCGGCGGTCTGACGGTAGGTCGGGGCGGCCTTGCCACGAGCGGCGACGAGATCGAACGGACGCCCGGCCGCCTCGAGCAGGTAGATGTAGGACGCCGGGATGCCACGGTCCTGCAGCGCGTACAGCACGGTCGATTCGAACGACTCGATCGTCAGCGGCAGCCGGCCCTCCGCCCACCCGGCTTCGCGCAGTTCGGCGGCGACCAGGCCTGCCACATCCCACCCGAGCGCTGAGAAATAGGTCGCGTGCTTGATCTCGAGCACGACCCCGATCTCGCGCCCCTGCGCGAGCGACCCCTCGCGCACGAGGTCGAGCACGTCGCGCAGGCGCAGCACCGGCTGCTCGTCGTCGAAGCTCGCACTCGTGGTCCGCAGCTTCGGCAGCCGCTCGCGGCACCGCAGCGTCGACAGTTCGTCCCACGTGAAGTCCTCGGTGAACCAGCCGGTGAGCTCCGCACCGTCGATCGTCTTCGTCGTGCGGCGCTCGTGGAACTCGGCGCGGTCTGCGACGTCGGTCGTCCCCGAGATCTCGTTCTCGTGGCGAACCACCAGCACACCATCACGGGTGACGACGACATCGGGCTCGACGGCGTCCACCCCCATCTCGAGGGCGAGGTCGTACGACGAGCGGGAGTGCTCCGGACGATAGCCGGGCGCACCGCGGTGACCGATCACGAGCGGGCTGCGGCGAGGCATCGTCTCAGGGTACCCGCGGCCGGCTGCGGCGGTGTGGCGCGGCATCCGCTCAAAGAGGTCTCCCAGCCCCGGAATGCCGCGGTATGCGGCGTGTCGGTTACTGTTGACCCCACAGCACAGTGCTGTGACAACCACGACCTTGGAGTGTGAGAGCAGTGGCCCTCAACAACCCCGCGTTCAACAACCCGGCGTTCCAGGACCCGCGCGCCGTTCAGACCTATCCCGGCGGCTCGCAGGCCGCAGGAATCGGCGGGCAGACGCAGTTCGCGACCACGCAGAGCGCGGCGACGGATGCAGCCGCCCAGGCCCAGCTCGAGGGCATGTACGCCGCCCCCGCAGCCGGCGCCATCGAGACCGACCGGATGACGGTCGAAGACACCGTCTGGAAGACCGTCGGCCTCTTCGCGATCCTGCTCGTGACCGCCGTCGCCGGCTGGATCTGGACCCTGGCACCGGTCAGCGTCGCGAACCCGTCCCCGACCATGATGCCGTGGATCATCGGCGGCATCGGCGGCTTCGTCATGGCGATGGTCGTCATCTTCGGCTCGCGCAAGAAGATCCGCCCGGCGCTCATCTTCGGCTACGCGGCGTTCGAGGGCCTCTTCGTCGGCGGCATCTCGGCGTTCTTCGAGTTCCTCTACCCCGGCATCGTCATGCAGGCCACCCTCGCGACGCTCGCGGTGGTCGGCGTGACCCTCGCCCTCTTCGCGAGCGGCAAGGTGCGCGCGTCGAAGAAGGCCACGAAGATCTTCATGATCGCGATGATCGGCTACCTGGTCTTCTCGCTGCTGAACCTCGTGCTCATGTGGACGAACATCATCCCGGCCGACATGGCGTTCGGCCTGCACAGCTACAAGCTGTTCGGCTGGCTGCCGCTCGGCGTCGTGATCGGCGTCCTCGTCGTGATCATGGCGGCGTACTCGCTGGTGCTCGACTTCGACCAGGTGCAGCAGGGTGTGCGCAACGGCGCTCCGCGTCAGTTCGCGTGGCTCGCGGCGTTCGGCATCATGGTGACGGTCATCTGGCTGTACGTCGAGATCCTGCGCATCCTCGCGATCGTCCGCGGCAGCAACTAGCACTTTCTCGCGAAGGGGCCGTCCGGTGGGCGGCCCCTTCGTCGTTCCCGGGCGGCGGGTCTGGTCGCGGCATCCGCTCGTGGGTAGCGTGGATGAGATGAGCCCCGCGAAGCCCACCGGCGAGATCCTCGAGATCGATGGCCACGAGGTGCGCATCTCGAGCCCGACGAAGGTCGTCTTCCCCGAGCCCGGACTCACCAAGCTCGACGTCGTGCGGTACTACCTGGCGGTCTCGTCCGGCGCGCTGCGGGGTGCGGCGGGACGCCCGATGGTGCTCAAGCGCTTCGTCAAGGGCATCGACCAGGAGGCGTTCTTCCAGAAGCGGGTTCCCGAGAACCGCCCCGACTTCGTCGAGAGCGCGACGCTGCACTACGCCCGGGGCACGTCCGCCGAAGAGGCGGTGATCCGGGATGCCGCCGGCCTCGCGTGGATCGTCAACCTCGGCTGCCTCGACCTCAACCCCCACCCGGTGCGGGCGGAAGACCTCGATCACCCCGACGAACTGCGCATCGACCTCGACCCCATGCCGGGCGTCGACTGGCAGCAGATCGTCGACGTCGCCTTCGTCGTGCGCGACGTGCTCGACGACGTCGGGCTCGTCGGGTGGCCGAAGACGAGCGGCTCACGCGGCCTGCACATCCTGGTGCGGATCGCGCCGGAGTGGGACTTCCGCCAGGTGCGGCTCGCCGCCGAGACACTCGCGCGCGAGGTCGAGAACCGCGCCCCGGGGCTCGCGACGGCCCGGTGGTGGAAGGAGGAGCGCGGCGAGAGCGTGTTCGTCGACTTCAACCAGAACGCGAAGGACCGCACCGTCGCCTCCGCGTACTCGATCCGACCCCTGCCCGATGCCCGGGTGTCGACGCCTATGGAGTGGGACGAGGTGCGCTCGCGGCGGCCGGAGGAGTTCACGGTGCTGACGGTTCCTGACCGGTTCGCCGAGATCGGCGACCCGCACGACGGCATCGACGACGCGGTCGGCACCCTCGACGGGCTGCTGCGGCTCGCGGACGAGCTCGGTCCCGCCGAGAAGCCGCCGCGCGCGGGGACGGCCGACGGCCGCCGCCAGTCCACGATGCCGCTCATCGAGGTCGCCCGCACCCAGACCAAGCCCCAGGCCGTCGCGGCTCTCGAGCAGTGGAAGGTGCAGCATCCGTCCGCCGCCGCCCAGTTGCACCCCGCAGACGAGCTCGTCGACGGCATGCGCGGGTCGAGCTCGCTGTGGTACCGCGTGCGGGTGAACCTGCAGCACGTGCCCGAGCCCGAGCGCCCGCCCCAGGAGGAGCTGCTGGCCGACTACGACCCCTGGGCCGGAAAGGTGTGGCCGGGGCGTCCGACCGGTTGACGGCCGCTACCACTGTGCGCGGCGCGAGGGCGCCGCGATGACGTCGGCGACCGCCTGCGCGAGCGCAGCGGTGACGTGATCGGGATCCACACGCCGGGCCATCTGCGCCGCCTCGCGCGACAGTCGGGCGTGCTCCTCGGGGTCCTCGAGCACGCGCACGATCGCCGCGGCGAGAGCTGCTTCGTCGCCATCGGGCACCAGCACTCCCCCGCCGTGTGCGAGGTGGTCACGCGGACCGTAGGGCACGTCGTAGGCGACGACCGGGCAGCCGCGCACCATCGCCTCGACGATCGCGAGCGCCTGACCTTCGAACGCCGACGCGGTGACGAAGACCGATGCCGCATCGAGAACGCGCTCGGGATCGTCGGTGATCCCGCGCAGAGCCACGTGTGCATCGAGCCCCTCGGCGTCGATCAGCGCCTGCAGCGCTTCGCGCTCGGCGCCGCCGCCGTAGATGTCGAGCTGCGCGTACGGGACCGCCTCGACGACCGCCCGGAACGCCCGGATGGCGTGGTCGACGCGCTTGCCCGGCGCGAGGCGGTTGAGCATGACGACGCGGCCGCGGTCGCGCTCGGAGCCGGGGACGATGGCGGATGCCGCCGGCACCCCCGCCGGGATCACGAGGTGGACGCCCTCATCGCCGAACCGCTGGACGGCGTCGGAGCGCTGCGCGCTGCTGAGCCACAACACGGCGTCGAAGCGCTCGGCGACGCTGAACCAGCGCTCCCACAGGGCGTTCACCGGCGCGTCGGGGGTGAAGGGCGGCTCGAGGTGGATGGTGTGGATGGAGTGGATGAGACGCACGCCCGGATCGGACCAGCCCGCGATGAGCTCGCCCAGCTGCCGCGACTCGCAGACGACGACGACCGGACGCGGCTCTGCGGGGGTCGCCGCGCGCAGCCCGTCGACGACGTGCTCGAGCCACGCGCGATAGAGCGCACCGAAGCCGTCGACGATGCCGGCGACGCGTCCATCGGCGTCGTAGACCGCGACGGGAGCGGTCGTGATGTGCCAGTCGGGATCGCCGTGGATCACCGGGATGCCCACGACCGCGCGCCCCTCGGCGTCGTCGATGCGGCGGTACTCCAGCGCCGGGTCGGGTTCGCCCGGGCGCCCGGCCCTGCGCAGCCAGTCGGCAGCCCCGCCGTGCGGCCCCGCCGCCTCATCGAACAGGTTGCGCATGCGGTCTTCCGCGACAACCAGGTCGCGGCCGACGAAGGCCGACCGATGCCGCGCATGATCGGCGGCAGTGCCCGGGTCGAACGTGAGCAGCAGCGGACCCCGGCCTTCGTGCACTCCCGCCGCCGCCATCTGGCGGGCCCGCGAGAGCACCGCCATCGCGTAGCCGCCGTCGTGGTCGGGGATGAGCCGGCTCGACAGGATCAGGTACTCAGCCTCGGGGAAGCTCGTCGACACCCGTCAGCTCACTCCCACTCGATGGTCCCCGGCGGCTTCGATGTGACATCGAGCACGACGCGGTTGACCTCGCGCACCTCGTTGGTGATGCGATTCGAGATGCGGGCCAGCACGCCGTAGGGCAGTCGCGTCCAGTCGGCGGTCATGGCGTCTTCCGACGAGACCGGGCGCAGCACGATCGGGTGCCCGTAGGTGCGACCGTCGCCCTGCACACCCACCGACCGCACGTCGGCCAGCAACACGACGGGGCACTGCCAGATCTCGCCGTCGAGGCCCGCGCGCGTCAGCTCTTCGCGGGCGATGGCGTCGGCATCCCGCAGAATCTCGAGACGGTCAGCGGTGACCTCACCCACGATCCGGATGCCGAGGCCGGGGCCCGGAAAGGGCTGGCGTCCGACGATCACCTCGGGGAGGCCCAGCTCGCGGCCGATCGCGCGCACCTCGTCCTTGAAGAGGGTACGGAGGGGCTCGACGAGCTCGAACTGGAGGTCTTCGGGCAGGCCGCCGACGTTGTGGTGCGACTTGATGTTCGCGGTGCCGGTGCCGCCGCCCGATTCGACGACGTCGGGGTAGAGCGTGCCCTGCACGAGGAAGCGGATCGGCTCGCCGTCGGCCGCGGCCTCGGCGACCAGCGCCTTCTCTGCGGCCTCGAACGAGCGGATGAACTCGCGTCCGATGATCTTGCGCTTCTGCTCGGGGTCCGAGACCCCGGCGAGCGCGGTGAGGAACTGCTCGCGCGCGTCGATCGTGACCAGCCGCACGCCGGTGGACGCCACATAGTCCTGCTCGACCTGCTCGCGCTCGTCCTTGCGCAGCAGACCGTGGTCGACGAAGATGCAGACGAGCTGGTCGCCGACCGCCTCGTGCACGAGCGCCGCCGCGACCGCCGAGTCGACGCCGCCTGACAGGCCGCAGATCACGCGCCCCGTGCCGACCTGCTCGCGGATGCGGGCGACCTGCTCGGCGATGACGTTGCCGCTGTTCCAGTCGGCCGCGAGACCCGCGCCCTTGTGGAGGAAGTTCTCGATGACCTGCTGACCGTGGTCGGAGTGCTTCACCTCGGGGTGCCACTGCACGCCGTAGAAGCGCTTCTCGTCGTTGCCGAAGGCCGCGACGGGGGTCGCCGTCGTCGACGCGAGCACCTCGAAGCCCTCGGGAGCCCGCGAGACCTGGTCGCCGTGACTCATCCAGACGTTCTGGTCGGCCGGCTGGCCGCCGAGCAGCACGCCGCCGGAGCCCGTGAGTGCGGCATCCGTCGCCCCATACTCGCGCAACCCCGTGTTGGCCACCTCGCCACCCAGCTGCTGCGCCATCACCTGGAAGCCGTAACAGATCCCAAGGGTCGGGATCCCGAGCTCGAGCACACCGGGGTCGAGCGACGGCGCGCCCTCTTCGTATACCGACGAGGGACCGCCCGAGAGGATGATGCCGACCGGGTTGCGGGCGGCGATCTCGGCCGCCGTGGCGGTGTGGGGCACGATCTCGCTGTAGACGCCGGCCTCGCGAACGCGCCGTGCGATCAGCTGGGCGTACTGCGCCCCGAAGTCGACGACGAGGACGGGCGGCTGCGAGGTCTCTGTCTGTTCTGTCACCGCTTGTTCTCCGTGGGGATGGCGTGAGTGAGGGAGGAGTGCTCGGCGCGCGAGTGCAGCTCGGCGTCTTCGCGCGCCTTCAGGTAGCCCTTGACGTCGCGGGCGACGACGGCCTCCATGAAGAAGGAGAGAAGCGGGACGATGCCGCCCGACGCGAGCATCGCGAGGCGCCAGATGCCCCAGCGCATGAGGCTCCAGATGCGGAAGCACGCGAAGAGGTAGACGACGTAGAACCAGCCGTGGGCGACGAGGATGCCCAGCGACACGTTGAATCCGTCACCGGTCGATTCGAGACCCTCGGGGCCCTCGACGACGGGCGCGAACCACAGGAATCCGCCGGATCCGCCGAGGAACAGCTCGTACCCGAGCCAGTACTTGCCGATCATCTCGGCGACCAGCAGCAGCAGCATCGTGCCCGTGATGATCGAGCAGATCTGGTAGAACTTCAGGGCTCCGCGGATCGCCGGGAAGGAAGCGAGCTTCGGGGCGCGGGGCATGCCCTCCAGTCTAGCCGCGGGATCCCGCGGCCCCGTCCGGGTCAGCGGCGGCATCCTCGAGGTCTTCGATCTCCTTCTCCCATGCGTCCTTCGCGAGTCGGTACCAGAGATAGAACGCGAAGCCGGCGAAGACCGCCCACTCGGCGGCGTAGAAGATGTTGAGCCAATTGACCGTCGAGCCCTCGGCCGGGGGCCGCGACGAGATCGCGTCGAGTCCGCCCAGGGGTTCAGCCGAGGCGAGGTACGGCCGGTACACGTCGAGTCCGTCGACATCGTGCCAGCGGCCGAGCAGCGCCGCCGGCGACATGCGCGTCATGGTCTGCGGGTCGGCCGACTTCGGCGGGGGTACGGGCCCCTCGTCCGATATGAGTCGCCCGATGATCTCCTGGGAACCGGATGCCGACCCCTCGGCCGCGGCGTCGAGTCTCTCGACGGCGGCGAGCGCTTCCGCCTCGGTCTCGGCCCACCCGATCGCGACGGCGACCGACGTCGGGGTCGCCGTGTCGTCGAGGCGCAGCTGACCAGTGACCCAGTACCCCTCGACCCCGTCGTTGAACCGCGACGACACGATGAGGAAGTCCTCCGCGACAAACGACCCCGAGGCCTCGACGCGCTGGCCGACGAGGGGTTCGGAGAGGTACTCGCCGGGGGCTGCGACCTCCGCGAGCGGGAGCACCTCTTCGGTTGCGCCGGGCGGCGGCGGGTCGGTGTCGATCGCACGGCCGAGCTGCCACTGCCCCAGCCACGCGAACACGCCCGCGACGACGAGGCACACCAGCAGCAGCCCGATCCACTGCGGGCGGACCATCACCTCGCGCAGCGTCGGCGGGAACACCTCGGGCGGGGGCGGGCCCGCGGCGGTGTCGTCGGGGGTCATCCGGCGCTGTAGGGCGCGACGACGACCTCGACGCGCTGGAATTCCTTGAGGTCGGAGTATCCGGTCGTCGCCATCGACTTGCGCAGCGCCCCGATGAGGTTCGCGGTGCCGTCGGCGACCGGCGCCGGGCCGTACAGCACCTCTTCGAGGGTGACGACCTGGTCGACCTTCACGCGGCGTCCGCGCGGCAGCTTCGGGTGGTGGGCCTCGGGGCCCCAGTGGTAGCCCCGACCCGGGGCGTCGGTCGCCCGCGCCAGCGCGACGCCGAGCATGACGGCATCCGCTCCCATCGCGAGAGCCTTGACGATGTCGCCCGAGGTGCCCACGCCGCCGTCGGCGATGACGTGCACGTAGCGTCCGCCCGACTCGTCGAGGTAGTCGCGACGCGCGCCCGCGACGTCGGCGACGGCGGTCGCCATCGGCGCGTGCAGGCCCAGCGTGGCGCGGGTCGTGGATGCCGCGCCCCCGCCGAATCCGACGAGCACACCCGCGGCGCCGGTGCGCATGAGGTGCAGGGCTGCGGTGTAGGTCGCGGCACCGCCGACGATGACCGGCACGTCGAGGTCGTAGATGAACTTCTTGAGGTTGAGCGGTTCGTCGACACTCGAGACGTGCTCGGCCGACACCGTCGTGCCGCGGATGACGAACAGGTCGACGCCGGCGGCGACGACGGTCTCGTACAGCTCCTGCGTGCGCTGCGGGGTGAGGGCCCCGGCGACCGTGACGCCGGCCGCGCGGATCTCGGCGAGCCGGTCGCGCACGAGCTCGGGCTTGATCGGCTCGGCGTAGAGCTCCTGCATGCGGCGCGTGGCCGCTGCCTTCTCCATGCCGGCGATCTCCGTGAGCAGCGGCTCGGGGTCGTCGTAGCGGGTCCACAGGCCCTCGAGGTCGAGCACGCCGAGGCCGCCGAGCTGGCCGAGCATGATCGCGGTCTGGGGACTCACGACGGAGTCCATCGGAGCACCCAGCACGGGGATGTCGAAGCTGAAGGCGTCGATCGTCCATGACGTCGAGACGTCTTCGGGATTGCGGGTGCGCCGCGAGGGCACCACCGCGATGTCGTCGAACGTGTAGGCGCGACGGGCGCGCTTGGCGCGGCCGAGTTCGATCTCCATGCTCACGAGCCCAGCCTACCCGGGTGGGTTGCTGGCCCCTCATCCCCCGTCCTCGGGCCGAAAACCTGCTCCGTCACGGCGACACGCCGTGGCGGGGCCCATCCACCCGGCGTGTCGGATGACCGAGCAGGTTTTCGGCACCGTCGGAGCGGTATCACCGTTCTCTTGCCACCCGGGCCTCGTCCCAGACCGGCGCATCCGACTCGAAGACCCGGCCGTCGCCGCCGAACACGATGAAGCGGTCGAACGAGCGGGCCAGCCAGCGGTCGTGGGTGACGGCGAGCACTGTGCCCTCGAAGCGGGCGAGCGCGTCCTGCAGCGCCTCTGCCGAGACGAGGTCGAGGTTGTCGGTGGGTTCGTCCAGCAGCAGCAGGGTCGCTCCCGAGAGCTCGAGCAGCAGGATCTGAAACCGCGCCTGCTGCCCTCCCGAGAGCGTGTCGAACAGCTGCAGCGCCTGGCCGACGAGTCCGTAGCGATCGAGGGCGGAGCTGGCGGCATCCCGCTGCATGCCCGAGCGCGCGTCCTCGCCTCGATGGAGGATGTCGAGCAGGCTGCGCCCCGCGAACTCGGGGTGACGGTGGGTCTGCGCGAACCAGCCCGGCACGACGCGCGCGCCGAGAACCGCGCGACCCCCGTGCGCGACCGGCTCGAGGGTCGCCCCCGTCGTCGTGGTGTGCCCGAGCCGCCCGTCCGGGTCGGTGCCGCCGCGGGCGAGCAGGCGCAGGAAGTGCGACTTCCCCGAGCCGTTCGACCCGAGCACCGCCACGCGGTCGCCGAACCACACCTCGAGGTCGAAGGGCCGCATGAGCCCCGTGAGCTCGAGCTGCTCTGCGACGACGGCCCGGCGTCCGGTGCGCGCACCCCGGAGGCGCACGTCGAGGTCCTGCTCCTTCGGCCGCTCGAGCGGCGGTCCTGCCTCCTCGAAGAAGCGCAGCCGGGTCTGGGCGGCGCGGTACCGCGACGCGAACCCGTCGTTGGCGGATGCCTTGACCTTCAGGTCCGCCACGAGGGTCTTCAGCTTCACGTGCTGCTCGTCCCACCGGCGGCGCAGCTCGTCCAGGCGCTCCATGCGCTCATTCCGCGCGCGGTGGTAGCTGCCGAACCCGCCGCCGTGCACCCACGCGGTGCTCCCGGCGCCACCCGCCTCGAGCGTCACGATCCGATCGGCGGCTCGGGCGAGCAGCTCGCGATCGTGCGAGACGAGCAGCACGGTCTTCGGCGTCTCGCGCAGGCGCTCTTCGAGCCAGCGCTTGCCCGGCACATCGAGGTAGTTGTCGGGCTCGTCCAGCAGCAGCACCTGGTCGGGTCCGCGCAGCAGCGCCTCGAGCGCCAGTCGCTTCTGCTCGCCGCCCGAGAGCGTCGTGAGCTCACGGAAGCGCGCACGCGAGAACGGGATGCCGAGGGCGGCGATCGTGCACGTGTCCCACACCGTCTCGTACTCGTAGCCGCCGGCTTCGGCGTAGTCGGCGAGAGCGCCGGCGTACCTCATCTGCGTGTCGAGGTCGTCGCGCTCGATGATCGCAGCCTCGGAGTCCTCGAGCTCACGCGCCGCCCGCCGCACACGGTCGGGTGCGACCGAGATGAGCAGATCGTGAACCGTCTGCCCCGCCTCGCCGTGGCCGACGAACTGGTCCATGACGCCGAGCCCGCCGTCGATCGAGACGACGCCCCCGTGCGGCGCGATCTCGCCGCGCACGATGCGCAGCAGCGTCGTCTTGCCAGCGCCGTTCTGGCCGATCAGCGCGGTCGTCGACCCCTCGCCGACGCGGAACGAAACCTCATCGAGCAGCGGCCGCCCGTCCGGCAGCGCGTACGAGACGGCGGCGATGTCGATGTACCCCACGGCGATCCTGTCTGCTCCGTGCGGCATCCGTCGCCGGGGAGCCGACCAGACTACTCCCCCGTGCGTCAGGCTGCCGAATACCGCCCCGACTTGATCGCCCGCTCGCGCGCCTTCGCCGCCTCTTCCTCGCGGTTCTTCGGCGGCGTCACCGCGACCAGGTCGTCGAGAAGGTGCTGCGTGATATGCGCGATCTCGTGCACCGCGCGGTCGAAGGCCTCTTGGTTCGCCTTGGAGGGCTTGGTCGTGCCCGCGATCTTGCGGACGTACTGCAGCGCTGCGGCATGCACCTCATCGGAGGATGCCGCGGGCTCGAAGTTGTGGAGCGTGTGGATGTTCCGGCACATGCCCCCGACGATACGCCGCGCCCGCGACAGGCGGCCAGCTGCGGCCCTCACAGACTTCCCAAGCGACGCGAATCTCGCAGCGATCGGCGCGATACGTGCGAAGTCTGCGAACGACAGAGGTCGCGCGCGGCGGGTCAGCGCTTGTAGTTCGGCGCCTCGACGACGATCTGCACGTCGTGCGGGTGGGACTCCTTGAGCCCGGCCGCGGTGATCCGCACGAACTTCCCCTTGGCCTTGAGCTCGTCGATCGTGCGCGCGCCGACGTAGAACATCGACTGACGGAGGCCCCCGACCAGCTGATACGCGACGGCCGACACCGGCCCACGGTAGGCGACCTGACCCTCGATCCCCTCGGGGATGAGCTTGTCGTCGGTGGGGACGTCGGCCTGGAAGTAGCGGTCCTTCGAGTACGAGGTCTTCTTGCCGCGGGTCTGGAGAGCCCCGAGCGAACCCATGCCCCGGTACTGCTTGAACTGCTTGCCGCCCTGGAAGACGATCTCGCCCGGCGACTCGTCGGTGCCGGCGAGGAGCGATCCGAGCATGACGGTGTCGGCCCCGGCCACGAGCGCCTTGGCGATGTCGCCCGAATACTGGAGACCGCCGTCGGCGATCACCGGGATGCCGGCTTCGCGCGCTGCAAGCGAGGCTTCGTACACCGCGGTGACCTGCGGCACGCCGACACCCGCGACGACGCGCGTGGTGCAGATCGAACCGGGTCCCACGCCGACCTTGACGGCATCCACACCCGCGTCGATGAGCGCCTGCGCGCCCTCGCGGGTCGCGACGTTGCCGCCGATGACGTCGATGTGGTCGAAGCTCGAGTCGGCCTTGATGCGACGGACCACGTCGATGACGCCCGCGGACTGGCCGTTCGCGGTGTCGACGACGAGGACGTCGACACCCGCGTCGCGCAGGGCCTCGGCGCGCTGCCACGCATCGCCGAAGAAGCCGATCGCAGCGCCGACGCGCAGGCGCCCCTGCTCGTCCTTCGTGGCGAGGGGGTACTTCTCGCTCTTGTCGAAGTCCTTGATCGTGATGAGGCCGGCGAGCTTGCCGTCGTCGTCGATGAGAGGGAGCTTCTCGACGCGATGCTTCGCGAACGTCGCGATGACGTCGTTCGCCCCGATGCCGACGCGCGCCGTGATGAGGCCCTCGGTCGTCATCACGTCTTTCACGAGGGTCGTCTGGCGCTCGAAGCCCGACACGAAGCGCATGTCGCGGTTGGTGACGATGCCGACGAGGCGCCCGTCGCCGTCGACGACGGGGAGTCCCGAGATGCGATACGTCGCGCAGAGATCGTCGACCTCTTCGATGGTCGCTTCGGGGGTCGTCGTGATGGGGTCGGTGATCATGCCCGACTCGCTGCGCTTGACGCGGTCGACCATCGACGCCTGCTCCTCGATGGAGAGGTTGCGATGGATGATGCCGAGGCCGCCCTCGCGTGCGATGGCGATCGCCATGCGCGATTCGGTCACGGTGTCCATCGCGCTCGAGACGAGCGGCGTCGCGACGGTGACGCGACGGGTGACACGCGACGACGTATCGGCTTCACTGGGGATGACGTCCGTGTGCCCCGGAAGAAGCAGGACGTCGTCGTAGGTGAGTCCGACGAAGCCGAAGGGGTCGTTGTGCTCCATGTGTTCTCCTGCGCACGGTGCATGGGCTTGCATCGGGCGCGTTGCTCGAGGTGGACGACGACGGCCGGTGCGCAGGACGCGCCGTACTCGATTCTAAGCGGGCGCGCGCGTGTTTTGTTCCCGCGCGCGAGGACTCCGGGGGCGGTTCCGATTCGATCACTTCTCGCGGGTGGACGGTAGGCGAAACACCGGCGACACATTACAGTCGTAGCGTCGTCATCACGGCTGATGCGACCCGTAGCGTCGAGCCGTGGGCTGGACTGGAGGTTACGTGGGTTCCACGACTACGTTTGCGAAGCGCTCGCTGCGGTGGTTGATCATCGCCGTCGGCACGCTGCTCGCAGCGACACTGCTCACTCTGCAGGCGCCCCTGGGCGCCCATGCGGCGGCCCCCGACGAACCGGGCGGAGACCAAGAGCCGACCGGCTTCTACTTCGCCGGCGTCATCACCTACCAGGACGAGCCGCTGCCCGACATCCAGGTCACGGTCGAGGGCAACGGCTTCGAAGCCGAGACGCTCACCGGCGCGGACGGACGCTGGCGGCTCTACGTGCCCGAGAAGGACACGTACACCCTCGAGGTCGTCGAGTCCACGCTCCCCGACGGCGTCATCGTCGAAGACAACCCACGGGAGCTCGAGTTCGGGTTGACGGGTTCGGTCATCGTCAACAGCTTCCTCGCACCGGGCGAGCGCGTGACGGTGAGCTTCTTCGATCAGGTCGTCGAACGGCTGATGAACGGCCTGAACTTCGGGTTGCTCCTCGCCCTCGCCGCGGTCGGCGTCTCGCTGATCTTCGGCACCACCGGCCTCACCAACTTCGCCCACGCCGAGATGCTGACCTTCGGCGCGGTGGTCGCGCTCGTGTTCACGTCGGTTCCCTTCGGCTGGCCGATGTGGATCGTGATCCCGATCGTCATCCTGCTCGGCGGCGCGCTGGGATGGGGACTGGACGCCGGCCTCTGGAAACCGCTCCGCCGCAAGGGTCTCGGGCTCGTGCAGCTCATGATAGTGAGCATCGGCCTCTCGCTCGCCGGCCGCTACACCTTCCAGTTCTTCATCGGCGGCGGGACCTACCAGCTCCCCGGCGCGGGAGCACCGCGTGACATCCGCTTCGGTCCGATCTCGCTCTCGATCATCGACGTCGTCTCGATGGGCATCAGCATCGTGCTGCTCGCGGGCGTCGCGTACTGGCTGCTGCGCACCCGCATCGGCAAGGCGACACGTGCGATCTCCGACAACCCGGGTCTCGCCGCAGCCTCCGGCATCAACGTCGACCGCGTCATCCGCATCGTGTGGGTGCTCTCGGCGGCACTCGCTGCGATCGCCGGCGTGCTGTGGGCCTACTTCCGCCCCGGCATCAAGTGGGACATGGGCACCCAGGTGCTGCTGCTGGTCTTCGCCGCGGTCACCCTCGGCGGCCTCGGCACCGCGTTCGGCGCACTGATCGGCTCGATCATCGTCGGCATCCTCGTCGAGATCTCGACGTTGTGGATTCCGCCGGACATGAAGTACGTCGGCGCCCTCGCGGTGCTGATCATCATCCTGCTCATCAGACCTCAGGGCATCCTGGGCCGCAAAGAGAGACTCGGTTAGGGGGCGACATGGACTGGGGACAGATCCTCAACAACACGGCTTACTGGCTGTTCAGCCCGGAGACGATCGCATACGCCCTCGCGGCGGTCGGACTCGCGGTGCAGTTCGGCTACGGTGGGCTGCTCAACTTCGGCATGGCCGGCTTCATGGCGCTCGGCGCCTACGGGTACGCCATCTCGATCCTCTCGTTCGGCCTCCCCTGGTGGGTCGGCATCATCATCGGCTGCCTCGCGGCCGTGGCGTTCGCGTTCCTCCTCGGCATCCCGACGCTGCGACTGCGCGCCGACTATCTCGCCATCGTGACGATCGCGGCGGCCGAGATCGTGCGCCTCTTCCTCACGACGCAGCTGTTCGATGAGTGGACCAACTCCGCTGACGGACTGGGCGGCTACCACGCGGGCTTCCGCGCGGCGAACCCGTTCCCGGAGGGCACCTACGGGTTCGGTCCCTGGACGTGGACCGCCGATCAGCTGTGGGTGCGCGTGTTCGGCATCATCCTGCTGGCGATCGCCACCTACCTCGTGTGGGCGCTCATGCGGAGCCCGTGGGGCCGCGTGCTCAAGGGCATCCGTGAAGACGAAGATGCGGTGCGCTCGCTCGGCAAGAACGTGTTCGCCTACAAGATGCAGGCGCTCATCATCGGTGGCGTTTTCGGAGCACTCGGAGGCGTGGTCTTCGCGTTGCCGTCCGCGGTCATCCCGGCGACGTACACGACCTCGCTCACCTTCTTCATCTGGACGATCCTGCTGCTCGGCGGTGCCGCGACGGTCTTCGGCCCGGTGCTCGGCTCCGTGATCTTCTGGGTCATCATGGGGTTCCTCGGCAACGCGCTCCCAGCAATGGCGAGCGCCGGCTGGCTCCCGCTGTCGTCGGTCCAGGCGGGCACGCTCCGCTTCATCCTCGTCGGCGTCGCCCTCATGCTGATCGTGATCTTCCGCCCACAGGGCATCCTCGGAAACAAGAGGGAGCTGACCTTTGTCAAGTAATGGCACCCCGACCACCGGCGGCGACATCCCCGCCGCCGGCTCCCCCGCGGGCGCCGCGGCGGAGCCGGTCCCGACGACCACGGGCAGCATGCGACGCCCCAAGGCGACCGGAATCGCCAAGGGCGACAACGTGCCCGGCGTCGCCAAGGTGGATCCGATCCTCATCGCCGACAACGTCACGCGCCGCTTCGGCGGCCTCACGGCCGTCGACGTCGAGCACGTCGAGATCCCGCGCGGCGTCATCACGGCGCTGATCGGCCCCAACGGCGCCGGCAAGACCACGCTGTTCAACCTTCTCTGCGGGTTCGACAAGCCGAACACGGGCACGTGGAGCTTCGAAGACAAGCAGCTCGCCGGCATCCCGTCGTTCAAGGTGGCCCGCATGGGCCAGGTCCGCACGTTCCAGCTCACGAAGGCGCTGTCGCTGCTGACGGTGCTCGAGAACATGAAGCTCGGCGCGACCGGCCAGAAGGGCGAAGGGCTGTTCCGCAGCATCATTCCCGCGATCTGGCGCAAGCAGGACGACGACATCGAGAGCAAGGCGATGGAGCTCCTCGCGCGCTTCAAGCTCGATGCGAAGGCCGACGACTATGCGGCGAGTCTCTCAGGCGGCCAGCGGAAGCTCCTCGAGATGGCGCGAGCCCTCATGAGCGACCCGACGCTGGTCATGCTCGACGAGCCCATGGCCGGCGTCAACCCGGCGCTCACCGAATCGCTGCTGGACCACATCCTCGACCTCAAGGATCTGGGCATGACCGTGCTCTTCGTCGAGCACGACATGCACATGGTGCGTCACATCGCCGACTGGGTGATCGTGATGGCTGAGGGCCGCATCGTCGCGGAGGGTCCGCCCGACACCGTCATGCACGACAAGGCCGTCATCGACGCGTACCTGGGCAGTCACCAGGACGTAGACCTCGGCGTCGTGACCGGTCGCGTCGAAGGAGAGCTCGGCACGGAAGCGGTCGAGCTGCTGGCCGAGATCAAAGAGGCCGAAGAGGCCGCGATCGCTGAAGCCGAGGGAGATAAGAAGTCATGACCGACGCTTCGAACAGCGCAACGCTCGAGGACGCCAAGACCGACCGGGTCGTGGTCGAGATCACCGACCTCTACGCGGGCTACCTTCCCGGCATCAACATCATCAACGGTGCGAACCTCGTCGCGCGCAAGGGCGAGCTGATCGGCATCATCGGCCCGAACGGCGCCGGCAAGTCCACGCTCCTGAAGGCCATCTTCGGAATGGTCAAGGTGCGTGACGGCCAGATCACCGTCAACGGCGAGAGCGTCATCGGTCTGAAGTCCGACAAACTGGTCGCTCGCGGCGTCGGGTTCGTCCCGCAGACCAACAACGTGTTCCCGTCGCTCACGATCGAAGAGAACCTGCAGATGGGGCTCTTCCAGTCGCCGAAGGCGTACAGCGAGCGCCTGGAGTTCGTCACCGGCATCTTCGAAGAGCTCGGCAAGCGCCTCAAGCAGCGCGCGGGATCGCTCTCGGGCGGTGAGCGGCAGATGGTCGCCATGTCGCGCGCGCTGATGATGGACCCCGCGGTGCTGCTGCTGGACGAGCCGTCGGCAGGCCTCTCCCCCGTCCGCCAGGACGACGCGTTCATCCGCGTCTCCGACATCAACAAGGCGGGCGTCACGATCATCATGGTCGAGCAGAACGCACGTCGCTGCCTGCAGATCTGCGACCGCGGCTACGTGCTCGACCAGGGCCGCGACGCCTACGAGGGCTCGGGGCGCGACCTGCTCAACGACCCCAAGGTCATCGGCCTCTACCTCGGTTCGCTCGGCACCGACGAGAGCTGACCTGCAGGACGAACGAATGAGGGGGCGGATGCTGCGGCATCCGCCCCCTCATTCGTTTGCAGCGCTCGGCACCCAAGCGAAGAGCCCCGGATCGCTCCGGGGCTCTCGCTGTGCGTCGGACTGGATCAGCCGATGCGGGTGTTCATGTTGTCGGCGCCGAACTGGAAGATGCCGATCGTGGCCTCGGTCGGGTCGCCGTTCTCGTCGAACGTGATCGGACCGGAGTAGCCGTCGTAGTCCGCGACGCCACCCTCGAGGATGATGTCGGCGCAGGCTGCGAAGTCGGTGCACTTCTCGCCCTCACCGCTGCCGCCCGAGACTTCCTGCAGCTTGGCTGCGACGTCGGCCGCGTCTGTCGAGTTCGCCGCGAGAGCAGCGAGCGCGAGCAGGACGACGGCGTCGTACGACTCGTTGGCGTACGAGTAGTCGGTCAGCGCTTCGTTGCCGTCGGCGACCCACCAGTCGTTGAGCGCGGTCTGGAAGTCCTCGTTCGCCTCGAGCGGGCCGGCGGGGGTCGTGCCCTTGGCGCCTTCCATGCTCAAGCCGGCGGGCCACTTCGCGTCCGAGCCGAGCTGCTTCAGGTTGCCGTCGACGAGGTAGAGGTCCTCGGCGGGGTAGCCGGCCTGGAGCAGCGCGGGGCCGATCGTGTAGATCTCGTCGAACGTGATGAGCACGATGGCCTCGGGGTTCGAAGCGAGGATCGCACTGATCTGAGCGTCGAAGGTCGTGTCGCCCGTGTTGTACGACTGCTCCTCGACGATCGTGCCGCCGGCGCCCGTGAAGACCTCCTGGAAGACCTCGTTGAGGCCGGTGCCGTAGGAGTCGTTCTGGTAGATGACCGCGACGTTGCTGCGGCCGTCTTCGGCGACGAGGTTGCCGAGGACCTCACCCTGGAGGGTGTCGGCCGGAGCGGTGCGCCAGTACAGGCCGTTGTCGTCCCACGCGGTGAAGTCGAGCGAGGTGTTCGCAGGCGAGAAGGTGATGATGCCCGCGGCGACGGCGTCGTCGAGGAACAGCTTCGTCACACCGGAGGATGCCGCGCCGATGGCAGCGGTGACGCCCTCGGAGATCAGGGTCTGGATCGTCGTCGCGTAGGCCTTGTTGTCGGTGTCACCCGAGTCGCCCCACACGATGTCGTCGAACGTGATGCCCTTGGCTGCCTCGTTGACGTCTGCGACGGCGAGACCGACACCGGCCTCCTCGGGCGGGCCGAGGAACGACAGGCTGCCCGTCTGGGGCAGGATCGTGCCGATCTTCATGGTGAGGTCGCGCTCCTCGGTGGCGGGCTCGCTGGTCTCTCCACCCGTGCCTCCGCCGGCGCAGCCGGCGAGGACGAGGGCGGTGGCGCCAGCAAGGGCGAGGCCGCCGAGAACGGACGACTTGCGCGAGCGGGTGAAGACGCTCATTTTGCTCCTTGCTTCGATTGAACACGGAACGGCTTCGGGGCCGGCCCAGTTCCCCTAACCTAACCGCGTTGCGGTCTCCGCAATGTTGCCGTTCGTTAACGATGTGAAACAACATGGTCTCGTTGTCATAACAGACCTGTGCGCGCTCCCGACCTGGGGAGAGCAATGTGCGCCGGCGGCGCGATACGCGCGGCCGAGCGGGAATACCCCTGGCAGGTATAAAGTTGTCGTCGGTACCCCTGTGGGGTATCCACTCGACATGAAAGCGACAGATCGATGACCGAGAAGTTCGAATACCAGGTGACCGGCATGAGCTGTGGACACTGCGAAGCCTCCGTGCGCGCCGAGATCGCGAAGATCCCTGGCGTCGACGGCATCGACGTGAGCGCGAAGTCCGGCACCCTCGTCATCTCCTCCGCCGCAGTGATCGACGACGCCGACGTCCTCGCCGCCGTCGATGAGGCGGGCTACACGGCTGTGCGCGCGTGATGAGCGCCACCCAGACGGATGCTGCGCCCACCGCCCGCGTCGAGCTCGCCATCGGCGGGATGACGTGCGCCTCGTGCGCCGTCCGCGTCGAGAAGAAGCTCAACCGGATGGACGGGGTGACGGCATCCGTCAACTTCGCGACCGAGAAGGCGGTGGTGACCGCGCCCGCCCACCTCGACCCGCACGACCTCATCGCCGAGGTCGAGAAGACCGGGTACACGGCGGCCCTGCCCGCACCGCCCGAGCCGATGGAGAACCACGGCTCGCGGGGAGAGCATGACCACGATCTCGGGGATGGCGAGCTCGAGGCGCTGCGCCGGCGACTGATCGGGTCGGTCATCCTCGCCGTCCCTGTGATCCTCCTGTCGATGATCCCCGCCCTGCAGTTCGAGTACTGGCAGTGGGCCTCGCTCGCCCTTGCCGCCCCGGTCGTGGTGTGGGGCGCGTGGCCCTTCCACCGCGCTGCGTGGATCAACCTGCGTCACGGCGCGGCCACGATGGACACGCTGATCTCGCTCGGTGTCTCGGCGGCGTTCCTGTGGTCGCTGTACGCGCTCTTCTTCGGGCACGCCGGCATGCCGGGCATGACCCACGAGTTCGAATGGGTCGTGCAGCCGAGCGACGGCGCCGGGAACATCTATCTCGAGGTCGCCGCCGGCGTGACGATGTTCGTCCTGGCTGGGCGCTACGTCGAGGTGCGCTCCAAGCGGCGCGCGGGTGCCGCGCTGCGGGCCTTGATGGAGATCGGCGCGAAGGATGTCGCGGTGCGGCGTCCCGGAGCGGACGGCGCACTCGTCGAGACCCGGGTGCCGATCGCCGACCTCCGCGTCGGCGAAGAGTTCGTCGTGCGGCCGGGCGAGAAGATCGCGACCGACGGAGTCGTCATCTCGGGGGCGTCGGCCATCGACGCCTCGATGGTCACCGGCGAATCGGTGCCCGTCGACGTCGAGGCTGGCGACCCGGTCGTCGGCGCCACGGTCAGCACGTCGGGCGCGCTGGTGGTGCGTGCGACGCGGGTCGGAGCCGACACCCAGCTCGCGCAGATGGCTCGCCTCGTCGACGAGGCGCAGTCGGGCAAGGCCGCCGCGCAGCGCCTGGCCGACCGGATCGCGGGCGTCTTCGTGCCGATCGTGCTGGTGATCGCCGTCGCCACCCTCGTCGCGTGGATCGCGCTCGGTTACCCGGTCGCTGCGGGCTTCACCGCCGCCGTGGCCGTGCTCATCATCGCGTGCCCGTGCGCGCTGGGCCTCGCGACCCCCATCGCACTGCTCGTCGGAACGGGCCGAGGCGCGCGCCTCGGCATCCTCATCAAAGGCCCCGAGGCGCTGGAATCGACGCGCGCCGTCGACACCGTCGTCCTCGACAAGACCGGCACGGTGACGACCGGCCACATGGCGCTCGTCGACGTCGTGACCGATGTTCCGGCGAATCCCGCCGCGCGCGCCGAGCTGCTGCGGCTCGCGGGAGCCCTCGAGCACGCGTCGGAGCACCCGATCGCGCGCGCCGTCGCGCAGGCCGCCGAGGCCGAGACGGGGGCGCTGCCGGACGCAGAGTCGTTCCAGAGCCACGCCGGACTCGGGGTCTCGGGCATCGTCGACGGTCACGCCGTCGTCGTCGGCACCGGTGCGATCCTCGCCGACTGGGCGCTGACGCTGCCGCTTCACCTCGCCGAGGCGAAGGCCGCGGCCGAGCAGTCGGGCCGCACAGCCGTCGTCGTCGCGTGGGACGGCGCCGTGCGCGGCGTGCTCGTGGTCGCCGACCAGATCAAGCCCACCAGCCGTGAGGCCGTCGCGCAGCTGCGCTCCCTCGGCCTCGAGCCGGTGCTGCTCACGGGCGACAACGCGGCTGTCGCGGCCGCCGTGGCCGCCGAGGTCGGCATCGACCGCGTGACGGCCGAGGTGCTGCCGCACGAGAAGGTCGACGCCGTGAAGGCACTGCAGGCCGAAGGTCGCGTCGTCGCCATGGTGGGCGACGGTGTCAACGACGCGGCCGCCCTCGCACAGGCCGACCTCGGCATCGCGATGGGAACGGGGACGGATGCCGCCATCGAGGCGTCCGACATCACCCTCGTGCGCGGAGACCTCCGCAGCGCCGCCGATGCGATCCGGCTGTCGCGGGCCACGCTCGGCACGATCCGCGTGAACCTGTTCTGGGCCTTCGCGTACAACGTCGCTGCGATCCCGCTCGCGGCCCTCGGGCTGCTCAACCCCATGATCGCCGGCGCCGCGATGGCGCTGTCGAGCCTGTTCGTGGTCGGCAACAGCCTGCGGCTGCGCCGATTCCGGAGCCTCACCCCGAAGGAGTCCGCATGACCGACCACAGCCACCACGGCTACATCACCGACAAGGACAAGTACCTCAACCGCCTCAAGCGCATCGAGGGGCAGGCGCGCGGCATCCACAAGATGGTCGACGACGAGAAGTACTGCATCGACATCCTCACGCAGATCAGTGCGCTCACGAGTGCGCTTGAAGCCGTCGCGGTGGGTCTGCTCGAGGATCACCTCCGCCACTGCGTCGTCGACGCGGCGCGACTCGGCGGCGACGAGGCCGACGCGAAGATCACCGAGGCGTCCCAGGCGATCGCACGCCTCGTGCGCTAGCGTCGCGCGCTAGCCGCGCGCACGGCGGCGGCCCGCATGGATGAGCGAGTCGGCGGTCAGCACGATGAGCGCGATCCAGACCAGCCCGAAGCCGATCCAGCGCTCGAGCGGCATCGGCTCGCCGAGCAGCCACGCACCGATGATGAACTGCAGGATCGGCGCGACGAACTGCAGCAGACCCACGAGCGTGAGAGTCGCTCGGCGCGCACCGGCGGCGAACAGCAGCAGAGGCACCGCGGTGATGACGCCGGCGAGACTCAGGAGCACCGCGTGCTCCCACCCGGCGGCCCCCATCGTGAGGCCGGTCGTCGAGGCGACGACGGCGAACAGCACCCCCGCGACGGGCATGAGCCAGAGGGACTCGAGCGTGAGACCGCTCACCGCGTCGACCGAGGGGCCGACCCGCTTCTTCACGAGGCCGTAGAGGCTGAAGGAGGCCGCGAGCGTGAGCGCGATCCAGGGGAACGAGCCGTAGCCGACGATGATGACCAGCACCGCTGCCGCAGCGAACCCGATCGCGACCCACTGGGTCGGTCGCAGGCGCTCCCGCAGCACGAGGACGGCGAGCAGCACCGTCGCGATGGGGTTGATGAAGTAGCCGAGGCTGGTCTCGATCACGTGCCCGGTGAGCGCGCCGATGATGAAGACCTGCCAGTTGACGTAGATCAGCGCTCCGGCGAGCACCGTGAGCCACAGCACTCGCGGCTGCCGGAAGATCGCCGCGAGCCTCGACCACGATCGCGTGACGGCGAGGAGCAGCGCGCAGAAGGCGAGCGACAGCACGATCCGCCACGCGACGATCTCGAAAGGCCCGGTCGGCCGCAGCAGCACGAAGTACAGGGGCAGGAATCCCCACAGCAGGTACGCCGCGAAGGCGTAGACCCCGCCGAGACGCTGCTGGCGCTGGCCGTCTGCCGCTCGTGCCATCTCGGAGACGGGGATGCCGCCGGTCGCCGCCGCCGACTCGGCGAGATCGTCGATCTCGATGTGGGCAGGACCCTGACCGGAGGGGGCTGACGGGTCTCTGCTCATCCCTCCAGCCTAGGACGGCGGCAATGACCTCCGGCGAAACGACGAGAGGGCCGGATGCCGAGGCATCCGGCCCTCTCGGGCGTTCATGTCGCTGGACTCAGCGAACGACGACTGCGAGCACGTCGCGAGCCGACAGGACGAGGAACTCGTCACCGCCGAACTTGACCTCGGTGCCGCCGTACTTGCTGTAGAGAACACGGTCGCCGACGGAGACGTCGAGCGGGACGCGGTTGCCGTTGTCGTCGATGCGACCCGGACCCACGGCCACGACCTCGCCCTCCTGGGGCTTCTCCTTGGCGGTGTCGGGGATGACCAGACCGCTGGACGTGGTCTGCTCGGCCTCGACCTGCTTGATGACGATGCGGTCCTCGAGCGGCTTGATGGAAACCGACACGGTCTACCTCTTCTTTCTTGAGCCTGAAGTCATTAGCACCCGCACACTGAGAGTGCTAACGGCAAGTGTAGGCAAGCGCTGGCACTCACGCAACGTGAGTGCCAGTCGATGACGCTCCGTGGCGTCCCCGTAGGCTGGGCCGGTGGAGATGTCCGAGCTGACCGCGCTGCTCACGCCCGAGGGCCTGCGCCTGCTCGATGCGACGGGCCCGATGGATTCCGCGGTCGATGTCGCCCGCACGATCACGCGGCTGCGCAAGCAGGGGCACTCCCCCGACCTCGTCACCGCCGTGGTCACGCAGGCGCGGCTGCGTGCGAAGGGTCGCGTCAAGTTCGGCGAGTTCGCCGAGCGGATGCTGTTCACCCGCGCCGGTCTCGAGCAGGCCACGCGCCTCGCGATCGCTGCCCGGCACGCGGCCCGGTTCCGGGATGCCGGGCTCACGCGCGTCGCCGACCTCGGGTGCGGCATCGGCGGCGATGCCCTCGGAATGGCGGGCATCGGCCTCGAGGTCGCAGCCGTCGACGCCGACGAGGTCACCGCCGCCATCGCCGCATACAACCTCGCGCCGTTCGGCGATGCCGTGACGGTCGGCCACGGCACGGCCGAGACCGCCGACCTCTCCGCCGTCGACGCCGCATGGCTCGATCCCGCCCGTCGCACGGCCGGCCACGGCGAGACCTCGCGCACACGCCCCGACGACTGGTCGCCCTCGCTCGACTGGGTGTTCGGCTTGGCATCGCAGCTCCCCACGGGCGTCAAGCTCGGCCCGGGACTCGATCGCGACGCGATCCCCGACGACGTCGAGGCGCAGTGGGTGAGCGCCGACGGATCCACGCTCGAACTCGTCCTGTGGTCGGGCGCAACGGCCCGGCCTGGCGTCCGCCGCGCGGCACTCGTGATGCGCGGCGACACGGCGAATGAGATCACGGCCGAGGCGGATGCCGAGGACGAGCCCGCCCGCGCCCTCGGCGCCTTCGTGCACGAACCCGATGGCGCGGTCATCCGGGCACGGCTCATCGGAGACGTAGCGCGGTCGCTTTCGGCCGGCATGCTCGACGAGCGCATCGCGTACCTCACCTCGGATGCCGCACTCACGAGCCCGTTCGTGTCCTCGTTCCGGGTGCGCGAGACCCTGCCGGCCGACGTCAAGGCGCTGTCGAAGGCGCTGCGCGCCCGCGGCATCGGTCGCCTCGAGATCAAGAAGCGCGGCGTCGACGTCGATCCCGCCGCGCTGCGGACGAAGCTGAAGCTGAGCGGCGACGAGGCTGCGACGCTCCTGCTCACCCGCATCGGGTCGGCGCGGGTGGCGATCCTGGCCGACCGCGTCGCGGCAGCCTGATCTGAGTGCCGGTCAGCCGAACAGGCTCGCCTGGCCCGCCGCGAACAGCAGCCATCCCGCGCTGTAGAGCACCGACAGCGCGCCCAGGCACAGCGCCCACACCGCGACCCCGCGGCTCTCGAGCGGGCGGCGCAGCGCCAGGATCGCCGAGACGATCGCGACGAGGCCGATGGGGAAACCCCAGCCGACGAAGAATGCGACGACAAGCCCCAGGATCGCGAACACCAGCGCCCAGGCGGCGAGCCCCCGGTGCGGCACGGCGGGCTCGGGCACGTACCACTCCAGCACCGGTGCCTGGTCGTCGGCGGTTCCCGGCTCGGCGGGAGCGATCTGCGTCGTGATCGCGATGGGTGCCGTGGGCAGGCGCAGGAATCCGCCGCGATGGACACCGGGGAGCGGGGATGCCTCGGACGCGAGCGTGACGTCCGGCGACGGGGGCTCGACGACCGCTTCCGGGGGAGCGGGCACGGGTGCGTCGGGAGCCGCCGGCACGTGGGTGGCCGGCATCCGTTCGCCGTCGTCGATGCCGCGCTCCCCCGCGCGCGGGTCGCTCACGCGACCGCCTCGGCGTCCTCGGCGACCTGGATCTCGGTCACCGGCAGTGTCGAGTCGGCGCCGAACGCCAGTGTCGACGGCGGTCGTCCCGACATGATGAGCTCCGCGGCGAGGGCCGCGATCATCGCACCGTTGTCGGTGCACAGCGACAACGGCGGGATGCGGACCGTGACACCGGCGGCTTCCGCACGCTCGAGCGCGACCTCGCGCAGGCGGCGGTTCGCGATGACGCCGCCGCCGAGGAGCAGCCGGGGCACGTCGTGGTCGCGGCACGCGGCGAGCGCCTTGGTCACGAGCACGTCGACCACCGCCTCGCGGAAGCTCGCGGCGACGTCTGCGACCGGCACCGGCTCGCCCGCGGCCGCGCGCTGCTCGACCCAGCGGGCGACGGCGGTCTTCAGCCCCGAGAACGAGAAGTCGTAGCGGTGGGTGGCCATGTCACTCGCGCGGGAGAGGCCACGGGGGAACGGGATGGCGTTCGGATCGCCGGATGCCGCCACCCGGTCGATCTGCGGGCCGCCGGGGTACGGCAGGCCGAGCAGCCGCGCCACCTTGTCGAACGCTTCGCCGGCGGCGTCGTCCATCGTCTCGCCGAGCATCTCGACATCTGTCGTGAGGTCGCGGACGAGCAGGAGCGAGGTGTGCCCGCCGCTGACGAGCAGCGCGACGGTCGGGTACTCGAGTGCAGGTGCGTCGGCGTCGAGGATGTCGGCGGCGATGTGCCCGACGAGATGGTTGACGGCGTACAGGGGCCGCCCCAGCGATACGGCGAGCGCCTTCGCGGCGCCGACGCCGACCATGAGCGCGCCCGCGAGCCCCGGCCCGCTCGTGACGGCGACGGCGTCGATGTCGGCGAGCGTGACGGATGCCTCCGCGAGTGCCGCACGGATCGTCGGCTCGAGCGCCTCGAGGTGGGCGCGGGCGGCGACCTCGGGCACGACGCCTCCGTACCGGGCGTGCTCGTCCATCGAGCTCGCGATCGTGTTCGACAGCAGCGTGCGCCCGCGGACGATCCCGATGCCGGTCTCGTCGCAGCTGGTCTCGATGCCGAGCACCAGGGGCTCGGTGCGGTTCATGTGCATGCTCCGGCGTCGTCACGGGCGGCGTCAGCCGCGGTCAGCGTGCCCGCCCCGGGGCGAGCTGCCCACCCGGCGAGATCGAGTCGCATGACGATCGCGTCGACCCCGTCGGGCTGGTAGTAGTTCGGCCGCCGCGCGAGTTCGACGAAGCCCTCGGAGACATAGAGGCCCTGCGCGACCGGATTGTCGGCGCGCACCTCGAGGAACACGTCACGGATGCCGCGACGCGCCGCTTCGCCCAGGAGCGTCCGCAGCAGCGCGCGACCGCGACCGCGGCCCCGAGAGCCGCCTCCGATCGTGATCGTCTGGATGTCGGCATCCGTCGCCCCGCGAACGGCCCGCAGGCCCGCATAGCCGACGAGGTGGCCGCCCTCTTCGACGACGACGTACCAGCCGTGCGGCGAGGCGAGCTCTTCGCGCATCATCGCGTCGGACCACGCGTCCGTGGGGAACGACGCCCGCTCGAGCGCCATGATCGCGTCGAGGTCGGAGGCGGTGGCCGGGCGGGTCGTCACTGCGTCACCCGCTTCGGACCGGAGGAGAGCGTCACGTCGGGCGAGCGCAGATACAGCGCCTCTTCTGTCGCGATCTCGCGCCCGGCGGCGAGCGCGCGGGCTGCGGCGAGCGCGAGCATCGCGGCCGGGATGCGCTCGGCATCCACCCGCTCGATGCCGCGCGCCGCGAGCAGAGCGTCAAGGTCATCGCGCAGCGACAGCGCGGGCTCCGCCACACGCACCGGCAGCCCGTCGTCATCGATGCCCTGGTACACCGTGTACGCGAACTCGCGCCGGCGCGCGTCGGTGACCACCGCGAGCGGACCGTCTGCGGCGTCGTCGAAGCCGCCGGTGAGCGCGTCGTGCAGCATCCGCTCAAGGGCCACGGCGTCGTGGCTCACGACGGGGATCACCGGGATGCCGCGGCCGAGCGCGAATGCGCGAGCGGCGGCGATGCCGACCCGGAGTCCCGTGAAGGGTCCGGGACCCATTCCTGCGGCGACGTGGGTGATCGCGTCGGGGGTGATCGATGCCTCGGCGAGCGCGCGTGAGATGAGCGAGCCGATCACCTCGGCATGCCCCCGGGGATCCGCACTCTCGAGCTGTGACCGCACGACGCCGTCGGATTCGACCACGGCGACCGTGGTGCCGAGAGAGGTGTCGATACCGAGGATCACACCTCTAGGGTAGTTGCGACCAACCGATCATCACCGCTCGTCACGGACGGCGGCTGATCGTCACCGTGCGCGGAGCGTCGTCGTCGAGCGCCGCGGTCGCGCGCGAGAGATCGCCGCACATCGTGTCGGCGCCGCGGCCGCCGCTCTGCCGGTCGAGCTCGATCTCCCACCACGCGTCGCGGAGTCCGTCGACCATGTCGCGGCCCCACTCGACGATCACGACAGAGCGGTCGACATCCAGGTCGAGGTCTTCGAGTTCGACAGCCGAGCCCAGGCGGTACGCGTCGACGTGCACGAGCGGCGCCCCGCCGACGAGCGACGGGTGCGTGCGGGCGAGCACGAACGTCGGGCTCTGAACGGGTCCGCGCACGCCGAGGCCCGCGCCGATCCCCCGCGTCAGGGTGGTCTTGCCGGCGCCGAGCGGACCCGTGAGCACCACGAGGTCGCCGGCGCGCAGCATCCGTCCGATCTCCGTGCCGAGCGCCTCCATGTCTTGCGGGGTGGCGATCGCGCGCATCCCGACGAGCGGGTCGAGCCCGGTCACTCGGCGACCTGACGCCGAGCCACCCGGGGTCCGATCCGCGTGACGATCTCGTAGTTGATCGTTCCGGCGGCCGTCGCCCACTCGTCCGCGCTGGGCGCCCCGAGGGTGGGGTCGCCGAAGAGCACGGCCTCGTCGCCGACCGCGACGGGGTGGTCGCCGACGTCGACCACGATCTGATCCATCGCGATGCGTCCGGCCACCGAGAAGCGCTTGCCGCCGATCACGACCGGACCCGCACCGGACGCCTGGCGCGGCACGCCGTCGGCGTAGCCGAGCGGCACCAGCGCGAGCGTGGTCTCGCCCTCGGTGCGGTGGTCGTACCCGTACGACACGCCCTGGCCGGCAGGCACGCGTCGCACCGCGGCGACCGCGCCGCGGAGCGTCATCGCCGGGCGGAGCCCGAGGTCGGCCGACGTGCGGTCGGCGAACGGCGAGAGGCCGTAGATCCCGATGCCGAGCCGCACACAGCCGAGGCGCGCCTCGGGAAGGGCGATGGCGGCGTGGGTGGCGGCGATGTGGCGCAGCGGCGGGACGAGACCCACGGATGCCGCAACGGCGACGCCCTCGTGGAACGCGGCGAGCGCGGCACGATCGTCGTCGGCCGAGGCGTTGGAGAGGTGGCTGAAGAGGGCGACGACGCGGAGGCGCCCGATACGCTCGAGGCGCGCGGCCTCGGCGAAGACGAGGCGGTAGTCGGCGGGCGCGATGCCGTTGCGCGAGAGCCCGGTCTCGAGCTTCAGGTGGACGACGACGAGGCGATCGGCCGATGCCGCGCCGGCCGCACGCTGCAGCTGGTCGAGGCTCGAGAGACCGAGCTCGATCCCGTGCGCGGCGGCTTCGTCGAACGAGGCGTGGGGAGCGTGCAGCCACGCGACGATCGGGGCGTCGATCCCGGCGCGGCGAAGCGCGAGGGCTTCGCCGATGTCTGCGACGCCCAGGCGCGTCGCACCGCCCGCGAGGGCTGCGACCGCCGAGCGCACCGCTCCGTGACCGTATCCGTCCGCCTTGACGACGGCGATCACCTCGGACTCGGTGAGGCGGCGGAGGTGCCGCACGTTGTCCTCGATCGCACCGACGTCGATCGTCGCCTCGCGCATCACGCCGGCGGGCAGGCGGCTCACGTGGGCTCCCCCGGTCCTTCGGCGACGACGTACGCGGTGGCGAAGCCGGCATCGTGCGACATCGAGAGGTGCACGGTGGTGATGCCGCGGCCTGCGACGGCGTCGGCCGTCGATCCGCTGAGCGTGAACCACGGCCGGCCCGACGGCTCGGGCGTGATCTCGATCTCGGTCCAGTGCACGCCGTCGGAACCGCCGAGCGCCTTGATGAGCGCTTCCTTGGCGGCGTAGCGCGCGGCGAGCGAGCGCGGCTTGAGCTCACGCTCGGTCGGTGAGAACAGCCGCTCGAGCAGGCGCGGGGTGCGCTCCAGCGTCCGTTCGAATCGCGCGATGTCGACGAGGTCGACGCCGATGCCGACGATCATGGCCGCGGCTACTCGACCGTGACGGACTTGGCGAGGTTGCGCGGCTGGTCGACGTCGAGGCCCTTGGCCGTGGCGAGACCCATCGCGAAGATGTGGAGCGGCACGACGGCGAGCAGCGGCTCGAAGAAGGGGCCTGCGAGCGGGATGCGCAGCACCTCGTCGGCCTTGGGCAGCACCGCGGCGTCGCCTTCTTCGGCGATCGCGATGACGCGTGCGCCGCGGGCGCGGATCTCCTCGATGCTGGAGATCACCTTCTTGTGCATCTCGGCCGACTGGCGCGGCGACGGGACGATGACGAAGACGGGCTGACCCGGCTCGATGAGCGCGATCGGACCGTGCTTGAGCTCGCCGGCGGCGAAGCCCTCGGCATGGATGTAGGCGAGCTCCTTGAGCTTGAGCGCACCCTCGAGTGCGATCGGGTAGCCGACATGGCGGCCGAGGAACAGCACCGAGCGGGTGTCGGCCATCCAGTGGGCGAACTGCTCGATGCGCGGCTGCTCGCGCTCGAGGATCTGCGAGATCTTGCCCGGGACGGCTTCGAGTTCGCGGACGTACGCGGCCGAGGTGGCGGGCGATAGCGTGCCGCGCACACGGCCGAGGTGCAGACCGAAGAGGTACAGCGCGGTGATCTGAGCGACGAACGCCTTCGTAGAGGCGACCGCGACCTCAGGCCCGGCGTGCGTGTAGACGATCGCGTCGGACTCGCGCGGGATGGTCGCGCCCTGCGTGTTGCAGATCGACAGGGTCTTGGCCCCCGCCTCGCGCGCGTACTTGACGGCCATGAGGGTGTCCATGGTCTCGCCCGACTGGCTGATCGAGACGACGAGCGTGTCGGGGCCGATCACGGGGTCGCGGTAGCGGAACTCGTGGGCGAGTTCGACCTCGACCGGCACACGCGACCACTGCTCGATGGCATACTTGCCGACCTGGCCGGCGTACGCGGCCGTGCCGCACGCGATGATGATGATGCGCGAGATGCCGGCGAACAGTTCGTCCATGCCGTCGAGTTCGGGGATGACGACGGTGCCTTCGTGGAGGCGGCCGCGCAGCGTGTTGGCGACGGCTTCGGGCTCCTCCGAGATCTCCTTCGCCATGAACGACGACCAGCCGCCCTTGTCTGCGGCAGAGGCGTCCCACGTGACCTCGAACGGCTCGACCTCGACGGGGCTGCCGGCGAAGTCGGTGACCTCGACACCGGCGGGAGTGATCGCGACGATCTGGTCCTGGCCGATGGCGAGCGCGTGGCGCGTGTGCTCGACGAACGCCGCGACATCCGACCCGAGGAAGTTCTCGCCCTCGCCGAGCCCGATCACCAGCGGCGAGTTGCGACGCGCGCCGACGACGAGGCCCGGGTGGTCCTGGTGCATCGCGAGGAGCGTGAAGGCGCCTTCGAGGCGCGAGACGACGGCGCGGAATGCCGCAGTCAGGTCGCCGGTCGCTCGGTACTCGCGGCCGAGGAGGACCGCAGCGACCTCGGTGTCGGTTTCGCTGAGAAACGTGTAGCCCTCGCTGACGAGCTCGGCCTTGAGCTCGGAGAAGTTCTCGATGATGCCGTTGTGGATGACGGCGAGCTTGTCGTCGTCGGCGAGGTGCGGGTGCGCGTTGCCGTCTGTAGGGCCACCGTGGGTCGCCCAGCGCGTGTGGCCGATGCCGGTCGTGCCGTCGGCGAGGGGGTGTGCGGCGAGGTCGTCGCGCAGCACCTTGAGCTTGCCGGCGCGCTTGCGCATGCCGAGGTCTCCGTCGGCGTCGAGCACGGCGATGCCTGCGGAGTCGTAGCCCCGGTACTCGAGGCGCGAGAGACCCGCGATGAGGATGGCCTGGCTCGGCCGAGGGCCCACGTATCCGACGATTCCACACATGGGTTCCATGGTAGGCGCGCCGGTATGCAAGGAGTCTGTACGAATACGATTTCGCCTGCTCAGCAGGTGATTCGCGGATGCCGGCGCCGCCCCTACAGCTTGCGCAGCAGCACCCGCTCGACGGTGTGATCGACCGCCTTCTGCAGCACCAGCGTGGCGCGGTGCTTGGTCGGAAGCACGTTCTCTTCGAGATTCGGCAGGTTGATCGCGTTCCAGTAGCCGAGCGCCGTCTCCGCGGCCTCGTCGTCCGACAGGTGCGCGAACACGTTGAAGAACGAGTTCGGGTTCGCGAAGGCGCCGTTCTTCAACGCCAGGAACCGGTTCACGAACCACTGCGCGATGTGGGAGGTGTCGGCATCCACATAGATGGAGAAGTCGAACAGGTCGCTCACCGCGACATCGTTCGGCGTCGGCGGCGGCTGGAGGACGTTCAGCCCCTCGACGATCACGACGTCCGGCCGGCGCACGGTGATGTGCGCGTCGGGCACGATGTCGTAGCGCATGTGCGAGTAGAACGGCGCGCGCGCCTCGGCCGACCCGCTCTTGACCGCAGTGAGGAAGTTCACCAACGCCCGGCGGTCGTACGACTCCGGGAATCCCTTGCGATCCATGAGACCACGCCGCTCGAGCTCGGCGTTGGAGTAGAGGAATCCGTCGGTCGTGACGAGTTCGACCCGCGGCGTTCCGGGCCAGCGGCTCATGAGTTCGCGCAGGAGGCGCGCGATCGTCGACTTGCCGACGGCGACGGATCCGGCGACGCCCACGACGAACGGGGTCGTGCTGTCGGGCTCGGTCAGGAACGACGAGGTGTCGGCCCCGAGACTCTTCGTCCTCTCGGCATACAGCGACAGCAGCCGCGACAGCGGCAGATACACCTGCGTGACCTCGGCCATGTCGAGCCGGTCGCCGAGTCCGCGAAGCTGCACGATCTCGGTCTCGGACAGCGGCTGAGTGACGCCCGCCGCCAGGCGCGACCACTCGCCGCGGTCGATCTCGCGGTACAGCGAGAGCGCGGGGGTCACCGTGGTCGCGTCGTCAGCGGACATCCCGCTCATCGTATCGGCTGCCCCCTGGTGCCGACCCGCTACTGTAGGCCCGTGCGCCTCGGAGTCCTCGACATCGGCTCGAACACCGTCCATCTGCTCGTCGCCGACGTGCGTCCGGGCGGCCGTCCGCACGCGACGACGAGCAAGCGCACGGTGCTGCGCCTCATGCGCTACCTCACACCCGACGGGGCGATCACCGAAGAGGGCGTCACGGCGCTCGTGAACGCGGTCGCCGAGGCGCGGCGCGTCGCGTCGGCCGAGCGTGTCGACGAGCTGCTCGCGACGGCGACGAGCGCCGTCCGCGAGGCCGCCAACGGCGCCGACGTGATCGCCCGCATCGAGGCGGCGCTGGGTCAGCCGCTCCAGGTGCTCGGCGGCGAGACCGAGGCGCGCTACACGTTCCTCGCCGTGCGGCGCTGGTTCGGGTGGGCCGCGGGTCAGATCCTGCTCTTCGACATCGGCGGCGGCTCGCTCGAGATCGCCGCCGGCGGTGACGAGCTGCCGGACGCCGCGGCATCCGTACCCCTGGGCGCCGGGCGCATGACGATCGAGTTCCTCCCCGACGATCCACCGGGCGAAGAGGCCGTCGAGCGGCTGCGCGATCACGCCCGCGCGACGCTCGCACCGCTCGTCGGCACGTTCGGCGCACTCCCCCGCCCCGATCACGTCGTCGGCTCCTCGAAGGCGATCCGCTCCCTGGCCAAGCTCGTCGGCTATCCCGTCCCGGGCTGGTCGGGGATCGAGCGGATGCTGCTCCCCCGCGCTTCGCTCAGCTCATGGATTCCGCGGCTCGCGCGCATCCCCGCATCCGCTCGCCAAGAGCTGCCGGGCATCACGCCCGACCGGACGTTCCAGATCGTCGCGGGCGCCGTCGTGCTGCACGAGGCGATGCGCGCGCTCGACGTCGACGAGCTCGAAGTGTCGCCCTGGGCACTCCGCGAAGGCGTGCTGCTGCGCTACATCGAGTCGCTCTCATGGAGCGCGCCCAGCGCCTGAGCCTGCACGACGAGCCGGTCGCCCTCCCAGCCGACGGGCATCGGATCGGTCACGCCGCCGACGAACCTGCCGTCGTCGCCGCGGTTGCGAAAGGCGAAGAGCAGCCACTGGCCGTCGCTGCGGCGACGCAGCAGCCGCCCGACGTAGAGGCTCTCGTCGGTGAGGGGGTATGCGGCATCCACGTCGAACGGACCGAGGAGCGACTCGGCGGGCACGGCCCACGTTCCGCCTCCCATCCCGTGGCGCGATGGCGTGGCGTGCTCTGCCGTGCACGAGAAGATCAGCACGGGGCGGCCGTCGATCACCTCGACCTGGGTCACCTCCAGCTGACCGAAGCCGTCGACGCTCGGGGCGCTGAGCGGCTCGCGAAGCTCCCACGTGCGCAGATCCGCCGACCACGCGTGGCCGATGACCCCGCGGCCGGCGACGGGGCCGAGCGGCGCGCGGGCTGTGATGAGCATGTGCCAGCCGTCACCGCCCGGGTCGGCGAAGACCCACGGATCCCGGAAGGCCTCATCGTGCCAGGCTCCGCTGTCGAGCGTCTCGTACCAGGGCGCGGCTGCGGCGAGGACCGGTTCGCCGGTCTTCGTCCAGGTCTCGCCGTCGTGCGATGTCGCGTATCCGATGCGCTGGACGTTCTTGCCCGCTGCCGCGAGTGACGACCCGGTGTAGAAGAGGAACCATGTGCCGTCGGGATGCCGCACCACCGATCCCGTCCACGTCGCGAGGTCGTCGAAGGCCGGCGCATCGCTGCGCACGAGCGCGTCGGCGACCTGCGTCCATTCGACGAGGTCGGTCGAGACCGCGTGGCCGATCGACGCGCGATAGTGGCGGGCCTCGGGGTCGTGCAGGGCGCGCGAGGCGTAGAGGAAGTACAGGTGGTAGCGCTCGCCGTCGTCGGCGAACCAGAAGTCCCATACCCAGGAATCGGGGAGGTCGAACACAGTGTGATCCTTCGTATCGTCGGCGCGGTCGCCCGCAGCCGGTGGAGTCAGTGGGTGTGCACGGCGCCGGAAGCGGCGCCTCGGAGGTCGAGTTCGGCCGCCCGCGGCGGGTCGGCGCCGGGGCGCGACACGGTGATCGACGCGGCGAGCGCGCAGCGCCTCAGGATGGTCTCGAGATCGTCGAGGCGGATGCCGCCTCCCGGCGCCCGCAGGGCTGCAGCGCTCCCGCCGAGAGCGACGAGCCCGTCGAGGAGAGTGCCCATGAAGGTATCGCCCGCGCCGACCGTGTCCACCACGGCTGCAGGCACAGCCGGTACGCGGACGATGCCGTCATCGGTCACGGCGAGCGCTCCCGCCGCGCCGAGCGTGACCACGACGATCGCCGCTCCCCGTTGCTGCCACTCCTGCGCCACCTCTTCGAGGTTGCGGCCGGGGTGCAGCCAGCGGAGGTCCTCGTCGCTCGCCTTGACGACGTCGGCCAGCCCGACGAGTTCGTCGACTCGGGCGCGTACGGCGACCGGGTCGTCGACGAGTGCGGGCCGGATGTTGGGGTCGTAGGTGATGATCGCGCGGCTTCGTGCCGCTCGCACGAGCACCGCGACCTCGGAAGCACCGGGCTCGAGCACCGCCGCGACCGAGCCGGTGTGCACGACATCCGCGTGGCCGGCAGCGGACGCGCCCTGTCCGCCGAGATCCCACTGCAGATCGAACGCGTACCGCGCGGCTCCCGTCTCATCGAGGTGCGCCGCCGCCGTCGCCGTGCGCCGCGCGCTGATCGCGGTCACGGCGACGCCCGACTCTTCGAGCCACCGGCGCACGCGGCGTCCGCGGTCGTCGTCGCCCAAGCACGTCACGAGCCGGGGCGTGCGGCCGAGGCGCCCGAGCGTCAGGGCGACGTTGGCGGGGCTGCCGCCCGGAGCCTCGTCTCCGACGCCCGACGGGCGGTAGACGATGTCGACGAGGGCCTCTCCGACCACGACGATGCGCGCGGCATCCGTCGCCGTCATCCCTTCACCCCGCTCGCGGCGATGCTGCTGACGAACGCGCGCTGGAAGATCAGGAACACGATCAGCACGGGGAGCGTGATGAGCGACGTGTAGGCCATGACCTCGCCCCATGCCGTGTTCAGCTGGAAGAAGTACTGCATGCCCACCATGACCGGCCTCAGCTCCTCCTTCTGAACGACCATGAGCGGCCACAGGTACTGATTCCACGCGGGGAGGAATGTCAGGATCGCGACCGTCGCGAACGCCGGCCCCGACAGCGGCACGAGGATGCGACGGTAGATCCCGAACCAGCTCGCGCCGTCGATCCGTGCCGCCTCGTCGAGGGACTTCGGGATCGTCGAGAAGTACTGCGCGAACAGGAAGATCGAGAACGCGTTCGCGATGAACGGCACGATCTGCACCTCATACGTGTTCAGCCAGCCGAAGTCGTACTTGACCATCCCGCCTTCGATGACGAGGGTCGGCAGCTGCGCGACCCAGTAGACCATCGGCACCGCGATCGTCTCGAAGGGCACGATCAGCGTGGCGATCACCACGGCGAGGACCACGAAGCGGCCCTTCCACTCGAGCCGCGACAGGGCGAAGCCCGCCATCGAGTTGACGATCAGCCCGAACCCGACGGTCAGCACCGTGACGAGCACGGAGTTGAAGAGGAACTGCGCGACGGGAACCCGGTCGAAGACGCCGAAGTAGTTGTCGAGGCTGATGTCGCCGACGGGCAGGAACGCGTTCACCGAATCGACGTCCTGCAGGATCTGCGCGTCGGGCTTGAGGCTCGAGACGAACATGAACACGAGCGGGAAGAGGAACAGGATGCCGAACAGCGACATCGCGACGTACACGAGGATCTTGCCCCGCAGCCGGTGCGATTTCTCACTCATGGGTCAGTCCTTCTCTCGCGTCAGCCGTCGCTGGATGAGCGCGATGATCAGCACGGCGACGAAGAAGATGAGCGAGATTGCGGCGGCGTAGCCGATCTCCTGCTGCTCGTAACCCTTGCGCACGGCGTGGAAGACGATGGTTGATGTCGAGCCCTGCGGGCCGCCCTGGGTCATCACGTCGACCTGCACGAACAGGCCGAGGGCCGCGATCGTGATCGTGACGAGCACGAACACCATCGTCGGGCGCAGGCCCGGCCAGGTGACGTTCGTGAACTGCCGCCACGGACTGGCGCCGTCCATCCGGGCCGCTTCGTAGAGCTCCTCCGGAATGGTCTGCAGCCCCGAGAGCCAGATGATCATGTGGAAGCCGACGGCTTGCCAGATCGACATGAAGATGATCGCGCCGAGCGCCGTCCGCGGATCGTTCAGCCAGTCGGCGCCCGACCACAGCCCGAACGTGAGGGCGTCGATCATCGCGTTGATCAGTCCGTCCTGCTGGTACATGAACTTCCACAGGATCGACACGACGACGATCGAGGTGACGACCGGGATGAAGAAGATCACCCGGAAGGCGGTGACACCGCGCATGCGTCGGTTGACGAGCACGGCCAGCAGCAGGCCGAGGGCCGCCTGCACCGGCACGACCACCAGCGCGAACAGGGCGGTGTTCCCGACGGACTGCACGAACAGCGGATCGGCGGTGAACGCGCGCATGAAGTTGTCGAGCCCGACGAAGCGCGGGGGGTTGGGGGAGATGAGCCGCGCGTTCGTGAAAGACAGCGTGAAGGCGAGGATCACGGGAACGATGAGGAAGAGGACCAGGAGGATGCCGGCGGGGGCGATCATTCCGAGGCCGGCCCATGTCTCGCGGCCCTTGATGGAGCGGAAGCGTCGGAGCGCGCGCCGAGGTTCTTCGGCGGCGACCGTCGGTGGAGTGACAGTCATGGCAGATCTCTCTGAGGATGCGCCGGCGGGGGCACGAGGCCCCCGCCGGCGCGGTGGATCACTGGAAGCCGTAGCCGTCGTTCGAGGCGATGTTCGCGTCGATGTCCGACACGGCGCGATCGAGCGTCTCCTGCACGTCTGCGCCGCTCATGATGTCCTTCGCGGCGGTCTCGAACGTGGCCGAGATGACGGCGTAGGCGGGCGTCTCGGGACGCAACACGGCGTACTCCTGCGAGAACTCCACGAACGGGCGCAGCGCGCCGTCGTCGCCGAAGTACTCCGATGCCTGCGCGGCCGCCTCGGTGGCGGGGATCACGACCTGCTTGTCGGCGAACTCGGTGATGTACTCGTCCTGGAAGCTGAACTCGAGGTACGCGCGGGCGCCGTCTGCGTCATTGCACTCCGACGAGATGCCCCACTGCCACGAGCCGCCGCCGATCGCAGGTCCCGTGCCGAGGTCCGGCGGGGGCAGGATGAGCAGGTCGTCGCCTACCGCGTCGAGCGCCGTTACGGCGTTCCAGACACCCGTGTAGCTGAGCGCCACCTCGTCGTCGACGAACTCCTGGTTCCCGACTGTGCCGCTGTTGTCGGCGTAGCCGTCGGCGAAGAGACCGGCGAACCATTCGCCCCACGCGACCGCCTCGGGTCCGTTGAGCGCGCCGTCGGCGGTGAGCATGGTCGACCGGTCGATGAGATCGCCGCCGAAGCTCTGCAGGAACGGCGAGTACGCGTACGGCCACCACTCACCGGTGTCTTCGGCGCCGATGTCGATGGGCGTCTCGTATCCCGCATCCTTGAGGGTCGAAAGCGCCGCGTCGAACTCCGCGGCATCCCACGGCTCCTCCATCGTCGGGATGCGGATGCCGTTGGCCTCGAGCACCGACTGACGCGCGAAAATGGCGAGCGCGGCGTCCCAGTAGCCCGCCGAGTAGATCTCGTCCTCCCACACGCCGACGGCGGTCGGCAGCAGCGAGTCGGTGAGCTCGGTCGGCAGCCCGAGGGGCTGCAGATAGCCCGCCCATGCCCAGTTCGGCATGATCGGGCCGTCGAGGTCGAGAAGACACGGCAGATCGCCGGATGCCGCAGCCGCGACGATCGCGTCGTTGTAAGCGCCCTGGGGGAAGGACTCGTGCACGACCTCGTAGTCGTCCTGTGAGCCGTTGAAATCGGAGATGATGCGTTCGTAGACCTCGAGTTCGGCCGGGTTTCCGGCGGAATGGGTCCACATGGTCAGCTGCGTGCGGCCGTCCTCGGTCGTGGTGTCACCCTGACCTGCCTGCCCGCATCCGGTGAGCGCGAGCGCCCCCACCAGCCCGACCGATACGAAGATCGGCGTCGTTCTGCGCATAATTGTGGTTTCCTTCTCTTGGTGATCGACGCCCGCGTCGGTCACTGATCGGCGACTGCCTCTGGCAGTCGTTCTGTGAGTGAAGCCCGTCGCCGGTTCGGTTTGGCGACTTGCGCCGGCGGCGGGCCTACGGAGTCTCGTCGGATGACGGGACACTCCATCAGGTGCGTGGCGTCCTCATCCCCCTCTGCGCGGACGCCGAGCGCGACCTCCATCGCCCAGCGGCCCATGTCGTAATGGGGCAGCGCGATGGTGGTGAGGGGGGGATCCTGTTCCGCGGCGATCAGCGCCTGGTCGTCGAAGCCGACGATCGAGAGGTCGCGCGGGATGTCGAGACCACGCCGGTGCGCGGCGATGTACACGCCGACGGCCATGCGGTCGTTGAAGCAGAAGACGGCGGTGGGACGCTGCTCCTCAGGGAGGTCGAGCAGCCGCTCGTAAGCGGCGCGACCGCCGCGAGCGGTCGTCTCGCCGTGCACGTGGAGCGCGGGATCGGCAGGAATGCCTGCCTCGGAGAGCACTTCGAGATAGCCTTCGTGGCGCAGCGTGGACGCGATGGGGTTGTCGTCGGTGTCGATGTAGGCGATGCGACGATGCCCCGCGGCGACCAGTTCGCGCACGGCCGCCACACCGCCGGCGCGGTCGTCGGGAACGACGGAGCGGAAGCCCCCGCCCTCGGGCCGGCAGTCGAGGAAGACCGCCCCGGCGGGGAGTCCGCTCGGTGCCGGGACCACCTGGTGCCACATGCACGCGTAGATGAGCGCGTCGACCTGCTGGGCGGTGAGCGCGCGGATCGCGTCTGCCTCGATCGTACTGTCGCCGCCCGTGTCGATGAGGAAGACGAGGTGGCCGTTCTCACGCGCGGCGTCCTGCGCGCCGGCGAGCATGTCGCCGGCGAACGGGGTCGTGGCGATCTGGTCGGAGATGAGGCCGACGGTGCGCGTCTGCTGCGTGCGGAGCCCCCGCGCGACCGAGCTCGGGGCGTAGCCGACGGCGCGTGCCGCCTCTCGCACCCGGCGGCGGGTCTCTTCCGAGATGCGGGACTCGACGTCGTTCATGACGAGCGAGACAGTCGTCACCGACACGCCTGCCGCCTGTGCGACATCTGAGATCCGAGCCCGGGCCACCGCTTCACATCCTCGTGATAAATCGATTTATCTAACGGGAATGATTATTACCCCGACGCATCCGCTGCGTCAAGTGCCAGTTCTTCGGCTACAGCGCGAGCCGCTCCCGCACGACCGCCGCGAGCACCTCGGCGTGGCGCTGGGCATCGGCTTCCGAGGCCGCCTCGACCATCACGCGCACCATCTCCTCGGTGCCCGACGGGCGCAGCAGCACCCGGCCCGAGTCGCCGAGCTCGGCCTCGACGGCGGCGACGGCATCCGCCACACCCTCGTCGGCCGCGGCCCGCGTGCGATCCACACCGCGGACGTTGATGAGCACCTGTGGGAAGACGGTCATGACGGAGGCGAGCTCGGCCATCGAGCGCCCCGTGCGAGCCATCTCGGCGACCAGGTGCAGGCCTGTCAGCAGTCCGTCGCCGGTGGTGGCGTACTCGCTCATGATGACGTGACCCGACTGCTCGCCGCCGAGCGAGTAGCCGCCCTCGTTCATCGCCTCGAGCACGTACCGGTCGCCGACGGCCGTCGGCACGACCCGGATGCCGGCGGCAGCCATCGCGCGGTGCAGGCCCAGGTTGCTCATGACCGTCGCGACGAGCGTGTCGTCCTTCAGGTGCCCGCGCTCCTTCATCGAGACGGCGAGGATCGCCATGATCTGGTCGCCGTCCACGACACGGCCGGTGGCGTCCACGGCGAGACAGCGGTCGGCATCGCCGTCGTGAGCGATCCCGACGTCTGCGCCCACGCGCACGACCTCGGCCGCGAGCACGTCGAGGTGCGTCGAGCCCACGCCGTCGTTGATGTTGAGTCCGTCGGGGTCTGCGCCGATGACGGTCACGCGGGCGCCGGCGTCGCGGAAGGTCTCGGGCGAGACTCCGGATGCCGCGCCGTGCGCGCAGTCGAGGACGACGTGGAGCCCGGCGAGGGTGTGCGGCATCGAGCCGAGCAGGTGGACGACGTAGCGGTCCTCGGCGTCGGCGAACCGGCGGATGCGGCCGACACCGGCCCCGGTGGGCTGCAGCTTCGGTCCCGACATCGCGTGTTCGATGCGCTCCTCGACGACGTCGGGGAGCTTCACCCCGCCGCGGGCGAAGATCTTGATGCCGTTGTCGGGTGCGGGGTTGTGGGATGCCGAGACCATGACGCCGAAGTCGGCGTCCATGTCTGCGATGAGGAACGCCGCAGCGGGGGTCGGCAGAACGCCCGCATCGAGCACGTCGACGCCGGAGGACGCGAGGCCCGCCTCGACGGCGGCCGAGAGGAACTCACCCGAGACGCGGGGGTCGCGGGCGACGACGGCGGTGAGGCGCTTGCCGGCGGCCTTGCGGGCCTCGGCAGTACGGCCCTGGCCCAGGACGACGGCAGTCGCCTGGGCCAGGGTGAGAGCGAGATCGGCGGTGAGGGGGCCGTTGGCCAGCCCCCGCACCCCGTCCGTGCCGAAGAGCGGCATGCGGAGGGGAGAGCCGATCAGCGCTTCGAGTACTGAGGAGCCTTGCGGGCCTTCTTGAGACCAGCCTTCTTGCGCTCCTTGACGCGAGCGTCGCGCGAGAGGAAGCCGGCCTTCTTCAGGGTCGGGCGGTTGTTCTCCTCGTCGATGCCGTTGAGCGAACGGGCGATGCCGAGACGCAGCGCGCCGGCCTGGCCCGAGGGGCCACCACCCGAGATACGGGCGATGACGTCGTAGGCGTCGGTGAGGTTGAGCACGGTGAAGGGGTCCTTCACGAGCTGCTGGTGCAGCTTGTTCGGGAAGTAGTCCTCGAACGTGCGGCCGTTGACCGTGATGGTGCCCGAGCCGGGAACGATGCGCACGCGGGCGATGGCCTGCTTGCGACGGCCGACAGCGGCGCCCGGAACCGTGAGAACGGGGCGCTCGACGGCGGCGACGGTCTGGTCGACCGGGGTCTCGGTCGAGTAGTTGCTGGTGTCTTCTTCGATGTTCGCCACGAAAGTGTCCTTAGTCTGTCCGGCGCTCACTGGGCGACCTGGTCGAGGGTGTACGTCTTGGGCAGCTGAGCACCGTGGGGGTGCTCAGCGCCGCGGTAGACCTTGAGCTTGCGAAGCTGCTGCGCACCCAGGCTGTTCTTGGGGAGCATGCCGCGCACTGCCTTCTCGACGGCGCGCTCCGGGTTCTTGTCCATGAGCTCGCCGTAGGTGACCGACGAGAGACCGCCCGGGTAGCCCGAGTGGCGGTACGCCTTCTTCTTCTCGAGCTTCTGGCCCGTCAGCGCCACCTTGTCGGCGTTGATGATGATGACGAAGTCGCCGGTGTCGACGTGGTTCGCGAAGGTGGCCTTGTGCTTGCCACGGAGGAGGATGGCGGCGTGCGAGGCGAGACGGCCGAGGACGACGTCGGTTGCGTCGATGACCAGCCACTCGCGCTGGACTTCGCCAGCCTTGGGGGTGTAAGTGCGCGTCACAGTAGTGCTGCTTTCTTGATCGAACGGAGAGGTTCGTGAATCCCGCTCCGGGGTGGTTCGCTCCCCGAAGGGGGTCGAACACGCCAGTGGAGGGCTCACGTTCGTCGGGCCGGGTCAGCTGAGCCGGACACCAAAGGTCAAGCTTACGGCATGCGGATGCTGCGACCAAACCCGCGCGATGCGCGAGCTCCTAGACCCGGCTGCTCCGCGCCCGGCGCGTCCCGCGAACGACGAGCAGAAGGATGCCGCCGGCCAGCAGCGCCAGGCCGCCGATCACGACTCCCATCGGCACCTCTCCGCCCGTGCCCGACAGCTCCTCGCCACCGGCAGCGGACGCCGACGGGTCGATGACGGTCACCGGTGTCGTCGACTCGGCGTCGCCGTACACGACCGCGATCGTGTGCGAACCCGCCTCGATCGCGAGCGGGATGGTGACCGTCGCGGTGAACGACCCGTCGGCGTCAGCCGTCGACGATCCGAGCAGCACGGGCGTCGAGCGGATCCAGATCTCGAGCACGTCGCCGGCGTCGAAGCCGGACCCCGTGATCGTGAGCGATCCGCCACGGGTGACCGACGTCGCCGAGAGCTGCAGCGACGGGCCTGCGCCCGGATCGGGGTCGACCGGGGCACCGGTGTCCGTCGGGTCAGGGGTGGGGCTCGGGTCAGGGCTGGGGCTGGGTGACGGCGTCGCTGTCGTTCCGTCGTCGGGGTCGAGATAGGCGAGACGTGTCTGTCCGAGCACGTCGTCCTCCGTGACGGGAGTCACCCCGAACTCGACCGTCTCATCGCGCGCGATGTCGCCGATGCGGGCGGTACGGGCGTCGGGCGCGATGAGACCGACGTGCACGCCGTCGACCGTCAGGCTCCAGCCCTTCGGCGGGTCCACCGGTGCCACCCACGAGACCGTCGCGACGGCACCCTCTCCGGTGACCCCGACGCTGTCGGCCGGGATCGCGACGGGCGGCGGCGGCGGTCCGATGCGCACGGGCGCCGAGAAGTTGGCGATGAGGCCGTCGGCGTCGGTGACGCGCAGCTGCACGAAGCCGTCGAATTCGGCGTCGTACGTGTGGTCGGCGGTGGACTCGCCGTCGATGATCTCGTACACGCCGTCGCCGTCGAAGTCCCAGTCCCACTGCTCGATCGTCGAGGTCGTCGAGTACGAGGGGCCGGCGTCGAAGTGGATCGTCGAGCCGACGTCGCCCGCGTAGCGGTTGAGGACCAGCATCGGCACCGGGCGGGACTCGATCTTCGTCAGTGCGTCGGAGAGCGCCTGCGCGGCATCCCCTTCGTTCACGACCACTTCGCCCGTCGTCGCCTCCGCCATCGGCTCGTAGTACTCGGCCAGATAGCTCGGCACCACCGGATAGACGTTGACGGGGTCGATCTCGAGGCTGCGCGCAGCGACCATCGGCAGCGTCGATCCGTCGACCTGATCGGGATCGTGATACTCGGCATCCGTCAGCACGACCGCCGCCTTGGTCGCTCCCGGACGCCAGTCGAGGCCGTTGAAACCCGTCATGAGGGCGTGCAGCAGGGCCTCGGGCGTGTCGCCGCCGCCGTCGACCGAGATCGCGTCGAGGGCCGTGGCGAACGGGCCGATGTCTTCGCTGAACGGAGTCAGGATGCGGGCGGTGAACTCGTCGCCGGCGTCGCGGTACTCCACGAGGGCGACCCTGCCGCGGTTGGCTGCCACGAACGACGACAGCGTCGTCGCGACGGCCTTCGCCTGGTTGATCATCCACGACATCGACCCGGTCGAGTCGATGAGGAACACGACGTCCAGACCCGTGGTGCCCGACTGGAGATAGCTCGGTGAGGCGTCGAGGTCGTCCTCGGATGCCGGCATCCGCTCGCGCAGGCGCTCCACCGCCTCCTGCACGCCCTTGTCGATGTCGCCGCCGGCGAGCCCGTAGGTGCCGTGGCCGTCGGCATCCCACACCGCCTTCGACGATCCGCAGACGAAGTCGTGATCGGCGCACCACAGCCCGGTGTCGTTCTGCCACGACGACGGCAGGTAGGGCTTGCGGGCGCCGAGCGACCCGTCATCGGTGTCGCAGTTGGGAACGACGCGACGCCACGCGGAGAACTCCTTCCCCTCGCAGGCCGGAGCAGCGTTCCACAGGAAGCTCTCGCCCTCAGGGAGGTAGAGCTTCGGGTCGCCGAAGTGCATCGCGAACACCACGTGCTCGCGCTCGGACGCGGTGAGTCGCTCGACGTAGGTCTCGCCCACGACCTGCGCACCCTGCGAGTATCCGCCCAGGATGAACAGCGCCGACGGGCACTTCGCCAGTCGCGCCGCGATGTAGTCGTCGAGTTCGTCCACGCCCTTGTCGACGCTGCCGCCGTACTCGAAGGCCCCGCCGCCGCTGAAGAATGCGCCCGATGAGTTCGTCGCCGAGTCCCATGAACCGGTCCCGACCGGGACGGCGGGGTATTGGTGCCCTTCGACCGACGCCGTGCCCAGCTCGTAGTAGTTGAGGGTCACGGGCGCCGCGATGCGCGAGACCAGCTGTTCGCTGAACCGCGTCGCCTCGCCGGCACCGAGCCCCTGCCCCGACCCGCGCGCGAACACCGCCTCGACGTCGGTGCAGGCGTTGTCGACGGCCGCAGCCAATGCCGGGCCTGCGACCACCAGCGACGACGCGAGGACGACGATGGCTGCGGCACCCGCGATCGCCGAACGTATGACATTCCGAGCATGCATGTGCGAGTGGCCCCCAAGCCTCGGCCGCCCGAACGGCCGTGTGCCGAGTATGTCGGCATCGGCCGCGCGATGCAAAACGACGGTGATGCTCAGTCGTGGGGTGCGATCAGGACGACGGCGCCGGCGCCCGAAACCTCTCCGCCGAGTTCGGCGTCGGCGGTGATCGTGACGCTCACGTCGAAGCCGTCCACGACGGTCGTGCCGGCGCAGACGCCCACCACGCCGGAGACGTTCTCGGGCGGCCGGCAGTCATCCGAATCGATCGACCATTCGGCATCGGGCAGCAGCGCGACGATCGCGTCGGACGAATCCGGGAGCGCTTCGAGCGTGTAGTTCCGCTGCATGCTGGGGCACTCCTGCACGCTGTAGGCGCAGATGCCGAGCCAGCCGCTCGTGGTGATCGTCTCATCGGTCAGGGTCCAGTCCGCCGGAACCTGCATGCTCGCCGCCACCGCCCGCATGTCGCTCTCGGCATCCGTCGCCGCCTGGTCGCGCTGGAACGCGATCGCTCCCGCGACGATCGCCAGCACGAGCACGGCACCGCCGATGACCGCCCCGATGACGAGGCCCCGCCGACGTCGGCGGGGCGTCACAGCGGGGCTCGCAGGTGAGGACATGGCGCCCACGCTATCGTCCCCGGACGCACCGACCCCGCCCGGGGCTCGCCCGGGCCGGGTCGGTGTCGTGGGTCTCTCTACTCCCCTTCAGGATGGTGGTCGTGCTCGAATCCGCTGATGTCCGTGCTCAGCATCTCCACAGGCCCGTCCGCGACGGGCAGCTTCAGCCCGCCGGGGATCGAGCGTCCGACCACGCCGTTGACGAGTTCGGTCGAGTACGAGTACGCCAGCACCGAGAGCGCTACCGCGTCGGAATTGACCTCGAGTGCGTGATCGTTGACGTTCGCCATCGTGTCGCACACCTGGTGATAGCAGGGGTCGAACGCCTGGCCGGCCGTTCCTCCCCAGATCGAGGCCTGCTCGGCGGTCTTGACGACCTCCGCGCCGGTGAACAGACCACCGGCCGGGATGCCGACCTCGATGAAGCCGGCGTAGTCGCTGCGACCGCTGAACTGGGCGTCGTCGTACGGCTCCCCCACGCTGGTGAAGTACTGCTCGAACAGGTCCTCGATCTGGATCGAGCCCTCCGGGATCGGAACGCCGTTCGGCGCCGGGAAGCCCGACTCGTCACCGTCGTAGATCATGAAAATGTAGTTCGGCGAGCCGATCATGTCGAAGTTCAGGTACAGCGCGATCCGGTCGCGCTCCTCCTGCGGCAGGCGGTCGACGTACGAGTACGAACCGACGAGCCCGACCTCTTCAGCCGCCCACCACGCGAGGCGGATCGTGTTCTGCGGCTTCAGCTTCGACAGGTTCTGCGCGACCTCGATGAGTGCGGCCGATCCACTGCCGTTGTCGTTGATGCCGGGACCTGCCGGCACCGAGTCGAGGTGCGCGCCCGCCATCACGACGTTGTCGTCATTGACGCCGGGAAGCTCCGCGATGATGTTGCGCTGCGGACGGTTCTCGACGCCGAGCGTCTCGACGCGCGCCGTCGATCCTGCCTGAGCGAGCGTCTGGCCCGCAGCGAACGAGGTGGGCGCCGCGGGGATCGTCGGGATGGGGCTCACGCCGTCATTGAGGGTGACGTTCGTAATGACGCCCTGGTTCGTCGAGTTGCTCCCCTGGTTGAAGATGATCGCGGCCTCGGCCCCTGCTGCTTGGGCGTTGTTGACCTTGATGGCGAAGCTGCAGGCTCCGCGCTGAATCAGCGCGATGTCGTTGGGTCCGCTGAAGTCGAGTCCGGCGAAGTCGGTCGCCTGACAGCCACTTGTCGATGTCGCAGGGTTGGCTATCGCGAGGTCGACGGGGATGACCCCGCCCGTGACCTCGCCAAGCACCGCGAGCGTGAAGTAGGCCGACGGGTGGTTGACGGCCGTCGGAGTCAGCTGCTGGATCTCGGCATTGGGCTGGAATGCGAAGTCGAACACGTCCTCCGACACGTCCCACCCCGCGGCGGTGAGCTGGTCGACGACGTAGTCGGCGCTGGCTTCATAGCCCGGGCTCGCAACCGAGCGGTTGCCGTTGTTGGCGGTCGCGATGTCCTGGAACGCCTGCAGGTGCTCCTTGACGCCGTCGACGCTGACGCATTCGAGCAGCTTCGAGATCGTGTTGTTGTTCCTGTTGTCGCACGCGGCGGCTGCGGCAGGCGCCGCGAACGCCGCCGACGCCGGAAGCGTCGCGAGCGCGAGTGTTGCGACGGCGGCGGCTGCTATCGCCGCTGTGCGCCTGGTTGGTCTGCCGGATCGATTCATGTTCTCTCCTTCACAGTCGTGCCGGTTCGGCACGGTTGCGCGCGGCGGCACCGTTGCAGCCGCGTGCAGGGGGACGGACCCCGGGTGGGAGTCCTGATGCCGAACCTAGGGTGGGACGGCGACAAGGGATAGAGCGACGGCAGAACTCTCATCGCCGACTCATGCGGCCATCCACGTCTCATCGAATTCTCATCCAGCCGGGCCTGCACGGGCCATACGCTGGGGAGCACGAGCCCGAACTCGTATCCCTCGCACTGTCTCGCTCGGTGGGCGCGTCCCGCCCCCCGGATCAACGTCGCCGATCGCAGCGAAAGCCCTGTGCGGGGAGATCGGACCCGTGTCGCGCTCGCCGATGCCCCCCGTTGGCGAGCGCGACTTCCGTTCAGGCTGCGCCGACGGATGCCTCGGGTTCCGCCGAACCCGCCCGCGCGGATGCGTCGGTCGGTCGTGCCGTCACCAGGATCGGCAGGTGGTCGCTGAGCCCCTGCGGCAGGGTCCGCACCCGATCGATCTCGAATCCGATCGATGTCGCGAAGTCGTAGTGCCCGCGGAAGAATCGATACCGGGTGTAGGTGCGAGAGTCGCTGAGGTTCAGCTCGAATCCCTGCTCGCGCACGTGCTGACCGAGGTGCTCCTTGAAGACGGGGTAGTTGTAGTCACCCACCATGAGCGCCGGGAGGTCGGCGCCGAGGGACTGCAGCTCCGTGAGTGCGGTGCGGATCTGGTGGCGGCGCAGCGAATTGAGTGCGGTGAGGGGCGCCGCGTGGAACGAGGCGACGATCACATCCCGCCCCTCGTCGATGTCGTGGAGCCTGACGCCGAGGAGCCGCTCTTCGGCGGGCTTCAGCACACGGTCGTGCAATGACTTCTTGAGCGCCAGGGCGCGCACATCCACAGCACGAAAGGTGTTCTCGCGGTAGTAGACCGCAAGCCCCAGCCTGTTGCGCTGCGTCGAGTCGGCCAGGCGAAGCCCCGCGATCTCGTCCGGGATATGCGAGGTGTCGGCCTCTTGCAGACACAGCACATCGGCGCTGTAGCGCTCGACGAGGTGGGCGAGCTCGCCGGCCGCCCGATGTTTGCGCAGATTGTACGAAATGACCCTCATGTCGCCTCCACCCTACGAGGGAAGCGTAGCGGCCAGGTGTCGTCGCGTGGACCCACAGGACACTCAGAGCGGAACGACCGCACCCGAGGAGCTGAACATGACACGCACATCCCCCACCACCGCGGCACCGGCTGCCGACCTGCACGGCGCCGTGGACGACGCACTGGTTGCGAGCCGCGCCGCCCGCGTCGAGGCCGAGCGCGCGCTGCATCGCAGCGAGAACCGCCGACGCCATGCCGCCGCGGCGCTCGAGATCGATCTGCGCCCGATGCGCATCGACGAGGCCGCGCGGGCGCGCCTGCGCGACGACTACACGACCGCCGCCGCCGAGGTCACCGCCCGTCGGGCGGAACTCGACCGCGCTCTCGCTCTCGAGGGCGCAGCGGCGACCGTCGTCGCCGCTCTCGAGGACGCCGACAGTCCGCTCGCCCGACAGGCGGCGACGTCGATCGCGCAGGTGCTGTCGTTCCGCCGGCACGGCGAGACGAGGGATGCCGCTACTCGAGGTCGCGTCGGGCGCGGGTCTGTTCTGCCCGTGCGGCGAGCAGTGCGGCGCCCGGATACCCCACCTCGGTCAGCGTGAGACCGCGCGCCGCGAGCACCTTGATCTCGGGCACGCGCTCCCGCTCGTCGCGGATCTCGACGGCATCCACCACGTCGAGGCGCCCCTCGCCGACGGCGACGCACGCCCCGACGAGCGCACGCACCATGCTGTGGCAGAACGCGTCGGCGCGCACATTCGCGATGAGGACGCCCGCCGCGTCGCGATGCCAGTCGAACTCGAGGAGGGTTCGAATCGTCGTGGCCTCCTCGCGGGGCTTGCAGTAGGCGGCGAAGTCGTGGAGGCCGATCAGCGCGCGAGCCGCGGCATCCATCCTCGCGACGTCGAGGTCGCCGCGCACCGTCGTCGTGCGATGCCGCTCGAGCGGGTCGTAGCCCGCCGAGCGATCCGCGACGCGGTAGGCGTACCGGCGCCACACCGCCGAGAATCGCGCGTCGAACCCCTGGGGGGCCGGGGCCGTGCGGGTGACGACGACGTCGGAATACGCGCCGGTCACGCCGCTGACGCGCGCCGCGAGCACCGCGACCGGGTCGGGCGGTGAGGATGCCGACCCCCGCGCGCGGGCGCTGAGGAGCCGCTCGGCTTGGGCGTCGTCGAGGTCGACATGCGCGACCTGCCCGGTCGCGTGGACGCCGGCGTCGGTGCGGCCGGCGACGACGAGTCGCGGCGCTCCGCCGAGCACGCGGCCGAGCGCGTCCTCGAGCGTGCCCTGCACGGTGCGCAGCCCCGGCTGGCGCGCCCAGCCGCGAAAATGCGTGCCGTCATAGGCGATGTCGAGCCGGATGCGCACCCGCCCAGCCTAACGACCGCAACTACCCGAGCACGCGGCGGCCGTGGGGCAGGCTGCCGCCGACGGCCGCCATCGCCGCGCGGGCGAGCCGCACCCGATTCTCGCTCTCGCGGACGATCTCGCGGGCGACGACAGGATGCAATCGCACGATGTCGTCGAGCACCGTGACCGGCAGCGACACGACGTCGACCTCGCTCGTCGCGATCGCACGCGAGATCGTCGGTGTGCGCGAGAGCGCGGTGAGCCCGACCGCATCGTCACGACCCAGCTGGGTCACGTGCACGAAGCCTTCACGCTCGGTCGGGATGCCGAGGACCACGGTTCCCTGCAGGATGAATCGCGTCTCGTTCGGCACGATCCCGGGCCGGAGGATCGACTCGCCGGAGCAGTAGCGCTCGAGCCGCGCGTGGGCGGCGAGCGCGTCGGTCTCGCCCGGCTTGAGGCTGAGCAGCGGCCCGATCTGCCGCAGTGCGTCCTGCAGGCGATCGGAGGTACGCCAGTCGTCGGTGACATCACCGTCGAGGTGCAGTTCGGCCCGCCGAGCGGCGTACCAGAGCCGGGTCGCGAACGCATCGAGCACGGCATCGTGATCACCCGGGTTGCGCAGCGGAATGGCGACCGCATACGTCGAGCCCGGACGCGTCGCGGCGCTCGGCTCTCGAGCGGTCGAGACGAGCGGGATGTCGCGCGCGACCGCGACGAGAAGCTCGCGAACCCGGCCCGGCGGATCGTCGCTGCCGAAGGCGACCTCGATCGTCGCGGCATACGGATCGGGACTCCGTGACAGATTCGTGAACGAGCCGCCGGCGAGTTCGGCCGTCGGCATCACGACGATGCCGTTCCCGGTGTCGAGGTGGATCGCACGCCAGTTGACCTCGACGATCTGACCCCGCGTGCCGCCGGTGTCGATCCAGTCGCCGAGCTCGAACGGCGCTTCGAAGATGAGGAAGAGCCCCGACACGATCGATCCGACAGCGTTCTGCAGCGCGAGGCCCACGACGATCGACGTGATGCCGAGCGCCGCGAACACACCCGCGACGTCGGCATCCCACACCCACCAGAACACCGCTGCGATGCCGAGGATGATGAAGACGAACCGGATCAGGTCGCTGAAGATCGTCGGGAACCGGTCGCGCCACGAGCCCTTCTCGCCGCGATGGAAGACGAGGTGATTGATCGCGTTGATGACCACGACGATCACCAGGAGGCCGAAGATCGTGGCGACGACCTTGGGCCAGGTGCCCTGCCCCTGCCAGGCACCCGGCTGCGTGATGAGGACCAGGATGCCGGCGACGGGCACCAGGTAGTTGCGCACCATCAGGATGATGGGCGCCGCCCGGCTCCCCCGACGGGCGAGCGCGTTGTGGAACTCCGTCAGGCCGATGAGGACGAGCGGGAGTCCGACCGAGACGATGACGGCGGGCCAGAACCACGGCTGCGCGACGATGTCGGCCATGGGATGCCTCACCCCTCCACGACGGGGACGGGAGCATCGACCTTCCACACGCGCTGCGTGCCGTTCTGCGTCTCGAGCTCGCCGGCCGGGTGCACCGCGACCGACTCGGGCAGCCGGTCCACGACACGCTGTGTGACGTAGATGCCCGGCTCGTCGGAGTCGCCCTGCACCCGGAACGCCAGGTTCACGGCATCCCCCCACATGTCGTAGACGACGCGTGCGCGACCGATGAGGCCGCTGGTGACCTTGCCCGAGTCGAGACCTGCGCGCAGCGACAGCTCGACGCCCTGCTGCGCGGAGTACCGCTCGAGGATGGTGTCGAGCTCGAGCGCGAACTCCACCGCGCGGCGCGCGTTGTCGACACGGGGCGTCGCGAGCCCGCAGCTGGCGAGGTAGCTCTGCCGCGTCGTGCGGACCCGCTCGACGCCGTGGCGCTCCGCGGCCTCGTCGAACGAGCGGATGAGGTCGTTGAGTCTTGCGACCGCGTCTTCCGAGGTCAGGGCGAGCGCGAGCTCCTCGAACCCGACGATGTCGGCGAAGACCACCGTGACGTCATCGCTGTCCTGCGTGATCGCATCGTCGCCGTGCTTGTAGCGATCGGCCATGCCCTCGGGCATGAACGAGAGGATGAGCTGCTCGTTCGCGCGCTCCTGCTCGTCGATGAGGTGGGACTTGACCTGCAGACTGCGACTCATGTCGTTGAACGCCTTGGCCACGTCGGCGAGTTCGTCGCTCGAGCCGGCGTCGACCTGCACGCCCTCGTCACCCGCGGCGATCCGCTGCGCGGCGAGCTTCAGCCGTCGCAGGGGCCGGACGAACACCTGCGCAAGCACCAGTGAGAGCAGGCAGACGAAGATGATCATCGCCGCGGTCGACAGGATGAGGTTCCGGGTGAAGTCCTCGACCGGCACGAGCGCCTCGGCCGAGGTCTCCTGCGCGACGATCACCCACGGCAGCCCCTCGACGCCGAGAGGGCTGTAGGCCATCAGGCTGTCGCGGCCCAGGTAGTCGCGCTCGAGGAGCGTCCCCGTCTCTCCCGACAGCGCCTTGGTCACCGCCTGACTGGCGATGGTCTGCTGCATGAGGGTGTTGCCGTTCTGCACGCTCAGCGCGGCGGCGGCGGGCTCGAGCCCCGCGGCGACGGCGGCATCCTGATATGCCTCGGGATCGTCCTGGAGCGGACGCGAGATCGAGCGCATGTAGCCGTCACGGCCGACGAGGTACGTCTCACCGGTATCGCCCAGACCGTTGAGCTCCCATTCGCCTCCGACGGTCATGACGCCGTTGATGCGCTCGATCGGAAGCTCGATCGCCAGAGCGCCGATGACGACGCCGTCATCGGCGATCGGCGTCACCGCCCACCCGGCGGGGTTGCCGAGACTCGGGCTGTAGGCGGCGAAGTCCGCCAGCACGACGTCGCCGACGATGTTGCGGTCCATCGCCGTGCGATACGCGACAGCGAGGTTCGACAGCCGATACGGGCCGTCGAACAGGTTGGTCCCGAGGTCGACGCCCTTGAACGCGGTGTAGACGACGTTGCCGTCGGTGTCGAGCATGAGCACGTCTTCGTAATCGAGAAGCTGCGTCATGGCGCGGAAGTAGGGGTGGTACCGACGATGCGCCTCGGTCCACGCACTGCCGTCGCCGGCGCCGTCGCTGAGGATCGCCTCCTCCCAGTCCTCGAACGGGATGACGTAGTGGTACTGCAGGTGAGCCTGCGCCGCGTCCTTGGGTGCGAAGGTCAGTCCGTCGACATCCTCGCCCGTGGCCTCGGAGAGATCTGTCGCGAACGACGTGCGGTAGTAGTCCTCGACGGCCGCGGACACTGCCGCGTCGGCCGGCTGCGCATCGAGCTCGGCGAAGCCCTCCGTGAAGGCACGCGCCGCCTGCTTGCTCGTGTCGTTGAGCGCGGCGAGTCGCACGGCGCTCTCGATCGTGGTGAACAGCTGCACCATCTCGCGGCTGCGGTTCTCACGGATCTCGACGAGCTTCTCGTACGCGATGGTCCGAAGCGCCTCGGTGCCGTTGAGGTATCCGATGATGCCGACGACGATGCTCGAGAGCACGCTCACCGACAGCAGCATGATCAGGAGGATCGAATAGATCGACAATCCGGCGCGCGATCGCGATCGCGGTGTGCCCACCCACTCCGTGGATGCCGCGGTCGGCGTCGCCTGTCCGGACATGTGTCCCCTTCTGACGCGCGGTGACGCGCAGGAAAGGATCCCCAGGTCCCGGCCCGAGGCCGGGACTTGCCCAAAGACTAGCGTTAACGTGAAAGGGCCACCCAGCGTTGGGTGGCCCTTTCATGAAAGAAGTCCGGCGGTGTCCTACTCTCCCACAGGGTCCCCCCTGCAGTACCATCGGCGCTGAGAGGCTTA
>NZ_SCMR01000006.1 GCF_005502885.1 Microbacterium sp. 2FI
CTGCGTCGGGGCCACGGCCCCGGCCCCGGCCCCGACGCAGTGGGCGGCACCGGGAGCACCGCCGAGCAACGACCGAGAGGCGCCGCCGGCTTGAACCGACCGCTCGGCTCTCTCCTGCAGCGCCTCGCCGATGCCGTCCCTCCGCTGACGCCGGACGGCGATGAGGCACGCGAATGGGCCGAGCGCGAACTCGCCGATCCTATATACCGCACCGCCGAGCCGACACCGCTGGATCGCATCGCGCGGGCGATCGCAGAGTTCTTCGAGAACCTGTTCGGCGCAGAGCTCTCGGGCGACTGGGGGTCCGCGATCGCGCTCGTGGCCGCCCTCGTGGTGATCGTCGTCATCATCGCCGCCTTCGTCGTGTGGGGTGTGCCACGCGCGACCGGGCGCCGCCGGGGCGTGGCGACGGAGCTCTTCGGCGCGGCCGAGGCGCGCTCGGCCGCAGAGCTTCGGCGGGACGCGGCCGCCCACGCCGCGAAGGCCGAGTGGGACGCCGCGATCGTGCTGCGATTCCGCGCACTCGCGCGGGGGTGCGTCGAGCGCGGGGTCGTCGACACTCCGCCCGGCGCCACGGTTCACGCGTTCGCGCGCGCCGCGACACGCGCCTTCCCCACCCTCGCGGACCCGCTCGAGCGCGCGGCCTCCGCCTTCGACGATGTTCGCTACCTCCGCCGGCCCGGCACGGCCGAGCTCTACCGACAGGTCGCCGACGTCGACGACGCGGTGTCGGCCGCGCGCCCGGTGCTTCGCGACGAGGTCTCCGCGTGAACGCCGTCGAGATCCGCACGCCGAGCCGCCGCCGCCGGAGCGTCGCCGCCTGGATCGCGATCGGACTCGCCCTCCTGCTCGTCGGCGGCATCGGTTCGGTGCTGTCGAGCGCCGGCGAGTGGGCGCAGCGCGATGCGCTCGACCCCGACTCGGCCGGTCCCTTCGGCACCCGCGCACTCGCGGAGGTGCTGCGCGATCACGGCGTCGAAGTGCTCGTCGAGCGCGACCGTGCGAGCGCGATCGCCGCCCTCGGCAGCGGGAATGCGACGCTGGTGCTGCCCGACGCCCCGGCGCTCTCCGACGACGGAATCCTCTCCTTGACCGAACCCGCGGCCGACGTCGTGCTCATCGATCCTCGCGCGCGCACTCTCGATCTGCTTCTTGCGGGCTCCACACCAGCCGGCTTCGCTCCCGGCGGGCTCGTCGAGCCCGAGTGCGATCTTCCTGAGGCGACGCGCTCGGGAGCGATCGAGCCCGGTGCGCTGTTCGCACCGGGCGGATCGGGAGACGCGGTCGCCTGCTATCCGTCCGGCGACGGGTACGCGTTGCTCGTCGGGCCGCACGCCGACGGAACCGTCGCCGCGGTCGACGGGGGCGCGCTGCTGACGAACGAGCACCTCGCAGACGACGGCAACGCCGCGCTCGCCGTGAACCTCATGGGCGGAAACCCCCGCGTGGTCTGGTATGCGCCGGGCCTGGGCGACACCGATCTCGAGAACACCGATCCGTCTCTCGGCGAGCTCACGCCGCCGTGGGTGAGCCCGGTGATCCTCCTGCTGCTGGTCGCCGGAGTCGCGGCCGCGATCTGGCGCGGGCGCCGGTTCGGACCCCTTGTCGCCGAGCGACTGCCCGTGAGCGTCCGCGTGTCCGAGACGACCGAGGGTCGGGCGCGCCTGTACGCGCAGGCGCGAGACGCCGTCCACGCCGCCGACCAGCTGCGCATCGGGGCTCTCACGCGGATCGCGCGATCGCTGGGCCTGGGGCCTGCGGCGTCGGCGGACGAGATCGCGGATGCCGCGGCCGCGGTCACCGGCATCGACCGCGGTGCAGCACGCGGCATCCTCATCCATGACGTGCCCGCGGGGGACGCCGACCTCGTCGCGCTCGCCGCCCACATCCGCCACCTCGAGGAGGCCGTGAACGCGGCCATCCGTCCCGAAAGGAATCCCCGATGACAGACGTGCCGACTCCCCCTCCCCTCCCCCTGTCAGAGCCGAGCGACGCGGCGCTGCGAGAGGCGATGAATCGCGTTCGGATCGAGGTCGGCAAGGCCGTGATCGGCCAGGACGGCACCGTCACGGGCCTGCTCATCGCGGTGCTCGCACGCGGTCACGTGCTGCTGGAGGGTGTACCGGGCGTCGCGAAGACGCTCCTGGTGCGCGCGTTCTCGACCGCGCTCGGGCTCGACACCAAGCGGATCCAGTTCACACCCGACCTCATGCCGGGCGACGTGTCGGGGTCACTGGTCTACGACGCTCGCGCGGGCGAGTTCGAGTTTCGCGAGGGTCCGGTGTTCACCAACATCGTGCTCGCCGACGAGATCAATCGCACGCCGCCGAAGACGCAGGCTGCCCTCCTCGAGGCGATGGAGGAGCGCCAGGTCTCCACCGACGGCGTGACCCGGGCGCTCCCCGACCCGTTCCTGGTCGCCGCCACCCAGAACCCGATCGAGCACGAGGGCACCTATACGCTGCCCGAGGCACAGCTCGACCGGTTCCTGCTGAAGCTCATCGTCGAGGTGCCTGCCCGCGACGCCGAGCTCGCGGTGCTGCGTCGGCACGCGAACGGCTTCGACCCGCGCGACCTCGCCGCGGCGGGGCTGAAGCGAGCCGCCAGCGCCGACGAGCTGCGCTCCGCGCAGCGGGCTGCGGCATCCGTCACCGTCTCGGACGACGTCCTCGGCTACGTCGTCGACCTCGCCCAGGCCACGCGACGCAGCCCGTCGGTTCAGCTCGGCGTGAGCCCCCGGGCGGCGACGGCGCTGCTGGCGGCGGCCAAGGCGTGGGCATGGCTCGGCGGCTACCCCGCCATCACGCCCGACCACGTCCAGACGATGCTCGTGCCGACGTGGCGACACCGCATCCGGCTGCGGCCGGACGCCGAACTCGAAGGCGTGTCAGTCGACGCCGTACTCGGATCGGTCGTGCAGCAGACCCGCGTTCCCATCTAGGCATGTACCTCACCGGCCGCCTCCCTCTCCTCGTCGTCGTCGGCGCGGTGCCGGTCGTGCTGCTCTCGTTCGCCGGCGTCGATGCGTGGCTCGCAGCCTTCGGCTGGATCGTGCTGTGCCTGCTGGTCTCTCTCGCCGACGCCGCCGCCGCGCCCCGCCCTGGCCGCGTCATGGTCGAGCGGACCGTGCCGCGTCGCGCACGGCTGGGCGAACCCGTCACCACCGAGCTGCGACTGCGCAACACCGGCGCGCGGCGCCTGCGCGGCCGCATTCGCGACGCGTGGCAGCCGACCGCCGGAGCCCCGGCCGACCGCGCCGCGATCGACATCCCGCCCGGCGAGAGCCGCGTCATCGGCATCCCACTCCTCCCCCGTCGCCGCGGCGAGCTGACCTCGCGCTTCGTAGTCGTGCGCTCCGACGGTCCGCTTCGTTTCGCGGGTCGGCAGGCGCGCATCGCATCGGTCGGGGCGCTTCGCGTGCTCCCGCCGTTCACGGCGCGCCGGCACCTGCCTTCGCGCCTGGCACGACTGCGCGAGCTCGACGGCAACACCAGTGTGCAGGTGCGCGGGCAGGGAACCGAGTTCGACAGCCTGCGCGAATACGTGCGCGGCGACGACGTGCGCGCGATCGACTGGCGCGCGACCGCACGGTCGAGCACGACCATGCTGCGAACCTGGCGCCCCGAGCGCGACCGGCATGTCGTCATCGTCATCGACACCGGCCGGACGGCCGCCGCGCGCGTGGGTGACGGGGTGCGGATGGATGCCGCCATGGAGGCGGCCCTGCTGCTCGCCGCTCTGGCGACCCGTGCCGGCGATCACACGCACCTCGTGATGTTCGACCGCGTCACGCGTGCGCGGGTCAGCCGCGTCGACGGGCCGGCGCTGCTGCCCGCGCTCGTCGACGCGATGGCCCCGGTCGAGCCGCAGCTCATCGACACCGACTGGGACGCCGCGTTCGCCCAGGTGCGCGCGCTCACGTCGCGCCCGTCGCTCGTCGTGCTCCTCACCGCGCAGGACGCACCGAGTTCCGCACGAGGGTTCCTCGGGTCGCTGCCCGCGCTCGCGCAGCGCGCGCATGTGCTCGTCGGAACCGTCACCGAAGAGCCGGCCGAGGCCGTGCCGAACCCCGATGCCGCCGAGGTCTACCGCGCCGCCGCCGGCGAGCGCACGGCACGCGATGCGGCGGTCGTGGCGGCCGCGATCGCACGCGCCGGGGCCGAGGCGATCGCCGACACCCCCGACGCTCTGCCGCCCCGGATCGCCGACCGCTACCTCGCCCTCAAGGCCGCTGGACGCCTCTGAGCGCCGGCCTGCGGCATCCGTCACTTCGATGAACACTCGTGGCGGTTCCTGAGAATCGGCTGAGCCTGCCGCTACGCTCACGACGAGGAAAGGAGTCCGCCATGACGGATACCACCACCGAGCCCTCGACGGCGACCAAGCTCGTTGCCGAGGCACTCGGAACATTCCTGCTGGTGTTCGGGTCGATCAGCGTCGCGCTGTTCGCCTCGGATTTCGGCACCGGACCCAACGGAACGTCGCTCGGCGTCGGCTTCATCGGAGTGTCGCTGGCCTTCGGCCTGACGCTCATGGCGGGCATCTACGCGTGGGGCCCCATCTCGGGCGGCCACTTCAACCCCGCGGTGACCTTCGGCCTCGCCGCCGCGGGCCGCTTCGCGTGGAAGGACGCCCCGGGCTATATCATCGCCCAGATCGTCGGCGGCGCCGTCGGCACGACGCTCATCGTGCTGATCGGCGTGTTCGGTCCCGGGACGTGGCTCGCCGATGCTCAAAACGGCGGGTTCGCAAGCAACGGCTACGGCGAGGGCTCGTTCGGCTCGCCCGGCGGCTTCGGCCTGGGCGCCGCGATCATCGCGGAGGTGCTGTTCACGGCCATCTTCCTGCTCGTGATCCTCGGCGTGACGCACCCCCAGCGCGGCACGGCGGGCTTCGCCGGCCTGTCGATCGGCCTCACGCTGACCTTCATCCATCTGGCGTCGATCCCGATCGACAACACATCGGTCAACCCCGCCCGCTCGATCGCGACCGCTATCTACGGCGGCCCCGAAGCGCTCGGGCAGCTGTGGGTGTTCCTGCTGTTCCCGCTGGTCGGCGGTCTGCTGGCCGGGTTCCTCCACCGCGCGCTCTTCGAGGCCAAGGGAACCGTTCCCCCCGCTCCGAAGACGGCACGCGTCAAGTAGCCCGTCGGGATTCACGACGAAGCGGCCCGTCCCCGAGGGGGCGGGCCGCTTCGCGTGCCGTGGCGGCGCCGGTCAGACCAAGTCGAACCGATCGAGCTCGGTGACCTTGCCCCACGCCGCTGCGAAGTCGCGGACGAACTTCTCGGTCGCGTCGTCGCTCGCATAGACCTCGGCGAGGGCGCGGAGCTCGGAGTTCGAGCCGAACAGCAGGTCGGCGCGCGTGCCGATGCCGATGCTGTCGCCCGAGCCGTCCTTCGTGCCGGCGAACGCGTGCGAGCCCGGGTCGAGCGGCTTCCACGTGGTGCCGAGGTCGAGCAGGTTCACGAAGAAGTCGTTCGTGAGCACACCCGGGCGGTGCGTGAAGACACCGTGGTTCGAACCGTCCCAGTTGGCACCGAGGGCACGGAGGCCTCCGACGAGCACCGTCATCTCGGGCGCGCTGAGGGTCAGCAGGTTCGCCTTGTCGACGAGCAGATACTCGGCAGGGAGCTCGGCCGTGCGACTGTAGTAGTTGCGGAAGCCGTCGGCGACCGGCTCGAGGTAGCCGAACGACTCGACGTCGGTCTGCTCCTGCGAGGCGTCGGTGCGGCCGGGGTGGAACGCCACCTCGACCTCGACACCGGCATCCGCCGCCGCCTTCTCGACCGCCGCGTTGCCGGCGAGCACGATGAGGTCGGCCAGCGACACCTTCTTGTCCCCTGCCTGCGAGCCGTTGAAGGCGAGCTGGATGCTGCCGAGAGCCGAGAGCACCTTCTGCAGTTGGGCCGGGTTGTTGACCTCCCAGTCCTTCTGCGGCGCCAGACGGATGCGGGCGCCGTTGACGCCGCCGCGCTTGTCGCTGCCACGGAACGAGGATGCCGCAGCCCACGTCGTCGACACGAGCTCGGCCACGGTGAGGCCGGCATCCAGGATCTGCGCCTTCAGCGCCGCCGCATCGGCGGCGTCGATCAGCTCGTGGTCGACCGCGGGGACCGGGTCCTGCCACAGGAGCTCTTCGCTGGGAACCTCCGGCCCGAGGTACCGCTGGATCGGGCCCATGTCGCGGTGCGTGAGCTTGAACCACGCACGCGCGAACGCGTCGGCGAAGGCGTCGGCGTTCTCGGCGAACTTCTTCGAGATGGGGCCGTACACCGGGTCGAACCGCAGCGCGAGGTCGGTCGTGAGCATGCGCGGCTCGCGACGCTTCGTGGCGTCGTGTGCGAGCGGAACCATGTCCGAGCCCGCGCCGCCCTTCGGCCGCCACTGGTTCGCGCCCGCCGGGCTCTGGAAGAGCTCCCACTCGTACGCGAACAGGATGTGGAAGAACTCGTTGTCCCAGCGCGTCGGGTGGTAGGTCCACGTCACCTCGAGGCCCGAGGTGATCGTGTCGTCGCCCTTGCCGGTGCCGTAGGAGTTCTTCCAGCCGAGACCCTGCTCCTCGAGCCCTGCAGCCTCGGGGTTGTCGCCGACGCTCGTGTCGGGCGCCGCGCCGTGGGTCTTGCCGAAGGTGTGGCCGCCGGCGATGAGCGCCACAGTCTCCTCGTCGTTCATCGCCATGCGACCGAACGTCTCGCGGATGTCGTGCGCGGCGAGCAGCGGGTCGGGGTTGCCCTCCGGACCTTCGGGGTTGACGTAGATGAGACCCATGTGGGTCGCACCCAGCGGGCCGCGGAGCTTGCGCTCGGGGCCGGTGAAGCGCTGGTCGCTGCCCATCCACTCGGTCTCGGCACCCCAGTACACGTCGTCGTCCGGCTCCCAGACATCGGGGCGACCGCCGGCGAAGCCGAAGGTCTCGAAGCCCATCGACTCGAGCGCGACGTTGCCGGCGAGGATCATGAGGTCGGCCCACGACAGGTTCTGGCCGTACTTCTTCTTGACCGGCCAGAGGAGGCGCCGGGCCTTGTCGAGGTTCACGTTGTCGGGCCAGCTGTTCAGCGGCGCGAAGCGCTGCTGTCCGGCGCCGCCGCCGCCGCGGCCGTCGGTGACGCGATAGGTGCCCGCCGCGTGCCACGCCATGCGGATGGCAAGGGGACCGTAGTGACCGAAGTCGGCGGGCCACCAGTCCTGCGACGTCGTGAGGGCCGACTCGATGTCCTTCTTGACGGCTGCGAGGTCGAGGCTCTCGAACGCCGCGCGGTAGTCGAACGCGTCGCCGAGGGGGTTGGCGACCGCCGGGTTCTTCGCGAGGATCTTGAGGTTCAGCTGGTTCGGCCACCACACGCGGTTGGCAGACCCCGCTGTGGGGTGCGGGAGCGCCGTGTGGACGACGGGGCAGCCGCCCGCCTGCTCGGGCTCATCGGTGACGGTGACGGCTTGGTCGACCTCGGTCTCGCCGCCGACACCGGTGGCGGTTTCGTCGTGTTCGGTCATGGGATTCCTTCCTGAAGGGATGGGCGAGGAGAGATTCAGTTCGGGAGCGCCGAGGCGCACGCGGGGCAGACGCCCCAGAAGGTCACCTCGGCGGTGCGCACGGTATAGCCGTGGGCGTCGGACGGGGTGAGGCAGGGGGCGGGGCCGACCGCGCAGTCGACGTCTTCGACGGCACCGCACTCGGTGCACACGAGGTGATGGTGGTTGTCGTCCACCCGCAGCTCGAACAGGCCCGGGCGGCCCGCCGGCTCGATGCGGCGGACGAGGCCGGCGTCGACGAAGTCGCCCAGCGCGTTGTAGACCGACTGCAGGCTCGTCTGCGGCACGGTGCGCTCGACGATCGCGAACAGTTCGTCGGCGCTGGAGTGCGGGCGCTCGCGCAGCGCGTCGACCACCGCGCGCCGCGAGTCGGTGACGCGCAGCCCGGCACCGCGGATGTGCTCCGCCGCGACGACAGCGTGGGACGCGGCCGAGGGCGAGGAGGTCATGGTCTCGAGCCTACCGCTTCTTTGAATGATTCAAAAGACGGATGCTGCGGCCTCAGCCTGCGACGAGCGTCGGCGTTCCGGTCTCGTACTCGGTGAGATCGCCCGTCTCGCCGAGGCGCTGAGCACGCCCCCCGACGACGACCATGTAGAAGACGAACAGCGCGAGCGCGGCCGCCCCGATGCCGATCTTCACCGGCCACGGCCACGGCTGCGCCGTGACGAACCCCTCGATGAGTCCCGCGACGGCGAGGGCGATCACGAGCCCGATCGCCACTGTCGCCAGCGATCGTCCGGCCGCGGCGAGCGATTCGCCCCGCGGCATCGGACCGGGAGCCACCCACGCCCAGAAGATCCGCAGCCCCGCTGCCCCGGCGACGAAGATGCACGTGAGCTCGAGGAGGCCGTGGGGAAGGATGTAGAGCACGAAGACGTCGCCCCGGCCGAAGGCGATCATGACCGCCGCCGCCGTGCCGACCCCGACGGCGTTCTGCACGAGCACCATGATCGGCCAGATGCCGGTCACGCCGAACAGCACGCACTGCGCCGCGATCCACGCGTTGTTGGTCCATACGGTCCCGGCGAACACCGCCGCCGGGTTCTCGCTGTAATAGTCGGTGAACTCGTTCTCCGCGTACTCCTCGAGCTGCGCGCGATCGCCGAGGCTCGCCACGAGCGCAGGATCACCCGACACCCACAGCGCCACGATCGTTCCCACCGCGACGAAGCCGACGGCGATCACGAGCGTCGCCCACCGGATGCGGTACAGCGCAGCGGGCAGCTGCAGAGCGAAGAACCGCGGAATCTGCCGGAGCACGTTCTCGGGTGCGCCGGTGAGGCGCAGCCGGGCCCGTGCCAGCATGGTCGAGATGTGATCGCCCTGCGGGGTGCGGCCCGCCGAGGTCTTGACATCGGCGAGGTCAGCGGATGCCGCGCGGTAGCGGGTGACGAGCTCGTCGATCTCGCGGCCGCTGAGGCGCCGTATCCGGCTCAGCTCATCGAGTCGCGCCCACTCGTCGCGGCGAGCGACCGTGAGGGCGTCGAGATCCATGTGCTTCACTGTACCCATGCCCGCCGAAGGTGCCGCGATCATCGAGATCCATCAGGACGAGGTGCTCACCGGCGAGGCCGTCGCCCTCGACGTCCAGCCGCTCGGCTTCTTCATGCGCGCACTCGGCGTGATCATCGACATGCTGCTCGGGGTCGCGGTCTTCATCCTCTTCCTGGTCGTCACGGCGTGGCTGGGCGGCCTCGGCCTCCTCGACGAGACCGTCATGCCGATCCTCACGATCGTGATCGTCGTGGTCGTGACCGTGGTTATCCCCACGGTCACCGAGACCGTCACGCGCGGGCGGAGTCTCGGCCGCCTCGCGGTCGGCGGAAGGATCGTCCGCACCGACGGCGGCGCCGCCGGCTTCCGTCACGCGTTCATCCGCGCCCTCGTCGGCGTCTTCGAACTGTGGTTCACGGTCGGCGCCGTCGCCGCGCTGGTCGGCGCGTTCACGCCGCGCTCGCAGCGACTCGGCGACCTCATCGCCGGCACGTACTCGGAGCGCACGCGCACGCCGCGCCTCCCCGACCCTGCCTTCGGCATCCCGCCGACGCTGGCCGCGTGGAGCACGGTCGCCGACGTCGCGCGGCTCCCCGACCGGCTCGCGCGACGCATCGCGCAGTTCCTGACGTCGGCGCCGAACCTCGAGCCGTCGGCACGTGCGCGGGTCGCGGCATCCCTCGCCGAAGAGGCGTCGGCCTTCGTCTCACCCGTCCCCCGCGTCGACCCCGAGACCTTTCTCCACGGTGTCGCCGCCGTGCGGCGCACGCGCGAGCTGCGCGGCGTCGTGCTCGAGAACGAGCGCGTCGCGCGCCTCACCCACGCGGTCGCGGTCGCCCCGCGCGGGTTCCCGGAACGCTGAGAGTCGATCCGCGTCGCGTCAGTAACGGTAGTGGTCGAGCTTGTACGGACCCTCGACCGGCACGCCGATGTATGCGGCCTGCTCGTCGGTGAGGGTCGTGAGTTCGACACCCAGGGCATCGAGGTGCAGCCGGGCGACCTTCTCGTCGAGGTTCTTCGGCAGCGTGTACACGCCGACGGGGTAGTCCGCGGTGCGCGTGTACAGCTCGAGCTGTGCGAGCACCTGGTTGGTGAACGACGCGCTCATCACGAACGACGGGTGCCCGGTGGCGTTGCCGAGGTTCATGAGCCGGCCCTCGCTGAGCACGAGGACGCTGCGGCCGGTCGGCAGGCGCCACTCGTGCACCTGCGGCTTGATCTCGATGCGCTCGGCACCGGCGATCGCCGCGAGTCCCGCCATGTCGATCTCGTCGTCGAAGTGGCCGACGTTCGCCACGATCGCCAGGTGCTTGAGTGCCAAGAGGTGCTCGGCGGTGACCACGCGCGTGTTGCCGGTGCCGGTCACGATGATGTCGACGTCGCCGATGACCGACTCCAGGCGTGCCACCTGGAATCCGTCCATCGCAGCCTGGAGCGCGCAGATGGGGTCGACCTCGCCGACGATCACGCGGGCGCCCTGACCCCGCAGCGCCTCGGCCGAGCCCTTGCCCACGTCACCATAGCCGGCGACGAAGACGACCTTGCCGCCGATGAGCACATCGGTGGCGCGGTTGAGGCCGTCGGGCAGCGAGTGGCGGATGCCGTAGGTGTTGTCGAACTTCGACTTGGTGACCGAGTCGTTGACGTTGATCGCGGGGAACAGCAGGGTGCCGGCGGCGGCCAGCTCGTACAGGCGGTGGACGCCGGTGGTCGTCTCCTCGGTGACGCCGATCAGCTCGGTCGCCATGCGGGTGAAGCGCTGCGGGTCGCGTTCGAGGCTCGCGCGGAGCGTCTCGAGCACGATGCGGTACTCGGCGGAGTCGGCATCCGTCGCCGCGGGGACCGCGCCCGCCTTCTCGAACTCGACACCGCGGTGGACGAGCAGTGTGGCGTCGCCGCCGTCGTCGAGGATCAGGTTGGGGCCGTCGAAGCCCTCGTCCGTCCAGTCGAAGATGCGGTCGGCGAGGCGCCAATACTCCTCGAGCGTCTCCCCCTTCCACGCGAACACCGGAACACCCGCCGGGGCGTCCACCGTGCCGGTGGGGCCGACGACGACGGCGGCGGCGGCCTCGTCCTGGGTCGAGAAGATGTTGCAGCTGGCCCAGCGCACCTGGGCGCCCAGCGCCACGAGCGTCTCGATGAGCACCGCGGTCTGCACGGTCATGTGCAGCGAGCCGGCGATGCGGGCGCCGGCGAGCGGCTGCGCCGGCCCGAACTCCTCGCGCAGAGCCATGAGGCCCGGCATCTCGTTCTCGGCCAGGCGCAGCTGGTGGCGGCCGGCCGCGGCGAGCGACAGATCGGCGACCTCGAAGGAGAGCGTGGGGACGGATGCCAGGGCGGTGGCGGCGGTTTCGATCGGCATCCGCCTATTCTCGCACCCGCTCCCGACGCCAGCCGTTTACGGACGGGACACGCCACCGTGGAGACGTGACCCTGCGGCGTGTTCCGTCCGTAAACGGAGAGGGGAGAGGGGTCAGACGCGCAGCGTCTCGTGGCGCACGAAGACCCAGCCCTGCGGCACCGATAGCCGATCGGTGTGGATCGCGCACAGATCGTGCGCGTGCGGGTCGCCGCCCTGGCCGAGCGGGCCGAGCGCGGCCATCTGGTCGCCGTAGTCGTAGGTCAGCGTGGTCACGGCCTCACGGGCGCAACCCACCTTGGAGCAGAGTCTCTCGCGCATCGGTGCCGACACTAGCCGGTGCACACCCCCCGCAGCCGATGCCGCGCCGCGTCGGTCCGGCACCGGCTCGCGGCGCCTAGGATGGGCGCATGGCGTGGCGTCGGACCCGGAGCACGGAGCGCACGGCGCGGCGGCCGTCACGGCACGGCCGTCACGGCCGCGAGGGACGCAGCCCGGTGGTTCGCCCGCCTCTCCCCCCGCTCGACACGCGCGTCGACCGCTTCGACCTCGCGGTGGGCACGGCCGCGGAGTTCCTGCGCTCGTCATGGCCGGAGCTTCGCGACGTGCGCTTCGAGATCGCCGACATGCCGCAGGCGACCGACGATGACGGCATCCCCCGGTGGAGCGTGCTGTCGGATCAGAAGCGCATCATCATGTACCGTCTGCCGATCGAGCGCCTGAGTCACCTGCACCGCGACGATGACCTGCACCGCCGCATGATGATCGAGGGATGCGTGTTCCGCGCGGCCGCCGAGTACCTCGATCGCGACCCCTGGGATCTCGGGCCCGAGCGCTTCCGGTACTTCTGACGCGAGCGCGCGCCGGCTCCGCTACGGGTAGACGACGATCGCGGGGGCCGCGGCGTCCGCGGGCCACACCGGGAACCCGGCGAGCGCGCCGTCGCCCGAGACCGACAGCCCGGCCCTGACGGCGGCGCCACCGGAATCGAGCAGGTACACCGTGCGCGGTGAGAGCCGCCCGATCGCCGACCCACCCGGCGGGACCGCGAGCTCGAGACGGAAGCTGCCGTCGTTCGAGGTGATCGCGACCGTCGCGGCCGCATCGCCGGAATTCACGACGGTGAGGACCGGCGGCGGGCCTGCGGTCGTCGCGAACAGGCTCGGCGCGTCGACGATCGGCGCCGGAGTGAACCACGCGAAGTCGTCGCCCTCGTCGAACCCCGTGGTCTGCCACACCGCAGATACGACCGGCGCGTCGGCTATGACCTCGACGGTGTAGGTGCCGATGAGGAGTCCGCCGAGATCGAGCTCGGCCGGCTCGCCCGCCACGAGACTGAGGCTGACCGGCGAGAGGGCGGGATCGCCGCGCCCCACCGCCGTGACGGTGATGGTCGCCGCGGCATCCGCCGACGGCGACAGCAGGCGCAGCACGGTCGCGGCATCGGAGGCGCCGTCTGCGCCCGATCGCCGCGTCACGGTCACGCCGGTGATCACCTGATTCTGTTCGGGTTCGGTGATGGCGCCGACCTGGTCGACGCCCCCGGGCGTGAGCGTCCGCGTGATGCTCGTCTGCAGAGCCGCATGCACGGGCGCTCCGATCGCAGAGATCCGCACGACGGGACTCTCCTCACCCAGGACGAGACCCGCCAGCGGAATGATGCGCTGGGTTCCGGCTGCGACGATCACATCCGTCCCACCCGGCGGCGTCTGCTCCCCTGCCGCCCCGAAAACCGTCAGCTGCACGGTCGCGGCCACCGTCCCGGGATTCGAAAGCAGCACGAGGTCGGCCGCTCCGGTCGCCGCGGATCCGCCGACGAGCCACGACTCCATGAGCGGCGGGCGACACGCCGAGGCGGCGAACCCGGCGAGGTCGTCGTCCGACGCCGTGGCCGACCCCGACGCCGCGACATCGGTGCGGCTGCGTCCCTGCGGCTGCGATGTGAAGACGACCGGGCCCGATCCGCCGAAGACCTGCGGCACCGCAAGGCGCGCCTCGGCGGGCTCGGGGACACCGTCGGCGACGCCGCTGTACACACTCTGGGGCGCCGCGAGGGCGACGGCTGCGGCATCCGTCAGATCTCGTCCGAGGGTCAGCAGCCCGCCGTCGCACGCGATGACCGACTCCGCGGGCGCCGGCACCGCCGAGACCGCGACGGGTTCACGGCTCAGCGTGGGCCACGGGACCGTGACGGCCGTGACCACGGCAACGACCGCGAGCGCGGAGACCACGGTGCCTGCCAGCAGTCGCGCGCTCGTCGTCGCCCAGCGGAACACACGTCGATCGCTCATCGGCCCTCCCTCCAGTGGGGTCCGACGACGCGCGGCGTACGGCGCGCCTCGCGGCGGGATGCCGCCGTCGGCAGCGAGAGCAGGAGGGCAGCGGCCACCGCCACGAGCTGCACGGCGGCGATGAGGGCGGCAAGACCCTCGACGGCATCCGACTCCGTCGGCCGAGGCGCCACCTCGGTGGTCACACGCCACAGGGCGCCCTTCGCGGTGTCGCCCACGGCGTCGAGTGTCTCGCGCTGGTCGAGCGCCGTCGACGCCGACAGACGGAGTGCCCGCGCCGCGTCCGACTCGGGCGGCGCGGCCGGAGCGAGCAGGACGAACTTGACGCCGTACCCGGCGAGGTCTGCGACGATGTCGTCGGCCGCCGATGTCATGAGGTCGGCCGTCAGCTCGGCGATCGCGGTGTCTTGGGCCGTGGGATCGGTGCGCGTCGAGACGATCGTCGCCTGCGAGCCGAGCGTCTCGCTGCCGCCCCACACGATGCGCGCTGAAACGCCGCCGTCGTTCTGGGGCGTGAGCACGATCGTGCCGATGTCGGGGTCGTCGCGACCCTCCGCGGCGACATACGCGGGGAGCGTGCTCGCCGGGCCGCTCGTGAGGAGCGTCGTGCCGCGGGCGCCCGCCGTCAGTGCGGGAACCGCGATCACCGCCACGGCTGCGACCACGGCGAACGCGGAGAGGCCCCGCACCAGCGCCAGTCGCGGCGCGAGGCCGGCGTCGAGGGCGACCACCGCACCGCCGACGACGCCCAGCCACGCGAGACTCAGCCCCGTGCCCGGCCACAGCGCCACCGAGGTTGCCTCGCTGAACGCCACCGCGACGCCGACGGCGGCGAAGGCCGTCGCGATGCCGAACGCGGCCACCAGCAGCAGTGCGATGCCCACCGCCCACCGCTGGGTGAGCGGTGCTGCGAGGGCGAGGAGGGCGAGGGGCGCGGCCAGCAGCGGAACCCACCACGTCGGGCCCTCGGGGAGGAGCGTCGCCCAGCCGGCGAGATCGGGCGTCGGGATGCCGGCAGCGAGCAGCGCGCGGCCGGCGGCGTCTGCGGCGACCTGCGGACCCGCCCAGGGTGCACCGGGGTCGGCGAGCAGCGTCCACAGATCCCGGGCGTGGATCGCATGCCAGACGAGGGGCGCCGCCAGACAGAGCGTGGGCACGAGGGTCCAGATGAGACGCGTCGCCCCGTGGCCGGCGCGCAGCACGATCAGCACGAGGAGTGCAGCTACCCAGAGCGCGCCGAGCGCCGGGGCGAGAACGGGCGCCGTGGCGACCACCCCGATGAGCAGCAGCGATGCTGCGCCGGCCCCCGCCCACGACCGGTGCGCGACAGATCCGGCGTAGAAGAGCCAGGGCAGAAGGAGATGGGCGATGACGGCGGCCGGCCGGCCGTTCGTGAGCGCGATGAGGAACGTCGGCGCGAGCGCCCAGAGCGCGCCGCCCGCAAGGCGCAGCACCGATCTCTCGGTCACGCGGGTCGCGGCGAACCAGCCGCCCAGTGCGGAGAGCGGCAGCGCGAGCACCCACAGCGCGACGAGCGCGCGTGACGGCTCCCACGGTGCGAGCGATCCGAGCACGGCGATCACGGCGGCGAAGGGATCCGCAGGCCCGACGGTGGCGGCGCCGAGTGCCCGCATGCCGAATGTCGCGTCCGCCCACAGTTGGACGACGGTCGACCGCAGCGGCTGAAGTGCGCCGCCGCCCAGCACCGGCCAGGCCAGCAGCGCAGGGAAGGCCGCCACCGACACGGCGAGCGCGGCCAGCACCAGCCACGCCCCGCCCCCCGAGAAGAATCGCAGCTCGGAGCGGATGCGGATGCCGGCGGCTGCCTCGGGGTCCTCGTCCAGACGCTCGCGCAGGTGTGCACGCGTCGTACGCAGCGGTGCGAGCTGCGCCCATGACTGCGTCCGCACGGAAGCGAGCCGTGTGCGGGATCGGGCGACCGCTCGCACGCGCACCCACGCGACGAACGCCGCGGCCCATTCCGGCCCGATGAGGCCAGGCTGCTTGCCCACGAGGTGGACGAGGGTGCGCCACACCGCGAGTGGCAGGATCGCCAGCCAGTGCAGGAGGACCGCTGCGAGCGGGGCGTAGACGAGGCGCCGATGCAGCTGCGCCGTCCGCGATGCGAAAGCGCGCTGACGGCGCCGCTGCCCCGTGAGCGGCGAGGGCAGACCCGCGACACCGTCGCTCGCGGTCGCCACCAGGGCTCCGGGTACGAGCGAGACGCGGGCGCCCGCCAGCCGCGCGCGCACGCCCAGGTCGAGTCCTTCGTCGGCACCGCGCAGGGCGCGGTCGAGCCCGGCGAGCGTCTGCCATACGTCGGAGCGGACGAGGATGCCGCGCACGTCCGCCCCGAGCACATCCTCGGTGCCGTCGTGCTGACCCTGGTCGAGCTCCCCCGCGGCATGCTCGACGGTGCGGCCGAGCCGCGTCATGCCGAGGCCGAGCGACACGATCTCGGACCGGTCGTCCCAGCGCACGAGCTTCGGGGCCACCAGCGCCACCGAGGGTGCGAGCTCGAGGGCGCCGGCGAGCCGCGCCAGTGCGTCGGGCTCGGGCGCCGTGTCCTGGGCGAGCAGCCACAGCGCATCGCCGTCGAGTCGCGGCGAGACGAGCGCGACGGCATCGGCGAAGCACGTGGACGCCGGAGCACGCACGACGGATTCGGCCGTCGAGTCTCCGGCGACCTCTGCCGCGCGCTCGTCGTCACCGCAGAGGACGATCGTCAGCGCGTCGACCGCGCGCGACTGGGTCGCGAGGGCTGCGAGCGTGCGCCGCAGATGGAACGCGGCCGGCGTGCGACCGTCGGGACGCACGACGAGGATGGCGTGTACTCGGGCGGGCATGACGTGGTCAGCCTAGGCGCGGGTCCTCGGCGCCCGCTGAAGCACGCGCCGAGGGCGCGAGATCGGCGGAGTGGTCGGGATCAGCCCGCGCGGCGCTTGAGCTTGCGCCGCTCGCGCTCGCTGAGGCCGCCCCAGATCCCGAAGCGCTCGTCGTTCTGCAACGCGTACTCGAGGCACTGATCGCGCACATCGCACGTCGTGCAGATGCGCTTGGCATCGCGCGTCGAGCCGCCCTTCTCCGGGAAGAACGCCTCGGGGTCGGTCTGCGCGCAGAGCGCGTCGGTCTGCCAGCCGAGCGGATTGTCGTCGCCCGGATCTGCTTGACGGCGCACGCCCGGAACACCGAGCTGCACCGGGTCGACGAACCAATTGTCGGGAACGCTGGAACGGTACTGCGAAGCCGTCATCTCGTTCTCCCCCCGTGTATCCCCCTGCACGCTGGTGCGTGTACGAGTAATTACACCCGTGTAGTTCGCCGAGGTCAAGTCGCGGATATTAAAGCCTCAAGCGTCGCTTGAACCTTCACGACGCGCCGACGGCGTGTCGCGCTGTGATAACGGTCCGCCGGGAAGCGCGACGAACAGCTCCCCCTCCCCCGTCACCCGGACGTGCTTCTCGTCGGGGGTGACGAGAACGGCTTGCCCGGGTGAGAGTTCGACACCCGTCGCGCTCACCGCACCCTCGACCGTCACGCGCCCAGCGGTGGCGAGCGCGATCGCGGGTCCGCCGACCGGGAGCGTCGCGGCTGAGCGCACGCGGTGGAGGGTGAAGTCGGCCACCGGCACGTCGTAGCGGTCGACACCCGGCGCCACCTCGCGGGCAGAGCTGACGGGCACCTGCCCCGGCGTCGCATCGAGCACCGAGAGCAGCTCCGCGACATCGACGTGCTTGGGTGTGAGTCCACCGCGCAGCACGTTGTCGCTGGCCGCCATGAGCTCGACCCCGAGGCCTTCGAGGTAGGCGTGCAGCACCCCGGCCGGAACGAACAGTCCCTCGCCGCGACGGAGTGTCACGAGATTCATGAGCAGGGCGACCACGATCCCGGGGTCGCCGGGGAACGCGGCATCCAGCTCGCGAACGAGCGCGAGCTCCGCCGCGAACTCGGCCGAGTGCGTGTCGGAGGCGGCCGCGATGATCGCGTGGATGTCGTCGCCGGCCTCTCCCAGCACCCAGCCGATGACGGCGGCGAGCGGCGCATCGGATGCCGCGAGGCGTTCGGCGAGCGGCCGAGCACGCGGACCCAGCTCGTCGACGAGGCGGCGCGTGCCTTCCACATCGCGGAGCCCGGCGAGGGCGCGAAACGACTCGCTCACCGCGACGATGAGCTCCGGCTTGTGGTTGGCATCGCGATAGGTGCGCTCGGGTGCGTCGCGCGGGATCCCCGCGGCCTCTTCGCGAGCGAAGCCCGCTTCGGCCCGCGACTTCGACGGGTGGGCTTGGATCGACAACGCGGATGCCGCCGCCAGCAGCTTCAGCAGATACGGCAGCGCGGCCGGCACCCCGACCGCCGGGCCCTCGTCGGCGAGCCACGTGTCGAGGGTGCGACCGTCCGGCGTCTCGGAAGGATCGGCGGGGTGGTCGCCGAACCACACCTCCGCCTCGGCGCGGCCCGAAGGCTCACGGCTTTCGAGGTCTGCGATCAGTGTCATCGATCCCCACGAGTAATCACGGGGCTCGTTGGCGAGGGGAACCAGCATCCTTCCAGCGTAGACAACCCCCCTCCGGCGCGATGCCAGCAAGACGCCGGGCTGTCGGGGGTACCCTGTGAGGCGATGGCCGTCCACTCGAAGCACCCGGCGTCGGCGCCGCCCGCGCCCCCGGTCCGTGAGAAGACGGGCCACCTCATGATGCGCGGATGGTGCATCTTCGTGCTGTTCATGTCGCTGTCGGGGACCGCGTGGATCCACGCCTTCGGCGAGACGACCGCCGCGGCGATCGTCATCGGCGGCGGACTGCTGACGGTAGCGCTGTGGTTCCGCATCCGTCCGCCGTTCGAGTGGCGACGCCTCCCGTGGTTCGTCGTCGCGTACGTCGCATGGGCGACGCTGTCGCTCCTGTGGTCGGCGTGGCCGCAGACGACCGCGCTCACGCTCCTCCTGCTGTGGATCACCGCTGTGCAGGCGCTGTTCATCGGCAGCGCCCTGACGTGGCACGAGCTCGTCCGCGCGGCGGCCTCGGCGCTGAAGTGGGTCATCGGACTGTCGCTCGTGTTCGAGGTGTGGGTGTCGGTCTTCATCGGCGGACCGCTCCTGCCCGGATTCGTCATCCCCGACGAGCCCGCCGAAGACCCCATCGTGTACTGGTCGCGCAACAACCTCTTCGACTTCGAGGGTCGCATCCAGGGAATCATGGGCAACGCGAACCTTCTCGGCCCCGTCGCTCTGCTCGCGATCATCGTGTTCTCGATCCGCCTCGCCTCGGGCGCCCCCCGCCGCTTCCTGCTGTGGACGTGGATCGGCGTCGCCGCCTTCCTCTTCGTGCGCGCGGGCTCGGCGACGGCCTACGTCGCCGCCGCGGGCGTCGCGATCGTGCTGACGACGGTCCTGCTCATGCGCCGCACGAAGCGCCCCGGCGAGCGCACGCGGTACTACGTCGCCTACGCCGCCGTCGGAGTCGGCGGGCTGTTCGCGCTGTGGGCGCTGCGCGACGCCATCTTCGGCGCGCTCGGGCGCACCGCCGACCTCACCGGCCGCGAGGCGATCTGGGACGCCGTCCTCGCTCGCGCCGCGGAGCGCCCGTGGGTCGGCTGGGGCTTCGCCACCCCGTGGGCGCCCTGGGAGCCGGCGTTCGACGGCTGGATCATCGACCACGGCCAGACCGTGCTGCAGGCCCACAACATGTGGGTCGACGTCCGCATGCAGCTCGGCATCATCGGAGTCGTGCTGCTCGCTCTCCTCTACCTCGCCTTCGTGTGGCGAGCGTGGTTCTTCGCCGTCGATCGACCGCGCTGGGACCTGCGCGCCGACCGCCCCTACTCGGCGCTCACGCTCCTGCCGACCCTCATCGGCGCGATCGTGCTCGTCCAGGGCCTCGCCGAGTCGAGTCCACTGCTGGTGTGGGGATGGCTGTTCGTCGTCATGCTCGGCGCCAAGATCAAGCAGTCGCCGCACGTCGGCGTCGGGCCGGCTGAGCAGAGCGCGGCCATCGAGCGGGGCGAGCTGACGAAGCGGGATCCGTGACACTCGCCGACGGCCGACGCGACGACGACACACGCGGCGGCATCCTCGGCGGGCTGCTGGCCTCGGCATCCTTCGCCCGCGCCTTCACGCTCGTCGTGCTGGGAGTGGTCTTCTCGTCGTTCGCCATCGAGCGCATCGCCGGGCGCGTCACCTACGTCACGATCATCGTCGGGCTCTGCCTCTTCGGCGCGGGCATCCTCGTCGCTCGGCGACGTGAGATCTCGCTGCTGCGCCTCGTGCCGATCACCGTCGTGGCGTTCCTCGCGTGGGCGCTCGCGTCGGTCTTCTGGAGCACGGATGCCGCGACCTCGTTCTGGAGCTGGGTATCGACCCTCGCCCTCGCCTTCCTCGCCGTCGTCATCGGTCACGTCCGCGACACGCTGCAGACCGCGCGCGCGCTCGGCGACGTGCTGCGGGTGCTCCTGGCGGCCTCGCTCGCGGTCGAGGTGCTCTCGGGCATCCTGCTCGACATCCCCTTCCGGTTCCTCGGCGTGCAGGGAAACCTCGCCCAGCTGGGTCCGATCCAGGGCATCTTCGGAACGCGCAACCTGCTCGGGTTCGTCGCAGTGCTCGCCCTCATCACCTTCCTCATCGAGTACCGCACCCAGTCGGTTCGGCCGGGGGTCTCGATCGCGTCGGTGGTGCTGGCGGGGAGTCTCGCGACACTCAGCGACTCCCCCACCGTCCTCGTGCTCGCGGTCGGCGTCGGGGCCGCGGTGGGCGCGCTCGCACTCGTCCGGCACACCGCCCCCGCGCGGCGCGTCGCACTGCAGTGGACGCTCGGCGCCCTCGTGGTGGTGTTCGTCTTCGTCGGCTACGCCGCACGGCATCCGATCATCGCGTGGCTCGGCGCGGGCACCGACTTCTCGATGCGCGTGAACCTCTGGAACATGATGGTCGACTACGTGCGCTATCGCCCCGTGGAGGGCTGGGGATGGTTCGGTCCGTGGAGCCCGCGTGACTTCCCGTTCACACAGCTCAACTTCCGGCTCGACGCCTCGCACGCGACCGGCCTGAACGCCTACTTCGACGTGCTGCTGCAGCTGGGCTGGGTGGGCCTGCTCATCTTCGTCGCGCTCGCCGCGATCGCCCTGGTGCGGTCGTGGCTCGCCGCCAGCGAGCGCCGTTCGGTCATCTACGCGTGGACGCCGCTGATCCTCATCGCTCTTCTCATCGACTCGATGTTCGAGAGCTTCACCCTCACCGGGATCGGCTGGCTCATGCTGGTGCTCTGCGCCGTACGGGCCGGGCAGTCGCGATCGTGGCGCGACCGCATCGACATCACCGGCGACGAGGGCGGACTGCCGTCCGCTCAGGGACTCCCGGGCCAGTCGCGGTAGGCTGTCGTCTCGGCCCGACGCCTCGGCGCCCGTCGCCCCGCATCCGGAGATCCGCAATCGTGAGCTACGTCCTGCAGAACACCGTCTTCCCCCTTGACCGGGATCCCGATCTGCTCCCGCTCTATGTCGACCCGGAGACGTGGTCGATCATCGACGAAGAGCCCGTCCGCGTTTCGAACCGTGCCCAGCTCGGAAACATCCTCGGTCGGACCTCAGCGCGGATCGTCGCTGGGCGTCGCGTCTCGTTCGGCACCTACTTCAATGCCTTCGCCGCATCGTACTGGCAGCACTGGACGGGCGTTCGGCAGGTCACGCTCACCGTCCGCACCAACGGACCCGCGACGATCCTGGTCTACCGCTCGAACGGGGACGGTGCCCGCCAGCGGCTGGACACACGCGAAGTCGAAGGGACGGTCTCGACCTCTTTCGACCTGGTTCTCGATCAGTACGGCGACGGCGGATTCATCTGGTTCGACATCGTCGCCGACGAGAAGAACGTGCTCTTCACCGGCGCGGAATGGACGACCGAGCACGAACCCGTCCGCGATGGAAAGGCCTCCATCGGCATCACGACGTACAACAAGCCGGACTACTGCATCTGGACACTGACGAACCTCGCGGAGTCGCCCGACGTCCTCGAAGTCGTCGACCGCATCTTCCTCGTCGACCAGGGCGATCGCCGCGTAGACGCGCAGGCGGAGTTCCCCGACGTGGCGGCCTCGCTGGGCGAGACGCTCCAGGTCATCACCCAGCCGAACCTGGGCGGATCGGGCGGCTTCGCCCGCGCGATGGCCGAGACGCTGGCTCGGCCCGGGAACGACTTCGTCCAACTGCTCGACGACGATGTGCGGCTCGAACCCGAATCGCTGCGGCGCTCCATCGTCTTCGGTCGCTACACGACCGTCCCCACCCTCGTCGGCGCGCACATGTTCGATCTGCTCGACCGGCCCAAGCTCCATGCCTGGGCCGAGGTCGTCGACGAAGAGCCCTTCATGTGGCGCGCGGTCTTCCAGGAGAAGCTGCCCCATGACTTCAGCGCGGCGAACCTCCGCCAGTCGCCGATGCTCCACATGCGATTGGATGCCGACTACAACGGCTGGTGGATGTGCCTCATCCCGCTCGCCGCGATCCGTGAGGTCGGGCTCGCACTCCCCGCCTTCATCAAGTGGGACGACGCGGAGTTCTGCCTCCGCGCACGCAGTGCGGGGTTCCCGACGGTGTCGATGCCCGGCGTCGCCCTCTGGCACGTGTCGTGGGTCGGCAAGGACGACTCGATCGACTGGCAGGCCTACTTCCATGCGCGCAATCGCATCGCCGCGGGCTTGATCCACTCGAACCTTCCGCGCGGAGGGACGCTTCTCCGCCACAGCCGGCGCGTGGATCTGAAGCACCTCATGATGATGCAGTACTACCCCGTGGCGCTGCGGCACCGGGCGATCCGAGACATCCTCTCGGGTCCCGAGCACATGCGGGCGAACCTCGCGACCGCCATGCCCGCCGCTCGCGCGCTCGCCGCCGAGTTCCCCGAGACCATCGTCCACCGCGACGTGGGCGTGGCGCTGCGCGCGCGACGAGGTCGAGCGGTGTTCACCCAGAAACGACGCAACGAGTTCGACAATCCCACGGGCCTCCGGCTCCGCTGGTTCACGCTGTCGACTCTCCTCTCGCACTGGTTCCATGCCCCGCGTCCCGAGAATGTCGCACAGCCCGAGGTCGAGTTCGGCAAGACCGACGCGCACTGGTGGCGTCTGCCGCGCTACGACAGCGCTCTGGTGAGCGCCGCCGACGGGTCGGGCAGGAACATCTATACGCGCGACAGGCGCAAGTTCCGGCGGATGCTGCTGGACACCGTCCGGCTCCACCGACGACTCCGCCGTGAATGGCCGAAGCTTTCCGCTGCCTATCGGGATGCAGCGCCCGAACTCACGTCGCTCGCCGCCTGGAAGCGCACGTTCGAGGACGCCTCGTGATGCCGTTCGATCCCGCGAGCGCGACGATCGCCATCGTCACCTACAACCGATCCGGCCTTCTCACCCGGCTCCTGACGAGCATCGCCGAGATGGACCCGAAGCCCGGGCACGTGGTCGTCGTCGACAATGCGTCGACGGACGACACGACCGCCGTGGTCGAATCGTTCCGCGACACTCTCGGCACCGAATTGATCTACCGCCGGATGGAGACGAACACCGGCGGGTCCGGCGGATTCAGCGAGGGCATGCGCGTCGCGTTCGAGCTCGGCTCGGAGTGGATCTGGCTCATGGACGACGATGTCGAGGTCATCCCCGACGGGCTCGCCAAGATGGGCAAATGGGCTCCGCGCTTCCGCAGCATCCAGGGCCGTCGCTACGACTACGACGGCAGTGAGTTCTACTGGCAGTACCGGGTCGCCGAGTCACTGGCCATCCCCATCCCGTTCGCTCCCGCGAGCTTCGACGCCTCGGGCTACCGCGAGATGAACTCGGGCTGCTTCGAGGGCATGTTCATCCATCGCGACATCGTGGAGCAGATCGGCCTTCCCGATCCGCGCTTCTTCATCTACTGGGACGACCAGACCTACGGCTGGCTCGCTTCGCGGCGGACGACATCGGTCATCGTCGATGAGTTCGTGCTGCGACGCACCCGCGAGATCAAGCAGTGGGACATGGGGATCCGGCACATGAACGCGTCGAGCGACGCGTACCGGTACTACATCATGCGCAACCGCGGCCATATCAAGCAGTACTACCGCTCGCTCGGCATCCACAACCCGGTGCTGTTCGGCCTGGGCACCGCGCTCACGTTCGCGAAGGAGCTCATTCGCCTCGTCTTCGTCGAGCGCAAGGTGCGGGGCACGAGCAATCTGTTCCGGGGCCTCCGTGACGGACGGATGATCGCGAAGGACCGCTCGTGGCGGCCGATGCCGCCCCTCGCGGCTCAGCCGACGGCGTAGTCGCTGTCGTAGCGGTCGAGCACCTCGTCGATCGGACCGTCGAGGGCGAGCCTGCCCTTGTCGAGATACAGGCCGCGCGTGCAGAAGCGACGGAGGTCTCGCTCGTTGTGGCTCACGAAGAAGAGGGTCCTGCCTTCGGCGAGCAGTTCGTCGATACGCGCGTAGCACTTCTCGCGGAACGCCTTGTCGCCGACGGCGAGCACCTCGTCCACGAGGAGGATGGGCTCGTCGAGCTGGGACACCACCGCGAACGCCAGTCGCACCTTCATTCCGTTCGACAGGTGCTTGTACGGCGTGTCCACGAAATCGGCGAGCTCCGCGAAGGCGATGATGCCGTCGAATCGGCGGGCGACCTCGGCCTTCGGCATGCCGTGCAGCCCTGACGTCAGGCGGACGTTCTCGCGAACGGTGAGATCGCCGACGAAGCCGCCGGTGATCTCGATGAGCGGCGCTACCCCGCCCTGAACCGATACGGTGCCTTCGTCAGGGATGAGCACTCCCGCGACGAGCTTGAGCAGTGTGCTCTTGCCCTGGCCGTTGCGGCCCACCACGCCGATCGACTCGCCCCGTGCCACGGCGAAGCCGACGTCACGCAGCGCCCAGAATTCGTCCGGCCTCGACCGACGCGACGAGTCGGCGAAGAGGTCCTTGATGCTGCGACGGCCGCGCCGGTTGCGGCGAAAGCGGACGCCGAGGTCGCGGACCTCGATCGCGGGATCGGATGCCGCCATCACAGCTCCTTCAACATAGGTCGTTCCAGCCGGCGGAACACCAGGACGCCGAGTCCGAGGAAGGCGACGCTCATGACGACGGAGAGCACCACCGCGAGCGTGTCCCACTGGTCGGGGAAGAAGCCCACGCGATAGAGCGTGAAGATTCCCGCGAGCGGGTTGAGTGCTGCGAGCTGGCCGAAGATCCCCGGCAGATCGGAGATTCCGTAGATGATCGGAGACGCGTAGAACAGTGCTCGCAGGATGAGCTTCGTCGTGCGTTCGAGGTCTCCCCACATCACACAGAGCGGCGCGACGATGAGTCCGATGCCCACCAGCAGGGCCGTCTGCACCAGGACGGCGACGGGCATCCAGAGGATGCCCCAGCTCACCGTCGCACCGGAGATCACCGCGAAGAGCACGAGCACCGGGATCGAGCACAGGAACTCGATCCCCTTGCTGAGCACGATCCGGTTCACCCAGATCGACCGTGGGATCGATGTCGAGCGCACGAGGCGAGCATCCTTGATGAACGCCTTCGTGAAGTCGCCGACCGCCGCGTTGAACCACACCCAGGGCAGCAGGGCTGTGATGAGGAACACGATGTACGGCTCTTCGCCGACGCCGCGCCCGAACACCTGCGTGAAGACGAACCAGTAGATCAGGCTCATCACGAGTGGGTCGAGCACCGACCAGAGATAACCCAGCGCACTGGTGGCATATCGCACGCGCAGATCACGCGCTGACAGAATCCACAGCGAGTGGAGGTAGCGCCGGGGAGAGCCCGGGGCGCCGACGGAGGCCGTGGTCACGGAGTCGAGTCTAGGGTCGCGAACTCATGCGAGCTGGTTCTGCCACATCGACAGCGCCGCGCCGATCGCCATGTGCATGTCGAGGTACTGGTATGTGCCGAGGCGCCCGCCGAAGAAGACGTCCTCCTCCCCCTTGGCGAGCTCGCGGTAGGCCAGCAGGCCCGCGCGGTCGTCGGCGGTGTTCACCGGGTAGTACGGCTCGTCGTCACGCGAGGCGAAGCGCGAGAACTCGCGCATGATGACCGTCTTGTCGGCGGGATACCGGTCGGCGCGCTCGGGGTGGAAGTGCTTGAACTCGTGGATGCGCGTGTACGGGACCTCGGCGTCGGCATAGTTCATCACGGGCGTGCCCTGGAAGTCGCCCACCTCGAGCACCTCCTCTTCGAAGTCGAGAGTGCGCCACGAGAGCGCGCCTTCGGCATCCTCGAAGTAGCGATCGATCGGCCCCGTGTAGACGATGGGCAGCTGACCGACGGTGGCCGCCTTGTTGAAGGGCTGACCCTCGTCGAAGAAGTCGGTGTCGAGCCGCACCTCGATGTTCGGTTGGTCGGCCATCCGCTCGATCCACGCGGTGTAGCCGTCGGTGGGAAGCCCCTCCCACGTGTCGTTGAAGTAGCGGTTGTCGTAGGTGTACCGCACCGGGAGACGGCTGATGATCTCGGCCGGAAGCTCGCGGGGATCGGTCTGCCACTGCTTCGCGGTGTAGTCGCGGATGAACGCCTCGTAGAGCGGGCGGCCGATGAGCGCGATCCCCTTCTCCTCGAGGTTCGCGGCATCCCTCACATCGAATTCGCCCGCGAGCTCGTGGACGAGCGCCTTCGCCTCATCGGGCGTGTACGCCGCCTGGAAGAACTGGTTGATCGTGCCGAGGTTGATCGGCAGCGGGAAAACGACGCCCTTGTGGTTCGTGTACACGCGGTGGACGTAGTTCGTGAACGTCGTGAAGCGATTGACGTACTCCCACACACCCGGGTTCGAGGTGTGGAAGAGGTGCGCGCCGTAGCGGTGCACTTCGATGCCGGTGGTGGGCTCGTTCTCGCTGTAGGCGTTGCCGCCGATGTGCGAGCGCCGGTCGATCACCGTGACCTTGCGACCGGATGCCGCGGCCCGCTCGGCGATCGTGAGGCCGAAGAAGCCGGAGCCGACGACGAGAAGATCCATGGGTGCAGCGCTTTCGTGAGTCGTATGCCGCAGAGACGGCGATGCGGCGAACGGTTCCCGGCCGCGGCCTTCGATTCTAGTCGGAGTTCCGTGCGACGATTGCCCCGTGAACAGCACCCCCTCTGCACACAGGAACGGCTGATGGGCAGGCTCCTGGTCACGGGCGGCGCCGGATTCATCGGATCGAACTTCATCCGCCACGTCGTGAACCAGACCGATCACCACGTCACGGTGATCGATGCCCTCACCTACGCGGGCAACCGCGACTCGCTGGCGGGCCTGGATGAAGACCGGTTGACCTTCGTCAGAGGCGACATCACCGATGCCGCCCTGGTCGATCGGCTGTTCGCCGACACGGATGCCGTCGTGCACTGCGCCGCAGAGTCCCACAACGACAACGCGCTCGACGATCCCCGGCCGTTCCTGCACACCAACATCGTGGGCACGTACACGCTGCTGGAGGCCGCCCGCAGGCATGGGCGCCGATTCCACCACATCTCCACCGACGAGGTCTTCGGCGACCTCGCCTTCGACGCCAGTGAGCGGTTCACGGAGCGAACGCCCTACAACCCGTCGTCACCGTACGCTGCGACGAAGGCAGGGAGCGACCTGCTGGTGCGGGCCTGGGTGCGATCGTTCGGCGTTCGGGCGACGATCTCGAACTGCTCCAACAATTACGGGCCCTACCAGCACGTGGAGAAGTTCATCCCCCGGCAGATCACCAACGTCATTCGCGGGATTCGACCGAAGGTCTACGGCCGCGGTGAGAACATCCGCGACTGGATCCACGTCGACGATCACTCCTCGGCAGTCCTGACGATTCTGGACGGCGGAAGGATCGGCGAGACGTACATGATCGGCGCCGATGGGGAGCGCAGCAACACCGAGGTCGTCGAACTGATCCTCGAGCTCATGGGTCATCGCAGCGACGCGTACGACCACGTGACCGACAGAGCCGGCCACGACCTGCGGTACGCGATCGACGGGACCAAGCTCCGCACCGAACTCGGCTGGTCACCGCGGTACGGCGATTTCGAGTCAGGGCTCGCGGATACGATCCGGTGGTATCGCGAGAACGAGTCGTGGTGGGCAGAGTCCAAGGACGCCGTCGAGGCGTTCTATGCTGCGCGGGGCCAGTAGTCAGGTCGCCCGCACCTTGCAGAGTCTCTAGCCGGCGCCGACCACGATCCGCGGCGTCCCCGCCCATACGGTGGCGTCCGTCGCGTTGCGGCCGTCGACGATGAGGCGGATGCCGGGGAGCTGGGCCGGGCTGATCGAGCGGTAGTCCGCGTGATCGGTCTGCAGGACGGCGAGGTCGACCTCGTCGCCGAGCGCGTAGGGCTCGAATCCGAGCGAGCGGAGCTCGTCGTCGGAGTAGAGCGGGTCGTGCACGCGCACCTCGGCACCGCGTGCCGTGAGCGCTTCGACTGTGGGGAAGACGCCCGAGAACGCGGTCTCCTTGACGCCGCCGCGGTAGGCGGCGCCCAGCACCACAGCGCGCGTGCCCTCGAGGGAGCCGAGGATGCCGGCGGCCTGAGCCACGAGACGCTCGGGCATCGAGGCGTTGAGGAGGCGCGCGGTACGGACGATGTCGGCGTCGGGGTCTGTCGAGAGGTAGAGCCTCGGGTAGACGGGGATGCAGTGACCGCCGACGGCGATGCCGGGGCGGTGGATGTGGCTGTAGGGCTGCGAGTTGCACGCCTCGATGACCTGGTAGACGTCGATGCCGTGCTCGGCCGCGAACAGCCCGAACTGGTTCGCGAGGCCGATGTTCACGTCACGGTAGGTCGTCTCGGCGAGCTTGGCCATCTCGGAGGCCTCGGCGCTGCCGAGGTCCCACACGCCGTTCGGGCGGGGAAGGTCGTCGCGCTCGTCGAACTGCAGCACGGCCTCGTAGAACTCACGTGCACGCTGGGCGCCCTCGTCGGAGAGCCCGCCGATGAGCTTCGGATACTTGCGGAGGTCGGCGAAGACGCGGCCGGTCAGCACGCGCTCCGGCGAGAACACGAGGTGGAAGTCGGTGCCCTCCGTGAGTCCGGAGCCTTCCTCGAGCATCGGCTTCCACCGACCGCGCGTGGTGCCGACGGGGAGCGTCGTCTCATACGACACGAGAGTGCCGGGGGTGAGGTGCTCGGCGAGCGAGCGGGTCGCGGCATCCATCCACGCGAAATCGGGCTCCCACGTCGTGTCGTTGACGAAGAGCGGCACCACCAGCACGACGGCGTCCGCGCCGGGGATCGCCTCGGCGTAGTCGGTGGTCGCACGGAGGCGCCCCGCGGGGACGAGCTCGGAGAGCTTCTCCTGCAGATGGGCCTCTCCCGGGAACGGCTCGATCCCGGCATTGACGGCGTCGACGGCCTTCGGGTTGACGTCGACGCCGATCACCTCGTGACCGGAGTCGGCGAACTGGACGGCGAGGGGAAGACCGATCTTTCCGAGGGCCACGACGGCGATGCGCATGGATTCCAGTCTAGGCCAGCGTCGGTGGGCGACCTCCCGTCTCGGGCGCGAGCTCAGCGGCTGCCGCGCCGAACCGGACGCCTCGCCACCGAGCCGTAGACTGGGCGCTCGTGACCGACGCCCCACTCCCCCGGATGCCGCGCCTGGACGCGATCACCGGTCTGCGATGGTGGGCCGCGTTCGCGGTGTTCGTCTTCCACTTCCCCAACCTCGCACCACTGCCCGAAGAGCTTGCGCTGTTCTCGCCGTTCGGGAACCTCGGGGTCACGTTCTTCTTCGTGCTCTCGGGCTTCGTGCTCACGTGGTCCTGGCGCGCCGCGACCTCGCGGCGCACGTTCTACTGGCGTCGCTTCGCGCGGATCTATCCCCTGCACATCGTCACGCTGCTGTGCGCGATCCCGGTGTTCTACAGCTTCAATCCGGACCCCGCCCAGACCTGGGTCAAGCCGTTCGACTTCGGAATCCTGCTGCTGTGCGTCCTCCTGCTGCAGGGCTGGTCGCGGGATCCCGCGATCCTCTTCGCGGGCAACCCCGCCTCGTGGACGTTGACGTCCGAGGCGTTCTTCTACGCGCTGCATCCGTTCTTCACGCTGGCGATCCGCCGTTTCGCCGTGCGCGGAGCACTGATCGCGGCCGCGGCGGTGATCGCATTCGCCGCGGCGACGAGGGTGCTGATCATCACACAGCCGGAGAGTTGGGTTGCCGATCTGCCCTGGCCCGTCCTGCGACTGAACGAGTTCGCGCTCGGCGTCTGCCTCGCGTGGGCGTTCCGGCGCGGATGGCGGCCGCGGATCCCGCTCTGGATCCCCGTGCTCCTGATCGCCGGCTGGCTGGCTGCCCTCGCACTGCTGCCGCTCACGGCTGAGACGGCGCCGGCATACGGCGCGGTCGCGCCCTACGTGAGCGAGGTGACCTCCGCACTGTGCGCGCTGCTCATCGTGTCGACGGCCGGCGCCGACCTGGCGGGCCGGACGCGCTTGGCCCGCGCCCGCCCGATCGTGCTGCTCGGCGAGTGGTCGTACGCGTTCTATCTCATACATGCGACGCTCCTCTACGGCGCACGCGAGCTGTTCGGCTATCAGCCGGGCGGCTGGACGGGCGCAGTGTGGTTCGCCGGACTGCTGGTCATCTCGATCGCGGCCGCAGCGGTGCTGCACATCTGGATCGAGCGACCCGCCGAGCGGCGCCTTCGCGCCTGGGACGACGAGCGCGCGGCTGCGCGTGCCGGGGAACGGGTGCCCGCCCGCACGGAGTGATGCCGCGTGACCGAGGCTTCCCCGTCGGCGTGGCCGACCGCGCGATCAGCGAGGCGCGAGCAGCGCATCGATCACGCGGGCGGCGGCCCGGCCGTCGCCGTAGGGCGCGGCATCCGTCTCGGTCGGTCGGGGACGCGTGACCGCAGCCGCGATCTCCTCAGCCGTATTGGCCAGCACGTTCCACCCCAGCTCGACCGTCTCCACCCACTCCGTCTCGGTGCGGACGGTCGTGCAGGGCACGCGGAGCAGGAACGCCTCCTTCTGCAGTCCCCCCGAGTCGGTCACGACGCCTGCGCTCGACAGTGCCGCCGAGATGAGGTCCGCGTAGGCCAGCGGAGCGTGGGCGACGAGCGATCCCTGGGTCAGCGCGATGCCGTGCGCCGCCGCTTTCGCGACCACCCGGGGGTGGGCAAGGAGGACGACCGGCTTCTCGATGGCCGCCAACCCGGCCGCGACTGCGGCGAGCCGGGCCGGGTCGTCGGTGTTCTCGGCGCGGTGGATCGTCGCGACGTAGTAGCCACCGTCCTCGAGACCGAGCTCCTCCATGAGCTTCGACGGGGTCTCCCCCACCTGGTCGCGCACCTCGAACAGGACGTCGGTCATGACATCGCCCACGAGGATGGTCCTTGCAGCGAGGCCCTCGTTCGACAGGTGCTCCACCGCGACCTGCGTGGGCGCGAGCAGCAGGTCTGCGGCGTGATCGGTCATCACGCGGTTGTGCTCCTCGGGCATGCGGCGGTTGAAGCTGCGCAGGCCCGCCTCGAGGTGCGCCACCGGAATGTGCATCTTCACCGCGCTGACCGCCGCGGCGAGGGTCGAGTTGGTGTCGCCGTAGACGAGCACCCAGTCCGGGCGGTGCTCGTCGAAGACCGCATCGAGCGCACCGAGCATGGCCCCGGTCTGCACGCCGTGCGAGCCGCTGCCGACCCCGAGGTGCACGTCAGGGGCCGCAATGCCGAGGTCGTCGAAGAAGACGTCGGAGAGCATCGGGTCGTAATGCTGACCGGTGTGCACGATGACGTGCTCGACACCGGCGGCCTGAGCCGCCTTGTGGATCGGCGCGAGCTTGACGAACTGGGGGCGGGCGCCGACGACGCTGACGATCTTCACGCTGAGAAAGTGTACGTGGTGCACCGGGCGGCGGCATCGGCCGGCTCGGGACCTCGCATGCTCAGTGGCTACGATGGAGCGGATCCACAGAGAGTGAGCCGGAGCGTCGTGACTGAGACCACCCCGTCGGAGGGCCGTTCGCAATCGCCTCGCCCGCACCTGCTGTACGTCGCATGGGGGTTTCCGCCCTGCCGCGGCAGCGGCGTCTACCGTGCATGGGCGACGGCGAATGCATTCGCCGCGGCCGGATGGGACGTCACCGTCCTCACGGTGCCGCGCGAGGTGTTCACGATGTCGACAGGGGTCGACGAGTCGTTGGAGCGAACGGTCGATCCGCGGATCGAGATCGTGCGCGTCCCGTTCGACTCCGCCGCCTTCGAGAACGACCTGCGCACGTGGCCCTGGCTTCGGGCCACCGCTCCCGAGCTGTGGAGTGTCGTGAACGCGCGCAAGGAGCAGCGCACCTTCCCGGAGCGGACCTACGGGTCATGGCGTCCGGCCCTCGAGGCCGCGGCGCTCGACGTGCACCGGCGGCATCCGGTCGATCTCGTCCTCGGCACGGCGAACCCGCACGTGGACTTCACTCCGGGTCTGCGGCTTCATCGGGATCACGGCGTACCGTACGTGATGGACTACCGCGATGCCTGGCAGCTCGACGTCTTCAGCGGTGCGCGCCTCACCGTACCGGACAGCGATGTGGCTCGCTGGGAGCGCGAACTCGTGGAGAACGCGCACGCGGTGTGGTTCGTGAATGAGCCGATCCTGCGCTGGCATGCCGAGGTCTATCCCGCGGCGGCGGACCGGCTCCATGTCGTCGCGAACGGCTACGACAGCGCACCTCAACGGGGCGCAGGCTCGGCCGACGGCGAAGGGCTCGTCTTCGGCTATCTCGGCACGATCTCGTCGGCTGTGCCCATCGACCGTCTGGTCGCGGGATGGAAACTGGCGCGGAGCCGCTCGTCGCTGCTCGCGGCCTCGCGCATCGAACTGTGGGGGCACCTGAACCATGTCGGGACCCCGAACGAGGCCGTGTCGCAGCAGATGGCCGGGTTCGCCGAGAACGGCATCGCGTACCGAGGGCCGGTACCCAAGCACGAAGTGGACCGCGTCTATTCGCGATTCGACGCACTTCTGCTCGTACTCGGCACCGGGAAGTACGTCACCAGCGGCAAGGTGTTCGAGTATGCCGCCACGGGACTGCCCATCGTCTCGGTGCACGATCCGGGCAACGCGGCCAGCGACGTCCTGCGCGATGCGCCGGCTTGGTTCCCCGTCGCCTCGGTGGACAGCCCCGACGCCATCGCCGACGCCCTGATCGCCGCTGCGGATCGGGCCCGTGCGCAACGCCCCGAGGAGCGCGAGGCAGCTCGCGCGTGGGCCGAGCAGTTCCAGCGTGCGCGTCAGCTCGATCCTCAGATTTCCGCCCTGCACGCGTTCGTGGAAGATCGGAGAGCCGCACGATGAGGATCGTGGTCATCGCCCCGTCCGGCTCGATCGCCTCGGCGCTCGACCAACTCGCGCTCGAGGCCGACGACGACGTTCTCGCCGTCGTGGGCGCCGCGCCCGACGCCGACACCCGTGCGGTGATCGTTACGCCGTCGCTCGGTCGGGCGTCGCGCCGGGCATGGAGCTTGTTCGGCGGTTCGGTTCTCGGGCGCAACGCGGTGCGCCTGACTCCCCTGGACACCGGACGGCGTTTTGCCGGCGCGACGCGGCGCAGCACGCGGCTTCGCGCCGCAATCGCGGATGCCGACCTCATCGTCGTGCTCGAGCGCGACGGAATCCTCGCCGGCTGGCACGCCGCACGCCGCGCCGGTTCGCGCACCAGCGCTGTGTACGGAGTGCCGGCCGCGCAGGGGCGCTTGGCGGAAGCACGCGCGGAGCGCCGACGCTGATGTGGCTGCGGTACGCCGGCCTACGCGTGAACGAGCCGCGTGAGGATGGCGTCCTGGACGGCGATGTCCGCCTCGGACGACAGCAGCTCCGCGACGTCGTGCGCACTCTGCTTGAATCGCGCGACGTCCTCGCGTGAGATCCCCTGGATCGCACGCACCAGGTCGGCGGCCGTGTACCCCTCGGTGATCACGCCGAGCCGGTGATCCCGGATCAGCCGGTCGGTCTCCACAGCCGGGCCGAAGACGATGCCGAGCCGGGCCTGCACGAAGTCGAAGAACTTGTTCGGAAGCATGAGACGGTGGTTCGGCGTGTGCGGGGGGAGCACGAAGACGCCGAGGTCGTACGCGTTCAACGTCTGCGGAAGGTCGGCCGGACGGACTGCCGGATGAAGCGTCGTCTGTGCGCTCGCGGCGATGCGGTCGGCGAGCTTGCGCCAGTATCCGTCAGCCTGGCGTGGCTGGATGAGATACAGATCCAGCGAGTACCTGTCGCCGAGGAGATCGACCGCTTCGATGATCGCCTCGATGTTGCGCCCCGCAACGGCGCCGCCGCTGTGCACGAGCCGGATGCGGTCGGAGGCGAGCGGCGATGGGGCGAGGTCGGGGCAGTACGCCATCGCGTTGCGCACCACTTCCGTTCGTGCGCCGAAATGCTCTTCGTACATCGTCGCAATCGACTGATTCACCGTGGTCGCGGCATCGACGCCCGGCAGATACGTGCGGCACACCCAGTCCATGAAAGGGGCGACGAGAAGTCTCCAGGACAGTACATGAGATCGCTCCGCAGGTGCCCACTCGTGCAGATCGCACCAGATACGCGGCGAACCGGCCACCGCGCGTGCCAGCGGAAGCGCACGCGCCTCGTTGGCGACCACGATGTCGAACTCCCGCGCACCGAGAGCCTCTCGAGCCGCCCGCACCGCGGGGGCATCGAGCGCCACCGAGCGATACCGCCGGAGCGCGAGCTTGAGCACGCCGCTGACGGTCTGCGGCAGCGAGGGCAGTGCGCTGTCGATCTGCAGGTGATCGTGCGCGGCATCCGGGCGCTCGCCGTACGACAGCGTCGTGACGTCGCCGTGGCGGGCGAGCACGTCGAGTTGGCGCAGCACACGGGCATCCGAGCGAATGTCGGAGAAGGAGATGCAGAGGATTCGAGGGCGCAGAGTCTCGTTCACATTCGATTCCAGAAGATCATCTCTCGGTCAGTGCGACAGGAACTGCCGGTCGCACACCATGTCGAACTCTATCAGCGCCCACCTCGGGACCCCTCGGTGCCGCCGTCGAGCAGGAAGTGCTCCATCGCCCGCGCCGAGGCGGTGCCGTCGTGAACGGCGTCGACGAAAGCCGGACCGGCGGCGGCGCGCGCAGACCAGCCGCCCGGATCCACAAGGATCTCGCGGATGCGGTCGCCGACCTCGTCGAATCGCGTCTCGACGATCGGCAGCTCGAGTCCGGTCTCGCGGCGAACTGCCTGCCGCACGTCCGGGTGCACGTGCCCGAGCACCAAGCGTCCGGCTGCCATGGCCTCGCACGCCGCGACTCCGTAATCGCCGAGGCGGAACTGGTCGAGCACGATGTCCGCCTCGCCGTAGACCATCGGCATCCGATCGGCCGGAACCCGCTCCAGCCGCCGATAGACGATGACCCCTTCACGCTCGAGCGCCGTGAGCTGCTCGTCCACCTGCGGGCTGCCCTTCAAGGGCGCGTTGCTCGGCACGTACGCGACCACGGGAATGCCGCCCTCGAACGGTCGGCGGTCGGTCCGCCACCGCGCAGCATCCACGACCACGGGAAGCCAGGTCGACCGAGGAACGTCGAGCAGGCCCGGTGTCGACACGAAGACCGGAAAGTCGGAGTCGTCGACCATTCGCCGATTGGCGAGAGTCCTCGCTTCGAGGACTCTCGTCGCCTCCGGCGGATACGCGCCGCGCTCGCCGAACGGCGAATCCTGCTCGAACCGAGCATGGGAACTCGGCACACGGATGTCGCTTCCATGCCACAGCAGCCCCACCCGGAGGCCGTGATCTGCGGTCTCACGCGCCACCTCGAGCGGGGTGCGCATCGGGTCTGTGCCGTAGAGGAAGCGGCCCGACTCGAGGAGGACGTGCGTGAAGCCGGAGCGGACGGCGCGGCGTTGTCGCCGCTGCCAGCCGCGCGCGAACAGGTACGCCCCCTCGGGCACCGACACGTCAGCGGCGAAGCCGAAGGCCGCCATCGCGGCGCTGGTCGTCTCGAGGTTGGCAGCGCCGACCCCGGGGATCCCCTCGGCGGCACGCGCCCACAGGAAGCCTTGACCTGCCGAGTTCACCGGGGCCACAAGCAGGCGTACCTCGCCCTGCGGACGCACGGACACCGGCAACGGGTCTGCCCGCCACCCGAGTCGTCCCGGAAGGAGTCGCCCGAGCAGAGCGTCCGGCACCAGACCGAGGATCATTCTGGCGGCCCCGATGACCGAGGCACGCAACGTCATCCTGCGGTGCCTCACGTCAGTCCGGCGAGCCGCGCCTGATGAGCGAAGTCCGGATTGCGCGCGACCACGTCGTCGAAGGCGCCCTGCGCGGCGATCGCGCCGTCGGCGAGGAAGAGGATCTGATCCGACTCCCGGATCGTGCTGAGGCGATGCGCGACGGCGATCACGGTCACGTCCCCGCGAAGGCTGCGAATGGCCTCCGCGACATCGGACTCGGTCTTGGTGTCGAGCGCGCTGGTGGCCTCGTCGAGAACGAGGATGAGCGGATCGCTGTACAGCGCGCGCGCGATGCCCAATCTCTGCCGCTGGCCACCGGAGAGACTCAGCCCCCGCTCCCCGACGCGTGTGTCGAGCCCCTCCGCGCGACCCTCGACCACGCTCCAGATCTGAGCCCGACGCGCTGCCTCCTCGACCCGCTCGCGGTCGTAGTCGTCGCTCCAGGTGAGGGCGATGTTCTGCGCGATCGTTCCGTCGAACAGCGTCACCTCCTGCGGGACGTAGCCGACGTGGGTGCGCCATGCCCGCAAGACGTCGGTGAGAGGACGATCGTCGATGCGAATCGTCCCTGACGTCGGCGTGAGCAGGCCCAGGAGCAGGTCGACCAGCGTCGACTTGCCGGCACCCGAGGCGCCTGCGATCCCGACCGTGGTCCCGAGCGGAATCTCGACGGAGACGTGGCTCAGCGCGGGGACGGCGCTTCCGGGGAAGGTGAAGGAGATGTCCTCGAGTCGCAAGGCCTTCGGAGCGCTCGGCAGAGGTTCGCGTCCCAGCTCCTCGCGGTCGGCATGGAACTTCTTGGACGCCTCGACGTCGGCGATCACGAGCTCGATATAGGGGCCGGCCGTGACCGTCCTCGTGAGCACGGTCTGGAAGCCTGTCAGCGAGGGCACCAGGCGGAAGCCGGCGATCCCGAACAGCGCGACCGCTGAGATCGTCGCATCCATGTCACCGCCGTTCACGACGTACGTCGCCCCGCCGACGACGACGAACCCGCCGATGATCGCAGCGTCGAACACAAACCGCGGAACCGCGGCGAGAAAGCTGGCGTTCGCCCGCGCCTGGGAGGTCCTCCGGCGCGTCGCGCGGACGACGGCGGTGACCTCGTCGGCCTTGTCCCGAAGCGTGATCTCCTTCAGCGAGGCGATCATGCCGGAGATCAGGGCCGCAACGCGGAGGGATGAGTCGCGTGCCACCCGCGCGGCCTGTCTCGTCTTCCCCGTGAGCACCAGATACTGCAGAAGTGCGATTCCGCCGAGGTAGACGGTCGTGATGACTGCCGTCAGCGGCTGCGCGACGATGATGATCGCCACGACACCGACCCCGGTCACGATCAGGCCCGGAAGCGTCGTCACCGGAAGAAGGAATCCTGCGACGACGTTGGCGATCGCACTGTCGGTCATCGCGACGATCTGCGCACTGTTGCGAGAGATCCGGTCCGTCCACGACGAGCGGATGTATGCGCCGAACAGCTCCTGGCCGACGGCGAGCTCATAGGTGGCGAAGCGGCGGGTCGCAATCCACTGGAGCCACACATTCGCCGCCGACTTCGCGATGATGACGCCTGCGAGGATCAGGATCAGCCAGACGACCTGATCCTGCGGAATCGCGCCGATGATCGGGAGTTCGGCGCCCGCGCCGGTGACCGTCCCGGCGAGCACGACGGCGAGCGTCATGAGGGCGGTCACATCCACGACGGCCAGCACTGCGGAAACGATCCCGAACACGAGCAGGAACCTGCTCGCGGACGACGGGAGCAGCGGCAGCAGCCTTCGCAGGGTGCGAACGATCTGAATCATGGGTCAGAAGCGCACAGACTCGCCCGTGCGAGCGGACTCCAGCGAGGCCTCGACGACGGCGAGCGTCCGCAGGCCCTGTTCCATGGTCACGACATCGGTATCGTGGCCGAGCACCGCGTCACGGAACGCCTCGTGCTCGACGCGCAGCGGCTCGCGCTTGGCGAACGCGTATCGCGTGACATCGCCCTCCGACACTCCTCGGAACGACGACACCGACTCCCACTCCAGCGGGATGGTCCCGTTGGCGTAGAACGTCAGGTCGCCGGTGGAGGTGTCGGCGACGAAGGCGCCCTTCTCACCGGTCACGACGGTGACGCGCTCCTTCATCGGGCTGAGCCAGTTCACGATGTTGTTGACGATCACGCCCGAGGCTGTGCGCCCCGTGATGGTGATCATGTCCTCATGCTCGCGGCCGCTCTTGAACGCCGTCTGCGCGAAGACCCGCTCGTAGTGACTCTGCACGACCCACGCGGTCAGGTCCACATCGTGGGACGCGAGATCCTTGGCCACGCCGACATCCGCGATGCGAGACGGGAAGGGGCCTTGGCGGCGCGTGGTCACCTGGTACACCGCCCCGAGGTCGCCCGCCTCGATCCGTCGGCGCAGCTCCTGGAGTGCAGGATTGAAACGCTCGATGTGTCCCACTGCACCGACCAGGCCTGCAGCGGCGAAGGCGTCCACCATTCGCTGACCGGCCTCGACGGAGTCGGCGATCGGCTTCTCGACCAGTGTGTGCACGCCGGCTGCGGCGAGCTTGAGTGCGGCATCCTGATGGAACCGGGTGGGCACGGCTACGACGGCGATATCGACACCCTCGGCGACGAGGGCGTCGATGTCGGGGAGGATCTCGAGGTCGCCCGCGACCCCGTGAGGGTCGCCGGCGGGGTCGGCGATCGCGACGAGCTCGACGCCGTCGAGCTCACGCAGGACACGGGCGTGGTGCCGCCCCATCATTCCGACGCCGAGGAGACCTGCGCGCAACGCAGCCATCAGGCGCCCGCTGCCGTGACGGCGTCCACCGCTGCGACGATGCGCTCGAGATCGCTCTGCGAGAGCGACGGGTGCACCGGCAGCGACACGACCTCTCGTGCCGCCTTCTCGGTCTCGGAGAGGTCCAAGCCGGGCGCGAAGTGCGCGAGAGACGGCAGACGGTGGTTCGGGATCGGGTAGTACACGCCGCTGCCGACGTTGTGCTCCTCCTTGAGCGCGCGCACGAAGCCGTCGCGGTCGTCGGCGACGCGGATCGTGTACTGGTGGTACACGTGCACGGCACCGTCGAGGACCCGCGGAACCACCACACCGCTCAGGTTCGCGTCCAGGAACGCGGCGTTCGACCGTCGCGTGGCGGTCCAGGCATCCACCTTCGTCAGCTGCACGCGGCCGATCGCGGCATGGATGTCGGTCATGCGCGCGTTGAAGCCGATGACCTCGTTCTCGTACTGGCGCTCCATGCCCTGGTTGCGCAGCAGCCGCGCGTTGCGCGCGATCTCGTCGGTCGCCGCCGAGATCATCCCGCCCTCGCCGCTGGTCATGTTCTTCGTCGGGTAGAGCGAGAACATGGCGAACGCGCCGAATGTGCCGACCGGGCGTCCGTCGAGCGCGGCGCCATGTGCCTGTGCCGCGTCTTCGTACAGCGCGATCCCGTGCTTGTCCGCGATGGCCTGGAGTTCGCGCATCCGCGCCGGGTGACCGTACAGGTGCACCGGCATGATGCCCTTGGTACGCGAGGTGATGGATGCTTCGACAGAAGCCGGGTCGAGCGTGAAGGTCTCGGGCTCGATGTCCGCGAACACCGGCGTGGCGCCGGTCAGCGCAACCGAATTGCCCGTGGCTGCGAACGTGAAGGAGGGGACGATGACCTCGTCCCCCGCGCCGACTCCCGCCGCCAGCAGGCCGAGGTGCAGGCCCGCGGTGCCGGAATTGACCGCGACGACCGGGCGACCCGCCACGAAATGCTGTGAGAACTCCGACTCGAAAGCCGCGACCTCGGGGCCTTGCGCGACCATGCCGCTGCGCAGAACGCGATCGACGGCCGCACGCTCGTCGTCGCCGATGATCGGCTTGGCCGGGGGGATGAACTCGCTCATGCGTTCTCCTCAGTCAGGAGTCCGTCGGACTCGATATAACGGTCGCCCGTCGCAGGGCAGAGCCACAGGCCGTCGGGCGTCTCGCGGGTGAGCGGCACGCCGGCCTTGCCTACCCAGCCCAGACGACGAGCAGGCACGCCGGCGACGAGCGCGAACGGCGGGACGTCCTTCACGACGACCGCGCCGGCGGCCACGGTCGCCCAGGCGCCGATGGTCACCGGAGCGACGCACGTCGCCCGCGCGCCGATGGACGCACCGGTCTCGATCGTCACCCCGACCGGCTCCCAGTCGTGGGCGCTCTTGAGACTGCCGTCGGCATTGATCGCGCGCGGGTAGGTGTCGTTGGTGAGGACGACCGCCGGGCCGATGAACACACCGTCGCCCAGCTTCGCGGGCTCGTACACCAGGGCGTAGTTCTGCACTTTGCAGTTGTCGCCCATGACGACGCCGGTGCCGACGTAGGCGCCGCGTCCGACGATGCAGTTGCGGCCGAGAACGGCCCCCTCGCGCACCTGGGCGAGATGCCAGATCGAGGATCCGTCGCCGATGCGGGCGTCGGGCGAGACGTCGGCCGAGTCGACGATGCGCACGGCGGAAGAATGGGTCACGTTCGAGGGCTCCTTGCACCACGCCACAGTCCGGCGTGCGATGCGGGTCGATTGTATCCGGAGGTCATGGTCGTCTCCTGATCGTCGCCAGCAGGGCCTCCGCCGCCCGCTGGCCGACAGCCGCGAGCGACACGTGCGCGAGCGCCCAGGCCGCCCGTTCGGCGCGTTTGCGTTCTGTCTCTCCTGAGTCATCCGCGTCAAGCAAGCGTCGCATCGCGTCGGCGACGGCGGAGGTCTCGAATTCGACGGCCTCGCCCAGCTCGGCATCGGCGACCACTTGACGGCCCGAGCGCGCCCCGGCGAACAGCACAGGGGTGCCACAGGCCGCGGCCGCATAGGTCTTGGTCGGTCGTGCGAAGTCGTAGCCGATCCCGGGGACGATGCTCACGAGCGCGGCAGTCGCGCCGCGGATCCACGACGCCGACTCTGCCGGGCTGACCACGCCGCCGAAGGTCACGCGGCCCGGCGCGAGATCCTCGGCGAGCGTTCGCAATTCCCTCTCGACGGCACCCTGGCCGAAGAATCGGAGTGATACATCAGGGTGGCTCTGCGCGATGGACGCGAACGCCCGGACGAAGATCTGGGGGCGCTGCCACTCGGACATCGTCCCGGTGTAGACGAAATAGCGCTCATCGGAAGCGGGTTGGACCTCCGGCGAGAAGACCTCGGTGTCGATGCCGTTGCCGACGACGACCACGCGGTCGCGATCGGCGCCGAGCGCGACCAGCCGGTCGGTCACCTCGTCGGAGATCGACAGCGTGACGGCCGCACGGCGAAGCACGGCGCGCTCCATCCAGCGCATTACCGCGACCACCGGGGCGGACGCGCCCATCGACTTCACGCCGTCGGTCCACACGTCCGCCGCGTAGTAGCCGAAGGGACGACGACGCAGCGCAGCCGCCAAGGCGACCACGAGTCCCGTGGTCGGTGGCGACTCGGCCACGGCGAGCCGCCACTTCCGGAACATCAGGCGCAGGAGCAGCGGCGCGTCGAAGCTGGCGTACTGGACGTAGCCCCGCACATTTCCTCCGCCGTCCCGCAGCACCGGCCACCGCGCGACCGTTACACCCGGAGGATCGGACGTCGCGGGTGCGTGCGACGGCGGCACGGTGGTCACCACCGTGACCGATGCACCGGCATCCGTCAGCCCCCGCGCGAGCGCGCCCAGGCGGAATGCTCCGGCGCTCACCTCGGGAACGAAGAGGCGCGAGGCTATGACGACCGCGGTGCGGTCGGCGTCTGCCGAGCTCATCGCGGAGCGTCCGAGCCGTCGTCGGCCGTTCCGCCGGCGGGCGTCTCGTCCGCTCCCGACGTCGTGCCGTCGGCCGGTCGAGCTGCCTCGAGCTCCGCCAGCCGCAGCTCGTGGAACGCGCTCTGCTCGGCCAGCGTGCGGATCTTGTCCTCGACCCGGGTGAGCTCGGCCCCGTACTGCAGGCTGACGAGGAACAGGAGCCCGATCGCGATGAAGAACACCAGGTTCGTCGGCACCGCGATGCCGAGCAGCTGGGCCGCCCACGTGAGGGTCTGCGGAAAGAGGGCGACGACGAGCGCGATCACACCGCCGATGAGCCACCAGACGGCGTGCCGCTCACGCAGCGTCGCGCGTCGCATGAGTTCGACGATCGCGATCAGCGCGAGCACGGCGGCGGCGACGCCGAACGCATAGGTCATCGGGGTCACGCGGCGACCTCCGCGGGGACGGACACGCGCGGTCGCAGGAGGGCCAGCAGAAAGGCCATCCCGGCCCGAACCAGGTAGATGCTCGCCCGAAACGGCTGATGCGACGGTGAGCCAGCTTGACGGGGGCGCATCGCGACCGGGTGCTGCGTAAGGCGGAGTCCGGCGCGTGCGCCGATCACGAGAGCCTCGACCGTGTCGCCGAGGTACTCCGCCGGGTAGGTCTCGGCGAAGAGCCGCACCGCCGCCGGACCGTTCGCCTTGAACCCGCTCGTGACGTCGTCGAGTCGGCGTCCGGCAACGCGGCTCACGGCCCCCGCGAGAACGCGCATCGCCCAGCGCCGCGGCCCACGGGCGTCGTAGTCGCCGACCCCGGCGAAGCGCGCGCCGATGACGACGTCGGCGTCCTGGAGGCCCGCGACCAGCTCGGGGATGTAGCGCGGATCGTGCTGACCGTCAGCATCCACTTGCACCACGATCGAGTGACCGTGATCTCTCGCATACCGGAATCCCGCCCGCATCGCGCCGCCGACGCCGAGGTTGAACGGCAGTCGGAGCACGATCGCCTCGGCCTCGCGGGCGGCACGGGCGGTTGCGTCCGTCGAGCCGTCGTCGACGACCAGGCACACCGCCTCGGGGACGGCCTCGCGGACGCTCCGCACCACCGCCGCCACGGACTCCTCTTCGTTGAGCGCCGGCACGACGATCAGGAGGTTCTGCACGGACGCGGGCATATCACCCGATCCTAGTCGAGCGCGGTTCGAGCTCACCGCTCGCACGCGGTGATCCGCCACAGCGACGCCTCCCCCTCACGGTCCACCAGCTCGAAGCCCGGCTGGCCCGCGAAATCGGTCATCCCCTCGAGTTCATAGCGCCCGGGGGTCTCCTCCCCCAGCCCGAAGTCCAGCACGAACGACGGCGAGCCGTACACCTCGAGAGCATCACACACCGCGGCATTCGTCCCGACGTCGCGCAGGTCGGTCTGGATCAGCTTCCACGGGTCCGTTCGCGGGTGCGCCCACGTCCGTGGGAAGACGTCGCGGCCACTGAGCATGTAGCCGAAGCCCATCCCTGTCGACGGGTTGCCGATCACCCGGTCGTCCTCGTCGACGAACTCATCGAGACGCTCGAGCAGCACGCGTTCGTCGGGCGAGAGGTAGTCCTCGGTGATGTAGCGCGACTCGGCGTCGACGGTCCCCTGCGTCACCGCACGCATCTGGATCATCGGGGCAGCGATGAGCGAGGCGATGCCCAGGGCCGCCACTCCGGCAAGACCCCAGGCTGCGCCGAACGCCGCCGCCTCCGCTCCATGCCGGCGCGAGAGGGACCGCGCGGCCCATGTCGCGATCCATGCGAGCCCGATCGCCGCGAGCGGCACGATCACGACGGCGCACGCCGCCGCGATCCGGTACGGATCGGCATACCACGCTCCGAGCAGGACGCGGCGGAGGATCGGGTTGCCGACGGACGCGGCAACCGCATAGAGGCCGCCGAGAACGAGCCAGGCGGTAGCCAGCCAGCGCAGCTGCGGGCGCGTGATCGCGACGATCACACCGGCGATCATCAGGATGCTCACGCCGGTGAGCACCGGAAGGAGCACCGGCCCGTTCAAAAGCACGTCGGCGATGGCCTCGAGCTTCGTGCGGAACGGCGGCCAGTGCGAACCCGACGTGCTCCGCGTGAGCGCGATCCACAGCAGCACGAACGCCACCCACACGCCGGCGATCGCTCCGATGAGCAGCGCGCGCTTCCGGCCGGTGGCCGGAACAGCCGCGGCGATCGCCCACCAGGTGAACCACGAAACCGCGATGATCGACAGGGTGAGCAGCGATGCCGGCTGGGAGAGCGCGATGGCACCGACACCCGCGACCAGGAGCGTGCCCAGCAGCACCGCCGAGCGGAGCCGGCCGGCAACCGGGGAATCCGACTGCATCCACTGCGCCGAGCCGACGGCGAGCCCGGCGACCGCGGGGACGAGCGCGAGCGACAGGGCGAAGGAGTAGAGGACGCCCCACTGGAACATCAGCATCGGGAAGACCGCGAGCGACGCCGAAAGAGCCGCGGTCATGGCCACCGCGATCGGGGGGATGCCGGTCATCCGCTGCGCGAACCAGGTCACCCCGAGGGTCCAGACCCCGGCGGCGATCACGAGCGAGACCAGGTTCGCGGCGACGGGGATCTCGACTCCGGCGAACAGTACGACCGCTGACGCGAGGGCGTGCCAGGCCGCAGGATAGAAGCCTCTGCTGCCGACCACCGAGCTGACCTGCAGTGACGAGGCCGATCCGGTCTCGAGGATGTGACGCACGGCGTTCAGGTGGAAAACGGCGTCGTTGGTCATCGAGATGGCCGCCGGATCGTGCACGTAGATGACGAACCGCGCGGTCGTGAGCAGGATGCCGATCGCGAGGCCCGCCGCCAGGAGGCGCAGCCCGTGGGCGGAACTGCGGGCAGCAGGTCGACGCGGTCCGAGCCACCATCCCGCGAGCCACGCGAGCCCCCCCAGCACGGCGACGCCGACCAGGATCGACCATGCCGACCATGGGATCCCCACCACGCCGTACACCAGCGCCAGCCCCGCGAAGGCGGCCACGCCGAGCACCGGCGCGATCGCCCACAGCGCGAGTGCGCGAAGGCGCAGTCCGGCGCCCATGACCAGACCGGGGAGGAACACCACCGCGAAGGCGACGAGGAGCGCGGGCAGCGCGCCTGCCCAGGCGCCGATCACGACTCCACCAGGCTTACCGCCCCCTCGATCGGACCGTCGTACACGACCTCGCCTCTGCTGAGGACCACGCCGCGATTGCAGAGCTCGCGCACCATGTCGAGGTCGTGGCTCACGATCAGCAGGGTCTTCCGGTGCGCGATGAGCTCCTCGAACTTGAGACGGCACTTCTCCCGGAAAGGCGCGTCGCCGACAGAGAGGATCTCGTCGACGAGAAGGACGTCAAGCTCCACGTGGATCGCAACCGAGAACGCCAGGCGCATGAACATCCCCGAGGAGTAGTGCTTGACCTCCTGGTCGATGAACTCCTCGATCTCGCTGAACGCGACGATCTCGTCGTAGCGAGCCTCGATCTCGTGCTTCTTCATGCCCAGGATGGCGGCGTTGAGGAATACGTTCTCGCGCCCGGAGAGTTCCGGGTGGAATCCGGCGCCTACTTCGATGAGGCCTGCCACGCGCCCGCGCGTGAGCACCTCGCCGTCGTCCGGTTCCATGACTCCGGAAATCAGCTTCAGGAGCGTCGACTTCCCCGAGCCGTTGAGGCCGAGGACGGCGACCGATTGTCCTTCGCCGATCACGAGATCGATGCCCTTGAGCGCTTCGAACTCGCTGGTGAGCTTTCGCCGCTTGATCCAGGAGACGACGGTGTCCTTGAGGGAGTACGCGTGATTGAGCGTGAAGCGCTTGCGCACGCCGTCGATGATGATGCTGGGTGTGATCGTCGTCTGGTCGCTCATAGGTCTTGCGCGAACCTTCCCTCGAGGCGCCGGAACACGAGTTGGCCGAGCAGCATCGTCGCCACGGCGATGACGAACGTCGCCAGCGTGTTCCAGGCGAGTCCTGGTGGGATCTCGAATGCCCCCGCCGTCACCGGGCGCCAGAACGCATAGTGGAAGAGCTCGACGGCCTGGGTGATGGGATTGAGCATGTACAGCTCGACGACCCACTGCGGCCAGCCGAGCACGTTGACGACGGCATCCTGCACCTGTGTCCACGAGTACAGCACCGGTGAAGCCCATGTCGCCAGCAGCAGCATCAGCTCGACGATGTTCTCCGCGTCTCGATATCGCACGTTGATCGCGCCGAACAGCAGTCCGAGCCCGAGGGCGAACACCATCACGATCGCCATGCCCGCGAAGATCGCCAGCACCGAGAGGATCGAGACGTTCACGATCCAGCCGAGCACCAGGCACACCAGCAGCAGCAGCGCGGCCTGAGGAAGGAAGTGCACGAAAGCTACGACCACCGCGGAAACCGCGAAGAGCTGGCGGGGCAGGAACACCTTGCGCACGAGCGCGGCGTTCCCGACGATCGAGGTCGTCGCGTTCTTGAACCCCTCGGAGAACAGGTTGATGACCACGATTCCGCTGAACAGGTACACCGCGTAGTTCTCGATGCCACGGTCCATCTGGAGGAACAGGCCGAGGACGACCCAGAACACCAGGAACTGCGCGGCGGGACGCACGTACGACCACGTCCAACCGAGCACGGAGTTGCGATAGCGGGTCGTGACACCGGTGCGAATCAGCAGGCGCAGCAGATAGCGCCACCGCACGACATCGATCAGCCCGCGGCTCTTGCCAGGGGTGTCGAACTCGGAACGCGGGACGGCGCTGAAGAGGTCTCGGGTATCGGTCACGGGCCTCACTCATTCGGCGCGCAACGACGGAAGTCGCCACGGGGATCTGCACATTCTAGGTCAGCCAACCTGTGCGCTTTCGATGCACGTCGGCGCCACGCGCATCACGGTGTGCGCCGCGGCTCCTGACGGCGGACCGTCAGCCATTCACGGAAGGCTGCGACAGGCTTCGCCGCCCAGATGCTCGGGTCCGTCGCCACGTCCACGGCGCCGTCCACGCCGAGCGCCTCGATCCGCTGGACGCTGTGGGCGACGTCGCTCACGCGCTCACCGAACGCATCGCCGATGACGCTGTCCGCGAAGGGGCTGTCGCGTGCGATCACGCGACACCCGAATGCCCGCGCCTCGAACAGCACCGTGCTGGCCTCGCCGACCACGATCGCCGTCCGCTTCAGCGTCTCGTAGACGTCGGCCGCATCATCGATGATCACGCCGGCATCCGCTGACAGCCTCGGGTAGCGGCGTGCGGTCTCGGAGCGCTCGCCCGGGTGCGGTCTGAACACGATCGACCACTCGGCCCCGAGCCCCGCACGAAGACCGACGACGAAGGCATCGGTGACGTCGGGGTCCGTTCGCGAAGAAACCACCAGGACGCTGCGCGGGCGTGTCTCCGGTGCGGATGCTGCCTGGCGTTCCAGGTGCGGCTTGCCGATCGCGGTGACGACGCCCGGGTGACGGATCGAGGCCGACCAGTAGGGGCCGAACGTGAGCACTTCATCCGGAAGTGCGCGCCTCAGAACCGCCTGATCGAACGCCGTGCCGTAGTTGTATGCCGCGTGGGACGGTCCGATCCATCCGTGCTGCGGCTCGGCCACCCACGCGCCGGCATCCTTCATCACCCCGACCCATTCGCCGTGGTAGGTGTACGAGCCGTTGTCGAACAGCACGATCTTCGGCCGTACGCGATCGAGAAGTCGGCTGAGTTCGTCGAGCTGGAACGGACGGAGAAGCTCGGTGCGACGCACACTCTGGCCGATGCCCGCGAACGCGCCCGACGGCCGGTCCAGATGGCCCGCGAACGCTTCGAGCAGTCTGTCCATCGACCGAGATGTGCTCGGCGCGATGGCCGTCCCGCGTGCGCGCCAGCGGGCCCGCGCAGTGGCCGACTCCATGCTGAGCGTCGGGCGGAACACCGGCTTGCCGATCGGCGCAGGCAGCGGGCGCAGTTGCACCACAAGGGCGTCTCCAGCAGCCTCGGCGAAGTCGTCGACGAGCCAGTTTCGCGCCCTTCCGCCTTCGTCTGCGAGCGTGGAGCCCGACACATAGAAGCAGACATCGTGCCGAGCGGATCGCCGGACCGCGTCCCAGCGACCGGGGAGATAGCCACGAGCCACCCGCCTGGCCTCTCCCCAGCGCGTCCACTCGCTCGTCTTGGCGACTTCGACGCTGCCGGTGTGCTCGGCGGACATCATCCAGAAGATCTGCATGCGAACCTGCGCCCAGAAGGGGACGGTCGCGCCGGGAAGGACCTCCAGGAGATCGTCCGGTGCCCGGTCCTCGAGATCGAGGAACCGGCGCATCGTGCTCGAGGTCCGCCGCGCGAAATCGTCTCCCCGATCCGTCACAGATCGCTCCGCTGATTCATCAGCCACTCCACCACCGCGAAGTCGAACTCACTGTCGACGTCGGTCGAGCGTTCCGGGGGCATCTCGTACAGGATCGTCGAGGGGAAGAAGACGACCTGATCCTCGAGCAGCGCCGTGCGCTTCCAGACGTAGATCGAGCCGTTCATGTCGAAGCACCGCGGCGCATCCTGGCGGCGCAGGACCGCGTCGCTCGGCGACTTGCTGACCGCGACGGTCCCGTTCGGCTGCTCCTCCACCAGGTTGAAGTAGGGATTGCGCCGCGCTTCGGTACCCGTGATCACAGAGTCGGCGTCGGCGGATTCGAACATCTCGACGGCCTTTCGGATGTCGTCGACCGTGCGCAGGGGGCTCGTCGCATCCAGATCGACGCAGACGTCGTACGTGCTGCCCGTGCGCTGCTCGGTGGCGCGGACGGCGTGAGCGATCGCGGGAACTTTCCCAGCCGTGTCCGTCGCCATCGCTGCGGGACGCACCACGACGCCGGTGGCACCGAACCCCGGCGCCAGCGCGAGGATCTCGTCGGAGTCGCTCGAGACCACCACCTCGTCGAACAGCCCCGACCGCACCGCCTGGACCACCGAGTGACCGAACAGGGGCCTGCCCGCGACGACACGGAGGTTCTTGCCCGGCACGCCCTTCGATCCGGCGCGCACCGTGATGGTGCAGATCCTCATCGGGTGCTCCGCTCCCACGCCTGGCGGGCGCGTTCCAGATCATCGGGGCGGCCCACATCGATCCATTCCTCGTGGATCTCGAAGGCGCGCACCGGGCTGTCCTGGGCGATCAGTCGCGCGAGCAGAGTCGGCATGTCGCAGTACTCGTCCAACTCCAGCGATGACAGCGCCTCCGGCTCGAGAACGTAGATGCCGGCACTCACCAGCTCGCGGTGATGGGGCTTCTCCGCAAGCGATGTGACTCGGTCGCCCTCGCGCCGGACGACGCCGAAGGGGATCTCGAACCCGTACTCTCGCACGCCGATCGTCGCGGATGCGGACGTTCGGCGGTGGAAGTCGAGCATCCGGCGCAGATCCACCTGGGTGAGAAGGTCGGAGTTCATCACCACGAACTCGGTGTCCGCCGCGCCTTTCAGCTGCGCAAGCGCTCCGGCCGTGCCCAACGGGGCCCGCTCGTGCAGGTAGCTGACCTCCAGCCCGAAACGCTCACCGTCCCCCAGGTGCTCCTCGATGAGGTGTCCGAGGTGGTTGACCGATACGTGCACTCTGCGGAAGCCTTGATCGCGGAGCCGTCCGAGGATGATGTCGATCATCGGTGCGTCGCCGACCGGGACGAGCGGCTTCGGGATGTCCTTCGTGATGGGGTAGAGCCGCTGACCGCGCCCTCCCGCCATGAGGACGACAGGCGTCGCCAGCGGCGTGGCGATGCGCTCGCCCTCCCCGACGACGTCGATCATGCGGCCCCCGTCGTCGACGACGGCGACGATGCGGATGCCGCGCTCCGACTTCAGAGCATCGACATCGTCTTGCGTCGCAGTCGGCGGCACCGTCGCCGGCGACGGGTTCATGACGATGCTGACGCGGTCTTCGAGTACGGCGCCCGCGAGCAGACCGCGCCGTACGTCGCCGTCGCTGACGGCTCCGATCAGTCTCCCCGCGGCATCCTCCACGAAGACGACTTGAAGTCGGCTTCGGTCGAGGCGCACGAGGGCATCGCGGATGCTGACTTCCGGCCCGACCGTGAGGGGTGTGTTGTCGATCACTGTGCTCGTCCTTCAGCTGCTCGGGGCCGTGCGGGAACTCCGACCACAGTGACACCGGGAGGGACATCACGCACGACGACCGCTCCTGCGCCCACGATGCTGTCCGACCCCACCGTGATGCCCTGGATGACCCGCGCACCGAGCCCGACCAGCGCGCCGGCACCGACTCTGACTCCCCCGGCGAGGACGGCTCCGGGAGCGATGTGCGCATGTGCCGCCACCAGCGTGTCATGCTCCACGATCGCGCCGGAGTTGATCAGCGCCCCTTCGTGGAGCTCTGCGCCGACGTTGACGATGGCTCCCGCGAGAACCTGGACCGCGTCCGCGACGTGCGCACCTGGATCGATGAACGCACGCGGGTGCACGACCTGCGTCACCCTGAACCCGAGTCGCCGCGCCCTGTCGTGGAGGGTGCGGCGCGCCGTCGTCGATCCCGTCGTCCCCACGCCGTTCACGAGCAGCACCTCGTCGGGGTCGAGCAGCTCGAGCTGCTCGTCGCCGCCGAGGTGGGTGAGGCCGGGCAGCGTCGTCGACGGCGAATTCGCCAGGTACGCGCTGATCCGCTCCCCACGCAGCGTCAGTGCGGCCAGCACCGAACGGGCGTGACCACCGCCGCCGAGTAGCACGAGCTCAGTCATCGATCAGCTCACCGCGGGAGTAGGAGCGGGTCGCTGCGCTGCCTGCGACCTCCCAGAAGTCGAAGGCGCTCCGACCCGACGCCGGGCGGAAGCACACGAGGTCCTCATTTCGAATCACAGCCCCCGCAGCGATGTCCCCCGCCGCAACCAGACTGCGTCGCACGACCGCGCGGTTGCCCACCTCGACCGGCTGGCAGCGCTTCTGCGCCGACCCGAGCATCGTCGGGACGCGGCGCAGATCCGCGACGTATGCGTGGAGCCCGTCCGGGTCGAGCGAGGCCGCGTGGTCGGGTCCCTCGGCACCTGTGTCGAACGTGAAGTGCTTCTCGACGGCGACCGCACCGAGACCGACGGCGAGCACCGACGCCAGCGAGCCCAGCGAATGATCCGAGTACCCGACGCGATGGCCGAACGTGGAGGCGATGGTCTGCAGGGCGCGCAGGTCGAGGTTCTCGTCGGCGGCCGGATACTGTGTCGTGCAGTGGAAGATCGTCACGTGCTCGGCGAAGACGACGAACTCGTCGCGCGCCTGCCAGGAGCGCTCGAGCACCTCCGGCGTGATGCGTTCTGATCGATCGAGCGCCCCACGCCCCTGGGCCACCCCCGCGGCGATGAAGCGCAGAGCGCGAGAGATCTCCGGGATGTCCGCCATTCCGGTCGACAGGATGACGGGCAGCCCGGTGCGCCCGGCCGCGACAAGCAGCGGCGCAAACGTGAGATCTCCCGACGCGATCTTCACCAGCGGAATGCCCAGTTCGCTGACGAGGAAGTCGAGGCCCTCGAGATCGAATGCCGTCGACAGGAACCGGATGCCGCGCGAGTCGCAGTGATCCCGCAGGGCCCGGAACTCGTCGTGACTGAGCTCCAACTTCCGGAGCAGGTCATGCTGCGACCGGACGTCGTCCTCGGATCGCCGCTGATACTCGGCCATCGCGGCACTCTCCAGCGCCAGGTTGTCGGCGGAGAAGGTCTGGAACTTCACGGCGTCGGCTCCCGCGGACGCCGCGAGATCGACGAGCTCCTTCGCCGTGGCGAGCGAGCCGTTGTGGTTGACGCCCGCTTCGGCGATGACGAAGACGGAGTCGGTCATGAGGTGACTGCCCTTTCGAGGTCGTAGAAGGATTTGCGGGGCGGACGCGGGATCGCGTGGTCACGCAATGTCCGGGCGACGCGCTCGGCGAAACCGGGCGAGCCGAAGATCGCGGTGCCGTCGCGATCGACCTCATCGTCGAGAGCACCGCGTACGGCCATCTCGATCGCCGCGCGAGTCGGCTGCGGTGTCGACACGCTCGGAGCGAGCGGTCTCCCTCGCTGACGGTCGCCGACGAGTACGGACGGCACCCCGAGCACAGGCGCCTCGAGCACGGTGCTCGACGAGTTTCCGACGACGACGGATGCAGCGTGCATCGCGCTCAGGTACCCGAGCTGCCCGAAGGATTCGATGTAATCGACGCGCTCCGGGTTCGCGGCGACGAACTCCGCGATCCGCGCCCGCACATCCGCCGTGCCGAGATCGGAGTTCGATCCGGTGACGACGATGTGCAGATCCTCGACCGACTCGAGTGCGGCGAGCATCTCGTCGACGAGGTGCGCCGGCGGCTCGACGTCCATGGCCGCCGGATGGAAGGTGACGAGCGCCGTCCGTGACGGCAGCCGCACTCCGAACCGCCCCTCGACCTCCTCGCGTGACAGCAGGTCGAGCGCCGAGAGGGCGTCGACGATCGGGGCCCCGTGGAAGTACACCCGATCCGGCTCCTCGCCCAGCTGGATCACACGGCGACGGTGGTCGGCTGTGGAGGTGAAGTGGAGGTAGGACATCTTCGTGATCGAGTGGCGGAGCGCATCGTCCATCGCCCCCTCGGTCAGTTCGCCTCCGTGGATGTGTGCGAGCGGCACCGACAGGATCGTCGCGGCGGCAGCTGCGGCGAACGCCTCCAGCCGATCCCCGAGCAGGACAAGGATATCCGGGTCGATTTCCGCGAGGACCTCCGCATAGCCGGCGATCGCAGCTCCGACGTCGGCTGCCGTGTCCACGCGGCCGCCTGCTCCCGACCAGATCGGCACCGAGGCCGCGACGCGGAAGCCGTCGTTCTCGATCTCAGACACGGTTCGACCGAAGGCGTCGCTGAGGTGGGTTCCCGTCACGATGAGCCGAAGGTCGAGCTCCGGCTCGACCTGGATCTCGTGGAGCAGCCGCCGCAGCAGGCCGTAGTCCGCACGCGTGCCGCTGAGGACGGCGATCGTTCTCATGATGCCGCCAGAGCGGGTGAGCTGGGGATGCAGACGACACTCGCGTGAAGAGCCTCGGCGGTCGGAACCGCGGCGTGAGGGAGGTGGCGATACGGAGCCTGCGCATGCAGGAGATTCCAGAGCGGACGGCACTGCAGTCCGTCATCGTTCGTCGCCGCCAGCACCTCGTCCCGGACTGCGAACCCACCGTCGATGCGAACGGCGCAGAGCCAGTAATTGCTCTCGGTCCCCGGCGGCTCGTCGAGGAAAGTGACACCGGGCACCCCGGCGAACCGCTCCCGATACCGTGCGGCGAGCCGACGCTTGGCGTCGAGGAAGCCGGGCAGCCGTTCCAGCTGCGCGACACCCAGGGCTGCGTTGAGATTCGGCATCCGGTAGTTGTAGGCCACCTCGTCGTGCTCGAACTCCCAGCGATGCGGGAGTTTGGCCGTCGTCGTCCGATGGCGGGCGCGGCGGGCCAGTTCGTCGTCGTCCGCGATGATCATCCCGCCGCCGCCGGTCGTGAGGATCTTGTTCCCGTTGAAGCTGATGATGCCCAGCCGGCCGAAGGTGCCCGTGTGCACGCCGCCCACACGGCTGCCCAGCGACTCCGCGGCGTCTTCCACGACAGCAACGTCATACTCGGCCGCAAGGGATACGAGTTCGGCGATGCGCATCGGATGACCCAGAGTGTGCATCGGCACGATCGCGCCGATGCGCCGGCCGGTGGCTTCATTAACCAGACCATCCGGCGTCGAACGCGCGGCCCGCAGAACCCCCGCGACCGACTCGACCGACATACCGAGGGTATCGGGATCGCTGTCCACGAAGTACGGCTGAGCTCCGACATGGCTGACCGCGTTGGCCGTCGCGACGAAGGAGAGCGTCGGCACGATGACGTCGTCCCCGGCGCGCACGTCGGCGAGTTCCAGCGCCACCTGCAGGGCTGAGGTCCCGTTGGATACGGCGATTCCGTGCGCCGCACCGGTGAACGCCGCGATGCCCTGCTCGAACTCCGTGACGAAGGCGCCGACACTCGACACGAAGGTCGAGTCGAGGCACTCCTGCACGCGCTGCTTCTCGAGCGCTGTGATGTCGGGAATGTGCAAGCCGACGAACGGCTCGTCCCCGACGACGTCGCGCAGTGCCGTGACCACCTCTCGCGCGGAAGTCATACGACGTAGGCGTCGGTTCGATAGCGCGCGAGGTTCGCGGGGTCGGTGAACCACTCCGCCGTCACCCGCAGGCCCTCTCGGAATCCGTCGACGCCGTCATAGCGCGGCTGCCAGCCGAACAGCTTCTTCGCCTTGCTGTTGTCGGAGAAGAGCCGCTCCACCTCGGAGTTGGCGGGGCGGAGGCGCCGGGGGTCCTCGGTCGCGGTCGCTTCGATCCCCATCGCCTGCGCGATCAGCTCGAAGGTCTGCCCGATCGAGACCTCGAACCCGACTCCGAGGTTGACCACCTCGCCGACGCCCGCGGTGCTCGTGAGCGCCGCGGTGAATCCGGAGACGGTATCGGGGACGTAGGTGAAGTCGCGCGTGGGGGTGAGTGCGCCGAGCTGGATCTCGCGCTTGCCCGCCGCGAGCTGGCTGATGATCGTGGGGATCACCGCACGCGCCGACTGCCGCGGACCGAACGTGTTGAACGGGCGGATGGTCACGGCAGGGAGGTCGAACGAGGTGTGGAACGCCTTGACCATCTGATCGGCGCCGATCTTCGAGGCCGAATAAGGGGACTGCCCCTGAAGCGGGTGGTCCTCGTCCATCGGCACATACCGGGCCGTGCCGTACACCTCGCTGGTGGACGTGTGGATGAACCGGCTCACGCCGGCGGATCGCGCCGCGTTGAGCAGGTTCAGCGTGCCCTGGATGTTCGTCTGAACATAGAGGTCGGGGGCGGCGTACGAGTAGGGGATGGCGATGAGGGCTGCCAGATGCAGCACGGCGTCGCGGTCACTCACGGCCGACATCATGAGCGCGGGATCACGCACGTCGCCCGGAAGGAACTCGATCTGGGCGGCGACCTCCGGTTCGAGGCCGTCCAGCCATCCGCGCGAGTCGAACGAGTTGTAGAGCACGAGCGCCCGGACGTCGTGCCCGTCCCTGACGAGCTGCTCAGCCAGGTGCGACCCGATGAAACCGTCAGCTCCTGTGAGCAGTACCTTCATGGGGCCAGTTTAGACGTGCGGATGCGCGCCTCACGTGAGCTTCACGGTGGCAGGCTTGCCCTTGGTGTAACTGATGGTGCCGCCCTCGAACGCCTGAGAGCACACGGTTCCCGAACATGTCTCCACCTTCGTCGGCCATCCGAGCGCGCCCCGCAGCCATCCCGCTGCGCTGTAGGCGGCCATCACCGTCGACGACGATACGAACGTGCCCCTGTCCGATGAGTGCACCCAGCCATTCGCGAACCTCTGCGCCATACCACTGCCGTTCACGTCGGCGACGACCTGAACGGGTGCCTGAGCGCTGCCGATCGTCGTGACGCTCTTCTGCTCCGCAGCGGCCGCGGTGATCGCCGCCGGGGTCACGCCGACTGCGGCGACGGCGGCCTTGCCGCGGATGTACCCGATGACGCCGCCGCCGAACTGCTGCACGCACGCCTTCCCCGTGCAGAACTCGGTTCCGACGGGCCAGGAAAGCGCGCCGCTGACCCGCCCGGCGGCGCTGTAGGCGGTCATGACCGTCTGCGACGACGCATAGCTTCCCCAGGACGAAGCATGCACCCAACCACCCTCGAACGCCTGTGCAACGCCGTTCCCGTTGACGTCGGTCACCGGCTGCTCGGCCGTCTTCGGCCAGCCCAGGAACCCGCGCAGCCATCCTGCAGCGCTATATCCGCTCATCACATTCGACGACGAGGAGAAGACCCCGCGCGCGGACGCGTGGAGCCATCCACCTGCGTACTTCCGCGCGAGGCCGTTCCCGTTCGGGTCGGTCACCACCTGGACGGCGGCCATCGCCTTGCCGAGCGAGTCGGAACCGGCGGCGCGTGCCGCGGTCACGGCTTCGGCTCCCATGCCAAGAACCGTGACCGCCGCCTTGCCGGGCGTGTAGACGATGCTTCCGCCGTCGAAGGACTGCGAGCACACGCCGCCCGAGCAGGTCTCGATCCCCGTCGGCCACCCGAGCTCTCCGCGCACCCAGCCCGCACCGTGGTATGCCGTCATCACCGTGCTGGACGAGACGAACGTGCCATGCCTCGAGGAATGCACGGCCCCGCGCTCGTAGTTCTGCGCGAGGCCCACACCGTTCGGATCAGCTACAACCCGCACGGACGACTGCGCGGAACCCAGCACGCCCGTGACACTGATCTGCTTGGCGGCGGCGGACGTGATCGCGGCAGGTGTAACGCCGACATCAGCTGTCGCCGCTCCCCCTCCGATGTAGCCGATGACGCCGCCGGTGAACGGCTGTACGCAGGCGCCGCCGGCGCAGACCTCCGCGCCGGTGGGCCAACCCAGGCTGCCGCGGACCCAGCCGGCCGCGCTGTAGGCCGCCATGATCTTCGAGGACGAGGCGAAGGTTCCACGCGCCGACGAATGTATCCATCCGCCTTGGAACGCCTGCGCGATTCCGTTGCCGTTGGGGTCTGTGACGGACTGCTCCGAGCCGGTCGGCCAGCCGAGGCTGCCACGCACCCAGCCCTTGGCACTGTAGGCGGCCATCAGCTTGCTCGTGGTCGAGAAGGTTCCGGTCTGGGACGAGTGGATCCACCCTCCGACGTACTGGCGCGCCAATCCGCTGCCTTTCGAGTGCGAGACGACCTGAACGGAGGCGGCCGGTTTGCCCAGCGGCCCTCCCGCCCCGCCTCGCGCAGTGTGCTCGAGGTCGATCGCCCGTGACGAAACGCCGAGCGTCGTCACGGCATTCGCACCACTCGCGTGGGAGATGATGCCCCCGCCGAACGGCTGAGTGCAGATCCCTCCCGTGCAGATCGTCTGTCCCGCCGGCCAGCCGAGGTCGCCGCGAATCCAACCCGCCTGGCTGAACGCGACCATGATCGGCGAGAGAGACGAGAAGGTTCCCGCGCCGGATGAGTGGATCCATCCCCCCGCGAACTTCTGGGCCAGACCGTTGCCGTTCGGATCGGTCACCGTCTGCATCGCTGCGGCAGGGCTTCCCAAGGGCCCGGATGCTCCGCCCGTGCGCTTCCACTCGGTCGCGATCGCGCCCGTCGGCGTCAAAGCCGGCACCTGGGTCGATCCGAACCAGTCCGTGAAGTACTGGTAGAAGTTGCGGTTGCCGTAGGCCGAGCAGGCATCGCCGGTGCCGTACCCAGCACTCAGCGCCGCACGGTTCGGCTGGTACGGCGTGTAGTAGTAGAGGTTCGCGGTGGCCTGGTTGGAGACGTACACCGGGGACGTTCCGCACGACGCGTTCGGATGGAACCGTACGTTCCACGTCTTCCCCGGCGCGTACCACGTGAAGAACTGGCTCGTTCCGGGAGGGTTCGCGTATCGCTTCAGCTGCCAAGCGGCACCGAACACCTGGTTGAAGAACCCGTAATAGCGCGTGTCGCACGCTGCGGTGTCGGGGCAGCCCTGGCCCATCGCTATCGTGTAGCGCCAGCTGCTCGGCCAGGTGTGCATGACGAGCCCCTGCTCCTTCTGGAGCATCACGAGGATCACCTGCGGGTTGATGCCGCACGCCTGCGCGACCTTGAAGATGATGCGGGATGCGCGTTCGCGCGTCCCCCCTGCGTAGGCACCGCACATCGCATCCGCGCTCGTGGTCCGCGGCATGTCGTACCAGTCCTTGAGGCATGTGTACCCCGACCGGCACGACGGCACCTTCGACTGCAGGAAGCTCTGGATCTGCGCCTCGGTCATCGTCGTCTTGTTGAAGAAGACGGCGTTGCTCATGATGTTGCCTGGCTGGAACTTCGACAGGTCTGCCGTCTTCACGACGCTTGCGGAGACGTCGGAAAGGGATGCCGGTGCGGTCGTCGAGGCCGCCGCCGGCACGACTGCGGTCAGCAGTCCCGCCAGCACCGCGAAGACCGCGACCGCCGATACCACGAAGGTGCGAGCGGACGCGCGCGCGGCCCTCCTCCGGGCGTACGTCATGTGAACAGTGTTACCGAAGTGACCAGTGAGTACAACAAGCGGCTCAGATCGTCACAGTTCGGCGTGCAGCTGCCACACCCTGTCCGCCGACTCCCGCCACGAGAATGAACGGCCGCGATCGCCGGCGAGAACGGCGAGCCGGTCGGCCGCTGCGGTCGAGCCGAGGGCGTCGCCCAGCGCGTCGCCCAGCCCTGCCGCCACGGCCTCGGCATCCGATCCCACGACGAGGACTCCCCCGTCGACGATCACCTCTCGGTGGACCGCACTGTCAGCGGCGATCACGGGCACACCGAGAGCGAGCGCGTCGACGACCCGCCAGGGAAACGCCGAGCGTCGCGAGGGTGCGATGAATGCGAGCGCGGCGCCGAAGACCGCCGCGCGATCGGCCGGGTCCAGCGCACCGCGCACGTGAAGTCGGCGTTCGGGAATCCCCGCGGCCGCTGCCAGGCCGGCGACAGCCGGCTCCTGGCCGTCGTCGACGCCGATCACGACGACCGGGAGATCGACACCGGACGCCGCGATCGCCGTCAGCCCGATGTCGAGCGCGTCCGAGGGAAGCGGACCGCCTGTCAGGAGCACGAATCCTTCGGGCAGATCGAGCATCCTGCGGCGTCCGATCTCATCGCCAGGAACCGCGAACCCCTGCGGCGCGGCGCCTGCGATGACGCGGATGCGGTCGCCGAGCGGAGCGATCTGGCCGAGGCGCTCACCGAGCGCATGGGTGGGAACAACGACGGCATCGGCGTGCTTGACCGCCCGCTTGAGCATCGCGCGGTGCCAGGCTGCGGTCGACCGCGGCAGTTCGTCGGCCGACTCCCACGGGCGCAGATCCCACACCGTGACGACCGTCTGATCGTTGTCGTGAACGCGGTCATGGCGCACGAGCGGGGCGAACAGGGTCGGCGCGTGGATCATGCCGCCGCCGATGCCCGTCCCGACGCCGAGCTGCAGCGCGGCGGCGAGCTCGCGCCGCGGCAGAGCGGTGCGGCGCACGCCGGCGAGGCCCGGGACCGCGTCGTCGGGATCGGTTTCGCCGCCCGCGGGGACGATCGCCTCCACCTCGCAGCCGGCGGGCGCGGCGATCACCAGTGCCCGCGCGAGCTCGCGGGAGGCTTCGGCGAGATCGGGCTCGGCCGAGGTCACGAGCTGGTCGAGCACGATGCGGAGCGTGGCGACCATCGGTTCAGCCCTCGGGTTCGGCGGACGGCGTCGGCGGATGCAGGGTGGTGCGCACCAGTTCCTGCACGTAGGTGTAGTCGGGCTCGTTCTCATCGACGCCGCCGTCGGGCGTGAGTTCGATGGTGTCGAGCGGAAGCTCCTTCGCCTTCAGCGCGAGGTCGGCGAGGAAGGGCAGCAGCGACTGCGGCAGGTCGGTCTGGACGATGTCGGCACCGGCCGACGCGACGTCCTGGAACCGCGTCAGCACGGTCTGCGGCGTGAACTGGGCGAGGATCGCCTGCTGCAGTTCGCGCTGACGCTTCATGCGATCGAAGTCGTCCGTCGTGTACCGAGACCGCGCGTACCACTGTGCGGTCTCGCCGTCCATGCGCTGGGGTCCGACCTCGATCCATCCGGTCGCCCACTCCTCGACCGGCTGCCCGTCGTAAGAGGGGCCGCCCCCTTCGGGCAGGCGCTCGGCGACGTCTATCTCGACGCCTCCGAGGGCGTCGACGAGGGAGGCGAAGCCGTGCATGTCGATGAAGACGTAATACGGGATCTCGATCCCGAGGATCCCCTCCGCGGCATCCTTCGTCGCCTCGATTCCCGGAGCCGAGCCGTTCGCGACCGCATCGGGGTACAGCGCGCTGCCGTCCTGGCATACCTCGACCTCGGTGCGGAGCTGGTTGATACCGCTTCCCCACCCGCAGGTCGGATCCGCACGCCCCTCGTGGCCGTTCGGATAGCGGTCTTGCATCGGCCCCGCCGAGAACGGGAAGTGCGGCATGTCGCGCGGGATGCCGGTGATGGTCGTCGCACCCGTGGTGGCGTTGACCGAAACGACCGAGATGCTGTCGAAGCGCATCGAATCGCGCCCCTCGCCGCTGTCGGCGCCCAGCAGCAGGATGTTGTAGTAGCCGTCGGAAGGCGACACCGCCGGGCCGCTGGCGCCGAAGATCGAGCCCAGCGTGTCACGCGTGATGCCGGCGTAGTGCGCAGCATAGGCGGCGGTGCCGCTTGCGAGGACGACCAGCGCGACGGCGAGCGCGGCGATGCCGAAGCGCGCGGCGCCGCCGGTCTTGACCAGTCGCACGAGACGGAGCGTGTCGATCGTCAGCACGACCCACAGCACGGCGTAGCCGGCGAACACGGCCTGCGCCGCAAGCAGCGCGATCCAGTTCGTCGCGAGCGTGAACAGCACCGGCTGCCACAGCAGGGCGCAGAGGGCTCCGAGTACGACGAGCACCCACATCGCGAGTGTCGCGCCGAGGCCGAACCGGCCGAGGCGGCGGTTTCCTGCGAGCACCTGGGCGGACCCCGGCATGAGGAAGTTGAGGAGGACGAGCCACCATCCGCGCCGCGACATGACGTCGTGCGAAGCTGTGTCGGGATACCGCAGCGGGCGCTCCTCGACGATCGACGGGGAGGCAGGGGGCGCGGTCATCGGCCGCGGCGGGCTGGCGACGCTCACAGCGACTCCTTGAGCCGCCGGTTCTTCTCGTCGACCTGGGTCTCGAGCGCGGCGGCGTACTCCTCCACCTTCGTCGCGAGGGCGGGATCAGCCGACCCGAGGATGCGCACCGCCAAGAGGCCTGCGTTCTTGGCGCCGTTGATCGACACCGTCGCCACAGGGATCCCCGCCGGCATCTGGACGATGCTGAGCAGCGAGTCGAGCCCGTCGAGGGTCGCGAGCTGCACCGGCACGCCGATCACGGGGAGCGCGGTGAGCGAGGCGAGCATACCCGGGAGGTGTGCCGCACCACCGGCGCCGGCGATGATCACCTGGAGGCCCCGGGCACGAGCTTCTCGGCCGTAGCGCATCAGCTTGTCGGGGGTGCGGTGCGCCGAGACGACCTCGACCTCGTGAGGCACTCCGAAATCGGTCAGCACCTGAGACGCGTCGCTCATGACGCGCCAGTCGGAGTCGGATCCCATGACGACTCCGACCCGCGGCGCGTCGGAGGAATGCAGGGGCACAGCGCGCCCGATCGAGTCCGGGCGCGCGATCGACTCAGTCACCCGACCAGGCTAGGGGGCGTGGCTGGAAGAACACCGCAACGGCGCGCATCCGACGGACGCCCGCTCAGCCGTCAAAGAACGATGCGGCAGCGCGCGCCTGATACGCGACGTCGTCGAGATCGGCCCCCGAGACGTTGACATGACCGACCTTGCGGCCCGGGCGCGGCGCCTTGCCGTAGGTGTGCACCTTCGCCGTCGGGTGCTCGCTCATCGCCGCGGCGAAGCGGGCGTCGAGGGATCCGACAGCGGGGCCGCCCAGGATGTTCACCATGACCGCCCAGGGGGCGCTCGACGAAGCATCTCCGAGCGGCAGATCGAGCACCGCGCGCAGGTGCTGCTCGAACTGGCTCGTCACCGCTCCGTCCTGCGTCCAGTGCCCGCTGTTGTGCGGGCGCATGGCCAGTTCATTCACGAGCAGCCGCTCGTCGGTGGTCTCGAAGAGCTCGACCGCCAGCATCCCGGTCACGCCGAGGCCCTCCGCGATCGCGACGCCGATCTGCGCGGCGACTTCGTGCAGCCGCTCGCTCGCGTGCGGCGCGGGCGCGATGACCTCAGCGCACACGCCGTCGCGCTGGATCGTCTCCACGACGGGATACACCCGCACCTCGCCAGAGGGCCGGCGCGCGACCTGTTGAGCGAGTTCGCGCGAGAAGTCGACGAGTTCTTCCACCAGAAGCGCTCCGCCGCGGGCGTCCTCGGCGAGGGCTGCGAACCAGTCGTCCGCCTCGGTCGCCGCCGACACGATGCGCACACCCTTGCCGTCGTAGCCGCCTCGCGGGGTCTTCACCACGGCTCGGCCGCCGTGTGCGTCGAGGAAGGTCTGCAGGTCGGAAGGACCCGTGACCGCCGCCCAGTCGGGCTGGGGCATTCCGAGCTCAGCCAGGCGCGTGCGCATGACGATCTTGTCCTGTGCGACGCCGAGCGCCGAAGGCCCCGGGTGCACCGCGACCCCGGCGGCGACGAGTGCGGCCAGCACCTCCTGCGGCACGTGCTCGTGGTCGAAGGTCACGACGTCGACGTCGCGCGCGAACGCGAGAACGGTCTCGGCATCGCGGTAGTCGCCCACCGCGGTCGCGGCGAGCGCGGCGGACATCCCCTCGTCCTCGGCGAGCACGCGCAACTCGACGCCGACCTCCACCGCAGGGGCGATCATCATGCGCGCCAGCTGACCTCCGCCGACGACTCCGACTCGAAGCGCCATTCCGCTCCCTTCCTCGCCTCCATCATCCCCCACGGGACGCGCCGGGAGGAGACGCCTCAGACGGGCGGAGGTACCGGAGGCGGCGGGCCGGGAGGAAGCGTCTGGGCATCACGATGCGCGAGGATCTGGCTCACCTCGACCTGATCCACGAGCGCTTCGTGGACGAGCTCGACGCTGGGGACGTTCGCGAGCCGCATCGGCTCGTCCACGCCGTTCGACAGTGTCAGCGTGCCCGCGCCCCACATCCGCTGCAGAAGGCCCCGACGCACCTGGATCGTGTAGCCCCGCACATGCTGGAGCTCGCGGCTCCGTGGCACGAACGCGCCACGACGCTCGATCACCCGCCGCGTCGTGATCGTGTACACGTGCGCCCACCATCGCAGGAACGGCAGCAGCACGAGCAGGAGGATCACGGCAGCGGCTGCGGCGAGCAGCATCCAGTTCTCGATATCTGCGGGCAGATTGCCGTAGAAGTAGCCGCATGCCCCCGCGACGGCGATGAGCACGAGAGCGGACCAGACGAGCCTTCGCGCGTGACCGCGGAACCGGGCGACCCGCAGCTCCGGCGTCGGCGCCCCGGGCGCCGGTGTCATCGGCCGCCCGATGTGGCTCGTCGGCTGGGTCATGGTTCCCATTGTGCGGCGCGCTCCGACATGGGCGCGCGCCCCACGCCCATCGGCGTCACACGGGGCGGTGATCAGCGCACGTGGACCACGTCTCCGGCGGACACCGCGACCTCGTCACCCGCGGGTACGACGACGACGAGGCGGCCGTCGGGATCGATGCGCTGCGCGCGGCCGGCGAGGGTCGAGCCGTCGGGGAGCGACACCCGCACGTCGCCGCCGAGCGTCGCGCACAGTGCCTCGATCTCGGCGAGGACCCCCGATGCCGCCGCATCGCCGTCCGCGGCGGAGAGTGCACGCAGCTGTTCGTCGAGGGCTGCGAGGTAGTCGGCGAGGAGTCGATCCTCGTCGCACGCGATGCCCACCGCAGCGAACGACGTCGCTGTGGGCACGGGAAGGTCGGCTCGCGGCATCCGCGTGTTGACACCCGACCCGATCACGACGGCGTCCGGGTGGCCTGGTACGACTTCGGCGAGGATGCCGCACACCTTGCCGCCGTCCAGCAGCACGTCGTTGGGCCATTTGAGCTGCGCCGTGTGGACGCTCCCCCGCAGCTGCGCGGCGATCGCGCGCGTCATCGCCGCGCCCGCGATGAGCGGGATCCAGCCGCGCGCCGCGGAGGGCAGATCGCCGACGCGCACCAGCACCGAGACCGCGAGCGCGGTGCCGGGTGGCGCCGTCCACGTGCGATCGAGCCGGCCGCGACCGCGACGCTGGTCGGTCGTCAGCACGAGCGAGAGGTGCGGCCACGCCTCGGACTCGCGCGAAGCGAGGCGCACCAGATCCGCGTTGGTCGAGTCGGTGTGCGGGACGACCTCGACGCGGGGGCTGGTCGCGGCGGTGAGGGGACATCCATCCTGCGGGAACGGCATGTCTCCACGGTACCCGTCGGTCACCGGTTGCGGAGGCCCGTGTAGTAGACCCAGAGCTTCCTGCTGCCCCACTTCACTTGATACCACTCCCGGTTGCCGTCGAGGACTTCGACGGCGGTGCCTCCGGCGACCGTCGTCACGACGGTGCCTGCCGGCGAGCTGCGGAGCCCGACCGGCTTGGTGGTCACCATCTGCTTCACGGGATAGCTCGCCGCTGTGCCGAAGGATCCGTTGAAGTGCGAATACACCGTCCGGGAGATAGCCCGCAACGCCGCCTTCGAGGGGCCGTCGTCGCCGATGATCGAGACGATGTAGGAGTAGTTCGGCCCATTGACGATCGCGGTATCGGCCTGCAGGAGACCGGAGGCGATCCACAGCGCCCCGGGCTTGCTCGCCTGGGGAACACCCGGTGGGATGCCGGATGCGATCCGGGACCGCCAGATCTGGCTCCGCATGTGGTTGATCAGTCGATCCGAGTACGCCGGGGAGAGAACTGACCTGTTCGCCAGCCTCTGCATCATCCACGCCATGTCGTTCGTCGAGGATCGGTTGCCGGCGTAGAGCACACTCGTCCCCCGCGGCACACTGCCGTAGTACGTGTTCGTGAACCCGGCCCCGCGAATCATGTCGTTGATCGTCGAGATGCCGATCCAGTGCACGATGTCGGTGTGACAGTAGTTGTCCGAGACGTGGATCATCACGCGGATGCACGTCTCCAGCGGAACGCCCGAAGGAAGTCTCGTCGACAGGGTCGCCCGGCCCTGCTCCACCCGCTTGTACGCTGCCCACGCGGCGAAGATCTTCATCATGCTGGCGGGTTCACGGCGCGCGCCCCCGTTGACCTGAGCGACCTCGTGCAGACCGCCGATCTGGCGGACGGTCACGGTGAAGGACCCCGCGTACTTCGCCGCCGTCGCACGTATGGCTGATGTCAGCGCAGCCTCTCGAGACGCCTTCACCGTGGAGCAGGACGTGTTCGACGCCACACTCGAACTGACCGACGTGGACGATCCCACGACGATCAGACGACCACCCGCCGCCGCGATGGCAGAAGCCGAGGCGTCCGGCATGCACTCCGGCAACGCGTAGTACAACGGCTGCCTCACCGCCGCCGCCACGCCGGCGGCGACCGCGACATCCTGCGGCTTCGCAGGATTGACGATCACGTTCGCGGTCCGGCCGGGAGGGGTCTCGCGCATGGCGAGCGCCGCGGCGGCGAGCCGGTCGGTCGATCCGACCACCGAGACGGAGAAGCCTGCGGTGCGAAGCGCCTGGAGGTATGCAGCCGTCAAGGGCGACGTGCTCTGGACGACGACGACCCGAACGGTGCCTGCACCGCGAAGGGCATCGACCGTCGCCGCGTCGAGCGCGAGCGCGTGCCCGCTGACGACCAGCGACCGTTTTCCTGCGGCGGCGGCGGCGACCGCCGCGAGGGGAGCATCGTCGGTGGTCTTCGCCCCCGCGATGAAGACAGTGTCGGCGGGCGCGGTCGCGGCGCTGAAGGCCGCACGGGCAGTCTCATAGAGCGTCGCGCCCCCGATACGGCTGACCTGGGGTGTGACACCGCGCAGGGTGGCGATCACCGCGTCACTCACGTAGGCCGGCCCGCCTGCGACGATGATGCGCGACGGAGCGAGTCGGCGCAGTTCCTCGAGAACGATCGCGGGCACCGACGTGACGCCGACGTGGAGGAGCGCTGCACCCGAATCCGAGGCGACGGCGGCACCGACCGCAGCGAAGATGGGGTACGGACCGGAGGTGATGACCACCGTGTCAGTGCCGAGCGGAAACAGCGACCGGGAAGCGCCCACCGCCGCCGCGTAGGCGTCGGTGCCCGTCGTGATCCGACTCGCCTTCGGGAGGGGAACCGTGACCGGGGCGACGGCAAGACGCTGCTCGACAGATTCCTCCACGGTCTCCCGTGGGACGGGAAGCGGGCTCGGAGAAGGGGCGGGCGTCGGCTGCGGCGAGGCCGTCGGCTGGGGCGAGGCCGTCGGCGTCGCCGTCGGACTGGGCGCCGGCGTCGGCGTCGCGATGGGTGAAGCCGTCGGTGTCGGGAGCGGTGACGGGAGCGGTGACGGCGATCCCGCCACCAGCATCGCGACCAGGACCAGCGATCCGGGCCGCATCGACGCTCTCAGCACACCACGCACTCGAACCGACACAGTAATGCGAAGCTACCGCCCTCACGCTTCGCTCCCATGAGACACCGGTGAGAGTTCACCTGCCGGCAACACCTGGGGTCACACCTCCACAGCCAATCCCCTCACCCCTTGTGCGCACCCTCCAACCGATGCGGGAGCGCCGCAGATAAGGTGGAACGCGTGAGCGATCAGCCCGACCTTTATACGACCGCCGGCAAGATCGCGGACCTCCGAGCGCGATACCAGGAGGCGGTCGTCGACGCCGAGAAGGCGGCCCACGACAAGCAGTCCGCGAAGGGCAAGGGCACGGCCCGCGAACGCATCGAGCTTCTCGTCGATCCCGGCAGCTTCGTCGAGCTCGATGAGTACGTGCGCCACCGCACCACCGCGTTCGGCATGGACAAGTCGCGTCCGTACGGCGACTCGGTCGTCACCGGCGTCGGCACGATCCACGGCCGCACCGTCGCCGTCTATGCGCAGGACTTCTCGACCTTCGGCGGGTCGCTGGGCGAAGTGGCCGGCGAGAAGATCATCAAGGTGATGGAGTTCGCGCTTCGCAGCGGCATCCCGATCGTGGGAATGCTGGATTCCGGCGGTGCGCGCATCCAGGAGGGCGTCGTCGCGCTCGGCAAGTACGGCGAGATCTTCCGCCTCAACACCCGCGCATCCGGGGTCATCCCGCAGATCTCGATCATCATGGGCCCGGCCGCGGGCGGCGCGGTGTACTCACCCGCCCTCACCGACTTCGTCGTCATGGTCGACAAGACGAGCCAGATGTTCGTCACCGGCCCCGACGTCATCAAGACCGTCACCGGCGAGGACGTCGGCATGGAGGAGCTCGGCGGCGCGCACACGCACAACACCCGCTCGGGCGTCGCGCACTATCTCGCCGAAGACGAGGACGACGCGATCGACTACGTGCGCACGCTCCTCGGCTTCCTCCCCGACAACAACATGTCGGAGCTCCCGGTGTACGAGACCGGCTTCGAATTCGAGACGACGGATGCCGACCGCGCACTCAACGCGATCATCCCCGACTCGCCGAATCAGCCGTACGACATCCACCAGGTCATCCGCGGGATCGTGGATTCCGAGGACTTCCTCGAGGTGCAGCCGCTCTTCGCCCCGAACATCGTGATCGGATTCGGGCGCGTCGAGGGCCGGTCGGTCGGCATCATCGCCAACCAGCCGTCGCAGATGGCCGGCACCCTCAACATCGAAGCCGGTGAGAAGGCGAGCCGCTTCGTCCGCTTCTGCGACGCCTTCTCGATTCCGATCGTGACCCTCGTCGACGTCCCCGGCTATCTTCCCGGCACCGATCAGGAGTGGACCGGCGTCATCCGCCGCGGCGCGAAGCTGCTGTACGCCTATGCCGAGGCGACCGTGCCCCTCGTGACCGTGATCCTGCGGAAGGCCTACGGCGGCGCCTACATCGTGATGGGCTCGAAGCAGTTGGGCGCCGACATCAACCTCGCGTGGCCGACGGCCGAGATCGCGGTGATGGGCGGCCAGGGCGCCGTCAACATCCTCTACCGCGGCGAGATCCGCCGCGCCGAGGAAGCCGGCGAAGACGTCGCCGCCGTGCGAACCCGCCTCGCCAACGAGTACACCTACAACGTCGCCTCGCCGTTCCTCGCCGCCGAGCGCGGCGAACTCGACGGCATCATCGAGCCGGCGCAGACGCGCGTCTCGATCGCCAAGGCGCTGCGGGCACTGCGCGGCAAGCGGGCGAGCCTGCCGCCGAAGAAGCACGGGAACATCCCGCTGTGACCGAGCACCTGGACGAGCAGCCGCAGGACGTCGCGATCGACGTCCGTCGCGGTGCGCCGACAGAGGACGAGCTCGCCGCGCTCATGGCGGTCGTCGCCGAGGCGTACACCGGAGAGGCAGCCGAGGCCGTCGCCGACGATGAGCCGGCGCGGTCGGCCTGGGCGATCTCGAGCCGGAATCTGCGCGAGCCGCTGCGCCGCGAACTCGGCTGGCGCGGGTGATCGTGGGGGACCGAGCTTGTCCCCCAAAATACCTACATACACGCCGCGAGCACTCGCACATACTTGAACTGCTGGAACGCTTCTGCGTTCGGCCGGCTCGCTCTTCCGCTCTGCGGCAGATCCCGGGTTCGGCCTTGCGATCGGTTTTCGGGTAACCGATCGCCAGGCGAGGGGCGGGCGGCTTCGCCGCCCCTCGCCTCCTTCATCCCGCTCTCCGCCCCGGTTCCCCTCCCCCACCGGGACGGGGAGCGAAGCGCCCTCAGACAGGCGTCAGACCGCGTTCGGGTGCGGGATCTCGCGCCACAGGTCCACGGCGTCCTCGTCGGACGGTGCGCCGACGGACGCCGAGCGACCGACGACCGTCACCGCGATGCGATCGTGCGGTGAGGTGCGGATGTAGAGGCGCTCCGAGACCGCCGAGTGCAGCGTCTCGGCCAGCTGCGCGCGGATGATCCGCAGCGAGGCTTCGCTCGAGCCCTCGAGACCGCCCTCGTCGAGCACCGTCACGTTCGCGCCGCGTCGACGTGCGTGCTCGAGTTCGGCACGCACATCGTCGTCGAGCAGTCGAGGGCCGCGCATCTCGTCACGGAGCCGCCCCTCGGCGAGCCGCGCCTCGAGCCGATCCGCGAGGCTGAGCTCGCCTCCGGTCGCCACGGTGCGCGAGAGCACGGGTCCCGCGACCGCGAGCGCCTGCTGGATCTGCACCCGCCGTTCGCGCTGACGCACGACCTGCGAGGTCTGCCACGCGGATGCCGCGCGCTGCAGCTGCGCGAGCCGGGCGGTGTCGGCGGCGGCGCGGTCGATCGACATCAGCAGCAGCTGCGCGACCGCCACCCACACGATCGAGCCGACGAGTCCGAGCGCGAGCGCCTCGGCCGGACCCATCCACAGCATCGAGGCGACGGTGAGCGCTGCGACCCCGATCCATGCCGTCCAGGGGCGGCGGCGCACCATGACGATCGTCATGAGCGCACCGATGCCGCCGAGATACCACGTCGCGTAGGTCGTGGTGCGGGACTCGGGTCCCACGGCGACCGCCACCGCACTCGGCACGATGAATGCGCACGCGAGCGCGAGGACCTGTGCCACGCGGGGCAGCTGAACCGGCCCGCGTGGATGCTGGGCGGCCGCGGCATCCACCGACCCCGTGGTGCCCTTCGGCTCCCAGAACACGCAGAGCAGCGCCGTGAGCAGGTAGAGGCCGAGGGTGGCGGCCATGACGAGCGGCTGCTCCACCGGTCCCGTCCACCACAGCCCGCGAGCGGCGAGGTACGCCGTGAATGCGACCGCCAGACCCATGAGCACCAGACGGACGCTGATCACGACGGCCCTCCGCTCCACGCGAGCCGCACAATCGTGCCCCGGGACCCCGAGTCGATCGAGACGGTGCCGCCTACGGCCGCGACCCGCGCGAGGATCGAGGCGCGGATGCCGAGGCGATCGTCGGGCACATCGTCGAGATCGAAGCCCTCGCCGTCGTCACGGACGGTGATGCCGAGGCCGGCTGCGTCCGCCTCGAGCCGCGCTGCGAGCCCGACTCCGCCGGCGTGCTGCACGGCGTTCGCGACGGCCTGCGTGGCGGCGAGTCCGAGCGCGCGCGCGACGCGCCCGGGCACCTCGAGGGCGTCATCGGAGACGATCCGGTCGACTGTGAGCTCGACGCCGACCTCGCGCGCGGCGAGCTCGAGGTCGTCGGCCACGCTCTGCGGGTCGCGCGGGTCGTCACTGCCCTCGTGCACGTCCTGCTCGGCGTTCGCGAGCCGCGTGAGAGCGTCGCGGGCCATCGCCGCCGCGAGGGTGCGCTCGCGGGGGGTCTCGGCGCGCTCGGCGGCGATGAGCGCCGCGAGCACGCTGTCGTGCATGAGCGCCGCGACGGCGACGCGCTCCTGTTCCAGGGCGTCTGCCGCGGCGGCCTGCGCGTACGACGACACCGCCCGGGCACGCGTCGCGTCGACGTTCGCCGCGACCGAGCGGAACACCCAGCCGAGCGTGAGGATCATGCCGCCGAGAATGAGCGAGAACGAGATCTCGAGGCCGACGGCGATCCAGAAGTCGGGTGCGAACCCTCCCGTCACGAGACGCACGACGCCGTAGAGCAGCGGCACGAGCAGCGTCCACAGCACCTGGAGCGGGAAGGGGAAGGCCAGCACCGCGGCGAGTGTCGCGACGTTGACGAGGTACCAGAGCCACGGCTGATCCGTCGGCGACGCCGTGGTCCCGGCGGTCGCGATGGGCCATGCGGCCAACGCGACGACATAGGCGACCGCGAAGACGCCTGCGGTGATGCGGACCCCACGGCCGATCATGCATGCCAGGACCATCGCCGTCAGCGGCACGAAGACGGCGAGCATGAGCGGCTCATGCCACCCCGGGCGCTCGACGGCCGGGCCGAGGGCCGTCACCAGCGCCTGCGCGCCGACCACGAGAGCTCCCAGCCCGCTGGAGAGGGCGAGGATCCGTTCGACACGCGTGCGCGTGAATGACCCGATCCCGGCGGTCTCCGCGCGCGTCGGGGGAATGAGCCCCCACGCGGTGTCGAGGCTCGCTGTGGGTGTGTCAGCCGCCACCGGGGCCGTCCCCCGGATCGACCACGGACTGCGCCAGGATGCCGTCCTCCATCGCCCGGTGCAGGAGATCGATCTTCGTGGGGGCGGGGCGGCCCACCTCGACGTACTTCACGCGGATGCGCGTGATGTTCTCCTTGGCGGTGGAGTAGGCGACCCCGAGTCGATCGGCGACGACCTTGAGGGGGAGGCCGGCGGCGTAGAGCCTCAGCACGTCCCGCTCGCGGGCGGACAGCTGCGCGTCGGCGAACTCGCGATCGCCCTCGACGGCGCTGGCCCATTCGACGTTGTTGAGCGCCTCCCCGCGCGCGACGGTGCCGATCGCGGCGATGACCTCGTCGATGCGCGAAGACTTGCTGACGACGCCGGCGGCGCCGGCGACGAGCGCCTCGCGGACCGCGGCGGGCCGGTCTGCCACGCTGTGGATGATCACGCTGGAGCCGTCGACCACCAGGCGCCGGACGTTCTCGGTGACGGTGGTGCCGTCGCCGAGCGTGAGGTCGAGGACGACCACGTCTGCCGGCGGTGCCATGCTGAACGCTCGCCAGTCGAGATAGTCCGCGACAGTGCTCCCCGAGAACACCACCTGTTTCGTGCCGACGCGGGCGCAGGCGGCCGCGAGCCCGAGCCGCACCGACTCGTGGTCGTCGATGAGTGCGACGCGCGTCATGCCCGCCACTCTAGCCGCGCGCCGTGATCGGGGTGAGGGTCGCGACGGCCTCGACGTGGTGCGAGTTCGGGAAGAGGTCGAGGGCCCGAACCCCGGTCGTCTCGTAGCCGGCGTCACGGAATGTGGCGAGGTCGCGCGCGAGGGCGACCGGATCGCACGCGACGTAGACGACACTCGCGGGTGCGAGCGAGGCGATGCCCTCGACGACCTGCCGGCCGGCGCCGGACCGCGGCGGATCCAGCAGCACGACGCCGCGCGAGAGCCGCTCCCGCTCAGCGGCCGATGCCTCGGCACTCAGCCGTGCGACCCACCGGTCGACGCGCGCTGTCTCGGCCCGCGCTCCGACCCACTCCGCGAGATTCTCGCCCGCGTGCTCCGTGGCTCGAGGATCCGACTCCACCGAGGTGACGCGGGTCGACGAGCCGCCCAGGTCGCCGAGGGTCGCCGCGAACAGCCCCACCCCGCCGTAGAGGTCGAGGTGCCACGCGTCGGGATCGATCGCCGCGCCGTCGCCCGAGAGTGAGCGAAGCGCATCGGCGACGACCGCGGTGAGCGATGCCGCTGCGAGGCGGTGAACCTGCCAGAAGCCGCCGACATCGACGCGGAAGTCCCGGCCCGCGACCGTCTCGACGATCAGTTCGGACGGCCGCGGTGCCGGGGATGCCGGGCGCCGGGGTCGGCCGCGCCCACGTGTGCGCCGTTCCTCGGGCCGCGGCAGCACGCGCACGCGGCCGTCTGCGGGCTGGACGAGATCGATGCGTCCGACCGCCCCGGTGCGCAGCTCGGCAGCAGCCCGCTCGATCGCGGCGGTCGCGAGCGGATGGTCTTCCACCTCGATGACGCGGTGGCTGCGCGCGGCGTACGGGCCGATGCGGCCCTCCTCGTCGACGTGGAGGCTCACGCGCGTCCGCCAGCCGGTGCCGTCGGCGCTCTCCTCCTCCTCGAGCGGGACGCCGGCGTCGTCGCGCGGCGGGAAGGCCTCGGCGATCTCCACCGGCAGGTCGATGCGCCCGAACCGCTGGAGCGCGTCGCGGAGGACGCGGAGCTTCAGCGCGCGCTGCGCATCCAGCGCGATGTGTCCGAAGTCCGCGCCTCCGGGTCTCTGCTCCGGCGGGACGTCGATGTCGGCCTGGCGCCACACGTGCGCGCGGCGATCGGGCGACGCGTCGAGCACCTCGAGAGCCTCGCCGCGCCAGAAGCGCCGGGTGTCGGCATCCGTCCCCGTCGCCGGATCCGTCAGGCGGACACGCACCCGCTCCCCGGGGATCGCGTCGGGAACGAACACGACGCGACCCTCGTGCCGGGCGACGAAGACGCCGCCGTGAGCGACATCCGTGATCTCGAGATCGACGATCCCGTCCGCTGATTCTGTCGATGCATCCACGGTGAGAGCCTACGGTGGACCTCATGCGCGTGTGCCTCGCCTCGACCTCGCCCGCCCGGCTCATGCTGCTGCGGCAGTTCGGCATCCGTCCCCTCACCGTCGCCCCCGACGTCGACGAAGAGGCCGTCATCGCCGCCGTCGAGGCGGCCGAGGAGCGCGTCCTCGCTCCCGATGAGCACGTGCTGCTGCTGGCGCGACGGAAGGCCGCCGACGTGGCCGCACGGCTCGCCGACGACATCCCGGACTTCGACGGCGTCGTCATCGGCGGCGACTCGATGTTCGAGCTCGACGGCGAAGTGCTCGGCAAGCCGCACACCGCGGAGAACGCCGTCGCCCGATGGCACGCGATGCGCGGGCGCACCGGCGTGCTGCACTCCGGCCACGCCGTGGTGCGCCTGTCACCTCGAGCGGCGCCGCGCGAGGTGCACGGCATCGCCGCGGCATCCGTCACCTTCGCGAGTGACGTGACGGATGCAGAGATCGACGCCTACGTCGCCTCGGGCGAGCCGCTGCACGTCGCCGGGGCCTTCACGGTCGACAGCCTCGGCGGAGCGTTCATCACGCGGATCGAGGGCGACCCGTCGACCGTCGTCGGCATGTCGCTGTCGATGCTGCGGGACCTCGTGCGCGAGCTCGGCGTCGAGTGGACCGACCTATGGCACACGGTCGACCCGTCACTCGAGGCGCATGCAGCAGCGGATGCCTCGGGCGATGCGATGCTCGACACGCCGACTTTGTCGTAGGGAGCCCACGTTCTTCGTCGGTTCTTGTGCGAACCGCTCAAAAGGGGCGCCTTCCCCGTGGGTAGGCTGGCACCCATGCCTCATATCGCCAAGGTGCTCATCGCGAACCGCGGCGAGATCGCCGTCCGCGTCATCCGCGCCGCCCGAGACGCGGGCAAGTCCTCCGTCGCCGTCTACGCTGATCAGGACCGCGACGCCATGCACGCGCGGCTCGCCGACGAGGCATATGCCCTCGACGGCACGACGAGCGCCGAGACGTATCTGTCGATCGAGAAGATCCTGTCGGTCGCGCGTCGCTCGGGCGCCGACGCGGTGCACCCCGGCTACGGGTTCCTCGCCGAGAACGCCGATTTCGCCCGCGCGGTGATCGGCGCCGGCCTGATCTGGATCGGACCCTCGCCCGACGCGATCGAGGCCCTCGGCGACAAGGTCACTGCGCGCCACGTGGCCGAGAAGGTCGGCGCGCCCCTGGCACCCGGCACGCCGGGCCCGGTGGACGGCGCCGACGAGGTCGTGGCCTTCGCCCAGGAGGTCGGCCTGCCGATCGCCATCAAGGCGGCGTACGGCGGCGGCGGCCGCGGCCTCAAGGTCGCCCGCACCGTCGAGGAGATCCCCGAGCTCTTCGAATCCGCGACCCGTGAGGCCATCAGCGCATTCGGACGCGGCGAGTGCTTCGTCGAGAAGTACCTCGACAAGCCGCGCCACGTCGAGACGCAGTGCCTCGCCGATGCCGCCGGCAACGTGGTCGTCATCTCGACCCGCGACTGCTCGCTGCAGCGCCGGCACCAGAAGCTCGTCGAAGAGGCACCGGCGCCGTTCCTGAGCGACGAGCAGAACCGCATCCTCTACGAGTCGTCGAAGGCGATCCTGCGCGAGGTCGGCTATGTCGGCGCGGGCACGTGCGAGTTCCTGATCGGCGCCGACGGCACGATCTCGTTCCTCGAGGTGAACACGCGCCTGCAGGTCGAGCACCCGGTCTCGGAGGAGATCACCGGCGTCGACCTCGTGCGCGAGCAGTTCCGCCTGGCCGAAGGCGAGGAGATCGGCTACGACGACCCGGTCGCCGACGGCCACTCGATCGAGTTCCGCATCAACGGTGAAGACCCCGGCCGCGGATTCCTGCCCCAGCCCGGACCCATCCACGTCTTCAAGACGTTCGGAGGCCCCGGCATCCGCCTCGACTCCGGCGTGACCGCCGGCGACAGCGTGTCGGGGGCGTTCGACTCGCTGCTGGCCAAGATCATCGTCACGGGCCGCGACCGCGCCGAGGCGCTCGCCCGCTCGCGCCGCGCGCTCGACGAGTTCGAGGTCGCGGGGCTCCCCACCGTGCTCCCCTTCCACCGCAAGGTGGTCAGCGACCCGGCCTTCACCGCCGAGGACGGCCGGTTCGGCGTGTTCACCCGCTGGATCGAGACCGAGTTCGACAACGACATCCCGCCGTGGGACGGCGAGCTCTCGGCCCCGGCTCCGGGCGAGGGCCGCCACATCGTCGTGGTCGAGGTCGCCGGCAAGCGCCTCGAGGTGAGCCTTCCCGACCGCGTCGCGGCGACCCCGGGCGTGGCCGGCAGACCGGCCGCCGTGCCGCCGTCGCGCCGCTCGCACACGCCGTCGGTCGTCGCGGGTGTGTCGGGCGATGCCGTCAAGGCGCCGATGCAGGCGACGATCGTGAAGCTCGCGGTCGAGGACGGCCAGCAGGTCGTCAAGGGCGACCTGGTCGTGGTGCTCGAGGCGATGAAGATGGAGCAGCCGATCCAGGCCCACAAGGACGGCACGGTCGGTGCGATCGACGCCGACCCCGGAACCACGGTTTCGGCGGGGCACCAGCTGCTGACCATCAGCTGACCGCGGCGGCGGGTCGGCCTCCGCTCGCCGTCGTTCGCGTCCCGGTTTTGGGGCGCCCCACGTGCGCGACACGCCGACGGGCGCGGCGCGTCGCGCGGGTTCGGCGCCCCGAACCCGCTCTGCGCGGGCACTACGGTGAACCCATGCTCCTGAGACCCCGGCTCGCGCTGAGCTTCCTCGCCCTCACCGCGCTGCTGCTGGCGGGGTGTGCGCCGTCGGCGGCCGTCGACCAGACGGCCGCGCAGGAGTGGCGGACCGCCCAGGAGGAGAGCCTGGACGGGCGCACCGATGTGCTGGGCACCATGTCGGGAACGACGAGCACGACTGCCGAAGACGGCAGCACCCTGTCGTTCGACACCCCGGTCGAGGTGACCGCGTTCGAGGTGGCGTGCTTCGGCGGCGGCACAGCCCAGTTCGGCTACGCGCTCAGTGGCGAGGGCGTCGGTGTCTCGGCAGAACTCCCTGTCGCGTGCACCGCAGAGCCCGAGATCATCGAGGTCGGGCTCGACGGTGCCGCTTCGATCGCGGACGTCAGCACGGTCGAGACCCGCGCGACCCGCTCGGACGCTGCGACCACCTTCGTCGTCGCCGTGGTCGGCACGGCGCCCTGACCGGATGCCGCAGGCTGCGGCATCCACTCGCCCTCCCCGTCACCGGGTTCGGGGCGCGATCCGTGCGCGACACGCCGACGCCATCGGCGTGTCGCGCACGTACGGCGCCCCAAACACCGAAGAAGGGGGGACGGATGCTGCGGCCGCCGCCTCCGCGAAGACTCAGCCGCCGTAGACGGTGTGGTCCACCACGTGCATCGCGCGTGCGGCGTCGGTGATGCTGCCCGACAGCGACGGATACACCGCGAACACGCGCGAGACCTGATCGACCGTGAGGCGGCGCTCGACGGCGATCGCGATCGGGTAGATGAGCTCGGAGGCACGGGGGCCGACGATGACGCCGCCGATGACGGTGCCGCTCCCCTGCCGCGCGATGAGCTTGACGAAGCCGTCCTTGATGCCCATCATCTTCGCGCGCGGGTTCGAGGCGAGCGGCAGCTTGTGGACGACGCCGTTGATGAGGCCCTCGGCGATGTCCTTCTCCTGCCAGCCGATCGTCGCGATCTCGGGAGCGGTGAAGATGTTCGAGGTGATCCGGCGACGCTCCAGCGGGATCACGACGTCGCCGAGCGCGTGGAATACGGCCGTACGGCCCTGCATCGAGGCGACCGAGGCGAGCGGCACGAAAGTGGTGCAGTCTCCTGCCGCGTAGATGTTCGGCACCGAGGTGCGCGCGACGCGGTTCACCTGGATGTGCCCCGACTCGGTCATCTGGACGCCTGCCTGCTCGAGTCCGATGCCCGCGGTGTTCGGGATCGACCCCACCGCCATGAGGCAGTGACTGCCCTCGACGGTGCGGCCGTCGGACAGCGTCACGACGACGCCGTCGCCGGCGCGCTCGACCTTGTCGGCGCGGGATTTCGAGAGCAGCGTCATGCCGCCGCGCTTGAAGACCTTCTCGAGGACGGCTGCGGCATCCGTGTCTTCGCCCGGAAGCACCTGATCGCGGCTCGAGACGAGCGTGACCTTGGCCCCCAGGTTCATGTAGGCGCCGGCGAACTCGGCGCCGGTGACGCCCGAGCCCACGACGATGAGGTGCGTCGGCAGCTCCTTCATGTCGTACAGCTGCGTCCACGTGAGGATGCGCTCGCCGTCGGGCTTGGCCGTCGGCAGCTCGCGGGGCGACGCGCCGGTGGACACCAGCAGCGTGTCGGCCTCGATGCGATCGAAGTCGGTGCCGCCGGGACCGGTCGACACCACGACGGCGTTCTCGCCCTCGAGACGTCCGTGGCCGGAGATGATCCGGACGCCGGCCTCGGCCAGCGACGCGCGCATGTCGTCGGACTGCTGACGGGCGAGCGACAGCAGTCGCTTGTTGACCGCCGTGAGGTTGATCGCGATCTCGGGCTTGAGCGGCTTGCCGCTGTCGCTTTTGGCGAACAGCTGCACGCCGAGGTCGCCCGCGCCGCGGATCGCGACGGCGGCGTCGGCCGTGGCGATCAGGGTCTTCGAGGGCACGACGTCGGTGATCACGGCCGAGCCGCCGATCCCGGCGCGCTCGACCACCGTCACCTCCGCCCCGAGCTGGGCGGCGGCGAGCGCCGCTTCGTAGCCGCCGGGTCCGCCGCCGATGACGGCGACGCTCTGGGTGCGCTCGAAGCTCAAGGACATGCGTCCCATTCTCCCCCTCGCGAGGCCGACGCCATGACATCCGGCCCGGTTGTACTGGCCCTGAGGGCCGCGCGTTTCTAGAGTGGGGGCATGTCTGACACCACCGGCAATCCGCTCGACGATCCCACCGCCGATCCGTTCGAGGTCGCGGCGGCCGCCGCAGCCGACATCGCGCGCCTCACCGGCGTCGATCGGCACGACATCGCGCTGACCCTCGGAAGCGGATGGGGAAAGGCGGCAGAGCTCATCGGCGAGACCACCGCCGCGTTCCCCGCGACCGAGGTGACCGGCTTCAGCCGTCCCGCGCTCGAGGGGCATGTCGGAACCCTCCGCAGCGTTCGCACCCCGAAGGGTCGCCACGTGCTCGTGATCGGCGCACGCACGCACTACTACGAGGGTCATGGCGTGCGCCGCGTCGTCCACAGCGTGCGCACCGCGGCCGCCGCGGGCACGCGCACGATGGTCCTCACCAACGGCGCCGGCGGCATCAAGCCCACGTGGAAACCGGGAACACCCGTGCTCATCAGCGACCACATCAACCTCACCGGCGACTCGCCGCTCGAGGGCGCGACCTTCATCGACCTCACCGACCTGTACTCGATGCGCCTGCGCGACCTCGCGCGCACGATCGATCCGGCACTCGACGAGGGCGTCTACTGCCAGTTCCGCGGACCCCAGTACGAGACGCCCGCAGAGGTGCGCATGGCGAAGACGATCGGCGGCCACATCGTCGGCATGTCGACCGCCCTCGAGGCGATCGCGGCACGTCAGGCCGGCATGGAGATCCTGGGCTTCTCGCTCATCACGAACATGGCCGCCGGCATCCAGACCACCCCTCTCAGCCACCAGGAGGTGATCGACGCCGGCCGCGAAGCCGAACCGGTGATCTCCTCGCTCCTCGCCCGCGTGATCGGCGCGCTGTGAGCGGCCCGGGGGGCGACGCCGAGGGGACGGATGTCGGTCCCGCCGCCATTGCCGAGCGCGCGCACGCGTGGCTCGCGCAGGACCCGGACGGCGAGACGCGCGCCGAACTGCGTGCGCTGATCGAAGCGGCCGAGGGCGGCGACGCCGCAGCGGCGGCCGACCTGGAAGACCGCTTCGCCGCGCGCCTCGCGTTCGGCACCGCGGGACTGCGCGGCGAGCTCGGAGCGGGTCCGAACCGCATGAACCGCGTGCTCGTCGCCCAGGCCGCTGCCGGACTCGCGGCCTTCGTGCGCGAGAAGGCGGGCATCGGCCCCGACGACGAGATCGAGCCCGACGACGCGCCGACGGTCGTGGTCGGCTACGACGGGCGACGGAACTCCTCCGTTTTCGCGCAGGACTCCGCCGAGATCTTCGCCGGCGCGGGGCTGCGCACCGTGCTGCTGCCGCGGCTGCTGCCCACCCCCGTGCTGGCGTTCGCGGTGCGCCGCCTCGGCGCCGCGGCCGGCGTCATGGTCACCGCCAGCCACAATCCGCCCAACGACAACGGCTACAAGGTGTACCTCGGCGGCGAGAACGACGGGTCGCAGATCGTCGCTCCCGCCGACGCCGAGATCGCCGCGCACATCCAGCGCGTGGCCGACGATGCCGAGGTGGGCGCGCTCCCCCGCTCGCTCGGGTACGAGCACGCCGCCGAGTCGCTCGTCGACGAGTACATCGCCGCGACCGCCGCCGTCGCCCCCGCACCCGAGGGTGCAGACGGGCTCCGCTGGGTCTACACCGCGATGCACGGCGTCGGCTGGGAGACGTTCGCGCGGATCATCGAGGATGCCGGCTACCCCACGCCCGACCCGGTGACCGCGCAACTCGATCCCGACGGCGCCTTCCCGACGGTGTCGTTCCCCAATCCGGAGGAGCCGGGGGCGATGGACCTCGCCTTCGAGACGGCGCGAGAGACGGGCGCAGAGCTGGTCATCGCGAACGACCCGGATGCCGACCGCCTCGCCGTCGCGATCCCCGATGACGGGGCCGAGGGCGGCTGGCGGCGCCTCACCGGCAACCAGATCGGGCTGCTGCTCGGCTGGCGCGCCGCGCGTCTCGCGGCGGAAGACGGCTTGACCGCCGGCTCGTCGCTCGCCTGCTCGCTCGTCTCGTCGCCGGGCCTGAAGGCCGTAGCCGATCACTACGGGCTCGACTTCCACGCCACCCTGACGGGGTTCAAGTGGATCTCGCGCGCACCCGGGCTGGTGTTCGGGTTCGAGGAGGCGCTGGGATACCTCGTCAACCCCGAGACGGTACGCGACAAGGACGGCATCTCCGCCGCCGTCGCCATGCTCGGCATGGTGTCGGAGGCACGCGGACGCGGCGCGAGCGTGAATGACCTCCTCGCCGAGTTCGACGACACCTTCGGAGCGTTCGCCAGCGACCAGATCTCGATCCGGGTCGACGATGTGTCGACGATCGCGCGCATCATGGCGGCGCTGCGGGCGCAGCATCCCTCCGCCGTCGGCGATGTCGACGTCGCCCGCGTCGACGATCTGCTCGAGGGCGTGGACGGCTTCCCGCCCGGGGATGTGCTGCGGCTGTGGCTCACCGACGGATCCCGCGTCATCGTGCGGCCGAGCGGCACCGAGCCCAAGCTCAAGCTGTATCTCGACGTGCGCGGAGACTCGAGACAAGACGCCGACACGCGCATCACGGCGCTGGCCGCGGGCACGCGCGCTCTGCTCTCCGAGCACGGCGGCTGAGCCCCGGCGAACGCTGGCCGCGACGCGTGTCCGCGGTGCGTGCTACAGTCTCACTCGCGATATATCGCGATCAGCATCACGATCGCGCGATCGAGGCGAGGAGCGCACGATGACGGGGCGGCACAACGACGAGACGGATGCCGTGGCCTCGGCATCCGTCGCTGCAGTGGATTCGCCCGGCGCGGAGGCGACGCCCGATCCGCCGCACTGGCGACGCAGTGTCATCCTGTTCCTGAGCGGTCAGACGGCAAGCCTGTTCGGCTCGATGCTCGTGCAGTACGCGGTGTTCTGGTACCTCACGATCACCTATCAGTCGGGGCTGATCATGACCCTCGCCGCGGTCTTCGGGTTCCTGCCGCAGGCGATCATCTCGGTCTTCGGCGGCGTGTGGGCCGACCGGCACAACCGCAAGTTCCTCATCATGGGCGCCGACGCGGCGATCGCGATCACGACGCTCGCCCTGGCACTCGTCATGATGACGGGCTACGACGCGCCGTGGCTCATCTTCGCCGCGCTCGCGATCCGCTCGGCCGGAGCCGGCATCCAGATGCCCGCCGTCGCCGCGCTCATCCCGCAGATCACCCCGACTCGCAACCTCATGCGCGTGAACGGCATCAACGGCTCGATCCAGTCGGCGATGGCGCTGCTGGCGCCGGCAGCCGCCGGGGCGATCTACGCGTGGGCTTCGATCGCCTCCGGGGGGAGCGCGACGGCGCTCGTGCCGATCTTCTTCATCGACGTCGTGACGGCGGCGATCGGCATCGCCTTCCTCGCGTTCATCCCGGTCGGAACCATACGACGCGCCGCAGACGCCCACACCGGGTACTTCGCCGACCTCGTCGACGGAGTTCGCTACGTCGCGCACCACGCGTTCGTGCGGTGGCTCCTCGTGCTGTTCGCGATCATCTTCCTGCTGACGGTGGCACCGTCCAACCTCACGCCCCTCATGCTGGTGCGCTCGTTCCCGGCAGGCGCGTCACAGGACGTCGTCAACCTCGCCGTTCTCGAGATCTCGTTCAGTGTCGGAATGATGCTCGGCGGCATCCTCATCGCCACGTTCTTCGCCAAGCGCAGTCGCATCGCGCTGATCGTGATCTCGTCGCTCGTCTTCGGGGCACTGTCGATCGGACTCGGGCTGTCGCCGAACGTGTGGGTGTTCTTCGGGTTCATGTTCCTGGTCGGGCTCGCGGTGCCGTTCTTCTCGACGCCGTCGATGACGCTTCTGCAGGAGACGGTCGAGCCCGAGCGGCAGGGGCGCGTCTTCGGGTTCGTCGGCATCGTGATGGCCGTCGCCATGCCGATCGGCATGGTGGCGTTCGGGCCGCTGGCGGATGTCATGCCGATCGAATGGCTGCTGATCGCCGCGGGTCTGCTCACCTTCGTCGTCGTCGGGCTCGCCGTGTGGCTTCCCGCCGGTCAGCGTGCGATCACGGCCGCCCGCGCCGCCGCGCGCGTGGGCGACCACGATCCGGCGGAGGCGGCTGCCGCGGTCGAGGCTGCGATGCACAAGAACGCGTGAGGGCGGGCGCGGGCTCTACGCTCGAGGGGTGCTGCTGACAGACCCCGTCGTCCTCGAGAACGCCCACGTCCGACTCGAGCCCCTTGAGGCCGACCACGCCGGCGAACTCGCCGACGCCGCCGTCGGGCTCGAGCACGCGTGGTACACGTCGGTGCCGACTCCCGATGCGATGGCTTCCGACGTCGCGCAGCGCCTCGCGTGGCACGCCGAGGGCAGCATGAACCCGTGGGCCGTGCGGCGCCTCGACACAGGACGCGTGGTCGGCACGACCACGTTCTGCAACATCGACCAGTCGCATCGGCACGTCGAGATCGGCCACACGTGGATCGGTGTCGAAGCACAGCGGACCGCGGTGAACACCGCGATGAAGCTGCTCATGCTCGCCCACGCGTTCGAGGGATGTGACGCGATCGCCGTCGAGTTCCGCACGCACTGGCACAACCGGCAGTCGCGTGCGGCGATCGCACGTCTCGGGGCGAAGCAGGACGGCATCCTGCGCAATCACCGCCTCGGCCCCGACGGCACGCTCCGCGACACGGTCGTGTTCTCGATCCTGCCCGGCGAGTGGCCTGCCGTGCGCCTCGGCCTCGAGGAGCGCCTGCGCCGCGGATAGCGGTGCGGCGGCCGGTGTGTCCTGCCCGGTTCGGGGCGCGATACCCGCGAGACACGCCGGCGCACCCGGAGTGTCGCGCACGTTCGGCGCCCCGAACGGGGTCGGGTCGACCGTTCCTCCCCCGAAGGCAACCGGCCTGCGGTTGTCCACAATGACGGATGCCGACACCCCGGACTCTCCGCCGGGACCGACGATCGGGGCATGCAGAGCGAACCGCGACTCCTCAGCCACGCCGAGCTCGCCGACTGGGGCTATTCGTCTCGGCGACGTCGAGAACTGATCGCGAACGGGATGCTGGTCCCCCTCCGCCGCGGCCTGTTCGCCGTCGGCGACGAATGGGAGCGGGCATCGCCCGAGATGCGGATCGTCGCCCGCGCGCGTGCCCTCGCCGCCGCGTCTGAGGAGCCGCCGGTGTTCTCGCACGAGACGGCGGGAGCCGTTCACGGAGCTGCGCTCTACCGCGCATCCGCGACGCGCGTGCACGCGATCGTGTCCGAGGGCAGGCCCGGCGCCGCCGGCGGAGTCGTGCGCCATCGCGGCGAGCTGCCCGATGGCGACGTTGTCGTCGTCGACGACATCCGCTGCACGTCACTGGAACGCACGGTCGCCGATATGGCGCGCACGGCGACGTTCGAGTCAGCGGTCACGGTGGGCGATGCGGCGCTGCGCATGCGGTGCACGCCCGAGCCGCACGAGTACGACCACGACACGGCTGAGGAGTTCCGCGCGACGGCGCTCGAGATCGCGCGGCGCAGCGCGCACGGAGTATCGGCCGCGCAGCGCGTGCTGCGGTTCGCCGACGGCCGGGCACAGCTCCCGGGCGAGAGCATCAGCCGCATCCGGCTCGCCGAACTCGGGTTCCGCCGACCTCAACTGCAGGTCGCGGTCCCATCGGCTCGCAATGGACGCATGTACTACGTCGACTTCGGGCTCGGCGATGTGAGGGCGTTGGGCGAGTTCGACGGCCGGATCAAGTACGAGGACGGACGCCTGCTCGTCGACCGAACCCCCGACGAGGTCTTCGACGACGAGAAGCAGCGCGAGGACTGGATCCGCGGAGTGACCGGGCTCCCGCTCGTGCGCTGGGGCTGGACCGACATCAGGACGGCGGCGAAGCTCGGCGCGCGACTGGCCGCCTTCGGCATCCATCCCCCGGGCTGAGCGGCTCTTCCGCGACCGGTTCGGGGCGCCGAACGTGCACGACACGCCAGTACCGCCGGCGTGTAGCGCACGCACCGCGCCCCAAACCCGAGAGGGACCGTCGACCCGACCGATGAGCCGGCCGGCGACCCCGCGGGCACCACGGAGGGCATGGATGCTGCACCCCACCGGTTCGGGGCGCGTTCCGTGCGCGACACGCCAGCACTCCCGGCGTGCCGCGCACGGAACGCGCCCCAAACCGGGGGTGAACCGGAGGAACCTCCGCCCCTGCGCGCGAACCGCTCAGCCGTCGATGACGGCGACGAGCTCGTCGAGGAAGCCGGGGAAGTCCGTCGCGCGGCGCACGATCCGCTGCACGCTGTCGCGCTCCGAGAAGACCTCGACGAACTGCTCGAAGACCGTCTGGAACGCCTCGCGGTCGGTCTCGGAGAACGCCACCATCGCCACGACCTGCACGCGGCCCTCGCCCCACGGCATCGAGGGCTCGGCGATGCCGATCGCGATCGCGGTGCGGGTCGCGGTCATCCCGAGGGCGTGCGGCACGGCGAGCGCGTCGGTGAACGCGGTGGATGAGAGCTGCTCGCGCTGGATCGTGCGGTCGATGTAGTCCTCGTCGATGACGCCCTGCGCGACCAGCAGCGCGCCCAGCGTGCGGATCGCACCGTCGACGCCGGCCGCGGCATCCAGTCCCCGCACGAACGCCGACGCATCGACGTACCGTTCGAGCTCGGCGCGCAGGCGCGCGAGCCGGCGGGAGCGACGGATGCGGCCGGCCGCCGCCTGCACGCGCTCGACGTCGGCGTCGGTGAGGAACGGCTGGATCCGCACGATGCGCTCGCCCGATGCGGGCGGATCGATCGTGGTCAGCACGAGGTCGGTGTCGATCGAGGTCCAGTCGGGATCCACGCGCGTCTCGACGCCGACGACCTCGATCGCCTGCCCGAGCGACCGGTCCACCGAAGACCGCAGCAGTTCGTGCAGCTCGTAGTAACCCGGGCAGACGATCGTGGCGGTGAGCAGCTGATCGGCGCGCCGGCTGCGCTCGAGCCGCCCGCCGACGTGCATAGCGATGTAGGCGATCTCGTCGTCGAGGAGGGGGATGTCGAGGCGCTCGTGCAGGCCGCTGGCGATGTACACGGCGACCTCGAAGATCATCGGATAGGTCGATTTCAACGAGCGCGTCAGCGGATTGCGCGACCACGCCTGCTCACGCGCGCGATGACGCAGGTTCTGCACGTGCAGGGCGAGGCGCAGAATGAAGTCCTCGTGCGCGATGTCGACGAGGAATTCGGCCGCGGCGTGCTCGACGACCTCGCGCACCGCCTGTTCGACGTCGGGCTCGAGCCGCGAGCGCGCATGGTCGTCGCCCGTCGCGGCGCCGGGCGCGCCGGGCGCCACGACCCGCGTCAGCACGAGGGTGGCGAGGTGCTGCAGGTCGCCGCTGCCGAGGGAGACGCCGAGGTGGCGCTCCGACAGCTCGGCGATGATGCCGGCGACCTCGAGCTGGGCGGGGCGAGCATCGGCGGCGACCGCCTCGAGCGGTCGGTCCTGAGCCACGCGATCGGCGGCGATCGCGATGTGCATCACGACGTCGCTGATGCCGAACTCGTTCACGAACCAGCCGCGCTCCCCCAGCCGCGCGACGAGCTCGGTCTTGAACGGCCCGAACGCCTGCGCGCCGACCGATCCCTCGCCGAGGGTGCGTCGAAGACTCGCGAGGTCGAAGGATCCGGCATCCATCTCGTCGTGCGCGAGACGGCTGAGAAGGCGCCGCTGCGCCGCTTCGGTACCCCGCAGACGCGCGCGCGACGCGGAGCGCTCGAGCGTGAGCTCGGTGCCGCCGAGAAGTCCGCGGACGCGGGCGAGGTCGGCGTCGAGGGTCGCGGTGCTCACGAACAGCGCGTCGGCCGTCTCGTAGACGTCGATGCCGTCGGGCGCGTCGAGCAGGCTCCGCACGAGCGTGTGCAGGCGGTCGCGAGGTGTGCCGGTCTCGAGGCCGGCGCGGAGGGCGGCTGCGGCATCCGTCCCCGCTCGATACCCGAGCGGACCGGACTCGACCGCGACGCCGGGAGCGATGCGCGCATTGATCGCGGTGACGTACGAGCGGATGCTGCGCGGAGTCACCCCGATGGCGTCGGCGAGCGTCGCCGCCGTCGCCCAGTCACCGTCGCGCGCGAGCAGACCCAGCAGTCTGTCCTGCCTCGCTCGTGCCACGGTGCTCCTCTCTCGCAGACCCGGAGCCAGTCAACCACGCGCGTCGCGACACGCGGGCGAGCATGCGGATGCCGTGGCCCTGCGACCACGGGGGCGATAGCGTGAGCGCCAACGGGCGGCGTGGCCGCCCCGGACGAAGGAGTGCTCATGGCAGGTCAGCGCCCAGGCGGGGTCACGCTCGTCGCCGTCATCGCTTGGATCAACGGACTGTTCACGATCATCAGCGGGATCTTCCACATCTTCAGCTGGGCGGGGTGGGCCTCGATCGTGATCGGCATCATCACCATCGCCGTGAGCCTCGGTCTCTTCCGCGGCAGCAACGGCGCGCGCACCATCATGGCGATCGTGTTCGTGATCGGCATCGCCGTCGCGATCGCCGCGTTCGTCTCCGGCGGAAGCAGCCTGTGGGCGGTCATCGGCAGCAGCCTGCTGCCGCTCATCGGCCTGATCCTGCTCTACTCGCCGAAGGCGAGCGCCTACTTCAGCTGAGCACGCGTCCTTCCGCCCCCGCGGAAGAACGACTGGTTGTCGGCTCCCAGCATTCTCACAAGAATGGCAACCGAGGAGGCGGATCGATGAGGATCCTGGTGGTCTGCGGAGCGGGTGCCTCGAGCACCTTCGTCGCACAGCGCGTGCGCCATGCGGCCCATGACCAGGGTCTCGCCTACACCGCCTTCGCCGGCACCGAGCTTTCGCTACCGATCGATCTCGATGCCGCCGACGTCGTCCTCGTGGGGCCGCACCTCGTGCATGCGCTCGAGCGCATCGAGCGGGATGCTGCGCTTCGAGGAACGACGGTGGTGCTGTTGCCGTCCGACATCTTCCAGGATCTCGACGGCACGCGGACGCTCGCGCTCGTCCGCGCCGCGGTCGGAGGCTCCGGGGGGACCCTGCCGACCGCGGGCGGCCCACCCCCCTGACGCTCCCCGCGACATCCCGCAAACCACCGACTCGACACGAAAACGAAGCGACAGAGAGGTCACGCACATGCCCCCCATTTCCCGGACCGTCCACATCGGCTCCTCGCACGGATTGTACGCCCGCCCCGCGAAGCTCTTCGCCCAGGCGGCGAAGGATTCCGGCATCCCGGTCACGATCGCCAAGGGCGCCGGCAGCCCCGTCAACGCGGCGAGCATCCTCGGCGTCATCGCGCTCGGCGTCGAGCACGGCGACTACGTCACCCTGACCGCCGACGGCGACGGGGCCGAAGGCGTGCTCGACACGCTCTCCGAGCTCCTCACGACCGATCACGACGCGGAGTAGGACGATGGCTGAGATCCGTGGTGTCGGCATCGGCCTCGGGGTCGCCCAAGGCCCCGTGGCCCGCATGTCCGAACCTCTGCCCGCCCCGAGCGATGCACCCAGCACGCTGTCTGCAGACGAGGAGACGGCGCGGGTGAAGGAGGCCGTCGGCGCCGTCGCCCGCGAGCTCGAGGCCCGCGGCGCCCAGGCCGGCGGCGCGGCGCAGGACGTGCTCGAGGCGCAGGCCATGATGGCCGAGGACCCGACCCTCGAAGACGAGATCGCCACGCGTCTGGCCGCGGGCAAGACCAGCGAGTTCGCAGTCTTCGACGCGTTCGCGTCGTTCCGCGACACGCTGACCGCGATGGGCGGCTACCTCGGCGAGCGCGCGGCCGACCTCGATGATGTCGCGCAGCGCGTCATCGCGCACCTGCGCGGGGTTCCGGCACCGGGCGTGCCCGATCCGGGCTACCCGTTCGTGCTCGTGGCGAAGGATCTCGCCCCCGCAGACACGGCGCTCCTCGACCTCGACAAGGTGCTGGCGCTCGTCACCACCGACGGCGGACCGACCTCGCACACCGCGATCCTCGCCCGCGAGAAGGCGATCGTCGCGGTCGTCGGCGCCCTGGGCGCGACGACTCTCGCGGACGGCGACACGGTGATCGTGGATGCGGCAGCCGGCGTCGTCACGACCGACCCCACCGCCGACGAACTCGAGCGGGCACAGACCCGTGCGGCTTCGCGCGCGTCGGCGGCATCTGCTCCCCTCACCCCGGGCGCGCTCGCCGACGGCACGCCCGTGCCGCTGCTGGCGAATCTCGGCAAGCCGGAGGGCGCCGCCGAGGCGGTCGCCCTCGGAGCCGAGGGCGTCGGCCTCTTCCGCACGGAATTCCTGTTCCTCAGCGCGAGCCAGGCACCCACCGTCGAGCAGCAGCGCGAGTCGTACACGCAGCTTCTCGCGGCCTTCCCCGGCAAGAAGGTGGTCGTGCGGGTGCTGGATGCCGGTGCCGACAAGCCGCTGGCGTTCCTCAACGACGCGCACGAGGAGAACCCCGCACTCGGGCTTCGCGGCATCCGGGCGCTCCGTGCGAGCGAGGACATCCTGCGCGAGCAGCTCACCGCCCTCGCCCAGGCCGATGCCGCCACGGATGCCGACCTGTGGGTCATGGCGCCGATGGTGGCGACCGTCGAGGAATCGGTGTACTTCACCGACCTTGCCCGCGACTACGGCGTGAAGACCGCCGGCGTCATGATCGAGGTGCCGTCGTCGGCACTGCTGGCCGACCGGATCCTGTCCTACTCCGACTTCGCCTCGATCGGCACGAACGACCTCACGCAGTACACGCTCGCCGCCGACCGCCTGCTGGGTTCGGTCGCGGCGTTCCAGGATCCGTGGCACCCCGCGGTGCTGCGGCTCATCCGCGAGGTCGGCGATGCCGGCCGCATCCACGGCAAGCCCGTCGGCATCTGCGGTGAGGCCGCGGCCGACCCGCTGCTGGCCGTCGTCCTCGTCGGCCTCGGCGCGACGAGCCTGTCGATGGCGCCCACCGCGCTCGCCGACGTGCGCGCGACGCTCCTGCAGCACTCGATCGACGACGCGCGGGTCATCGCCGCCGCCGCCCTCGAAGCCTCCGGCGCGGCATCCGCCCGGGACGCGGCGCGTGCCGCCGCGGCCGAGAACAGCACCACCCCCGCGGCCTAGCGCGCCGCCACCCGAAACAAACAAGGAGATCGCAATGACAACGGCGTCAACGCCCACGACGGGCACCAGCAAGACACGAGTCGGAGTCCAGCGCTTCGGCACGTATCTGTCCGGCATGATCATGCCGAACATCCCCGCGCTGATCGCGTGGGGAATCTTCACCGCCTTCTTCATCGGAGTGGGCTGGACCCCGAACGCCGACCTCGCGACGATCGTCGGTCCGTTCATCCATTACCTCCTGCCGCTCCTGATCGCCTACACCGGCGGCAGCATCGTCTACGGCATCCGCGGCGGCGTCGTCGCCTCGATCGCGACGATGGGTGCGATCGCGGGCTCCGACCTGCTGATCGCGAACGTCAACGCGACGTTGCCTGCGGATGACCAGCTCGGCGAGGTGCACATGTTCATCGGCGCGATGATCATGGCGCCGCTCGCGGCCTACACGATGAAGTGGCTCGACAGCCTGTGGGAGGGGAAGATCAAGGCGGGCTTCGAGATGCTCGTCAACATGTTCTCCGCCGGCATCTGGGGCTTCGTGATGGCCGTCGTGGGCTTCTACCCGATCGCCTGGCTCGTCAACGGCGTCATGCAGGGACTCAGCAATGCCGTGGGCTGGCTCGTGGAGAACAACCTCCTGCCCCTCACGAGCATCGTGATCGAACCGGCGAAGGTCTTCTTCCTCAACAACGCGATCAACCACGGCGTGCTGACGCCGCTGGGCATCCAGCAGGCGGCCGAGGCGGACAACAACGCCTCGATCCTGTTCCTCCTCGAGGCCAACCCCGGTCCCGGCGTCGGCCTGCTGCTCGCGTTCACGTTCTTCGGCCTCGGCGCCGCGCGCGCCTCGGCCCCCGGCGCGGCCGTGATCCAGTTCTTCGGCGGCATCCACGAGGTGTACTTCCCGTACGCGCTCATGAAGCCGATCCTGATCCTGGCGCTCATCGCCGGCGGCATGACCGGTGTCACCACGAACATGCTCCTCGGCGGCGCGCTGCGCGCACCGGCTGCACCGGGCAGCATCATCGCGGTGCTCGCGCAGACCGCGACGGGCGCGTACTTCGCGGTGATCCTCTCGGTGATCCTCTCGGCGACCGTGACCTTCCTCATCGCGGGCGTGATCCTGCGGGCCTCGCGCAAGCGCGACCTCGCGGCGATGGCGGCCACCGACGACGCGTTCGGCGCGGCGATCACCCAGACCGAGGCGGCCAAGGGCAAGTCGTCCGACGCCCTCGGGGGCCTTCGCGGCGGGGCTGCGACGGCCGCGGCCGGCGGCGTGGAGCCCGCGATCATGACCGAGCGCGAGATCAAGAACATCGTGTTCGCGTGCGACGCCGGCATGGGATCGTCGGCGATGGGTGCGAGCGTGCTGCGCAACAAGATCAAGAAGGCGGGCATCGAAGACGTCACCGTCGTCAACAAGGCGATCGCGGCCCTCGACTCCTCAGCCGACCTGGTCATCACGCAGAACCAGCTGACCGACCGCGCACGCGCCAAGACGCCGGATGCGGTCCACATCTCGGTCGACAACTTCATGAACTCGCCGAAGTACGACGAGGTCGTGGAGCTCGTGCGCAACCAGCACGAGAACTGACACACCAGACCGCTGCGGGGCCGGACGGCGGGAGGCCTCCGGCCTCGTGGCCTTCCCGGCCCCGGGGCGGCCCGGGTACGTTCGAAACTAGACAGGCCGCGGGATCCGCGGACGACAGAAAGGCGACCGACATGGCACGTGAGGTCCTCAGCATCGGACAGGTGCGCATACACTCCGGCAGCGCGACGCGCGAGGAGGCCATGAAGGAGGCGGCCGACATCCTCGAGTCCGTGGGCGCCGTCACAAGCGCCTACTTCGATGCGATGCAGCAGCGCGAGCAGACCGTCTCGACCTACATGGGCAACGAACTCGCCATCCCCCACGGCACGAACGAGACCAAGCACACGATCCTCGACTCGGCGCTGTCGGTCGTCCGCTACGACGGCGGTGTCGACTGGGGCGGCGAGCCGGTGACCTTCGTGGTCGGCATCGCGGGCAAGGGCGATGAGCACCTCGAGATCCTGTCGCAGATCGCGATCCTGTTCTCGGACGACGACGACGTCGCGCGGCTGAAAGAGGCGGGGACTCCCGAGGAGCTCTTCGCGATCGTCTCGTCCGCAGGCGTGTGATGAAGGCCGTCCACTTCGGCGCCGGCAACATCGGCCGTGGGTTCGTCGGGCTGCTGCTGCACGAAGGTGGCTACGAGCTCGTGTTCTCCGACGTCGCGGCCCCGCTCGTCGACGCGATCAACGCCGTCTCAGAGTACACCGTCCACGAGGTGGGCGAGGGCGGCCGCGACACGGTCGTCACCGGATTCCGCGCGATCAACAGCGCCGAGAACCCACAGCAGGTCGTGGACGAGATCGCCACGGCCAACGTCGTGACGACCGCCGTCGGGCCCACGATCCTGAAGTTCGTCGCGCCGCACATCGTCGCGGGTCTCGGGCTGCGCGACCCCGCGGCTCCCCCGCTGCAGATCATGGCGTGCGAGAACGCGATCAACGCGACCGACCTGCTGCGCGACGAGATCATCGCTCTCACGGGCGACGCATGGGACGCCCTGGCCGGGCGCGCGGTGTTCGCCAACACCGCGGTGGACCGCATCGTGCCCGCGCAGCCCGCGGACGGCGGCGTCGACGTCACCGTCGAGCCGTTCTACGAGTGGGCGATCGAGCGCCCCCCGTTCGGCGAGCAGCCCCCGCGCATTCCCGGCGCCCACTTCGTCGACGACCTCGCCCCCTACATCGAGCGCAAGCTCTTCACCGTCAACACCGGGCATGCGACGACGGCGTACTTCGGCGCGCAGGCGGGCGTCGAGACGATCGCGGCCGCGCTCGCGAACGACGAGATCGCCGCGCGTGTGGCCGCGGCGCTCGAAGAGACCTCGGCGCTGCTGGCCGCCAAGCACGGGCTCGACGCGGCCGATCTCGCGGCGTACCGCGCGACGATCCTCGCCCGGTTCCGAAACGCCGCGCTCCCCGACACGGTGTGGCGGGTGGGCCGCCAGCCCCTGCGCAAGCTCTCACGGAACGAGCGCTTCGTCGGCCCCGCCGCCGAAGCCGCGGAACGCGGGCTCCCGGTCGACGCGCTGGTCGCGGCGATGGGCGCGGCGCTCGCCTTCGACGATGCCGAGGACCCGCAATCGGTCGACCTGCAGCGGATGCTGCGCGAGCACGACTCCGCGACATTCACCGCCACCGTGACGGGGCTCGAGGCGCAGCATCCGCTCTTCCCGCGTGTGGAGGCCGTCGTCGCGGCGCGCCAGGCCGGGCTGTGACATCGCATCGCCGCGCCCGGCGGATCCTCGCGTGGGTGCTCGGCTCGATCGGAGTGCTGCTGCTCGCGGGAGCCGTCGGCATCGTGATCTGGAGCCAGGTGGGGGTGATGGCCGCCGAGCCCGACCCTCTCGCCGCCGTGCGCGCCGACCCGGCGATCACGATCAGCGACACCGCCGCGGGCATCGTGCTCGCCCCGGCCGACGGCGCGAGCGAGGTCGGCCTCGTCTACATCCCGGGCGCGAAGGTCGACCCGTGGGCGTACGCGAACAAGATGTCGGGAATCGTCGACGAGGCGGGCGTCACGGTCGTGATCACCAAACCCTGGCTGAACCTCGCCTTCTTCGACCTGCGTCCGCTGTCGGCCTTCACGGATCTCGCTCCCGACGTCGGCACGTGGATCGTCGGCGGCCACTCACTCGGGGGCGTCCGCGCGTGCCAGCTGGCCGACGACGCCGACGCCCTCGCCCTGTTCGGGTCGTACTGCGCGACCGATCTCGCTGACTCGGGGCTCCCGGTGATCAGCATCGCCGGCAGTGAGGACGGGCTGTCGACCCCCGAGAAGATCGCCGACGCGCGACCGCTGCTGCCTGCCGACGCGGAGATGGCGGTAATCGACGGTGCGAGCCACGCGTCGTTCGGCGACTATGGCCCACAGGACGGCGACGGCACGCCGACGATCTCGGACGACGACATGCGAGCCGAGCTCACGGAACTGCTGGTCGAGTTCGAAAGCGGCCTGCCGGCGACATAGACTTTCCGCCCGTGACCCTCGTCCTCGCAGCCCTCGCCGCCTTCGTCGCGGCGGTGATCCAGCGCATCACGGGCCTCGGGTTCGTGCTCGTGCTCGTCGGACCCATCGTGCTGCTCTACGGCCCGCTCGAGGGCGTCACGATCGGCGTGCTGCTCGCGCTCGTCGCGTCGCTGTCTGCGATCCCGCTCGTCTGGCGGCAGATCGAGTGGCGGCGGACGTGGTGGCTCATCTGGCCGGGTCTGGTAGCCGCCCCCTTCGCGGCGCTCCTCGTGCGGGTGCTGCCCGATTCGGCGCTCCTCCTCCTCATCGCCGCGATGGCGTACTTCGCGCTCGTGGCCGGCTGGATCCCGGCCCTCTCGGCATCGCTGCGCGGCCGCCCGGGAGCGGTCGTCGCGGGCTCGGCCGCGGGGTTCATGCACGTCGCGAGCGGCCTGTCCGGCCCGCCGCTCGCCGCCTACGCGGTCGGCGACCAGTGGGAGCAGCGCCGGTTCGCCGCGAGCGTTCAGGTGATCTTCGCGACGTTCAGCGTCGTCTCGGTGGCTTTGCGAGGGCTCCCGGTATCCCCCGTCGCCGACATCTGGCTGCTCATCGCGGCGACCGCCGCCGGCATCCTGATCGGCACTCTGCTGGTGCGGTTCGTGCCCTCCCGCATCGCCCGAATCGCGATGCTCGCGATCGCGTGGGCGGGCGCGACAGTGGTGCTCGTACGCGGCATCCTGGCACTGTTGTCGTGACCATCCACACACGATGCGGATTTTCAGTTAAGAACGGCTAACATCGTGAGGTTGTCCGGGCCGGAGCCCGATCACGAAGACGTGTCTGGGAGAAGAATGCACGAGCACCGCTACGCCATCATCGGCGCCGGTCCTTCAGGGCTGTCCGCAGCGCGCGCCCTGCAGAAGGCAGGAGTCGCGTTCGACGGCTATGAGGCCTCACGCGGCGTCGGGGGCCTCTGGGACATCGAGAACCCGCGCTCGACGATGTACGAGTCGGCCCACCTCATCTCTTCGCGCACGACGACCGAGTTCGCGGAGTTTCCGATGGACACGACGGCCGACTACCCGAGCCACCGCACGCTCATCCGATACTTCCGCGACTTCGCCGATCACTTCGGCCTCACCGAGCGGTTCCGCTTCGAGACGAAGGTCACCTCGGTCGAGAAGACCGACGACGGCGGCTGGATGCTGAGCGCCGATGGGCCCGACGGCACGACCTCCGAGCGCTACGACGGCGTGATCCTCGCAAACGGCACGCTCGCCGAGCCGAACGTGCCGGCGTTCCGCGGCGAGTTCACCGGCGAGATCGTGCACACCAGCGCCTACAAGAGCGCGGCGCAGCTCACCGGCAAGCGCGTGCTCATCATCGGAGCCGGCAATTCGGGCTGCGACATCGCCGTCGACGCGGTGCACCACGCGGCATCCGTCGATATGAGCGTGCGTCGCGGCTACTACTTCGTGCCGCGCTACCTCTTCGGCCGTCCGTCCGACACGCTGAACCAGGGCAAGCCCCTGCCCGCGCGCATCAAGCAGTTCGTCGACAAGCGCGTGCTGCAGGCGTTCACGGGCGACCCGGTGCGCTTCGGCTTTCCCAAGCCCGGGTACAAGATCTACGAGTCGCACCCGATCGTCAACACCCTGATCCTGAACCACCTCGGCCAGGGCGACCTGCGGATCCAGCCCGACATCGACCGGTTCGACGGGCAGACGGTGCACTTCCGCGACGGCTCGAGCGCCGACTACGACATGGTGCTGCTGGCGACCGGCTACACGCTCGACTACCCCTTCGTCGCCCGCGACGCCCTCAACTGGACGGGCTGGTCACCCAAGCTCTTCCTCAACGTCTTCCCGCCCTCGTTCAACGGCCTGTATGTCATGGGCATGATCGAGGCCTCCGGCATCGGGTGGCAGGGCCGCTACGAGCAGGCCGAGCTCATCGCGGCGTACCTCGCGGCGGATGAGAGCGATCCCGAGCGCGCGGCCGAGTTCCGTCGCACGGCGACGAGCGAGCCGTGGCCCGACCTCACGGGCGGCTACAAGTACCTCGGCCTCGAGCGCATGTCGTACTACGTCAACAAGGATGCGTACCGCCGCGCGGTGCGCACCGCGACCGCGAAGCTGCGCACGGGCGAGACCGCCCCCTCGAAGAAGAGGATCCCCGCATGAACCCCGACGACATCGTCCTGAACTTCAACCCCGGGACCCTCGTGATCCTGAACGTGGTGCTGGGGCTCATCATGTTCGGCATCGCGCTGGACACCACCGTCGACGACTTCAAGATCGTCGCGCGCAAGCCGAAGCCGTTCGCGATCGCGATTCTCGCGCAGCTGGTCGTCCTGCCTGCGGTGACCTTCGCCCTGACCCTCATCCTGCCGGTGACGCCGTCGATGGCGCTCGGCATGATCCTGGTGGCCTGCTGCCCGCCGGGGAACATCTCGCAGGTGCTGACGCATCGCTCCGGCGGCAACGTCGCGCTGTCGGTGTCGATGACCGCGGTCGGCAACGTCATCTACATCTTCGCGCTGCCGCTGTCGGTCGCGTTCTGGGGGTCCCTGCATCCGACCGCGAGCACGCTGCTGGAGACCGTCGAGCTCAACCCGTGGCAGATGCTCGTCGACATATTCCTCATCATCGGCCTCCCCTTCGCCGCCGGACTCCTGATCCGCAACCGCTTCCCGGCCTTCGCGATGAAGGTGCAGCCGTTCGTGAAGTGGTTCTCGCTCATCGCGCTCGTCGGGTTCATCGTCGCCGCGCTCGCCGGCAACTGGGCCTTCTTCGTCGCGTTCCTCGGCATCATCGTGCTCGTGGTCACGATCCACGACGCCGTCGCCCTCGCGATCGGCTACGGCACGGCGGTGGTCGGCGGACTCGGCACACGCGAGCGCAAGGCGATGACGTTCGAGGTCGGCATCCGCAATGCCGGTCTCGGACTCGGCCTCGTCTTCACCTTCTTCGGGGGCCTCGGCGGCATGGCGATCGTCGCCGGCTGGTGGGGCATCTGGGACATCATCGCCGGACTCATCGTCGCGACGCTCTGGGCTCGGCACACGAAGCGCCGCACGGGCTCGGCCAAGGGCGACGCCTCGCGCCATGCGACGCGTGACGAGGGCACCGCGGATGCCGCCGCCGAGGCATCCGCATGACGCGCGTTCTGATCACGGGCGGCGCCGGGTTCCTCGGCACCCACGTCGCCGCGGCGCTGGTCGCCCACCCCGATGTCGCGCTCGTGGTCGCCGCCGATGTGCGCCGGCCGGAGCACCCGATCGAGGGCGTCGTCTACGACGAGGCCGACGTCACGCGCGAGGGCTCGCTCGTGCCGCTGCTGGAGCGTCACGGCATCGACGTCGTCGTGCACCTCGCGGCCATCGTGAACCCCGGCCGTGACCACGACCTCGAGTATCTGGTCGACGTCGACGGCTCGCGCCACGTGCTCGAGGCCTGCGTCGAGACCGGTGTCAAGCGCATCGTCGTGTCGTCGTCGGGCGCCGCCTACGGGTACCACCCCGACAATCCGGAGTGGCTGCACGAGAGCGACCCGGTGCGCGGCAACGACGAGTTCCCGTACTCGAAGCACAAGCGTCTCGTCGAGCAGATGCTGGCGGCGTTCCGGCAGACGAACCCCGAGCTCGAGCAGGTCGTGTTCCGGATCGGCACGATCCTCGGGCCCACCGTGAAGAACCAGATCACGGCGCTGTGGGACGGCCGCCGGGTGCTGGCCGTCCGCGGCTCGGAGTCGCCGTTCGTCTTCATCTGGGTCGACGACGTCGCCGCCGCGATCGCGCGCGCGGCGACCGACGGCCCCGCCGGCATCTACAACGTCGCCGGAACCGGCCGCATGACCGTGAACGAGATCGCCGCCCGCCTCGGCAAGCCGCTGCTGACGCTTCCGGCCGGCGTCCTCGCCTTCGCCCTGCGGATGGGACGGATGCTGCGACTCACGGTCCACGGCCCCGAGCAGGTCGGGTTCCTCCGCTACCGCCCGGTGCTCGCGAACGACGCCCTCGTGCGCGACTTCGGCTTCACGCCGGAGAAGACCTCGGCCGAGGCGTTCGAGGCGTATCTCGACACCCACCCGGGCGTCGCGCGGCGTTAGTCCGGTCTCTCCGGGTGTTTCGGCCCGCGGTTCGGGGCGCCGTGCGTGCCCGACACGCCGAGCCGCAGCATCCGTCGGCACTCCACCCCGGGTTCGGGGCGCCTTCCGTGCCCGACACGCCGACCCACCCGGCGCGTCGCGCACGCGAAGCGCCCCAAACCCGGGGTGTCCCAGTCCCCGCGCGGAGACCTACCGCTCGAAGCCGTCGGCGATCAGCTCGATGAGCTCTTCGCGCTCCTCGATCGGCAGGAACGCACCGGCGGCCGCATTCAGCTGGAACGCCTCGAGGTCGTCGAGGCCGTAGTCGAAGGTCTCGGCCAGCAGCGCCAGCTCGCGCGTGAGCGACGTGCGGCTCATCGTGCGGTTGTCGACGTTCACCGTCACCGAGAACCCGAGCTGGTACAGCAGGTCGAAGGGGTGGTCCTCGAGGGCCGTCCCCCACGCCGCGATCGCGCCGGTCTGCAGGTTGGACGACGGCGACAGCTCGAGCGGGATCTCACGGTCGCGCACCCAGCGGGCCAGGTCGCCGAACTGCACGAGCACCTCTTCGCCCGCGCGCGAGACGACCTCGAGGTCTTCCGCGATGCGCACCCCATGGCCGAGGCGCAGCGCGCGTCCGTCGATCAGCGCCGAACGGATCGAGTCGAGTCCGGCCGCCTCGCCCGCGTGCACGGTGGCCGGGAAGAACTCCGCCGCCAGGTAGTCGAACGCCGCGCGGTGGTTCGACGCCGGGAACCCGTCCTCGGGCCCGGCGATGTCGAAGCCGACGGCGCCGCGTCCACGCCAGGCGACCGCGAGTTCGGCGATCTCGAGCGACCGGTCGGTGTGGCGCATCGCGGTGATGAGCTGCCCGACGCGGATGTCACGGCCGCTGCGCTCGGCGGAATCCTCACCCTCTTCGATGCCCTCCTGCACCGCGCCGACGACCTCGTCGAGCGACAGGCCGCGCGTGAGGTGCTGCTCGGGGGCCCAGCGCACCTCTCCGTAGATCACGCCGTCGGCGGCGAGGTCTTCGACGAACTCGCGCGCGACGCGCGTGAGTCCCTCACGCGTCTGCATCACCGCGGTGGTGAGGTCGAACGTCTTCAGGTACTCCACGAGCGAGCCCGAGTCGCTCTTCTCGGCGAACCAGTCGGCGAGGTCGTCGGGATCGGTCTCGGGCACCTCGACGCCCGCCGCGTCGGCGAGTCCGATGATGGTCGCCGGCCGCACGCCGCCGTCGAGGTGATCGTGCAGCGACACCTTCGGCAGGCTCCGGATCGAGACTCCGTCGAGAACGGCGTCGCCGTGCTGATCGATGGGCATGGGTTTCTCCTCGGAGTCGGGGCGGTGTGGAAGCGGAAGGGGATGGATGCCGCGCCGGCGGCGTCAGGCGGTGATGCGTTCGAGCACGAGCGGGGTACGGGCGGGGGCCTCAGCACCCACGTCCCATGCGCCCTCGAGGGCGTCGAGCGCGCGGTCGAACCGCGACGCATCCTCGCCCAGCAGGGTGAACAGCGGCTGACCGACGGCGACCTCGTCGCCGGGCTTGACGTGAAGATCGATCCCGGCGGCATGCAGCACCGGGTCCTCGGCGCGGGCGCGGCCGGCCCCGAGCCGCCATGCGGCGATGCCGAACGGCAGCGCCTCCATGCCGGTGACGAAGCCTGCCTCGGTCGCCGTCACGGTGTGAGTCTCGTTCGGAGCGGGAAGTGCAGCATCCGGATCCCCGTCCTGGGCCCGGATCATCGCGCGCCACGCGTCCATCGCCCGGCCGTCGCGGAGTGCTCCTTCGACGTCGGCATCGGGCTGGCCCGCGAGCGAGAGCATCTCGCGCGCGAGCGCGACGGTGAGCTCCACCACGTCGGCGGGACCGCCGCCGGCGAGCACCTCGACCGACTCGCGCACCTCGTTGGCGTTGCCGATCGCGAGGCCGAGCGGCGTGTTCATGTCGGTGAGCAGCGCCGTGGTCGACACGCCCGAGTCGGTGCCGAGCGCCACCATCGTGCGGGCGAGCTCCCGCGCGCGCTCGACGTCGCGCATGAATGCTCCCGAGCCGAACTTCACATCGAGCACGAGCGAGTCGGTGCCCTCGGCGATCTTCTTCGACATGATGCTCGAGGCGATCAGCGGGATCGCCTCGACGGTGCCGGTGACGTCGCGGAGGGCGTAGAGCTTCTTGTCGGCGGGAGCCAGGCCCGACCCGGCGGCGCAGATCACGGCGCCGACGTCGCGCAGCTGCGCGAACATCTCGTCGTTCGACAGCGCCGCCCGCCAGCCGGGGATCGACTCGAGCTTGTCGAGCGTGCCGCCGGTGTGCCCGAGGCCGCGACCCGAGAGCTGCGGAACCGCGACGCCGAAGGCTGCGACGAGCGGCGCGAGCGGCAGCGTGATCTTGTCGCCGACACCGCCGGTGGAGTGCTTGTCGACCGTGGGCTTGCCGAGGCCGGCGAAGCTCATGCGCTCGCCCGACGCGATCATCGCGTCGGTCATGACACGGATCTCGTCACGGGTCATGCCGTTGAGGAGCACCGCCATCGCGAACGCGGCCATCTGCGAGTCGGCGACGTAGCCGCGCGTGTAGGCGTCGACCATCCAGCGCAGCGCATCCTCGGGGACTGCTCCCCCGTCGCGCTTCGCGCGGATGACGTCGACCGCGTCGTGGGCCTCGACGGAGCTCATCGCCCGGCCTCCTCGAGGTCGCGGGGGCCGAACGCGTCGGGCAGCACCTCGTCGATCGTGCGGATGCCCGACACGGTCTCGAGAAGCATCCCGGGGATCGCGTGTTCGTACAGCAGCTGCCGGCAGCGACCGCACGGCATGATCGTCTCACCGTCGCCGTTCACGCACACGAACGCGACGAGCTTGCCGCCGCCCGACATGAAAAGGTCGCCGACCAGCGCGCACTCGGCACACAGCGTCACGCCGTACGAGGCGTTCTCGATGTTGCAGCCGGCGACGATGCGCCCGTCCGACACGAGTGCCGCAGCCCCCACCCGGTAGCGCGAGTACGGGGCGTATGCGCGCCGCATCGCGTCCGTCGCGACCGCACGCAGGTCATCCCAGTCGATGTCGGTCACGAGCGGTCGTCCTTCGGGTCGGTATCGGGAGGGTCGGTCACGGTCATCCCTTGATGTACGGTTTGCCCGCCGCGGCCGGACCCCTGATCTGTCCCGCGAAGCCGGCGACCGCGATGATCGTGACGAGGTACGGGAGCATCAGCATGAACTCGCTGGGGATCGGCGTGCCGAGCACTGTCAGCAGGTTCTGCAGGTTGGTCGTGAAGCCGAAGAGCAGCGCCGCGAGGGTCGCGCGGACCGGATCCCACCGGCCGAAGATGACCGCCGCGAGCGCGATGAAGCCGAGGCCCGCGGTCATCTCCTTCGTGAACTGCCCGACCGAGACGAGCGTGAAGTACGCGCCGCCGATGCCGGCGATCGCTCCCGCGAGCGAGACGTTCCAGAACCGGCTCATGTTGACCTTGATGCCCACGGTGTCGGCGGCCTGCGGGTGCTCGCCGACCGCGCGCAGGCGCAGGCCCCAGCGGGTGCGGTAGAGCCCCCACGCCACGGCGGCGACCGTGAAGTACATGAGGTAGACGATGAAGGTCTGGTTGAACAGCACCGGCCCGAGGATCGGGATGTCGCCGAGGAGCGGGATCTCCCAGCGCGTGAAGCGCACCGGGCGGTTGAGCTCGGACTCGTTGGGAACGAGGAGCGCGCCGTAGAGGAATCCGGTGAGCCCGGTCACGAGGACGTTGAGCACGACACCGACGATCACCTGGTCGACGAGGTACTTGATCGAGAACGCCGCGAGCACGAACGCGACGAGCACGCCGCCCACCATCGCGCCGATGAGGCCCATGAAGGGGTTGCCGGTGATGCTCGCGATGAGCGCCGCGCTGAACGCGCCCAGCAGGAACTGGCCCTCGATCGCGACGTTGACGACTCCGACGCGTTCGCCGATGACACCGCCCAGCGCACCGAAGATGAGCGGGATCGACAGCGACAGCGCGCCGAAGAGGAGTCCGGTCACGGGGACCAGTCCGTCGGCGGCGGCCCACGTGAGGAACGCGAAGATCGCCAGCACGCCGTAGACGATCGGCAGCCAGATTCCGGTGCGGCGGTACCCCCACGCGTCCCACGCCGCCCACAGCGTGAGCACGAGGAGAATTCCCCACACGATCCAGCTCGTCGCCGCGGTCGGAACACTGACGTTGGGGAGTTCGATCGAGGATGCCGGATCGCCGAGTCGGAAGGTGCTCACCCCGTCGCGCGGGGCGACGAGGAAGAGGATGCCCAGCAGCGCCGTGGACAGTGTCAGGCTGATGGCGAGCTTCCAGTGGCGAACGCGCACGGTCGCCAGCTGGATCGTGCCGTCGGCGGCCGTCGAGGGAGCGAGAGCGGTCATGCGGACACCGCCTTGTCGTTGACAGGCTCGGGTCGACGCTTCGCGGCCTTGGCTCGGGCCTTGGCAGCCTTCTCGGCATCGGACTTGGGAAGGAAGAAGATCGTGCGCACGAGCGGTGGTGCCGCGATGAAGAGCACGATCAACGATTGGACGACCAGCACGATGTCGACGGGGATGCCCTGCGACGCCTGCATCGTGAAGGAACCCGCCTTGAGGGCGCCGAACAGGATGCCGGCGGCGAAGACGCCCCACGCGCGGCTGCGTCCGAGCAGGGCGACCGTGATCGCGTCGAACCCGATGCCCGCGTCGATATAGCCGTCGAAGCCGCTGGTCACCGACCCCTGGATCTGGTTCATCGCCGCAAGACCGGCCAGGCCTCCGGCGAAGAGCATCGCGTAGATGTACATGCGCTGCACCGAGATGCCCGCGGCCCGCGCGGCGTGCGGGTTCTCGCCCACGGCCCGCAGTCGGAAGCCGAGGCTGGACCGTTCGACGAGCCACCACACGAACACGGTCGCGCCGACGACGATGATGAATCCCCAGTCGAGCATCGGGAAGCGCGGGCCGATGAGATCCGGGAACTGCGCCGACGCGGGGGTCGGGGCTGAGATCGGCTGGTCGCCGGCCGGGCGCTGCAGGAGTCCCGGGGTGCGCACCATCCACGACACGAGATAGAACGCGACGTAGTTGAGCATGATCGTGAGGATCACCTCGTGCGCGCCGGTGCGGGCCTTGAGTACACCGACGATGCCACCCCAGATCGCACCGCCCACGATGCCGGCGGCGAGCGTCAGCGGCAGGTGGAGGTACATCGGCAGGTCGAGGTTGAACGTCACCAGCGCCGCGAACGCCGCGCCGATGAGCATCTGGCCGCGCCCGCCGATGTTGAACAGCCCCACGCGGAAGGCGAGGGCGACGCCGAGGCCGGCTGCGATGAGCGGCGCCGCGAAGCCCAGCGTGTTGGTGAGCGGACGGATCGCCGTCGCGAAGTCGTTCGCCCGCGAGTTGAAGATCGCGCCGCGGAAGAGCGCCTCGTACCCGCCGTACACGGCGCTCCAGACGGCTGCGATGGTGTCGCCGGGTCGTGAGAAGAAGTAGCCCGCAGCGGCCTGGACGTCTTCGTCGGTGATCGCCATCAGGATGCCGCCGACGATCATCGCCGCGACGATCGCAAGCACCGTGGTCACCCAGTTGCTGCGCAGGATCTCCTTGATGACGACGTTCTGTCGCGGCGGCGGCGCGATCTCGGCGTCGACGGTCGCAGCATCCGGCGTGCCCGTGAGCGGACCGGAGGCCGGGGGCAGCTGCTCGGGCGGAAGGCCCTTGGTCGGGTCGGAAGTGCCGGGGGTCGTCCCCTTGGCGTCATCGCTCACGCGGCCACCCCGCTCTCGGGCGTCTCGCCCGCCATCATCAGGCCCAGCACGTCTCGCGGGGTGTCGCCCGGCACGATGCCCACGATCGTTCCGCGGTACATCACGGCGATGCGGTCGGCGAGTGCCGCCACCTCGTCGAGCTCGGTCGAGACCACGAGCACCGGCACACCCGAGTCGCGCGTCTCGACGATGCGGGTGTGGATGAACTCGATCGATCCGACGTCGACGCCGCGCGTCGGCTGGGCGGCGACGAGCAACTTCAGCTCGCGGCTCATCTCGCGCGCGATCACGACCTTCTGCTGGTTGCCGCCCGAGAGCGTGCCGGCCGGAACGTCGGGGCCCTGCGTGCGGATGTCGTACTCGGTGATGCGCGCCTTCGCGAAGTCGTCGAGGGCGGTGCGCTTGATCGTGCCGCCGCGGACGAAGGCGGCATCCGACGAGCGATCGAGGATGAGGTTCTCGGCGACCGTGAAGCCTCCGACGAGCCCGTCTTCGGTGCGATCCTCGGGGACGAACCCCACTCCTTCGTCGAGGATGCCGCGCACGCTCCGCCCGATCAGGTTCACGCCGTCGAGCGTGATGGTGCCGGTGACGCGCTCGGCAAGGCCGACGATCGCCTCCACGAGCTCGGTCTGACCGTTGCCTTGGACGCCCGCGACGGCGAGCACCTCCCCGGGACGCACATCGAAGCTCACGCCGTCGACGACGACGGCACCTTCGGCGGTGAGAACCCGGAGATCCTTGACGGCGAGCCCGCCCTCGCCGATCGATGCCTCGCCCTTGTGGACGGTGAGTTCGACGGCGCGCCCGACCATGAGAGAGGCGAGCTCGGCGTTGGAGGCGGTCGGAGATGCCTCGCCGACGACCTTGCCGAGTCGCACGACCGTGATCCGATCGGCGACCTCGCGGACTTCGCGCAGCTTGTGGGTGATGAACACGATCGAGGTGCCCTCGTCGCGGAGCTGGCGCATGATGCCCATCAGCTCGTCGGTCTCCTGCGGCGTCAGGACCGCGGTCGGCTCGTCGAAGACGAGCACCTTGGCGTCGCGCGAGAGGGCCTTGATGATCTCGACCCGCTGCTGGACGCCGACGGGGAGATCGCCGACGATCGCGTCGGGATCGACCTGGAACCCGAAGCGGGCGGCGACATCGCGCACATGCTGGCGAGCCTTGGAGAGGTCGAGGGCGCCGAGCGCCTTGGTGTCCTCATGGCCGAGCATGACGTTCTCTGCGACCGTGAAGACGGGGATGAGCATGAAGTGCTGGTGCACCATGCCGATGCCGGCGGCCATCGCATCTCCGGGACCCCGGAAGTGCTGGACGACGTCGTCCAGCAGGATGTCGCCCTCATCGGCCTGGTACAGGCCGTAGAGCACGTTCATGAGGGTGGACTTGCCGGCGCCGTTCTCGCCCAGGAGGGCGTGGATCTCACCCGGGCGGACCACAAGATCGATGTGGTCGTTCGCGACGAGGGACCCGAACCGCTTCGTGATTCCACGGAGCTCGAGCTTCATATCTGCACCTTACCGAGTGAGTCGGGTGGGCTGGAAGAACTGCGGCCGGGTGGATGTGTCATCCACCCGGCCGCAGTGCGCACTGCGCCGGTGCTACGGCGAGCTGGGCGAGGTCACCTCGAGCTCACCCGAGATGATCTGCTCCTGCAGCGCGGCGAGCTCGTCGACCAGGCCCTCGGGCAGCTGCGACTCGAACGAGCCGAAGCCCGAGAGGCCGACGCCCTCGTTCTCGAGCGTGCCGACGTACGGCGCGACATCGAACTCACCGGTCGCGGCGGCCATGGTCGCCTCGTAGACGGCCTGGTCGATGCGCTTCATGATCGAGGTCAGCACGAGGTCGGCGACCGACGGGTCGACGACGGCGAGGTCGGAGTCGACACCGAGCATGACGGTGTTCGCGCCGCCGTCGGCGATCGCGTCGCGAGCGCTCTGGTAGATCGGTCCACCGACGGGCAGGATCACGTCGACACCCTGGTCGAGGATGCCCTGCGCGGTCACCTTGGCAGTGTCGTTGGCGGCGAAGCCGCCCGTGAAGGAGCCCTCCTGGCCGGCGACGTCCCAGCCGAAGGTCGCCACGTCGGCACCCTTGTCCTCGTTGTACTTGGCGACGCCGTCGACGAAGCCGTCCATGAAGATCGTCACCGGCGGGATCTGGATGCCGCCGAAGGTGCCGACCTTGTTGACGCCGGCCTCAGCCGACCATGCGGCCGCGGCGTAGCCGCCGAGGTACGCGGCCTGGACCGTGTCGAACATGAGGGGCTTGATGTTGGGGGCGTCGGTCTCGCCGTTGAAGTCGGCGTCGGCCCAGTCGTCGATGATCGCGTAGTCGACGTCGGGGTTCGCGGTCGCCGAGGCGATCGTGTCGGCCGACAGCTTGAAGCCGACGGCGACGATGAACGTGCAGCCCTCGGCGATCAGGTTGTCGAGGTTCGGCGCGTAGTCGTTGGCCGAGCTCGACTCGACCTCGATGGGCTCGACGCCCAGCTCCTCGGCCGCCATCTCCATGCCCTCGAGCGCGGACTGGTTGAACGACTTGTCGTTGAACCCGCCGTCGTCCGAGACGAGGCAGGGGGTGAAGCCTTCGACGACGTCGATGGCGTCGGCGGTTTCGCTCGGGGTGCTCTCCGGCGCTGCGCCGCAGCCCGCGAGGGCGATGAGAAGGCCCGCGGCGGCAGTGACACCGACGAGCTTCTTGGTGCGTGAGATGTTCAACTCAGCCTCCACTGGTAACCCCGCGTCCTTCACGGGGACTGCATAAAGTTACCCACTGTGACGACGTGCTTGCATCCAGAACCGCCTCTGGGGCCGAAAGGTTACAAAGACGCAATACGTCGATACCGGACCGTCACAGCCGCGGAATTCAGAGCACGTCGCCGCGCCCGGTGAGCTTGAGGGCGTCCACGACACCCTTGACCCGCTGCGCGTGCTCGCTGGTGGTCACGAGAAGGGCGTCCTCGGTGTCGACCACGACGATGTCGCGCACGCCGATGAGGCTGATCACGCGCGAGGTCTGACTCACCACGATGCCGCTCGCGGCATCCGAGAGGATGCGGGCGTTCGGCCCCAGGATCGCGAGATCGTTCTTGCGGCCGTGGGAGTTGAGCTTGGCGAGACTCGCGAAGTCGCCGACGTCGTCCCAGTCGAAGTGGCCGGGGACGACGGCGAGCCGGCCCTTCTCTGCGGCAGGCTCGGCGACGGCGTAGTCGATCGCGATCTTGGTGAGGGTCGGCCAGACCCGGTCGACGACGGGTCCGCGGGCGTCGCGGTCGTCCCACGCCTCGGCGAGGTCCATGAGCCCTGCGTACAGGTGCGGCTGGTTGTCGGCGATCTCGCCGAGCAGCACGTCGGCGCGCGAGATGAACATGCCGGCGTTCCACAGGTAGGAGCGGTCGGCGAAGTACGCCTTGGCCGTGTCGAGATCGGGCTTCTCGACGAAGCTCTCCACGAGGGCCGCCTCGGGGGCGCCGTCGACGACGATCTCGGCCCCCTTCCGGATGTAGCCGAAGCCGATCGACGGCTCGGAGGGCTGGATGCCGATCGTGCAGATGTAGCCCTCGCGCGCGGTCGCCACCGCCTGCCGGACCGCCCAGTCGAACAGGTGCGGCACCCGGATGACGTGGTCGGCCGCGAACGACCCGATGATCACATCCGGCTCGCGCTTCGAGAGGATCGCCGCCGCGAGCCCGATGGCGGCGGCGGAGTCGCGCGGCTCCGACTCGAGGAACACGTTCATGTCGGGGATGCCGGGGAGCTCCTTCTCGACCGCTGCGCGGTGCGCGCGTCCGGTCACGACCGCGATCCGGTCGGGCCCCGCCAGGGGCTCGAGGCGGTCCCACGTGTCGCGCAGGAGCGTCTGACCCGAGCCGGTGAGATCGTGGAGGAACTTGGGCGCATCGGCGCGAGAGAGTGGCCAGAGCCGGCTGCCGATCCCGCCCGCGGGGATGACGGCGTAGAAGTCTTCGATCGGCTCTGGCATGGGCCAAGGATATCGGGCGCCGTGAGCGCCGAGATGGCCGCGGACGCCAGGCGCCGCGGCCACCTGCCCGGCGCGTTCAGGTCGCCGGCGTGAAGGTCAGCACCAGCGTGGGGGTACTGGCTGCTCCATCCTCACGGCTTCGGAACGACTGCTCCGCGTCCTGGGTCTCGTTGGCATCGCGAATGAGGAAGCCGTGCTCGACGGTCGCGGCGTACATGCCCGCGACCTGCGCGGTCACGCTCCACTCGCGCCACCCGGTCCCCGACGCCGTCGTGGCCGCGGCACCCGTCGTCGCCGGCGCCGTCGCCCACGTCACCTGCCCTTCCGCCCACGGCCCATTCAGGGCGAGCGCCTGCAGGGTCCGACCGTTGCGTGCCGAGGAGGCGTTCATCCGCAGACTCGCCGAACCCACCTGGCATCCCGCCGGAGCGGACGGGAGATCGAATGCGACGAGTGCGCGCAGCGCCTCCCCCGACTTCGACCGCACCTTCAGCGCCGAGTCGGCACCCTTGTTCGCTCCGGGATCCTTCGCATCGATCCACGCGTCGGCGGTCGCGCGCAGCGTGATCGTCGACCCGCAGTCGACCGCGGGCGGAGGCGGCGGAGTGGGCGTCGGCGTCGGCGTCGGCGTCGGCGTCGGCGTCGGCTCAGGCACCGGCGCAGGCGCAGTTGCCGGAGCGAACGTCACGACGAGCTGAGGCCGGTTCGAACCCTTCTCGCGGCTGAAGAACTGCTGCTCGGCATCCTGCCCCTCGACCTTGTCGCGGAGGAGGAATCCTTGGACGTTGCCTGCCGCGTACATCGCCGTGACCTGACTCGCCACCGCCCATTCGCGCCAGCCCTTGCTCGAGCCGGACGCGACCTCGACGGGGCCGGTACCGGTCGCGGGCTGGTTGGCCCACGTCACGGCGTTCTCCGTCCACGATCCGGTCACGGGCAGCGCCTGGAGCGTGCGTCCGCTGCGGTAGGAGTCGAGCCAGAGCCGCAATGTTGCGGAGGCCACGACGCAGCCGTCGGGGACCGTGCCCATCGGGAACTTCACGAGCGTGCGCGTGTTGCCGCTCGACTTCGAGGTGACCTTGAGGTTGGAGTCGGTCCCCTTGTTCTGCGACGTGGACCCGGAGCTGATCCAGCTGTCGGCGGTGGCGGTGAGCGTCACCGTCGTGCCTGCGCAGCTCGGGGCAGGAGCCTCGATCGTCCAGGTCGTGACCGCCGGAGTCGGATCGACCGTCGCCGTCGCGTCGATCGCCCGAACCGCGAATGTGTGCGCACCCACTCCCAGCGAGGCGTAGGACATCGGCGACGTGCAGGGGGTGAAGCCCGCCGAGTCGAGCGCGCACTCGAACGTCGCCGTCTCGGTCGCGCTGAAACTGAACGACGCCGAGGTCTGCGTGGTCGTCCCCGTCGGCCCGGCCGTCACCGTCGTCTCGGGCGGCACCGCTGCGACCACGATCCATTCGTAGTCCACCCAGTCGACCTGCTGGTTGCCCGCGGCATCGGTCGCCCGCACGGCGAACACGTGCTCGCCGATGCCGAGACCCGTGTACGTCACGGGCGAGGCACAGGGTGACTCGGAACCGTCCAGCCAGCACGCGAACATCGAGCCCGGTTCGTCGGAGGTGAACTCGAACGTCGCAGTCGACGACTCCGTCTCCTCGTCCGGGCCCGACGTGATCGCCGCCTCGGGCGGCCCATCGACCACCCACGTGTACTCGACCGCCGGCCCCGTGTTCAGGGCTGCGTCGACCGCTCGCACGGCGAGGGTGTGCTCACCCTCGATGAGTCCCTCGATCAGGTGGGGCGAGGGGCAGGCCGAGAACGACCCGGCATCCAGAGCGCATTCGAAGGTCGAACCCGGCTCGCCCACCGTGAAGGTGAACGTCGCCGTCGTCGCGAGCGTCACCGCTGCCGGGCCGGTGATGACCGGCGCGCCAGGAGGTGTCGTGTCCGGCGGCGCCTCGACGGTCCACTCGTGCTCGGCGGGCGAGGCATCCGCGAACCCTGCGGGGCTCGTCGCGGCGACCGCGAAGGTATGGATACCGCCACCGAGGCCGGCGTACTCCGCAGGGGATGCGCAGGGCAGGAAGGCTCCTCCATCGAGGCTGCAGGCGAAGCTGGATCCGGCGATGTCGGCAGAGAACGTGAAGGTCGCCGTGGTGGCGGCGGTCTCCACCTCGGGGGCGGAGAGCAGAGTCGTCTCGGGCGGGCCGAGCAGCGTCCATGCGGCGCTCACCGGCTCACCGATGTTGCCGGCCAGATCGACGGCACGCACGCGCAGTACGTGCGGGCCGACGAGGTCGGCGGCGGCCTCGTGGGGTGTCGCGCACGGCTCGTAGCCGGCACCGTCGAGAGCGCACTCGAAGGTGGCGAACGGATCGTTGGAGGCAAACCGCACGGTGACCGCCGTCAGCGTCGTCTCGGCCGGCGGAGCCGCCACGATCGACGCGCTCGGCGCTGTCTCATCCCCGACGTAGGTGAAGCTCGTCACGGCAGGGGTCGGGTCGATGTTGTCCTCCACGTCGATCGCGCGGACCGAGAAGACGTGCTCCCCTGCGGGAAGCGGATCGGGCGCGTCCGGGTTCGGCAGCGTCCAGGGGCTGGCGCACTCGGCGAAGGATGCCTCGTACCCGGGGTCGAGCGGGCTCACGAGCGAGCACTCGAAGGCCAGTCCCTGCGGCGATGTCACGTTGTCCATCCCGCTGAAGGCGAACCGAACGGCCCCCGTCACGGGATCGATCGGCGGACCGACGGTGGTGATCGCGGTCTGCGGCGGCGTCAGATCGAGACTGGGCAGGATCACCCAGCCGTACTCCGTCGCCTCCAGCTGCTCGGCGCCCTCCGCGTCGATCGCGTAGACCCGGAAGACGTGCTCTCCGACCGCCAGGCCGGTGTAGCTCACCGGCGACGCGCACTCGGCGAACGGTCCGAGGTCGAGCGAGCAGCGGAAGGTGGCATCGGCGATGTTCGCCTCGAACGCGAAGGTGGCCGAAGTCTCCTCCGTCTCGCCACCCTCGGCCGGCTCCCCCGGGTCACCGGGCATGAACGCCGGACCGGATGTGACGACCGTGAGCGCACCGGTGATGTCCCACGTCCACGTCGCCGGACTGGGATCGGTGTTGCCCTCGGAATCCGTGGCGCGCACCTCGAAGGTATGGAGACCGAATGCCGTGTCGGCGAACTCATACTCGACGGCGAACGCACAGGGGTTCCAGGCTCCAATGTCGACACGGCACGAGAACGTGACGTCGGGTTCGTTCGAGCTGAAGGTGAAGATCGCTTCGAACAGCGGTGTCTCCGCGGCCGGCTTGATTCCGATGAACGTGTCGGGAGCCACGCCGGTCGGCAGGGGCTGGTAGACCCACGTGTAGATCGCAGGGGTGTGGTCGGCCGCGCCGAACTCGTCGATCGCCCGCACCTCGAAGGTGTGGCTGCCCGCCGCGAGGCCCTGGTACTCCCAGGGGTTCTCGCACTCCACCCACGCGGTGTCGCTGATGCTGTCCAGGCGGCACTCGAACCCGAGGTCGTACGCCGCGGTCGTGTCGTCGAAGCCCGTGAAGGTGAACAGCGCGTTGGCGCTCGAACTCGTCGCCGGCGGCTGCATCACGATCGTGGTGTCGGGAGCGCCCGGCGCCTCGGTGATCGCACAGGCGACGTTGAAGCACTGCGCGGGCTCACTGTTGCCCGAGGCGGTGTTGCCGCCGCCGTCCATGCCGCCCGTGCCTGCGTACACCCCCCACCCGTCGTTCAGGCTGGCGCTGTTGGCGCGGATGATGTGACCGGCGTCGGGCACCGAGATGCCGTCGCCGGAGTTGAAGTTCGCGACGTTGCCGACGACGACGACGCCTGCGCCGGTCGTTCCGACGCCGGCGACCTCCACACCGTCACCGGAGTTGCCCGAGGCCGCGTTGCCGCGCACGACGGTGCGCAGCGATGTGGCGTCCACCGCGATGCCGGTGCCGTTCTGGCCACCCGCGTTGTTCTGCTCGAGGAGGGTGTCGGGTGCGTCGAACACGTCGATACCACCGGCGTTGTAGCGCACGTCGTTCCCGCGTGCGGTGGTTCGCGCGGAGTACTCGATGACGAGCCCGCCACCACCGGATCCGGTGACGATGTTCGCCGCGAGCTGGGTGTCGTTCGATTCATTCACCGAGATGCCCATCGCACCCGCACTGATGGTGTTGCCCAGCACGGCATTGCCGTGCGAGGCGAGGTCGACCGAGATTCCGGCAGAACCCGAGGCGCTGATCGTGTTGGCGTCGAACGTGTTGCCGGTGGCCTGTTCCAGACCGATCCCGGACTGCGACGACTCGGTGATGGTGTTGCCCAAGATCGCGTTGCCCGAGACACCCCACAGACGAACGCCATCGCCGGCGCTCGCGTCGATGACGTTGTCCTTCACCGTCGCTGCGGTGGTGCCTGCGGAGAGGAACACGCCGACGGCGTTCTCCGACAGGTTCGACGAGCGAATGGCATTGCTCGCGTCACCGCCTTCGATCGAGACGCCGGCATCCTGGTTCATCGATGCCGTCACCCCCGCGACGACGTTGCCGGCGGTGCCCGCCTGCAGCAGGACGCCGACGTCGAACTCCATCAGGATGCCGTTGGTCACGGCGACCGCGTCGAAGCCGGGGTTGCGCACACCCGCGCCGAGCCCCGTGCCGGTGATCGTGCGTCCGCCGAGGTCGATCGTGATTCCGGATGCTCCGACCACGAGCCCGTCACCCAGGCAGTCGACCATGTCGGCGGTGAGGCGGATCGAGACCGTCACCGTCATGCCGCAGTTCGTCGCGGTCGGCACCGGTGCCGCACTGATCGTCCACGACCACAGGGCGGGGGCGGCTTCGACATTCGCCTCGGGGTCTGTGCCGCGCACGGCGAACGTGTGCGGCCCGGTCGGCAGACCGCCGACCGAGACCGGCGAGGCGCACGGCGCGAAGGCGGCGCCATCGAGCGAGCACTCGAAGGTCGTGCCCTCTTCATCGGACTCGAACGACAGCGAGGCGGAGGTCTGCGCGGTGATGGAGTCGGGTCCAGTGAGGATCGTCGTGTCGGGAGCCTGCAGGGGATCAGGCGGCACGATCGTCCAGGTGTGCGCCGCGGGAGTCGCATCCACATTGCCGATCCAGTCGACGGATCGCACGAGGAAGGTATGCGCGCCGACGGCGAGGCCCGTGTAGACGATGCCGCTGTCGCAGGGTGCGAAGCTCGCGCTGTTCAGCGCGCACTCGAACGTCACGCCTGTGGCGTTGTCGCTCCCGGAGAAGCGCAGGGTCGCGCGGGTGAGGGCCGTCGTCGCATTCGGCCCGCTGACGATCGTCGTCTCGGGGGGGACGAGATCGCCGCTGGGACCGCCGCTGCCGTCGCAGCGGATGTTGTGGCACTCGACGACCAGCAGTGTGTAGGGGTCGATGCCTCCACCGACGTTGCCGGTCGCCCGGTTGCCACCGCCGTCGACGTTGGTGCCGGCGATCGAACCGAGGGCGGAGTACACACCCCAGCCGCCGTTGTCATTGGCCACATTGCCGCGGATGATGTGGCTGACATCGCCGACATGGATCCCGTCGTCGCCGTTGCGGCTCGCGGAGTTGCCGTCGACGATCGTGCCGAGGCCCGCAGGTGCATGCGCGCTGATCTCGATGCCGACGCCGGCGTTGGCGTTCGCGGTGTTGCCGATCACCGTGTTGGAGGCGGAGTCCGCGCCGATCTCGATGCCGGTGCCGTCGTTGTTGGAGGCGTTGTTGGCCTCGATGCGGTTGCCGCTGGATTCGCCGATGGCGAGGCCTCCGGTGTTGTAGCGCAGATCATTGCCGCGCACGAGCGTGCCGGTCGCGAGCTCCAGCTCGATGCCGTTGTCGCCCATCCCGTTGGCGCGGTTGTCGAGCAGCTGATTGCCCGACGACTCCGAGACGATGATCCCGGCTTCTCCGTCGTGGATATCGTTGCGCTGCACGATGTTCGCGTTCGAGGCCAGTTCGACGACCATCGAGGAGTCGGCGGCCCCGGAGATCTCGTTGTCCTTGACGCTGTTTCCGCTCGAGCCCATCAGGTGCACGCCGGCGTCCGCGCTGCCGGAGATGGTGTTCTCGCGGAGCTCTCCCCCGGTGGCTGCTTCCAGGAGCACGCCCTGGCCGGAGTTGCCGCTGATGACGTTGTCGTGGATGCGCATCGCGTGGGTTCCCGGCCCCACATGCACACCCACGCCGTTCCCGCTGATCGAACTGTGGCGGAGAGTCGCTCCGACCGTGCCGTCATCCGCATCGGCGATGAGAGCGCCGGCGTCGGCGTTGAGCTGGAGGGTGAGTTCGTGGCCCAGGGCGCGGGCCGCTCCGGTGGCGAAGTGCACGCCGAAGTCGAACTCCTGCACGGTCCCGTCGACGACGGTCACGTCCCGGAATCCGGAGACCAGGATGCCGGACCCCAGCCCGGTGCCGTCGACGGTGTGCCCGTCGAGGTCGATCGTGATCCCGTCCTCCGCGGCGACGAGGCCGTCGCCCGGGCAGTCGGTGAGATCCGCGGTGAGGCGGACGCTCTGAGTGACGACCGCCCCGCAGGACAGGGCGCTCGGCACCGGGGGCGGGCCGACCTCCCACGTCCAGGTTGCCGGCGTCTCATCGTCGTTGCCCGCGGGATCCACCGCGTGGATCGTGACGGAGTGCTCTCCTTCACCGGCCTCGACGAACCACGGCGACTCGCAGGACGCGTCCTCCTCGTCATCGATCGCGCAGATGAAGGTCGCGGTGGGATCGTCGGAGGTGAAGACGAAGGTCGCGACCGTCGCCACGGTCACCGGGTCGGGACCGGAGACGATCTCGGTCTCCGGCGCGACGTGGTCTTCCGGCGGAGCCACGATCGACCATGCGTACGCGGCGGGTGAGGCATCCGTGTTCCCCGCCAGATCGGTGGCTCGCACCTCGAAGAGGTGATCGTCGAGCGTGAGTCCCGGGTAAGAGATCGGCGAGGTGCACGCGGCCCAGTCCGCCCCGTCCAGACTGCACTGATAGGTGAGGTAGGGACCGGGGGTCGCATTGTCGCTGCCGCGGAACCGGAAGGTGGCGGTGGTCTCGTCGCTCGGGTTCTCAGGCTGCGCGGCGATCTTGGTCGACGGCGCGACGTCATCGTCTCCCACGGGCGCGGGAACCACGATCCACGTGTGCACGGCCGGAGTCAGGTCGACGTTGTCGGCCGGATCGATCGCGCGAACTTCGAAGGTGTGCTCGCCTGCCAGCAGGTACGAGTAGATCGTCGGGCTGCCGCATTCTCCCCAGTTGTCGACGGATGGCGGCTCCACCGGCTCCGGCGGGTCGCCGGGGTCCGGCGGGTCGGGAATCTCGGGCTCCGGGTCCGGAGGCGCGTCGAGGCGGCACTGGAACCGCAACGCGGTGACCGGGGTCTGGTCGTCGGTGCCGGTGAACTCGAACCGCTGCGGCGAGAGCGAACTGCCGCCGTTCACGGGCTGGACCGTGATGGCGGTATCGGGCGCCACGAGGTCCGGCGCAACCGGTGCTGGCGCCGTTCCCGGTGCGCAGACCACTCCTGCGCACTGTGCCGGCTCCGCATTGCCGCTGGCGAGGTTGCCGCCGCCGTCGTCAGAGCCGACGTCGGCGCTGATCCCCCAGCCGCCGTTGTTGTAGGCCTCGTTGGCGCGCACGGTGTGCCCGGCGCCGTTGATGGAGATGCCGTCGCCGAGGTTGCCGGATGCGCTGTTGCCTTCGATCACGTTGCCGTCGATCGGGTCACCTGCACCGTCGAGCACCTCGCCTTCCACACTGATTCCGGTGGCTCCGGTGTGCTCCACGCGGTTTTCGCGGATGGTACTCAGCGACGTCGCCTCGAGCACGATGCCATCGGCACCGGTCTGCCGGGCATCGTTGCCCTCGATGAGCAGGTTGCGCGAACCGCTGACCTCGATGCCGCCCGGGTTGAAGCGCACGTCGTTGCCGGTGATCGTGCCGCCGTCGAGGTCGGACACGCCGATCGCGGCGCCACCGGCGAGGTGGAAGACGTTTCCCGTGATCGTGAGGTCGCGCGAACCGTCGGCACTCAGCGAGGCGTCAGATGTGCGGGTCGCCGTGTTGTTCTGGATGGTGGTGCGATGCGATCCAGCGGTCACGACGATCGCCGCGTCGCCGGTGTCGCCGAGGAAGTTCCCGCTGACGAGGGTGTCGGTCGACCCTTCCAGGTAGAAACCGCCGTCGCTGTCGAGCAGCGGGTCGTTGGTGAGCCCCGAGACGGTGTTGTCGCGCAGCACGGTGAATGCGGCATCGAAGGCGTACACCGCGCGGCCGGCGTTGCCGGTGAAGTCGTTCCCCTCGATCACGTTGCCTTCGGCGCCCGCTACCAGCGTCACGCCGTCACCGTTGAGCGTGAACACGCTGTCGCGCACCACGCTGCCCACGCGCCCGTTGTCGGCGTCGAACAGCTCGACGCCGGCGTTGACGTTGTTGTGCAGCGTCATGTCGTGGACGACGTTGTAAGCCGCACCCGCCATGAGTCGGACGCCGTAGCCGAAGTTCTCGACGCGCCCGTCCCTGACGACGACGTTGGTGTGACCGGCATTGCGGACGCCGGCATCCAACCCCTCTTCTTCGCCCAGCTCGATCACGAGCGAACTGCGGATCGTGTGGCCGTTGAGGTCGAGCACGATGTCGTCTGCGCCGATGACGAGCCCCTCCCCTGCACACGAGAGGTCATTGCCGACGAGCGTGCTCGCGGTGAGCACCTGGCCGCACTCGACCTCGGTGACGACCGTCGGCTCCGGCGGGGCTGTGGGCGCGGGCGCGTTGCCGGGGACGAAGCGCAGCACGAGCTGCGGCGGGGTCGGCGGGTCGGAGACCGCTTCGCTGGAGAGGAACGACGCCTCGGCTCCCGCGGCATCCTCTTCCGATGCGTCGCGGATCATCCACCCGTAATCGTCGATCTCGCCCGCGAGCGCCGCCGCGACGTGCGCCGTGACCTCCCACTCGTGATAGCCGGATCCCGTCGCGGTGGAGGCTCCGCCGACCGCGGCGTCCGGCCGGCTCTGCCAGGTCACGAGGCTCTCCGACCACGGCGCTGTCACCGGGGCTGCGTCGAGCGTCCGGCCCGGATCACCCTCGCCGTACAGTCGCAGCCGCGCGCTCTCCAGGGCGCAGTCCGGCCCGTCGTCGGGCAGATCGAAGCGGATCAGGGCCCGGGCGTCTTGGCCGGGCGCCTGCGATCGCACGGTGAGGAACTCGCTGAAGCTCGCATTCTCGAGCGGAAGCGCCTCGTCGACAGTCGCATCCTCCGCGGCGAGCAGCGTGATGTTCGCGTCCTCACAGGTCTGCGCCGGGCCGACGGTCCACGTCCACGACGCGGGAGACGGGTCGATGTTGTCGGATCCGTCCGCGGCCCGCACCTGGAACGTGTGCGATCCCTGAGTGAGGTTGGAGTAGACCGCCGGGTTCGTGCACTCCAGCCAGGCTTCCGGATCGAAGCTGTCGATGCGGCACTCGAACTCGAGGAACTGCGTCGGCGTGGCGTTGTCGGTCGCGTCGAACGTGAACACCGCGTGCTGACTGCCCTCGTCATCATCGGGGTGCGACGTGAGGATCGTCTGCGGCGGGGTGAGATCGAGTGTGGCTTCGAAGGAGTGGCTGGCTGCGGTGGCGTCGACGTTGCCCGCGCGGTCGATGGCGCGCACCTCGAACGTGAAATACCCCTCCTCGATGATCGGCACCTGCCACGGATTCGCGCAGCCGACGAAGGCGAACTCGGGCGGCGTGGGCTGGGTCGGGTCGACGGGTTCCGGCGGCTCGGTGGGATCGTGCTCGATGAGGCGGCACTCGAACCGAAGGTCATCGGCATCCGTCACGTCGTCGATGCCGGTGAAGCGGAAGAGCGAGGTCGCCTCGGTGTCTTGCGTCGGACCGGAGATGTAGGCGGTGTCGGGTGCGTCGCCGTCGGGCGGAGCGAAGGGTCCCTCGAACTCGAAGGCTCCGCTGTCGCAACGCACGTTCAGGGGTCGGTCGATGCCGCGCTGGTCGGTGTCGGGACACGGTGTCACTCCGCCGTCCACCGCGAGGCTCTCGGGATGCAGCGCCATCGTCATGGTGTGCCCGCCGTTGTCGGCGATGGCATCGATGCCGATGTCGGTGGCGTGGGAGCGGTCGAAGCTGCCGCGGAAGGAGCACGAATCGCCGTCGTCGATGTTGCCGCCCTCGGAGCCCATGGCGAACGAGCAGCTGGGGCCGAGCACGTTGGCGGCGACGATCGTGTTGCGCAGGATCACCCCGGCGGACGGCTGGATCGGCAGGTTCGGCGAGCCGATCTCGCCGCCGATGCCCGACGCGATCGGCGCACTGTTGTGCGCGATCGTGGAACTCGTGATGTGCACCGGGGCATCGGCGTCGATGTAGACCCCACCGCCGCGGATGGCCGCGATGTTGCCCGAGATCGTGACGTTCTCGTAGAGCGCCTCAGCGTCGCCGAGGCTGTAGATGCCGCCGCCGAGGCCGGAGTCGTCTTCGAAGCGCTGGAGCGCTCTGTTGTTCCAGATCGTGGTTCGCTGGATGTGCAGGGCTCCGTCAGCCGCGTTGGCGAACCCGCCGCCGTTCTCGGCTGTGTTGTCGGAGATCGTCGTGTCGACGATGCTGAAAGCCCCGCTGCCCTGGCTCTCGATGCCGCCGCCGTCGAGTTCGGCCTCATTGCCGGTGATCGTCAGTCGAGCAAGCGTCACGTCCATGGCGGCGTTCTCGATGCCCGCTCCCGCTCCGGCGGCGTTGCCGGTGACGAGCGTGTCGGCGATGTCGATCGTCGAGTTGTTGCTGAGCAGGATGCCGCCGCCCTCGCCACTGGCGGAGTTGGCCTCGAACGTGGCATCGGTCACCTCGACCGGTCCGGAACCACCCAGGTCGGCACCACCACCGCTGCCCTCGGGGATCTCGCCTTCGACCGGAACGCCGGCGCGGTTCTCGCGGAACACGGTGCCGGCGATCTCGGCCGGACCCTCGAGCGAGGTGGACAGGCCGGCTCCGTCGCCGGGAGTGGTGTTGCCGATGAATTCACCGCCCTCGAGCGTGAAGGAACCCTTGCCCCCGACGTCGACGCCGCCGCCATGACTCTCGGCGAAGTTCTCACGGATGACGGAGTCGACGATGCGGACGCTGCCCTCGTGGCCCGCCGAGACTCCACCGCCAGAGGAGTGGGCTGTGTTGCCCGCGATCGTCGAACGCTGAATCGTCAGCGACGCCGGAGCCGTGTCGCTCACACCGGCGGCGTGCACGCCGCCGCCACCGCGCGCATCGTTGCCCGACACCGTGGAGTCGGCGATGATCATCGTGCCGGTCTCCTGGTGGATGCCGCCGCCCTCGGCCCCGGCGACGCTGGCGGAGACGACCACTTCGGTCAGGCGCACAGTGCCCGGAGTGAACGATGCGAGCGCTCCGCCGCTGTCTGCACTCCATCCCTCGGTGAGGGTGAGTCCGTTCAGGGTGGTGTTGCCGGCGGTGGGATGGATCTCCACCAGCCGATCCATGCCGGTCTGCTCCGGCGCGGCGTCGACGGGAAGGGGCCCGCCCCGGATGATCGTCGCGACAGCGCCCGCACCCATCAGAGTGATCGGCGCGAGGATGTCGAGGTCGCCCTCCTCCGGGCCGTCGGCGACCGGCTCGATCGTGAGCCGGTAGGTGCCCGCCGGAATCTGGACGGTGTCCGCACTCGGAGTGGCGTTGGCCTCCTGGATCGCCGCCCGGATCGAACACTCGTCGGCGGCAGTCGCGCAGATGCCGTCGACGACTTCGTCGACGGCATCCGTCGTGGTGTCGACGACGAACGTCTCGCCCGACACCGCGGGCGATGTCGGCACCACCAGGAGCGCTGCTGTCAGGACCAGCGTCGCAAGCACAGCCCATCTCGTTCGGGCCGAAGGAAACCCTCGGCTCGGAGGCCGCAGCGCGGCGTCGATACCTGCTCCGTTGCGCTCACCCGGGGCGTCATCCGACCCGTGGCTGCGCGAGTGACCCATGGACATGCTCGCTCCCCTGCAGGCTGCGCCTCCCCGACGCATTCCCAGTGCCTGCGCGAACACTGTCCCGCCGCAGCGTTAAGCGCGGCGTAAGGGTCGCGTGAAGAGATCTTTATCCCGCAGCAGGCGACCGACGAGGATCACGACGCGAGGGGCGCACCGCTCCAGCACAGCCGGTAGCCCGATCCGCGAACGGTCTCGATGTATCCGTCGCCGAGCTTGCGCCGGAGAGAGCTGACGTACACGTTGACCAGGTTGGTCGCCGGATCGAAGTCGTATCCCCATACATGGCTCAGCAGCTGCTCTCGACTCAAGACATGATCGGGATGCCGCATGAGCGTCTCGAGGAGGGCGAACTCACGTGATGTCAGGTCGACGGCGCGTCCTCGCACCCGCGCGCGATGGGTGTGGATGTCGAGCTCGACATCGCCCACGCGAAGGACGATGGGGCTCGCCGAACTCGAGGAGCGCAGTCGTGCGTGGATACGGGCGAGGAGCTCTGCGAACCGGAAGGGCTTGGGCATGAAGTCATCGGCACCCGCCTCGAGCGCCTCGACCACATCGCGGTCGGGCCGACCTGTCAGCACGATCACCGGGAGGATGAGTCCGGCCGCGCGGAGGCGACGAAGCACTCCGAACCCGTCGAGGACCGGCAGCCCGATGTCGAGGATGAGCAGGTCGAAGTCGCCGGTCCGGCAGAGTTCCAGCGCCGTCTCGCCGTCTGCCGCGGCTTCGACCCCGTATCCGCTTTCGCGCAGGCCCTTGCTGACGAACGACGATACGAGTCGGTCGTCCTCTGCCACCAGAATGCGCGTCATGATCCGCCCCGGTCCGCGTCCGCCTTCGGGGGCGAACGCATCGGCCGCGTGGTCCCCTACCACGCCGCATGTCGAGAGAGCACAATTGTCGCACCGTCACGACCCGAATACAGCAGGATGACGCGAAGACACGGGGACGCCATTGCCGGCCACATCGGTGCTGATCGTCGAAGACGACGACCTGATCGCCTCGTTCGTCCGCCGCGCGCTCATCCGGCTGGGCCACGCCGTGACCTCCGCAGCGACGGGGCAGGAGGCGCTGGCGTTCCTGGAATCCGGAGACATCGACCTCGTCCTGCTGGATCTGACGCTGCCCGACATCGACGGGCTCGAGGTGCTTCGGCGGATCCGGCTCGGGGGCGACGAGGTGCCGGTCGTCATCCTGACATCGCGCAGCGACCCCAAGGATCGCGCCATCGCCGACCACTGGGGCGTTGACCGCTACCTGGTCAAGCCGTTCCCGCTGGCGGAGCTCACCGCGATCGTGGATTCCGTGGGCTCGTCCTGAGCGGTCGACTGCTCGGGGGGCGGAACGACGAACGGGATCTCCACTTCGAACCGCGCGCCGTGGGGGACGACGGGCATGGCACGCGCGACCCCGTCGTGCGCCTCGGCGATCGCCCGGACGATCGGCAGTCCGAGGCCCGTGCCCCGATGCCCCGCCCGCGACCGGTGGAAGTTGTCGAAGGCGCGCGCGCGATCCTCGTCGTCCAGACCCGGACCGTCGTCCTCCACCCAGATCCGGATCCGTCCGTCCACAACCTTCGTTCCCAGCCCGACCCGCGTGCCGTCGGGCGTGTGATGGCAGACGTTCTCGACGAGCTGCATGACGACCTGGGTGAGGCGCTGGGCATCGGCGACCGCATGGCCGTCGGCGACGGCATCCAACCTCCACTCGCGTGCGCACAGCACCGACGCGCGGCGATACGTCTCGTTGGTCCAATGCCGGAGATCCACCGGGCCGACGCTGAGGAAATCGGGGTGCTCCGCACGGGCGAGCGTCAAGAGATCCTCGACCATGCGATTCATTCGGTCGATCTCCTCGATGATCACCGTGACAGTCGCCTCCCGCTCCGCGGGATCGTCGAGCTCCATCAGCTCGAGGTGCCCGCGGATCACCGTCAGCGGAGCGCGAAGCTCGTGGCTGGCCTCGTCGAGGAACTTCCGCTGCGTGGCGAAGGCGGCCTCGAGGCGCGCGAGCATGTCGTTGAAGGCGGAGGCGATCTCGGAGGCCTCATCCTGCCCGCGCACCGGGATCCTGCGGGTGAAGTCGGTCTCCGAGATCGTTCGCGCTGTCTCGGCCAGCGAGCGCAGGGGGCGCAGCACCCGACCCGAGAAGGCGAAGGCGATCATGATCGCGACGACGAGCGTGACCAGCTGGATGACCGCCTCCGTCAGGACGCTCCGATCGATCTCGGTCTCCTCCGGCAGCGGATGATTGACCACGACGAAGGTGCCGCGCCGCCCGACGTCGACCGGCACGACGGAGAACCGCACCTCACCGCTGGCGACCTGCGCCACGCCGTACGTCTCGGCGTCGGCTGACAGCCAGCCCTCCTCCAGCGCGGTCAGCTCCTCGGCGGGAAGTGCATCGCCTGCCGCCTCCGTGCGATATGGCGTCTCCCCGATGTACCCGATCAGCGTCTCGCCCTCGTCGGGCACCTCCCGTGCGAAGTACACGTCGAACATCGCCTCGAGGTCGTCGCCGAACGGTTCGCCCGTCTGGGGGTTCGTGCCCTGCGTCAGCAGGCGGAACTCCTCCACCTCGCGCGACATCGCGAGGGCGATCTCCTCGTCCAGCCGCTCGCGGAGGACGTTTCGCAGGAGTACGACCGAGACGACGAGCGAGCCCGCGAGAAGGAGCGCCACGACCGCCAGGATCCGCACGCGCATGTTTCCGAGGAGTCGACCAGGGCCCCGCCCGTCCCGCATGGCCGAATGGTACGCCTGCGGCGCCTCGGGCGGCAGGGGCCGATGCCGCGGCCTCACAGCATCCGAAAGATCCTCCGATCTTGACGTCGGCGAACATCCCCTCGGAAGAAGGGTGCTAAGGCTCTCCTTCGTCGCTCCCCCGCGCCCGGCGGGAATAGGATGGTCGAAGCGCCCGCGTGACGCCGAGGGCCCGGATTCGGTACGTCGGGCCACCCCAAGGGGCTTCGATCCGCCCCCCATCGTTCGATCCAGGGAGGACGGCCGTGTCTGCACCAGCACGCGTCACACCGTCGGTATCCGAGACCACATCCAAAGTCCCGCGCGGAACCCTCTACCGCGGGAACGAGGGCATGTGGTCGTGGGTGCTGCACCGCATCACCGGCGTCGCCATCTTCTTCTTCCTCTTGGTGCACGTGCTCGACACGGCACTGATCCGCCTCTCGCCCGAGGCGTACGACATCGTGATGAGCTCGTACAAGAACCCGATCATGGGCATCGGCGAGGTGGTACTCGTCGGGGCTATCGCCTTCCACGCCTTCAACGGCCTGCGCATCATCCTCGTTGACTTCTGGTCGAAGGGCGCGAAGTACCAGCGGCAACTGTTCTGGATCGTCATCGGCGTGTGGCTCGTGACGATGCTCGCGTTCACGCCGCGCCACCTCATGAACGTGTTCTCCGAGATCGGAGGCGGTCACTGATGTCCGGCGACACCATCGCAGACCCGCGCGCGCCACGTGCCGCCGTCCGCCGCAAGGGCCCGAACCTCGAGAAGGCCGGCTGGATCTACATGCGCGTCTCGGGCGTGCTGCTGGTCATCCTCATCTTCGGCCACCTCTTCTTCAACCTGGTCCTCGGCGACGGCATCCACGGCATCGACTGGGGCTTCGTCGCCGGCAAGCTCGCCAACCCGTTCTGGCAGTGGTGGGACATCCTGCTCCTCTGGCTCGCGCTCATCCACGGCGCGAACGGCATGCGCACGATCGTCAACGACTACGTCGGCAACGGCACCGTCCAGAAGGTGCTGCACTGGGCCCTCGGCCTCTCGGCGGGCTTCCTCATCGTGCTGGGCACCCTGGTCGTGTTCGCGTTCGACCCGTGCAACGGCGTGACGCAGGACAGCGTGTTCTGGGAGCAGTGCCAGAACCTGCCCGCACCGCGCCTCTGAGGCCGGCATCCCCCGATCCACGACGACGCAGCAGACGAAGAAAGCACCCTCCGTGACCACGACAGCAGCATCCGGATCCACCGTCAAGGACGGCGTCCACTACCACCAGTTCGACGTCGTCATCGTGGGTGCCGGCGGCGCCGGCATGCGCGCGGCGATCGAGGCAGGGCCGGGCGCGAAGACCGCGGTCATCTCCAAGCTCTACCCGACCCGCTCGCACACAGGCGCGGCGCAGGGCGGCATGGCCGCCGCCCTCGCGAACGTCGAAGAGGACTCGTGGGAGTGGCACACGTTCGACACGGTCAAGGGCGGCGACTACCTCGTCGACCAGGATGCCGCCGAGATCCTCGCGAAAGAGGCCATCGACGCCGTCATCGATCTCGAGAACATGGGCCTGCCGTTCAACCGCACCCCCGAGGGCAAGATCGACCAGCGCCGCTTCGGCGGCCACACCGCCGACCACGGCAAGACCCCGGTGCGCCGCGCGTGCTACGCCGCCGACCGGACCGGCCACATGATCCTGCAGACGCTCTTCCAGAACTGCGTCAAGCTCGGCATCAACTTCTTCAACGAGTTCTACGTGCTCGACCTGATCACCGTGAAGGCCGAGGACGGCTCGACGCAGATCGCCGGCGTCGTGGCGTACGAGCTCGCCACCGGCGACCTGCACGTCTTCCAGTCCAAGGCCGTGATCTTCGCGACCGGCGGCTTCGGCAAGATCTTCAAGACGACCTCGAACGCCCACACCCTCACGGGCGACGGCGTCGGCATCATCTGGCGCAAGGGGCTGCCGCTGGAGGACATGGAGTTCTTCCAGTTCCACCCGACCGGTCTCGCCGGCCTCGGCATCCTGCTCACCGAAGGCGCGCGCGGCGAGGGCGCCATCCTCCGCAACGCCTCGGGCGAGCGCTTCATGGAGCGCTACGCGCCGACGATCAAAGACCTGGCGCCCCGCGACATCGTCAGCCGCTGCATGGTGCAAGAGGTGGCGGAGGGTCGCGGTGCCGGACCCCACCGCGACTACGTGCTGCTGGACTGCACGCACCTGGGTGCCGAGGTGCTCGAGACGAAGCTCCCCGACATCACCGAGTTCGCCCGCACCTACCTCGGCGTCGACCCGGTCGTCGAGCCCGTGCCCGTCATGCCGACCGCGCACTACGCGATGGGCGGCATCCCGACCAACAACGACGCGCAGGTGCTGAGCGACAACACCACCGTCGTCCCCGGACTCTATGCCGCCGGCGAGTGCGCGTGCGTCTCGGTGCACGGCTCGAACCGCCTGGGCACGAACTCGCTCCTCGACATCAACGTCTTCGGCAAGCGCGCCGGCAAGAACGCGGTCGAGTATGCCAAGACCGCCGACTTCGTCGACCTGCCCGACGACCCCGCGGCCGAGGTGCGCGCGCTCATCGAGGGCCTGCGCAACAACCAGGGCACCGAGCGGATCGCCGTGCTGCGCAAGAAGCTCCAGGACGAGATGGATCGCAAGGCCCAGGTGTTCCGCACCGACGAGTCGCTCGGCGAGGTGCTCGACGTTATCGAAGAGCTCCGCGAGCGCTTCAAGAACGTGCACGTCGACGACAAGGGCAAGCGGTTCAACACCGACCTGCTCGAGGCCGTCGAACTCGGATTCCTCCTCGACATCGCCGAGGTCGTCGTCGTGACCGCCCGCAACCGCAAGGAGAGTCGCGGCGGTCACATGCGCGACGACTTCCCCCAGCGCGACGACGAGAAGTACATGCAGCACACGATGGCGTACCTCTCGGGGGATGCCGGCTCTTCGCAGTCCGACGACCACATCCGGCTCGACTGGAAGCCCGTCGTCTTCACGAAGAACGAAGCCGGCGAGTTGCGCTACCCGCCGTTGGAGAGGAAGTACTGATGTCGACCGCGCTCGTGGATCCCGACGGCTCCGCCACCATCGAGGCCGAGACGCCTGCCGACACCGGCATCCAGTCCTTCCTGATCACCTTCATCATCCGCCGGTTCGACCCCGAGGTCGACGAAGAGCCGCGTTGGGTGGACTACGACGTCGAGCTGTACTCGACCGACCGCGTGCTCGATGCCCTCCACAAGATCAAGTGGGAGGTCGACGGCTCGCTGACGTTCCGTCGCTCGTGCGCCCACGGGATCTGCGGGTCGGACGCGATGCGCATCAACGGCCGCAACCGCCTCGCCTGCAAGACGCTGATCAAGGACCTCGACATCTCGCAGCCGATCTACGTCGAGGCGATCAAGGGCCTGCCGCTCGAGAAGGACCTCGTCGTCGACATGGAGCCGTTCTTCGCCTCCTACCGCGAAGTGCAGCCGTTCCTCATCTCGAGCTCGAAGCCCGACGCCGGCAAGGAGCGCATCCAGTCGATCGTCGATCGCGAGGTCTTCGACGACACGACCAAGTGCATTCTCTGCGCGGCATGCACCTCGTCGTGCCCCGTCTTCTGGACCGACGGGCAGTACTTCGGCCCGGCCGCGATCGTCAACGCGCACCGCTTCATCTTCGACTCGCGCGACGATGCCGGCGACGTGCGCCTCGACATCCTCAACGACAAAGAGGGCGTGTGGCGCTGCCGCACGACCTTCAACTGCACCGAGGCATGCCCTCGCGGCATCGAGGTCACCAAGGCCATCGCCGAGGTCAAGCAGGCCGTCCTGCGCGGGCGCTCGTAGCGGCCCGCACGTGACATCCGGCGCTCCCCTCATCCTCACGGCCGGGATGCGCCGCGCGCGCGGCGCCGTGACCGCCGCCTACGCCGCCCAGGGCCTCGGCTACGCCGTGATCGTGACGTCGCTGCCCGCGCTCAAGGAGCGCCAGAGCGTCGACGACACGGTCGTCACGATCCTCGTTCTCGGCGTCGCCATCCTCGCCGCCGGCGGCTCGGTGCTCGCGAACCTCGTCGCCGTGCGCGCGGGCAGCCGCCCCGCGCTGGCGCTCGGCCTCATCCTGCAGGGCCTCGCACTCCCCCTCATCGCGATCCCGACGCCTTTCCCCTTGTTCGTCGTCGCCTTCGCGCTGTTCGGCGTCGGACTCGGCTGCGTCGACGCCGCCGCCGCGATGCAGGGCGTCGCCCTGCAGCGGGCGTACGGGCGCCCCCTTCTCGGCGGCTTCTTCGCCGCGCTCACGGCGGCCGCGATCGCAGGCGCCCTCCTGGTGTCGCTCGTGGCGGCATCCGCCCTCGCCGCAGGCGTCGCCCTCGCGACCGCCGGGGTCGTCGCGCTCGTCATCGGCGCCGTCGGATCGCGCTTGTTCGCGGTCGAGGGTGCGGATGGGGCGGATGCTGCGCCCGCGGCTTCCGAGCCGCGGGCGCGCGTGCCGCTCCCCCGTGCCGGCATCTGGGCGTTCGGCTTCGTGATCCTCGCCGCATTCGTGGTCGACTCGGCCGTGAGCACGTGGAGCACCGTCTACCTCTACGACGGCCTGGCCGCGCTGCCGTGGCTCGCGCCCCTCGGGTACGCGGCCTACCAGGCGGCGGTGCTGGTGGCGCGGCTCGTCACCGACCGTCTGCTGCCGCCGCTCGGACCACGCCGCCTCGTGGCGATCGCGGTCGTCGTCTCGGTCGTCGGCTGCGTCGTCGTCGTGCTGGCGCCCGCACCCGGCATGGCCGTCGTCGGCTTCGCCCTCGCCGGCGTCGCCACCGGAGTCCTCGTGCCGGTCGCCTTCGGCGCCGCGGGCGACCTCGACCCCGCGCACAGCGACCAGGTGATCGCGCGCGTCAACCTCTTCAACTACGCCGGCGCGATCCTGGGCGCGGTGGCCGTGGGGGTCGTCGCCGAAGGCACCGGGCTCGGCCTCGCGTTCCTGCTGCCGGCTGTCGTCCTCGCGGCGGTGCTGTTCGTGGTGCCCCGATTCCGAACCGCGTCCGAGGCTCGGGCCGTGGATGCCGCGTCGCCCCGCTGACGCTCGCTAGTCTGACACCGTGACGGACGATTCCTCGCGGGAGCACCGAGATGCGGCGGCCACCGCTCGCGCCGAAGAGGAACGCCTGCGGGATCGGTTCGAGGCGACGCAGGTCAGTCTTCGCGAGCGCTTCGACGTGCCGATCAGCCGGGCGACTGCGCTGACGCAGGCGACGCTGGCGACGTTCCCCGTGCGTGTGTGGCGGCACTTCCTGCAGCACAACGGGTTCCTGCTCGCCGCGGGCGTCAGCTACCAGGCGCTGTTCGCGACGTTCGCGGGCATCTACGTGGCCTTCGCCGCTGCCGGGCTCTGGCTCGGCGGCAGCGAAGAGGCGATCACCGCCCTCATCAACCTGATCAACAGCTACATCCCCGGCCTCATCGCCCCTGAGGGCGGCCTCTTCACACCCGAGCAGGTCACGGCGATCGCCACGAGCAGCGCGACCACCCTCGGCGTCACCGGCATCATCGCCCTCGGCACCCTCATCTGGACCGCCATCGGCTTCGTCACCTTCGCGCGCCGCGCGGTGCGCGACATCTTCGGACTCCCGCCCGACCTCCGCAGCTACGTCTTCCTGAAGGCGAGAGACCTCCTCGGCGCCCTCGCGTTCGCGCTCGCACTCGCCATCGGATTCGTCGCGACGTCGATCGGCACGTGGGCGCTGAGCCTCGTGTTCAGCCTGTTCGGCTGGAGCGATGCGACCGGCTGGTACGGCGCCGCGACCCGCATCGGCACGATCCTGATCTCGTTCGTCGTCTTCACCGCCGCCCTCGGCGCCCTCATCCGCTTCCTCACCGGCACGAAGCTCGCATGGCGGCGCATCTGGCCGGGCGCGCTCCTCGGCGGCGGAGCGATCACGGTGCTGCAGCTGTTCACGGGCTGGCTCTTCATCTACACGCCCTCCAATGCGCTGCTCGCGACGTTCGCGATCTTCGTGGGGCTCCTGCTGTGGTTCCGCATCATCGGCATCATCATGCTGGTCGCGGCTGCGTGGATCGCCGTCGCCGCGCACGATCACGATGTGCCGCTGCTGCCGCAGACCGAGGCCGAGCGGCTCGCCGAAGAGCACAGCGCGCTGCTGCTTGCGGCCCACGTGCGCCTGCGAACCGCCCAGCAGGAGCGCGACAGCGCCCCGTGGTACCGCATGCCGTTCGCGCGCCGCGCGGTGCGCGAGGCGCAGGACGAGCTCGACCGCGTCGAGGCGTCCGCGCCCCCGCCGGCGGCGAAGCGCGGCTCTCTGCTGGAGTGACGCGGCCGACATTGCGTGTCGGAGGCCGAGGCTAGGCTGGCGGTCGTGTCTCGCAGCATCCGCATCGCCTCGATCAACGTCAACGGAATCCGCGCGGCGACGCGCAAGGGCATGCTCGAGTGGCTCGACGCCGCCGATGTCGACGTCATGGCACTGCAAGAGGTGCGCGCGACAGAAGCCGAGCTGCGCGCCGCCCTCCCCGGGTGGGAGGTCGTCAACGACGAGGCGCTCGCGAAGGGGCGTGCCGGCGTGGCAGTGGCCAGTCGCCTGCCGTCGGTCGAGGCCCGCCGCGTGCTCGGCCCCGAGCCGCTGGATTCGGCCGGACGCTGGATCGAGGCCGACTTCGACATCGACGGCGAGCAGCTCTCCGTCGTGAGCGCCTACGTGCACACCGGCGAGGCCGACACGCCCCGGCAGGATGCGAAGTGGGCGTTCCTCGATGCGATGGAGCGTCGGATGCCGCAGCTCGCCGCCACGTCTCCTCTCGCGATCGTCATGGGCGACCTGAACGTGGGCCACCGCGAGCTCGACATCCGCAACTGGAAGGGCAATGTCAAAAAGGCCGGGTTCCTTCCCCGCGAGCGCGCGTACTTCGACCGGTTCCTGGGCGCCGCAGGCGCCGAGGTCGCAGGCGTCGACGGCTCGACCGGCCCAGGCCTCGGCTGGGTCGACGTCGGGCGCCGCCACCACGGCGACATCGACGGCCCGTACACGTGGTGGTCGATGCGGGGGCGCGCGTTCGACAACGACGCCGGCTGGCGCATCGACTATCACCTCGCCACCCCCGCCCTCGCCGAGCGCGTGACCGACTATCAGGTGGTGCGGGCACCGTCGTGGGACACGCGCTGGAGCGACCACGCCCCGGTCGTCGCGGATTACACGATCGGCGCCTGAGCGCGGGACGCGGCGTTCGGCCGAGGCCGCGGCATCCGCTCTCTAGACTGGTCGGATGAGCAAACCGCGCCTGTACTCCGGCATGCAGCCCTCGGCCGACTCCCTGCAGATCGGCAACTACATCGGGGCCCTCATGCAGTGGCGCGATCTGCAGGAGGCGTACGACGCCTTCTTCTCGGTCGTCGACCTGCACGCGCTCACCCAGCCGAACGATCCGGCCGAGCTCCGCGAGAAGACGCGCCGCACCGCCGCGCAGTACATCGCCGCCGGGATCGAGCCGTCGAAGTCGACCCTCTACGTGCAGTCGCACGTGCACGCCCACGCCGAGCTCGCGTGGATCCTCTCGACCATCACCGGCTTCGGCGAGGCCGGGCGCATGACGCAGTTCAAGGACAAGTCGACCCGGTACGGCAACGATGCGACCTCGGTGGGCCTGTTCACCTACCCGGTGCTGATGGCCGCCGACATCCTGCTCTACCAGACCGACATCGTTCCGGTCGGCGACGACCAGAAGCAGCACGTCGAGCTCACGCGCGACCTCGCCGAGCGGTTCAACTCCCGCTACGGCCAGACCTTCCGGGTGCCGATGCCCGTGATCCAGCAGGACACCGCGCGCATCTACGACCTGCAGAACCCGGTCGCGAAGATGTCGAAGTCTGCCGAATCGGATGCCGGGGTGCTGTGGTTGCTCGATGACCCGTCGGCGTCGGCCAAGAAGGTCATGCGGGCTGTGACCGACTCCGAAGGCTCGGTGCGGTACGACCGCGAGAACAAGCCGGGCGTCTCGAACCTGCTCGTGATCTACGCCGCCCTCACCGGCCGGCAGATCCCCGCGATCGAGGACGAATACGCGGGCCGCGGCTACGGCGACTTCAAGAAGGGCCTCGCCGACGTCGTCGTGAACGAGTTCGGTCCGGTGCGCGCTCGCGCGCTCGAGCTGCTCGACGACCCCGCCGAGCTCGACCGTGTGCTCGGTGCGAACGCCGAGCGCGCCGCCGACGTCGCCGACCGCACCCTCGGCGACGTGTACGACAAGGTCGGCCTGCTGCGCCGGCGCTGAGTTGCGGCGAGCGGTGGTGGGCGGTGGTTCGTCACCGCAGACGTTCATAACTCCGGATGACCGCGCGATTCGCGTCGGAATCGGGCCTCGCGCGCGAACCATCCGGAGTTATGAACACGCGCGACTCGGCAGAGGGCGGGTGGCGGAAAGTCGGCGCGTGTGGCGTGACGACCGTCAGCGCGTTGCGTGCCTGGACAGCATCCCGCGGAGCGCGGCCAGCACCTCCTCCGGGCGGTACATGATGTCCTCGGCGGTCAGCCGGAGGACGCAGTAGCCCAGCCGCGCCAACGCCAGGTCGCGGCGGTAGTCCTTCAGCTGCTGCGCCCAGCCCGAGTGGTACTGCCTGCTGTCGCACTCGACCACCAGCCAGCCGTCGAGCACCAGATCGACGAAGCCGATGCCGGCGAACGCGACCTGCAGCTCGATGTCGCATCCCAGTCCGCGAGCCATCAGCCGCACGAAGGTCTCGGGTCCCGACTGTGCTCGACCGTCGACCAGACGCTCGAGCGCGCCATACTTCGCCGGGAGCATCGCGAAAACGTCCCGCAGGGCATCTGCGCCCAGCAGCCCCAGGTTCAGGGCGCTGTCGATTGAAGCGACCGCGGCCCGTGGCGGCTGACACAGCACGGCGTGAGCCAAGGCGACGCGGATGTCGGCGCAGGTGGATCGCACGTCGACCTCTGGCGCGGCGAGCCAGTGCAGCCGGGTCCCGAGCGACCTCCGCGGTCGAAGCCTCCTGCTCCGACTCTGCGGAGTGCGCATCCGGGTCGCGTCTCGCGGGACGTGTACGTGCAGACGCACGTTCGCGAGCACGAAGACACCGAGCAGTTGCAGGAGCGACAGGCAGGTCAGGCGCCCGCCCACACGCACGGCTCGCACGACAGCATCCGGCGTCTCGATGTGCAGGTACCGGTCGCGGCGCGCCCGAATGAGCACGCCGGCTCTGACCGCCCTCGTGATCTCGCGTCCGCTCATGCCGTCCTCCAGCAGGTCTGCGCGCGTCCGGTAACTCGTCCACATGCAGGAGAGGTTCGTTCGACTGCCCCACCGAACGGCGGCCTTCCGCCGAATTGTGGATGCTGCCGCTCGAACTCCCCGCTGTGGAGGAGTGGCAGCGTTCATAACTCCGGATGGTTGACGACGCCGCGATGACAAAGCCCAGAATCCCGCGGCTCATGGACCGGGCTGTTGCAACCATCCGGAGTTATGAACGGGTGGCGGGGCACATAGACCGCCGCGCGGGCCACGACCCGCACCGTAGGCTGTGCCGGTGGAACCTGTGACCCTGCGCACCGAGCGACTCGAGTTGTCGTTGCCGACCGAGGCCGACGTCGACGCGATCTTCCGGGCGTGCCAGGACCCCGGGATCCAGCGCTACACCCCTGTGCCGGTGCCGTACGAGCGGTCGCACGCCGAGGCCTTCATAGCGCGCATCCCCGCCGACTGGGCGGCCGGACGCAACCTCACGTGGGGGATCCACGAGGCGGACGTGCTCGTCGGCACGATCGGCCTCTACCGCATGGACGGCGACGGCAACGGCGAGATCGGCTTCTGGATGGCTCCGAAATCGCGCGGCGGCGGCCGCCTGCTCGAGGCCGCGAACGAGGTGATCCGCTGGGGCTTCGCACCCGACGGGCTCGGGCTCACGCGCATCGAGTGGCGCGCAGTGGTCGGCAACCTCGCATCGGCCAAGGTCGCGCGCTCCCTCGGGTTCCGCTACGAAGGGCTCATGCGCCGCCCTCGTCGATTCCAAGCGCCGCGACGACGGCTGGGTCGCAGCCCTTCTCACGACCGACGACCGGACGCCGCAGCCCTGGCCTCCGCTGGGCGACTGAACACGCCACTGACACGCCATCCGCCCGGCGTGGCAGGATGAGCGCATGCCCGAGATGCCCGAGGTGCAGGGGCTCGTCGACTTCCTCGACGGGCGGCTCACGGACGTGCCGATCACGCGCACGATGGTCGCGAACATCGCCGCGCTGAAGACCTACGACCCGCCCATCGACGCCCTGAACGGCTCCGAGATCACCCGCGCTTCGCGGCACGGCAAGTTCATCGATCTCGCGACCACCGGCCCGCACCTCATCTTCCACCTCGCCAAGGCGGGCTGGCTGCGCTTCACCGAGCAGCTCCCCGCCACCCTCATCAAACCGGGCAAGACGCCGATCGCGCTGCGCGTGGCGCTCGGCGACGGCTCGGGGTTCGATCTGACCGAAGCGGGCACCAAGAAGTCGCTGGCGGTCTACGTCGTGCGCGAACCCGCTGACGTCCCCGGCATCGCCCGGCTCGGCCCCGATCCGCTCGACCCCGCGATCCCGCTCGAGACCTTCGCGGGGCTCCTCGCGGGGCGTCGCACGCAGATCAAGGGGGTCCTCCGCGACCAGTCCACGATCGCCGGTGTCGGCAACGCCTACTCCGACGAGATCCTGCACGCAGCGAAGATGTCGCCGTACGCGCTCGCGTCGTCGCTGTCCGAAGACGACGTCGCGCGCCTGCACGCGGCGATGATCGAGACGCTGACGGATGCCGTCGCCGCGGCATCCGGCAAGCCCCCCGCCGAGCTGAAAGACGCCAAGCGCCGCGGCATGCAGGTGCACGGGCGGCGCGGCGAGACGTGCCCGGTGTGCGGTGACACGGTGCGCAGCGTCTTCTTCGCCGACAACTCGCTCGAGTACTGCGCGACGTGTCAGACCGGCGGCAAGATCCTCGCCGACCGGCGCCTGTCGCGGCTGCTCAAGTAGCCGGTGCGCGGCCGGTCGTCCCCATCATCTCGCGCGCATCGTCGTCGACCCAGTCGAGCGACTTCGCCACCGCCTTCTGCCACAGCCGATAGCGCCGCTCGCGCTCCTCGGCCGGCATCCGCGGCTCGAAGCGCACGTCCTCGCGCCAGTGCTCGCGCAGCTCGTCGCGGCTCGTCCACACGCCTGTCGCGAGTCCGGCGGCGTAGGCCGCGCCGAGCGCCGTGGTCTCGACGACGCGCGGTCGCACCACCGGGATGCCGAGGATGTCGGCCTGGAACTGCATGAGCCCGTCGTTGCGGGTCATCCCGCCGTCGACCCGCATCTCGGGCAGGGCGCGCCCGGTGTCGGCGACGACCGCCTCGACCACGTCGCGGGTCTGGAATGCCGTCGACTCGAGGGCCGCACGCGCGATGTGCGCCTTGTTGACGTATCGGGTCATGCCCACGAGCGCGCCGCGCGCGTCGGGCCGCCAGTACGGGGCATACAGTCCCGAGAACGCGGGCACGAAGTACGCGCCGCCGTTGTCTTCGACGCTCGCGGCGAGCGATTCGACGTCTTCCGAGCGCTGGATGATCCCGAGGTTGTCGCGCAGCCACTGCACGAGTGAGCCGGTCACCGCGATCGAGCCCTCGAGCGCATAGCGCGCGGGCTCGCCGGTGCACCGGTACGCGACCGTCGTGATGAGGCCGCTCTGCGACCGCACGATCTCGGTGCCGGTGTTCACCAGCAGGAAATTGCCGGTGCCGTAGGTGTTCTTCGACTCCCCCGCGTCGAACGCGGCCTGCCCGAAGGTCGCCGCCTGCTGGTCGCCGAGGATGCCCGCGATCGGCGCGCCGTGCAGAACATCCGGCAGATGCGATGTGCCCACCACCTCGGACGACGAGCGGATCTCGGGCATCATCGCGCGCGGAATCCCCCACACCTCCAGCAGCTCGTCCGACCAGTCGAGGGTGCGCAGGTCCATGAGCAGCGTGCGGCTCGCGTTCGTCACATCGGTGACGTGGATGCCGCCGCGAGCGCCTCCGGTGAGATTCCAGATCACCCACGTGTCGGGTGTGCCGAAGAGGAGGTCGCCGGCGGCAGCGGCTTCGCGCGCGCCGGGGACCTGGTCGAGGATCCACGCGATCTTGGATGCCGAGAAGTAGGTGGCCAGCGGCAAGCCGGTGGTCTCCGCGAAGCGGAACGTGCCGGCCTCTCCGCCCTCGGCGGCGAGGGCGTCGATGCGGGGCTGCGTACGCGTGTCCTGCCACACGATCGCGTTGTAGACAGGGCGTCCGGTGCGCTTGTCCCACACCATCGCGGTCTCGCGCTGATTCGTCACCCCGACGGCGGCGACGTCGGATGCTGCGACCTCGGCCCGCTGCAGGCACGCGGCGATCACCCATTCGGTGTTGGTCCAGATCTCGACAGGATCGTGCTCGACCCATCCGGCGCGCGGGAAATGCTGCTCGTGCTCGCGCTGTGCGGAGGCGACGACCCCACCGCGGACGTCGAAGACGATCGCCCGTGTCGAGGTCGTTCCCTGATCGATGGCCAGGACGTGATCTGCCAACGCCCTCTCCTTCCTCGTGGGCGGCGGTGCCCGCATTCGGTGACCCGCGCGCCTGCGCCCGGGGTGCGGTCAGGCTATCGCGCGGAGGCGGTCGCCCAGGTCGGATCGGCGGCATGGACACCGGCGAGACCGCGCGCGATCTCGGTCTCGATGCGCGCAGCATCCCACCCGAGTGAGGGCGCGACGGCGGCGGCGATCTCGGCGACGGCGTCGGGACCCGCAGCGCCAACGAACGCGAGGCTCGTGCGGCGCTTGAGCAGATCATCGAGGTGGACGACGTCTTCGGTCGCGGCGATGTGGCGCAGCTCGCCCGTGCTGTAGCCCGGGACGTGCACGAGGGGTGCGTCTGCGGCGTCCTCGGCGATGGCGTCGATGACGGCGGTGGCGATCGTGCCGTACCGGTCGAGCAGGGTCGCGACCCGATCGGCGGGCAGCTCGTCGGTGTGCGCTGCGATCCACTGCTGGCGCGCGCGCTCAGTGGTGGGGTACCCGCGTCCGCCGCCGATCGGCACGCCCTTGGTCGAGCGCCGGCGAGGCCGCGCGAGGAGGTGCATGGCCCGATCTGCGAGATGCTCGGCCGACGCCCGGAATGTCGTCCACTTGCCGCCGACGAGGCTCAGCACAGTGGCGTCGGTGCCCACAAGGGGGGCCGACTCGACGCGGTAGTCGCGCGAGACGAATCCGGGGGCGGTCTCGCCGTGGCCCGGCAGCGGACGAACACCCGCGAAGCGGTAGACGATCTGCGAGCGGTCCACGGCGACAGCGGGAAGGACCTGCCCGATCAGATCGAAGAAGTAGTCCACCTCGTCCTCGGTGCACACGATCGGGTCGGTCATCTCGTGCTCGAGGTCTGTCGTGCCGACCAGCACGCGGCCCTTGAGCGGATAGATGAGGACGATGCGGCCGTCCTCGTTCTCGAAGAAGAGCTCGCGCCCACCCGTCGCCGCGAGCAGCTCAGGGTGGTCGAGCACGATGTGCGAGCCCTTCGTGCCGCCCATGTAGCGGGTGGGGTCGCCGAGGGCGAGGTTGGTGAGATCGGTCCAGGGCCCGGTGGCATTGATGACGACGGATGCCGCGAACAGCGTCTCGGCACCGGTGACGCCGTCCCGCAGCACGACGCGTCCGTCCCGCACCCCGGCCGCGGCGGTGTAGTTGGCCGCGCGCGCGCGATCGGCGCCCGCGGCGCGCCCGTCCCGGAGCACGTCGATCGCGAGTCGCTCAGGATCGTGGAGCGAGGCATCCCAATAGGTGGCGGTGTACTTCACGCCGGGGTTCAGCTCGGGGAGCTCCGCGAGCGAGCGCTTGCGACCCTGGAACGAGTGCCGGGGCACGCGCCCGCCACTCCGCGAGAACGAGTCGTAGATCACGAGGCCGATCTTGATGAGCACCGCACCACGGCCGTGGTGCTTGCCGCCGTGGCGCAGGAACCGCAGCGGGGCGCTCAGGATTCCGGCGAAGGTGGTGAAGATCGGGATGGTGGTCTGGAGCGGCCGCACGTAGTGCGGAGCGATGCGCAGGAGCGCGTTGCGCTCGGTGACCGCTTCGTGGACGAGACGGAACTCGCCGTTCTCGAGATAGCGGATGCCGCCATGGATCATGTGCGACGAGGCGGCAGAGGCGCCGCTGATGAAATCGGCGCTCTCGACCAGCGCGACATCGACGCCCTGCAGGGCGAGATCGCGGAACGTCGCGAGCCCATTGATGCCGCCGCCGATGATGAGCACATCCGCGTACGGGCGCTCTGCCAGTGCGTCGAATCCTCGTGCCGTGCCTGCCCCGGTCATGCGTCCCCCTGGTGTCTCGTACGCCGTCCCTCCATGATGACATCGCTGGACGTCCTTGCAGACCTTCTGCACATACGTGCAGACTGACTTCGTGGATGACCAGACGGATGCCAAGACCGTGCGGCGAGCCCTGACCGCCGCGCACCTCTACTACGTGCAGGACCGCACGATGGAGGCGATCGCGCGCGAGCTCGGGACGTCGCGATCCACGGTCTCTCGCCTGCTCACCCACGCACGAGCGAGCGGGATCGTCGACATCCGCATCCGATCGCCGTTCGCCGCCCCGCAGCTTCTCGAGGACCGACTCGCCGACCGGTTCGGCGTGACCGCACACGTGGTGCCGGTGCCCGACGACGCCGGCGACGTCGAACGCCTCGAGCGCGTCGCGGTCGCCGCCGCCCACATGCTGAACGAGCTCGTGCAGGCCGACATGACGATCGGGGTGGCATGGGGCTCGACGACGGCCGCCGTCAGTCGGCACCTCATCCCCCAGCCCGTCCACGGTGCGACATTCGTGCAGCTGAACGGGTCGGGGAACACCCACACGACGGGCCTGCTCTACGCGAGTGAGATCCTCAGCCGCTTCGCGACGGCGTACGGCGCAAGCGCCCAGCAGTTCCCGGTGCCGGCGTTCTTCGACGACCCGCGCACCAAGGTCGCGATGTGGCGCGAGCGCAGCATGCGCCGCATCCTCGCGATGCAGGCGGCGATGGATCTCGTCGTCTTCAGCACGGGCTCGGCAGGATCTCGCGTGCCGAGCCACGTCTACACCGGCGGGTATCTGGAAGCGCAGGAACTCGCCGCCCTCGAGACCGCCGGGGTGGTCGGCGACGTCGCGACGGTGTTCTTCCGAGCCGACGGCTCGAGCGACGGCATCGCGCTGAACGATCGTGCGACCGGCCCGCACTTCGACGTGCTGCGCCGCGTGCCGCGACGCCTCTGCGTCGTGTCGGGCGTATCGAAGCTGTCGAGCCTGCGGGGTGCCCTCGCGGCGGGTCTCGCCACCGACCTGGTCGTCGACGAGGCGACCGCACGCGCCCTCACCGACGGTGCCGGCGCCGGATCATTCGCCGACATGGAATGAACCGCCCGTCGGCGCGTTGACTACACTCGTGAGCAGAAACGTGCTCCGGGGTCGGTGAGAATCCGAACCGGCGGTGACAGTCCGCGAGCTGAGGCGGCTTCCCGATAGGGAAGCAGTCATGGCTGATCCGGTGGAATTCCGGAACCGACGGTGATGCGACAGAGATCTGAGAAGTACTCCGTCGCTAGTCCGGATGGGAGGCAGCACGAGCGGTGCCACGCGCACCGCCGCTTCCCGTTGCCCGGAGCACCGCAAGGTGAGACAGGACGACGGATGACGGTGACGGACGCGGAGCGCGGCGCGATGGATCGTGCCCTCGCGCTGGCGGCGCAAGGACCCCGCGGGGTGAACCCCCAGGTCGGCGCGGTCGTGCTTTCCGCCACCGGTGAGATCCTCGCCGAGGGCTGGCATCGCGGCGCCGGCACCCCCCACGCCGAAGTCGACGCGCTATCGAAGATCGCACCGGGCGCCGCCCGCGGCGCGACCGCCGTAGTCACCCTCGAACCCTGCAACCACACCGGGCGGACCGGGCCGTGCGCGGTCGCGCTGATCGAAGCGGGCGTCGCACGCGTCGTCTACGCCGTCGCCGACCCGGGCGCGGCATCGTCGGGCGGAGGCGAACGCCTGCGCGCAGCGGGTGTCGAGGTCGAGGTGGGGCTTCGCGCGGACGAAGCCGCCGAACTCGTGGACTCGTGGCTCACCGTTCAGCGCCTCGGGCGCCCGCACGTCACGGTGAAGTGGGCGCAGAGCCTCGACGGGCGCGCTGCTGCCGCCGACGGCACGAGCCAGTGGATCACCGGCCCCGACGCCCGCGCCGATGTGCATCGGCGCCGCGCGGAGGCAGATGCCATCGTCGTCGGGACCGGCACACTGCTGGCCGACGACCCGGCGCTCACGGCTCGCCGCCCGGACTGCGCCCTCTACGACCACCAGCCGATGCCCGTCGTCCTCGGGTCGCGCGCGATTCCCGCAGGTGCGGCGGTGACGCGGCATCCGCTCCCCCTCGTCCACCGGCCCGGCGGCGACCTGCCGGCCGTGCTGGCAGAGCTGCGCGAACGCGGCGTTCACCGCGTCTTCGTCGAAGGCGGACCCACCGTCGCGAGCGCATTCCTGCGCGAGGGCCTCGCCGACGACGTGCTCGTGTACGTCGCCCCGACGCTCCTCGGCGGAGATCGACTCGCGCTCACCGACCTCGGAGTCGCGACCATCGCCGAGCAGCGGCGCCTGGTGACGGCATCCGTCGAACGACTCGGCGACGACCTGCTGGTCATCGCCCACCCCGCGTCCGCACACCCCGAAGGAGAGCGCTGATGTTCACCGGAATCGTCGAAGAGATCGGTGCCGTCACCGCCGTCGAAACGGCGGGAGACGGCGTGCGGCTCACGGTGCAGGGGCCGAGAGCCGTGTCGGATGCCGCGCACGGCGACTCGATCGCGGTCAGCGGCGTGTGCCTCACGGTCGTCGATCAAGGATCGGATTGGTTCACCGCCGACGTCATGCGCCAGACGCTCGCGATGTCGACGCTCGCGGGCGTGGTGCCCGGGCTCGCCGTCAACCTCGAACGCGCCACCGTGGCGCACGGGCGACTCGGCGGCCACATCGTGCAGGGGCACATCGACGGCACCGGTGAGGTGCTCGACGTGCGCCCGGGCGCGCAGTGGAGCGTCGTGCGCATCGCACTGCCGGCCGAGCTCGCACCGCTCGTCGTCGACAAGGGGTCGATCGCCGTGGACGGGGTCTCGCTCACCGTGAGCGCAGCGAGCGAGGCGGCGCCGGCAGGCGGCATCCACTGGTTCGAGGTATCGCTCATCCCCGAAACCCTCGCGGCGACGACTCTCGGCACCCGTGTCGCCGGCGACCGCGTCAATCTCGAGACCGACATCCTGGCGCGCCACGTGCAGCGCCTGCTCTCTTTCACCGCCGCCGTCACGGCGCCCGACTCGTCCGCGGCGATTGCCGCACCCACGGAAGGAGGCTCCGCATGAGCCTTTCCCCCATCCCCGAGGCCCTCGAGGCGCTGCGCGCCGGCAAGCCCGTCATCGTCGCGGACGATGAGAACCGTGAGAACGAGGGTGACGTCGTCATCTCGGCTCAGCTCGCGACCCCCGAGTGGATCGCGTGGACCGTCCGCTGGTCCAGCGGGTTCATCTGCGCGCCGATGCCCGCCGACTGGGCCGACCGGCTCGACCTGCCACCGATGGTGGAGGTCAATCAGGATGCCCGCTCGACCGCGTACACCGTGAGCGTCGACGCGGCCGACCGCGTCTCGACCGGCATCAGCGCAGCCGACCGCGCGCACACCCTGAACGTGCTGGCAGACCCCGCATCGGTGCCCACGAGCGTGATCCGCCCCGGTCACATCCTGCCGCTGCGCGCCGTCGACGGCGGCGTGCGCGAGCGCGGCGGCCACACCGAGGCCGCCGTCGAGCTGATGCGCCTCGCGGGCCTGCAGCCGGTCGGCGCGATCGCCGAGGTCGTCGCCGAAGACGGATCGATGATGCGGCTGCCGGGGCTCATCGAGCTCGGCGCGCGCGACGGCGTGCCCGTGATCACCATCGAGCAGCTGATCGCGTACCTCAACGAGCACGAGCCGATCGCCGATCCGGGTCACGCGGTGCACAAGCGTCGAGTGAGCCTGCGCGCCGAGGCGCTCGTGCCCACATCGCACGGCGAGTTCCGCTTCCTCGCGTACAAGGACCGCACGACCGGCACCGACCACCTCGCCGTCGTCTCGGGCGAGCTCACCGACGAGGCCCCGCTCGTTCGCGTGCACTCCGAGTGCCTGACCGGCGAGGCCTTCGGGTCGCTCAAGTGCGAGTGCGGCCCCCAGCTGGAAGCAGCCCTCGACGCGATCGAGAAGGACGGCGGCGTCGTCATCTACATGCGCGGCCACGAGGGCCGCGGCATCGGGCTCATCAACAAGCTCCGCGCCTACAGCCTGCAGGAGCGGGGCCTCGACACCGTCGACGCGAACCTCGCGCTCGGCCTTCCGGCCGACGCGCGCGACTACGCGGCGGCGGCCGGCATCCTCGCCGACCTCGGGGTGCACCAGGTGCGGTTGCTCACCAACAACACCGACAAGGTGACCCAGCTGCGCGAGCTCGGCCTCCGGGTCATCGAGCAGGTGCCGCTGCTGGTCGGCGTCGGCCCCAACAACCACCAGTACCTGGCCACCAAGCGCGACCGCATGGGCCACATCATCGACGACGGCGACCTGACGGACGCCCTCGAGCAGCTGACCGAAGGAGCAGGCGCGTGAGCGGCACGGGCGCACCGAAGATCACCGGAACCGTCGACGGGAGCGGACTCGACGTCGTCGTCATCGCCGGAACCTGGCATGACGTCATCACCGACGGGCTGATCGCCGGCGCGCAGCGCGCCCTCGACGCGTACGGTGCGTCGTGGCGACTCGTACGCGTGCCCGGATCGTTCGAGCTGCCGGTCGCGGCGAAGGCGGCCCTCGAGGCGGGAGCCGACGCGGTCGTGGCGCTCGGCGTCATCATCCGGGGCGGAACGCCGCACTTTGAGTTCGTGTCGTCGGCCGCGACCGACGGCCTCACGCGGGTGGCGCTGGATACCGGCAAGCCCGTCGGCTTCGGCGTGCTGACCCTCGACGACGAAGACCAGGGCATCGCCCGCGCCGGTCTGCCGGGGTCGATCGAGGACAAGGGCTTCGAAGCCGCGGATGCCGCCGTCCGCACCGCGCTGGTGGTGCGGGAGCTGCGCGCCGGTCGCTGACCCGACGTATCACGTGAGGTCGGTTCCTCCTCCTTGCCGGTATCCCCCACCGACGCAGGAGAAGGGAACCATCATGGCCACGCAAGTCGCGTCCTATCACGTGCTCGTCTACGGCGGACCCACGGGGTACCAGACCAATCGAGCTCAGATCCAGCTCTCGGATGCGGCGGGCGCGTCCGTCGCCTGGATCCGCTTCAACGACCCCGGGATGAGCTTCGAGACGGACTACGAGTCCGACGGGTTCATTCGCATGCACCTGCCCTCGGCGATGTTCCAGCCGGTGCTGGATCTCCTCCGCAACGAGGACGGCACGTACATCTACTTCACCGCCGGCCGCGCGTTCCTCGGCACCGCGAGCGAGCCCATCGGCGAGGGCGAGTAGCGGCAGCATCCGTCCTCCCTCCCGGGTTTGGGGCGCCTTCCGTCCGCGACACGCCGGGCCCGTCGGCGTGTCGTGCACGCGGCGCGCCCCGAACCGGGATGCGGCCCATCAGACGCAAGGGATGAGGGGCGCCTTGGTGGCGCGGATGCCGTGATCGGCCTAGCGTGACCTTCATGGAGTTCCTGCGCCACCTCGTCGTCCTCGTCCACCTCGTCGGCTTCGCCATCCTGTTCGGAGCCTGGGTCGTCGAGGCGGTGAACGGGCGCAAGCAGGTGACGCGGCTCATGAACTGGGGCCTCGCGATCGCCGCCGTCGCCGGCCTCGCGCTCGCGGCGCCCTGGGGCATCGAGTACGACCTCAACTACGTGAAGATCGGCGTCAAGCTCGTGATCCTGCTCGTGATCGGCGCGCTCCTCGGCATCGGCGCGGGGCGCCAGCGCAAGAGCGGCTCGGTACCGCCGGCGATCTTCTGGTCGATCGGCGTACTGACATTCGCCAACGCGGCGATCGCGGTGCTCTGGCGCTGACGCCGGCGCGCCACCCGGTCCTCAGTCGAGGAAGAGGTGCCGCAGCCGCTTCGTCGCGAACACCAGGCCGATGCCGATCATCACGACGAAGTACGCGACGTGAACGAGCATCATCGGCCCGATCGCCCCGGTCGTGAGCCCGCGGATCAGCTCGACGCCGTGCCACAGCGGGAACGCGACGACGATCGCCTGAACCCACTCGGGGTAGACGGTGATCGGGTAGAACGTCGCCGAGAACAGGAACATCGGCAGCAGCACGAAGTTGATGAGGTCCATCTGCTGGAAGACCTTCATGTAGCTGGTGACGGCCATGCCGACGGCGGCGAACCCGAAGGCGATGAGGAGCACCGCCGGGAGAGCCAGGATCGCGGTCCACGCGAGGTTCAGCCCGAAGACCTGCATGATGACCATGAACCCGCTCGCGTACAGCAGGCCTCGCAGGAGCGCGTACATGATCTCGCCGAGGGCGACATCGAGCGGGCCGAGAGAAGTGGCCAGCATCCCCTCGTAGAGCTTGGCGTAGTTCATCTTGAAGAAGACGTTCCACGTCGAGTCGTAGATCGCGCCGTTCATCGCCGAGACAGCGAGCAGCGCCGGCGCGATGAAGGCCGCGTACGGGATCTCCATGCCGGTCGAGGTCTGCACGTCGCCGATGAGGGCACCGAGGCCGATTCCCATCGAGGCGAGGTAGAGCACCGGCTCGAAGAAGCCCGACAGCACGACGACCCAGCTCGACGAGCGGGCGGCGATGAGCCCCCGCTGCACGACCGAGCCCGGGTTGCCGGCGTACAGCGCGCGCACACCGCCGCGGCGCAGGTCACGCGCCCCGACCGGGGACGCCTGGGTGTTCTCGAGCGCGCTCACTTGGCGAGCCTCCTCGTGAAGTTGCGACGCGCGAAGGCGTAGCCGACCACCGCCAGCGTCACGAGGTACACGACGTGCACGACGGTGAGCAGCGGCTCTTCCGGCCGGCCGTACATGAGGCTGCGGCCGAGCTCGGTCGCATGCCACAGCGGCGACACCCACCCGATCGGCTGCAGCCAGATGGGGAGCGTCTCGAGCGGGTAGAACGTGCCCGAGAACAGGAACATCGGCATGAACACGAATCGCTGCACGAGCGCGAACTGCCCCTTGTCGTCTTCGATGGATGCCGCGTACGCCATGATCGGCGCCCCGAACGCCCAGCCGCCGAGGATCGACACGAAGATCGCGATCCACCCGGTCTCGGGGTTCGGCACCGCCTGGAACATCCAGATGAAGAGGTAGTACCCGCTCGCGGCCGCAGCGATGCGGGCCGTCGCGCCCAGCAGCACGCCGGTCGCGATCTGGCCCGACGCGATCGGCGAGGCGTTGAACCCGAAGAAGAAGCGCCGCCACTTGAAGCCGTCCATGACGGGGTAGGTGAACTCCTCGCTCGCGACCTGGATCGCGGCGGTCATGAGCAGCGCCGGCGCGACGAAGACGACGTACGAGACGGTGCGGCCCGAGTCGTCGGTGATCGGCGCGTCGATGAGCGCCGCGAGCCCCACGGCGAGGCCCAGCAGGTACAGGATCGGCTGCCCGAGGGCGCCGATGATGATGGTCCAGCCGTACGCGCGCATCGCGCGCACCATGTGCTCGGCGACGTAGATTGCGCCGAACGCCCGGGGCTTGCGACCCCACTCCATCGCCTCGTCGCGCAGCTGCGCGACGGTCGGGGTCTCGGTGACGGCGACCGGGCCGGGGCCGGGCGCGTCGGGACCGTCGGGACGCAGGCTCATTCGATCAGCGACCTTCCGGTGAGGCGCAGGAACACGTCCTCCAGGCTCGAGCGGCGCACGAGCGAAGTCATCGGATGCAGCCCCAGCGTCTCGACGATGTGCGCGAGCGCCTTCTCGCCGTCTTCGGTGTAGATGAGGATGCGGTCGGGAAGCACCTCGACCCGATCGTGCGACGAGAGCCCGTCCGGCCCGCGGAGCCGATCGGCGACGCCCACGTTCGCGTCGGACCCGAACCGCACCTCGAGAACCTCGCGGCTGGAGTGCTCGCGGATGAGCGACGCGGGTGTGCCCTCGGCCATGATCCGGCCCTTGTCGACCACGATCAGCCGGTCGCAGAGCTGCTCGGCCTCGTCCATGTAGTGGGTCGTCAGCACGAGCGTCGTACCGCGCTCCTTCAGCCGGAAGAGGCGATCCCACAGCACGTGGCGCGCCTGCGGGTCAAGTCCCGTGGTCGGCTCGTCGAGCAGCAGGATGCGGGGGTCGTTCACGAGCCCGCGCGCGATGGTGAGTCGCCGCTTCATGCCGCCCGAGAGCTGGTCGACCTTGCTCTTGGCCTTCTCCTCGAGCTGCGCGAAGGCGAGGAGCTCGTCGGCCTTCTGCGCGCACACCTTGCCCGGCAGGCCGAAGTACCGCCCGTAGATGTAGAGGTTCTCACGCGCATTCAGCTCGCCGTCGAGGTTGTCCTGCTGTGGCACGACCCCCAGGCGCGAGCGGATCTCGGGGCCGTAGCGATCAGGATCCAGGCCCAGGATCGACAGCTCGCCGCGCGTGCGCGTCGACACCGCCCCGATCATCTTCATCGTCGTGGATTTGCCCGCCCCGTTCGGGCCGAGGAGCCCGAACGACTCACCCGGCGCGACCTCGAACGAGAGCCCGTCGACCGCGAGGAAGTCAGGCTTGCCCTTCACCGGGTAGGCCTTGACGAGGTTCTCTGCGACGATGACGGGCTCTGGCACCGGACTACCCTAACGCCGCCCGCCGACACGGCACACGCTGCGTCAACTCCGGTTGACAAGCGAGAGAAGTGTCAACTACGGTTGACGCCGGATGCCGCTGCCTCGGCATCCGATCGTGAAAGGACGCCGATGAGCGGAGACGATCTGCGCACCCTCATCGGGTCGGCGCCCGAACGCGAGCCGATCGCCGAGCTCCACCGCCTCGCCGACGTCCGCCGCGAGCTCGCACGCGCCGAAGAGGTGCAGGTGCGCCGCGCGCGCAACCTCGGGTACTCGTGGCAGGCGATCGCCGGAGCCCTCGGCGTGACCCGGCAGGCCGTCCACAAGAAGTACGGTCGAAGGTAACCCCCGATGCACGAACGAGGTACACCCATGCCCTCCGCCGAACTCGACGCCGAACGCGGCACCGATCTCGAGGCCACCCCGGCCACCACGCCCCGCACCCGCGGTCGCGGGCGCCGCGGCAAGGCCGACGACGGGCCACGCGCCACCTTCGGGCAGCTGCTGCCCTACCTCTTCGAGCACAAGCGGACGCTCGTCATCGTCGCGGTGCTCAGCGTGCTCAGCGCGATCGCGACCCTCGTGCAGCCGCTGCTGGTCGGCCAGGTCATCGAGCGCGTGCAGAACGAAGTCGACCTCGGGTTTCTGCTGTGGGCGCTCGTCGGGTTCGTGGTCGTCGGCTCACTCATCTCGGGCTTCCAGCACTACCTGCTGCAGCGCACCGGCACCGCGGTGGTCTATTCAAGCCGTCGCAAGCTCATCGCGCGCATCCTGCACCTGCCGATCAGCGAATTCGATGCGCGCCGCACGGGCGACCTCGTCTCGCGCGTCGGCAGCGACACGACCCTCCTGTACGCCGTGCTCACGCAGGGGCTCTCGGATTCCATCGGCAACGCACTCGTCTTCGTCGGCGCACTCGTCGCGATGGCGGTGATCGACCCGATCCTTCTGGCGATCATCGTGATCGTGATCGGCGTCTCGGTGGTCGGAGTCGTGGCGCTTTCCGGACGCATCCGCACGGCATCCACCGAGCAGCAGGAGAAGGTCGGCGAGCTCGCCTCCGGCGTCGAGCGCGCGGTGGGATCGATCCGCACCGTGCGCGCGGCCGGCGCCACCGACCGCGAGGTCGACGCCGTCACCGAGCGCGCGACCGACGCGTACCGCGTGGGCGTTCGGATCGCGAAGGTGTCGGCGCTCGTCGTGCCGATCGCCGGCATCGCGCTGCAGGTCTCGCTGCTCGTCGTGATCGGCCTCGGCGGCTACCGCGTGGCGACCGGGGCGCTGTCGATCGCGAGCCTCGTGACCTTCATCATGTTCCTGTTCCTCCTGATCGCGCCGCTCGGGTCGTTCTTCGGCGCGATCACCTCGGTCAATCAGGCGCTCGGCGCACTCGGCCGCATCCAGGAGGTGCTCGATCTGCCGATCGAGGATCAGGACGACGCGGCGCTCGCGGCGGCGGCGGTGCCGGCATCCGGCGATGTCGCGTCGGCCGGCACCGCGCCCGCGATCGAGTTCCGCGACGTGCGCTTCCGCTACCCCGAGGCGGTCGTCGCCGCCCGCCGCAAGGCCGAGACCGAGGCGAAGGCGGTGCTCGAGAACGCGCACGTCGACACGTCCGCGATCGCGCTGGGCTCGGCATCCGACTCCCCCATCACATCGACCGAGACGGATGCCGCCGGTGACGTGCTGGGCGGTGTGTCGTTCTCGGTGCCGCGGGGATCGCGCGTCGCCCTCGTCGGGCCGTCGGGTGCGGGAAAGAGCACGACGCTTGCGCTCATCGAGCGGTTCTACGATCCGACCGGCGGCGCGATCCTGCTCGACGGCGTCGACGTGCGCCGACGCCCGCGTGCCGAGCTGCGCGCACAGCTCGGGTACGTCGAGCAGGACGCCCCGACCCTCGCCGGCACCATCGGGGACAACCTGCGCCTGGCCTCGCCCGAGGCGACGGATGCCGAGTGCGAGGCCGTGCTGCGCGCGGTCAACCTCGGCGAGGTGCTCGACCGCAGCCCGCTCGGACTCGACGCCCCCGTCGGCGAGTCGGGTGTCATGCTCTCGGGCGGCGAGCGCCAGCGCCTCGCGATCGCCCGCGCGCTGCTGGCCGCTCCCCCGATCCTGCTGCTGGACGAGTCGACGTCGTCGCTCGACGGCCTCAACGAGCAGCGTATGCGCGACGCGATCGACGCCGTCGCCGCGGGGCGCACGCTGATCGTGATCGCGCACCGCCTGTCGACCGTCGTAGACAGCGACCTCATCGTCGTGATGGACCACGGCCGTGTCGTCGGCCAGGGAACGCATTCCGAGCTCGTCGCCACGACCCCGCTGTATCGCGACCTCGCGAAGCACCAGCTGCTGGTCTGAGACTCGGCCGCTGGGTCGAGCGCCGCCGAGGCTGCTCACCTCCGGCGCTTGGGGCGCCCCGCGTGCGCGACACGCCGAGTTCGAACCGCGCCGCCCCCACCCACTCCGGGTTTGGGGCGCCTCCCGTGCGCGACACGCCGGACACCCCGGCGTTTCGCGCACGGATCACGCCCCAAGCCCAGGAACGAGAGCGTCAGACAGCCCGAACCGCAGGAGACGAGCGTCAACGGCCCCCGGACCGCCGGGTCAGCTGCGCTGCAGGCGGTACCGCAGCGCCGCGAGCTCGGCCCACAGCGGCGCCGGGATGCGGCCCTCGAAGGTGCGGTAGAACTCCTCGGTGAGGTCGGCCTCGTGCAGCCACAGCTGCGGGTCGACCGCGAACAGCTCGTCGAGGTCCTGCTGCGGCACCTCGATGCCGTCGAGGTCGAGGTCGGCGGTGACGGGCAGGCGCCCGATCGGACTCTCGACCGCGCCGACCTCGCCGTCCAGGCGGCGGACGATCCAGTCGATGACGCGCGCGTTGTCGCCGAAGCCGGGCCACAGGAACCGGCCGTCGGCGCCCTTGCGGAACCAGTTCACCTGGAAGATGCGGGGCGCGCGGTCGAACCGCAGCTTCTGCCCGACCTTGAGCCAGTGCCCGAAGTAGTCGGCCATGTTGTAGCCGCAGAACGGCAGCATCGCGAACGGGTCGCGGCGCAGCTCCCCCACGGTTCCCTCGGCGGCGGCCGTGCGCTCAGAGGCGATGTTCGAGCCCATGAACACGCCGTGGGTCCAGTCGGTGGCCTCGAGGACGAGCGGCACGTTGGTCGCGCGGCGGCCGCCGAACAGGATCGCGTCGAGCGGAACACCCTCGGGGGCATCCCAGTCGTCGGCGATCTGGGGGCACTGCTCGGCGCGCACGGTGAAGCGCGAGTTGGGGTGGGCTGCAAGACGACCGGAATCCGGCGTCCACGGCTTGCCCTCCCAGTCGATGAGCTCTGCCGGCGGCTCGTCGGTGAGTCCCTCCCACCACACGTCGCCGTCGGGGCGGAGCGCGACGTTCGTGAAGATCGTGTTGCCCCACAGCGTCTCGACGGCGGTGACGTTGGTCGACTCGCCGGTGCCCGGCGCGACACCGAAGAAGCCGGCCTCGGGATTGATCGCCCACAGGCGCCCGTCGTCGCCCGGGCGCAGCCACGCGATGTCGTCGCCGAGCGTCTCGACGCGCCAGCCCGGAATCGTCGGGCGCAGCATCGCGAGGTTCGTCTTGCCGCACGCCGACGGGAAGGCCGCGGCCAGGTGGTAAGCGCGGCCGGCCGGGTCGATGACGCGGATGAGGAGCATGTGCTCGGCGAGCCAGCCCTCGTCGCGGCCGATGACCGAGGCGATGCGCAGCGCGAAGCACTTCTTCGCGAGGATCGCGTTGCCGCCGTAGCCCGATCCGAACGACCAGACCTCGAGCGTGTCGGGGAAGTGCACGATGTACTTCTCGTCGTTGCACGGCCACGCGACGTCCTGCTCACCCGGGGCGAGCGGCGCGCCGACGGAGTGCACCGTCTTCACCCACGGTGCACCCCCGGCGATCTCGCGCAGCACCTCGGTGCCGACGCGGGTCATGATGCCGATCGAGGCGACGGCGTAGGCACTGTCGGTCACCTGCACGCCGATGTGCGAGAGCGGACCGCCGACGGCCCCCATCGAGAACGGCACGACGTACATCGTGCGGCCGCGCATCGACCCCTCGAACAGGGGCGTGATGGTGGCGCGGATCTCGGTCGGCGCGATCCAGTTGTTCGTGGGTCCGGCGTCTTCTTCGAGCTCCGACGCGATGAAGGTGCGGCCCTCGGTGCGGGCGACGTCGCTCGGGTGCGAGCGGGCGAGGTACGAGCCCGGGCGCCACTCGGGGTTCAGCTTGATGAGCTTGCCCTCGTCGACCATCTCGCGCAGGAGCGCCTCGCTCTCGGCACGCGAGCCGTCGACCCAGTGGATGCTGTCGGGCTGCGTCAGCGCCGCGATCTCGTCGACCCATGCGACGAGCTGCGCCATCCCCGTGCCGTGGACCGCAGGCAGGTGTCCGAACGTACGCGCGACGGGGGCCGCAGCGGGCGCGGAGCCTTCGGGTCGCGTGAAGATGTCGGCAAGTGCCATGGTGTCGCTCCTCTTCGATTCGACGATGAGATCTGGTGTCTTCCTCCACTTTCGCCCACTTACGCGGGCTCTTCTGGGCGCGCGTGCCGTCAAGAGTTGCGATTCTTTCGCTATGCTCAAGGAATGCCGCCCACCTCGCTCGAACTCTCGACCCTCGGCCATCGCATCCGCCACCAGCGCGTCTCACATGGATTGACGCTCGATGAACTGGGCGAACTGGTCGGCGTCGCAGGCAGCCATCTGAGCCTCATCGAGAACGGCAAGCGCGAGCCGAAGCTGTCGCTCCTGCAGGCGATCGCCGCCGCCACCGGCGTCGAGGTCGCCGATCTGCTGTCTGCCGAACCCCCCAATCGCCGCGCCGGGCTCGAGATCGAACTCGCCCGAGCGCAGTCGGGATCGGTCTTCCGCCAGCTCGGCATCGCACCCGTGAAGATCACGAAGGGGATGACCGACGACACGCTCGAGTCGATCCTGGGCCTCCACCGCGAATTGCAGCGGCGCGAGCGAGAGGCCATCGCGACCCCCGAAGAGGCGCGGCGCGCGAACACCGAGCTGCGGCTGAAGATGCGCGAGGTCGACAACCACCTTCCCGACATCGAGAAGCTCGCCGAGAAGCAGCTCAAGTCGGCGGGCCATGTCTCGGGTGCGCTCACCCACCGCACCGTCAGCGTCATGGCCGAGAAGCTCGGGTTCGAGCTCATCTACGTCAGCGACCTCCCCCACTCGACGCGCTCGATCACCGACCTCGAGAACGGCCGCATCTACCTGCCCCCGGCATCCATCCCCGGCGGGCACGGGCTGCGCTCGATGGCGCTGCAGGCGATGGCCCACCGGCTGCTCGGCCACCGGCGCCCGACCGACTACGCCGACTTCCTGCAGCAGCGGCTCGAGATCAACTACTACGCCGCGTGCTGCCTCATGCCCGAGACCGCGTCGGTGGCGTTCCTCCAGCAGGCGAAGAAGGACCGCGACCTCGCCGTGGAGGACTTCCGCGACGCGTTCGGCGTGACGCACGAGGCCGCGGGCCTGCGCCTCACCAATCTCGCGACGAGGCATCTCGGCATCCGTCTGCACTTCCTCCGTGTGGACGGATCGGGCGCGATCACCCGCGTCTACGAGAACGACGATCTGCCGCTCCCGATGGATGTCACCGGCGCGGTCGACGGGCAGATCGCGTGCCGCAAGTTCGCCGCGCGCAGCGCCTTCAGCGAGCAGAACCGCACGACCGAGCACTACCAGTACACCGACACCCCGGCGGGCACCTTCTGGTGCTCGTCGCAGACCGGGTCGACTGCCGACGGGGAGTTCTCGATCACCGTCGGCGTCCCGTTCGACGATGCCCGCTGGTTCCGCGGCCGCGAGACGCAGAAGCGCGCAACGTCGACCTGCCCGGACGAGGCCTGCTGCCGCCGCGCTCCCGCCGACGCCGCGGAGCGCTGGGCCGGAAAGGCCTGGCCCAGCGCCCGCGTGCACATGCAGATGTTCTCGCCGCTGCCGCGCGGCGCGTTCCCGGGGGTCGAAGACAACGAGGTGTACGACTTCCTCGACCGCCACGTGTGAGGGCGCGCGGGGCTCCGTGCGTTCCTGCGCGCTATCTCCCCATGAACGCCCGGTAGCGCTCCAGCGCCGCGAGCGACTCGGCCTCAGTCGCCCCACCCTCGACGAGCCACTGCACGGTAGGGGCGAGGTGCAGCCGCGCGAGCGCGTGCGAGTGGGTCCAGGTCGCCACGACCTCACCGCGCGCCAGCAGTATCGGCCGCATCGCACCGCCGTCGAGCACCGCGCGCAGATGCTCGGGCGCGCACCCGGCCGTGCGATCGGCGTAGGAGAGGAAGTACTCCTCGAAGGGTGGCAGCGCGACGACGTCGGGTGCGGACGGATGCCGACGCGGCCGGTCCGCGGCGACCCACGTGTCCTCGGCCATCCGCGTCAGCCGCCCCGAGCCATCGGCGGCCTCGGCCGCTCGCCGCGCGGTGCCGAGCGGCAGCCCCGACCACCACGCGAAGTCGCGTGTGCCGGCGGGCCCGTGCGAGACGATGTAGCGCGTGAAGAACTCGGCGAGCGGATCGGCGGGCACCGTATGCTGCGCGATCCAGTCCTCGACCAGCACGATGTACTGCTCCCTTGTCGGCCCCTCCGCGCGCGGCACGACCGGGCCCTGGCACAGCAGCCCGCGCAGCGACAGCCCGACCAGCAGGTGGTAGCCGCGCTGATTCGCGGTGCTCAGCCCGCCCCGCTCGAAGACCTCGAAGAGCTCGCGGCGGGTGAGCCGCCCGCCTCCGGCGAGCGCGATTCGGGCCAGGCGCTCGGCGAGCGACAGCTGGTCGGCATCCAACCCTTCGCGGCGATGGACGGATGCCGCACCCCGATGCTGCCGCTCACCCGTGAGCGCGAGAACCCAGCCGAGATCCTCGGAAGGGATCACGTGGATGGTGCCGCGCATGGTCCACGACCGCACGATCTCGCCGCGGTCGAACGCAGCGTCGACCTGCGCCAGCGTCGGATTCCCGCGCGTGCGCGCCGCGAGCGCGAGGCGCCCGCCCCAGAACTCCTGCCCCTGAGTGGCGAGCATGTGCCGCGCCGCCTCGGCGACCGTCGCGGCAGGAGCGCTCAGCCGGTGCGACCGAAGACGCTCGGAGCGCAGGGCGACGGCATCCATCCGCCCATCATGGCAAAGCCCGCGGACACGCGGTGTCCGCCGGCGACCGTGGACCTCAGCGTTGATGCGCGGCGTCGTAGGCGGCGCGGGATTCCTCGATGTGCGGGTGGTTCTCGATGGCCCAGTCCGCCAGCGCCATGGCGAGCGTGATCAGCGTGCCCCCGAGATCGGTGAGCTCGTATTCGACCCGCGGCGGCACCTCGGCGTACACGGTTCGGGTGATGAGACCGTCGCGCTCGAGCTGGCGCACCGTGAGCGTGAGCATGCGCTGCGAGATGCCGGGGATGTGTCGCTGCAGTTCACTGAATCGCAGCCGCTCGTCGCGCAACGTCGCCACGACCAGCAGCGACCACTTGTCGCCGACGCGGTCGAGCACGTCGCGGATCGCGCGGCCGTGATCGACGTCGCCGGCCGCCTCGCACGAGCGCTCGTAGCCGGTCGGGGCCGGATCGCCGGTCACCTCGACAGACATGTCTCGTGCCAACTGTTGTCACCTGCTTACATCCGTGTGCCTTTTGTGCGCGTCTCGAAGATGACGCATCATGGGGTTACTTACAAACAGTAACAGACCCCACGATCACTACCTGGAGCCCTGCATGATCATCGCCCTCTGGATCCTCAACGGCCTGCTCGCCCTCGCGTTCGTCGCTGCCGGCACGATGAAGGTCGCCCGCCCCCGGACCGCCCTCGTCGCGAGCGGCATGGCCTGGGCGGACGACTTCACCGACCCGACCGTCAAGCTCATCGGCGCCGCTGAGATCGTGGGCGGTATCGGCCTGATCCTGCCGCTGCTCACGGGCATAGCGCCGATCCTCACGCCCGTCGCCGCGACCGCGCTCACCATCGTGATGGCCGGAGCGGTCGTCGTTCACGTCCGCCGCAAGGAGAACGCGGCACCCTCGATCGTCCTCGGCGTCCTGTCGGCCGTGAGCGCCGTGCTCGGATTCCTCGTCGTGCTCTGATCCCGGCACGAAAGAGGAGCGGATGCCGCAGACCGCGGCATCCGCTCCTCTCATGTCGTCGACCGGCGCCCGATCAGGCGAACGGGCTGGCCGTGAGCGTGTACTTCGTCTGCAGGTACTCGTGGATGCCCTCGGCGCCGCCCTCGCGGCCGAGGCCCGACATCTTCCAGCCGCCGAAGGGCGCCGCGGCGTTGGAGACGACGCCGACGTTAAGGCCCATCATTCCGGTCTCGAGACGCTCGATCATGCGCTGACCACGCGAGAGGCTCTCGGTGAAGACGTACGAGACGAGGCCGTACTCGGTGTCGTTCGCGATCGCGACCGCTTCGTCCTCGGTGTCGAACGGGACGATCGCGAGCACAGGCCCGAAGATCTCTTCGCGGAGGATCGCACTCCCCGGCTGCACGTCGACGACGACGGTCGGCTCGTAAAACGTGCCGACGCCTTCTCCGCGCTGGCCGCCGGTCCGCACCTCGGCGCCGCGCTGAACGGCGTCGCCGACGAGCTCCTCGGCCTTGGCCACCGCCGCGTCGTTGATGAGGGGTCCGATCTGCACGCCCTCCTCGGTGCCGCGGCCGATCTTCATCGCCTGCACGCGCTCGGTGACGCGGCGGGCGAACTCGTCCATGACCGAGCGGTGCACGATGAAGCGGTTCGCCGCTGTGCAGGCCTGCCCGATGTTGCGGAACTTCGCGAGCATCGCCCCGTCGACGGCCTTATCGAGATCGGCATCGTCGAAGACGACGAACGGCGCGTTGCCGCCGAGCTCCATCGAGGTGCGCAGCACGCCCTGCGCCGCCTGCTCGAGGAGGCGCTGACCGACGCCGGTCGACCCGGTGAACGAGAGCTTGCGCAGGCGCGGGTCACGGATGATCGGCTCCGACACGGCGCCCGACGTCGACGTCGTGAAGACGTTCACGACGCCCTTCGGGAGCCCGGCGTCTTCGAGCAGCTTCGCGAAGTACAGGGTCGTCAGCGGCGTGAGTTCGGCGGGCTTGATCACGACGGTGCAGCCGGCGGCGAGCGCGGGCGCGATCTTGCGGGTCGCCATCGCGAGCGGGAAGTTCCACGGCGTGATGAGGAAGCACGGCCCGACGGGATGCTGCGACACGATCATGCGGCCGGTGCCCTCGGGGTTCGCGCCGTAGCGCCCCTGGATGCGCGCGGTCTCCTCGCTGAACCAGCGGAGGAACTCGCCGCCGTAGCCGACCTCGCCGCGGGCTTCGGCGAGCGGCTTGCCCATCTCGATCGTCATGAGGAGGGCGAAGTCCTCCTTGCGCTCCTGCAGCAGGTCGAAGGCGCGGCGCAGGATCTCGGCCCGCTCGCGCGCGGGCGTCGCCGCCCAGGCCGGGAACGCGTCGACGGCGGCGTCGAGTGCGGCCTGGCCATCGGCGGGGGTGGCGTCGGCGATCTCCTTGACGACCCGACCGGTCGCGGGGTCGAAGACCCGCAGGCGCCCGCCGCTCTCGGACTCGCGCCACTCGCCCCCGATGAAGAGGCCCGCGGGCACGTTCGCCAGCAGCTCGGCCTCGCGGGCTTCGGTCACAGTGCTGTCCACCACGGGACTCCCTCGTCGTCATCGGATGCCGCCGTCTGCGGCATCCGTTCCATCAATGCGTGCGCGCCCATTCTGCCGCGCCGCCCCCCACCCCGCCGATATACGCCTCGTACATCCCCCCACTGCCTCTCTCCCTCGCGTACACCCCGTCCTCGACCCGTTTACGGACGGAACACGCCGCGGCTGCCCGATGCGCACACGGCGCGTCCCGTCCGGAAACGGTCACGGGTTCCCGACGAGGGAGCGCGCGAAGAACGCGGAGAGGTCGGCCGTCGCCGACAGCGGAAGGACGGCGGCGACGTACTGGTCGGGCCGCACGACGACCACGACGCCGTCGCGCGACAGTCCGCGCTCGACGAAGATGTCGGCGCTGTTCCAGCCGGTCAGCCCGGCCGCGTACACCTTCTCCCAGTCGGTGAGGCCGAGTGGTCCCGTCTGCGGCAGGAAGACGCCCGGCGACCGGGTGATGTCGACGTCGTCGAACGACTGCTGGTAGATGACCTTCACGTCGAACACCGCGTCGGCGTCGGCTCCGACAGGCGTGTGCCGAGCGATCGGACCCTCAGGCGAACCCAACCACGCCGCCCACTCCCCCAGAGCCGACGGCTCGCCCGCAGCCGGGGCATCGGCGAAGGCGTAGATACGCCAGCGCCCGTCGGCCTTCGCGTGATGGCCGAGGTGCACGACGTTGCCGTCGCACACGCGCACGACCTGCACGGACTGGAATCGTTTGCCGAGCGGGAAGCCCGGCGCGAGGGCCTGGTGGTCGGCATCCGCCACGATCATCGACGGGCCGTACTGAGTCATGAAGCCGGACGGGAACTCCGCCGTGGCGAGGTAGTAGGTCGCGAGATCCTGTGGGTCGGAGATCTCCTCGGGCTTGCGCGCCATGAGCGCAGACCACTCGCGGTCGAAGTCGATGAGCTGCTGCGCCACCGGCTGACGCTCGGCCGAGTAGGTCTCCAGCAGCGCCGCAGGGCTCAGCCCCGCGAGCACGTGCCCGAGCTTCCAACCGAGGTTGAAGCCGTCCTGCATCGACACGTTCATGCCCTGCCCGGCCTTCGCGCTGTGCGTGTGGCACGCGTCTCCGGTGAGGAACACGCGGGGCGCACGCTCCTCACCCACCGACACGTCGTCGAACTTGTCGGTGACGCGGTGCCCCACCTCGTACACGCTGTGCCACGCGACCTGCTTGACGTCGAGGGAGTACGGATGCAGGATCGCGTTCGCCCGGCGGATGATCTCGTCGATCGGAGTCTGACGCACCCGGTGATCGTCGTCTTCGGCGACCTCGCCGAGATCGATGTACATGCGGCTGAGGTATCCACCCTCGCGCGGGATGTGCAGGATGTTCCCGGCCTCGGAGTTGATCGCGCATTTGGTGCGCCAGTCGGGGAAGTCGGTGTTCACGAGCACGTCCATGACCCCCCACGCGTGCGCCGCGAACGCGCCGACGTGTCGACGGCCGATCGCCTCGCGCACCGCACTCCGGGCGCCGTCGCAGCCGACGACGTACTTCGCGTGGACGGTTCGCTCCTCACCCGCACGCTCCCCCGCCGTGTGCCGCAGGCGCACCTCGACGGGATACTCGCCGCTGTCCTGATCCGCGCCGTCATGCGCCGTGAGCCCGATGAACTCGATGCCGTAGTCCGGCACGATGCGGCACGGGCCGTGCGCGGCGGCCTCGGCGAAGTAGTCGAGCACGCGCGCCTGGTTGACGATGAGGTGCGGGAATTCGCTGATCTTGAACGCGTAGTCCTCGGTGCGAGCCGTCCGACGGATACTGCCGGGATTCTCGGGATCGGGCCCCCAGAAGTTCATGTACGCGATGTTGTAGGCCTCGGCGACGATGCGCTCGGCGAACCCGAATGCCTGGAACGTCTCGACGCTGCGCGGCTGGATGCCGTCTGCCTGCCCGAGCACGAGCCGCCCGTCGCGGCGCTCGACGATGCGCGTCGTGACGTCCGGGAACTGCGACAGCTGGGCTGCGAGGAGCATCCCTGCCGGGCCCGAGCCGACGATCAGCACGTCCATCTCGTCGGGGAGGTCGGCGGGCCGGTCGATCCCCGTCCCGGCGGCGGGCTGCACCCGCGGATCGCCCGAGACGTACCCGTGGTGGTGGAACTGCATGTTCGTCGATCCCTTCCTCGGACATCTGCGTCGAGGGTCTTGCTCAGGCAGCGAGCATGTTCTATATTCGAACATGCTGTTCTACTATTGAACGGATCGTATACGACGCGAATGCTCAGCACAATCCTCAGTGCGCTCGAGAGGACCCCCGTTGGAAGAGAAGGCCCCCGCGTCGCAGACGCTCAGCCGCGGCATCCGGATCCTCGAGACCCTCGCCGATGCCCGCGAGCCGCTGTCGATCGATGACGTGGCCCATCACCTCGGGGTGCACCGCTCGGTGGCGTATCGCCTGGTGCGGACGCTGGAAGAGCACGGTCTGGTGGTGCGCGACGGCAACGGGCGACTCGCACTGGGTGCCCGCATGGCGGCACTCGCGGCCGGCGTGGCTCACGACCTGCAGGCCGAGGCGCTCCCCGAGCTGACTGCGGCGGCGAACGATCTGGGCATGACGTGCTTCCTGTCGATCCTCGATCGCGACGAGTGCGTCACGCTCGCGAGCGTCGAGCCGCGGCACGCGGTCGCCTCGGTCGCCCAACGGCCGGGCACGCGGCATCCGGTCACCGTCGGGGCGCCCGGCAAGGCGATCCTCTCGCTCGTCGCCGAGCCGGCGTGGCCGGCCGACCTGGACGATGAGCATCGTGCAGAAGTGCGGCTTGGCCGCGAGCGCGGATGGGCGACGAGCCACGACGAGGTGATCGCGGGCCTCCGTTCGATCGCCGTGCCGCTGACGCTCCCGACGGGCGAGCGAGCCGCGATCGCGGTCGTCTACCTGTCGGATCCGCATCCGGATGCCGACATCGCTGCGCGGCTCACGGCCGTGGCATCGGCGATCCGGTCGGCGATCGGCGGCTGAGTCGGCCGCTCAGCGCTGAGAACCCCCGACGTCGTCGACGAAGCGGATGTTGTACTCCGCGACCCGCTGCGGCACGCCCGCGAACGCCTCGGCGCGGGCGTCGGAGGCCATGTACTCCTTCTCGAGTGCGAGGAACGCCTCCGGGTCGCCGGGGGCGCTCACGGCCCAGACGAACTCGTTCGTCGCAGGCAGTCCGTACGCGAACTCGATCGCGAAACCAGCGACCGGCCGTACGCGCGGCATGCAGCCTTCCCACCACGACACGAACGCGTCGTACTCCCCATCGACGAGCGTGTACCGGCGCAGCTGGATCGTCTTCATCGCTCCATCATGCCGTGGGCGCGGTCCTATACTCGAAGTCGTCCGACGGGAACGATCACGTCGGTGCTCGAAAAATGGGCACGCCGCGCGAGCGCGCGAGACACATACGGCCTCAGCATCCGTTCCGTCTTGCAGGAGTTCCCGCATGCCCACCGTCTCGGCGCACGTCGCGCTCACCCTCGCCCGCCACATCGACCACGTCTTCGGGGTCATGGGCAACGGCAACGCCTACTTCCTCGATGCGCTCGAGCGCGGCGCCGAGGTCGCCTTCACCGCGGTACGCCACGAGGCCGGCGGTGTCGTCGCGGCGGACGCCTTCCACCGCGCATCGGGACGCCTGGCCGCGGCGACCGCGACGTACGGCGCGGGCTTCACGAACACGCTCACGGCCCTCGCCGAGGCAGTGCAGGCACACGTTCCGCTCGTGCTGGTCGTCGGCGACGAGCCGACGTCGGGGCGGCGCCCCTGGGGCGTCGACCAGATCGCGCTGGCGTCGGCGGTCGGCGCTCGCACGTACACGGTCGGGCGGACGGATGCCGCAGCCACGACCGTCATCGCGATCGAGCACGCCCTGACCTATCGCGTGCCGACCGTGCTGGCGATCCCGTACGACGTCGCCGCCCTCGAGGCGGGGCCGGTTCCCGAGGCACCCGAGCCACGGGTGCCCGGTCCGCTCGCACCGAGCGGAGCGTTCGCCACGGGTGCGGTGCGCGAGATCGCGGCCGCACTCGCGGGCGCCGAGCGTCCGCTCCTGCTGGCAGGGCGCGGCGCGTGGATCTCGGGCGCGGGCGCCGCGCTCGGCGAGATCGCCGACCTCACCGGCGCCGTCACCGCCTCGACCGCGCTCGGGCGCGGTGTCTTCCCGCGCGCCGAATTCGAACTCGGTGTGACCGGGGGCTTCGGGGCCGAAGGGGCGATGGAACTCGTGCGCCAGGCAGACGTCGCCGTCGTGTTCGGGGCGTCGCTCAACCAGTTCACGATGCGCTTCGGCGATCTGTTCGCCCCGGGGACGCGCGTGTTCCAGATCGACGTCGCCCCCGCGGCGACGCACCCCCACATCGCGGGTTTCGTGCGAGCGGATGCCGCCGTGGCGGCGCGCGCGATCGCCGAGGCCCTGCAGGCCGGCGGCGCTGCCGCAAGCGGCTGGCGCGACACCGTCGACGTCGCGGCGCTGCGGGCCTACGACGAGGGCGACGATCTCGCCCCCGACGGGCGCCTCGACCCCCGATCGGTCGCCGCGCGGATCGGCGAGCTGCTGCCCGAGGACCGCGTCGTCGTCTCGGACGGCGGGCACTTCATCGGCTGGGCGAACATGTACTGGCCCGTGGCCTCACCCGACCGCATGATGATGATCGGCACGGCGTTCCAGTCGATCGGACTCGGCTGGCCGTCGGTCGCCGGCGCCGCCCGCGCCCGACCCGAGGCGACGGTGGTGCTCACGACCGGCGACGGCGGCGGGCTCATGGCGCTCGCCGACCTCGAGTCGGCGGTGCGGGTCGCGGGCGGCCGCGGTGTCGCTGTCGTCTGGAACGACGCAGCCTATGGCGCCGAGGTGAACCTCTACGGACTCAAAGGACTCGCGCAGGGGCCGATGCTCATCCCCGAGGTCGACTTCGCCGCCCTGGCCGCCGGCGTCGGTGCCGAAGGGGTCGTCGTGCGGACGCTCGGCGACCTGGATCGCCTGCAATCGTGGACCGCCGAGCCCGCGGCATCCCGCCCGTTCCTCGTGCTCGACTGCCGGATCTCGGGCGCCGTGATCGCGCCCTATCAGCAGGAGATCATCCGCGTGAATTCCTGACGCAGCTGCGCGGGCGTCGCGGTTGCGACGCAGTGCCGGGGGGGTAGACGATGGAGGGTGTGATCGTATACGATTTCGCATACGACGCTAGGGCGAGGGAGCTCATGACCGAACAACGCTCATCGGATGCCGCAGATCCGCGGTTCGCCGCGCTCGGGCGCCGTCCCGGCAAGATCATCGCGATCCACCTCAGCTACGCCTCTCGCGCCGACCAGCGCGGCCGGCGCCCCGCCGCGCCGTCGTACTTCTTGAAGCCGTCGAGCTCGGTCGCGGCATCCGGCAGCACGATCGAGCGCCCCGCCGGCACCGAGCTCCTCGCCTTCGAGGGCGAGATCGCGTTGGTGATCGGCACACCAGCCCGGCGCGTCAGCGTCGATCAGGCATGGAGCCACGTCGCGTCGGTCACCGCGGCCAACGACTTCGGCCTCTACGACCTGCGCGCGAACGACAAGGGCTCGAACCTGCGCTCCAAGGGCGGCGACGGCTTCACGCCTCTCGGCCCCGCCCTCCTCCCGGCCGGCGACCTCGACCCCACCGCGCTCCGCGTGCGCACATGGGTGAACGGCGAGCTCGCGCAGGACGACACGACCGCCGGCCTCATCTTCCCGCTGGCGCAGCTCGTCGCCGACCTGTCGCAGCACGTCACCCTCGAAGTCGGCGACGTGATCCTCACCGGCACGCCCGCCGGCTCTTCCGTGGTCGTGACGGGCGATGTCGTCGAGGTCGAAGTCGACTCCCCCGCGCTCGGGCTGTCGACCGGTCGCCTCGTGACGACCGTGACGCAGGGCGCGGCATCCTTTGATGCCTCCCTGGGGTCGCTCCCCGCGGTCGACGACACCCAGCGCGCCGAGGCCTGGGGATCCCGCGAGGCTGCGGGGCTTCCCGCGGAGCCCGCGACCCTTGTCACCGGATCAGGTGATGTCGCCGGGGCAGGACGAACCGCCCCGGAATCTCCATCACCGGCGACAGCACCTGATCTCGTCGCGGCCCTCTCGCCCGAACTCCGGCAAAGGCTCGAGCGGACCCCCGTCGCCGCACTGTCCGCACAACTGCGCAAGCGCGGACTCGACGGCCGCTGCATCCCGAAGCCAAGCTCGTCGGCACCGCCCGCACCCTGCGGTTCGTGCCGCTGCGTGAAGACCTCTTCGCCAGTCACGGCGGCGGCTACAACGCGCAGAAGCGCGCGTTCGACGCGGTCGGCGAGGGCGAGGTCATCGTGATCGAGGCCCGGGGCGAGACCGGCTCTGGCACGCTCGGCGACATCCTCGCGCTGCGTGCCCAGGCCCGCGGAGCGGCCGGAATCATCACCGACGGCGGCGTCCGCGATTACGACGCCGTCGCCGCAATCGGCATCCCGGTGTTCTCCTCCGGCGCGCACCCCGCGGTCCTCGGCCGGCGCCACGTGCCGTGGGACCACGATGTGACGATCGGATGCGGCGGCACCACCGTGCAGCCGGGCGACGTCATCGTCGGCGACGCGGACGGGGTGATCGTCATTCCGCCCTCCCTCGCCGAGGAGGTCGCCGACGCTGCGCTCGCGCAGGAGGAGGAGGACGCCTGGATCGCCGAACAGGTGCGGGCGGGGCATCCGATCGACGGACTCTTCCCGATGAACGCCCACTGGCGCGCGATCTTCGCGGAGCGCCAGAAGTGACCGCCACCACAAGCCTCAGCAAGTCGCAGCAGGCCTACCGCTGGGTCAAGGAGCGGATCGCGAGCCAGGAATTCAGCCCCGGCTATCGACTCGTGCTCGGCACGATCGCGGGCGAACTCGACATGAGCGTCGTGCCCGTGCGCGAAGCGATCCGGCAGCTCGAAGCCGAAGGCCTCGTGATGTTCGAGCGCAACGTCGGCGCGCGTGTCTCGATGGTCGACGACACGCAGTACCGGCACAGCATGCAGGCGCTGTCGATCCTCGAGGGCACTGCGACGGCGCTCGCGGCGCGGCGCCTCACCGTCGACGACATCCGGCGCGCGCGATCCGTCAACGACCTCATGGTCGAGACGCTCGACCACTTCGACCCGCGGGCGTTCACGGCGCTCAACCAGGAGTTCCACTCGACGCTGTTCGAGAAGTGCTCGAACCCGCGGATGCTCGAACTCGTGCACGCCGAGTGGGCGCGCCTCGGTCACCTCCGCGACTCGACCTTCAGCTTCGTGCCCGGCCGCGCTGCGGAGTCGGTGCGCGAGCACGAGAACATCCTGTCGCTCATCGAGACGAGCGCCCCCCTCGCAGACATCGAGACGGCCGCCCGCCGCCACCGATCGGCGACCCTCGACGCCTACCTGATCCATGAGCACCCCGACGAGGCACTCGGCCTCCCCGACTTCTGACCCTCTCCCCTCCGACTTCGACGAGGAAACCCCATGACCGACGCCCGGCACTTCCCCGACGGCCTGCCCGACCGCATCCGGCACTACATCGACGGCGCGTTCGTCGACTCGCAGGACGGCGACACGTTCGACGTGCTCGATCCGGTGACCAACGAGACCTACGTCACCGCCGCAGCCGGCAAGAAGGCCGACATCGACCTCGCGGTGGCAGCGGCGCGGCGCGCCTTCACTGAAGGCCCCTGGCCACGAATGCTGCCCCGCGAGCGGTCGCGGGTCCTGCACCGCATCGCCGACATCGTCGAATCGCGGGATGCCCGTCTCGCCGAGCTCGAGTCGTTCGACTCGGGGCTTCCGATCACTCAGGCGCTCGGCCAGGCGCGGCGTGCGGCCGAGAACTTCCGCTTCTTCGCCGACCTCATCGTCGCCCAGGCCGACGACGCCTACAAGGTGCCAGGCCGTCAGCTGAACTACGTCAACCGCAAGCCGATCGGCGTCGCCGGGCTCATCACCCCATGGAACACGCCCTTCATGCTCGAGTCATGGAAGCTCGGCCCCGCGCTCGCGACCGGCAACACGGTCGTGCTCAAGCCCGCCGAGTTCACACCCCTGTCCGCGTCACTGTGGGCCGGCATCTTCGAGGAGGCCGGGCTCCCGCAGGGGGTCTTCAACCTCGTCAACGGACTGGGTGAGGATGCCGGCGACGCGCTGGTCAAGCATCCCGATGTCCCCCTCATCTCGTTCACCGGCGAGAGCCGCACGGGGCAGATCATCTTCGGCAACGCGGCCCCCTTCCTCAAGGGCCTGTCGATGGAGCTCGGGGGCAAGTCGCCGGCGATCGTCTTCGCCGACGCGAACCTCGACGAGGCCATCGACGCCACGATCTTCGGGGTGTTCTCGCTCAACGGCGAGCGCTGCACCGCGGGGTCGCGCATCCTCGTCGAGCGGTCGATCTACGAGGAGTTCGTGCAGCGCTACGCGGCGCAGGCCTCGCGCGTGAAAGTCGGCTACCCGCACGACCCCGCGACCGAGGTCGGCGCCCTCGTGCACCCCGAGCACTACGACAAGGTCATGAGCTACGTCGAGCTCGGCAAGACCGAGGCTCGGCTCGTCGCCGGCGGCGGCCGACCCCAGGGCTTCGAGACCGGCAACTTCGTCGCACCGACGGTGTTCGCCGACGTCGCGCCCGACGCCCGCATCTTCCAGGAGGAGATCTTCGGGCCGGTCGTCGCGATCACGCCCTTCGACTCCGACGCCGAGGCGCTGGCCCTGGCGAACGACACGAAGTACGGCCTGGCCGCCTACGTCTGGACGAGCGACCTGACCCGCGCCCACAACTTCGCGCAGGGTGTCGAGGCCGGCATGGTGTGGCTGAACTCGAACAACGTGCGCGACCTCCGCACGCCCTTCGGCGGCGTCAAGGCCTCGGGTCTCGGTCACGAGGGCGGCTACCGCTCGATCGATTTCTACACCGACCAGCAGGCCGTGCACATCACGCTCGGCGCCCCCCACAACCCCACCTTCGGCAAGGAAGCTTGAGATGACGACCCGCGACGACATGACCCTGACCTCTTCGGGCTACTACGTGAGCCAGGAAGCGCCGATCCGCACCGACGACCCTGTGCCGACGCCACTGGCTTCTCCGCCCGACATTCTTCGCTGCGCCTACATGGAGCTCGTGGTCACCGACCTCGCGGCATCCCGCGTCTTCTATGTCGACGTGCTCGGGCTCTACGTCACCGAAGAGGACGACGAGGCGATCTACCTGCGGAGCACCGAGGAGTTCATCCATCACAATCTCGTTCTCCGCAAAGGTCCCGTCGCGGCCGTCGCGGCCTTCTCGTACCGGGTGCGCTCGGCCGCCGAACTCGACAAGGCGGTCGCGTTCTATGAGGAACTCGGATGCCGCGTCGAACGTCGCCCGGACGGATTCGTGAAGGGCATCGGCGACTCGGTGCGCGTCACCGATCCACTCGGCTTCCCATACGAGTTCTTCTTCCAGACCGAGCACGTCGAGCGCCTCTCGTGGCGGTACGACCTGCACACGCCGGGCGAGCTCGTGCGTCTCGACCACTTCAACCAGGTGACGCCCGACGTGCCGCGCGCGGTCGCCTTCATGCAGGACCTCGGGTTCCGCGTGACCGAAGACATCCAGGACGACGAGGGCACGGTCTACGCGGCGTGGATGCGCCGAAAGCCCACAGTGCACGACACCGCGATGACCGGCGGCGACGGACCCCGCATGCACCACGTCGCATTCGCGACGCACGAGAAGCACAACATCCTGGCGATCTGCGACAAGCTCGGCGCGCTCCGTCGCTCCGACGCGATCGAGCGCGGCCCCGGCCGGCACGGCGTGAGCAACGCGTTCTACCTCTACCTGCGCGACCCCGACGGGCATCGCGTCGAGATCTACACGCAGGACTACTACACGGGCGACCCCGACAACCCGGTCATCACGTGGGACGTGCACGACAACCAGCGGCGCGATTGGTGGGGCAACCCCGTCGTCCCCTCGTGGTACACCGAGGCATCGCTCGTGCTCGACCTCGACGGCAACCCGCAGCCGGTCGTCGCCCGCACCGACGCGAGCGAGATGGCGGTGACGATCGGCGCCGACGGCTTCTCGTACACGCGGCCAGCCGACGCCCCCGAAGACCTCCCGAGCTGGAAGCAGGGCGAGTACAAGCTGGGCCACCAGCTGTGACTTGTCTCTTATACACATTCT
>NZ_SCMR01000007.1 GCF_005502885.1 Microbacterium sp. 2FI
CAGCTGGGTGCCGCCGAGGATGGAGTCCTCGCCGTTGGTCCAGCCTGCGGTGGTGCCGCCGGGTGTGCTCGCCGGGGCGGTGGCCGCGGCATCCGTCGACTCGCTGTCGCCGATGACTGAGATGGCGTTCCCGGTGATGGTGACGGGTGCGGTGACGGGTGCGATCAGCTGGGTGCCGCCGAGGATGGAGTCCTCGCCGTTGGTCCAGCCTGCGGTGGTGCCGCCGGGTGTGCTCGCCGGGGCGGTGGCCGCGGCATCCGTCGACTCGCTGTCGCCGACGACCGAGATGGCGTTCCCGGTGATGGTGACGGGTGCCGTGACCGGCGCGATCACCTGCGTTCCCGAGGCGACGCCGTCTTCGCCCGACGTCTCGGCCGCAGTCGCCGGTGCGGAAGCGGGCGCGGGTGCCGTGGCTGCGGCTCCCGTCGACTCGCTGTCGCCGACGACCGACACGGCGTTCCCGGTGACCGTGATCGGCACGTTCACCGTGACGATCGCCTGTGTGCCCGAGCCGACGGCGTCGTCTCCACTGGTGGCAACCGGGGCGGGCGCCGGCGCAGGCGCAGCGGCGGGCGCCGTGGCCTGCTCGCTCGTGGCGTCGCCGAGGACCGACAGTGCGTTGCCCGTGATCGTGATCGGAAGGTCGACGTCGAGGAGTGCCTGGGTGCCCGAGAGCAGCCCGTCCTCCCCGGATGTCTCGGCCGCGTTCGCGACCGTTGCGCCGAGCAGCGTGATGCCGCCGGCGAGAAGCGTGCCCAACAGGGCGCGCGTGACGAAAGTGCGCATGATCGTTCTCCTTGCTGACTGATGGATTCGAAACGCGCCGGAGCGCGGGGAAGCTCTGCCGCCTCGCGGGCGGCGTCGAGCCGATCAGTCGGGAGAGACGTCGGTGGACTGCGCGGGCGCCGGTGGCGCGTCGTCGTCCTCGGACTTCGCGCGACGCACCCAGGCACGGTGTGCGACGAGCGGACCGAGGGCGAGGAACGCCCAGGCGCCGGGACCCGCACCACCGGGTCCGGCTGTCGATGCGGCCGGAAGGCAGAGCCCGCCGGCCGGAATCGGGCCTCCGCCCGCGGAGCGCGGGTCGGAGGACACGATCGACGTCGGCGCGGAGGCGGGCTCCGATGCGCCGGAGGAAGACAGGAGATCGGATGCTGCCGCCCACGCGTCCGCATGTGCGGACGCGGAGTCTGCGGCAGTCTCGGCCTGAACGGGCTCAGCACGCGGCAGTGGCGCGAGTGCAACCGCAGGATTCTGCGGTGCTGCGGGCGGCAGCACGGCGGCGCCGCCTGTGTCGACCACAGCGTCGACGACATCGTCCAACGTGTCGTCGACCGTTTCGGAGACCTCATCGACGGTCTCGTCGAGACCGACGGCGGCCACGACGTCTCCGACGACGGGCACCTCTGCGACCACTGCGACGATCGGCTGCGTCATGCCGCCGACGGGACCGCCTGAGAAGACCTCTGCGATGGGCTCGACGACGGGTTCCGCGAGGGGCTCGACGACTGCGACGATCACCTCCACCGCGGGATCGGTTGTCGATGTGACCGCGGCGGTAACGGCACCCGCCGTGTCGTCGACCAGGTCTGTGACGGCACCCAGCAGCCCGCCATCGTCGCTCTCCTGCGCGTGTGCGTGCCCCGATCCGAGGCCGAGCAGCAGCGAGAGGACGATCCAGGCGAACGCGGTCGCGGCCCCGACAAGGGCCAGTCGCGCGATCCTCGACAGCGACTCCGAGGGTGCGTTCTCCACGTTCACCTCCAACGACGAACAGCGTCACGCGCTCCGAACGGATCGCGCTTGAGGGTGCCTGGATTTCCGACCGTAGCGCGCTCGCGGCCGACGGTCAAGGCCACGACGTGTCAAGCCTGCGGGAAGGCTGGTTGCGGCATCCCGGTGTGACATCGCCGGGATTACGCGCTTTCCGAGTCGCGGAATTGTGCACAGGTCGCGCGACGGAGCGCAACCTTCAACGCGGACTTCAAGCACATCGCCGTCCACAACCTGTGGGCGGAGGAAAACCTGGTAATTCAGTAAATCCGTCGATGTTCGGTGCATGAAGTCCCGAGTTGTCCACAGGGGTTGTGCACAGCTCTTGCGGCGTTTCTCGCAGTCTCTCCACAGAGTTATCCACAGGGTCTGTTGCAGGTGTCGGACCCCATGCCTAGCGTGGGGTGCGGCCACCCGGACGACGAGGAGATCCTGCACCAATGTCGATCGCAGACATCTCCGACGAAAGACTCGGGGGCGCACCGCGCCAGTACGAGCGCACCCCTCCCCACGACATCCTCGCCGAGCAGAGCGCCCTCGGCGGCATGCTGCTGTCGAAGGATGCCGTGGCCGATGTCATCGAGTCGCTGCGCGGGTCCGACTTCTACATCCCCAAGCACGAGCTCATCTTCGAGGCGATCCTCACGCTGTATTCGCACGGAGAGCCGACCGACGTCGTGGCGGTCACCGACGAGCTGATCAAGTCGGGAGAGCTGCAGCGCGCAGGCGGCGCCGACTACCTGCACACGCTCACCTCGATCGTGCCGACGGCTGCCAACGCGGGGTACTACGCGTCGATCGTTTCCGAGCGCGCGCTGCTGCGCCGACTCGTCGAGGCGGGCACCCGGATCGTGCAGATGGGGTACGCCGGCCAGGGCGACGCAGTCGACCTGGTCAACAATGCGCAGGCCGAGATCTACAGCGTCACGGGCGCCGAGACTGCCGAAGACTACGTTCCGCTCACGCAGGCGGTCGATGCGGCGGTCGACGAGATCGAGGCGGCTCGCGGGCGCGACGGCCAGATGACCGGCATCCCGACCGGCTTCCAGCAGTTCGACGAGCTCACCAACGGGCTGCACGGCGGGCAGATGATCGTGATCGCCGCGCGACCCGCCATGGGCAAGTCGACGTTGGCGCTCGACTTCGCGCGCTCCGCGGCGATCAAGCACAACATGCCCACGATCTTCTTCTCGCTCGAGATGGGTCGCAGTGAGATCGCGATGCGCCTCATGAGCGCCGAGGGCTCGGTGCCGCTGCAGAACATGCGCAAGGGCACGCTCGACTCGCGCGACTGGACGACGATCGCATCGACGCGCGGGCGCATCAACGACGCGCCCCTGTACATCGACGACAGCCCCAACATGACGCTCGTCGAGATCCGCGCGAAGTGCCGGCGCCTCAAGCAGCGTGTCGGACTCAAGATGGTGATCATCGACTACCTGCAGCTGATGACGAGCGGCAAGAAGGTCGAATCGCGTCAGCAAGAGGTCAGCGAGTTCTCGCGTGCCCTCAAGCTGCTCGCGAAGGAGCTGCAGGTTCCGGTGGTCGCTCTGTCGCAGCTGAACCGTGGCGCCGAGCAGCGTACCGACAAGCGCCCCCAGGTGAGCGATCTGCGCGAATCCGGCTCGATCGAGCAGGACGCCGACATGGTGGTGCTGCTGCACCGCGACTCGGTCTACGACCGCGAGACACGTCCGGGCGAGGCCGACCTCATCGTCGCCAAGCACCGCAACGGCCCGACGGCGACGCTCGAGATCGCCTTCCAGGGCCACTTCTCGCGCTTCGCCGACATGGCGCCGAACGACTTCGGGTAGTAGCAGGGGTTCGCCGGCCGCATCGGCGAGCCCGTGACCGCTCCGCAGCGGTGACATCTGTCACGACCAGGTCGTGACGTAGAGCCGAGGCAGCGAGGCATGGCCGGCGCGAGGCTGGGGACATGTCAAACACACACCCCTCGAAGCTCGCGCGGCCCACTCGCGCGGCATCCGAATCCCCGGGTCCTTTCGCCGCCGTCGAGGTGACGAACCTCGCCAAGTCGTACGGTGCCGTTCGCGCCGTCGACGACCTCACTCTGCGCATCGAGCCCGGTGAGATCGTCGCGGTTCTCGGCCCGAACGGCGCCGGCAAATCGACTCTCAATGAGATGATCCTCGGGCTGGCGAAGCCTGACACCGGATCCGTCTCCGTCTTCGGTCTCGACCCGCTCGCCGCCGTTCGTGCGGGACGGATCGGGGCGATGCTGCAGGGCGGCGCACTGCTTGCCGATGCCCGGGTGATCGACGTCCTGCAGCTGATGGCGGGTCTCCACTCCCGGCCGCTCGCTGTGGGAGAGGTCATCGAACGGGCCGACGTCGGCGGGTTCCTCAAGACGAAGACCGACCGACTCTCGGGCGGCCAGGCCCAGCGGCTGCGGTACGCACTCGCGCTCCTGCCCGACCCCGACCTGCTGATCCTCGACGAGCCCACCGTGGGTATGGACGTCGAGGCGCGCCGCGGCTTCTGGCGTTCGATGCGGGAGTTCGCCGATGCGGGGCGCACCGTGATGTTCGCGACCCACTACCTCGAAGAGGCCGACGACGTCGCCCACCGGATCATCGTGCTCTCCGCCGGCCGGGTCGTGGCGGAGGGGACAGGCGACCAGATCCGATCCCGCGTCGCCGGGCGCACGATCACCCTCCTCGCTGATCACCTCGACCCCGAAGGCCTCGGCCGTCTGCCCGGTGTCGTCGCGGTCGTGCGTGTGGGTGCGCGATTGCACCTGCACACCACCGACTCCGATCTCACACTGCGGGCGCTCCTCCGCGACGAGCGCGTCCACGATGTCGAGGTCACCGCAGCCACGCTCGAGGACGCCTTCCTCGCCCTCACCACGGCTCCCGCCCTCACCACTCCCGCCCTCACGCAAGGAACGCTCCGATGACCACCTTCACTGCCCCGCGGCCGACGCCCCGCTCGACCGGGCTTCCGCCGACCCTCCACTACGCGCTGAAGAGCGCGGCGCTCACGGCCAAGAACGTCAGCTTCGTGGTGTTCACCGTCGTCATGCCGGTGACCCTCTACCTCGTCTTCTCCGCCATTTACGGAGGCGAGTCCGATGACGGACTCGCCTCGGCGATGATCATGGTCTCGATGGCCGCGTACGGCAGCCTCGGAGCGGCGATGAGCGGAGGCGCTCAGCTGGCCCTCGAGCGCCGGTCGGGCTGGTTCCGCCAGCTGATGATCACGAGCGTGCCCCCGCGCGTGTTCCTGTGGGCGCGCGCAGCGGTGACCATGACCCTCGTCCTGCCTGCGTTGATCCTCGTCTTCGTCGCGGGCGCCTTCCTCGGCGGGGTCACCGCCACCGCCGGCCAGTGGCTCGCCTCGCTGGGGCTCCTCTGGATCGGGCTGCTGCCCATGACGGTGCTCGGCATGGTCGTCGGCGTGTGGGTGAAGGCCGAGGCGGTCCAGGGTGTCACCACCATGCTGCTGCTCGCCCTCTCGCTGCTCGGAGGCTTGTGGTTCCCGGTCGACAACATGCCTCCCGTCATGGCGACGATCGCCCCCGTCCTTCCCACGTACTGGCTGGGTGAGCTCGGCCGGTTCCCGTTCCTGCCCGGCGCGGATTTCCCCTGGGGTGGCATCGGGGTGCTGCTCGCCTGGTCTGTGGGCCTGACAGTCCTCGGTGCGCTCGGCTATCGTCGAGCCGCGGCCACCAGCAAGCGCTGAGCACGAGGAGGCACCATGACGCGATCACGCCTCGGGGGCCCGCTGCGCCCCGCGCCGTTCGGGCCGGGCGACGATCCCGCCGGCGCGCCGTGGGCAGCTCCCGGCAGCCCCACCGACCTGCCGTTCCGCTGGCGGGGGGTGCGGCCGAACCTGTTCCTCACCTACCTCGTCGGCCTCGTCTTCCTCGTCTTCGCGATCCCGACGATCGCCGAGGAGGTCGGCCCCGGCATCCTCGGTCTGCGGATCGCCTACCTGGTCGTGCTCGCTGCGGCATACGTCGGCGCGGCCTGGACAGCCGACGCGTCGCTCGGGGTGCGCTGGGGGTACGTCGCCGGCTTCACAGGTCTGGTGACCGGCGGGGCAGTGCTGTGGGGGTGGGAGTTCGCGAACTTCGGTGTGTACCCCGCCGTCCTGATGGCCAGCCTCATCCCGTGGCATCAGGCCCGCCTCGCGCTCGTCGGCTGGGCGCTGGTGCTCGCTGCGGCGGGCCTCCTCGGCGGCAACTGGATGCCGGTCCTCATCGCGGCGCTCTCGCTCGGCATCGGGCTGGGGCTCGCGGGCTGGATGGAGAGCAGCCGGATCAGGCGCATGCTCGAGCGCAGTCAGACGCGGGTCGAGGCGCTCACGGTGGCCGCTGAGCGGGCGCGGATCAGCCGCGACCTGCACGACATCCTCGGCCACTCGCTCACCGCCATCACGATCAAGTCGTCGCTCGCCGCGCGCCTCGTCGACACCGAGCCCGCTGCGGCGAAAGACGAGATGGCGGCGGTCGAGGCGATCGCGCGCCAGGCTCTGGCCGATGTCCGGGCGACCGTCTCGGGGTTGACCGAGATCCGGCTCGCCACCGAGATCGCGAGTGCCCGCTCGGTGCTCCTCGCTGCCGGCGTCGATGCTCGTACGCCGTCCGCGCTGCCGACCCTGCCCGACAGCGTCAGCGAGCTGTTCGGCTATGTGGTCCGCGAATCGGTGACCAATGTCGTCCGGCACGCGGAAGCCTCGACGTGCGTGATCGAGGTCGATGAGAACGCGGTCGTGGTGCGCGACGACGGCGTCGGTGTGGATGCCGACCGGCCGGGCCACGGACTGACAGGTCTCCGCGAACGCGTCGCCGCGGTCGGCGGGGTGCTCGAGGTCGCGGCCGTCCCCGGCGGCGGCACGTCGGTCCGCGCCGTCCTCGCCCCTTCGTCCCAGCCGACCCGGACTCGGCCATGATCCGGGTGCTCGTCGCCGACGATCAGGCGATCATCGCCGAGGCGCTTGCGGCACTGCTGCGCACCGAGTCCGACCTCGAGGTCGTCGCATTGGCAGGCACCGCGCCCGATGCGGTCCGCCAGGCCGCCGACGTCCTCCCCGACGTCGTGCTGATGGACGTGCAGATGCCCGGCACGGCCGACTGCAAGGACGGCATCCAAGCCGCCGCGGCGATCGTCACCGCTCGACCCGCCACGAAGGTCATCGTCTTGACGACCTTCGGGCGCCCCGGTTACCTGCGACGCGCCATGGAGGCGGGAGCGGCCGGGTTCATGGTGAAGGACGCCTCGGCAGATCGGCTGGTGGATGCCGTGCGGCGCGTTTCCGCGGGCTTCCGCGTGGTCGACCCGGAGCTTGCCGCCGCGAGCCTCAGCATCGGACCCTCCCCACTCTCGGAGCGGGAGACCGAGGTGCTGGCGGCCGCCGCCGGCGGAGGATCGACCACCGCCATCGCGGCGATGACCTTTTTGAGCGAGGGCACGGTACGCAACCACCTGTCCGCCGCGATCGGCAAGGTCGGGGCAGGTTCGCGGGCCGAGGCCGTGCGGATCGCCACCGAGAACGGGTGGCTGTGAGCCTTGGCGTGCCCCTGCTCGTTGCTAGCATTCGGGGATGACGAAACCGGCTCCGATCGAGGACGTCCCGATCGGCGGCGACATGATCCGTCTCGGTCAGTTCATGAAGTTCGCCGGCCTTCTCGACTCCGGTGGAGACGTGAAAGAGGCCATCATCGACGGCTTCGTGACCGTGAACGGCGAGGTCGATCGCCGCCGCGGACGGCAGCTGCAGATCGGCGACATCATCGCCTTCGAGGGGCGCCGCGTGCGCGTACGTCCGTGAGTTTCGCCGATGACCGACGCAGCATCCCCTGACCGCGCCGTCCCGAACCTGCCCGCGCGAGACCTCGGTGCCACCGAGGACTTCTATGCGCGCATCGGCTTCGTCACGGCGTTCCGCGATGGCGGATGGATGATTCTGCGGCGCGGCGACCTGCAGCTCGAGTTCTTCCCGTGGCCGGATCTCGACCCGGCGACGAGCTCGAGCCGGTGCACGATCCGCGTCGCTGACGTCGACGAACTGGTGGCGACGATCCGTGCGGCGGGAGTGCCGATCGCGGATCGGGGCTTCCCGCGCCTCCATGAGGTGCGGGAGCAGGACTGGGGGCTTCGGGCCGGCCATCTCGTCGATCCCGACGGCAACCTGCTCACGCTGATCGAGGAGCGGTAGGGCGTTCGCTGTGCCGGGTCAGGTGCTTGTCTCGAAGGTGGCCAACGCGCTGATGGAGGACGTCTCGGCGCCGACCATCGGCGCGATGCCGATCATCGGGTCGGTCCTCGGCATGTTTCGCGCGGCGCTGGGCGGGCTCTGGGTCGGCGGGCGAGTCACGCTCACAACCACCACGGTCGACTTCTCGCCCAACGCGCTGAACCGATCCGTGCAGTCGGGCAGTCTCGACGTCAGCATCCCGCTCGCAGCGATCGAAGACCTCCGGGTTGTTCCGGGGCTTGTCACGAACATCGTGGTGATCACGACGGCTGACTCGGTGTTCAAGGTGCGCTGCTACGGTGCCCGACGCTTTGCGGCCGCGATCGACAGCGCGCGTCGCGCGGCTGCTTAGGCCGGCGGTCAACCGGCCGCGCTGTTTCGCTCTGCGGGCATGGCGCGGCGCCCGATGGCGAGCCAGGCGACAGGCCCCGCGACCGGAACGAAGAGGATGACGAGCGTCCAGACGAGCGCGTGCGTCGCCGTGAGGCGCTTCGCGCTCCGGGCGAGGCTCACGAGCGCTGCGACGGCCAGCGCGATGACGAGCACCGCGACGATCGACCACGCGATGTCGTAGCCGGCCGGGATCAGGGGATTGCCTGCATCGATCACCCCTACAGCGTAGTGAGCGGCGAGCGGATGCCGACCTCACTCCATCCGGCGATAGCGAATGTGGGTCGCGAGCAGCGAATGCAGCACCTCGACGGGTTCGAACCCGAAGGCTTCGCCGCCGTCGAAGATCCCCTCGCCCGACCCGAGGAGCACTGGGGCGATGTCGAGGGTGAGTTCGTCGATCACTCCGGCAGCGAGTGCCTGGCGCACGGTCGAGGCGCCTCCGGCGATGTCGACGCCGCGGTCGCCGGCTGCCTCGCGTGCCCGTGCGTAGGCGGAGTCGAAGCCGTCGGTGATGAAGTGGAAGGTCGTGCCGCCCTCCATCTCGATCGGCTCGTGGGAGTGATGCGTGAGGACGAACACCGGTGCGTGGTACGGCGGCTCGGGCCCCCACCACCCGCGCCAGTCGTCGTCCCACTCGCCGCGGATCGGGCCGAACATGTTGCGGCCCATCACATACGCGCCGCGCGGGCGCATCAGCCAGCTCGCCGCGACCTCGTCGGCCTCGTTGGCGCGCGGGTCGCCGATGTGCCAGCGATGAACCTCGATGCCGCGCTTGCCGAGGGGGTCGTCGAGGCTCTGATCCGCTCCGGCGACGAAGCCGTCGAGCGAGATCGACATGTGGCAGGTGGTGTCGGGCATCCGCTGACCCCTTCGACGGTGGGTGGCAAGGCAGGCAGTGCCCGCAATCTACCCGAGGGTGGAGGATGGAGCGCGGCCGGCACCGCCCGGGTGCCCGCCGAACCCATCGCCGGAGAGCGAGCATCACCATGATCAGCAGGTTCGAAGAGCTCGACTGGCAGGAGACGCCGATGGGCGAGTTGACGCTCCGGCGGCGCGCCGACCCCGCGACGGGCGAGCTCATCTACGAGGTGAAGCTCAAGGACGAGTACCTCATGTCGAGCCTGTTCACCGTCGCCGAGGAGGCTCTCGCGACCCTGGGCCTCGCCGCAGCACCGGGCGATGCTCTCGACGTGGTCGTCGGAGGCTTGGGCCTCGGCTATACGGCAGTGACCGCGCTCCGAGACGACCGGGTTCGACGGCTCGACGTGATCGATGCCCTGCCCGCGGTGATCGGGTGGCATGAGCGAGAGCTGCTTCCGGTGTCGGCCGAGCTGGTGCGTGACACGCGCACGACCCTGATCCACGACGACTTCTTCGCCGTGATGCGGCGGGCACCGGCATCCGACCACGAGCGATATGACGCCATCCTGCTCGACGTCGATCACTCTCCGCGCCACACCCTCGATCCGAGCCACGCCGACCTGTATACGGTGGCCGGCCTCGAATCCCTCACACGGCATATGTCCGACCGTGGCGTCTTCGCGCTGTGGTCGGACGACCCGCCCGACGCCGAGTTCATGACCACGCTCGCTGCCGTCTTCACCGACACCACCGCGCACGTGGTCGACTTCGACAATCGCCTCACCGGCGGCACGTCGTCGAACACGGTGTACGTCGCGACGGGTTTGCCGGCGACACGGTGACCGCCGTGCGTGGATCGCGGCACACAGCGTCTCCGCAGTGAGTACCGCTACCGTCGTAATCGGTGCGCCTGGGGGTTGCACCCCTCCGATGCGGAGCACGCATCATTCCCAGCCTGGAGCGACGCTTGTCCACATCTCTTCGAGCGCGCATCGGCGCGCTCATTTCTGCCACCATCTTGGTCGGACTTTTCGCGCCGATGATCGTTGCGGCACCTGCGAATGCCGATGAGACCGAACTGGCCACGGGCGGAATCACCGGTAGCGTCAGCGACGTCATTGCAACGCCGCTCGCAGATGCCGAGGTCGAACTCTTCGTCCTGGTCGACGGCGCTTGGGCACCCGAGCCGACCGCCGAGGTCACGACCGATGCACACGGCGACTTCGTCTTCGCGGCCGTCGCCGACGGCACCTACGCGGTGCGCGCCGCCGAGGCCGACGAGTTCTCCGCCTTCGTTCCGACGTGGTACCCGTCCAGCGATGTGATGCCGGACGTGGACGCAGCCAGTCTCGTCGTCGTCGAGTCCGCGCCGGTCGACGGTATCGACATCGTGCTCGTTCCGAGCATGATCGAGGCGACGAGCGCCCCACAGGTCACCGGCTCAGCCCGGGTGGGCTCGAAACTGACCCACACCGACGGTGAGTGGAGCGTGACCGGCCTGTCGTTCACGCGGCAATGGTTCCGCGGCGCCGAGGTCATCGGCGGCGCGACCGGAGTCGACTATTCCATCGTCGCCGACGACCTCGGCCGTACCATCTCCGTTGCCGTCACTGCACACCGCGAAGGCTTCAGCTCAACCACCGCGTCATCCGCAGCCACGAGCGAAGTCGCCGTGGGCGAGATCGCAACCGCGGTCCCGACCATCAGCGGAACTCTCGCAGTGGGTGCGACTCTGACCGCGAAGCTCGGCATCTGGACCAGTGGCACGACGATTGCCTACGAGTGGCTGCGTGATGGCTCAGCGATCAGTGGCGCGACCGCCAGCGTGTACAAGCTCACCACATCCGACGTCGGCAAGGCGATCTCTGTCCGCGTGCGCGGAACGAAGGCCGGCTACGCCCCTGTGGTGAAGACCTCTGCGCCGTCTGCGAAGGTGGCGATCGCCGCGACTCCTAAGGTGACGGGAACGTACGCCGTCGGAGAGACGCTGACGGCGGCCGCCGGCACCTGGACGAGCGGGACCACGTTCAGGTACCAGTGGCTGCGCGATGGCAGCGCAATCGCCGGTGCCACGACGAGCACGTACCAGCTTGCATCCGCCGACAACGGCAAGACGATCACGGTTCAGGTCACCGGATCCAAGAGCGGTTACGCGACGATCGCGCGCGCATCCGCCGCGTCGGCCAAGGCGGTCACCGCCGCCACGCCGAAGGTCTCGGGAGTCGTCGCCGTCGGTCAGACGCTGACCGCAACATCAGGCACCTGGACCGCGGGCACGACGCTCGCCTACCAGTGGCTGCGCGATGGGCGGGCCATCTCGAGCGCGACGAAGAGCACCTACGCGATCGCGGCCACCGACGCCGGCACAGCGATCAGCGTGAAGGTCACTGGCACCCAACCGGGTTTCGCGACGATCACCAAGACATCCATCGCCACCGGCAAGGTGCAGATTGCACCGACGCCTACGATCTCGGGCTCGATGGTGGTCGGTACGACGCTCACGGCAAAGGCCGGCGCGTGGACTAGTGGCGCGACGCTCTCCTACGCCTGGCTGCGCGACGGCGCCGCAATCTCCGGGGCGACGAGCAGCACCTACGCATTGACGACGAGTGACTCGGGCAAGCTCATCACCGTCAAAGTCACGGGCAGGAAGTCGGGGTTCGCGACAGTCTGGCGAATCTCGGCGAACACGACGAAGACGATGCGCGCGTCGACACCGACCATCTCGGGTGTGGTCAAGGTCGCTTCGACTTTGACCGCGAATCCCGGCACGTGGACTACAGGCACGGAGTTCAGCTACACATGGCTGCGGAACGGAACCTCGATCACCGGCGCGACCGGCGCCACGTACAAGCTCACCGCGAGTGACCGCGGCGCGCAGATCACCGTCAAGGTCACGGGGAGGAAGTCCGGCCACACACCGGTGACCCGCACGTCCGCCAAGACGGCGGCTGTTGCGGCCGGCACCTTGACCGCCGCCACGCCGACCATCTCCGGCACGAAGCGAGTCGGAAACACCCTCACGGCGATTCCCGGCACTTGGGGACCATCAGTCGTCACGCTGAAGTACCAGTGGTATCGCAGCGGCGCAGCCATCAGTGGCGCCACGAGCACGACGCACAAGCTCGTCTCCGCTGATATCGGCAAGACGATGAGCGTGAAGGTCACGGGATCGAAGACCGGCTACACGACCACGAGCAAGACCAGCGCGGCAACCGGCCCGATCGCCGACGCCAGTTGGTACGCGAAGAAGTTCGGCACATTCACCGCCAAGACGTTCTCGGGCTACGGCGACGATGTCATCACTGTTCCGGCAAACATGTCGACGGGGATCATGTCGGCGAGCTTCGTGGGCGACGGCAACTTCATCGTGTGGTCCCTCGACGCCTCCTACGACAGCCAGAACCTGTTGTTCAACGAGATCTCCTATGGAACCGAGTTCACTGGCGCAACCGTCTACGGGAAGGCGGACGGGTACTACGGCGAGGCGACCTCGTACTTCGAGATCACCGCGGACGGTGCATGGACCGTGACCCTCTCGTCGATCGACTCGGCCGCACAGCTCCCTGCATCAGGGTCCGGATCTGGCGTATACAAGTACGACGGTGCTGCGACAAGCATCGAGCTCGGGTATTTCGGGGACAGCAACTTCATCGTTTGGCAGTACTTCGACGGCACCTACGGCTATGACGCGGACCTCATCGTGAACGAGATCGGCGCCGTGTCCGGCAGGTATGCGTTCAACCGCGGACCGTCGCTCGTCGTGATCACGGCTGACGGCGGTTGGTACGCCGTCCGCTGACGCATCGCTCGGGCGGATGCCGGGCGTAGACCCGGCGTCCGCTCCTTCGATCGCCACCGCATCACGGCTCGTTTAGTCTGTCGGCGTGAGTCAACCACTCGACGAGGGTCCCTTCTTTCACGGCACGAAGGCCGATCTGCGGGTCGGTGACCTGTTGAGGGCGGGGTTCAGGTCGAACTACCGTCCCGAAGTGGTGATGAACCACATTTATTTCACCGCCCTGCCCGACGGCGCCGGTCTGGCGGCCGAACTCGCGCCGGGCGACGCCGAGCCGCGGGTCTACCTGGTCGAGCCGACCGGTCCGTTCGAGAACGACCCCAACGTGACTGACAAGAAGTTCCCCGGCAACCCCACGCGCTCATACCGCAGCACGGCCCCGATCCGTGTCGTCGGAGAGAAGACCGACTGGACGCGACTGACGCCGGAGGCGCTGCAGGTGTGGCAGGACCGCCTGGCGGAACTCCGCGCCGATGACCGCGGCGAGATCATCAACTGAGTCAGTCGTCGGTTGGCGTCGACCGCTCCGCTGACCAGCCTGACCAGTCGCGCGCGTCGACGACACAGAAGCGATTGCCCTCGGGATCCTCCATGATCACGTAGTCGGCGTCCGCCGGCTGTTTGTCCCAGTGCACTTCGCGGGCGCCGAGCGCCGTGAGGCGGCTCACTTCTGCGGCCTGGTCGTCGGCGTACAGATCGAGGTGGATGCGCGGGGGCAGCATGCGCGGCGACGGGACCGCGTCGAGCGAGACCTGGGGCCCGACACCGTTGCGGGGCCGGAGCATCACGAAGTCGTCGCTGCCCGAAGGCCGGACGTCGTACCGGAGCGCCGCAGTCCAGAAGTCCGCCTGCCGCTGAAGGTCGTCGACGCGGATCACGATCGAGCCCACGATGAGCATGGCTGGACTCTACGTCGGCGGTGCCGCGCACACAATCGGTGCAGCTCAGAAGGGCGGCGGATCGCCGCCGTAGTCGGCAGGTGGGCGCGGCGTCGCGGACTCATATGCGTCCGACGGCACGAATTGCACGGCGGCGGGTGGCTTGTCGACATAGGGGCGCCCGGTTGGACTCGTCCATTCGAGGATGCCGTTCTCGAGCTGCCGCACCGTCCACGCGGTCGCGTGCTTGACGGTGTGATGGCGGCGGCAGAGGTGGGCGAGATTCTCGTGGCACGTGGGTCCGCCGTACGCGGCGTCGACCGTGTGATCGACGTCGCAGCGCCACGGGCGCTGGATGCACCCGGGGAATCGGCAGCGCTCGTCGCGCACTCCCAGGAACCGGCGCAGCTCGGCGCTCGGGTGGTAGCGGTCGACGGCGAGCGGCACCCCGGTGTGCGGGTGGGTCATCACGCGATCCCATCCGGGGGCGTCAGCAGCGAGTCGGGCGGCGGTCTCGCGATCGATCGGGCCGTAGCCGGCGAGCAATGCGGGCTCATCGCCGATGCCCGCCGCGGTGAGCACGGGCACGGTGATCTGCACGCGCCCCTGAATCGCGCCCAGCGCGTCGGCTCTGCCGTGACCGGTCGGAGCCGCCGTGAGAAGCATGTCGACCAGGATGTCGGCGCGGAGCTCGGCCAGCGTCCGCGGATCCTCGAGCCGCTCGGCTTCGGCGTCGGCATCCTGCTCATCGCCGCCATCGCGAACTTCGTACGCCATCTGGGTGAGGCGATCCAGGATCGCGTAGGCGTGAGCGGCCGGCACGTCGGCGAGAAGGCGCCCCATGCTGTCGCCCAGATCGATGACGCGCACCTGACGGCCGTCACGCGCCCGGCGCTGCAGCTCTGCGACGGTCTCGGGATCGAGGCGCGCCGCGACGATGCGCGCGATCGCGCGCAGCCGCGTAGGGGTCTCGAATCCGGCGGCCTCGAGCACCACATGCTCGTACTGCGCGCGCACGTCGGGGTCGCCGATGCTGATGCCGGCGTCGATGATCGCCGAGACGTGCGCGGCGTCGATCCGCCCGCCCTCGAACGCGGCGAGAGTCGCCGGAAACGATCGGGTGAGGGAGGATGCCGAGGCCATCCGGGCCTGCACGCTGCGATCGCTCAGCCGCATCGCAGCGCCGAGCTCGCTCGTGACCTCGCGCAGCGCGAGGTCGGTGTCCCACCGCTTACCCGATGCTCGTCGTGACGCGGTGCGCTCCAGCACCAGTTCGCCGGCCTCGGCGAGGAGCGCCGCTTCCTGCGCCTGCAGGCGGGCGATCTGAGCGCGCGTGTCGACGACACCGGTCACGACGCGATCGAGCGCGCTCCAGGTTCCTGGTGAGTCGATCGGCATGTGCCCCATGAGTGCTCCTGAGAGAACGACACCACGACGGGCGTCGACCGGTCTCGCGTGGGCACGTACGCGGGATCTGCTGAGGACTTCAGTCTAGCATGAACTAACGACACTGGAGTCATCAATCGCGCCGAGAACGGCATTCAGTTTAGAAACTAAATCCGCACCCGACCGACCGAAGAAGCGGAGAACTCGTCAACCCGCCGCCTTCTCGACGAGCTCGGTGATCCGCTTCTTCGTCGCCGGGGTGAACGCGACCAGCGCGAACGCGGTGCTCCACATGTCGCCGTCGTCGAGGGCAGCGGCGCCTTCGAACCCGAGCGTCGAATAGCGGGCCTTGAACTTCGTCGCGGGCTGGAAGAACAGCACGATCTTGCCGTCGGCGTTCGCCCACGCAGGCATGCTGTAGTAGGTCTTCGGGAAGAGTTCGGGGGCGACCTCGGAGACGATCGCGTGGATTCCCTCGGCCAGCTCCTTCTCGTCCGGAGTCATCGCGGCGATGGCCTCGAGGAGGGCCTTCTCGCCCGCTGCGCGACTCTTGCCGGCTTTCGCCTCGGCCCGCAGCTCCTTCGCGCGCTCCTTCACGGCATTCCGTTCGTCCTGAGACAGACCTTCGGATGCCGGGCTCTTCTTCGATTCGGTGCTCATGGTTCTCCTTCGACGTGTGGCGCGCGCCCGGAACCGGCCCGCTGCCCTCAACGCTACGCATCCATTCACGCCGATACTTCTCCGATCCTGACCGATCCGGCGGCTCTCCGACAGGGCTCATGCCACCTCGCGAATGCTCTTGTGCGGGTCGCGGGGCAGGTCTACAGTGACGCTCGCAAGTGGCTCGTTGTCCGCGCCGTTCGGGGGCGCGTCGAGCCACGAGGGGGACCGGTATGTCCGCGTCGAAGCAGGGTTTCAAGCTGGGGATCGTCGCTCTTCTCACCGGAGGGCTGTTGGCATCGGGGGTCGGCGGGCCTGCGCTCGCGGTCGCCGACGAAGACCCGCCACCTCGCGTGATGGTCGATGCGGCGAGCGGACGGGTCATCGCAGACCCGACCGTCGGTGCGCTCACCGAGGCGAGCGCCGCCGCTGCGGCGGACATCGCGCTGGGCTACCTGCGCGAGAACGCCGGCGATTTCGGGCTGACCGCCGAGGCGGCATCCGGTCTCTACGTCCATAAAGAGGTGAAGCTCTCCAACGGCTCGTCGGCCGTGCACGTCGGCCAGCGCATCGACGGCCTGCGCGTGCGCGGCGCCGTCATGACCGCTGTGGTGGCCGCCGACGGCCGGCTGCTGTCGGCCGCCGGATTCCTCGCGCCGGGTGACGGCACCGGAACGACCGCGAAGCTCACGGCGCAGGTCGCGATCGACGCCGCCGCCGACGCGCAGGATGCCGAGGCATCCCGGCCGCTGCGCGAAGCCGCGACGAAGGCGCCCGCGGCGAAGGAGTACCCGAACGTCTACGCCGAGGGCCTGACCCAGCCGGCGCCGATCACGGCCGAGCTCGTCTGGTACCCCGACGAGAACGGCACCGCCCTGCGGCTCGCGTGGCTCACCGACATCGAGTCGTCGGGTCAGGCGTGGTTCGAGTCGGTCGTCGACGCCAACACCGGCGAGGTGATCGAGCAGCAGAGCCGCTACGCGCACGCCGCCCCCGAGGGTGACGTCTTCCGCGAAGAGCACCCCGAGGCCGCCGGCGCGACCCGCCAGACCACGTCGTTCTCGGGCCCCGGCGGCCCATGGGTCGCCGACCGCACGACCAGCGGCAACAACGTCAACGCCTACCTCGATCGCGACGACGACGACGCCAACAACGAGTACCAGCCCGAGACGGCGGCGAACGGCGATCCGGGCTATCAGGAGTTCACCTACGCGTGGACGGATGCTTGGCGCACGACCGCCGACGTCGATTCGCTCGCGGCCCTCGATGCCGACCGCGATGCGGCCATCACGCAGCTCTTCTACTACACGAATGTGATGCACGACTGGCTCCACACCCACGGCTTCGACGAGGCCAGCGGCAACTTCCAGGTCGACAACTTCGGCCTCGGCGGCAGCGGCGGCGACCCCGTCCTCGCCGAGGCGCAGGACGGCTGGGACTTCGGCTGCGTCGACGACAAGGACACCGCCGACACCGGTGACGACGAAGACATCCGCTGCCTGAACAACGCCAACTTCGGCACTCCCGCCGAAGGTACGAGCCCGCGCATGCAGATGTACATGTGGGCACCGGGGCGTCCGTATCGCGACGGCGACATGGACGGCGACGTCATCGCCCACGAGTACGGGCACGGCGTCTCGAGCCGGCTCGTCGGCGGCGGCAACCTCGGCTACAACGACTTCGACCAGCGCGGCGCGCTCGGCGAAGGCTGGAGCGACGTGATCTCCATCCTCAAGTGGGACGACGCGACCGTCGGCGAGTACGTCACCGGCGACCAGATCAACGGCATCCGATCCGTCGGCTACGACATCTCCACCCGCACCTTCCAGTCGTACAACACCTCGTCCAACAGCGGCCACGGCAACGGCGAGATCTGGGCGGCGACGATCTACGACATCGGCCAGCTGTTCCCGGGCGGCGTCGAACCGCTCGCGACCCTCGTGCTCGACGGTATGAAGGCGACTCCGGCCGACCCGACGTACATCGATGCGCGCAACGCGCTGATCACCGCCGACGGCGGCGAGAACACGTGCCTCATCTGGTCGGCGTTCGCAGGCCGGGGCCTCGGCGTCGACTCGACGACGGGGCTCGACACGGTTCCGACCGCAAGCGACGCCGTCCCGCCCGAGTGCGAGCCGACGGCAGATGCCGGCGGCCCGTACGTCACGCCCGAGGGGACGGATGCCGCTCTCGACGGCACGGGGTCTGCCAGCGGCAGCGACCCGAGCGCCGGCGCGATCACAGCGTACGCGTGGGATCTCGACGACGACGGCCAGTACGACGACGCGACCGGTGCGACGCCCTCGTTCACCGCGGTGGGCCAGGACGGCGTGTACACGATCGGCCTCGAAGTCACCGATGAGTTCGGCAGAACCGCGACCGACACGAGCACCGTGACGGTCACGAACGTCGCGCCGACGGTCGCGATCGACGCGATCACGCCGATCGACGAGTTCGGCACCGTGACGGTGTCGGGCACGGTCACCGACCCGGGCTGGCTCGACGACCTGTCGGCGAGCATCTCGTTCGACGACGGTGAGGCGCCCGTGGCGCTCGCCGGGGTCGAGGAGAACGTGCGGCCCGACGCGACGCTCACCTTCTCGGTCGAGCATCAGTACGGCGACGACGGCGACTTCACCGTCGAAGTCTGCGCCGCCGACGACGACACGAGCGACAACTGCGACACCGAGGTCGCCGCGGTGGCGAACGTCGATCCCACCGCGACGATCGACACGTCGGGCGAGCAGGTGTACGACGGCGTCAGCGCCTTCATCCTCGAGGCAGGAGAAGAGCTCACGGTGCCGGCCACCTCGACCGATCCGGGCAGCGACGACATCGAGATCACGTGGGAGTGGGGGGACTCGGCATCCGATTCCCTGACCTCGCTCGTGAACCCGCCCGCTCTCGACCCGCTGAAGTCGCCGAGTGTGGAGCCGCGCGATGTGACGCTCGAGGCGAGCCACATCTACAGTGACGCGTGCCTGTATGAACTCGGCGTCACGGCGACCGACGACGACGGCGGGGTCTCTCCGACCGACACCGCGGCGGTCGTCATCACCGGCAACGCGACGGTGTCGAAGGGTCACGGCTGGTGGCTGAACCAGTACCGCCCGAAGCCGCCGAACGACTTCACGCCGGCCGAGCTCCAGTGCTACCTCGACATCGTCGGGTACTTCAGCCTGGTCTTCGACGAGGACACCGACGCGTCGACACGCGCGGCGGCGACGAAGGTGCTCAACGCTCCGGCCAAGTCACCGGGAGATGTGATCTTCGACCAGCATGCTCTCGGCGCCTGGCTGAACTTCGCCAACGGCTCGGTGAGTCTCGCGACCCCGGTCGACACCGACGGCAACGGCACACTCGACAGCACCTTCGGGGCCGTCATGCTCACCGCCGAGACGGTGCGGATGAACCCGGCGTCGACGACCGCGCAGATCAAGGCGCAGAAGAACCTCGTCGAGCGGATCGCCACGCAGAGCGGAGACTAGGGGGTCGACGTGAGACGGTGGCTCCCCGCCCTCGTCCTCGCAGCGATGCTGACGGGGTGCGCGAGCGCGGGGCCGTCGCCGTACGGAGTTCCGCAGCCGACACCCACCCCGACCGCGACGGAAGCAACGATGTCACCAGCGCCGACGTCGTCCGCAGCCGAGCCGGAGCCCGCACCCCGCTTCGTGGGTCCGTCCGACGACGGCCGCGCGTTCGCGATGACGGTCGATCAGACCACGACGCTGCGTGTGACGGAGGCCGAAGCCGATGACCCCGTGGTCGACGGCGGCGCAGTGCTCGTGATCGCGGTCGCGAACGTCTCGGGCAGCGGAGCGCGCGAGTGGGAGATCCGCGCGGTCGAGCCCGGCGAGGCGACCGTGCGGGGGTCGACGGGCGCGGGTGACTGGTCGATCGTGTTCGTCGTCTCGGGCTGAGTCGATCCTGAGCGGGTCAGCGCTCAGGCAGGAAGTACGTGCGCGCGAGCGGTGCGATCTCGAGCTCGTCGGCATCGGCGCGCGTGATCCAGCGGAGCTCGGCGATCTCAGCGGCGACGACCGGATGCTGCGCCCCGATGTCTGCGGCGAAGACATCCGCGACGACGACGAAGCCCGGCTCGTTGGCGGCGGCTGCGCGGAAGACCCCCAGCGACCGCAGCTGCTTCGGCGGGATCTTCAGCCCGAGCTCCTCGTCCAGCTCGCGGCTGAGCGTCTCGGCGGGCGACTCGCCGGGCTCGGGCTTGCCGCCCGGCTGCATGAGCGCGGTGGTGCCGGCCTTGCGCACGAGCAGCAGGCGCCCGACGGCGTCGAGGATGACCGCCGCCGACACCCGGATCTCGCGCACGGCATCGTCTGAGGTCACCGTCGCACGCTAACAGGTTCCACCGCGGTGCCCCGGCGTACAATCGCGTGTGCCCACCGACTCGCCCGTTCCCGCCGACCTGCCGCCGAGCGGCATCGACCCGGACGACCTCGCCGCCACCCTCCGGGTGCTCCACGGCATGGCGGGCCTCGACGAGACCCACCCCGACTTCGTCGCCGTTCGGCAGGCGACAGCGAAGATGTTCAAGGCCGTGAAGAAGGTCCGCCGGCGTGAGATCCGCGACGCGATCGCGCAGGCCGACCGCGACGTCGTCGCCGCCACCGCCACCGGAGCGCCCGACCGCATCGACGACGAGACGCGCGGCATCCCGATCTCGACGGCCACGACCGCGCCGATCGCAGGCACCCTGCTGAAGGCCCGCGCCTGCTACATCTGCAAGCAGCCGTACACGATCGTCGACGCGTTCTACCACCAGCTGTGCCCGACGTGTGCGGCGATGAGCCATGCCAAGCGCGACGCGCGCACCGACCTCACCGGCAAGCGGGCGCTGCTCACCGGCGGACGCGCCAAGATCGGCATGTACATCGCGCTGCGCCTGCTGCGCGACGGCGCCCACACCACCATCACGACCCGGTTCCCCCGCGACGCGGTGCGCCGGTTCTCGAGCCTGCCCGACGCCCCCGAATGGATCGACCGGCTCAAGATCGTCGGCATCGACCTGCGCGATCCCGCCCAGGTGATCGGCCTCGCCGAAGACGTCGCGGCGGCCGGCACCCTCGACATCCTGATCAACAACGCCACCCAGACCGTCCGGCGCTCGCCCGGCGCGTACCAGCCGCTCGTCGATGCCGAGCTCGCTCCCTTGCCGAACGGTCCGCTGCCCGAGCTCGTCACGTTCGGGCACACGAACGACCAGCATCCGCAGGCCCTCGAGCGCTCGGTGACAGCGCACCCGATCCTCGCAGCCGCCGCCGCGCGGGCGGACGAGCTGACCGAACAGGCGATGGCGGCCGGGTCGAGCTCGCTCGAGCGCCTGGCCGCGGGCACGGCGATCGACGCCGGTGGGCTCGTCCCCGATCTGCACCACGTCAACTCATGGACGCAGCGCGTCGACGAGGTCGACCCGCTCGAGATGCTCGAGGTGCAGCTGGCGAACACCACCGCACCGTTCCTGCTCATCTCGAAGCTGCGCCCCTCGATGGCGGCGAGCACCGCGCGCCGCACGTACGTCGTGAACGTCAGCGCCATGGAAGGCGTCTTCAACCGCGGCTACAAGGGCCCCGGCCACCCGCACACCAACATGGCCAAGGCGGCTGTCAACATGCTCACGCGCACGAGCGCGCGCGAGATGTTCGAGACCGACCGCATCCTGATGACGAGCGTCGACACCGGCTGGATCACCGACGAGCGCCCGCACCCGACCAAGGTGCGCCTCGCCGAAGAGGGCTTCCACGCCCCGCTCGACCTCGTCGACGGCGCGGCACGCGTGTACGACCCGATCGTGCGCGGCGAGGCGGGCGAAGATCTGTTCGGCGTCTTCCTCAAGGACTACACACCCGGCGCCTGGTGACTCTGTCGGCGCCCACCGGTACCGTGGCGCGCATGACTGTCGACACCGCAGTGCTCGCATGGCTTCTCGACACCGACCCGGCGCTTCGCTGGCAGGTTGAGCGCGATCTGGCAGGCTCTCCGCCCGAGGTGTGGCGGGCCACGCGTGCCCGGGTCGCGACCGAGGGCTTCGGCGCACGGCTCCTCGCCCTGCAGGACGACGACGGCCAGTGGGCGGGCGGCGCGTTCTTCCCGCGCGGGTACGACGGCTCCGAACCCGGCCAGCCGTGGAAGGCGACGACATGGTCGCTCAATTCGTTGCGCGAATGGGGTGTGGATGCCGACCGCCTCGCCGGAACCGCCGAGAAGCTCGCCGAGAACAGCCGCTGGGAGTACGACGACCTGCCCTACTGGGGCGGCGAGGTCGATGCATGCATCAACGGGTATACGCTCGCGAACGGCGCCTGGCTGGGCGTCGACGTCACCGAGAACGCCCGATGGTTCGTCGATCACCAGATGGACGAGGGCGGCTGGAACTGCGAATGGGTCGAAGGATCGACCCGGTCTTCGTTCCCCTCGACGTTGAATTCCCTCGAGGGCATCCTGGCCTACGAGAAGCTGGCCGGCGGCACCGACGAGCTGCGTGAAGCCCGCCATCGGGGCGAGGAGTACCTGCTGCAGCGCCACCTGCTGCGCCGCCAGACCACGGGCGAGGTCGTCGAGTCGTACATGCTGCGGTTCGCCTACCCGTTCCGCGCCTTTTACAGCGCGCTGCACGCGGTGGACTACTTCCGAGCGGCGTCGCTGCAGGACGGCACCGCCCCCGATCCCCGCATCGCGGAGGCGATCGAGGTGGTGCGCGCAGCCCGCACGCCCGAGGGGACGTGGATCCAGGAGCGCCGTCACCCCGGTGCGGTGTGGTTCGAGATCGACGTCGATGCCGGCGAGCCGTCGCCGTGGCTCACTTTCATCGCCACGCGCGTGCTCGAGTGGTGGGACGCCCGCGACGAGTCACCCGTGGCAGGCTGAGGCAGTGCTGACTGCTGCCGCTCTCGAGTTCCTCGCCGAGTACCACCTGGCCACGCTGGCGACGCTGGGTCGTCAGAACCGCGTCCACGCGGTGCCCGTCGGCTTCACGTACGAAGACGGCATCGTGCGCGTGATCGGATCGCGCGGTTCGCAGAAGTTCCTCAACGTCGAGCGTTCCGGCAGAGCGTCGGTGTGCTCGGTCGACCGCGGGCGGTGGATCAGCTTCGAGGGTCCGGCGCGCATCGACGAGGATCCGGATGCCGTCGCCCACGCCGTGGCGCTCTACGCCGGCCGCTATCGGCAGCCGCGCGTCAACCCCGAGCGGGTCGTGCTCGAGATGCAGGTCGAACGGGTGCTGGGCTCAGCCCCGTTCCGTGCAGGAAGATAGAGCCGCCCTCACCGCACCCCGGCGACGCGGGCCAGAACGCGAAGAGGACCCATGACCGACTCACCTCGTCCCGAGCGGATGCACGCCATCTCGGCCGAGACGCGCCACACCGTCGACGACGTGCTCGAGTACGCGCGCCGCCGCGCGCTGTACGAGGACATCCCGCTGGACAAGCCGATGCGCCCGCACGATCTCGCACGGCTCGCCTCCGGCTCCATCACAGACGACGGCATCGGGGCACGGCGCGCGATCGCGCTGTTCGAGAACGTGCTCGCGCCGGCGTGCCTGTCCACCGACCATCCCGGCTACCTCGCCTTCATTCCGTCGGCACCGAGCAAGGCCGCGCTCGCATTCGACGTCGTGGTGTCGGCATCAGCCATCTACGGAGGATCGTGGATGGAAGGAGCCGGTGCCGTCTTCGCCGAGAACGAGGTGCTGCACTGGCTCGCGCACGAGTTCGGCCTGCCGGCGACGGCGGGCGGGGTGTTCGTGCAGGGTGGCACGATCGGCAATCTCTCCGCGCTCGTGACGGCTCGGGATGCCGCGCGCCACCGCAGCCGTGAGGCCGGGCGCCCCGACCCGGCTCGCTGGGCCGTCGTGTGCAGCGCCGAGGCGCACTCGTCGATCGCGTCGGCGGCGGCGGTCATGGACGTCGACATCGTGACCGCTGCGCCCGACGCCGGCGGGCGCCTGCACGGCGACGCGGTCGCGGCGGCGCTCGACGAGCACGGCGACGCGGTGTTCGCGGTCGTGGCGACCGGCGGCACCACCAACTTCGGCATCGTCGATGACATCGCCTCGATCGCCGATGAGACCACCGCGCGCGGTGTGTGGCTGCACATCGACGGCGCCTACGGACTCGCAGCGATGCTCGCCCCGCGCATGCGGCCGACATTCGCGGGCGTCGAGCGCGCCGACTCGGTGATCGTCGACCCGCACAAGTGGCTGTTCGCACCATTCGACGCGTGCGCGCTGATCTACCGCGAACCCGCGCTCGCGCTCGGCGCGCACACGCAGAAGGCCGAGTACCTCGACACCCTCACCGAGACGCCCGACTGGAACCCGTCCGACCTCGCTGTGCAGCTCACCCGCCGGGCGCGCGGCCTGCCCTTGTGGTTCTCGCTCGCGACTCACGGCACCGAGCAGTACCGCGCCACCATCGAGCACGGCATCGATCTCGCGCAGCAGATCGCCGACGAGATCACCCGTCGTGACACCCTGTCGCTCGTGCGCGACCCGCAGCTCTCGGTGGTCGTCTTCCGCCGCGAGGGCTGGACGCTCGCCGACTACCAGGCATGGTCTGATCGCCTGCTCGAGGACCAGCGCGGGTTCGTCGTGCCGAGCTCGCACGCGGGTGAGCCGGTGCTGCGGTTCGCGATCATCAGCCCGCTCACGACCTACGAGCTGCTCACCGACATCCTCGACACGCTGGGCTGACGGATCGCGGGGCGGCGCTCACTGCTGCGTGGCGCCGGTCGCCTGCAGGTGGAAGATCACCTCGGTCGCGTCCGCGGGGGCCGGGTCGCCGTCGTCGTCGAGCACCGCCATGACTTCGAGCCCGGCGACGCGGGCGAGCGAGCGGAAGCGCTCCTGCTCGTACCAGTGCAGCACCCATTCCCGCTCGACGACCTCAGGGTCACCGGCGCCGCGTCGCTCGTACCGCAGCTTCGATCGCTGCAGGCGGGCCTCGGCATCCCGTTCCTGCGTGACGAAGGTGACGCTGATCTCGGCCCCGTGCTCGTCGACCCCGGTGCGACGGGCGCCGAGCTGATCGGCGTTCTCGGGAGTCGGCTCGAACAGCGGGATCACGGCCACGCCTCCTGGGTCCAGGTGCGCGCGGATTCCCCGGAGGGCGGCCACGGCCAGGTCGTCGCCGGGCAGCAGGTTGAAGGTCGCACCCGCCAGGTAGATCAGCGCGTACGAGCGCGGCAGATCGAGGGCTTCCATGCGCTGGTGATGCAGCACGACGTCGACGCCGGCGAGCGCGGCCCTGCGACGGCAGCGCTCGAGCATGTCGGCCGACGAGTCGACGCCTTCGATCTCGAAGCCCCGCTGTCGCAGCGGAACGAGCGGATCGCCTCCACCGCAGCCGAGCTCGAGAGCCGGTTCGCCGTAGCGGCGCAGCAGCGGCTCGTAGTCGTCGGGGTCGGAGTGACCGCCGCGCAGCGGCTCGTACAGGTCGGCGACGAGGCCGGTGTAGAAGTGGGCGGCGTCCTCCATGGGGATATTGTGCCGAGCCGGGCACGGCGACGGAAGGTCTCGGGCGGTCGGCTCCCGGCGGCTGCTCCCGAGGACCGCAACTAGACTGGGCGGCATCCGTTCCACTTCGCAGGAAACCCTTGTGACCTCAGCTTCTTCCGCTCGCGCCTTCGACGTGCGGCACGTGCAGCTCGCGCGCGCCGCCTTCGCGGCGATCGCGGCGGTCATGATCACGTTCTCGCCCGACCACTCCGCGTTCGTGGGGATGGCGGTCTTCAGCGGCTTCGCGATCGCCACCGGGCTCGTGTTCCTGCTCGCGGTGTGGCTCGTGTATCCGGCCGGTCGCCGCTGGCCTGCCGCGGCCCTCGGCGGCCTGACGCTCGTCGCCGGAATGGCCGGCGGACTCACGCCGATGCGCACCGTCACCGGGTTCTTCGCCGTCGTCATCGTGTGGGCGTTCGTGACCGGCCTGCTCGAGCTCCTCGCCGGCTGGCGCGAAATGCGTGCGCCGAGCGTGCGCCCCGAGATCTCGCCCGGCGTCGCCGACACGCGTCCGCTGCCGACGCCCGGACCCCGCTCCGAGAGCCGCGACGCCGTTGTGATCGGTGTGGTGACGCTGCTCCTCGGCGTCGCCCTGCTGTTCGTCAACCCGGGCTTCGCCCTCGACTACACGATCGAAGAGGCGCGACAGACCTTCACGCTCACCGGCATCACGATCGGTGTGGGCGTGTTCGGCGGCTACGCAGCGATCGTCGCCGTCTACCTCGGGATCGCCGGCTTCTCGCCGCGCGCGCCCCTCCCCGTCACGACCGAGGCACCGGGAGCGCCGACCGAGGCGCCCGTGGCCGAGAAAGAAGACTCCGCGTGAGCGACGACCGCCCCACCCGCCGCGACCTCATGAAGCCCGTGCAGCTGCTCGGGCTCGCCTTCGGCGCCGCCCTGTTCGCCGGCATCGTGACCCTCGTATCGATGGGGTTCTTCCAGCAGCGCACCGCCGAAGAGGCACAGGCCGCGGTCGTGCTCGCGCTCATCATCGCCGGCATCAGCTTCATCGCGGTGCTCGTGATCGTCTCGCTGCTGCTGCTCGCGGTCGACCCCGCCGAGGTCACCAAGACGATCGACAAGCCGGTGCTCGTGGACGACGACCCAGAGTCGGATGCCGCGGCGGAGTCGCCGAAGGGCTGACGCGCTTCGTCTCGGTCGCAAGCTCCCTCGCTCAGCGACCCGGGATCGTCGCCGCGTCAGGGGAGCTCGTCGACGAGCTGCGAGGCGAGACCGTCGTAGGTCGCGGGGGTGAGTGCGAGCAGGCGCTCCTTCGCGGCATCCCCGATATCGAGGCCGCGCACGAACTCCGCGAGCTCGGAAGCGCCGACCCGGCGACCGCGCGTGAGATCCTTCAGCAAAGCGTAGGGGTCGGTGATCTCCGAGCGACCGGCCGCGATCTCGGCACGTACGACCGTCTGGATCGCCTCGGCGAGAACCTCCCAGTTCGCGTCGAGGTCGGCCAGCAGCACGTGCTCCGAGAGCGAGATCTCGCCGAGCCCGCGCAGCAGGTTGTCGAGCGCGAGCAGCGAGTGCCCGAAGGCGACGCCGATGTTGCGCTGCGTCGTCGAGTCGGTGAGGTCGCGCTGCAGGCGTGAGGTGACGAGCGTCTGCGACAGGGTCGCGAACAGGCCGCCGGCGATCTCGAGGTTCGCCTCGGCGTTCTCGAAGCGGATCGGGTTGATCTTGTGCGGCATGGTCGACGATCCGGTCGCACCGGCGACCGGGATCTGCGCGAAGTAGCCCAGCGAGATGTAGGTCCAGACATCCGTCGCGAGATTGTGCAGGATGCCGCCGGCATGACGCACGCGGTCGTACAGCTCCACCTGCCAGTCGTGCGATTCGATTTGAGTGGTGAGCACGTTGAAGTGGATGCCGAGGCCCTCGATGAACGAGCGCGAGAGCTCGGGCCAATCCACGTCGGGCTCGGCGGCGAGGTGCGCCGACCACGTGCCCGTGGCGCCTGAGAACTTCGCCAGGTATTCGCCGCCCTCGATCTGGCGGGCGACGCGGTCGAGGCGCCACGCGAAGACGGCGATCTCCTTGCCCATGGTCGTCGGCGTCGCCGGCTGGCCGTGCGTGCGCGAGAGCATCGCGGCGTCGCGGTGCGCGACCGCGAGCGCTCCGAGGGCGTTCGTGACGGCGCGCAGCTTCGGCAGCCACACGCGCTCGACGGCACGCTGCACGGTGAGCGCGTACGAGGCGGAGTTGATGTCTTCGCTCGTGCACGCGAAGTGGGTGAGTTCGGCGAGACCTGCGAGGCCGAGCGAGTCGAGGCGATCGCGCACGAGATACTCGACGGCCTTGACGTCATGGCGGGTCACGGCCTCCTTATCGGCGAGCCAGTCGATCTCGGCCTGGCCGAATTCGAGGTACAGCGCCCGCAGGCGGGCCTTGTCGTCGTCCTGCAGGGGTGAGGCGCCGAAGAGAGATCGGTCGGTGAGAGCGATCAGCCACTCCACCTCGACTTCGACGCGCGCGCGGTTGAGACCGGCCTCGGAGAGGTAGTCGGCGAGCTCGGCGACGACGGCGCGATAGCGGCCGTCGAGCGGGCTCAAAGGCTGGGGAGGCAGAGAGGTCACGGGACTCCCGTCAAGGTCTGGGGCGACGAACGCGCCAGCGCACCCGCGTCAGGGCGACGGGCGGATGGCGGGTTCGAGCTGCCGGAAGAGCGCCCGGCTCGCGCTCTCGATCATACCGAGCACCTCGTCGAACATGCCGGGCCCGGCATAGTACGGGTCGGGCACGTCGAGAGTGTGGGCGCTCTGATCGAAGGTCATGAGCAGCGCGATCTTGTCGGCATCCGCTTCGCTTCGCGCCCACCCGCGCAGGATTCGCTCGTGGCTGCGGTCGAGTGCGATCACCAGGTCGCTGTGGGCGAAGTCGTCGTGGGTGAACTGCCGCGCGCGGTGCTTGGTGCCGTCGTAGCCCGCACGATCGAGCGCGTCGATCGTGCGCTGGTCGGCGCGCTCGCCGACGTGCCAGTCGCCTGTGCCCGCGCTCGTCGAGGCGACGCGGGGGCCGAGGCCCGAGGCGTCGGCGAACTCGCGGAAGACGACCTCGGCCATCGGCGAGCGGCAGATGTTTCCGGTGCACACGAAGACGACGCGGAAGGGCTCCACGGCGCTCGCAGTCATTGCCCCATTCTGGCCCGCGCGGCACCGCTCCCCAAGCCCTGAATCAGCCCACGTCTCGGAGGTTTCTCGTCATCGAACGTTAAGGAACTCTCCTCGTCAAGGGGTATCGGGCCAGAAGCGCCTCCCGTACGTTCGGATCGAAGGCCCGACCGGCCTTCTTTCGCGTCCAGGAGGATCTGTTGCGCCACACACGTCGAGTCGTCGCCATCGCCGCGGCCGGAGCGATCGCCCTGACCGGGCTCATCGCACCGGCCGCTTCCGCCGCTGAGGCCCCCACCGAGCTGTTCATCAGCGAGTACGTCGAAGGATCGTCGACCAACAAGGCGATCGAGATCTACAACGGCACGGGTGCCGCGGTCGATCTCGCTGCCGGCGGGTACGCGCTCCGGGTCCACTCCAACGGCAACGTCGCCCCCGGGCTGACAGTCGCGCTCACGGGGTCTGTCGCCGCCGGCGACGTTTACGTGTTCGCTGACAACCTCCTGGCGGACTATGCCGACCAGACGACGGGCGCCAGCCTCTTCAACGGAAACGACGCCGTCACTCTCGTGAAGGCCGGCACGGTCATCGACTCCCTCGGCCAGGTCGGGGTCGATCCCGGTGCCGAGTGGGGCACCGGACTCACCTCGACCGCCAACAACACGCTGCGGCGCAACGCCGACGCGTGCGCGGGCGACACGACCGCCACCGACGCCTTCGACCCGTCGCTCGAGTGGACGGGCTTCGCACAGGACACGTTCGACGGGCTCGGGTCGCACACCGTCCAGTGCGGTGACACCGAGCCGCCGACGGCGACGGTGAAGATCAACGAGTTCCTGGCCGACCATGACGGCACCGACACGATCGAGTACATCGAGTTTCTCGCAACCCCGGGGGCCGTCCTCACCGGTTACGCGGCTCTCAGCATCGAAGGCGACCTGAGCGGTACGGCGACCGGAACGGTCGACCGGGTCGTACCGGTGCCCGCGAGCGACGAGACGGGCCGCTCGCTCGCCACCCTTCCCGGCAACGCCCTCGAGAACGGCACGATGAGCCTGCTGCTGGTCACCGGAACGCTCCCGGTGGTCGGCACCGACATCGACACGAACGACGACGGCGTCATCGACGACGGACTCGGCTTCACGGTCGTGGATGCGGTCGCCGTGAACGACGGCGGACCCACCGACCTGGCCTACGGCGGGGTCGTGCTCGCACCCGGTTACGACGGCGTGGCATCGCGCCCGGGCGGGGCGTCGCGCATCCCCGACGGCGTCGACACCGACACCACCTCGGACTGGACCCGCAACGACTACCAACTCGCCGGCATCCCGACATACCCCGGAACACTCGTCGACGGCGAGGCCGTCAACACCCCGGGCGCCCCGAACACCACCGAGCTTCCCGTGCCCGAGGTCGAGGCCGGCTGCGAACTGCCCGTCGTGACGATCAGCTCGGTGCAGGGCGACGGGGCCGCGTCGGATGAGGTCGGCGAGGTCGTGCGCATCCAGGGCACGGTGGTCGGCGACTTCCAGACCGGCGGATTCAACGGCTACTACGTGCAGGATGCCGGTGACGGGCTCACCGCGACCTCCGACGGCATCTTCGTCTTCGCCCAGGCCGGCGTCGAGGTGAAGTCCGGCGACGTCGTGAACGTCGTCGGCACGGTCAGCGAGTACTTCGGCATGACGCAGATCACACAGACCGACATCGAGATCTGCGCCGAGGGCCAGGCGCTGCCTGCGGCGACCCCGCTCACCCTGCCCGCCACCGTCGAGCAGCGCGAGGCGCTCGAGGGCATGCGCGTGACGCTGCCGCAGCCGCTCGCGATCCTCGAGTTCTTCGAGTTCGGCCGGTTTGGCACGATCTCGCTGGGGATCGACCGTCAGTATCAGCCGACGGCGACCTACGCGCCCGGCTCGGATGCCGCGAAGCAGCTCGCCGCCGACAACATCCTCGAATCGATCACACTCGACGACGGCCGGGGCACGCAGAACCCGAACCCGGCGCTGCATCCGAACGGCCTGGAGTTCACGCTCGAGAACACGTTCCGCGGCGGCGACATCGTCGACGACGCGACGGGCGTGCTCGACTACCGCTTCGACACGTGGGCGATCCAGCCGACGCAGCCGGCGGTGTTCACCGCGGTGAACGAGCGGCCCGCCGTGCCCGAGTTCGGAGGCGATCTCGTCGTCTCGAGCTTCAACGTGCTGAACTACTTCACCACCATCGACCCGACTCCGGGCAACTCCGACGACGACGACCTCACGCGCGGCGCCGACACCGTCGAGGAGTTCGAGCGTCAAGAGGCGAAGATCGTCGCCGCCCTCGCCGCGATCGACGCCGACGTGTTCGGGCTCATCGAGATCGAGAACAACGACGACGTCGCTGTCGAGACGCTCACCGAAGCGCTCAACGACCACCTCGGCGCCGACGTCTACACCTACGTCCCGACCGGGGTCGTCGGCACCGACGCGATCACGACCGCACTGCTGTACAAGGCGAGCGTCGTGACGCCGGTGGGCGACTTCCAGCTGATGAACGAGTCGAAGGACACGCGCTGGCTCGACCGGTACAACCGGCCGGGGCTCACGCAGACCTTCGCGGATGCCGCCGGTGGCGAGTTCACCGTCGTCGTCAACCACCTGAAGTCGAAGGGCTCCGACTGCAACGCCGTGAACGACCCGGAGGACGCGGACGGTCAGGGCGACTGCAACGGCGTCCGCACCGCCGCCGCGAACGCGCTCGCCGACTGGCTCGCCACCGACCCGACGGGACAGGACACCGTCGGCCGCGAGCTCATCATCGGCGACCTCAACGCGTACGACAAGGAGGACCCGATCGCGGCGCTGAAGACAGCCGGGTACACCGACCTGCTGCTCGAGTACCAGGGCGAGGACGCCTACAGCTACGTCTTCGACGGCCAGCTCGGCTACCTCGACCACGCACTCGCAGGCCCCGACCTCGTCGCCGATGTGCGGGGTGCCTCGACCTGGTACATCAACGCCGACGAGCCGAGCCTCATCGACTATGACACGTCGTTCAAGCAGCCGGCGCAGGACGCCCTCTGGGCGCCCGACCCGTTCCGCTCGAGCGACCACGACCCGGTGCTCGTCGGCCTCGAGCTGACGCCGCCCGACACCACCCCGCCGACGATCGAGGTGACCGCCGACCCGTGGTTCATCCTCGCGCCGAACAACAAGCTGCGCGATGTTCAGGTCGACATCGTGGCCGCCGACGACCGTGGTGACGTGACGGTCGAGCTCACCGACATCTCGGCCGAGGGCCACCCTCGCGCCGAGATCACCGACCTCGGCGACGGGCTGTTCCAGGTGAAGGCGGTGAACGGCGCCGTGTACCGAATCACGTACACGGCGACGGATGCCGCGGGCAACAGTGCGTCCGACACGGCGATCGTGATCATCGGCGTCAAGGGGCTCATCGGGCTCCAGTGATGGTGCGGTGAGCCTTCCGCAGCCGGTTCCTGCACAGGGACCGGCTGCGGCGGTTTCATGCACAGACGGGCGCTCGTCGTGCCGGTCGCGGTTCGCGCCGCCGACGATGGGCGCATGTTCTTTCCCACCGACGCCGACTGCGCCGCAGCGGCATCCGCCACCCTCGCCCGGCTCGATGTCGTCGCGCGTGAGCTCGACCTGCTGAGCGAGCGACTGTTCGATCTCGCGGCCACGGCACGCGGGCTTGCGGCCTCCACCGACTGGCATGCGCGCGCGGCGACCGTCTTCCACGACCGGGCCGACGGGTGGGCAGGCGAGGTGTCGGGGCTCGGGTGCCTCGCCGAGACGGCCCGCATCCACGCCGAACAGGCGCGCTACCGCGTGGCGCTGCGCCCGGTCTGGAGCTGCGGATGAGCGATCTCGAGATCCGCGGCGGCGGCGCGATCGCCGTCGACACCGAGACGCTGCGGCAGGCGGCGGCCCGCTTCGCGCTCGCCCGCGGCGAGCTCGACGCCATCATGCGGCGCCTGGGTCACCTCCAGCTCACACTCTTCATCGAGCGCGACGAGGCGTGGGATGCCGCGAGCGCCGCGTCCGTGCTGGCGACGCGTCTGGGCGAGGTGTGCGCGGGCGCCGACCGGATCGCCGCGGCGCTGCGCGACACGGCGGCGGTGTACGAACTCGTCGAGCTGAACGCCGCGCACCACGCGGGAGTGCTGGCCGGCGACCGCGCCGAGGTCGCGCGCATCGACGCCCTCCGCGACTCCCTCATCGCGGCACACCGCGACGCCATCGTGCCCGCGCGGCTGGCCGACGTCGAGCGGGCCGTGATGCTGCCTGGCGAACTCGTCCGCCAGTCCACCGAGCTCGGGTGGGCGATCGGCAGCGAGCGCTCGGTTCCGGCGGGGGCGGGCATCGGCGTCGCCCTCGGGCTCACCGCGCTCGCCTACGGCGCGGGTGCCAACGTCGTCGGGCGGGGGCGGCTCGGGCGCGACGCCCGACTGTCGCCCGGGGGCGCCGCGGTCCACGTGATGCCGGTCGCACCGGTCCGTGCGACGACCGGGGCTCCGGCATCCCTCGCCGCAGCGGCCGCTCGGATCCCCGGCGCAGGCGCCGCACGCGTGCGTGTCGAGACCTACACGATGCGCGACGGATCGCGGCAGCACGCCGTGTACGTCGCCGGGACGCAGACGCTCACACCCGGCGGGAAGGACGCGTGGGATGCGGCATCGAACGTCGAGCTGTACACCGGGCAGGCGTCGGCCTCGTACGAGGCGACGAAGATGGCGCTGCAGGCGGCGGGGGTCGAGCCCGGTGACGTCGTGCACGCGTTCGGTCACTCGCAGGGCGCGATGATCACCGCGCACCTCGCGCTCGAGGGCGACTACGACACCCGAACACATGTGACGTTCGGGTCGCCTGTCGAGGCAGATGTCGGACCCCAGACGCTCAGCGTCGGACTGCGCCACACCGACGATCCGCTCGCCGCGCTCGCGGGCGGTGGGCATGTCGGCTCGGTCGGAGCGCCGGGGAGCTTCATCGCGGAGCGCTCGTACGATCCGGCATCGGGAATCCACGACACCGCGCTCAGCTCGCACTACATGTCGACGTACGCCGAGACCGCCGCACTCGTCGACACCTCGGGGGACCCGCGCGTCACCAGGTTGCACGATGCGCTGGCGGCGCTCGGCGAAGCGGCGTCGGTGGAGGTCTTCGAGTACGGAGCCGAGCGCGCCGAAGCCCGCGTCAGTCCTTCGTCTGGGGGCGCAGGATGATGCCGAACACCCAGTTGATGAGCGAGATGATGATCGCAGCGACCAGGCCCAGCCAGAAGTCCTCGACGCGCAGGCCCCAGTTCCAGAAGCTCGTGATCCAGGCGGTCAGCCACAGCAGGAACGCGTTGATGACCAACCCGATGAGGCCGAGCGTCAGGATGTACAGCGGGAACGCGAGCACCTTGATGACTGTTCCGATGATCGTGTTGACGATCGCGAAGATCGCGGCCACGAGCAGCAGCGTCAGGACGAGCTGGAGCGTCTCCCCGGGCGGGAAGGGGATGATCGTGACCTGCAGTGCGGTGATGAGCGTCACGACCCAGATCGCGAACGCGTTGACGACGACTCGGATGATGAAGCGCATAGTGCACCCAGTCTGCCACGGGCCTCGGCCGCCGCCGAAGGTGCCGCGCCTAGACTCGGCACGTGACCGACGCACCCCACATCCCCGTCCGCGTCCGCCCCGAGATCGCGGCTCTCCCCCCCTACAAGCAGGGCAAGCAGGCCGGAGCCGACGCGTTCAAGCTGTCGAGCAACGAGAACCCGTTCGATCCGCTCCCGGGCGTCGTGGAAGCCGTCCAGGCGGCGACCGCGCTCAACCGCTACCCCGATGCCTCGGCCGCCCGCCTGCGCGAGCGCCTGGCCGCCCGCTACGACGTCACATCCGACGAGGTGCACGTCGCGGCGGGAAGTGTCTCGATCCTCGCGCAGCTGGTGCTGGCGACAGCCGGCCCGGGTGACGAGGTCGTCTACGCGTGGCGATCGTTCGAGGCTTACCCCTGGCTCGCCGTCGTCGCCGGCGCGACGCCCGTCCAGGTGCCGCTCACTGCCGACGCCCGCCACGACCTCGCTGCGATGGCGGCCGCGGTCACCGACCGTACGCGGGCGATCATCGTGTGCAGCCCGAACAACCCGACCGGGCCGATCGTCACCCAGGACGAGTTCGACGCGTTCGCAGACGCGGTGCCGGCGGACGTGCTCGTGATCCTCGACGAGGCTTACGCCGAGTTCGTCACCGACCCCGCAGCCGTCGACGGGCTCCGCGAACCCGGCGGTCCCACCCGCCCGAACGTCGTCGTGCTGCGGACGTTCTCGAAGGCGTACGGCCTCGCGGGCCTGCGCGTCGGCTACGCCGTCGGCCACACCCGCATCCTCGATGCGGCGCGCAGCACCGGCATCCCCCTCTCCGTCACCGCGCAGGGAGAGGAGGCGGCGCTTGCGAGCCTCGACCACGACGACGAGCTCCTCGAGCGCGTGCGCGTGATCGCCGAGCGCCGCGACCGACTTGCGGCGGGGCTCCGCGAGGCCGGCTGGCGCGTGCCCGAGGCGCAGGGCAACTTCGTCTGGCTTCCCGCCGGTGACGAGTCGCTCACCGTGGCTGCGGCGTTCGACGCGGGCGGGCTCATCGTCCGGCCCTTCGCCGGCGACGGCGTGCGCATCTCGGTGGGCGAGGAGGAGTCTGTCGAGAAGGTCCTAGGGATCGCGGCATCCGTTGTGACAGACCTCCCAGAGGGCCACTCCGGCCGCGGGCTAGCGTAGAACGGTGACCCCGCCCGAAGAGTCGGAGACGACGAGCCCTCTCGTTCCCCCGGACGCCGACGGCCTCGTCCGCGTCCTGTCGGCGGACGGGTCGTTCGACCCCACCCCCGCCGCCGAGCCCTACCTCGACCTGATCGCGTCGCTGACCGACGCCGACCTCGAGGAGCTCTACCGCGACATGGCGGTGATCCGCGCGTTCGACGTGCAGGCGACCAATCTGCAGCGACAGGGGCAGCTTGCCCTGTGGCCGCCGAGTTTCGGGCAGGAGGCCGCCCAGGTCGGATCCGCGCGTGCGGCCCGCCCGCAGGACCACCTGTTCCCGTCGTATCGCGAGCACGTCGTCACCCGCATCCGCGGCGTCGACCCGATCGACATCATCCGCCTCATGCGCGGCCTCACCCACGGTGGCTGGAACCCGTTCGACCCCAAGAACGGCAACACCCACATCTACACGCTCGTGCTCGGGGCGCAGACGCTCCACGCGACCGGGTTCGGCATGGGACTCGTTCTCGACGGGCGCTGCGGGACGGGCGATCCCGAGCGCGACGAGGCCGTCATCGTCTACTACGGCGACGGAGCGTCGAGCCAGGGCGATGTGCACGAGGCGATGGTCTTCGCTGCGAGTTATCGCACCCCCGAGGTCTTCTTCCTGCAGAACAATCAGTGGGCGATCTCGGTGCCGGTGGCGACGCAGTCGCCCGCGCCGCTCTACCGACGCGGCGCGGGGTACGGCATGCCGAGCATCCCCGTCGACGGCAACGACGTGATCGCCAGCTGGGCGGTCACGCGCACGGCTCTCGAAGAGGCGCGCGCGGGCGCCGGCCCCCGTGCGATCGAGGCGATGACGTACCGGATGGGCGCGCACACGACCAGCGACGACCCCACGAAATACCGCACCTCGGCCGAAGAGGAGGCCTGGGCGCGGCGCGACCCGATCGTTCGCATGCGCACCTACCTCGAGGGTCGCGGCGCGTCTTCGGCGTTCTTCGCGGACGTGGATGCCGAGGCCGCCGCCGTCGCCGACGACGTGCGCGTGCGCACCAACGAGCTCGGCGGGCTCGGAACGGACGTGATGTTCGACCACGTGTACTCCGAGCAGCATCCGCTCATCGATGCGCAGAAGGCGTGGTTCACCGGCTACGAGGCATCGTTCGAAGAGGGGGCGTCATGACCACCATGCCGCTCAGCCGCGCGCTCAACGCGGGCCTGCGCGCCGCCCTCGCCGGCAGCGACCGGGTGCTCCTCATGGGAGAGGACATCGGCAAGCTCGGCGGGGTCTTCCGTGTCACCGAGGGGCTGCAGGCCGAGTTCGGCGACCGCCGCGTGCTCGACACGCCGCTCGCGGAGTCCGGCATCGTCGGCACCGCGATCGGACTCGCGATGGCGGGCTTCCGTCCGGTGCTCGAGATCCAGTTCGACGGTTTCGTCTTCCCCGCGTTCGATCAGATCACCTCCCAGCTGGCGAAGATCACGAACCGTCACGAGGGCGCCGTGCAGATGCCCATCGTCATCCGCATCCCCTACGGCGGGCACATCGGCGCAGTCGAGCACCACCAGGAGAGCCCCGAGGCGTACTTCACGCACACGCCCGGTCTGCGCGTGGTGAGTCCGTCCACGTCGAACGACGCGTACTGGATGATCCAGGACGCGATCGCCTCGCCCGACCCGGTGATCTTCCTCGAGCCGAAGGCCAAGTACTGGCAGAAGGGCCAGGTCGACACCGCTGCGCGCGCGCTGCCGCTGCATGCCAGCCGGGTCGTCCGCCGCGGCACCGACATCACGCTGGTCGGGCACGGGGCGATGGTGACGACGCTGCTCCAGGCGGCTGCGCTCGCCGAGTCGGAGGGCACCTCGTGCGAGGTGATCGATCTGCGCTCGCTGTCGCCCGTCGATTACGGCCCGGTGCTCGACTCGGTGCGTCGGACCGGCCGCATGGTCTACGCGCAGGAGGCGCCGGGATTCACGTCGCTGGGGTCCGAAGTCGCCGCGACTGTGATGGAACGCGCGTTCTACGCGCTCGAGGCCCCGGTTCTGCGCGTGTCGGCGTACGACGCGCCATTCCCCCCGGCCAAGCTCGAAGGCGCCTACCTGCCCGACGCCGACCGCATCCTCGAGGCCGTCGATCGGTCCCTCGCGTACTGACGTAAGGAGCTCGCCATGAGCACCCAGACATTCGTCCTCCCCGACGTCGGCGAAGGGCTCACCGAGGCCGAGATCGTCGCTTGGCGGGTCGCGCCCGGCGACGTGGTCGCCGTCAATGACGTGCTCGTCGAGATCGAGACCGCGAAGTCGCTCGTCGAGCTGCCTTCGCCGTTCGCGGGCACCGTCGGCGACCTGCTCGCCGCCGAGGGCGACACCGTGAACGTCGGCGCGGCGATCATCACGATCGCATCGGTGGCGAATGGTGCCGGACCCACCGTCGTCGGACAGAGCGAGCACGGCGAGCCCGCCGACGCCGAGGCGTCAGACGGAGGCGACGGCGCGGTGCTCGTCGGCTACGGCACCGGGGGTCACGTTCAGTCCCGCCGCCGGAAGCCCGCCGTCAGCGCACAGGAGCGCGTCGAGGCCTCGGTCGGCGTCGTCGCGAAGCCCCCGATCCGCAAACTCGCCCGCGATCTCGGCGTCGATCTCGCCGCCGTCACACCCAGCGGCGCCGCAGGAGAGGTCACGCGCGAGGACATCGTCCGCCATGCGTCGCAGGCGAGCGTGTTCCGCAACATCGAGACGCCGGAGTGGGGCGATGTCCGCGAGGAGCGGATCCCGGTCGCGCCGGCTGCGGCATCCGTCCCCCCGGTCACGGCACCGGCAGAGCCCGACGCGCGCGAGGAGACCATCGCCGTCAAGGGCGTGCGCAAGGCCACGTCGTCCGCGATGGTGCAGAGTGCGTACTCCGCTCCGCACGTGTCGGTGTGGACCGACGTCGACGCCAGCCGCACGATGGAGCTCGTCAAGCGGCTCAAGACCTCGCCGGACTTCGCCGACGTCAAGGTCTCGCCGCTGCTCATCATGGCGCGCGCCGTCATCTGGGCCGCACGCCGCACGCCCATGGTGAATGCCGCGTGGGTGGATCGCGACGGCGGCGCCGAGATCACGGTGCGCCGGTACGTCAACCTCGGCATCGCGGCGGCGACCCCCCGCGGACTCCTCGTGCCGAACATCAAGGACGCGCAGGACCTCTCGATGCGCGACCTCGCGCGCGCGCTCGAGAAGCTCACGCTCACAGCGCGCGAGGGCAAGACGACCCCCGCCGACCAGCAGGGCGGCACGATCACGATCACCAACATCGGCGTGTTCGGGATGGATGCCGGAACCCCCATCATCAACCCCGGCGAGGCCGGGATCGTCGCGCTGGGCACGATCCGCCAGAAGCCGTGGGTCGTCGACGGCGAGGTGCGCCCGCGCTGGGTCACCACCGTCGCGGGCTCGTTCGACCACCGCGTGATCGACGGCGACGGCATGTCGAGGTTCATCGCCGACGTGGCGTCGATCCTCGAAGAGCCGGCGCTGCTGCTCGACTAGAGCGAGTCAGCGCGAGGCCGCCGCGAACACGTCTGCGGCGGCATCCCAGAAGGCCCTGCGCACCGCGTGCGTGGCCGAATGGATCTCGACCGGGATCTCCGGATCCAAGCCGGGCACGCCGGGAGGGATGGAGACGAAGTGGCTGGCGCCGTCGCCGGGCACGGCGATGGTCTCGGCGCTCCCGCGCCGCGCCACGATGTCGTCCATGAGCGGGCACGAGGGCCAGAGCGCGTCTTCTCCGCCGCACGCGAGCACCACCGGCCCGTCGATCGCGGCGACGTCGATCAGTGAGCCGGCGGGCGGCTCGCGCCCGATCTCGCGCGCGCACGCGGCACTCAACGGCTCGCCGCCGAGGATCCACGCGGGGGCCGACAGGTCGGGAACCCCGCAGACGAGGTACCCCGAACCGACCGGGGCGAAGGCGCCGGCGACCCGGTCGGGGTGCTCGGCGGCGAGCCAGAGCGCGAGCTCGCCGCCGCGCGAGTAGCCGAAGGTGAAGAGCGCATCGGTGTCGACCTCGGGCTGCGCGTGCAGCCACTCGAGGGCGGTGAGCACCGGCTCGATCGGCACGTTCTCGAGCTCCGTCGGCTGGCCGGGCTCGTCGAAGTACGACACCGCGAGGGCCGGATAGCCGAGGCCGGCGATCCACTGCGCCGTCATCATCGCCGTCTCCAGGCCCCCCTCCGAGCCGCCCAGCACGAGCGCCGCGGGCAGCGGCTCGCCGCTGTGGTCTGCCGGCAGCGTGTAGGCGCCGATGACGCCGCTCGCCTCCATCGGCCGTGTCTCGACCCCCGGCGCGGTGCCGGGCCGATCCACCGTCACCTCAGCCAGAGTCTCACCGGACGCATCGACGACGGCGAGAGCGACGACGTAGGGCTCGTCGAAGACCGACCACCAGCGTCGCGAGACGCTCGACATCGACCAGAACGGGCCCATCGGGTCGGCCGTCGTCCACGAGCCGCTCGCCGGCGCCGTCGTCGCGAGGTCGATCCGTCCGTTCGCGTCCGCAGCGAAGGTGGCCCTCGAATCGAAGGGCATGTCGTCGACGCGGGTCGTCGCGGTGAGCGTGATCGTCGCCCCCGGTGCGAGTCCGGTCACGCGCACGTCGACCGGATCGAAGGGGCCATCGACCGGCGTGACCTCGATCGCGGGCGGGGCGCCGCCGCCGCAGGCGGTGAGCGCCAGCACGGCCGCCGCGAGGGCCGGTGCGACGGCGAGGCGGCGGCGAGAGGTCATGCCTGCGGCAGGGATGCAGCCTGCTCGCGGTGCGCCGATCGCAGCAGTGACGCAGGCGCGAGCGACCGCGGTCGCCCGAGTGTCAGCAGCAGGATGATCGCGAAGAGCCCGCCCGACGTTCCCGCCAGGATGTCGGCCATCGTGTCCTCGAGGCCGCTCTGCGAGACCGTCCCGATGAGCTGGTCGCTCGCGAACTCGCAGAGCTCCCACGCGGCGGCGAACGCCATCGCGGTCAGCAGGATCACAAGCAGCCCGAACCACCTCGGCAGCGACACGGCGAGGTGCTCCTCGACGCGGCGCACCCACAGCATCCCGAGCCACGCGATCATGACGCCCGAGTCGAAGTGGATGTATGTGTCCCACTCGGGGATCGCCGCGTACGCGTTCAGCGCACTCCCCGCGAACGGGCCGAGGGTGATGAAGATCAGGTAGTGCAGCTGCAGGGCGCGGGGCAGGCTGGTGCGGAAGACGAGCTCGGCGGCGGCGGGCGCCCACATCGACAGCGCGAGCAGTGCCGTGAGCACCACCTGCGAGTTGAATCCGGCCACGAGGAAGGCGACGGCGACGGCGAGGATGCTGGCCTGGAACGGCAACGCCAGCAGCAGTGAGCGACGGACGGCTTTCGGGAGCACGGCCCGAACATAGCAGTCACCCGGTCTGGGATCGCCGATTCGCTTTCGACACATTCGCTGAGCGCCATTGAACCTCCGGGTCACACGCATATCCGCCCCCGACGGTTCCGTGTGACCCGGGAGTTCAATGGGGCTTGAGCAAGGTCGAAATCCAGTTTGAGAACGATTCTCATTAGCGTTAGGGTGAACGCATGACCTCCCCTCGACGCACACGCACGATGACGCTGCTCGGCCTCGCGGCCGCTTCCTCGCTCGCCCTCGCCGGGTGCGCGAGCGGCAACGCCGCCGCCGGCGGCGCCGACGACGGCCGCATCGCCGTTGTCGCGTCGACGAGCGTCTACGGCCAGATCGCCGAAGCGATCGGCGGCGAGCTGGTCGAGGTGACCTCGATCGTCACCAGCGACTCGCAGGATCCGCACGCGTTCGAGCCCAGCGCGCGCGACCAGCTCACGGTCGCCGATGCCGACCTCATCATCGAGAACGGCGGCGGCTACGACTCGTTCATCGACGCGCTGATCGACGCGAGCGGCAGTCAGGCACCCGTGCTCACCGCGGTGGAGTTCTCCTCACTCTGGGAGGGCGGCGCCGCACACGATGACTCGGACGATGACGACGGTCACGACCACGACCACGTCGAGGGGTTCAACGAGCACGTCTGGTACGACCCCGCGACCATGGGTGCGCTCGCGCACGGCATCGCGTCGAAGCTCGAGTCGATCAGTCCCACCGACGCCGACTCGATCCAGACCGGCCTCGCGTCGTTCCTCGCCGAGGTCGAGACGCTCGAGGCCGACCTCGCGATCGTCGACGCCGACCACGCGGGCGCGGGCGTCTTCGTCACCGAGCCGGTCCCGGTCTATCTCGTCGAGGCCGCGGGACTCGACAACCTCACGCCCGACGCCTTCAGCGAAGCCGTCGAGGAGGGGCAGGATGTCGCGCCGGCGACGCTCCTCGCATCGCTCCAGCTCATCGAGGCGGGCGACGTGAGCGTCGTCATCACGAACGCGCAGACCGGCGGCGCCGAGACGAATCAGATCGTCGACGCGGCCGAGACCGCCGACATCCCCGTCATCGCATTCACAGAAACGCTCCCCGAGGGCCAGACTTACATCTCGTGGATGCAGGCGAACAACGAAGCCCTGAGCACGGCGCTGAACGGGTGACCGACGCCCCGGCGACTCCGGCGCTGCAGATCCGCGACGCCTCGCTGCGCCGCGGTGACCGCGAGCTGTGGTCGGGTCTGAATCTCGACGTCGCGCCCGGCGAGCTCATCGCCGTGCTCGGCCCGAGCGGCACCGGCAAGACCACGCTGCTGCGCGCGATCCTCGGGCTCGAGCAGTTGAGCGGCGGATCGATCACCGTCCTCGGCGGCGACGTCAGTGCCGCGGGCAACCGCCGCATCGGCTACATCCCGCAGTCGCGTCCGCTTCCGCCCGACACCGCGCTGCGCGGTCGCGACCTCGTCACGCTGGGAGTCGACGGGCATCGGTTCGGCCTCCCGTTCCCCCGCCGCGGGGACCGGCAGAAGGTCGACGCCCTCATCGAGGCGGTCGGGGCGGCGGAGTTCGCCAATCGTCCCGTCGGAGAACTGTCCGGCGGTGAGCAGCAGCGGCTGCGCGCCGGACAGGCCCTCGCCGGCGACCCCGGCCTGCTGCTGTGCGACGAGCCGCTGACGAGCCTCGATCTCGCGAACCAGCAGGCGGTCATCGGACTCATCGACCGCCATCGGCGCGAACACGACGCCGCGGTCCTGCTCGTCACCCACGACATCAACCCGGTGCTCAGCAAGGTCGATCGCATCCTCTACCTCGCCGGCGGCCGGTTCACGCTGGGCACCCCGGGCGAAGTGCTGCGCTCCGACGTGCTCACCGACCTCTACGGAGCGCACGTCTTCGTTCTCCGCGCGGGCGATCGGCTGGTCGTCGTCGGGGCGCCCGACGCCGAGGAGTCACACCACCACCACGACGAGGTGCACGGGTGAGCGAGGTGCACGGATGAACTGGGACGACGTCCAGGACGCGATGTTCGGCGGCCTCCCCGTCTACGGCGAGATCCTCGCGCTCGTGTCGAACTCGGTGTGGGCGGGCGCGGTGCTCGGCCTTGTGGGCGGGCTCATCGGCGTGTTCGTCATGCAGCGCGACATGGCGTTCGCCGTGCACGGCATCAGCGAACTGTCGTTCGCGGGCGCGGCGGCGGCGCTCCTCATCGGCGCCGACGTGGTCACCGGCTCGATCGTCGGATCGCTCATCGCTGCTGCTCTCATCGGCTGGCTCGGCGTGCGCGCGCGCGATCGGAATTCGATCATCGGCGTCCTCATGCCGTTCGGCCTGGGCCTCGGCATCCTGTTCCTCTCGCTCTACGACGGCCGCAGCGCCAACCGCTTCAGCCTGCTCACCGGGCAGATCGTGTCGGTGCAGAGCGATCAGCTCGGCTGGCTCATCGCGATCGGCGCGTTCGTGCTGCTCGCGCTGCTGCTCATCTGGCGGCCGCTGCGGTTCGACTCGCTCGATCCGCAGTCCGCAGCCGCGCGCGGCGTGCCGACGACGGCCGTATCGCTCGGGTTCATGCTGCTGCTCGGGCTCATCGTCGCCGTCGCTGTCCACATCATCGGCGCGCTGCTCGTGATGGCGCTGCTGGTGACGCCCGCAGCCGCCGCGATGCGCATCGCCGCAGGCCCCCTCTCGGTGCCCCTGCTCGCGGCGCTCTTCGGGTTCGTGTCGGCCGTGGGCGGCATCCTGCTCGCGATCGCCGGAACCCTCCCCGTGAGCCCGTACATCACCACCATCTCGTTCGCGATCTATGTCATCTGCCGCATCATCGGCACCCGTCGCGGCCGGGTCACGAGGGAGCCCGCCGGTCAGCTCCACAGCGCTCGCGGGTAGACTCCCCGCCATGGCCCAGCGGAACACGTGGCAGCGCGATCGCGTGCGCGAAGCCCTCGCAGACGCCCCCGGCTTCGTGAGCGCGCAGAGCCTGCACGCCACGCTCCGCGAGGAGAACACCGGCATCGGCCTGGCCACCGTCTACCGCGCGCTCGCCGGCCTCGCCGCGCAGGGCGACGCCGATTCGCTGCAGAGCCCCGACGGTGAGAACCTCTTCCGCGCATGCGCGTCGACCGGCCACCACCACCACCTCATCTGCCGTTCGTGCGGCGTGGCCGTCGAGATCGAGGCGTCCGACGTCGAGGAGTGGGCGCACCGCATCGCCGCCACCCACGGCTTCACGCGCGCCGAGCACGTCGTCGACATCTTCGGGCTCTGCGCGACCTGCACGAAGGCGCGGGAGACCGAGCGTGACGCGCACTGACACGCGCCCCGCGGGTGTCGCGCCCTCGGGCGTCGCCAAGACCCTCGTCGCGCTCGCGATCGGCATCGTGGTCGTCGGAGTCCTGTTCCTGATCGACGCCTTCGCGCCGACGCTCTTTCCGGCATCCCTCCCCACGCGCGCGCAGGACGGGCTCACCCTCGCGATCAGCGTGCTCATCGAGTCGCTGCCGTTCGTCGCCCTCGGCGTCGTGCTCTCGATCGTCGTGCAGGTGTGGGTGCCGCCAGGGGTCATCGAGCGATGGATGCCGAAACGCGCGTGGGCGCGGCGCGCCGTGCTGTCGCTGCTGGGCATGGTCGTGCCGGTGTGCGAGTGCGGCAACGTGCCGTTCGCCCGGGGACTGCTGATCCGCGGATTCTCGGTGCCCGAGACCCTCACGTTCCTCATCGCCGCGCCCATTGTGAACCCCATCGTGATCATCACGACGCACCAGGCGTTCGGGTTCAGCGACGGCATCCTCATCGCCCGTCTCGTCGGCGGCTATCTCGTCGCGAACCTCATCGGCTGGCTCTACAGCCGCCACCCGTCACCCGACGCGCTCCTCACCGACCGCTTCCGCGCCACGTGCGACCTCATCGCGCACGAGCCGGGAGGCAAGGGCAGGCGCAGCCTCGCCCAGTTCGTCGTCGAGCTGCGCGCGGTGATGCCCGCCCTCGTGATCGGCTCGGCGCTCGCCGGAGCGGTGCAGGTTCTCATCCCGCGCGAGATGCTCCTCGCGATCGGATCGAACCCCGCCCTCTCGATTGCCGCGATGATCGCGCTCGCGATGGTGGTTTCGATCTGCTCCAACGTCGACGCGTTCTTCGCGCTGTCGTTCGCGTCGACCTTCACACCCGGGTCGATCGTCGCGTTCCTGATCGTCGGGCCGATCGTCGACGTCAAGATGCTCGCGCTGCTGCGGACCACCTTCACGACGCGCACGCTCGTCGGCATCTCGACCGTCGTGATCCTGGCGGCCTTCGCCATCGGAGCGGTGGTGAACCTTGTCGCGTAGAGCGGAGTGGATCGGCACCCGGTGGCTCGGCGTGGGGCTCGCGTCGGTGCTCGCCGTCGTGACGCTGTCGCTCGCGCTCACGGGGCGTCTCGGGCTCTACATCAACCCCGATTCGACCTGGTTCGCGGTGTCGATGGCGGTCGTGGTGCTCGCGGGCGCCGTCGCTTCGTTCGCGCTGCCCCTCGGCGCCGAGTCCGACCACGGCCACGATCACGACGACGATCACGAACACTTCGTCGATCACCCCGCGGCGATCGCCGCCTCGGTCGTGGGCGGGGTCGCGGCATCCGGCGTCGTCGTCCTCACCCTCGTCCTGCCCCCCGCGTCGCTCTCGGCCGAGCTCGCGATGTCGCGCGACGTGGGTGCGCCGCCGCTGTTCGCGGGATCGGATGCCGTCACCCTCGCCGCGACCGGCGACACGGCCTCGTTCGGGGTCGGCGACTGGGCGACGGTGTTCGCGACGACGACCAACCCCGAAGCCTTCGACGGCGACCCCGTCGAGCTCGTCGGGTTCGTGACGCCCGGCGACCGCGGCGATTTCGGGCTCACGCGCCTCGTGATCACGCACTGCGTCATCGACGCGCAGCCGGCGAGCGTGCCGATCCTCGACGGGGGCGGCGTGCCCGACACCGGCCAATGGGTGTCGATCACCGGCACTGTGCGTTCGAGCTCGGACGGACGCCTCGCGATCGTCGCGGACGCGGTCGAGGAGATCCCCGAGCCCGAGGATCCGTATGAGTTCTGACGAGCCCGGCGCTCCGTCGCGGCGGACAGAGGGCCGCCGGCGCCGCGCCCGCGCGTTCGCCGTGTCGTTCGCCGCGGTCGTCGCGGCGCTCGCCGTCGTCGGCGTGGCCGGCGCGGCAGCCTCGGTCGCGCAGGGGCCCCGGGTCACCGACGTGCAGGTGGATCCGACAGCGGCGGTCGAGGCATCCGGTTCGCGGCTCATCGTCACCACGTCGCAGTCGCTCGCCGAGGTCGACCCCGCGCAGGTCACCGTCACGCCCGCGACGCCGTTCGCCGTCGACACGTCGGGCCGCAGCGTCGGCATCCGCTTCGCCCTGCCGCTGTGGGACGAGACCGAGTTCACCGTGCGGATCGACGGCGTGCAGGGATTCGGCGGGAGTCCTGAGACGACCATCACCGAGTCGTTCCGCACGCCGTCGCTGAGCGTGCATCTGCTGCAGCGCGGCGGCGGCGGCGAGGACGACACGATCTTCCTCACGGATCTGTCGGGCGACGAGGCCATGCCGGTGTTCACCCACCCGCACATCGAGGACTTCCGCGCGACGACGTCGCATCTGGTGATCTCGGTGCGCACCGACGACGATCAGGCGGGGCTCATCGTCACCGATCGCGGCGGCGTCGGCGCGCGCGAGCTGCCGCTTCCGGGCGACGGGTACATCTCGAACCTGCAGACCGCCGACCGCGGACAGCTCATCGGCTACACCTTCTCGGATGCCGACCTCGGCGCCACCGGCGGCCAGGAGAGCGTGCTCTACACCGCGTCACTGCAGAGCGAGGCGGCCGAGACCCCGCCGACGGCGGTCGAGATCGACGGCGCCGATCCCCGCGTCGCGGAGTGGCGGTTCGTGCCCGACACCGACAGCCTGCTGCTGCTGTCGTTCGACGGGTCGCTGCTGCTCACCGCGTCAGGTGGCGAAGGTGCGACGGCGCTCGGCGCGGCGGTGTCGATCGACGGCATCGCCCGCGGCTCGTCCGAGGCGGTCGTCGAGCGCGTCGACGAGGTCACCACGATCGACCTCACCGACGCGAGCGAAGAGCCGCTCGTCGAGCCTGTCCCGCCGCTCGGCGGCGTAAGCACGGTGACGCCCCTCCCCGACGGGTCGACGATCCGCACGGCCGCCGTGCTCGAAGCCGACGGCACCCCCACCGGTCGTACGTCGGTCACGCTCGTCGCGGCCGACGGAACGGCGAGTCTGCTGAGCGAGATCGCAGCGACCGACGCGGTGCTGCAGGTGTGCGCCTCGCCGAGCGCCCGGTACGTCGCGATCCTCGTTGCTCCGGATGCCGTCGCCAACCCCTACGACACCTACCTGCTGCCGCTGCCGGAGCGGGTCGAGACCCGCATCCTCGAGATCGGCGACGCAGCGGACGTCGTCTCGCTCGCCGGCTCGTCGATCTCGTGGTGTCAGGTGCCGCCGCTCTGACGCGCGTCCTCGGGATCGACCGGCTCGGCGGAGTCGTCCTCCGGACCGGCCGCGGGCGCGACCGTCGCCGGCAGCCCGCGCGAGAGCATGAGCGCCAGCACCGTCAGGACGAACACGAAGAAAAGCGACTGGCGGAGCGAATCGACCTGCGTGTCGGCGTAGGTCTGTGCGATCTCGGCGGCGACCTCTTCGCTGCCGCCGGCGTCGATCACGGCCTGCTCGGCCTGCTCCTGCGAGATGATCGGCGCCCCCTTCGAGGCGACCTCGACGACCTGCTGCTGCACGTCCGACGGCAGCGACGCGCTGTTCTGCACGGCGCTGGTGAAGCTCGAGGTGAGCAGCAGGATGAACACGGAGCCGACGATCGCGGTGCCGAACGACGAGCCCAGGTTCTGGAATGTCCCCTGGAGCCCGCCGACCTCCGACGTGTCGCCCTTGTCGACGGCAGACATGTTCACGTTGCCGAGCTGCGAGGCCAGCAGGCCGAAACCGGCGCCGACGATGAACATGCCGGTCGCGAACAGCCAGCCGGCAAGCTCGGGCTGCACGGCCGCGAACACGAGGAGAACGCCGATGCCGAGCGTGAGCTGCCCGATCGTGCTGAGGTTGCGCGCCGAGCGCACGGTCGACAGCCGCGATCCGACGACCGAGAACAGGATGAGCCCGAGCGACAGCGGCAGGATCTTCAGCCCGGTCTCGAGGGCGTCGTAGCCGAGCATCGTCTGCAGGTACACCGGCACGACGAAGAAGAGCGCGGCGATCGCGAAGTACTGCGCGAGGAACATCGTCAAGCCGCTGCGCAGCGCCGGGATCCGCAGCAGGCTCACCTTCAGCAGCGCCACGCGCCCGCTCTCCTCGAGATGGCGCTGGCGCACCATGAAGAGCCACAGCACCACGATCGCGATGACGATCATGTAGGCGACGGGCGAGATGCCCAGCGGGGCGAAGGGCGGATCCAGCGGCACGATCCAGCCCCAGTTCTTGGACTGCAGGATGCCGAAGACGAGGATCGCCATGCCGCTGGCCGACAGCACGACGCTCAGCAGGTCGATGCGCAGCGCCTTGTCACCGGGGACGTCCTTGATGCGGCCCGAGAAGATGAGCACGAAGATCATCACGACGGTCTCCGCCACGAAGACGTACCGCCAGGACGAGTACGTCGTCATGAAACCGCCGATGAGGGGGCCTGCCGCGGCGGCGAAGCCGGTGATCGCACCGAGGGCGGAGAAGGCGATGATGCGGTCGCGTCCGGTGTAGTTGATCGCCGCGAGCGCCGCGATCGCCGGAATGACCAGGATCGCGCCGAGACCCTCCACGAGAGACCATCCGAACATCAGCACCGTGAGGTTGGGACTCAGCGCCGTCGTGAGCGATCCGATGCCGTAGACGATCGAGCCGATGCGGAACGCCCTGCTGCGACCCCACTTGTCGCCGAGCTTGCCGCCCGTGAGCATGAACGCGGCCATCGTCAGCGCATAGAACGTGATGGCTGCCTGCATGCCCGAGATATCGGTGCCGAGGTCTTCGGCCACCGTCGAGATCGACACGTTCATCACGGTGCTGTCGAGCACCATCACGAACTGCGAGACGCCGAGCAGGATCAGGACGAACCATCGCTTCATGTCCGAATGCTAGTGGTGGCGACCACCCGGCGGATCGTTCGCCGCGGGTGACATCGGCGTGCATAGACTCGGCCCATGGCGGAGGCGACGTTTCTGCGGGCGCGTCGCAGCGACCTGGAAGGGCTGCCGGTCGAGGTCGCTCCGCGCCTTCTCGGGGCCATGCTGACGACCGTCGTCGACGGTGATACGGTCACGGTGCGCCTCACCGAGGTCGAGGCGTATCACGGGCAGGGCACGGGTCTCGTTCCCGATCCGGGCTCGCATGCGCGCAGCGGTGAGACCGCGCGCAACGCCACGATGTGGGGGGAGCCGGGGCACCTGTACGTCTACCTCAGCCACGGCATCCATTCGTGTGTGAACGTCGTGTGCGCTCCCGCGGGTGTCGCCGGCGGCGTGCTCCTGCGCGCGGGCGAGGTCGTGGTGGGGACGGATGCCGCGTCCCGGCGTCGACCGGCCACGCGAGGTGCGAGAGACCTCGCCCGGGGCCCCGGGCGCCTCGGCGCGGCGGTAGGGCTGCGGCATCCGCGCCATGACGGGATCGACGCGATCACCGGTGGCGAACTCGCCGGCGCCGTCGCGCGGCTCGACCTGCGGACGGATCCTCTCGGCGACGCCGCGATCGCCACCGGACCCCGGGTGGGCGTCGCGGGTGTCGCGGGGACGAATGACTTCCCGTGGCGCTTCTGGATCGACGGAGACCCGACGGTGTCGGCGTTCCGCTGGGGTCGAGGCGCGCTCAGCGCAGCGACGTCACCGCGGTGAACGATGTGCGCAGCGCCCGCATGTTCTTCTCGTAGCGCGCTGCGAGGAAGATGAGGAGGGCCCCGCCGATGCCCAGCCACAGCCACCACGGCACGAAGGTGTAGCCCGCCGAGATCCAGGGCCACAGCTGCGAGATCGCGTGGATGAGCAGCACCGCCGAGCCGAGCACGAGCGGCGCCTGGAGCCGCCATACCGCTCCGGCCACGACGATCGCGATCGACACGACGCCGAGCCCGACCACCCGCCACAGTTCGCTGGGGCCGAAGTCGTGCAGCAGCGACGGGACGAGCAGCATCGCGAGTCCGGGGCCGAGGGCCGGCCACGAGCGGGTCGCCGGGTCGCGCACCAGGGCGCGCGCGCCGAGCGCCAGCATCCCGATCGCCAGGGGGATCGTCACAAGCTCGACGGGACGCAGCGCGAACGCGGTCAAGGCGAGGATGCCGAAACTGCCCGCGAGCACTGCCGACGCCACCGCGAGTGCGAGCCCGAGGCGCTTTCGCCACACGACGCCGATGATTCCGAACGTGGTGAGAGCGGTCATCGTGAAGACGGTGCGGAGCTGGTCCGCGCCGGTTCCGGTGCCGGTGCCGGCACCGACCTGCAGGAGTTCCGCAGCGGTGAACAGCACCACCGCCGCGGCGAAGCCGAAGCCGACGATGAGTCCGGCGGGGGCTTCGCTCGGCGTGCCGGCGCTCGCGCGCAGCGCCATGATGCCGATCGCGGCCGTGATCGCGAGCCCCACGAGGGCCCAGAGATCGGGCTCGATCGCGACGACGTCTCCGACGAACCGGGCGAGCTCGAAGATCCGAGAGGCGATCGCGACGACGGCCCCGGCGAATCCGGCGACGGCCAGGACCGATCCCCAGTCTCTCCAGCGCTCGAGCCCGATCAGGGCGGCTCCGCCGACTCCGACGACCCCGGCGACGCTCACGGTGATGACGGTGCGCGCGAGGTCGCCGTCGCCGAACACGATCGCGGTCGCAATGAGGAGGGCGGCGCCGGCGGCCGCGATCACCGTCGACGGCGCGTTCCGGGCGAACGAGCGGCGCCAGACCATCGCGGCGGAGACGAGGAGCGCCCCGGCACCGGCAAGGCTCGCCGCGAGTTCGAGCAGCGGGAAGGTCGAGGGCTCGAGCGCGCGTACGCCCATGAGCACCGCGGCGGCGGTCAGCACGACGGCCGATGACGAACGCACGGCTCGAGCGCCGCTCCCCGGAGCCAGGACCGCCACGAGTGCGAGCACGAGCGCGACGCCGATGACGAGCCACAGTCGCAACGGCTCGACCGGTGAGATGATGCTCGGCAGCACGGCGAGGCCGAGGCCCGCGAGCCACACGAACTGCTCCGCGGGCGAGACGGCCTGCCCGTGACGATGCTGTCGCCACTGGGCGACCGCCGAACCCGCGAGGACGACGGCGGCGAGCGGCAGGGACACGACCTCGACCACGACGACCCCGTCGACGGTCGCGACACCGAAGAGCACGCCGGCGACGGCGAAGGCAGTTGCGCCGGCGAGGCTCGCCCACCGGGTCGCCGCATCGAACGGGGTGCGGTCGACCGCGGCTGCCGCGAGGTGGAGGGCCGCGAGCACTGTGAGCGCGATGCCGACGACCCACGGGTCGTCGGCGGCCGGGAGGGCCGCGATCACGGTGACGGCGAGGGCGACCGAGGGAACGAGACGTGCGTACAGCGCAGCCGTTCCGACGCGGGCGACACCCCACGCCGAGGCGTACGCGGTCGCGACCAGCAGGAGCAGCCACGCAACCGTGAGAGGCGCCTCGAAGGGGGCCGGATTCACCGCCCTTTCGACGCTCGCGAACGCCAGGGCGACCAGCGCGGTGGTTGCGCCGGCCAGGGCGGGGATGCGCGCGCGCAGCGCGGGCGTCAGGGTGAGGGCGAGGCACAGCACAGCGGCCACGAGAGCGATGACGACGCTGCGGATCGGCGCTGTGGACCACGTGACGGCGACGGGCACGATCAGGCCGAGGGTGAACGACAGGCACACCGCGACGGCGGACTCGACGTGGCGGCGAAGCCACACGAGCAGCGCGGCGAAGACGAGGAGTCCGGCCGCCGGCGGGATCACATACGCCTCGATGAGGAGCGACCCTGCGTCGGGGGACGCGGCGAGTCCCCACCACAGGGCAGCGGTGGCGCCGGCGAATGCTGGCCACACGAGCAGGCGCCGCGGCGCCTGTGCGGTGATGACGCCGTCGACGCGGGTCGACGGCACCCCGACCGTGTGGGCGGCCGCAGGCCCCGCCCATCCGCGCGTGATCGACGCGCCGACGAAGCCCGCCGCGATCACCAGCAGGATCGCCCAGCCGGGTTCGGTGGTCGCGTCCCACGCGAGAGCGAGCACCGCGGCGAGGGCGCCGAGATCGACGAAGGTGCGGATGCCGGGAAGCGCCCGTCGGTCCCCATCCGGCGCATGGAGCCGAGGATTTGCAGGGTGCCGCATCGACCAGAGGGCGGCGACCCAGACGACGACGACGGCGGCGCCGGTCGTCGCGAGCGGTCGCGCTCCGTGCTGCTCGGCGCCGAACGTGCAGGCGACCGCGAAGGCGAGGCTCGCCGCGAGCGGGGCGACCAGCAGTGCGGCGCCCGACGATGCCGTCGCATCGAGGCGGGTGCGGCCGAGTGCGATGAGGGCCACCAGCACCAGGAGCGCCGCCGATCGGACGATCCCCAGTGCGGGTTCGCCCGCAACCGGCGCGGTCGCGCCGACCACGACGTCGAAGGCGCCGCGGCCCAGAAGCCCGTCGATGGCGTGCGGCAGCAGGGAGGCGGCGAACAGCACATATCCCGACCAGGCCGCTGCCCGGCGGGTCGGCAGACCGCTCGGAACCACGACGGCGCACAGGACCGCGACAAGCGCGATCCACTGCAGCAGCACGAAGGCCACGAGCGGGTTCGGCGGCGTGCCGGTGGCGGCGCCGAACGCCGCCGGCGCGAGGAACGCCGAGATCGTGGCGACGGCCGCCGAGGTCACCGTCAGCGCTGCAGCGATGGTGCCGGTCGGCCGCACGATCGCCTGCGCGACGATCGGCACGCCGACGGCCACCGCGATGCCGACGAGCCACAACCCGGGCGTGGCCGTGCCGGCCGTGAATGCGGTTGCCGCAGCGATGCCCGCCGCGACCGCGGCGCCGATGCGTACCGACGGCCGCGTCAGTGCGGCCGCCGCTGCCACCGCGACGAGCGTCGCAGCGCCCACGAGGACGCTCGGGATCGCGACGACGGCGACGCCGGTGAGCACGACGACGGCCGCGGCGATCACCCGAACGTGCCGCAGGCGCGGGGCGCCCAGCGTGGGAGCCGCGAACAGCAGCGCGGCGATGACGATCCCGGCGAAGGCCGCCAGCAGCGCGCCGTCGGGCTGCGAGGCCGGGGTCGCGAAGGCGTCCGTCAGCCAGGTCGTCCACCCCGACGCGATCGCGATCGTGGCGAGTGCTCCCCACAGGAGGACCGCGGCGACGAGGCTCAGTGCGCCCAGTGCACCCGCTGCGATGCGGGCGACCGACAGGCCGGGGAGGCGCCGGTGTGCGCGGTCGAGGACGACCGGCACGGCCACGGCGACCACCGGCCCGAGAAGCAGCGTGTACACCGGCAGGTCGCCTCGGTAGGCCACCTGCCAGCCGACGAGTGTCGCGACCGTCGCAGCGGTGGCGGATGCGGTCGCCGCGAGTGCCGTCGCGGCCGGGAGAGCCTCTTCGTCGAGTCGAGGCCGCAGCATCCACGCATGGACCGCGCCGAGCACGACGATCGCCCCGCCGCTCCACAGCGGCACCGCGATGCTGTCGGGTGAGGCGATGAACGCCACGATCGCCGCCGCGACGAGCGCTGATACGCCGACGACCGCGAGTGCGGTCCGCTCGGGCACGGCGTCGGGGCGAGCACGAGCCGACGACCACGGAGCCGGCAGCGCGTGCAGGAGTCCGCCCGCCGCCGCGCCGAGGAGGCCCGCGGTGATCGCCTCAGCGGTCGGCAGCCCCGAGATGCCGCCGATGAGCAGTCCGATGCCGACCGGGAGTGCGAGCACGGCGGCGATGTCGGGGCTGCGCAGCCCCGAGAGCTTCGCCCACACGCGGCAGAGCACGCCGACGACGATCACGCCGATGCCGGCGTAGACGGGGCCTGAGACCTGGCCCGCGCCGAAGAAGTCGTTCGCACGGACGGCCCATGCGTCGAGTCCCAGCAGCAGCACGCCGAGCACCGCGATGCCCTCGGCCGTGGCGGTGAGCGAGCGGCGGCGCAGCAGCGATGCGATCCCGATGGTGGCGACCGTGATCGCGCCGATGATGAGCGCGCGCACCGCGATCCCCCACTGGAACCACGCGTACACGAGGAAGAAGATCGCCGCGATCCCGACGAGCGACACCCCGACGATCAGCAGCAGCACCGGAACGCTCAAGCGGCGTCGAGGGGCGGGTGCGACGACGGATGCCGCGGCCGGCGTCGCCGCGGCCGCCGGTGTCGGGGCGAGGTGTGGTTTCGTTTGCGATTCGACGGTGACGAGTGTGGGCACGGGAACGTGCTCGACCCGAAGTGGCTCCGGCGCCAGCTCCCAGGGCTCCGGCTCCGGTTCCGGCTCGGTTTCGGGTTCCGGCTCGGGTTCGGGTTCGGGTTCGACGTATGGCGGCGGCGCGGGCACGCTCGCCTCTCTGAGCGTCTCGATGACGACCTGCCGCTCCGCCTCGAGGGCGATCATCCTGCGGCCGATCTCGAGGAGCCTCGCCGCGCGCGGATCGCCGAGCTCGAGACCGCACGCGTCGCAGGTCGCGCGTGTGAGCGGCGTGAAGCAGGAGGGGCACATGTGCGCGTCGGCGAGATCCTGAGGTGATCCCGGCCACATCGTCGTGCCGTCGTCTGGGTGTGCCATCTTCACTCCCCGCAAGGTCGTGGTGACTCATGGTGGCACCACCCGCATGCCGCGACCCGCATAGACGCGTTCGGCTGTGGGCGACCCGGGCCCGCCGCGAGTCCGGGCGGCAGCTTCCCGCGTGCTAGACTGAATCTTTGTCTGCGCGCACTCCAGCACGCAGTTCGCATCCCACACCCTCCACAGGCCGGTCACGGTCCGCTGAGGCGCGGGGTGCAGACAAGGGATCTTGGGTGGGGCCGTCCGGCCTCACGGTACTAAGGAGACATCACTATGGCAGCAGTGTGCCAGGTGACTGGAGCAGTTCCCGGCTTCGGTCACAACATCTCGCACTCGCACCGCCGGACGAAGCGCCGCTTCGACCCGAACGTGCAGAAGAAGACCTACTTCGTTCCGTCGCTGGGTCGCAACATCAAGCTCAACGTCTCGGCGAAGGGCATCAAGGTCATTGACGCACGCGGCATCGAGTCCGTCGTCAAGGACATGCTCGCGAAGGGGGTGAAGCTCTGATGGCCAAGAAGGCTCAGGACGTTCGTCCGATCATCAAGCTGCGTTCTACCGCCGGCACGGGCTACACCTACGTGACGCGCAAGAACCGCCGCAACAACCCCGACCGCATCGTGCTGAAGAAGTACGACCCGGTCATCCGCAAGCACGTCGAATTCCGAGAGGAGCGCTGATCCATGGCTAAGAAGAGCAAGATCGCGCGCAACGAGCAGCGTCAGGTGATCGTCGATCGCTACGCCGCCAAGCGTGCGGAGCTGAAGAAGGCGCTCGTGTCGCCGACGTCCACCGACGAGGAGCGCGAAGCCGCTCGCATCGGCCTGCAGAAGCTTCCCAAGAACGCTTCGCCGGTTCGCGTGCGCTCGCGCGACGTCATCGACGGCCGCCCCCGCGGTGTCCTCACGAAGTTCGGCATCTCGCGTGTCCGCTTCCGTGACATGGCACACCGTGGCGAGCTGCCCGGCGTGACCAAGTCGAGCTGGTAAGCACCCACGGCATGTGAAGGGCCCGGAGTTCCTCGGAACTCCGGGCCCTTCCGCGTCCCACCACCCGGCGTCCCACAACCCGGCGCCGAGTGCACAGCTTGCCTGCGAGCGCGCGGGTTGCCCGCGCGGGCAGGTCGTGCACTCGCGGGTAAGTCGTTCACTCGCGTGCAGGCGAGGGTGGCGGTGGACGTCGGAGCCGGCCGCTACCATCACCAGCATGGTCGCCGCGCACGAGGTCAAGCCGCTCACTCCCGAGACCTTCCCGGCGTGGCTGGCGCTCGCCGAGAAGCACAACGGGGTCTGGGGCGGGTGCTACTGCTCGTACTTCCACGGCGACACCGAGGAGACCGTGAAGAGCGAGTACGACGGGCCGACATTCAAGCAGCGACTCGTCGAAGAGGGCGTCGCGCATGCGGCGCTCGTCTTCGACGGCGACGACGCGATCGCGTGGTGCGAGTACGGAAGTCCGATCGAGCTGCCGAACATCTATCACCGCAAGCAGTACGACGCGGGCGAGTCCAACCCGGCGCCCTGGCGCATCACGTGCTTCTTCGTCGACCGCGATCATCGGCGGTCGGGAGTGGCACGCGAGGCGCTGGACGGCGCACTCGACCTGATCGCCCAGGCCGGCGGAGGCGAAGTGGTCTCGTTCGCCAATGAGCTCGCCCCGGGCAAGAGGACGTCGTCCTCGTTCCTCCACAACGGCACGAGGGCCATGTTCGAGAAGGCGGGATTCACGTTCGAGCGTCACATCGGCAAGAGCAAGACCGTGATGCGCAAGACGGTCCCGTCGGCCCACAGCTGACGTGGAGAGCGGCATCCCCAGGGCATCGTGCTCGCCCGGCGCCGCTGAGCACTCACCGAGCGACACTGAGTCGGCGGCTCGGCGCGGTGCGTCCGAGCCGCCGACAGCAGTGCGGACTGGTTGAGTGCGTCAGTCGCCGCAGAGGCCTCGGGCGGTGGCGTTCTTGGCCGCGCCGCCGACGGCCTTGACGACCTCGCCGACCCCCGTGAATCCGAGGGCGCCCTCGGTGTTGATGGTCTTGTGGATCTGGCCGAAGCAGGCAGCGTCTGCGGGCGCGGCGTTGGCGGTGCCGGCGAAGCCGAACACGGCGAGAGCGACGATCGCTCCGGTGGCGAGAATGCGCTTCATTGGACTTTCCCCTCCTGGAAGGCAGGTGCGTTTCACCCGCTAAGACGTAGTTCTCTCCGGCACATCGTTTTGGATGCAGCTCGGATGATTCGTCCCTCGCGGATGCCGGGGTGGAAGGATCGGACGGGTGACCCATGACCTCCGAGCCCTGTGGGACGCGGAAGCGGCGGCCTTCGACGACGCGGCCGACCATGGTCTCCGGGATCCCGAGACCCGTCGTGCATGGGCGGATCTGCTGCTTCCCGTGTTCGGCGGTCGTGGGCGCAGGGTTGCCGACCTCGGGTGCGGCACAGGATCGCTCTCGGTGCTGCTGGCTGCCGAGGGCGGTCACTTCGTCAGCGGTGTCGACTTCTCACCGGAGATGGTGCGCCGGGCCCGGGCGAAGTCTGTCGACACCGTCCCGGAACCCGTCTTCGTGGATGGCGACGCCGCGAACCCGCCGCTTGAGGCGGGGGTCTTCGATGTCGTTCTGTCGCGCCACGTCTTGTGGGCGATGCCCGATCCGGCCGCAGCCCTGCAGAAGTGGATCGAGCTGCTCACCCCGAGCGGCATCCTGATACTCGTCGAGGGTCGATGGCACACCGGAGTCGGCCTCTCTGCCGACGCATGCACAAGACTCGTCCGCGCCCGTGGAAGGACCGTCGAGGTGCGGATGCTGGATGATCCGGCATACTGGGGCGGCCCGATCTCCGACGAGCGGTACCTGATCGTCAGCTCGAGCTGATGCCTCCCCGGCCCACACGCCAGACGACGCAGACTGCTGCGTGACGGCATCCTGAGTGCGATCTGCGTCGTCTCGGCGAGGGGATTCCAGCGCTACCGGTTCTTCACCCTCGAGACCGCGTCGGTGTTCTCGACCCGATTGCTCGCCGCCCGCTTGTCCGCCTTGGCGGTGCGCTTCTCTTTGAGGGTTTTGGCGGGCGCAGTCTTGCCGCCCTCTTTCCGTGTGGACTTCTCACCCATGGTCGTGCTCCTTCGAGAGCCACGGTGACCCCGTGTGCCTGACGGTACACGCAGTGTGCGCGGTCGTCGCACCGCTCCTCACGTGATCGGGTGCGTCCGGCCGGTGGCGCCGGGATCTGCGGCGTCGAGGTGGCTCGTGATCGCGCGGGTCACCGCCCGCATGTTCGGGTAGGGGAACGGGTGCCCGGCGCCCTCCAGCCACAGTCCCCTGGCCTGCGGGATCGCAGCCGCGAGCCGGCGCCCGTGATCGATCGGCACGAACGCGTCGTTCGTCCCGTGGATCACGAGGGTGGGCGCCGTGATCGTGCCGAGCAGCGGATAGCGGGATCGCGTCACGGTGACGGCGACCTGGTGCTGCCGCAGCGCACGGAGATCGAGCCCGCCTCGTTCGCGGAGGTCGTACAGAACGACCTTGGTCCACCCCTCCACGTCGACAGGTTCGTCTCCTCCCTGCGCGACCAGGCCGGCGAGGACCTCCTTCACGAGGTTGGCTTCACCGCCCATCACGCGGTACCGCAGCAGCGGAAGACCCGCCAGTGCGGACCTGAGCATCGGCCACAGCTGCGGGCCGGGCATGGATGCGTCCGTCGGATCGGCCGATGTCGACATCAAGGTGAGCGACTGAACCCGCTCGGGATGTGTGATCGCGATCTCCTGAGCGACGAACCCTCCCAGCGACAACCCGATCACATGAGCGCGGTCGATGTGGAGGGCATCGAGGACGGCGATCGCGTCTCCGGCCATGTCGAGGAGAGAGTATGGATGCTGCCGCCTCCAGTCCGGCATCCGACTCGACGCACCGGTGCCGCGCTGGTCGTACCTGACCAACCGGTATCCCGCCGCCGACAGCGCGCGCAGGAACGAGGGTGGCCAGTACAGCGAGCTGGCACCGAGCGCGATGTTGAGCAGCACGACGCCCTTCTCGACGCCGACGGCGGGGATCGACTCGTACCAGATCCGGACGCCTGCGGACTGCGCGTACCCCGACTCGCCGACGACGACTCCCGTCACGGTGCCGGCGCGGATGCGGGCGATCGTCGCGTCGGTGCCCGGCGGCAGACGCGGGGTCCGCAGCGCAAGCAATGCGATGAGTCCGGCCAGCCCCAGCGCTGCCGTTGACGCCGCCACCCACTTCCTCATCGGCCCACTCTCGCACGCACGAACAGCAGAAGGCCCGCAGATCGCGAGATCTGCGGGCCTTCTCTTTCCGTATCCCACCGCGGACACCGGATCCCCGGTGAGAGACGCTCTCGCCTCTCACCCGGGATCCGGCCTCCGTGGCGGCCGGTGCTACTTCGCCGCCTCGACGACCGCGTGCGAGGTCGCCCACTCGAGCGCGTAGTCGGCGATCTCCTCCCAGCCGTCCTGGCTGACCAGGCGGTGGGTGCGGCCCGGGTAGGTCTTGTAGTCGACGACGGCGGGGCTGCCGGTGGCGTGGTACTTCTTCACGATCGCCTCGCCGATCGCCGGCGGCACGACGTGGTCGATCTCGCCGGTGATGATGAGCAGCGGGGCGCGGTCGGCGCGGGAGTAGTCGACGTGGGTGACGCCGCCCTTCTCGTTGAGCACCGACAGCACGCCCTCGAAGAACACCCGGTTGTACGAGTTCACGGCGAACTCCTCCCACAGCTTGTCGGACTCCTCGCGGGGAAGGTCGTTGCCGAACGTGAAGTGGAAGTGGCGCTTCGACAGCGGCTTGGCGCCGTTGCGGCCGAAGGGATTCGCCAGGATCGGCGTGCCGGTCCACAGGGTCGACAGCGGCAGCGCGGTGACGCCCGCGGTCTGACCCGGCGCGACGCCCACGTAGGCGACGCCGAGGCCGCGGTCGGCGAGCATCTGGGTGAGGACGCCGCCGAACGAGTGGCCGATGATGATCGGCTTCTCGGGGAGCTCGCGGATGATCCGCTCGTAGTTGTCGGCGATCTGCTTGAGGCCGATCCCCTTGAGGGCAGCGGGGTTGTTGCGGATGTCTTCGACCGTGCGGTCGTCGATGCCGGGCCACCCCGGGACGATGACGTGGTGGCCGGCGGCGCGGAAGCGCTCTGCCCACGTGTCCCAGCTCTTCGGGGTCATCCAGAGTCCGTGGATCAGGACGATGGGGGTCTTGGTGGCGGTGTTCTCGTTCATTTCGATCTCCTTGAGGTGTCTTGCGGTGGGGTTCCGGTTCCTGGCGGTTCCGGCTGATGTGACCTACGATAGACCGAACGTTCTATCTACACAAGACTATTCCCAATAAATCTTTCCGACGCCGCAAAGTGGCACGATGGACACCCGAGGAGAACCCCATGAGCCCCACCCCTGCACGCACGACGACGCGCCCCTCCCCTGCCCGCCAGAGACTCCTGGATGCCGCCACCGCACTCTTCTATGCGGAGGGCATCCACGCGGTCGGCGTCGACCGGATCATCGACGAGGCCGGCGTCACACGGGCGACGATGTACAAGCAGTTCGAGGGCAAGGAAGGTCTCGTCCTCGCCTATCTCGAGGGTGAGGATGCCGGACTCCGTGGACTGTTCGCCCAAGCCGCCGACGCCTCGGACGACCCCGAGGTGCTCCTCGACCTCGTCGTGGCGGGGATCGAGCAGGACATCCGCGAGCACCACACCCGCGGCTGCCCCTTCATCAACGCCGCCGCCGAGTATCCGCGCGAGGGGCCGGTGCGCTCGCTGATCTCCGATCACCGCGACTGGTTCCGCGCGACGCTCGAGCAGCTTGCGACGGCGGCGGGGCTCGATCAGCCGGCCGACGTGGCGGCATCCCTCGTCCTCCTCCGCGACGCCGCCCTCGTCGGGGGCTACCTCGACGGCGAGGATCGGGTCGCTCCCGCGTTCGCCCGAACCGCCCGCGGAGTCATCGCCGCGCACCGTCCGTAGGCGGCGTTCGGGGCGCTGAGTGCCGTTCACACCGGCCACAGGAGTCACTTCTGACCCCGACACGCCGTGCGGAACGTCGAGAAAGCCCGGAAATCCGCGGTTCTGTCGGCGATGTCAGGTACATTCGAGGCGGTCGATCCGACCAGCCGGGGGGCGAATGCCATCCGGTCCGAGCAATGAAAAGGCGGCGGTTCCGCCGCCTTTGGAGGACAATCCCCATGGCCGACAAGTCCATCACCAAGACCGAACTCGTCGCGAGCATCGCGAGCGCGACCGGGCAGAGCCAGTCCGCCGTGTCGGGCGTGCTCGACTCCCTCTTCGCCACCGTCTCGGAGGCCGTCGCCAAGGGAAGCAAGGTCGCGATCCCCGGCTGGATCTCGTTCGAGCAGGTCGCCACGTCCGCTCGCACCGGCCGCAACCCGCAGACCGGCGAAGAGATCAAGATCCCCGCCGGCAAGCGCGTCAAGGTCACCGCGGGCTCGAAGCTGAAGGCCGCCGTCAAGTAGACGCGTGACGGATCAATGCCGCGCGAAGCCCGGCGTTGATGCGGCTCGGGTCTAGATCGAGTAGCGCGCCAGCGCGTATCGAGATCTCGAGCAGATTTCAGAGGGGGGTGCCGCCGCGCGGCATCCCCCTCTCTCTTTCCCCACCCCCAGTCGATTACGGACGGAACACGCCGCGCGCCTGACCACCGGCCGCGGCGTGTCTTGTCCGTAAACGGCTGGAGGTGGGGCGGGAACGGCGAGCACAGGGGGGAACGTAGGCTGGAGGGGTGAACCCCCGCGCCCTGCGGGCCGCAGGGCCCGTCATCCTCATCGTGTCCGCGCTCGCGGTGCTGGTGTGGGCGCTCGCGTACGGTGGCGGCGCCGCTCCTCTCGCCATCGGCGACCCGGGGCCGATCGCCCGCTGGGGGCTCCCCACGGCGAAGCTCTTCGTGAACCTGTCGGCCGCGGGCATGGCCGGAGTCCTCGTCACGGCGCTGTTCACACTGCGTGCCGGCGAGCACGAGTTCGATCTTGCACTGGATGCGGCATCCGTCTCCGCCGCGATCTTCACAGTGTCGGCCGCGGCGACGGGCTTCCTCACCTTCATCGACGCGTTCAACCCCGCGATCGACGCGGGACCCCAGTTCGGCGCGCAGCTGGGGCGCTTCCTCGTCGAGACCGAGGTCGGCCGCACGTGGCTCATCACGACCGTCGCCGGTGCCGCCCTCACGGTGCTCACCTTCGCGGTGCGGTCGTGGACGGCGACCCTCTTCGTCGCCGTCCTCGCACTCGCGTCCCTCGTGCCGATGGGAACGCAGGGTCATTCGGGCGAAGAGGCTTTCCACCACGAGGCCATGACGGCCCTGATCCTCCACATCATCGCCGCCGCAGTGTGGCTGGGCGGGCTCCTGCTCATGGTGGTGGTGCGGCCACTGCAGGATCGCGAACGCAACGCGAACACCCTCGCCCGCTACTCGAGCATCGCGCTCGCGGCCTTCGTCGTCGTCGCCGTTTCGGGAACGGTGCGCGCGGCGATCGGGCTGCAGTCGTGGGACGCGCTGCTGTCGCCGTACGGGCTCATCCTCATCGTCAAGATCGTCGCCCTCGTCGCGCTCGGCGCGCTCGGCGCCTGGTATCGCGCGCGGCTCATCGGCAATCTCAGATCGGATGCCGCCTCCCGCGTCTTCTGGACGCTCATCGCGTTCGAACTCGCGCTCATGGGCGCCGCGAGCGGTGCGGCAGCCGCGCTCGCGCGCACGCCCCCGCCCTCGCCCGCGACGCTTCCATCCGAGCTCACGCCGGCCGAGGTGCTCACCGGCGCGCCACTGCCCCCCGAGCTCACCCCGGAGCGCTGGCTCACGTCGTGGAACATCGATCTGCTGTGGGCGGTGATCGCCGGGTTCGCCGTGTTCTTCTACCTCGCGGGCGTCCTGCGCCTGCACCGGCGCGGCGACGCGTGGCCGATCTATCGCACGATCCTGTGGGTTGCCGGCATGGGGCTTCTCGTGTGGGTGACCGGCGGGGTGGTCAACGTCTACCAGGACTACCTGTTCAGCATCCACATGGTGGGGCACATGCTGCTGACCATGGCGATCCCCCTGCTGCTGGTCGCGGGCGCCCCCGTGACCCTCGCGGCGCGCGCGATCCGCAAGCGCGACGACGAGACCCGAGGCGGGCGCGAGTGGATCCTATGGGCCGTGCACTCGCCGGTCGCGCGCGTGCTCACGAACCCGTTCGTCGCGGCAGGCTTGTTCATCGGGTCGCTGTGGGTCTTCTACTACACCGATCTGTTCCGCTGGACGCTGTACGACCACCTCGGTCACGAGTGGATGATCGCGCACTTCCTCATCACCGGGTACCTGTTCGTGCTGACGCTCATCGGCATCGACCCGGTGCCGTACCGGCTGCCCTACGCGGGGCGACTGGTGCTCCTCATCGGCATCATGGCGATGCACGCGTTCTTCGGCATCGCCATCATGATGCAGTCGGGGCTCATGGTCGCCGAGTGGTTCGGGTCGATGGGGCGCACGTGGGGTGCGACCCCGCTCGAGGACCAGTACGCCGGCGGCGGCATCGCGTGGTCGATCGGCGAGATCCCGACGCTGATCCTCGCGATCACCGTCGCGATCCAGTGGAGCCGCACCGATGCCCGCGATCAGAAGCGCCGCGACCGGCACGCCGATCGCACGGGGGACGCCGAACTCGAGGAGTACAACGCGCGGCTCGCGGCGCTGGCCGAACGCGACGCACGGCAGCGCTGAGCATCGCCGCCGGCCTCAGGGACTCGCGCTGGTGTCGGGGCCGCCGACGGTGATCGACACGCTGCCGTCGGGGTTCACGGTGATTCCGCCGGTGAGGATGAACGGCACGTCTTCGCTCACCTCGGTCACGGTCCCGTCGAACAGCGAGAGGACGTCGACGTCGATGCGCGCCGTCGCCTCGGTGGGCGGGATGCGCCAGCCCGCGCCGTCGGGCTCGACGGCGATCACCGGCTGCTCGGCGATCGACCACTGCGGCAGCGAGTCGATGCGGTCCTGCACGACGTAGCCGAAGGGGCATGCGGTGGGCTGCAGCACCTCCTGCACGGCGCACTCGGTCAGGAAGTCCTCGACCCGCTCCTGCACGATCGCGACGAACGCCTCGGTCGGCTGCGCCTGGATCTCGACGGGGATCTCGTGCAGCGGAGCATCGGACAGCACCGCCGCCCCCGGCGTCGCCGAGATCGCGGTGTCGACCGAGACCGAGTACAGGCCGGGCGAGAACATCAGCAGCGGGATCGGGGCGAGGGGATCGGCATCCACCCCATCGGGCGAGACCTGGCGCTTGTCGATCTCGAAGCCGTTCACGATGAACTTCATCGAGCCGTTCACGACGAGATCCATCACGGCGAGGGGACTCGTCGCGAAGCGCCACGTGGGGGCGGGGCCGACCGACCCCTCGCGGGCGACGTCGAAGGTGGTGGTTCCGGGGATGCCGCCGGCCTTGTAGGTGACCGTCACGCGAGTGACGCCGCCGTCCGTCGTCTCGGAGATCACATCGATCTCGGTGAGTGTCGCCAGCGCGGTCGGGCGCAGGAGCGCCTCGGAGGCCTGCGGTGTGAGGCCCGCCGCCTCGAGGTCGACCGAGTCGACGGTCACGCCGGGAACGGCCAGCGCCTCGGCGGCGCGGCCGTCTGCCAGCATCCCGACATAGCGTTCGACGAAGGCGGTCGGGCTGTAGAACTCGCGGTAGATCGTCGCGACCGCCGCCCACACCGCGCCGGCGAGGAGCACCCCCACGATCGCGAGCAGCGTCAGATCGACGGCGAGACGGCGGGCGCGACGCGGGCGGGGTGCGCTCGGCTCCCCCGGGTCGTGCGCCCCTTGGTCCACCAGCCCAGTCTAGGAAGTCGCGGCGACTCTCCACGGATGCGGCGGGCGGGCACGGTGAGCGGGGTTCGCGTGACTACCATGTACCGGTGACCACGCCTCCCCTCTCGGCCGAGCAGGAGGCCCTGTTCCGCCTGATCGAGGACACGCGCGAGCACGTCTTCGTCACCGGACGCGCCGGCACCGGCAAGTCGACGCTCCTGCAGCACCTCGCGTGGCACACGAAGAAGCAGATCGCGGTGTGCGCACCGACGGGGGTCGCGGCGCTCAACGTCGAGGGGCAGACGATCCACTCGCTCTTCCGCCTTCCCATCGGCCTGATCGCGAACGGCGAGATCGATCAATCGGATGCTGCGCGCAAGATCCTGAACGCGATCGACACGCTCGTGATCGACGAGATCTCGATGGTCAACGCCGACCTCATGGACGCGATCGACCGGTCGCTGCGGCAGGCGCGCGGCCGCCGCGCCGAGCCGTTCGGCGGCACCCAGATCGTGATGTTCGGCGATCCGTACCAGTTGGCGCCGGTGCCACCGCGTGGCGACGAGCTGCGCTACATCCGCGACCACTACCGCTCGTTCTGGTTCTTCGACGCGAGGGTGTGGGTGGGCGAGGCCGCCGGCGACGGGATCATCGACATCGGCTCGTACGGCGCCGACCTGCATGTGCGCGAACTCGTCGACATCCACCGGCAGGCCGACCCCGCGTTCAAGGCGATGCTCAACGCGGTGCGGCACGGGCGCGTCACCGCCGACATCGCGAAGATCCTCAATGACACCGGGGCCCGGACGCCCCCCGACCCCGCCGACGGCGAGCACCCGATCATCACGCTCGCGACCCGCAACGACATCGTGAACAACATCAACCGGCGGCACCTCACCGAGCTCATCGGCCGTGAGCAGACCGCGACCGCCGAGATCACGGGCGACTTCGGGCGCGGCGAGGCGTCGTATCCGGCCGACGTCGATCTGAAGCTCAAGGTCGGCGCGCAGGTGATGTTCCTGCGCAACGACACGCAGTCGTTCGGCGAGCCGCCGCGGTGGGTGAACGGCACGATCGGCACCGTCACCCGGATCGCGGGCGGCACGGTGCGCGTCGACGTCGACGGCGACGAGTTCGACGTCGAGCCGGCGGTGTGGGAGAGGTTCCGCTACGCCTACGACGCCGGATCGAAGTCGCTCTCGCGCGAGATCGTGGCCGAGTTCACCCAGTTCCCGCTGCGGCTCGCGTGGGCCGTGACGATCCACAAGTCGCAGGGCAAGACCTATGACAGGGCGGTCATCGACCTGGGCTCGGGCGCCTTCGCGCCGGGGCAGACGTACGTGGCGCTGTCGAGGCTGACATCGCTGGACGGACTGTACCTGTCGCGTCCGCTGCGCCCGAGCGACATCCGCGTCGACCCGGACGTCGCGCGCTGGATGGCGGGCGCTTCGCGCCCGTCCCCCGCGTCCTGAACGCATGCCTCCTCGGCGAGACTGCAGTGGAGCGCCGAGACCGCAACCGCGGGCCGAAGTCTCGGCGCTCGGTTGAAGTCTCGCGAGGGAACGGAGGTCAGGCGACCGCCGACGCGTTCGCCTTCGCCGAAGCGAGGTCGTCGAAGAGCTCGGTGTTGAAGCGATACGCCAGCAGGACCTCGTCGATCACGCGGTCCTGCTCCTCGGCGTCCCACGGCGCCGCGTCGAGCTGCTCGCGGTAGACCTCCTTGAACGCCTTCGGGTCGGCGATGTCGTCGAAGAGGTAGAACCCGATGCCGTTCGTCTCGAAGCCGAAGCGGCGCGCCATCAGCCGACCGATGAACTGCCCGCCCGAGAGATCGCCGAGGTAGCGCGTGTAGTGGTGCGCGACGAAGCCGCCCGCCCATGTCGCGCCGACCTCGTTGATGCGGTCGACGTAGCGACGGGTGGTTTCGAGCGGGGTGACGGTCTCGCGCCAGTCCGGCCCCACGAGGAACTCGAGGTCGGCCTCGAGCGCCGGAAGGCGCGTGAGCTTGTCGGTGATGAAGACGGCGGCGACCGGGTCGTTGCGCATCTGATCGGCGGTGCGCTCGAGTGCCTCGTAGATGAACCAGTGCTGGACGACGAGGGCGACATAGTCCTCGCGCGTTCCCTCGCCCTTCATGAGATCGGCCATGAAGCCGGCGTGCTCACTCGAGGAGTGCGCGCGGCTGGAACGCTCGCGCAGCGCGGTGGAGAACGGGATCGGGTCGCTCATCCCGTCATTGTAGGGGACTTAGGGCGTCCTAACCTAGCGTGCGATCTCGCTGTGGCTCGCCGTCACGCGTGGGGACGGGGAGTGATGCCGAGGCGCCGGCACGCTTCGTCGTACAGCGCCACGATCTCGCGGCGAACCTCAGGACGCTCGGTGATGGCGCCGCCCGGCCACGGGGCGGTCACCTCGATGACGTCGCCGCCTGCGAGGTCTGCCCGCCAGGTGCCCCCCTCGCCGTCGAAGTCGGTCATCGAGGCCGCGGAGATGGCGGCGGAAGTGTCGGCGTCGGGCGCGAAGGCGCGAGCGATGAGCAGGTTGTCGCCGGCGTGGTCGCCGTTCATGTGCCCGAGCACGCCGGCCAGCGCGGCGTCGTCGAATCGATACGTCATGACCACATGCTACGGATGGGTGTGACGAGGACGCGACGCGGTGTGTTTGAATTCATTGCAGATCATCGGGGGGTGAGAATGCGGCACCGGACCAGCCGAAAGCGCGTAGGAGCGCTGCTCGCCGGTGCCCTCACGGCGGCGATCGTCGTGCTCGCCGGCTGCTCCGCTGACACGCACGTCGACATCGACGTTCCCCCGCAGACGGACGTCGCGCTCGCCGAAGAGACGGTGCAGCAGCTCCAGGATGCCGTGACCGCGGCTATGACGGCATCCGGTTCGTCCGGCGCGATCGTCGGCGTGTGGGCACCGTGGAGCGGCAGCTGGGTGGCTGCGCTCGGAACGCAGACGCCGGGCGGCGCGCCCGTCACGACCGACATGACCTTCCCCGCGACGAAGATGACGCGCGCGATGACCTGCGACGTCCTCTACGCCCTGGCAGAGCGCGGCACCGTCGCCCTCGACGACAGCGTCGACGAGTACGTCTCCGGCGTGCCGGCGCTCGCCGACGTGACCCTCGAGCAGCTGTGCGACAGCACGTCGGGACTCGGGTCGTACACTCCCCACCTGTTCGGGACGTGGGTTCAGAACCCCGAGCGGGCGTGGAAGCCGCGTGAGCTCGCGAGCTTCGGCATCGGCAAGGAGCGTGACAGCGAGGCCGGCGCCGCCTACCTCGATTCGGACGCCGGGTATGTGCTCCTGGGGCTCGCGCTCGAGCGCGCCGCCGGCATGACCGCGGCTGAGCTCATCGCCGAGCACGTCGTCGACCCGCTCGACCTCGACGCCACGGCGCTCGAGGCGACGCCCTCCGATGCCGTGCGGCTGACCGGCCTTCACTCGCGGACGCTCGAGGGCGGCGGACGCGACTGCGCCGAGCCGCTGGACGTCACCGAAACCTCGCTGAGCATCGGCTTCACCGATTCGGGGGTCCTCACCGACATCGACGACCTCGGCCGATACGCCCAGGCACTGGCTTCGGGCGCCCTGGTTCCTGATGATGCCGAGAGGTTCGCCGATCCCCTCGCCCCGTCGAGCGGCGCACTGTCGTGGAACATGCGCGCCGGCGGCGCGGTGCTGGCAGGATCGCTGATCGGCCAGGCCGGAGCGCTCCCCGGGTACATCACGGCGGCCTTCTCCGACCCCGACACCGGGCTGACGGTCGCGCTCGTGCTGAACAACTCCGCCGCGTCGGGAAGCGTCGGGACGTATCTGGCGTGGGAACTCGCGGCGATCGCCTCGAAGGCACCCGCGGTGGCCGGAGAGTCCGCGCCGGCTGCAGGCCTCCCGTGGACCGCTGAGCAGCAGCACGCGGCCATCGCAGAGCGGGCGATCTGCGCGGCCCCCGCCGAGTGAACCGGTGATCCGGTGACGCCCCGCACGGGCGTGAACCCTGCGATCCTGCTGGTCATCGCGGGCCTCGCGTGCCAGGAGATCGGGGCCGCGATCGCTGTCCTCCTGTTCCCCGCGGTCGGGCCGCTCGGAATGGTGATGCTGCGCCTGACGTTCTCGGCGCTCATCCTTCTCGCCATCGCGCGGCCGGCGCTGCGCGGACACGCACGCGCGGACTGGATGGCGGTGGTGTGGTTCGGCGTCGTGCTCGTCGCGATGAACAGCCTCTTCTATCTCGCACTCGAACGACTGACGCTCGGCGTCACGGTGACGATCGAGGTGCTGGGGCCTCTCGTGCTGTCGATCGTCGCGAGCAGGCGGGCATCGGCATGGCTCTGGGCAATTCTCGCGCTCGCCGGCGTCGTCGCCCTCGGCGGCGGCGGATGGGATCGCCTGGATCCCCTGGGCGTGGCGTTCGCCCTCGGAGCCGCGGCGAGCTGGGCGTTCTACATCCTCGCCTCGTCGCGGGTCGGGCGCGCGTTCCCCAAGCTCGACGGGCTCGCCCTCGCGATGGCGGTGGGCGCGGTGCTGTCGCTGCCCTTCGGGATCGCGGATGCCGGAGCCTCGCTCCTGCGGATCGAGATCATCGCGCTCGGTGCGGCGGTGGCGATCCTGTCGTCGACGATCCCCTACGCCCTCGAGCTCATCGCACTGCGGCGCCTGCCGGCCGCGGTCTTCGCGATCCTGATGAGCCTCGCACCTGCCACCGCGGCCATAGCGGGGTTCGTATTCCTGGGTCAACATATGTCATGGCTCGAGATCGTGGGCATCGCTCTCGTCATCGCCGCGAGCATCGGCGCGGTGCGCTCCTCGGCGCGTGCCGCGCGTGAGGCGGCTGAGCCGGTCGCCTGACCGCGCCGTCGTCCGGACGCTACGATCTCGAGCATGCTTCCCGATCCCCTCGCGTCCGCGACCGAGCTGGCGGAAGGGCTCCGCACCGGCGGGTATACGTCGACAGAGCTCACCGAGGCCGCCATCGCGCGCATCGAGGAGATGGATGCCGCCGTGAACGCGGTCGTCGTGCGCGACTTCATCCGCGCCCGCCAGGAAGCGGCTGCGGCTGACGCCGCGCTTGCGCGCGGCGAGCAGCGACGGCTTCTCGGCATCCCGATCACGGTGAAGGAGAGCTTCGACCTGCGAGGCCACGCCACGACGTGGGGCGTCGAGGAGTTCCGCGGGCATCGCGCCGACCGCGACGCGCTGCCGGTTCGACGGCTGACGGATGCCGGCGCCGTGTTGCTCGGCAAGACGAACGTTCCGGTGTGGCTCGATGACTGGCAGTCCGACAACCCGGTCTACGGCCGCACCCGCAATCCGTATGACCTCTCGCGCACACCGGGGGGATCGTCCGGCGGCTCCGCGGTCGCGGTCGCGCTCGGGTTCTCGGCGCTCGAACTCGGATCCGACATCGGCGGCTCGGTCAGAGTGCCGGCCGCCTTCTGCGGTGTATTCGGTCACAAACCCACGTGGGGGCTTCTCGCCTCAGACGGACATTCCCCCGCCGGCATGATCGGCGAGCCGCCCCCGCTCGCGGTGATCGGCCCGCTCGCGCGAACGGCTGAAGACCTCGATCTCGCGCTGCGCATCCTCGCCGGCCGCGACGATCTCGCACCCGGGGGTTGGGCGGAACTGCCCGCTCCTCGGCACGCCAGGCTTGCGGACTACCGGGTGCTGGTGCTCGACGCGCATCCGGCGGCGAGGACCCAGCAGATCGTGCGCGACGCGGTACAGGATGCCGCCGCGCGAGCCGCGGCGGCAGGGGCATCGGTGTCGCGCGCATCGGAGCTGCTCCCCGATCTCGCCCGCGCGTACGATGACTACCGCGCGATGCTCGCGGCCGTGGGATCGCGCCGATCGCCGGTGACCGAGGCCTCCATGCCGGTTCAGGAATGGTTCGCGCTCCTCGATCGGCAGCGGATCGTCCGCCGACAGTGGTCTGCGCTGTTCGAGGAGTTCGATGTGGTCTTGGCGCCCGTCTACGGCACCGTCGCCTTTCCGCTTTCGGACGAGCCCGACAATGAGCGCCGTCAGCTTGAGATCGACGGCAGTCTGGAGCCGTACGACACCCAGCTCGCGTGGCCGTCGATCGCGACCTTCGCGAACCTCCCCGCGACCGCGGCGCCGGTCGGTGTGACAGCTGGGGGCCTGCCGCTCTCGGTGCAGGTGATCGGGCCGCACCGGGGCGACCGCACGACGATCGCCTTCGCCGGGCTCATCGCCCGCGAGACCGCCCCGCCGCCCGGGGCGTGATGCCCATCACTGCGAGCGCACGGCTTGCCTGCGAGTGCACGGCTTCCCGACGCGCGCAAGCCGTGCACTCGACGCCAGGCCGTGCACTCGAGGCCGAGCCACGCCGGCGCGCCTGATTGACTGAAAGAGTGACCGAAACCTCGCGTGCTCACGTCGTCGTGTGCGGCCCCGCATCCTGGAATCACCTGATCGTGCTCGACCGACTCCCCGAGCCCGTGCCGCACATGCAGTTCGCGCTGGGCGACCTCGCCACGCTCGGTGGTACGTCCGCCGGAAAGGCGCTGCATCTCACCGCGCTCGGCGTCGACACGACCCTGCACGCCCTGATCGGCTCGGACGACGAGGGGCGCCGCGTCGATGCCGCGCTGGCGGCGGCCGGGGTGCGCGTCGAGAAGCTCGCGTCTGAGCGCACGGAGCGTCACGTCAACCTCATGACCGCGGCGGGGGAGAGGATCAGCCTCTACCTCGCGACGCCGTCGGCGCCGTCTGCCGAGCAGGTCACGGTTGTCGAGGATGCGATCGCGCGAGCGGCGGTCGCCATCGTCGACCTGTCGGAGATCGGCGCGGCGATCATCGAGCGGCGCGGCGGGATGCAGCCAGGAGCGCCGCCGATCTGGACCGATCTGCACGACTACGACGGCAGCGCGGCGTTCCATGACCCGTTCGTCCGCGCGGCCGAGGTCGTCTTCATGAACGACGACGGGACGGACGATCCGTGGGCGCTGATGAGCGGGTGCCTCGATCGGGGTCCGCGGCTCGCGGTGTGCACGCTGGGGGAGCGCGGCGCGATCGCGCTCGACGCCTCGGGCCGGCGATGGTCGGTGGATGCCGAGCAGGTCGCGGTCGTCGACGCGAACGGCGCGGGCGACGCGTTCTTCGCCGGCTTCCTCGCGGCTTCGCTGCGGGGTCAAGGCGTCGACGAGTGTCTCGCCGCCGCCGCCCGGCAGGCGGCTGTCGCGCTGTCGTCGGAGCACCTGCACCCCGCCGTCGCGGCGGCATAGTCTTTGTGTGATGACCTACGACCGCCGGTACCCCGCGGGCGCCGCCCCCCGCACACTGCTGGCCATCGGCGAGACGATGGCGATGGTCGCTCCGGTGACCGCCGAGCCGCTGGCGACGGCCGAGACGTTCCTCGTCGACGCGGGCGGCGCCGAGTCGAACGTCGCGGGGCATGTCGCGGCGCTCGGCCACCGAGGATTGTGGTTCAGCCGGCTCGGCGCCGATGCGCTGGGTCGACGCGTCGCGTCGCAGCTCGCAGGGCGCGGCATCGATGTGTCGCGGGTCGTGTTCGACGACGCGCATCCCACCGGGCTGTACGTGAAGGACCCCGGCACGGGTGTCATCTACTACCGGCGCGGGTCTGCGGCATCGCACCTGTCGGAGTCCGACGCCGAGGCGGTCGATCTCGGAGATGTCGCTGTGCTGCACGTTTCGGGCATCACGGCCGCGATCTCGGCATCCGCTTCGCTGTTCCTCGCCCGTGTGATCGCGCGGGCGAAAGCGCACGGGGTGTCCGTGTCGTTCGACGTGAACCACCGCGAGCCCTTGTGGGCGACAGACGAGGCAGCACCCGTGCTGCTGGACCTTGCTCGACAGGCCGATATCGTCTTCACCGGCCGGGACGAGGCTGAAGGCCTGTGGGCGACGTCGACGACGGCTGAGATCCGCGCGCTGCTGCCCGATGTTCCCGAACTCGTCGTCAAGGATGGCTCGGTCGGCGCCACGGTCTTCACCGGTGGCGACGAGGTGTTCGAGCCCGCGCTCGTCGTCGAGGTCGTGGAAGCGGTCGGGGCCGGCGACGCGTTCGCCGGCGGGTACCTCGCCGGCTTGCTCTCGGGCGCACCGGTCTCGGAGCGGCTGCGGGCGGGGCACGTCCGCGCCGCGAAAGCCCTGCAGACGACCAGAGACTCATGATCACGCGCTCGCGACGACGACCATCGCCGAGGCTAGGGGAAGGGACGAATCGATGCCGGAGGCACACGAGATGACGGATGCCGAGTGGTTCGATGCCGCGTTCGCCGGGGCGCCGCTCATGGCGATCCTCCGTGGCATGGGTGTCGAACGGACGATCCGCCTCGCCGAGACGGCCTGGGACCTCGGCATCGATTCGGTGGAGGTGCCGCTGCAGACCGCACAGGACGAGGATGCCCTCCGCGCCCTGGTCGCACGGGCGCAGGCGCGCGGCAAGAGCGTCGGCGCCGGCACGATCATCACTCCTGCGCAGGTTGCGGTGGCGGCCGGCGCGGGAGCGGCCTACCTCGTCTCGCCGGGGATCGATCCCGAGGTCGTGCGTGCTGCGCAGGATGCCGGCATCCCGATCCTTCCGGGCGTCGCGACGCCCAGCGAGGTTCAGCTGGCGGTCTCGCTCGGGCTCACGTGGCTGAAGGCGTTCCCCGCGACATGGCTGGGAGCGGGATGGTTCCGGCACATCCGCGGTCCGTTCCCGCAGGTGCGCTTCGTCGCGACCGGTGGCCTGGATGCCGCGAACGTCGAGGAGTTCCTCGACGCGGGGGTTCGCGTCGCCGCCGTCGGATCGGCGCTCGAAGACGCAGCGCAGCTCGAGCGTCTCGCCGCGGTGCTCCGCGCCCGCGCGTCTCGATGAGTGCGCCCTGAGGGCATTGGAGGGGATGACGGGAATCGGCCACTCCGCCCCTCCACGCGCCGCTTCGCGTCGCGCGGAGCCTCCGGCGGAGCGGGACCGCCCGCGAGCGGATCGGTTCCTACTGCATCCACGCGAATGCCCTGCCGCACCGACTTCGTCGGCACGTCAGGGCATTGGAGGGGATGACGGGAATCGAACCCGCGCTATCAGCTTGGGAAGCTGAAGTTCTGCCATTGAACTACATCCCCGAGGCCGGGTGACCGGCCTCGGCAAGAATAACAGAGCCGGTGCCGACACCCGTGTTCACAGCGACGCCTCGATGATCCGCGCCGACGCGGCGGCGCCGTCGGCGCCCGCGTATGCCGCGCGCACCTCGTCGGCCGCCGAGCGGATCACAGGGTCCGACAGCACGCGCTGGACCGCAGCCAGGAACTCCGGGGACCCGGCCCGCTTCGGCGAGATCGCGATGGCGTTGCCGCGCGCTTGGCACATGCGCACGTGCCAGGTCTGCTCAGGCTGAAGTCCCATGCCGACGAACGGGATGCCGGTGGCGCACGCGGTCTGGACGGTGCCCTGTCCGCCGTGGATGACCGCGGCATCCACGAGCCCGCCGAGGCGATGCGCAGGCAGCAGGTCGGTGACGTGCACGTTGGCGGGCACCTCGTCGCCGGGCTGCAGGTAGTGGCGGATCGGTGCGACGACGTTGACGGGCAGAGTTCCGAGCGACCGTGCGACGGTCAGCGCGAGCGCGCGGTTCGCCGACGAGCCGAGGCCCAGGTAGACCAGCGGCTCCGGCGCCGCGGCGAGCTCGGTGACGATGTCGGGCAGCGGCGCGTCGATGTGGGCGAACATCGGACCGACGATGCGGAACCCGTCGGGGAGTGTGAAGCCCTCCAGCTCCCACGGCATCTCGGTGACGAGGTTCTCGTCGGCGGTGATGAGCGAGGCGACTGTGCGCAGCGGCGGAGTCCCGTTGGCGACCGCGACCTTCGACAACGCGCGCGGGGCGAGCGGCGCCCGCGTGTAGATCCAGCGGAAAGCGGCCGTCGCCACGCGATCGGCGAACCGAGCCACTCGCCCGTCGCCCCCGACGAGGAACAGGCGCCGCGCCTGCCGCACCTGGGGCCCCGTGAGCGCGAACGGCACCGGATAGAACAGGGTCACGCCTTCGGCGCGCGCCGAGATGAACGATGTGAGGTTCGACCCGGTGACCACGGCGGCCGCGCCATGCTCGCGGATGAGCCGCCGCTCGAGATCGACGCGGGCGCCCACGAGCTGCTCGGTGAGGGGGCTCTTGAACGAGCGCCCCTGGTCGAACGCGATCAACTGCTCGCGCTCCTCGGTGGTGAACGCCGGCGTGCCCGCGATGTATTCGAAGCCGGCATCCCGGATCAGGTCGACGTAGTCGTCCTCGTAACCGAGGAAGAGAGCGCGGTGCGCCGGATCCAGTGCGCGCGCGACTTGGATCATGCGGGTCGTCTCGGCGAGGTTGAAGGTCACCGGGCAGAAGAGGATCGTCGCCACGCGTCGAGCGTACGGCCCGTCACACCCGCGGGCGCAGGATGCCGCGCCGCTAGGCTGAGCGCGTGCTTCTCAGTGACCGCGACATCCGATTCGAGATCGACGCCGGCCGCATCGGCCTCGAGCCGTGGGATGCCGCGATGGTGCAGCCTTCGAGCGTGGATGTGCGGCTCGACCGGTACTTCCGGCTGTTCGACAACCACAAGTACCCCTTCATCGATCCTGCGGAGGACCAGCCCGAGCTCACCCACCTGATCGAGACGGCTCCCGACGAGCCGTTCATCCTGCATCCGGGGGAGTTCGTGCTGGGGTCGACGTTCGAGTTGATCACACTGCCCGACGACGTCGCCGCGCGACTCGAGGGCAAGTCGTCGCTGGGCCGGCTGGGCCTTCTCACCCACTCGACGGCGGGCTTCATCGACCCGGGCTTCTCGGGCCACGTGACCCTCGAGCTCTCCAACGTCGCGACGCTGCCGATCAAGCTGTGGCCGGGCATGAAGATCGGCCAGCTGTGCTTCTTCCGCCTGTCGTCGCCGACCGAGAGCCCCTACGGATCCGGGCCGTACGGCAACCGGTACCAGGGTCAGCGCGGCCCGACCGCGTCGCGGTCGTTCCAGAACTTCCACCGCACGGACGTCGGCTCGAGCGATGCGGGGTCGCTCGGCGGCTGAGATCGGCTTCGAAGCCCCGCGCTGCTAGAGCTCGCTCACGGGCTCGTCCGCGCGCGGCGGACGCCGCCGCTGCCACGCGTCGAGGATGTGCGCGCGCATGGCGCGCTCGGCGGCATCGGGGTCGCCCGCCGCGATCGCGTCGAAGACGGCCTCATGCTCGCCGAGTGTGATCTCCAGCTGGCTGCGCAGTGAGTAGCGGGCGCTGGCGAGGGCCTGCGCGAACAGCGTCTTCACGATCGAGTCGGCCAGGCGGTTGCTCGCCATCTGGCCGACGATCGCGTGGAACACGACGTCGGCCTGACCGAACGCCGTCTGATCGTTGATCGTGTCGCGCATGAGCTCGAGCGCCTCACGCAGACGTTCGATGTCTTCCGGCGACGGGCTCGTGGCGGCATCCCGGGCGATCACGGCCTCCAACGCCGCGCGCACGACGCTCAGGTCGTCGAGGGTGCCGAGGCTGGCATCGTTGGCGACGAGGGCTGCGAGCACCGTCTCGTCGACCATCTTCCACGACGCCATCGGTGCGACCTGCGTTCCGCGACCCTGCGCGACGGTCACGAGCCCCTTCTCCTCGAGGCGCTTGACCGATTCGCGGATGACGGTGCGGCTGACGGCGAACTGCTCGCAGAGCACGGATTCCGGCGGCAGCGTCGTCCCCGACGGCAGTGCGCCGCGCACGATCGCGTCGACGAGCTCGGTGACGACGGTCACCCCGAGACGGGGCGCCTTCTCGCGCGAGGAGATGGTCGGCACGAAGGGCCGATCGGGGATCATGGCGACAGCCTATCCATCGGATTCTCCTTCGAACCGCTTGCTCAATCGATTGCTATTACATCATACGTGTGATGTAATCATTCCGCCCGACATCTGTCGTCAGTGACGCCGACCAGTAAGGATGCGATATGTCACAGCAACCGTCCCCTCTTCGCCCCACCGCCCGGGTGCTCTCGGTGGCGGCCATCGCCGCAACCGGGCTCCTCGTGTTCACCGCATGCGCGGGCGACGCCTCCGGTGAGGGCGGTGACACCAGCGAGTACGGCTTCGAGACCGCCGAGCAGGTCGCCGACAGCCCGATCACCGTGTGGGTCGACGCCGCCCGCGAGCCCGCCGTGACCGCCTTCCAGGAGGCGCACCCCGATGTGCCGATCGAGTTCGAGACCTACGACGGCAACGCCGGCGGAAGCGGCTCGTTCCAGAGCAAGATCACCCTCATGGACCAGGCCGGCGACGGCTGGCCCGACGTCGTCTTCTCGACGCAGCAGAACGACGCGATCTGGGCGTCCAAGGAGACCCCGAACGGCGAGGCCGGCTTCGCCGCTCCGCTGAACAAGGGCTTCCTCGACGACGGATTCCTCGACGGCTTCGCCGCGGGCTCCAACGACATCGCTACGATCGACGGCACGCTCTACGGCCTGCGAAACGACCTCGCCCAGACGGTGTTCTACTACAACCAGGGACTCCTCGACGAGTTCGGCTACGAGATCCCGACCACGTGGGAGGAGTACGGCGAACTCGGCGATAAGCTCGCGGCCGAGCACCCGGGCTACATCCTGGGCAGCATGGGCGACTCGTTCATGACCTACGTCTACTACGGAGGTTCCGAGTCGCCGGTGTTCCAGTCGCCGTCAGCCGGGGTGTTCCACTCCGACACCGAGGACGACAACTCGGTCGCGATCTCGGAGATCATCGACGGGATGCTGGCCAACGGCACCCTGGTTCAGGACAGCTTCTTCAGCGCCGAGTTCACCGCGAACTACGCCGACAAGCTCGTCGGCGTGCCGGGCCCCGTCTGGTACACCGGCGCGATCTTCCAGGGCGGACTCGCTGTGCCCGCCGGTGAGATCGGCGTGAGCGCCCCGCTCAAGTGGGACGGCGGAGAAGTCGCGGCCGGCAACGTCGGCGGCGGTGTCTGGTACGCGTCGCGCCACTCCGAGAACCTCGATGCGGTCGAGACCTTCCTCGAGTTCGTCACGAGCTCCGAGGAGTTCCAGGTCGAGCTCTCCAGCGGCTACCCCGCCTACACGTCGGCCGCCGAAGGCTGGCTCGCCAAGCAGGCCGAGACCGGGTACTTCGTCAACGACGACTTCGAGCAGGTCATGAGCGATGCCGCAGGCTCGGTCTGGAACGGCTGGAACGTCACGAGCTGGAGCCCCGAGACCGCGTGGGCCAAGGTCGTCATCCCGGGCATCGCCAGCGGTGAGAGCGTCGTGTCGCTGCTGCCGGCATGGCAGACCGAGCTCGAGAACGAAGCGACCGTGAACGGCTACACGGTCGAATAGTGTCCGACACGATCACGATCGTCACGGCCTCCGGTGCCGGCCCCCGTGGCCGGCGCCGGGGCGCCGCGGCGCCCCGCCGTGCAGCCGGGCGCCACCAGGCCCGCTACGGGTACATCTTCGTCGCGGGGTACACGCTGTTCCTCCTCGCGTTCGGGATCATCCCGACGCTGTACGCGGTCTATCTCGCGTTCACGAAGGGCGGCCAGTTCGCCGGCATCGACAACTTCGTGAAGATCTTCAACGACTACCGCTTCCTTCCGGCCGTCGGCCACGTCGCGCTGTACGTCGTCTTCTGGCTCATCAGCCTCCTCGTCCTCGTCACCCTCCTCGCCCTCGTCGTCCACGCGGTGCGCGTCCGGTGGCTGAGCTCGGCATCCCGCTTCCTCTTCTACATCCCGGGCGCCATCGCCGGGGCATCCAGTGTGCTTCTCTGGCTCTTCGTGCTCGACCCGACCGTCAGCCCCGTCTCGGGCCTGCTCCAGGCGATGGGCTTCGAGAAGCTCGTCAACGTCGTCGCTGTCGAGAACCTGCCCGTCATCTTCACCGTGATCGCGTTCTGGGCGGGTGCCGGCGGCTGGATCGTCATCATGTTCGGCGCCCTCAACAACGTGCCGGTGGAAGTCATGGAGGCGGCGCGGATCGACGGCGCCGGCGCCGTGAAGACCGCGTGGTACATCCAGCTGCCGATGCTCGCCAAGTGGATCAGCTACATGGGCATCATGTCGCTGGCCGCCGGCACCCAGCTGTTCGTCGAGCCCAAGGTGCTCGCCCAGGCGACGAAGAACGTCGTTCCCGAGGACTACTCGCTCAACCAGCTCGCGTACCTCTACGCGTTCCGACAGGGCGACTTCTCCGGGTCGGCGGCGATCTCGCTGCTGCTGCTCGTGGTCGCCCTCGGCCTGTCCACCGTGTTCATCTTCCGGGGAAGGCTGTTCGAAAGTGACTGACACCGCCACCGCCATCGACGCGGTCACAGACGCACGCACCGCCTCGCGAGGCCCACGCCGGGCCACTACGCCGGGTCAATGGCTCGCCCGCGCCTTCGTGGTCATCCTGCTCGTCGGGTTCGCCGCGTTCTTCATCCTGCCGATCATCTGGTTGCTGCTCGCGCCGACGAAGTCGAACCGCGAGCTGCTGCTGGACGGCCCGTTCTCGTTCGGCTCGTTCGACCAGCTCGCGGCGAACTGGAACGAGCTGTTCGCCTTCGGCAGCGGCGTGTTCCTCACGTGGCTCGGCAACTCGACGTTCTACTCGTTCTCGGCTCTCGCGCTGACGCTGATCATCAGCATCCCGGCGGGGTACGCGCTTGCCCTCACCGAGTTCCGCGGCCGTCGCGTGCTGCTGGTGACGACGCTGATCGTGATGCTGATCCCGAACACCGCGCTCGTGCTGCCGATCTTCCTCGAGCTGAGCGCCGTGCGGCTCATCGGCAACCCGCTCGCGGTGATCCTGCCGTTCTCGTTCTTCCCGTTCGGGGTGTACCTCACCTACATCTACTTCTCGACCGCGGTCTCGCGCGATCTCCTGAACGCCGCGCGCATCGACGGCGCGGGTGAGCTGCGCGTGTTCTGGAACATCGCGATGCCCTTGGCGACGCCGGTGATCGCCCTCGTCGGCTTCTTCAGCTTCGTGAGCAACTGGAACAACTACTTCCTGCCGTTCCTCGTGGTCGGCGGGCAGAAGATCCCGGTGCAGGTGGGCCTGGCCAACCTGCTCTCGAACGTGCCGGCCTTCAACCCGACGACCTCGTCGAGCATCGTGATCGAGCTGCCCACGCTCGCCCTCGCGACGCTGCTGTCGGTGGCGCCGATCCTGCTCATCTTCCTCTTCGCCCAGCGCTTCCTGGTCGAGGGAATGACTGCCGGGGGGACCAAGGAATGAAGATCACCGGTTACCGCACGATCGCCGCCCGCCATCACTGGAAGCGCGCCGTCGGAGACGTCAACGGCCACATCGAGGATGCCGTCACCGAAGTGCCGATCCTCATCATCGAGACCGATGAGGGGGTCGAGGGGGTCGGCATCGGCTCGCACGCCGACCTCGCACGGCTCTTCCCGGCGATCGAGGGGGAGGACCCCCGCTCGGTCTCGGCGCTGTTCGACCGGATGCTGGCCGCGGTGTTCAAGTCGGGTCATTCCGGCGCGACCTACGGCGGCCTCGCGACGATCGACGCCGCGCTGTGGGACATCAAGGCCAAGCTCGCCGGTGAGCCGCTGTGGCGGCTGCTCGGCGGCCGCGACCGCTTCGTGCCGGCGTACGCGTCGGGCCTGGACATCGCCCTGAGCGACGACGAGATCGCCGAGTTCTACGGCGCGTTCGCCGATCGCGGGTATGTCGCCGGCAAGCTCAAAGGCGGACTCGATCCGGATGCGGACCTCCGACGCCTGCGGGTGCTCGAGGGCGTCTTCGCCCGCAACACCTCGCGCCCGGGGCTCATGCTCGATGCGAACGAGTCGTGGCAGGTCAAGCAGGCCGTCCGCTACGTGGGGGCGCTCGAGGAGCACGTCGATCTGCTCTGGGTGGAGGAGCCGCTGCGTCGCTGGGACGCGGTGGGCCACGCGCGGCTCAGCGCCGGCATCCGCTCGGCCGTCGCGACCGGCGAGAACCTCACCGGCGTCGAGCAGTTCCGACCGCTCTTCGACGCCGGCGCCCCCGACATCGTCCAGGCGGGCGCGATCTGGGGCGTGACCCACATGCTGCGACTGGCGACGGTCGCCGCCGCCCGCGATCTGCCGATCAGCCCGGTCGGGTACAACGCGAACCCGGCGGTCGCCGCAGCGATGACCGCCGTGCCCAACCACCTCACCACCGAGGTGCAGGCCCTCGACTTCGCGCCGGGGATCATCGTCGACCACGAGTTCGCCGACGGCGGCATCGTCATCGGCGACGAGCCGGGCAGCGGCATCCGCATCGACGAAGCCGCGATCGAGTCCGCCGCGCACGCCGATGGCTGGCGGAGTCCCGCCGGCCCCCACCATCGCCCGCTGCGAGCGGGGCTGCGCGTGGTGCTCGACGGAGTGGAGCGCTGATGGAGCTGCGCCCCGGCCTCCATCGCATCTCCGCACCGCTCGGTGAGCGCTTCGTCGCGCTCTACCTCTTCGTCGGATCGGATGCCGCGCTGCTCGTCGACACCGGCGTCCGCGAGTCGATCACCGAGACGCTCCTGCCCTATCTCGATGCCGCGGGCATCGACCGGAGACTCGTGCGCTGGGCGGTCAACACCCACTGCGACTTCGACCACACCGGCGGCAACGGCGCGCTGCGCGCGGCGCTCCCCGACGTGAAGATCATGGCCCACCGTCTCGATCAGGGCCTCACCGAAGACATCGAGCGGCTCATCGACGAGCGCTACGGCGAGTTCCGCGCAAGCGACGGCTTCGACGACCCGCCCGAGACGACGGCGTACCTGCGATCGGTCACTGACCTGGTCCCGCTCGACGTCGCGCTCGAGGGCGGCGAGGAGTTCGACCTCGGTGGTCGATCGGTGCGCATCCTGCACGTGCCCGGCCACTCGCCCGGGCACATCGCGGTCTTCGATCCCGGCAACCGTGCCGTCGCCATCGGCGACGCCACGCTCGGCACCACCGTCCCCTTCGCCGACGGGCGCCCGGCGTTCCCGCCGACGTACCGAGACGTCGATCCGTACCTTTCGTCGATCGAGACGTTCCGCGCGCTGGATGCCGACCTCGTGCTCACCGCGCATTACCCCGTGTACGAGGGCGCGGCCGCGGCGGCGTTCCTCGACGAGAGCGCGGAGTACACCCGCACGATCGACGCCGTTCTGCGCCGGGCGCTGATCGGGGCGAGGGGGCCGCGGACAACGCTCGAGCTCGTCCGCGCCGCCGGCGCCGCGCTCGGGCCGTGGGGTCCGGGCGCGCTGGACTACTCGGTCTTCCCGGTGACGGGCAACCTCGAGCGTCTCCGCGATCGAGGTGAGATCGTCCAGGCGACGGATGCCGGGGGACGGCGCCGCTGGGCGGTGGCGACGTGAGCCGCGTGCGCCTGGGCGCGGTCGGCGCCGGATGGTGGGCGACGAGCAACCACTTCCCGATCTTCGCAGCGCGCGATGACGTCGAACTGGTCGGAGTGTGCGGCAAGGGCCCCGACCTCGCCGCGGTGCAGACGCAGTTCGGCTTCGGCATGGCGACCGAGGACTACGACGAGCTCTTGGATCAGGACCTCGATGCCGTCGTCATCACGACCCCTCATGACCTGCACTACGCCAACGCCGTCGCCGCGATCGATCGCGGCCTGCACGTGCTCGTCGAGAAGCCGACGACGCTCGATGCCGCGGCGGCGTGGGATCTCGTAGCGCGGGTCGAGCGGGCGGGCGTGCACTTCGTCGTCCCCTACGGCTGGAACTACAAGGACTTCACCGTCCAGGCGCAGCGGATGCTGGCTGCCGGCCGCATCGGCGAGATCCAGCACGTGCTGTGCCATATGGCATCGCCGACCCGCGGCCTCTTCGCCGGCGACCCGTCCGACATCCTGCAGCTGTGGGATTCCGAGACCGGGGGCCCGGCGGCATCCACGTGGCAATCGCCCGACCGTGGCGGCGGTTATGCGCATGGGCAGATCACGCACTCGAGCGCGTTGCTGTTCTGGCTCACGGGCCTGCGCGCCGCGACCGTCGCCGGGCGGGTGTCGCACGGCGACGCCGCCGTCGACCTGTTCGATGCCGGCGTCATCACGTTCGCGGGGGGCGCGCTCGGCGCGCTCTCGGGTGCGGCGACGCTTCCCGACGACGAGCCGTACCAGGTCGACATCCGCCTGTTCGGCACCGAGGGCGTGCTCATGCTCGACACCGAGCGCGAGCGCATGTGGCTGCACCGGTACGACGGCGCGCGCGAAGAGCTCGCGATCGAACCCGGCGCGGGTGCCTACGAGTGCATCGTGCCGCCGAACCGCTTCATCGACCTGATCACCGGCGCGAGCACCGAGAACAACTCCGATGCGCGCGTCGCCGCGCATTCGGTCGAACTCATCGACGCGCTGCTGCGCTCGTCCGCCCAGGGCGGCGCGACGGTTTCCATCACCCCCGAACCGGAGGACTCCCCGTGACCGATACCCCGGCCGTGCTCAGCGGCTACCGCGTGATCGACTGCTCCATCGCGATGGCGGGCCCGTTCGCCGCGCAACGCCTCGGCGACCTCGGCGCCGACGTCATCAAGGTCGAGCCGACCGCCGGTGAGTGGCAGCGGTTCGCCGCGGCAGGGGGCGCGACCGGGAACGAGATCAACGTCTCGTTCCTCTCGCTCAATCGCAACAAGCGCTCGGTCGCCCTCGACCTGAAGTCCGCCGACGGCAAGGAGGCGCTTCGAGCCCTCGTGGCGACGGCCGACGTTTTCCTGCAGAACTATCGACCGGGTGTCGCCGCGCGCCTCGGCGTCGACTACGAGTCGCTGCGCGAGATCAATCCGTCGATCGTCTACGTCTCGATCTCGGGGTACGGCGAAGACGGCCCGTACCGCGACCGGCCCGGGCAGGACCTCCTCGTCCAGGCGATGTCGGGTGCGATGCTCTCGCACGGTCGCGCCGGCGATGCGCCGGCGCCGGCGGGTCAGTATCTGGCGGATGCCGTGACCGCCTCGACGGCGTTCGAGGGCGTTCTCGCGGCGCTCCTGCACCGCGAGCGCACGGGCGAGGGGCAGCTGGTCACCGTCAACATGCTGGACGCCGTCACGACGCTGCAGATGCAGGAGCTGTCGGTGTTCACCGTCGGCGGCAAGCCCCAGCACCGCAGCGACGAGCCGCACGCGCACGTCTACATCCGGGCTCCGTACGGCGTGTTCCGCACGAGCGACGGATTCATCGCGCTCGCGTTCGCCGATCCCGAACAGCTCGGTCGCCTGATCGACGAGCCCGCGTTCGAAGGATGGACCGGCGAGATCGAAGGGTGGACGAAGCGCGACGAGCTGGCGTCGCTCCTGCAGGTGAAGCTCGTGGGCAACACCACGGCGCACTGGCTCGAGACCCTCGGCGGCGCCGGCATGTGGGTGGGCCCGGTGTACGGCTACGAGGAGCTCGTGGTCGACCCGCAGATCGTGCACAACGGCACGTTCATCGAATACGACCACCCCACCGAGGGCAGGGTGAAGACTCCCGGCTTCCCGTATCGCTTCAGCAAGACGCCCCCGCGCGTCGACCGCGGCGCGCCGCTCGTCGGCGAGCACACGCGCGAGATCCTGGCCGAGGCGGGGTACTCGACCGATGCCGTCGACGCACTACTCGCAGCAGGCACGGCGGCGGCGCCGGCGACAGCGCCGCTGGCGGAGGCGGCCCGATGACCGTCGAAGCGGTGCACTGTGAGATCGACGGCGCCGTCGCGCTCGTCACGATCGATCGCCCGGCCAAGCTCAACGCGGTCACGCAGGAGATGTCGCACCGGCTCGTCGAGGTGATCGAGGCGCTCAACGACGACGACGCCGTGCGCGTCGTGATCCTCACCGGCGCGGGGGAGCGCGCGTTCTCGGCGGGCAGCGACATCCGCACTCTCGATGCGTACGCGACGCCGTGGGACTTCCGCAACCGCACCGACTACTGCGACGCGATCCGCGCGTGCCGCAAGCCCGTGATCGCAGCCGTCAACGGGTACGCGTTCGGCGGCGGCCTCGAGACGGCGCTGAGTTGCGACATCCGCCTCGCCTCGTCGACGGCGACGTTCGCCGCTCCCGAGATCACGCTCGGCTGGATCGGCGGCGGCGGGATGTCGGCCTTCCTCGCGGCATCGGTCGGCCCGAGCAACGCCGCCGTCATGCTCATGACCGGCGAGCCCGTCGATGCCGCGACGGCGCTACGTTGGGGACTCGTGAGCGAGATCGTCGAAGCCGCCGACCTGCTCCCGCGCGCCCGCGCGATCGCCGACGTCATCGCGAAGCGTCCGCCGATCGCCGCCGAGACGGCGAAGGCCAACCTGCACGCGGCGGCCAACATGCCCCAGGATGCCGCGATCCGCTACGAGCGCGACCTGCAGACCGTCACGTTCGCCACCGAAGACGCCCGTGAGGGTCGTGCGGCGTTCGCCGAGAAGCGCGTCGGCATCTTCCACCGCCGCTGACGGCCGCCGCCTCCACCCCGATCTGCTGAGGACCGCATGACCCCCATCACCACGACCGACTCCGCCGCCCTGCTTCCCGAGGACGGCACGACCGGCGTGCTCGCGGGACGGGTGTGGGTTCCCCGCGTCGGCGGCCCGAGCGTCGTCGCCGTCCGCGCCGAAGGCGTCGTCGACCTGAGTGCGACCTTCTCGACGATGCGTGCGGTGACCGAGTCTCCGACCCCGGCGGCGGCGGTGGCTGCGGCATCCGGTCCCGTGCTCTGCTCGCTCGACGACCTCGTGGCCAACACCGCGCCCGACACGCGTGACGCGGGGCGACCCTGGCTGCTCTCGCCCATCGATCTGCAGGTCGTCAAGGCCGCCGGAGTGACCTTTCCCCTGTCGATGCTCGAGCGCATCATCGAAGAGCGAGCGCGAGGCGAGAAGGATGCCGCTCTCGGCATACGCGCCGAGATCACGGCGGCGATCGGGGGCGAGCTCGACACCCTCATTCCCGGATCGCCGGAGGCCGCGCGGGTCAAGGCTGCCCTGATCGAGCGTGGACTGTGGAGCCAGTACCTCGAGGTCGGGATCGGTCCGGATGCCGAGGTCTTCACGAAGGCGCCCGTGCTCGCCTCTGTCGGCACCGGCGTCGATGTCGGCATCCACTCGTCGTCCGAATGGAACAACCCCGAGCCCGAGATCGTGCTCGTGGTGTCGTCGCGTGGCGATGTGGTCGGCGCCACGCTCGGAAACGACGTCAATCTGCGCGACATCGAGGGCCGCTCGGCGTTGCTGCTGCCCAAGGCGAAGGACAACAACGGGTCGGCGGCGATCGGCCCGTTCCTCCGCCTGTTCGATGCCTCGTACGGCATGGACGACGTCCGCGCTGCCGTGGTCACCCTGACCGTCGCGGGGGTGGACGGCTACACGCTCCGGGCGCAGAGCCCGCTCTCGGCGATCGCCCGCGACCCGCTCGACATCGTGTCGCAGGTCGTCGGCGACCATCACCAGTATCCGGATGGCTTCGTGCTGTTCCTCGGCACCCTGTTCGCCCCGGTCGAGGACCGCGACGCGGTGGGTCGGGGATTCACCCATCACCTCGACGACGTCGTGCGCATCGCCGAGCCGCGCCTGGGCTCGATCACGAACCGCGTGCGGCTGAGCGAGGAGATCGAGCCGTGGACGTTCGGGATCGCCGCCCTGTTCGAGAACCTGACCCAGCGAGGACTGCTCCGTTGACCGATGCGCTCACCACGACCGATCCCCGTACGGGCGAGACGCACGACACGGCGCTCGTGGCCACATCCGACGCCGCGGTGGGAGCCGCAGCGGCGGCTGCGGCCAAGTCGTTCGCCGCACTGCGATGGACTGGTCGCGCCTGGCGAGCCGGGCTCCTCGAGGCCCTCGCCGATGCTCTCGAGGCCGCGCGAGACGAGCTGGTCGCCGTCGCCGACCGCGAGACCGGTCTCGGTGCCGCGCGCCTGACGGGCGAAGTCGGCCGCAGCGCCTTCCAGTTCCGCCTGTTCGCCGAGGCGCTCCGTGACGGCGGCTATCTCGAGGCGACGATCGACCACGCCGGCGAGACGCCGATCGGCCCGGGTCCCGATCTCCGGCGCATGCTGATCCCGATCGGGCCGGTGGCGGTGTTCGGGTCGAGCAACTTCCCCTTCGCCTTCTCGGTCGCGGGAGGCGACGTCGCCTCTGCCCTCGCCGCCGGCAACCCCGTGATCATCAAAGCGCACGGCTCACACCTCGAGACCTCCGCAGCGACGTTCGTGACGCTCTCCGCTGCGGCGACCGGGTACGGCGCTCCCTCGGCGACGCTCGGCATCGTCTACGGAACGCAGGCAGGGCGAGCGCTGGTCGCCGATCCGCAGGTCCGGGCCGTCGGCTTCACGGGCTCCCTCGATGGCGGACGGGCGCTCCTGTCGATCATCGAGTCGCGGCCCGACCCCATCCCGTTCTACGGCGAGCTCAGCAGCCTGAATCCGCTCGTGGTCACCCCGGCCGCGGCGCGGGACCGCGGCGATGCCGTCGCCGAGGGGCTGTTCGGATCGTTCACGCTGGGTTCGGGCCAGTTCTGCACCAAGCCCGGTCTCGCCTTCGTGCCCGCAGGGGATGCCGGCGACGCGATCGTGCGGCAGCTGGCCGATCGTGCTCGCGCAGCAGAGCCCGGAGTGCTGCTCAACGAGCGGATCGGCACGTCGTTCGGCGAGATCCGGGAACGGCTCGTCGAGCGCGGACGAGCCCGGGTCGTGGCGATGGGCTCGGGTGAGCGCGCTCAGGGCTTTCACGCGACGCCGACGGTGCTCGAACTCGACGCCGCCGCGGTCACTCCCGACGTGACCGAGGAGGCGTTCGGTCCTCTGATCGTCGTGGCGCGCTACGCGACGACGGCCGACGTCTTCACTGCCCTGGATGCGGTGCCGGACTCCCTGACCGCGACGATCCACGCGCAGCCCGACGAGTCGGCGCTCATCGACGAGCTGGTGCGGGAGCTCGTGCCTCGAGCCGGCCGCGTCGTGTTCAACGGGTACCCCACGGGCGTGCGCGTCGCGTGGGCGCAGCATCACGGCGGCTCGTGGCCGTCGACGAATTCTCAGCACACGTCGGTCGGAGTCTCGGCGATCCGTCGATTCCTGCGGCCCGTCGCCTACCAGGACGCTCCTGCGCACGCGCTGCCGGTTGAGCTCCGCGACGGCGCGAGCGATGTGCCCCGCCGCATCGACGGGGTGCTGACCCTGCCCACGGCGTAGTCCGCACCCTGTACGAGGGTCGCGGCGGATTTCAGCGGACCTCGCCGGCAGGGCGCACCCGCAGGTGCGTGATGCCGCCGTCGACGTCGAGGGCGACTCCGGTCGACGACCCCGACGTCGGGCTCGCGAGATACAGGATCGCCGCGGCGACCTCTTCCGGCGTCACCATGCGGCCGGTGGCCTGGCGGGCGTCGAGGGCGGCGCGTTCGGTGACCGGGTCGGCGAAGCCCTGGAGCATGCGCTCGACGAAGGGCGTGTAGACGGTTCCGGGGCGGACGCAGTTCACCCGGATGCCCTCGTGCACATGATCGGTGGCCATCGCGTAGGTGAGGGCCAGGACAGCCCCCTTCGACGCCGAGTACACGGCTCGCTGCGGGAGTCCGTTCAGCGCTGCGATCGAACAGACGTTGACGATCACGGCAGCGCCGGACCGGCGAAGCCAGGGGAGGGATGACGCACTCACCCGTGCCGTCCCGGTGACGTTGATGTCGAGAACCCGTGCCCAGTCGGCATCCGTCGCGTCCTCGACCGTCCCCACGGAACTGATCCCCGCGCTGTTGATAACGATATCGATGCCGCCGAAGTCCGCAGCCACAGCGGTGATCGCAGCATCCACCGAGCTGCGGTCGGTCACATCCGCCGTGTATCCGGTCAGGCCTTCCGGCAGCTCTCCCGGGTTCAGATCGAGCACGGCGACCCGCGCACCCCGCTCGACGAATGCCAGCGAGGTCGCGAGCCCGATCCCCGAGGCGCCGCCGGTGACGACCGCGACGAGTCCGTCGAACTCCGCGGCGCTCATGCCTGCACCATCTTCTGCCGGGCGCGGCCGAGGCCGTCGATCTCGAGTTCGACGACATCGCCTTCGCGCAGGTACGGCTCGCCGGGGATCCCGAGCGCGACGCCCGCCGGGGTGCCGGTGTTGATGAGGTCGCCCGGACGCAGCACCATGAACTGCGACAGGTACCAGATGACGTGGGCGACCGAGAAGATCTGCGACGCCGTCGAGCCGTTCTGCCGCAGTTCGCCGTTGACCCAGAGCCGCATGCCGAGGTCCTGGGGGTCGGCGACGAGGCCCGCCGGCACGAGGTCGGGGCCCAGAGGGTTGAACGTCTCGCAGCTTTTGCCCTTGTCCCACTGGCCTCCGCGCTCGAGCTGGAACTCGCGCTCGGAGACGTCGTGCGACAGCACGTATCCGGCGACATGCTGCAGCGCATCCTCAGGCGCGGCGACGTACCGCGCCTCGGTGCCGATCACGACGCCGAGTTCGACCTCCCAGTCGGTCTTCACCGACCGGCGGGGGATGAGCACGTCGTCGAAGGGGCCGACCACCGTCGACGGATCCTTCATGAACACGACGGGCTCGGAAGGCACGGCCGCACCGGTCTCCTCGGCGTGGTCGTGGTAGTTCAGGCCGATGCACACGATCTTGCCGGGCCGCGCGATGGGCGGCCCGACGCGGAGGTCGTCCGCTCCGGCGAGCTCGGGCAGCTCGCCCGCGGTCGCGGCGGTGCCAGCGCGGGCGATGCCGTCCGACGCCAGGAACGCGCCGTCGATGTCGGCGGTGAGGGGGCGCAGGTCGAAGACGCGGCCGTCGTGGCGGATCACAGGGATCTCGGAGCCTGTGGCGCCGAGGCGTGCGAGGGTCATGGGTTCTCCTTCAGGGGTGCAGACGGGAATCATCGGGGGTCGCATGCCGAGCGGTCATCGGCCGAGCCACCCGCCGTCGACGGGCAGCACGATGCCCGAGACGTAGTCGGAGGCGCGCGACGCGAGGAAGACGGTGGCGCCGGCGAGGTCGGATGCGTCTCCCCAGCGGCCGGCCGGGATGCGATCGAGGATCGCACTCGATCGGACCGGGTCGTCGCGCAGCGTCGCGGTGTTGTCGGTTGCGATGTAGCCGGGGGCGATCGCGTTGACGTTCACGCCGCGCGGCGCCCATTCGTTGGCGAGGGCCTTGGTGAGCCCGGCGATGCCGGACTTCGCCGCGGTGTAGCCGGGCACGTTGATGCCGCCCTGGAAGCTCAGCAGCGAAGCCGTGAAGATGATCTTGCCGCGCCCGCGGTCGAGCATGGGTCGCGCGAGTGCCTGCGTGAGACGGAACTGGCTCGACAGGTTCACCTGCAGCACGCGGTCCCAGAGGTCGAGCGGGTGGTCGGCGGCGGGGGCGCGCTCGATCGTGCCGGCGTTGTTGACCAGGATGCCGATCTCACGCGCCGCGAGTGTCGCGCCGAGCGCGTCCACCGCGGCCGGGTCGGCGAAGTCGCACGCGAAGCCTTCGAACGAGCGGCCGGCGCCGGTCACGGCGCGCTCGATATCGCTTCCGGATGCCGGGAGCGACGCGCTCACGCCGATGATGTCGGCGCCGGCCTCGGCGAGGGCGACGGCCATCGCGAACCCGATGCCGCGGCTCGCACCGGTGACGACGGCCGTGGTGCCGGTGAGTGCGAAGAGATCGTTCACGCCTGACCCCCGACATCGACGAGGATCTTCATCGCGCGGCCGGCCTCGAGGTCGGCGAAGGCCTCCTGCGTCTGGCTGAGGGGCACGATGCGTGTGATGAGCAGATCGGCCGGGATGACGCCGCCAGCGACGAGGTCGACGGCGGTCTCGAAGTCCTGCCGCTCGTACACGCGTGCGCCCAGGATGCTGAGTTCTCGCCAGAACACGCGCTGCAGATCGATCTCGCGCGGTGTCGGGTGGATCGCGACCACGACGATCTTGCCGCGCACCTTGGCGAGCGCGGTCGCGCCGAGCACCGCGGCGGCGGCGCCCGAGACCTCGAACACCACGTCGGCGCCCGCGCCGTCCGACCAGTCGGTCACCCAGCGGACCTGGTCGACCGCTCGCGGGTCGAGGGTGGCGAATCCGAGGCCGTCGATCTGCGCGCGGCGCTTCTCGTCGACCTCGATCACGACGACGTCTCCGCCGAAGTGCCGCGCGACCGTCGCGATCAGCACGCCGATCGGACCGCCGCCGATCACGACGGCCTTGTCGCCGGGCGCGAGCTGCGCGCGGCGCACATCGTGGACCGCAACGGCGACCGGTTCCACAAGGGCCGCGTGGTCGAGCCGGAGACCCGTCGGCAGGGCGACGAGCGTCTCGGCGGGGACGTTCCACAGACCCTGGAGCGAGCCTGGGGAGTCGATGCCGATGAAGTCGAGGTTCTGGCAGATGTGGGTGTGACCGGCCACGCACGCGGGGCATGTGCCGTCCCACAAGAGGGGCATGACCGTCACCCCATCGTGGACGCTCCACCCGGAGACGCCCTCGCCGAGGGCAGCGATCGTTCCGCTCATCTCGTGACCGAAGACGAGCGGGGTCTTCACGCGCGCATCCATGTTGCCGTGGAGGATGTGCAGGTCCGTGCCGCACAGGCCCGTGAATGCGACGGCGATCTGCACCTGTCCCGGTCCAGGTGGGGCGCCTTCGGCCTCGGAGACCTGGATGGCGTGGTCTCCCACGTAGCTTGCTGTCAGCACCGACAACCCCTAAAGATCAGATGAATTGGGATGAGTCCTATTGTGCACCATTGGCTGCGCGATGTCGCCTTGCGGTCGGCACGTGCCTAAACTAGCATGAGCAAACGATTGATCATCGATGATCACGCTCCTCGAGAAAGTGACGCCCACGCGATGCCAGCAGGGAACATCGGACCCCTCGACGGTCTGCTCGTCCTCGACTTCAGCCAGTTCCTCGCCGGCCCGGTCGCGGCCATGCGATTGGCCGACCTCGGCGCGCGCGTCATCAAGATCGAGCGTCCCGGCACGGGAGACATCGGACGAACCCTCGCGTTCGCCGGTCGCGTCGTCGACGGCGACACGGTGTCCTTCCACGCGATGAACCGCAACAAGGAGTCGATCACCGCCGATCTGAAGGTCGCAGCCGACCTGGCCTACGTCACCCAGCTCGTCGCACAGGCCGACGTCCTCATCCAGAACTTCCGCCCGGGCGTGATGGAGCGCATCGGGCTCGACTACGAGTCCGTCCGGGCGATCAACCCCTCGATCGTCTATGCGAGTGCCACCGGCTACGGAACCGAGGGCCCGTGGCGCGACCGCCCGGGGCAGGACCTGCTCGCGCAGTCGATCTCGGGCCTACCGTGGCTCAGCGGCTCGCACGCCGACGGTCCGGTGCCGGTGGGACTCTCGATCGCCGATCACCTGCTCAGCTGCCACATCGCGCAGGGCGTCACGGCGCTGCTCGTGCGCCGATTCCGCACCGGCGAGGGCGGCCACGTCGAGTCGAGCCTCCTCGAGTCGATGCTCGACCTGCAGTTCGAACTGCTCAGCACGAAGCTCAACGACGATGCGATCCGGGTCGAGCGCCATGGTGAGCACTCGGCCCATGCGTTCCTCGCGGCGCCGTACGGCACCTACCCGACCAGCGACGGCTACATCGCGCTCGCGATGAACCCGATCCCCAAGCTCGGCGCGCTGCTCGAGCTGCCGGTGCTCGAGGCGATGACCGATCCGCAGGAGGCCTGGGACCGGCAGGAAGAGATCGAGGCAGTGCTCGCGGCCCGGTTCGGGACGGGTTCGACCCAGTCCTGGCTCGACATCCTCGACGCCGCCGACGTGTGGTGCGCCCCGGTATTGACCCTCGACGAGCTGCTCGCCTCGGACGGCTTCGCGGCGATCCGCATGACGCAGCAGGTGCAGCGCCGCGGGATGACGATCTCGACGACCCGCAGCCCGCTGCGCATCGACGGAGAAGTGCTCACGAGCGAGAAGGCCGCGCCGACCCTCGGCGAAGACGACGAGCGGGTGCGTGCGGAGTTCCCGCCGGCCGGGCTTGCGGTACCCGAGAAGGAGGCAGCACGGTGACGACGGTTCTGAAGGGCATCACGTGGGAGCACGCGCGCGGCTACGGCAGCGTCGCGGCGGCAGCCGGGGCCTACCGCCGGGTGGCGCCGGACGTCGAGGTGCGCTGGGAGCAGCGGTCGCTGCAGGCCTTCGCCGACCAGCCGCTCGAGTCGCTCGTCGAGCAGTACGACCTCTTGGTGATCGATCACCCGCACATCCCGCTCGCCGCCGAGCACGGTCTCTTCGCGCGACTCGACGGCACCGGTCACGACGACGAGCTCGCGGTGCTCGCCGCACAGTCCGTGGGGCCCTCCCACGAGACGTACGCGCACGCGGGCGGGCAGTGGGGTCTGGCGACGGATGCCGCGGCCCAGGTCGCAGCCTTCCGCCCTGATCTGCTTCCCGAGCCGCCGCGCGATTGGGCAGGCGTGCTCGCGCTCGCCGAAGAGGGTCGCGTGCTGTGGCCGCACAAGCCCGTCGACGCGTTCTCGAGCCTGGTCACGGTGGCATCGGGCAACGGCGAAGAGCCCATGCGCAGCCCCGGGATCTTCCTCAGCGCCGACGGCCTCGGCGAGGCGATGGAGACCCTGCGGCGCCTCGCACGGCTCGTGCCCGCCGACAACAGCACGTGGAACCCGATCCAGACCGCGGACGCGCTCAGCTCGGGCGACCGGTTCGCGTACGTCCCGCTGATGTTCGGGTACACCAACTACAGCCGCGTCGGCTTCCGCGATCATCGCGTGAAGTACATCGACATCCCGTCGTCCCGTGCGGGCGTGCGCGGCGCCCTGCTCGGGGGCGCCGGCATCGCGGTGTCGGCCCGCACGCAGCATCCCGAGCAGGCGATCGCACACGCGTTCTGGCTCGACTCCGCCGAGGTGCAGGAGGGCGTCTACTACGACGCCGGCGGGCAGCCCGGCAATGCCGTGGCGTGGGAGAGCGATCGCACCAACGCCGACGCGCTCGACTTCTTCCGGGGCACGCGCGCGACCCTCGAGGGCGCGTACGTGCGCCCGCGGTTCGTGCACTACATCGAGCTGCAGAACGCGCTGTCGGAGTTCGTCACCGAGGCTCTCGTGGGCAGGCTCACCGACGATCAGCTGCGCGCACGGCTGGACGAGGGCGCCGAGGAATGGCTGGTGCACTCGTGAAGACGATCGATCGCTGGTACGAGGACATCGAGATCGGCGAGCGCCGCGAGAGCGTGGGGCGGACGATCACCGAGGCCGACATCGTGCTGCACGCCGGGCAGACGGGCGACTTCTTCCCCCACCATATGGATGCCGAGTGGATGGCCACGCAGCCGGCGGGGCAGCGCATCGCCCACGGCACGCTCATCCTCTCGGTCGCCGTCGGCATGACCGCGGGAGACATCAACCCGCAGTCGATGAGCTACGGCTACGACCGCATCCGCTTCATCCGCCCCGTCTTCATCGGCGACACCATCCGGGTGACCGCCGAGATCACCGAGAAGTCCGCCCACCCGCGGCGCCCGGACGAGTTCGGCTACGTCCACGAGCTCGTGACGGTGGCCAATCAGCACGGCGAGACGGTGATGGTGCTCACGCACCTGTATCTCGTGAACCGACGTGCGGCGTGATCCGGCGCCGGAGGTGATCCCTACACTGGGCGCATGGCCACGCTGAGCGATGTCGCGGCGCGTGCGGGGGTATCGGTCTCGGCCGTCTCGCGCGTGCTGAGCGACGCCCCGAGCGCCCGTGTCAGCGAACAGACGCGGCAGCGCATCCGTCAGGCGGCGGAAGACCTCGGGTATCGCCCGAACTTCGCCGCCCGCGCACTGAAGTTCGCGCGCACCAACGTCGTGGGGCTGATCGTGCCCGACCTGACGAACGCGATCTTCACCGAGCTCATGCGCGGGGTGGAGGAGGAGGCGAACCGGCGCGGCTACATGGTGCTGCTGGTGCGCGCGGAGGGGATGCCCGAAGGCGAGGAGTCGATTCCGCGACTGATCGGCGAAGGACGAGTCGACGGTGTGCTGGTGCAGGTGGGCGACAACATGCGTCCGGACGACCTGCAGAGCCTCGTCGAGGGGAGCCTGCCGGTCGTCTTCGTGAACTCCATCCCTCCGCACGGCACCGGTTCGGTGGTGCTCGACGACGACCGCGGGATGCGCCTGGGCACGCAGCACCTCATCGATCTCGGCCACGCGCGCATCGGCTTCCTCGGGGGGCACCCGGCGTCGCACACCGCGACGAGTCGCGAGGCGGGATTCCGCGGGGCGATGGCGGGTGCCGGCCTCGCGGTGCCGGACGAATACGTGACGCGCCTCGGCTACGACCCGCGCAGCGGCGGTGCGGCGCTCGCTCGCGTCGCATCGCTGGCCGAGCCGCCGACCGCCGTCGTGGTCGCGAACGTCAACGCCGCACACGGCGCCCTGCTCGAGGCGCGACGCCTGGGTCTGCGGGTGCCCGAGGACCTCTCGATCGTCGCCATGCACGACGCGTGGACAGCCGAGAACGCGTGGCCGCCGCTGACGACGGTGCGGATGCCGCTGTATGAGCTCGGCCGCGCCGGGATGACCGCGATCTTCGACCGGATCACCACGGGCGCGGTGAGCGATGTCGTGGTCGCCGATCCGGCGCCGGTGCTCGTCGAGCGTGAGTCGACGGCGCCGCCGTCGACTCGGCAGACGCAATAGAGCCGACCTTTCCCCCACTTTCACCCCCATCGGATAGTTTTCCCTGCCATCAGGTACCGATTCATCCAATGAATGACTAGGATGAAGGAACACGATGAGGGGACGACCATGCGTACTCGCGCAACGCGGCGCGGCTTGGAGCTGACCGATCTGGGCCTGGGTACGGCGCAGCTCGGGAACCTCTTCCGCGTCACCACCGACGACGAGGTCCACGAGACCGTCGCTGCGGCATGGGACGCTGGCATCCGATACTTCGATACCGCACCCCACTACGGGGTGGGCCTGTCGGAGCGGCGCCTCGGCGCCGAGCTCGCCGGTCGTCCACGCTCCGAGTTCGTCGTCTCCACCAAGGTCGGGCGGCTGCTCGTGCCGAGCCCCGAGACCGCGCACGAGCGCGACGGCCAGGGGTTCGACGTGCCGGCCGACCCCCGGCGCGAGTGGGACTTCAGCCGTGACGGCATCCTCCGCTCGGTCGAGGCCTCGCTCGAGCGGCTGGGCTTGGACCGCATCGACATCCTGTATCTGCACGACCCCGACGACCACTTCACGCAAGCCTCGACCGAGGGCATCGGCGCACTCATCGAACTGCGAGAGCAGGGCGTGGTCACCGAGGTCGGGGCGGGCATGAACCACGCGGCACCGCTCGCCGAACTCATCCGTCGCGCCGATGTCGACATCGTCATGTGCGCCGGTCGGTTCACGCTGCTCGACGACGAGGCGCTCGCCGATCTGCTGCCGCTCGCCGCCGATCGCGGTGTGGGTGTCGTCGCCGCGGCCGTCTACAACTCGGGGCTGCTCAGCACTCCGCGGCCCGCCCCCGACGCGCATTTCGACTACCAGCCGGCGCCTCCCGAGCTGATCGCGCGGGCGAACCGTGTCGCGGACGTCTGCGAGCGGCACGGCGTGACGCTCCCCGAGGCTGCGATCGCCTACGTGCTGCGCCACCCCGCCGTGGTGAGCGTCGTCCTCGGCGCCCGGGGCACCGCACAGGTGCGCTCGAACGCCGAGCGCGCGGCATCCCCCATCCCCGACGCCGTATGGCGCGACCTCGCCGACGTCGAACTCATCCCGGAGGCCCTGGCATGACCACCATCACCGCCGTCACCGCGCACGACGTGCGCTTTCCGACCTCGCTCAGCATGGACGGCTCGGACGCCATGAACAAGGACGGCGACTACTCGGCCGCCTATGTCGTCGTGCACACCGATGACCCGGCGGTCAAGGGATACGGCTTCACGTTCACGATCGGGCGTGGCAACGACCTGTGCGTCGAAGCGGCTCGGCAGCGGGGACTGCCGCTGATCGGGCGCTCGGTCGAGGATGCCGTAGCCGACCTCGGCGGACTCTACCGCGAGCTGGCCTCGGACTCGCAGCTGCGGTGGCTCGGGCCCGAGAAGGGCGTCGTGCACCTCGCGATGGCGGCCGTGATGAATGCGATGTGGGACCTCGCTGCGCGCCAGGCAGGCAAGCCGCTGTGGCGGCTCCTCGCCGACATGACCCCGGAGCAGCTCGTCGACGCCGCCGACATGCGATACCTCTCCGACGCCCTCACGCGCGACGAGGCCGTCGCGATGCTCGCCGAGCGCGCGCCCACGCGCGAGCAGCGCGTCGCCGAACTCGAGGCGCGCGGCGGCTACCCCTGCTACACGACGAGCGCGGGGTGGCTCGGCTACAGCGACGAGAAGCTCCGGCGCCTGCTGCAGGAGGCCGTCGACGAGGGCTACCGCCACGTCAAGCTCAAGGTCGGCGCGAGTCTCCAAGACGACATCCGCCGCCTGCGCATCGCTCGCGAGGTGATCGGCTGGGACGCCGACCTCATGATCGACGCGAACCAGGTGTGGGACGTGCCGGAGGCGATCGAGTGGATGAGCCACCTCGCCGAGTTCAAGCCGCTGTGGATCGAGGAGCCCACGAGCCCCGACGACATCCTCGGCCACGCCGCTGTGCGACGCGCGGTGGCGCCGATCGGCGTCGCCACCGGCGAACACGGGATGAACCGCGTGCTGTTCAAGCAGCTCTTCCAGGCCGAGGCGATCGACTTCTGCCAGCTGGACTCCGCTCGGCTCGCGAGTGTGAACGAGATCCTCGCGGTCTACTTCATGGCCCACAAGTTCGGCGTGCCGGTGTGCCCGCACGCCGGTGGCGTGGGTCTGTGCGAACTGGTCCAGCACCTGTCGATCTTCGACTTCGTCTGCGTCTCGGGCACGCTCGAGAACCGCGTCACCGAGTTCGTCGATCATCTGCACGAGCACTTCGTCGACCCGTGCATCGTCGAGAACGGCGCGTACGTGCTGCCCGTCCAGCCCGGGTACAGCGCACAGATGTTCGACGCGTCGGTCGAGGAGTACTCGTTCCCGGGCGGCAGCTACTGGGCGGCGCGCTAGATCGCCTCGGGGTCTTCGTCGGCGTGCGCCGCACTGAACTCCTCGACGCCCAGCAGGTGCACCGACATGCGGATGCGCGCGCGTTCGGGGTCGCGGCGGACGAGCTCGTCGAGGATCGCGCGGTGCTCGGCCTGGGTCTCTCGCACCGAGCCGCGGTGCGAGATCGCCCGCCACAGCCGTGCGCGGAAGGTGCGGCCGACGAGCGTGTCGATGATCGCGGCGAGGGGCGGGTTGCCGCTCGCACGCGCGATCATGCGGTGGAACTCGGTGTCGGCGTGGATGAAAGCCTCGAGGTCCATGTCGGGCTCGTTCTCGAGGATCTCGTCGACCACTCCGAGCACGTCGTCGAGCTCGGCGAGTTCGTCGTCGCTCAGCCGGGTGGCGGCGAGCGAGACGCTCTCGGTCTCGAGCACCCGCCGCACCGCGAGGAGGTCGGCGGCGTGAGCGGGCTGCTGAAGATCGGCGAGGAAGCCGAGGGGACTCAGCAGTCGGCGGGGGTCGAGCGAGGTGACGTACGTGCCGTCGCCCTGCCGGGTCTCGAGGACTCCGAGAGTGGCGAGGGCGCGCACGCCCTCCCGCAGCGAGCCGCGCGAAACGCCCAGCTGGGCTGCGAGATCCTTCTCGACCGGCAGTCGCGATCCCGGGCGCAGGTCGCCCCGCGTGAGCATGCCCTTGATGCCCTCGATCACGACGTCGGTCTGCGAGCGCGAGCCGATCGCGGCCTCTTCGTCGGTCATGCGTGTCAGTGTACGGTTTGTTCCGGTCATCGGAGGACTAGCGCGTGCTCAATCGATTGCCCTATGGTGGTTTCGAGGAGACATCCGATGATTGACGGGACTTCGATGACGAATCCGATCAGCACGCCGACTGTGACCGACACCTCGCTGACAGTCGTGGCGGTACGCGCCGTCCTGCTGTCGCATCGCTACGCGGCAGGCGACGAGCTGACGTGGGTGGGCGGGGTTATCCGTTCGTGGGACGCGGCCCTCGTCGAGGTCACCCTCGCCGACGGATCGGTCGGCGTCGGCGAGGCGGGCGCCGGCATCATGGCGGCGCCCGCCGTTCCCGGGCTCGTCGAGGCATTCCGCCCCTACGTCGAGGGCGTCTCGTTCGCATCGCCGCTCGAGGTCGGCGACCACCTGCGGGCCTATACGGCGTTCTGGTCCCGGGGCGGGATCGCGTCCGGCGTGGCGGGTGCGATCGAGACGGCGGCGCTGGATGCCGTCGCGACGCGGGCCGGCGTGCCCGCCTATGAGCTCCTGGGCGGCGCGCGCCGCGCGAGCATCGAGGCGTATGCGAGCGGGGGGCTCGGTACGACCTTCGAAGAAGTCTCGGCGTGGGCCGCCGCCCAGGTCTCCGCCGGGTTCGGGACGGTGAAGTTCCGCGCGATGACCGACCCCGATACGACGCTCGCCCTGCTTGATCACGTGGTGTCGCGGCTGCCGGGCGGCGTGCAGTTCATCCTCGACGCCGTGCAGGCGTGCGCAGCACGGCCGTGGTCGCTCGCCGACGCCGTGCGCGTGGGCAGGCGCGCCGCAGAACTCGGCGCGCGCTGGTACGAGGAACCGTGCTCGGCCGACGACGTCGCGGGGTACGCGCAGGTGCGCGCCGAGGCGGGTGTGCCGGTCTCGGGTGTGGAATCCAACGGCACCGAGCGCGAGTTCGCTCAGTTGCTGGACGCCGGCGCCCTCGATATCGCGCAGCCGGATGTGACGTTCGTCGGGGGGCCCCGTGCCTTCTCGCGCGTCTCCCGAAGAGCACGGGATGCGGGGGCTGCGTGCGTGCCGCACGTGTGGGGGAGTGCCGTGACGTTCGCCGCGAATCTGCACACGGTCCTAGCCGATCCCCATGTCGAGCTCTTCGAGTTCTGCACTCTGCCCAACCCCCTTCGCGACGCGATGCGCATCGAGCAGGTGCACTTCGCGGACGGCCGTATCTCGGCCCCCACAGCGCCCGGGCTCGGGATCTCGCTCACGCCCGAGATCGAGCGGGAGTTCGTCTTCCAGAGCGGCGGCGGCCATGTCATCCGGTGAGGCGGGCTTCACGCCCGAGCCGGGCGACGAGCGCCTGACGACCGCGATCCTCAGCGACTCGTGCGACGCCGCAGGACTCCGCGACCAGGTGCTGCAGCTGCGGCTCGCACCCGTCGTCCCCGGTTCACGCGCCATCGGTCGCGCCAGGACCGTGCGCTTCGCGCCGTCGACGATCGACGAGCCCATCGATCCGTACGGCGCGGCCATCGACATGATCGACGGCGTGCGTGCCGGCCAGCTCGTGGTGATCGCGACCGCCGAGAGCAACGACTCCGCCTTCTGGGGCGAGCTGTTCAGTGCCGCCGCTCTCGGCGCGGGGGCTGCGGGCGTGATCACCGACGGCAATCTGCGAGACGCCGACCGCATTGCGGCGCTCGGCTTTCCGGCGTTCTCGCGCTCGCGCCGGCCGATCGACTATCGGGCACGCATGCGCATCGAGAGCGTCGACGAGCCGGTCGTGGTGGGCGGGGTCGCGATCAGCACCGGCGACCTCGTGATGGCGGACGACGACGGCGTCGTGGTGGTGCCCCGTGCGCACGAGCACGCCGTCCTCGGGCTCGCCCGAGCGCGCGCCGCGCGGGAGTCGACGGTGCTCGCTGAGCTGCTCGCGGGCGAATCGCTCCGCGCGGTCTGGGACCGCCACCGCGTGCTCTGAGAACCTGGAATCGAACGACGGAGACACCACATGACCTTCCCCGTGATCGACGCGCACCAGCACGTGTGGGACCCGGCCGAGGCCGAGTACGACTGGCTGGGACCCGCCCTCGCCCCGATCGACGGCGCGATGACCTTCGACGACGTCGCCCCCGAGCTGAAGGCCGCCGGCGTCGACTTCACCGTCCAGGTACAGTCGGCCGACAACCCCGAAGACACCGCGATCATGCGGGCGTCGGCCGCCGCGCACGCCGAGGTCGTGGGGATCGTCGGCTTCGCACCCCTGGACGACGCCGCGGCGACCGCGGCCACGCTCGACGCGTGGGCGGGCGACTCTCTCATGGTGGGGGTGCGCAACCTCATCCACACGAAGCCCGATCCGGACTGGCTGCTGCGTCCCGAGGTCGCTGCAGCGCTCGATGTGCTCGCCGCCCGCGGCGTCGCCCTCGACGTGGTGGCCGTGCTGCCACGCCACCTCGAGATCGTGCCGCTGCTGTCGGAGCGGCATCCGGGACTTCGCATGGTGATCGACCATCTGGCCAAGCCGCCGATCGGGCTCGACGACGTGGAGCCGTGGGACTCGCTCATCGCCGCCGCCGCCGAGAACCCGCTGGTGTACGGCAAGGTGAGCGGACTGTACTCGGCCACGGCCGACATGGGGGCCTGGTCGACCGAGGCGATCCGGCCGTCCTTCGAGCGTGCGCTCGAGCTGTTCGGCCCCGAGCGCCTCATGTACGGCGGTGACTGGCCGATCTCGGTGCTCGCCGGCGGATACACGCGCGTGTGGGGCGGACTTCTGCCCCTGTTCGACCTGCTCGATGCTCGGGATCGCGAGCAGGTCCTCGGACGCACGGCGGCCGAGTTCTACCGCCTCGATCCGCAACGCCTGGCGGCTGAATGATCCAATCACTTGCCCGTGAATGAGTCCCATTTTGTTATGGAACGGGATACCCACCGAGATTCATCCGATGTATGGTCGGATATCAACGCGAAGCGTTCCGAGCCGAGCAATGTGAGCAAACGTTTGACTTCCCCGAATGACAGGGATAACGTTTGAGCACGTCCGGCAGGACGACCGCAGCACCACAGGCAGATCACAACGGCGTGCGATCAGCAGCGCCACTCACACAAGGAGTGTCAATGAAGACCCAGAGGATCCTCGCGGCGGGCGCAGGCTTCGTCGTGGCGGCTCTCGCCCTGGCTGGCTGCTCCGGCGGCACCGGCGGCGAAGCGACGGCCGACGCGCAGACCGATTCCGGCGGCAAGATCACGGTGTGGGTCGACCCGCCCCGCGTGCCGGCCGCCGAGGCCTTCCAGGAGGCCTATCCCGACATCGAGATCGATGTGGTGCAGATCGACGGCACCGTCGGCGGCAAGACCGTCAAGCAGTCGTTCGCCAACTTCGACTCGGCGGGCTCCGGCTGGCCCGACGCGATCTTCTTCCCGTCCAACGACGACATCGGGTGGGCGACGAACTCGACGAGCGACTACGCCGCCGACCTCACCGACCTCCTCCCCGAGGTCATCGAGGGTTACGATCCCGCCGTGCTGTCGTTCTGCGACATCGACGGCAAGATCCGGTGCCTGCGCAACGACGCCGCGCCGGACGTGTTCTGGTACAACAAGGCCTTCTTCGATGCGAACGGCTACACGCTGCCGACGACGTGGGAGGAGTACGGCGAACTCGCCGTCACGATCGCGGCCGAGCACCCCGGCAAGATCAGCGGCTTCCTCGGCGACGCGTACGCGGTGAACCGCTACCTGCAGGGGTCCGGCTGCCCGACCAACGACCGTGTCTCCGAGACCGAGGCCCACATCGACATGAGCGACCCGACGTGCGTGCGCGCGACCGAGCTGCTCGACCAGATGTACGTGGGCGATGCGCTCAGCACCCAGGGCATCTTCGACGGCGACGCCGCCGAAGCGGGCGCGAACCTCGTGATGAGCCCCGGAGCCGTGTGGTGGGGCAACTACCTCTTCCGCGACACCTGGAAGATCCCTGCCGGTGAGATGAGTGCCGTCGCACCGCTGGTGTGGGAGGGCGAGTCGGAGCCGTCTACCGGAAACGAGGGCGGTGGACTGTGGGGCGTCTCGTCGCACATCACCGGCAAGCAGCTCGAGAACGCGCTGACGTTCGCGACGTTCGTCGCGACCGATCCCCGCTGGCAGGTCGACCTCAGCACGGGCCTTCCCGGCTACGGTCCGGTGCAGGATGCCTGGCTCGCGAAGATCGAATCCGACGCGTACTTCGCCGAGATCCCGGCGGTTCAGCAGGCGTTCAAGGATGCCGCTTCGGCGGTCAACCCGTACTCGTACATGCTGTACGACACCGGCTCGGTGTGGACCGAGACCGTGAGCCCGACACTCATCAGCGGCGGGACGGTCGAAGAGGCCATCGCCGCCTTCGGCGAGGAGCTGGTCAACCAGGCCAAGTCGGTCGGCTACACGGTTCAGTAAGGCACTCTGGCGCAGGGGCGTCGGTCCACGACCGGCGCCCCTGCCTGCACCGCACATCTTCGAGGAAGAAGCCATGACGACAACCGTCACCGAGACGCTCACCACGGCGCAGCGACGCGGCGCGGGCGCAGCGCCGAGAAGATCACGGCGCCGAGCCCTGCATCGCGTCGAAGCTCGCGGCGCGTGGGTGCTGATGGCGCCCTACATGCTGCTGTTCCTGGTCGCGGCAGCCATCCCGATCGGGTACGCCTTCTACATCTCGCTGCAGAAGCCGGCGACTCTCGTGAATCCGCAGACCGGATTCGGCGGGCTTGAAGCCTTCGTCACGGTCGTCACGGACTACCGGTTCGTCGACACGTTCGTGAACATCTTCACGGTGATGGCGATCTGGCTGCCGCTGATGATCCTCGGCGTCGTCGGCCTCGCGCTCCTCGTCCACGCGAGCCCCGGCCGCTTCGGCGGTTCGATGCGTTTCATCTACTTCGTTCCCGGTGCGCTCGCCGGCATCGCCAACTTCGTGCTGTGGGTGTATCTCCTCAACCCGACCGAATCGCCCATCGCGTTCCTGTGGCAGGGCATGGGGCTGGACACGCTGAAGGAGATCACGACCACCGAGAACCTGCCGTGGATCCTCACGGCGATGCTCTTCTTCCAGGGCGTGGGGACCTGGATCATCATCGTCAACGGCGGTCTCAACGGCATCCCCGACGAGATCTTCGAGGCGGCCTCACTCGACGGCGCCAACGCCTGGCAGCTCGCGTGGCGGATCAAGCTCCCCCTCATCCGTCCGTGGATCGGATACGCCGCGCTGATGAACCTCGCCTACGGGTTCCAGCTCTTCCTCGAGCCCTACCTCATGCGGCAGATCTCGGCGGGCTCGATCGACGCGGAATGGGCGCCGACGCAGCTCGGCTACGCGTTCGCGTTCACGAACCGCAACTTCCCGGCGGCGGCGGCGATGTCGATCATCCTGCTCGTCATCACCCTCGCCATCGGCATCTTCATCGTCTTCAAGAGCGGACTCTTCGGCGATGAGAAGGAGAAGGCACGTTGAGCGCCCCCGCACAGACCGAAGTGCACCGCCCCGTCGGCTCGCGCCGCTGGAACGCGGGGCGCGTCTCCCGGGTGACGGTGATGCTCGTCGTCGCGGCGATGTTCGTGATCCCGATCGTCGGCTTCATCGCGATGGCCTTCCGAAGCCAGGAGGGCGTTGCCGCGGGAACCGACGGCTGGCTCGGCCTGCAGGGGATGTCGTGGGACAACGTCGTGTTCAGCTGGAGCCAGCTCACCGGCTTCGGCCCGGGCGGCGGCGGACTCTTCCAGCGCTGGATCATGAACTCCCTCATCCTCGCGATCGCCGGGGGGCTCCTCGCCCTGATAGCGGCGATCCCGGCCGGCTACGCGATGGCGCGGCTGCGCTTCCGTTCGCGCAAGTTCTGGCTGTTCGCGACGCTGCTCGCGATGGTCATGCCCAACACGGTGCTGGTCATCCCGCTCTTCCTCGAGGTGAACGCGATCGGCGCCGTCGGACAGCTCTGGCCCGTCGCGGTGATCATGGGCTTCTTCCCGTTCGGCGTGTACCTCAGCTACATCCACTTCATGACGACGATGCCTCCCGAGCTCGTCGAGGCGGCGCGCATCGACGGTCTCGGCGAGATCGCCATCTTCTTCCGCGTCGGACTGCCGATCTCGAAGCAGGCCGTCGCGCTCGTGGCGTTCTTCTCGTTCGTGGCCAACTGGACGAACTTCTTCCTCCCGCTGGCGCTGCTGACGAGCAATCAGCAGAACAAGACGATCTCGATCGGCATCCAGGAGCTCATCGGGGCGAGCCCGCTCTTCAACGCGACGGTCGCCGCGGGCCTCGACGTCAAGCTCTACATGCCGCAGCTGGCGCTCGCGACGGTGATCTCGATGCTTCCGCTGCTCCTCGTCTTCCTCGGGGCGCAGCGCTTCCTCATCCGCGGCCAGACGGTCGGCGCAGTGAAGGGATGACCCCGTGAGCGACCACCCCGAGCGGAATCCCGAGGCCGCCTACCGCCTCGAGCTGCCCGCGCACCCGCGGCCGATCGTGATCATCGGCACCGGCGGGATCGTGAAGGACGCGCACCTGCCGGCCTACCGCAAGGCGGGGTACCCCGTGTGGGGCCTCGTCAACCGCACGGTAGCGCGCGCCCAGGGGCTCGCCGACGAGTACGGCATCGAGCACGTCTTCGGCACGGTCGCAGAGGCCGTGGCGGCAGCCCCAGCCGGTGCCGTGTACGATATCGCCCTCATGCCCGAGCAGTACGCCGCCGCGCTCGAGGCGCTTCCCGACGGTGCGGCGGTGCTGATCCAGAAGCCGCTCGGCCATACGCTCGCCGAGGGCATCGCGCTGCGCGACCTCTGTCATAGCAAGGGCCTCGTGGCCGCCGTGAACACGCAGCTGCGCTTCGCGCCCTACGTCGCCGAGGCTCGTCGCCTCATCGCCGAGGGCGTGATCGGCGAGCTGTACGACCTCGAGATCCGCGTGCAGGTCGACACCCCGTGGCACCTCTTCCCGCACGTGTTCGGCCTCGAGCGCCTCGAGATCAACATGCACAGCGTGCACTACCTCGACCTCGTGCGTTCGTTCCTCGGCGACCCCGACGGTGTCAGTGCCGTCACGCTCCCGCATCCTGAGAAGCACGAGGTCGCCAATACCCGCTCCACGATCCTGCTCCGCTACCGCGACCGGCCGCTCCGCGTCACGATCAGCACCAACCACGACCACGCCTTCGGGCCGGCGCACGAAGAGAGCTACATCAAGTGGGAGGGCACGAAGGGCGCGATCCGCGCCCAGATGGGCCTGCTGCTCGACTATCCGACCGGGGGGCCGGATGCGCTCGAGATCGTGCTGCTCGACGAGAAGGAGCGGGGCTGGCGCGACGTGCCGTTCGAGGGATCGTGGTTCCCCGACGCCTTCATCGGATCGATGGGGGCGGTGCAGCGGTTCGTCGAGGGCAGCGTGCCGACGCTGCCGACATCGGTGGACGACGTGCTGCACACCATGGCGGTCGTCGAGGCGGCTTACGAATCCCAGGAGCGCGAGGGGATTCCGGTGACCGTGGAGGTGAACGCGTGAAGCGCGTCGCGTCGGTCATCGGACTCCCGGCCGAACACCGCGAGGAGTACGAGCGGTACCACGCCGCGGTGTGGCCTGGCGTCCTCGCGCGGCTGACGGCGAGCCACATCCAGAACTACTCGATCTACCGGCACGGCGACCTGCTGTTCGCGTACTTCGAGTACACCGGCGACGACTACGACGCCGACATGGCCGCGATCGCCGCCGATCCCGAGACGCAGCGGTGGTGGGCCGTGCAGGAGCCGCTGCAGCAGCCGCTCGCGGACCGCGCCGACGGCGAGTGGTGGAAAGAGCTCCCCGAGATCTTCCACCACGACTGAGTCGGCACCAGGCCGCTGTCGACTTCAGGCCTTGCGCTTGATGAATCCCAGTAGCCAGGCGATGACGCCGACGATGAGGATGACGAGTCCGACCCAGAGCAGGAACTTGACCACCTCGACGAAGAGGCCGAGCAGCAGCAGGACGATTCCGACGACGATGAGGACGATGACGAGTGCGGGCATGACGCCATTGTGCCCCGATCGCTCGCCGCACGGCGGGGTCTTGACAACGACGCCGCGCAGTCTCTAGAGCCCGACGACCAGCGCGAGGGACGTGTCGCCGCACACGAGCACCGAAGTGCCGTCGGCGAGGGTGACGGCATCCGGCCCCGCTCCGCGCACCGCCTCGACGATGCCGGGCCCGCGCAGGATCGACCCCGGCTCGCGCCGCGCATCGGTCGAGGTGACCACGCGCCCCGAGGCGTTGACGACGGTCGCGGGGGTGCGTCCGGTGCGCAGCACCGGCAGGAGTTCCCGCTCGAGCCGGTCGACCAGCGCGTCGGCGCCGACGACGCCGACCATCTCGCCGTGCACCATGACCGGTGTCGTGATCGTCACGGTGTAGTCGTCGGTGCAGACGTAGTCGACATAGGGCCCGGTGAGGTGGCGCGCGCGCGTCTGCGCCGGCACCCGCCACCACTCGAGCGCCGTGTAATCGCGGAACTGCTCGTGGCCCGGGTCGTCGATCGTCGCGAGGCGGCGCAGGTGCCGTCCGGCACCGGATCCGCCCAGCCACCAGGCGAGGTGCCATTCGGCATCCGTCAGCACGCCCGGGGTCGCGACGAAGCCGGCGCCCGTGAGGAGCGTCTGCCCGCTGACCGCGGGGACGGCGAACGCCTCGACGAGGGGATCGACGGATGCCGCCGCCAGCGCGTCAGCGGCGCCGAGCCGGTCCTGGAGCAGGTCTCGCCAGCCGTCGATCATCGCGAAGATGTCGTCGATCGTCGCGGCGATGTGCGCGGCGACGTCGGCCGGGGATCGTGTCGCGATGGTGGTCATGGGGTGTCCTTCGAAGACGGAGAGACGGATGCCGGTTCCTCGGCGAGCGCGTCGACCCGTGCGCGCTCATCGATGAGCCAGTGGAAGGCGTCGTCGATATGGGTGATCGTCGCGGTGCGCGCGGCCAGCGGCGAGTAGTTGCGGATGGCGTCGATGATGCGGGTGCGCGCGAGGGTGCTGCGGTCACGGTACTCCTGTTCCCGCAGGCACAGCCAGAGCAGCGCCCCCGCCTCGCTCTGCAGCCGCATCTCCTCATGCACGAGTCGCGGCGACTGGCTGATCGCGGCGACCTCGAGCTGGAACCGGCTCACGGCGCGGCGCGCGCCGCCCGCGGTGGTGGAATCGGCATCGGCGGCGATGCGGACGAGGTTCTCGATGTCGTCGTCGCTCGCACGCTCGGCGGCGGTCTCGGCGGCCGTGCCGGCGATCGCCGCGACATGCAGGGCGAGGTCGCGCAGCTGGATGCGGCTGTGCTCGCGGAGTCTCCGGTCGAACAGCCGTGCGGCCGACTCGCGGTCGAAGGTGACGAAGCTGCCGCCGTCGCGCCCGCGGCGCGTGCGCACCAGGCCCTTGTCGCGCATGCCCTCGAGGGCTTCGCGCGCCGTGACGACGGCGACGCCGAGGCTGCGGGCGAGGTCGGATTCGCTCGGGAGCCGCTCGCCGTCGCGCAGCACGCCGCTGACGATGGCGTCGGTGAGCCGCTGTTCGACCAGCTCGGCGCGTCCGCTGCCGTCGAGGGGAGCGAAGACGACGGCACGCGCGGCGTCGACTCGTCCGGTCGCGTGCGGCATGAAGCTCCTGGGGGGCGAGGCCGAGGAGCTCGTCCTCCTCAACCGTGACAAGACCGTAACACGGGTGGTGTTCTTTTGACATCTGGATCCATATGATTTAGTTGCATCGACATCGAAGGAGATCGTCCATGACCGATCAGCAGCCCGCCATCCGGCTGACCGGACTCGCCAAGGAGTTCGGCGCCGTCACCGCCGTCGACCACGTCGATCTCGAGATCGCCGCGGGCGAGTTCTTCTCGATGCTCGGGCCGTCGGGCTCGGGGAAGACGACGGTGCTCCGCCTCATCGCCGGATTCGAGCAGCCCACGGCAGGCACGATCGAGCTGTTCGGGCAGGACGTCACCAAGAAGGCGCCGTTCGACCGCGACGTCAACACGGTCTTCCAGGACTACGCGCTGTTCCCGCACATGAGCGTGCTCGACAACGTCGCCTACGGCCTGCGGGTACGCGGCATCAAGCGCACCGAGCGCCGCGACCGCGCCATGGCAGCGCTCGCCGCGGTCAAGCTCGAGCAGATGGCGGCCCGCAAGCCGTCGCAGCTCTCGGGCGGCCAGCGCCAGCGCGTCGCCCTCGCCCGCGCGACCGTCGTCCAGCCCAAGGTGCTGCTGCTCGACGAGCCGCTCGGCGCCCTCGACCTCAAGCTCCGCGAGCAGATGCAGGTCGAGCTCAAGCAGATCCAGCGCGACCTCGGCATCACCTTCATCTTCGTCACGCACGACCAGGAGGAGGCGCTGACTCTCTCCGACCGCGTCGCGGTGTTCAACAACGGCCGCATCGAGCAGCTCGGCACTCCGCGCGACCTGTACGAGCGCCCGGCATCCCGCTTCGTCGCCGACTTCGTGGGCACCTCGAACCTCTTCGACCACGAGCGCTCCGACGCGCTCATGGGGCGTGCGGGCGAGCACTCGATCCGCCCCGAGAAGCTAACGCTGAGCTCGGCCGCTGCGAGCGGGGCGGGAGAGCGGTCGGCACCGGGGACCCTCGTCGAGTCGATCTACGTGGGCAGCGGCATCCGTCGTGTCGTCGATCTCGACGCGGGGGTGCGCGTCACCGTCCTCGAACCCAATGACCGCTCGCGCGCCGGCGACGACGACCGCGGCGACCGCGTTCACGTCGTATGGCACGACGGCGACGTCGTCGCCCTCCTTCCCCCCGGCGCGTAGCCGGAACAAGACCTGGGCGCGAGCCCCGGATCACACACAGCAAGCACCACAGCACCCGAGAGGAACACACCCATGTTGCACAAGACACGCGGGGCGCGCATCGCCGCGACCGCGCTGGCGATCGGCTCGATCGCCGTCCTGGCCGGCTGCGGCACGTCAGGCGGCGGCAGCGCCGCGCCGTCCGAAGAGGCCGAGGAGCTCGGCGACTACGAAGGCTCGGTCTCGCTCCTGGCGTGGCCCGGCTACGTCGAAGACGGCAGCAACGACCCCGCCGTCGACTGGGTCAGCGCGTTCGAAGAGGAGACCGGCTGCGAGGTCGTCTCGAAGACCTACGGCACGTCTGACGAGGCCGTCAACCTCATGAAGACCGGCGACTACGACGTCGTGGCCGCCTCGGGCGACGCGACCCTGCGGCTCATCGCCGCAGGCGACGTGGCTCCCGTGAACACCGACCTCATCCCGAACTACGAGGGCATCTACCCCTTCCTCAAGGACCAGGAGTGGAACTCCGTCGACGGCCAGGCCTATGGTGTGCCCCACGGCTACGGCGCCAACCTGCTGCTGTACAGCACGGACGTCTTCGCCGAGGCCCCCACCTCGTGGGATGTCGTGTTCGACAACGCGGGTGACAACTCGGGCAAGATCACGGCCTACGACTCGCCGATCTACATCGCCGACGCCGCGGTCTACCTCATGACCCACCAGCCCGAGCTCGGCATCGAGAACCCGTACGCCCTCGACGAGGAGCAGTTCGCTGCCGCCGTCGACCTGCTGAAGGCTCAGCGCGCACACATCGGCGAGTACTGGTCGGACTACCTCAAGGAGATCCAGGCCTTCGAGACCGGTGACTCGGTCGCAGGCACCACGTGGCAGGTCATCGAGAACGTCCTCGAAGGATCGGGAGCCGCGACCGACGTCGTGCTGCCTGAAGAGGGCGCGACCGGCTGGTCGGACACGTGGATGATCGCATCCGACGCCGCGAGCCCGAACTGCGCGTACGCGTGGCTGAACTACATCGCCAGCCCTGAGGCCAACGCCCAGGCCACCGAGTACTTCGGCGAGGCGCCGTCGAACCAGGCCGCGTGCGAGTTCCGCAGCGAGGGCTCGTGCGAGGCGTACCACGCCGGTGACGAGGAGTACGCGTCGCAGATCTGGTACTGGACCACCCCGATCGCCGACTGCGTCGACGGCCGCACCGACGTCGAGTGCGTCGACTACTCCGCCTGGACCCAGGCGTGGGCAGAGATCAAGGGCTGACGCCCTGAACGACGCCGGGGGCGGCGCGGCTGAACACGCGCCGTCCCCGGTCTTCTCCTGAGGAAGAGATGACCACCGAGATCACCCCCGCCGTACGCGCGGTGCCCGCCCCGAAGCGGACGCCCCAGCGTCGACTGTCGGCGTTCCTGACCACCCACCCGCGGGTGCGGCTCACGCTGCTGCTGACCGCGCCGCTGTTCTGGCTCGGCGTCGTCTACATCGTCGCGCTCGTGCTGCTGCTGGTGACGGCGTTCTGGCAGGTCGACACCTTCACCGGCGAGATCATCACCGACTGGACCTTCGACAACATCGTCACGGTCCTCACCGGTTCGCTGTACCAGACGGTGACGCTGCGCACCCTCGGGGTCGCGGTCCTCGTCACGATCGTCGACGTCGCGATCGCGCTGCCGATCGCGTTCTACATGGCCAAGGTCGCCTCGCCCCGTGCGCAGCGCATCCTCGTCATCGCGATCCTCATGCCGCTGTGGGCGAGCTATCTCGTCAAGGCCTACGCGTGGCGTTCGGTGCTCTCGCAGGAGGGCATCCTCGAGTGGCTCCTCGCACCGTTCGGCCTCCACACCCCGGGCTACGGCCTGCCTGCGACCGTCATCACGCTGTCGTACCTGTGGCTGCCGTACGTGATCCTGCCGATCTACGCCGGCCTCGAGCGTGTCCCCGACTCGCTCCTCGAGGCCTCGGCCGACCTCGGCGGGAAGACGTGGCGCACGCTCGGGAGCATCGTGCTGCCGCTCGCGTTCCCGGCGATCATCGCGGGCACGATCTTCAGCTTCGCCCTCTCGCTCGGCGACTACATCACCGTCAACATCGTCGGCGGCGCGAACCAGATGCTCGGAAACCTCGTCTACACGAACGTCGGCGCGGCCAACAACCTGCCGCTCGCGGCCGCGATCGCGCTCATCCCGATCGTCATCATCTTCGGCTACCTCGCTCTCGTGCGCCGCACGGGTGCGCTGAACAACCTATAGGACCGCTCATGCGACTCGGAACCTCGGCACGTGTCGTGCTGGCGATCGTCACGGGCATCATCCTGCTCGCGGTGTACCTCCCGCTCTTCGTCGTGCTCGTGAACTCGTTCTCGACCTCGACCTCGCTCACCTGGCCGCCGCCCGGATTCACCCTCGAGTGGTGGGGGAAGGCGTTCCAGAGCGCCGGTGCGCTCGAAGCCGTCGGCACGAGCGTCATGGTCGCGCTGGTCTCCACCGTGGTGGCGCTGGTGCTCGGCACCCTGATCTCGATCGCGCTGCAGCGCTTCGACTTCTTCGGCCGCGAGGCGATCTCGCTGCTGATCATCCTGCCGATCGCCCTCCCCGGCATCATCACCGGTATCGCGCTGAACAACTTCTTCCGCACGATCATGGGGGTGCCGTTGTCGATCTGGACGGTGGTGATCGCCCACGCGACCTTCTGCATCGTGACGGTGTTCAACAACGTGATCGCGCGACTCCGGCGCACCGGCACGAACCTCGAAGAGGCCTCGGCCGACCTCGGCGCGGGCGTGTGGACGACGTTCCGGCTGGTGACTTTCCCGCAGTTGCGCTCGGCGCTCCTCGCCGGGGCGCTGCTCGCCTTCGCGCTGAGCTTCGACGAGATCATCGTGACGACGTTCACAGCCGGGTCAGGTGTGACGACGCTGCCGATCTACATCCTGAACAACATGTTCCGGCCGAGTCAGGCGCCCGTGGTGTCGGTGATCGCGGTCGTGCTGGTGGTCGTCTCGATCGTGCCGATCTACCTTGCCCAGCGGCTGTCGGGCTCGGAGCAGACGCGGCGCTGACGGGGTAGGTCGGGTCTCGACCGCCGCCCTCTGTGGCGCTTCGCGCCCGCGAGAAGACGCAGAATGCTGTTGCCGGCGGGTGCAGACGACAATCCGCGTCGTCTCGGCGGGCCGTCCGCCGAGACGACGGCCCGACCAGGTCAGTGCGCGGTGCGCACCCCGACGAGGTCGTGCACGATGACGGCGGCCGAGCGAGCGCCCTGACCCGCGGCGACGATGAGCTGCTGCGGGCCCGGGGCGGCGGCATCCCCGGCGGCATAGAGCCCGGCGACGGACGTGCGTCCCGACCCGTCGACGGCGAGGTGCCCCTCGTCATCGCGCTCGGCGTCGATGCCGGTGAGGAAGTCGAGCGTCGGATTCCATACCGGCCGCACGAACCCGCCGTCGATCTCGACGCGCTCGCCGTCTGTGAGGCGCACGGCTTCCACCGTGCCGCGGTCGCCCTCGAGGTCGGCGATCCTGCGCCGCTCGACGCGGATTCCGGATGCCGTGAGCTCGGCCTCTTCGACGGTGTCGACGACCTCGGTGCCGTTCGTGAAGACCGTGAGGCGGTCGGTCCAGCGGGCGATGAGGCGCGCCCGGGCGGCGAGGTCGCCGGTCTCGCCGATGAGGGCGAGGCGCCGGTCCTGCAGCTCCCATGCGTCGCACGCCGCGCAGCTGAAGATCGTCATGCCGTAGTAGGCGCGCAGGCTCGGGATCGCCGGAAGGGTCTCGCGGAGCCCTGTGGCGACGAGCACCGAACGCGCCGCGACGACGGTGGGGGTTCCGGGCTTGCGGCCGTTCACGGCGACGAGGAACCGCGTGCCGTTCTCACCGTCCCGCCGGAGGATGCCGGTGACCACGGTGCGGTCGGCGAGCCGCACGTTCGGGTACGCGGCGAGCTCTGCCCGCGCGAGCTTGCGCAGCTCGAGCGGCGGCACGCCGTCGCGCGTGAGGAAGCCGTGCGAGCGCAGCGTCGCTGCGTTGCGCGGGCGCCCCGCGTCGACGAGCAGCACCGAGGCGCGCGCACGGCCGAGGTTGAGCGCGGCCGAGAGGCCCGCCGGTCCGCCGCCGACGATCACGACGTCGACTTCGCACGGCTCCGCGGTCGCGTCAGCCGGCGGCGTCGCCGACTCAGTCATGGCCCTCTCCCTGGGGAGGGAGGGCTTCGATGACGGGGTGGTCCTTGTGGATGACGCCGACCTTGGCGGCGCCGCCGGGGGATCCCACGTCGTCGAAGAACTCGACGTTGGCCTTGTAGTAGTCCTGCCACTCGTCGGGGAGGTCGTCTTCGTAGTAGATCGCCTCGACGGGGCAGACCGGTTCGCACGCACCGCAGTCGACGCACTCGTCGGGGTGGATGTAGAGGGACCGCTCACCCTCGTAGATGCAGTCCACCGGGCACTCGTCGATGCAGGCACGGTCCTTCACATCGACGCACGGGAGGGCGATCACGTAGGTCATGACAGCGAAAGTGCTCGGGTGCGAGAGATGTCGACCTGCTCGTCGCGGGGCACGACCTTCACGCGCTCGCGCGTGTGCACGTGGCCCGCGCCGAGCTCGCACTCGTGGGCGTCGAGGGCCAGCCAGCCGTCCCACGTCGTGTAGGCGACCTCGCGCTCGGCGAGGAGATCGAGCACGTCGTCCTGCTCGACCGGTGCCGCCAGCACACCGGCCCGCGCGTCGGCGACGAGGTGCGCGATCGTCTCCATCGCATCCGACTTCGTGTGCCCGATGAGTCCGACGGGACCGCGCTTGATCCAGCCCGTCGCGTAGACGCCAGGGATCGCCACGGTGTCGTCGGCATCCGCCACGACACGACCCTCGATGTTCGGGATCACGCCGCGCACGTCGTCGAACGGAACGTCGAGCACGGGCGAGCCGTGGTAGCCGACGGCGCGGTAGACCGCCTGCACCGGGATGTCGCGGAACTCGCCGGTGCCGACGACGGTGCTGCCGTCGCCGGTGGGGACGGTGCGCTCGAAGCGCACGCCCTCGACGCCGTCGGTGCCGAGCACCTCGACGGGCGAGTGGTAGAAGTGCAGGTGGAGGCGGCGGCTCGCACCGGTGGAGGGGCGCGACCGCCAGCTCTCGAGGATGCGGAGCATGACCTTGAGCTGGTTGGTCGCCGGCGTGATGCCCTCGAGGTGGGCGAAGTCCTCGTCGTGCACGACGATGTCGACATCGGGCACCTCGCCGAGCTCGCGCAGCTCGATCGGGGTGAACTTGATCTCGGCGGGGCCGCGACGGCCGAAGACGTGCACGTCGGTGACGGCCGAGGCCTCGAGCCCTGCGAGCACGTTGTCGGCGATCTCGGTGGAGCGGAGGTCGACGGCGTGCTTGGCGAGGATGCGGGCGACATCCAGCGCGACGTTTCCGTTGCCGATGACAGCGACCTCGGCGGCATCCAGCGGCCATTCGCGGGGGACGTCGGGGTGGCCGTCGAACCACGAGACGAAGTCGGCGGCGCCGTACGAGCGGGGCAGATCGATTCCGGGGATGCCGAGGGCGGCGTCGCGGATGGCCCCCGTCGCGAGGATCACGGCGTCGTACCGCGCCTGCAGGTCGTCGAGGGCGAGGTCGCGCCCGATCTCGACGTTGCCGATGAAGCGGATGCTGCCGGCATCGAGCATCTCGTGCAGCGACGTCACGATGCCCTTGATGCGCGGGTGGTCGGGGGCGACGCCGTAGCGGATGAGCCCGTAGGGCGCCGGGAGGGACTCGAAGAGGTCGATCGCGACCGTGCCGCCGAGGTCCTTGACGGAGTTCGCGAGGATGTTGCCCGCGTAGATGCCGGCGGGGCCGGCGCCGACGATCGCGACGCGGAGGTTCAGGTCAGTCACTGGGGAAGGGCCTTTCGGGAGGGGTCGTGTTCTGCGGCGAGCCGGGCGCTCAGTGCCTCGGAGGCGTCGAGCGCGTCGAGAGCGATGGCCGCGGGGGCGTAGGGGCTGAGGCGCACGACGTCGCCGACGACGACGACGGCGGGGGAGCGGATGCCGCGCTCGGCGGCCTGCGCCGCGATCGAGCCGAGGGTTCCGATCGTCACGCGCTGGCGCTCGCCGAAGCCGTCCTCGACGATCGCGACGGGGCAGCCGGCGCCCCGCTCGCCGCGGGCGAGCGTGATCGCGGAGTTCGCGAGGGTGCCGACGCCCATGAGGAGGACGACGGTGTGGTCACGGCCTCCGCCGACGGACGCGATCTGGTCGTGGCCGGTGGCGACGGTGAACGAGGTCGCGACACCGCGGTGTGTGAGGGGGATGCCGGCGATCGCGGGCACCGAGATCGCGCTCGTGATGCCGGGCACGACCTCGACCTCGATGCCGGCGCGCTGGCAGAAGGCGAGCTCCTCGCCGCCGCGGCCGAAGATGTACGGGTCGCCGCCCTTCAGGCGCACGACCGTCTTGCCGTCACGCGCGAGCTGCACGAGAAGGGCGTTGATCGCGTCCTGCGGCACGGCGTGGTGGCCCGGGCGCTTGCCGACGTCGACGACGTCGGCGGTGAGCTCGACGCCGTCGGCGGCGAGCCCATCGAGCACCGCGCGGGCGCCGAGTCGGTCGGCGACGATCACATCGGCGCGCTCGAGGGCGCGAAGGCCCCGGACCGTGAGGAGACCGGCGTCTCCTGGCCCGGCACCGACGAGCCAGACCTTTCCGGCGGCGGTCATCGGGCACCTCCCGTGATCAGGAGGCCCCGGCGGCGCAGCATCCGTCGCTCGATCGGATCGAAGAAGCAGAGCTCGATCAGGATGCCGATGAAGAGGATGACCAGGATCGTCGCGAGGACCCCCGCGAGGTCGGCGAGCTCGCGGCTCTGGTCGAGCATCGTCCCGAGACCGAAGCCGATGGTGCCGCCGGTCGCGATGATCTCGGCTGCCATGAGCGAGCGCCACGAGAACGCCCAGCCCTGCTTGAGCCCCGCGAGATAGCCGGGGAAGGCGGCCGGCAGGACGACGGCGGTCGCCAGCTGCCAGCGGTTGGCGCCGAGTACGGTGCCCACGCGCCGCAGCTGCGGCGGCACCTGTGACACGCCCGCGATGAGGCCGTTGACGATCGAGGGGATCGCGCCCATCAGGATGACGAAGTAGACCGTGGCGTCGGAGAGCCCGAACCAGATGATGGCGGCCGGCACCCACGCGACCGAGGGCAGCACCTGCAGGCCCGAGATGATCGGCCCGACGGCGCGGCGCAGCGGCCGCACCTCCGCGAGCAGCAGTCCGATGGGCGTGCCGACGATGATCGCGATGACGAACCCGGCGACGCCGCGCTCGAGGCTCGTGGCGACGGCCTCCTGCAGGCGCCCGGACTCCCACGCATACCCGAGCGCGTCCCACACGGCGAGCGGGCTCGGGACCTTGTCGGGGCGGGGCTGCGCGATCACGACGAACAGCTGCCACGCGACGATCAGGACGATCACGAACAGGATGGGCGGCACGACGCTCGCTGCGAAGTCGCGCCACCGGCCCGGTTCGGGCGTCGCGTCGGTCTGCAGACGGTCGAGGCCGGTCTCGAGGCTGCGCAGGTCGTCGGAGTGGGCGGAGGCTGCGCGCTTCGTCTCGTCGCTGCGCTCCTGGCTCAGCGACCGGGTAGTGGCTTCAGGCGGCATTGCGGCGGATCTCCTTCCGCAGCTGGTCGGTGATCTCCACCGACAGGGCGGCGACCTCGGGCGACTCGATGCGGCGCCCGGTGGTCTTGCTGATCGTCCACTCCTGGACGATGCGGCCGGGTCGGCTGCCCATCAGCACGACGCGCTGACCGAGACGCGCGGCCTCGCGCACGTTGTGCGTGACGAAGACGATCGTGCGACCGGTGGCCCGCCACACACGCTCGAGCTCCTCGTGCAGCAGGTCGCGCGTGATGGCGTCGAGGGCCGCGAAGGGCTCGTCCATCAGGAGCACCGGGCGATCCTGCGCGAGGGCCCGGGCGAGCGCGACGCGCTGGCGCATGCCGCCCGAGAGCTCGTGCGGGCGCTTCTCGGCGGCATCCGCGAGATTCACCGTGTCGAGCAGGGCGAGCGCCTTCTCGCGGCGCTCGCCGCGGGGGACGCCGCGCAGCCGCAGGGCGAGCTCGACGTTGCGCCGCGCGGTGAGCCACGGCATGAGCGCCGACTCCTGGAACATCACGGCGGCGCCGGCGTCGGGGGTCGTGATGCTCCCCGTGCTCGGGCGGTCGAGCCCGGCGATCAGGTTGAGCAGCGTCGATTTGCCGCAGCCGGAGGCGCCCAGAAGGCACACGAACTCACCGGGGGCGATGTCGAGCGAGACGTCGTCGAGCACGACCGGACCGGTGCCGAAGCGCTTGCCGACGTGGTCGATCCGCACAGCCGGCGGAGGCGCCGGCGCGGGCTCGCGCACCGGCGTGACGCTGTCGAAGCTCGGTCCCAGAAGGTTCGGGACGCGCGCCTCCGGTGTCGCGTCGCCCTGCGGCGACGCGACACCGGAGACGCCCGGAGCGGGTGTGCTCACGGTGAATCCTCTCCGAGGCCCGCGGCTGAAACCGGCTCGGCGCCCGCATCCGCGAGCAGGCCGTTGAGCAGGCGCAGGTCGAAGAGCCCGCCGATCGAGCCCTCCTTCTGCGTGCCCGCTTCGAGGCCGTTCGCGACGAGGGTCTCGAACGTGTCGGCGTGCGGGTCGATCGAGAACAGCACGTGCTCGAGCGCGCGGGTGATGACCGCCTCGTCGAGCGCCTTGCCGGTCTCTGCCTCGAGTGCGCCGTTGATCACTGCGGGCGCCTCCTCGGGGTTGTCGGCGATCCACTGCACGGCGGCGATATGGCCCTCCAGCAGGTCCTCGACGACGTCGGGGTGTGCCTCGAGGAACTCGGCGCGCACGAGCAGCACGGTCGTGGGGAACTCGCCGTCCTCCCACAGCTCGGCTTCGTCGATCAGCACGTGGGCGCCCTCGTCGATCACGAGCCGCGACACCCAGGGCTCGGGCAGCCACGCGCCATCGATCTCGCCGTCCTGGAAGAGCGTGAGGGTCTGCGCGTTCTCGGTCGGCGTGATGTTCACGTCGCCGCCACCCGAAGTGTCGGTCTCGAAGCCCTCTTCCGCCAGCCACGCGCGCAGCGCCACGTCCTGCGTGTTGCCGAGCTGCGGCGTCGCGAGCGTCGTGCCCTCGAGGTCGGCGGCGCTGTCGATGCCGTCGCGGACCACGAGTGCGGCGCCGCCGGTCGCCGCCCCGGCGACGATGTGCGCCGAGACCCCACCCGACTGGATGAACGTGTTGATCGACGGGTTCGGACCGATGTAGGTCGCGTCGATCGCGCCCGCCGTGAGTGCCTCGATCGCCGACGGACCGGCGTTGAAGGCGTGCGTCGTCACGGCGACGTCGCCGAGGGCATCGGCGAACAGGCCTTCCTCGAGTCCGACGAGGGCGGGGGCGTGGGTGACGTTCGCGAAGTAGCCGAGGCGGAGCTCGGTGACCTCTTCGGTACCGGTGGATCCCGAGGCGGAGGCGCAGCCGGCCATCATGCAGGCCACAAGTCCCAGAGTGGTGATCGTCGTCGCAGTGCGGATGGTGTTCACGGTTCGCCTCCTTCAGCAGGCAGTGTTCGGTGTGGTGGGTGCGCGACCGGTCAGTCGCGCGTGATGCCGGCGGCGAGAGTCGCGCCGTCGGACGGATGGATGACGAGGAACGAGCCCCCGTGGCGGTTCGCGCCGTACGGCTCGAGCGGCAGGTCGGCCGCGAACCGCAGCCGCACGCGGCCGATGTCGTTGGTCTCGAGCACCCCGGCGGGCTCGTGCACGAGAGCGTCGAGGTCGTACCGCGACTCGATCTGCGCGACGATCGCCTGCACGGTCGCGGTGCCGTGCTTGACGAGCACGCGGGCCCCGGCGGTGAGAGGGCGTGCGTCGAGCTGGAAGAGCTCGGCATCGATCTCGCGCCGCGCCTCGGGGAGGGTGCCGGCCGCGACGACGAGCGCACCGCGGGCGGCATCGACGTCGTCGGCGAACTGCAGCGAGACCGACTGCGCGGCCACGGCCGAAGTCGCCTCGCGCCCGGCGACCTGGATGCCGGTGACCGTCGTCGCGATTCCGGTCGGGAAGATCTCGACCCGGTCGCCGACGCTCACGGTCCCCGACGACACGCGGCCGGCGACGGCGCGGTAGTCGCGGAGGCGCTCGACGGCATCCTCGTCGGACGCGAACTCGGGGGCGAGGCCGCCCTGCGGCCGCAGCACCAGCTGCACCGGCAGGCGGAACGCCTCGAGCGCCGTCTCGACCTCGTCCTGGCTCGGCAGAGCCTCGAGCAGTTCGAGCAGCGCCGGGCCCTCGTACCAGGGCGTGCGTTCGGACCGCTCGACGATGTTGTCGCCCTCGAGCGCCGACACCGGCAGCACGTGCACATCGCCGATGCCGAGTTCGCTCGTGACAGCCCGCACCTGGGCTTCGACCGGCGCGAACGCCTCTTCGGCGAAGTCGAGGAGGTCGATCTTGTTGACCGCGACGATCACGTGCGGCACGCGCAGGAGTGCGACGACGGCGAGGTGGCGCCGGGTCTGCTCGAGGACGCCCTTGCGGCCGTCGATCAGCACGATCACGGCGTCTGCGGTCGTGGCGCCCGTGACCATGTTCCGCGTGTACTGCACGTGTCCGGGGCAGTCGGCGAGGATGAACGATCGCGCACCCGTGGAGAAGTACCGATAGGCGACGTCGATCGTGATCCCCTGCTCGCGCTCGGCGCGGAGGCCGTCGGTCAGCAGCGCGAAGTCGAACTCGCCGTGGGCGAAGCCGCGGTCGGCGGAGGTGCGCGCGACCTGCTCGAGCTGGTCGGCGAGGATCGCCTTCGAGTCGTGCAGCAGACGACCGACGAGCGTCGACTTGCCGTCGTCGACGGACCCTGCGGTCGCGAAGCGGAACAGCGTTCCGGTGGCCAGGGCGGGGGTGGTCATCAGAAGTATCCGTCCTTCTTGCGGTCCTCCATCGCCGCCTCCGAGAGGCGGTCGTCGGCGCGGGTCGCGCCGCGCTCGGTGATGGTGGAGCGGGCGACTTCGGCGACGATGGCGCCGAGGTCGGCGGCATCCGATTCCACGGCGCCCGTGCAGCTCATGTCGCCCACCGTGCGATAGCGGACCGTGCGCACCTCGATGCGCTCGTCGGCGCGCGGAGGTGAGAATTCGCCCACCGGGCGCCACATGCCGTCGCGCGAGTAGACCTCGCGCTCGTGCGCGAAGTACAGCGGCGGCAGGGCGATGCCCTCGCGCTCGATGTAGCGCCAGACGTCGAGCTCGGTCCAGTTCGAGATCGGGAACGCGCGCACGTGCTGGCCGGGGGTGTGGCGGCCGTTGTACAGGCTCCACAGCTCCGGGCGCTGGTTGCGCGGGTCCCACTGGCCGAACTCGTCGCGCAGCGAGATGATGCGCTCCTTGGCGCGGGCCTTGTCCTCGTCGCGGCGGGCGCCGCCGAAGACGGCGTCGTGGCGGCCGGCGGCGATCGCGTCGAGGAGCGGAACGGTCTGCAGCGGGTTGCGGGTGCCGTCGGCGCGCTCCTGCAGCCGCCCGTCGTCGATGTAGTCCTGCACGCGCGCGACCTCGAGACGGATGCCGAGACGCGCGACGGTCTCGTCGCGGAACGCGAGCACCTCGGGGAAGTTGTGGCCCGTGTCGACGTGCAGCACCGGGAACGGCACGCGCCCGGGCGCGAACGCCTTCGTGGCGAGGTGCAGCACGACGACGGAGTCCTTGCCACCCGAGAACAGCAGCACGGGTCGTTCGAACTCGGCGACCACCTCGCGGATGATGTGGATCGCCTCGGCCTCGAGCAGGTCGAGCGTCGACAGTGCGGCACTGCCCTCGGGTCGCTGAGCGAGCGCAGCATCCCCTTCGGGTCGCTGAGCGAGCGCAGCATCCCCTTCGGGTCGCTGAGCGAGCGCAGCGAGACGAAGCGAGGTGTCGGTGTCGGAGAGAGTCATAGGTGCAGTCCGCATTCCGTCTTCGACAGGCCCGCCCAGCGGCCGGCCCGGGGGTCTTCGCCGGGGGCGACCGGCTGGGTGCACGGCTCGCATCCGATCGAGGGGTAGCCGTTGGAGACCAGGAGGTTCACCGGCACCTGGTGGGCGCCGGCGTAGTCGAGCAGGTCGTCGAAGGTCCACGCCGCGACCGGGTTGACCTTCACCAGGTCGTTGCGCTCGTCCCACGTGACCAGCGGCGTGTTCGCGCGGGTCGGGGCCTCTTCACGGCGGACGCCGGTGAACCACACCTCGTAGCCCGAGAGCGCGTCCTGCAGGGGCGCGACCTTGCGGCGCGCGCAGCACAGGCCCGGGTCGCGGGCGAAGAGCTTCTCGCCGAACTCGGCATCCTGCTCAGCGACGGTCTGCTCGGGGAGCACGTCCACGATCCGGACGTCGAGCACACGCTCGACCTCGTCGCGCGTGAAGCGGGTCTCGGCGAAGTGGTAGCCGGTGTCGAGGAAGAGCACGTCGACGCCGGGGAGCTGCTCGGCGACGAGGTGGGGCAGAGCGGCGTCGGCCATCGAGCACGCGACGGCTGCGGCATCCACTCCGAAGTGCTCCGCGACCCACGCGACCACCTCGGCGGGCGAGGCCTCGTGGTCGGTGAGGCTGCCGAGCTCGATGTTGCCCTGCTCGGCGAGCGCCCGCAGCTCGTCGCGGCTGCGGCGCACCGTGGCGCGGGGGGCGAGCGAGACGGTCATACCAGCGCCTCCTCGTCGGCGCGGTGCGCCCACTGGGCGAACGTCTCGTCGGCTGCGGCGTCACGCTCTGCGAGGAAGCGCTTGACGACCCGCTCGGTGTAGTCGGCGATGCCGTCGGCGGCGACCTTGAGTCCGCGGACGGTGCGGCCGAGGCCGGCCTCGTCGCGGTCCTGCGATGCGAGCCCACCGCCGAGGTGCACCTGGTAGCCCGGCACCTGCTCGCCGTCGATCGTGACGAGCTGGCCCTTGAGCCCGATGTCGGCGGTCTGGATGCGGGCGCACGAGTTCGGGCAGCCGTTGACGTGGAGCGAGATCGGATGCGGCAGGTCGAAGCCCGCGAGGCGCTCTTCGAGCTCGAGCACGGCCGCCGTCGCGTAGCCCTTGGTCTCGACGATCGCGAGCTTGCAGAACTCGATTCCGGTGCACGCGATCGTGCCGCGGCGGATGAGGCTCGGCCGCGCCGAGAGGCCGAGGGCGTCGAGGCCCGCGATGAGCGACTCGACCCGGTCTTCGGGGATGTCGAGGATCACGAGCTTCTGGTGCGGGGTCGTCCGCAGCCGCGTCGACCCGTGCGCCTCGACGAGGTCGGCGAGGTCGGCGAGGATCGGCCCCGAGACGCGGCCGACGATGGGGGTGACCCCGACGTAGAAGCGACCGTCCTTCTGGCGGTGGACGCCGACGTGGTCGCCCGCGGTCGCGGGCTTCGGGGCCGCCGGGCCGTCGGGCAGCGCGTAGCCGAGGTACTCGTCCTGTAGCACCTGGCGGAACTTCTCGGTCCCCCACTCGGCGAGCAGGAACTTCAGCCGCGCCTTGTTGCGCAGTCGCCGGTAGCCGTAGTCGCGGAAGATCTGCGCGACGCCGTGCCAGGCTTCCGCCACACGCTCGGGCGAGACGAAGACGCCCAGGCGCTCGCCGAGTCGGGGCGCGGTCGACAGGCCGCCGCCGACCCACAGGTCGTAGCCGATGCCGAGCTCGGAGTGGTCGACCGCGACGAAGGCGACGTCGTTGATCTCGTGGACGACGTCCTGGCTCGGGTGCCCGGTGATCGCCGACTTGAACTTGCGGGGGAGGTTCGCGAGCGACTCGTCGCCGATGAAGCGCGAGGTGATCTCGTCGATCTGCGGGGTGGGGTCGATCAGCTCGTCGGCGGCGATGCCGGCGACGGGAGAGCCGAGCACGACGCGTGGCACGTCGCCGCAGGCCTCGGTGGTGCCGAGCCCGACGGCCTCGAGGCGGCGCCAGATCTCGGGCATCGATTCGACCTCGACCCAGTGCAGCTGCACATTCTGGCGGTCGGTGAGGTCGGCGGTGCCGCGGCCGAAGTCGTTCGAGACGCTCGCGATGACGCGCAGCTGCTCGGTGGTCAGCTGCCCGCCGTCGATGCGGACGCGCAGCATGAAGTACTCGTCTTCGAGCTCGTGGGGCTCGAGGGTCGCGGTGCGACCGCCGTCGATGCCGGGCTTGCGCTGCGTGTAGAGGCCCCACACGCGGAAGCGGCCGTGCAGGTCGGTCGGGTCGATCGAGGCGAACCCGCCCTTCGAGTAGATGTTCTCGATGCGGCCGCGGACGGCGAGGCCGTTGTCGACCTGCTTCCACTCCTCGTTGCCGTTGAGGGGCGCGGTGCCGTCGATCTTCCACTGCCCGTTGGGGCGGGATGACGGCCGCGGCGGTCGCGCTGCCGCGCGGCGCGGGTCGGTGTCGCTGATGGTCACGGTGGCCTCCGGATGACCCGGGCGTCCCCGGGGGGACTCTATCGAGTCCACTTCCGCGAGGCTACGAGGGGCCTGCCGGATGACCTATCCGGGCGTCAAGAGCCGTTAACCGACGTAATGCGGCGTCACACAGTTGCGCCCGCGGCCCCGTCGGGGTGCGAATCGGCGGCGGCGTGGTAGCGGTCGATCACGAGATCGACGAGGGATGCCGCCGGCGCGTCGTCGTCGAGCAGGGGTCGCGCGACCGGGGCGTCGCCGGACAGCCGCACCGCCAGGTCGTGGAAGTAGCCGGGCGCGAGCAGGTAGTTCGCCACGATCACGCGCCCGCGGGCGCTCGCTCGCGCTGCGTCGACGGCGGCGCCGAGGCGCGGCTCTGCGGCGGCGAGGAAGCCGACCGTCACCCCGCGCCCGAGCCGCTCGGCGAGCATCGCGCCGATAGCGCGGCAGTCGTCGTTCGCGCGCTCGTCGCTCGACCCCGCGACCGCGAGCACGATCGTGTCGTCATCGCGCACCCCGAGCGGTTCGAGGCGGGCGAGCAGGGCGTCGACGAGCCGAGGATCGGGGCCGAGAGCCGCTCCGATCGTGACGCCGTCATGCGCCGCGGACTGCTTCTTGAGGTCGACCCGCACGTGATAGCCGGCCGACAGCAGCAGTGGCACGACCGCGATCTGCTGGTCTTCGGGGAGGGCTGCGAGGGATGCCGCCACATCGGGCTGCTGCACGTCGACGTGGCCGAGGCGCACCGTGACCGCGGGGAGAGCCGCGGCCACGGCGTCGACGAGGGCGGAGACGGCTGCCTGCCCCGCAGGGGAGGCGGTGCCGTGGGAGATCGCGAGGAGGGCGGCGTTCGTCACCACTCCATTGTCGCGTGTGCCTGGCCGTGCCGTCCGCGATGGCCGCGGCATCCCTCGTCTTCGTGACCGTGGTGGGCGCGGTGGCCATGCGTGCTGTGGTGCGGGTGGTCGCCGGGCTCGAAGCCGTGGTGCAGGTTCGGCCCGAAGCCGTGACGGTTGTCGGGCGCGAACCCACGCTGGCGGCCGAAGCGGCCGCGGCGCGCCGGGCGCTGGGTCTCGTCCCATCCGAGTTCGCGCGCGATGGCCTCGAGCGAGGCGAGGGTCGTGGCGAAGTCCTCGGGCGACACGGCGCCGGCCACACGGGAGCGGATGCCGTCGACCTTCTCGCCGAGTCGCGCCTTCGCCGCGCGCCCGTCGTCTGTCAGTCGCCAGGTGCCGTCGCCCTGCTCCTCGGCCCAGCCGAGGTCGGCGAGGCGGTGCAGGCGCTTGCTCTTGCGCGCAGGCCGGCCGGGGCGGCCTGCGCGGTCGGCGATGCCGGGGTGGAGATGCTCGCCCGACAGGGCGTTCAGCAGCATCCAGTCGCGACGCGAGACGTGCTCGCCGTCGAAGGCCGCTCGGAATTCGTCGGTGATGCGCTCGTCGACGACGCGCAGCCAGAAGCCGAGCGGGCGAGAGGTGGTGTCGTTCGTCGGAGTGGTGGGGTTGTCTTCGTCTTCGGTGTTCATGGGAGGTCCTTGTCTGGCGTGGCGACTCGCGCCGCGGTGATTACATGTATCAGTACATGTACATGCAGTGTGACATGCAATTGCGATACATGTCAAGTCGCATGTAAATTGGGAAGATGCCCGAGACCCCCGCGGATCCTGCCGACGCCATCGCCGCCGCCCTCGCCCGCTTGCGAGGGAGACGGATGCCGCGGCCGCCGGGGGATCCCGGCGGGGGCGGGCGACCGAGCCCTCTGCACGGACCCGGGCTGCACGACAACGAGCACCGTCACGGCCGCGGCGAGCCCGGGTGGGGGCACGGCGGGCACTTTGGGCGGGGGCACGGCGGGCCGCCGTGGGCGGGCGCCGCACGCCTCGGAGGACCCGCGCGCATGCGCCTGCTCGAGGCGCTTGCCGCGGCATCCGATCCCCTGTCGATCGGCGAGATCGCCGAGGCCGTCGGCGTCGATCAGCCCCGCGCGTCGCGCCTCGTGCAGCAGGCGGTGGAGATGGGGCTCGTCCGTCGCGAGGTCGACCCCGACGACGCGCGACGCACGCGCGTGGCGCTCACGGATGCGGGCGCCGGCTTCGTGCGCGGCTTCCGCGGCGAACGGCGGGAGGCGATCGACAGCGCGCTCGGCGCGTTCACCGATGCCGAGCGCGCCGATCTCGCGCGGCTCCTCACCAAGCTCGCCGACTCATGGCCCGGCGCGTCGCCGGGGTGAGCGGACGGCCGCCCGCCGCACGGCGGCGAGACGACGCAGATTGCTGCGGGACGGCGTAGAAGGCGCAATGTGAGTCGTCTCGGCGACGGGATGCCGAGGCACGAGCACGCGAGACGACGCAGATTGCTGCAGACGAAGCCTCTCAGCGGCGATCTGCGTCTTCTGGGCGCCGACGAGTGTCGAGCGGGCGGTGGCGGCTGCCGTCAGAAGCTCGTGACGAGGTCTCCGAGGACCGCCTCGATCTTCCGCGGGTCGGTCGCGTCGTAGTAGTGCGCGCCGGTCGCGCTCGAGATCGACTGCAGCGTCGCGACATCCGCGTCGGCGCCGTACGCCAGCGTGAACACGAGCACCGGCGTCGTGTGGTGGAGCGCGCGCAGGTTCTCGAGCATCGCCTCGGCGCCGATCGTCGGAGCGTTGAGCGGGTCGTCCTCGCCGTCGCTCAGCAGCACGATCGCGTTGATCCGGTCGGACGACCACGACGCCGCCTGTGCCGCCGCGAACTGGTCGACCGCCTGGTACAGCGGCGTGTCACCCATCGATGTGAGGCCGCCCAGCGCCCCGAGGATCGACTCGCGCGTGCTTCCGAAGTCGCCCACCGGGGCGACCGTGCCCGGCACGAGTGATCCGTCCACCGCCTGCGCGAAGCCGGCGAGGCCGACTTCGTCCCCGGTCGTGAAGTGATCGAGCGCCAGCGCGATCGCGTTCTTCGCCGCGGAGAGCTTGGTCTCGGATGCCGAGATCTTCTCGTCCATCGAGCCCGAGACGTCCATGAGGAACAGCACGTTCGCGCGCTTGCGCACCTCGGGGAACGCCGCATGCACGGCCGTGACGACGTCTGCCGCGGGAAGGGGGAGGGCGGTCGCGGGCTCTTCGACCAGGTTCGCGAGGCTGGCGACCTCGGCATCGAGCATGCCGTTGAGGTCGCGATAGCCGGCCGCGCGCACCGCGGCCTGGCCCTCGGCGGTGCGGACGAAGCGGATGAAGTCCGCGGCGGACTCGGCCTCGACCGGGTCGATCCAGTCGCCGGTCAGACGCATCACCGGGTTGTCGGCGGCGAAGGTGCCGTCGGCGGGGTAGATCGGCACCAACTGCTCCTGCGGTGGCTCGCCCTCGACGCGCGTGATGCCGTCGCGGCTGGTGATCCCGCGGTTGTAGTCCCACACCGACTTCTCGTCGACGATGACGGCGGAGAGGAAGTCGGCTGACGAGCCGCCGGTGTCTTCGGCCTGGCGCGCGTGCCAGAGGAAGTGCTCGGGTGTCGCCATGTAGTGGCTCGTGGCGAGCTCGTGGGCGCGCACCTCGTCGACGACCGCCGGGTCGGCGACCTGCGCGGCGGTGAGCTCGGCGACCGATCCCGCCGAGGCGCCGAACGACGCGAACATCGCAGCCTCGCCCGAGGTCGCCACGACCGGGCTGGTCTTGCCCAGCTTGAACGCGCCCCACTCGGGGTGCCCGAGGTTGTTCCACAGTTCGGCGTCGTCGGCAGCGGCGAACACCTCGTCCCACGTCGGTGGCTCGGCGTCCCAGCCGATCGCCTCGGCGAGCGGTCCGGGCATCGCCAGCACGATGCGCGACGATCCCGCGCTCGCACCGTCGGCGCGCAGCGCCGTGGCGCCCTGGTCGCGCGCGACCTCGAGCCACGTGCTCGCGTCGGGCAGCCAGATGGTCGGCTTGGCCTCGGCCGAAAGCTGCGGGAAGCCTTCGGCGACCAAGGATGCCGCCACCCCCGACTTGTCGCGGCTCGTGGTGACCGTCACGCACGACCCCGCGACGTTGCGCGGCGCGGCGTTGTAGGCGGCGGCGAGTGCCTCGACCATGCCGGCGTTCTCGAACGACGACAGCACGGGCACGGTCGCGCACGGCTCTGTGCCCGCCGTCGCGGCGGGCTCGTCGGCAGGGAACGCGATCAGCTCGGCCTCGGCTTCGGGCACGGGTGGCGCCTCGGCCGCTGGCTCGTCGGTCGCGGCGAGCGCCGAGACGACGAGCGTGCCGATCGTGCCGAGGGCGGCGACCAGCACGACGATGCTCACGATGCTCGTCCACATCACGAATCGCCGGCGTCGCTGCCGGCGGCGGAGCCGGCGCTCTTCGATGGCGCTCGTGTTGACGCTCATGAGCGGCGTCCCTGCGCGCGGGCGCGCGAACGCGCGCACGCGGTGGAGCCGGCGAGTCGGAGCTCGGGCATGTGAGAAATCCTCAGGTGGGGGGCGACCTGATGCCGGGTTCGGTCCCGACGGTTTCTCGACTCTAACCCGGAGGGGGTGCGGCGTGCGAGCCCGAACTCACGGTGCGGCGGTGTTCAGCATCCCGATCACGACCGCCGTCCACCAGCCTGCCTGCGAGACGACCGCGCTCCACACGCACCATGCGCGCATGCGCCCAGGGAGCGACGAGAACCGCACGCGCGGCGGAAGCCGCATGAGCTCGCGGCTCAGCCGGGTCATCGCGACGCCGTTGAGGGCGACGACGAACACCGCCAGCATCTTCAGCGCGGTGAGCGGGTCGGAGAGGTCGGGCTGCAGGAAGGCGCCTGTGCCGAGGAGCCCAACGATGCCGAGCCACGCGAGCGGCGTGACGGTGCGCTCGGTCTGGCGGAGCTCGTCGAGGGTGCGCCTGCCCGTCGTCCACAGGAGGCCCTTGGTCTCCAGGAGCACCGCTGCGCCGAGCCCGACGATGACCGAGGCGAGGTGGGCGAACAGCGACGCGTAGTGCAGCCACGCGGGCGGGGCGAGCGTCGCACCCAACCACAGCGACAGGTACATCCCCCCGGTGACCACCCAGTACGCCACGGCACGGCGATGCCGCGCGGCGCGGCGCGTCTCGACGAGGGAGAGTGTCACGGGGGGCGTGGCCTTACGGGGGGACGGGTCGGCGAAGGAGCAACCCCCCGAAAGGAGGCTAGCCGAAGTCCTGCGGGCCGTTCGACCCGGACGGCGCGCCTGGCGTCAGTCGATGACGGCCTGCTTCTCCTTCACCGGCAGCATCAGGAGGAACCCCGCCAGCAGCACCAGCACGATGCCCAGGATGCCGAGGCGCGTGTCGCCCGAGAGTGCGACGAACAGCGCGAAGAGGCCGGGGGCGAGGAACGACACCGCGCGACCGGTCGTGGCGTACAGGCCGAAGATCTCGCCCTCGCGGCCCGCGGGGGTGATGCGGGCGAGGAAGGAGCGGCTGGCGGACTGCACCGGCCCCACGAAGGCGCACAGGATGAGCCCGGCGATCCAGAATCCGAGCTGTTCGCTTCCGATGAACAGCACCGAGGATCCGGCGACGATCAAGCCCAGCAGCGACACCAGGATGACCCGCTTCGGCCCGAACCGGTCGTCGAGTCGGCCGGCGATGATCGTGGAGGCGCCGGCGACGACGTTGGCGGCGACGGCGAAGTACAGCACCTCGGCGGACGAGAAGCCGAACACCTGCGCGGCGATGATCGCGCCGAACGTGAAGACCCCGGCGAGGCCGTCGCGGAACACTGCGCTGGCGAGCAGGAACATCAGCACCTGGCGGTTGCCGTGCCACAGCTTCGTGAGCGTGGCCCAGAGCACCGCGTACGAGCGGAAGAAGCCCACTCGCACCGCGCGCTCCCGCGGCGGAATCTCGGGCACGCGCAGCAGCACCGGGATCGCGAAGATCGCGAACCACAGCGCCGAGGCGAGGATCGCGAAGCGGATGTGGAGCCCGCGATCGGTCGAGATGCCGAGGAGGCCCGCCTGCCCCTCGACGCCGAAGCCCTGGATGAACAGCACGAGCAGGAGGAGGAGCAGCACGATGCCGCCGACGTAGCCCATGCCCCAGCCGAAGCCCGAGACGCGGCCCATGTTCTCGCGGGTCGAAACCTGCACGAGCATCGCGTTGTAGTTGACGCCGGCGAACTCGAAGAAGATGTTTCCGACGGCCAGCAGCGTCGCCCCGAGCACGAGGTAGGACGGGGTGCCCTCGACGAAGAACATCGCCGCCATCGCCAGCACCACGACGCCGGTGTTGACGCCGAGCCAGAGCTTGCGCCGCCCCGACCCGTCGGAGCGCTGGCCGAGGACGGGTGCGAGGAGGGCGATGAGGATGCCGGCGATCATGAGCGCCCAGCCGACGACTGCGGCGTTCGTGGCGAGGGCCGCGACGAGCTCGGGATCCTTGTCGTTCTCGCCGGCGGCGGAGACCACATCCGGATCGACGAACAGGCTCGAGGCGAGGAACGTGCTGAAGACGAACGTCGTCACGACCGCGTTGAAGGCCGCCGATCCCCAGTCCCACAGCGCCCACGCGACGACGCCGGGGCGGCGCGTGCGGTCGGTGGTGCCAATCGTCGCGGCGGCGACCTCGGACTCGGGGGCGGGCTGGTCGGGGAGCGGCATGTTCGTCACGCTAGGGCCCTTCGATGAACGGCGGGTGGCGCCGATGCTCGAGTCGCCTCGTCGCGGCTCGTCGTCAGGCTACATCGATACCGCCCGATCGAGCGTCCTCCCCCCGATCGGGTGATCTGAGCGTTCCCTCATGTCGCCCGACCGCTCCCGTGTGGTTGGCTTCGGGGATGACCAGCGGCGCCCCCGGACCGACGCCCTTCAACGCGCGCCTCGCGATCCTCCTCGCCATGGCGATGTTCGTGCTCGTGGTGGACACCTCGCTCATGAACGTGTCGATCTCGGCGGTCGTCCACGACCTCGGCACGACCGCGAGCGGAGTGCAGGGGGCGATCGCGCTCGAGGCGCTCGTCTCCGCCGCGTTCATCCTCATCGGCGGCAAGACCGGCGATCTCATCGGCCGCAAGCGCGCGTATGTGCTGGGTCTGCTCGGCTACGCGATCGGCGCGATCGCGATGACGCTCGCCGATTCGCTCTCTGCCGTCATCCTCTTCTGGGCCGTCATCGGCGGCATCGGCGCCTCGCTGCTGCTGCCGGCGATGCAGTCGCTCATCCACGGCAACTTCTCCGGCGATCACCAGAAGCGGGTCTACGCCCTCGTGGGCGCCTCGGCCGCGATAGCAGCCGCGGTGGGGCCGCTTCTCGGGGGCGTGATCACGACGTTCCTGTCGTGGCGTGTCGGGTTCCTGCTCGAGGCGGTCATCATCGCCGTGGTCCTCATCGGCCTGCCGCTGGTCAAGGACGTGCCCTACACGGGGGACCGGAGCATCGACCTCGTCGGCGCGGCGCTGTCGGTGGTCGGCATGGGCGGCGTGGTGCTGGGGATCCTGGTGTGGCAGGAGGGCGGGGGCTATGTCGCGCTGACGATCGCCATCGGCGTCGCCGCGCTCGGAGGGCTCGTCCTCTGGCTCACCTCGCGCAAACGCCGCGCGAAGCCCACCCTGCTCGACCCCGATCTGTTCTCCTCGAAGCCGTTCCGCACCGGAGTGAGCGGGCAGCTGCTCCAGCAGATCGCGCTCGGCGGCACGATGATCGTGCTGCCCCTCTACCTCCAGATGGTGCTCGAGTACAACGCGCTGCAGGCGGGCCTGTCGATCGCGCCGCTCTCGCTCAGCATGTTCGCCGTCGCGCTCATCGCCGGCGGGCGGGGCACGGGGCGTCCCGCGAATCTCATCCTGTGGGGATTCGTCCTGCTCGTCGTCGGGCTCGTGGTGCTCGTGCCCTTGGTGCCCATCGCCGACTCGGGGTGGTACCTCGCGGTGCCGCTCATCATCAGCGGGTCGGGCCTGGGTCTTCTCGTCTCGCAGCTGAACAACTACACCCTCTCACCGGTGTCCGACGAGCGGGTGAGCGAGGCGGCAGGAGTGAACTCGGCCGCCGGATCGTTCGGGCTCTCGTTCGGGCTCGCGTTCGCCGGCGCCATCATGCTCGCCGCGCTCGCGACCGGATTCGCCGCGCTCACCGCGTCCTCCACCGTGCTCACCGCCGACCAGCAGCAGCAGGTCACGACGGTGCTCGAAGAGGATGCGCAGCTCATGTCGAACACCGGGCTGGAGGAGCTGCTCGCCGACGAGCCGCCCGAGGTCGCCGACGAGATCGTCCGCATCAACACCGAGGCGCGACCGCTCGCGCTGCAGATCGCGCTGCTCATCCCGATCGCGGCCGGGGTCCTCGGCATCCTCAACGGCCTGCGGATGCGGCGCCTGCCCGACCCGAAGGCGTCATCGGGGGCCGAGGGTTCCGTTCTGGGCTGACCGCGACGCCCGTCCGGTGCCAGGATGTACCCATGCCCGTCCATGTCGAGCGCGCCGATCTCCCCGGTATCGGGGTGCGGCACGACATCCTCACCGACGAGGGGCGTCGCCTCTCGGTCATCAACTTCCGCGACGGCGGGCGCGAGCTCGCCCTCGCCGACGAGGACGATCCCGATCGCGCGAGCGAGACGATCGTCCTCACGGACGACGAGGCCACGGCCCTGTCGGAGGTGCTCGGCGGATCTCTGATCCTCACGCAGCTCGCAGGCCTGCGCGAGCAGATCTCGGGGCTGTTCACCGAGCAGATCCCGGTTCGCGCCGACTCGCCGTTCGTCGGCCGGGCACTCGGCGAGACGAAGGCGCGCACCCGCACGCGGTGCTCGATCATCGCGATCGTGCGTGACACCGGCGTGCTGCCGGCGCCCGAGCCCGCCGACCTGCTCCACAGCGGCGACACGCTCGTCGCCGTCGGAACGCGCGAGGGGCTCGAGCACCTCGTGCGCATCATCGCCGGGAGGTGACGGTCGCCGATGGACCACGGCGCGCTCGTCCTGATCGAGATCGGCGCGCTGATCCTCGGCATCGGGCTGCTGAGCCGACTCGCGTCGCGGCTCGGGATCTCGCCGATTCCGCTGATCCTTCTCGGCGGCCTCGCCTTCGGCGAAGGAGGGCTGCTCCCCTTCACGCAGGGTGAGGAGTTCATCGAGATCGGCGCCGAGATCGGCGTGATCCTGCTGCTGCTCATGCTCGGTCTCGAATACACCGCGCGAGAGCTCGTCGACAACCTGCGCGCCTCGAAGGCCGCGGGGCTCCTCGATATGCTGCTCAACGCCGTTCCCGGGGCACTCCTGGCTCTCGTACTCGGCTGGGGTCCCGTCGCGGCGGTGGCGATGGCCGGCATCACGTGGATCTCGTCGTCGGGCGTGATCGCGAAGATCCTGCAGGACCTCGGGCGCTTGAGCAACCGCGAGACCCCGATCGTGCTGTCGATCCTCGTCATCGAAGACCTCGCGATGGCGTTCTACCTGCCCGTGCTCACGGCGCTCCTCCTCGGGATGGGGTTGGGCGCGGGCACCCTCTCGGTCATCCTCGCCCTCGCCGCCGTCACCCTCATCCTGTACATCGCCCTGCGGCACAGCCGCGTCGTCTCGCGGCTCGTCTGGTCGAAGGATGCCGATGTGCTGCTGCTGTCGGTGCTGGGACTCACCCTGGTGGTCGCCGGCCTCGCCGCCGGCGCGAACGTCTCGTCCGCCGTCGGCGCCTTCCTCGTCGGGATCGCGATCTCGGGGCCGGCCGCCAAGCACGCGCAACGTGTGCTGACGCCGCTGCGCGATCTGTTCGCAGCCGTCTTCTTCCTCTTCTTCGGCCTGTCGACCGACCCGCGCGACCTCGTGCCGATGCTGGTGCCGGCCGTGCTGCTCGCGGTGGTGACGATGGCGACGAAGGTCTTCACCGGCTACCGCGCATCGCGCCGGGCGGGCATCGCCGAGGCTGGCCGCTGGCGCGCGGGCCTGGCGCTCATGCCCCGCGGCGAGTTCTCGATCGTGATCGCGGGCCTCGCCGTGGCCGCCGGCGTCGACGGGGCGCTCGCGGCCCTGGCGACCGCGTACGTGCTGATCACGATGATCGCGGGGCCGCTCCTGGCCCGCATCCCCGACTCGCGCCGGTTCCAGCGGTGGGCCGGGCGTCGTCAGGCGGCGCGCCGGGCGCGGCAGGCCCCCGCCGTCACCGCTCCGCCGGAGTGACGTCGTCGAGCACGAGGCCCGCTGCCGCGAGGCGCCGTGAGAGCTGCGAGACGAGCTTCGGGTCGCGCAGCAGCAGCTCCCACGCCTCGCGCTGTCGGCGCGGGCTCTTGCCGCGAGGCTCTTCCTCTTCCTTGGGCTCGTAGCTGTCGCCGCCCTTCCAGACCGCGACCGTGCGCACCTCTTCACGGGTGAACGGCGACCCGCGGAACGTCTTGCCGCGTGCGCGGAAGAGCACGGTCCAAACTCCCTGCTCGTCGGCGGCGAGGGCCTCTTCGAACAGCCCCGGCCCCACCTCGGCCAGCGGGATCGAGAACTGCGAACCGGAGGGCGCGGTCACCAGCGCCTCGATCTCGGCGCGACGCTCGACGGGCACGTCGTACTCGGTCAGATCAGCCGACAGCAGCACTTTCGCGCCGGGCTCGAAGGAGTCCTGGCGGATGCGGGCTCCCATCCGCAGGTTCGACGAGGCGTGCACCAGCACGACGCCTTCCAAGCCCTTGCCCATGAGAGCCTCGAGCTCTTCGGGCGTGAGCTTCTTCTCGCCGCGGCGGGCTCGCTTGACGGCATCCTTCGGCAGGTGGAGCCGGGCGTGCCACGTGCCCTCGTGCGCGCCCGACCCGATCGGCGCCGGGATCGTGAGGCGGTAGTACACGATGTTGTCGCCCACCTTGACGTAGTTGCGGCCGCCGAGACCCGCCATGAACGCGGGGTCGATCAAATCGCCCGCGGGGGTGAGGAGCGTCATCTCGATGAGCTCGGGATGCTGCGTGAGCAGGATCACGTCGGCGACGAAGTCGGTCTCGGCCAGCTCGAACGGCACATCGACCGTGTCGCCGAGGGGCACCGTCACCGGCGGGTCGACGACGATCTGGTCGTTCTTGACGCCGGCGAGCACCTGCAGGAAGTACTTCGCGAGCTTGTAGCGGCTGTCGTTGTTCAGCTCGTCGGTGAGCACGCAGTAGCCGCCGGTGTCGTTGGTGACCGAGGTGAGGGTGGCCGGGCGGATGTTCTCAGCGCGACCGAGCGCGACCGCGTAGGTGCGATCGGTGATCGACGGACCGACGTCGGCGATCCAGCGCTCGCTGTTCTCGTAGCCGTCGGTGAAGACGACGCTCGCCTTGATGTCGTAGCCGCCCACCGGGTTCAATTCGCTCTGACCGATCTCCAGGCCGTCGCCGATCGAGGTGGCACCGGCCATGTTGACCGCGAAGGTCGTGATCGCCGAGCGCACCTGGTCGCGGACCGGATCGAACAGCGTCGGCTCGGCGAGCGGCCCGACCGGCGGGGTGAGGACCGTCGACGGGTCGTGGTCGAACGCGACGATCCCCACACCGTCGCCTTCGTGGACGGCCTCGGCGAGGATGCCGGCCGAGTACCGCAGCACGTCGATGCGCTTGCTGGTGCCGACCCCCGACGGGAAGTCCATCGAGCCCGACCGGTCGAGCACGAGCATGACGCACGCGGTCTTGCGCGCGACGGTGTTCGCGGCGATCGGAATCGTCCACTCCGCGCCGGTCTGATCGTGGCGTACGGTGATGCTCCCGGCAGCGGTGTCGCCCGCCGCGGTGCCGGTGTAGGCGACCCAGAGGTACGCCTCTTGGACGACGGCGTAGTCGGCCGTCCCCGAGAGCGACTCCGTCTGGCCTGCCGGCATCCCGAACGGGGCCGCAGGCACTCCGGTCGTGGTGAACGTCGAGCCGTAGAGGCTGTGGACGTCGAACCGCACCGCGCGGTAGGTCGTCTCGCCCTCGGGCACGTCGATGAACTCCACCGCGTCGGTGATCCGGTCGATCGTCCAGGCCGCGCGCGTCACGGCGGCGGCGGCGTCGATGCGACCCGAGCCGTACCATTCGCTGGTCACCGGACCGGCATAGGCGGGGTCGGTCGAGATGCGGTTCGCGCCGTCGCGCCAGCGGCCGGTCGCGTCGGTGTTGTTCGGGTCGATCTTCACGGCGGTGGCCCGGAGGATGTCGCCGACCTGCTCCCACGACAGCTGGGGGTTGGCAGACAGCATGAGCGCCGCGACGCCGGCGGTGACGGGCGTCGCGTACGACGTGCCGCCGAAGTCGCTGCGGTACAGGTGGGGGGCGAACGCGACGGCCGTGCCGTTCGCGAACGCGGCGGGCAGGGCGCGGTCGAGGGTGACCACGCGCGTCGCCGCGTTGACGGCGGTGATGGTGCGCCCGCGCGAGGTCGCGTTGGCGACGGGACCGACGAGCACCGAGCCGCCGACCGCCGCACCCGCGACGCTCGCGACCGTGATCGCCATGGCGCCGGCGGCGCTCGCCGCTGAGAGTGTCGTGGCGCTCGCCGCGGTTCCGGGGATCGCCGTGCCCTCGGGCGCGTCGGCGCGCGTGGCCGAGAACGCCCCGAACTGCGCGTTCGGGTTGTGGATGACCGGCGCGAAGGTGTCGTTCGAGGGGGCGCAGAAGTCGACGGTCGATCCGAAGCTGCTGTAGTCGCTCTTGACCTCGTTCACACCGTCGGCGGCGAGGGTCGAGGCGCTCACTCCGTAGCACCGGCCGTACATGCTCCACGGGCGGTGGAAGCTGACGTCGAGGTCCTGGTTGACGTTGCCCGCCGAGAAGAACAGCACGGTCCCGCGGCCGCCCCGGCCCTGGTCGGCCACGGCGTCGAAGGTGTCCTGCATGAGCGCCGAGATCGGGTCGCCGACGCTGTCGCTGAAGGCGATGCTGTTGGTGATCACGTCGGCGCCGTCGGCGAGCTGGGTGGGGAAGCCCGCGGTCGCACTGTCGGCGTCGAGGCCGGCGAGCCACAGATACATCTCGGAGTAGCGCACCTCGTCTCCGCCGCGGCGGATGCCCATGACGTGGCAGTTGCCGGCGATGCCGGCCTGGCCCTCGGCGTTGTTCGAGGCGCCGGCCGCGGCCGACGCGCACGCCATCCCGTGGTCGCCGTCGACGGTCGAGGTGTTGTCGGCGGCCATCCGCACGAAGTCGAAGAGCTGGCTGACCTTCGCGGTGCCGTCGGAGAGGGTCGCCGCCATCGCCGGGTGGGTCACGTCCACGCCGTTGTCGACGACCGCGATCGAGATCGACGCGTCGCCGAACGTGCGGGCGGGGGCGATGTTCTGCAGCACCTGCCATGCGTCGGGCGTGCGGATGAGGCGGTGATCCCACTGCTGGGGGAAGAGGAAGTCGTTCGGGGTGACGGCGTCGACCTCGGCGGTGTGGATGAGGCTCGGCTCGGCGTAGCGCACGCCGGGTTCGGCGGCGACGGCAGCCACCTTGTCGAGGAGGTCGTACCCGGCGCCGGCGGGTGAGCGGAAGACGTAGGTGCTGCCGAGCGCGCGGAACTGCTTGACGACCTCGAGGCCGTGGCGGGACGCGACCTCGACCGCGTCGGCGTCGGCATCCAGGAACGACACCGTCATCGTGTCGGTGAGGAATGAGGCGCCCGTCTCGGTGAGGGTCACGAGCGCCCCGACCTGGCCGAGTCCCTGCTCGGCGCTGCGGGCGTCCATGCGGCGCACGACCTCGTCGGTGTCGCCGGGTGCTTCCGGCACCCGGACCACGACGACCGAGGGATCGTCGAAGCGGATGGTGTCGGTCGGGGTCTCTTCGAGGCCGTCGATGGCCTTGAGCGCGTCGTCTTCGCCGGGACCTTCGAGCGGTTCGGCGAGGCGCACACCGACCGCGTCGGTGATCGGGCGGAACGGGATGCGCACGCGTCCACGGAAGTACGCAGGCCAGCCGGCGGGGCCGAGGACGAACGGCTCGACGCCGTCGGGCTGTGTCGGGTAGCCGTTGCCGATGGCCCGCTCGTCGGGGGCGAACCCGGGGGCGATGACCGTGACGCGGGCGGGCTCGGTCGGCGGTGCGTCGAACCGGACGTACCCCCGCTCGTCGGTTTCGCGCGTCTCGGTCGATCGATCCTCACCGGTGCGGGTGACCTGCGCGCCCGCGATGGGGGTGCGGTCGTACGCGGTGACGGAGACGGACAGGGTGTTCTCGTTCATGGCATGTCCTCAGTGGTCGCGGAGAAAGCGCTGACGAATGCAAGGAGGGAGGGGCCTGACGCCGTGATACCCGCCGACCCGATCCCAAAGTTGAGCCGAGTGGTATCAACTTCATTTGACAGCCGAAAACACCCGGAGTAGGGTTGAGCCGTTGCGACTCAAGGTCGCCCCCTGACTTCTACGAAACCCCCTCAACAAGGAGAGATACACATGGCACGTGCTGTTGGAATCGACCTCGGTACGACGAACTCCGTCGTCAGCGTCCTCGAGGGCGGCGAGCCCAAGGTCATCGCGAACGCCGAGGGCTTCCGCACCACCCCCTCGGTGGTCGCCTACACCAAGGACGGCGAGGTGCTCGTCGGCGAGACCGCCAAGCGCCAGGCCGTCACCAACGTCGACCGCACCGTCTCGTCGGTCAAGCGCCACATGGGCACGACGTGGGGCTTCGACGTCGACGGCAAGAAGTGGACGCCGCAGGAGATCTCGGCCCGCATCCTGCAGAAGCTCAAGCGCGACGCCGAGCAGTACCTCGGCGACACGGTGACGGATGCCGTCATCACGGTTCCCGCGTACTTCAACGACGCCGAGCGCCAGGCCACGAAGGAGGCCGGCGAGATCGCGGGCCTGAACGTCCTCCGCATCATCAACGAGCCCACCGCCGCAGCCCTCGCCTACGGCCTCGACAAGGGCAAGGAGGACGAGCTCATCCTCGTCTTCGACCTCGGTGGCGGAACCTTCGACGTCTCCCTCCTCGAAGTGGGCAAGGACGACGACTTCTCCACCATCCAGGTGCGCTCGACCGCCGGCGACAACCGCCTCGGCGGCGACGACTGGGACCAGCGGGTCGTCGACTACCTGATCAAGCAGTTCAAGGACACCACCGGCGTCGACGTCTCGGGCGACAAGATCGCCCTCCAGCGCCTCAAGGAGGCCGCGGAGCAGGCGAAGAAGGAGCTCTCGTCGTCGACCTCGACGAGCATCAACCTCCCGTACCTGTCGCTGACCGACTCGGGCCCCGTCTCGCTGTCCGAGACCCTCACGCGCGCCAAGTTCGAGGACCTCACGAAGGACCTCCTCGACCGCACCAAGAAGCCGTTCGAGGACGTCATCCGCGAGGCCGGCATCAAGGTCGGCGACATCGACCACGTCGTGCTCGTGGGTGGTTCCACCCGCATGCCCGCCGTCGCCGAGCTCGTCAAGGCGGAGGCCGGCAAGGAGGCGAACAAGGGCGTCAACCCCGATGAGGTCGTCGCCGTGGGCGCAGCCCTCCAGGCCGGTGTCCTCAAGGGCGAGCGCAAGGACGTCCTCCTCATCGACGTGACCCCCCTGAGCCTCGGCATCGAGACCAAGGGCGGCATCATGACGAAGCTCATCGAGCGCAACACCGCCATCCCGACCAAGCGCAGCGAGACGTTCACGACCGCCGACGACAACCAGCCGTCGGTCGCGATCCAGGTCTTCCAGGGCGAGCGCGAGTTCACGCGCGACAACAAGCCGCTGGGCACGTTCGAGCTCACCGGCATCGCTCCGGCGCCGCGCGGCATCCCGCAGGTCGAGGTCACGTTCGACATCGACGCCAACGGCATCGTGCACGTCTCCGCCAAGGACAAGGGCACCGGCAAGGAGCAGTCGATGACGATCACCGGCGGCTCGTCGCTGCCGAAGGACGACATCGAGCGCATGGTGCGCGAGGCCGAGGAGCACGCCGCCGAGGACAAGAAGCGCCGCGAGTTCGCCGAGACGCGCAACCAGGCCGAGACCCTGTCGTACTCGATCGACAAGCTGATCAAGGAGAACGACGACAAGCTGCCCGAAGACGTCAAGACCGAGGTCCAGGGCGATGTCGATGCCCTCAAGACCGCGCTCGCCGGTGACGACGACGAGGCAGTGAAGGCCGCGTTCGAAAAGCTCAACCAGAGCCAGGGCAAGCTCGGCGAGGCCATCTACGCGTCGAACCAGACGCAGACTCCGGCGCCGGATGCCGAGGGTGAGGCTCCGGCCGGCGACAGCGGCTCGGCATCCGATGAGGATGTCGTGGACGCCGAGGTCGTCGACGACGAGGAAGACAAGAAGTAACCATGGCCGACAAGGACCACGAACAGCCGCACGACGGCGAAGACGAGGTCCTCGGCGAGGCGGGGTCGGAAGCGCAGGCTTCCGACCCTGACCCGCAGGAGGAGCTCACGGTCGACGACATCCTCGGCGCGACCCAGAACGCGGATGCCGCGGCGGAGGACGCCGTGATCGCCGACCTCGAGTCGGCCCTCCTCAACGATCTCAAGCGCCTGCAGGCCGAGTACGCCAACTACCGCCGGCGTACCGAGGAGCAGCGAGAGCTCGAGATCGAGCGCGCCAAGGGTGCCGTCGCCAAGGGGCTCCTCCCCGTGCTCGACGACCTCGACCGCGCCGTCAAGCACGGCGACCTCGAAGAGGGCACCCCCTTCTTCGCGATCGCCGAGAAGCTGCGCGGCATCGCTGAGCGAATGGGCCTCACGACCTATGGCGAGGCGGGCGAGGTGTTCGATCCGCAGCAGCACGAGGCGATCTTCCAGGCGCCCACGCCCGGTGTGACCGAGCCGACCGTCCTCGAGGTCGTCGAGATCGGCTACCGCCTCGGCACGGTCGAGCTCCGCCCCGCGAAGGTCGTCGTGGCCGTGCCCGTCGAGGCCGGATAGAGGCCATGGCCAGTCAGGACTGGTTCGACAAGGACTTCTACGCGATCCTCGGCGTGCCCAAGGACATCGCCGACGCGGATCTCAAGAAGACCTATCGCAAGCTCGCCCGGACGTATCACCCCGACTCCAATCAGGGCGATGCAAAGGCCGAGGCGAAGTTCAAGGAGATCAGCGAGGCGTACTCGGTGCTCTCCGACGCCGAGCAGCGCAAGGAGTACGACCAGCTGCGCGCGATGGGCGCCGGCGGCGCCCGCTTCACCGCGAGCGGTCAGGGCGCGGGCGGCTTCGAGGACGTGTTCAGCATGTTCGGACAGGGCCGTGGCGGCGGCGCCGGTGGCCGCTACCAGTCGGCCGAGGACTTCGAAGACATCTTCTCGATGTTCAACCAGCAGGGTGCGGGCTTCGGCTCGGGCCGGTTCGGGCAGTCGACCGGCGGCTACCGCGGGTACGGCGGACCGACGCGCGGCGCGGATGTCACGGCCCGCACGACGGTCGACTTCGTCACCGCGACCAAGGGCGAGACGATCACGCTGCAGGGCGAGGATGGGAAGCCCTTCAAGGTGAAGATCCCCGCGGGCGTCTCGGACGGCCAGAAGATCCGTCTGCGCGGTCGCGGGCGCCCGTCGCCCGACGGCGGCGAGACCGGCGACGTGGTCGTCGCGGTGACCGTGCGGCCGCATCCGGTATTCACGCGCGACGGACTCAACCTCCGCGTCACCGTCCCGGTCACCTTCACCGAGGCGGCGCTCGGCGCGACGATCGAGGTGCCGACGCTCGGGGGAGACCCCGTGAAGTTGCGCGTCGCGCCGGGAACGCCGTCGGGTCGCGTGCTGCGTGTCAAGGGCCGCGGGGTCGAGACGGCGAAAGGAACCGGCGACCTGCTCGCCGAAGTGCAGGTGGCCGTGCCGTCGCACCTCGACGACGACGCGCGCGCCGCGCTCGAGCGGTTCCACGAGCTGGAGCCCAAAGAGAACCCGCGCGCCGACATCATGAGCAAGGCGCGCGGCTGAGATCCTGGCGGGGGTGAGGAGGATGCCGATGGCTGAGCAGTTCGACGAGGACGCGCCGATCTTCGCGATCGCCGTGGCTGCCGAGCTCTCAGGCATGCATCCGCAGACGCTCCGTCAGTACGACCGACTCGGACTCGTCGTCCCGGCGCGCACGCAGGGCGGCTCGCGGCGCTATTCGCTGCGCCACGTCGCGCAGCTCCGCGAGGTCGCGCGCATGTCGGCGGAGGGCATCGGACTGCCGGCGATCGTGCGCATCCTCGAGCTCGAAGATCGCGTGCGCGAGCTCCACTCCCGCGTGCGCGATCTCGAGGAGCGCGTGCGAACCGAGCTCGAGCGGCGCCCGGGCGCGCGCGTGTTCGCCGCGGGCTCGACCGGTTCGGTCGTGACGCTCCGCCACGGCACGCGTGTGCGGCGGGCCACCGAGCTCGTGATCTGGCGCCCGCGGCAGAGCATCGATCGACCCGACGACGATCCCGGCGACGAGAGCGCAGCGCCGTCCGCGGACTGATGCCCACGCTCGACGATGTGCGCGAAATCGCCCTCGGGTTCCCGGGGGTGACGGAGCGCGTCGACGGGCACCGCGGCGGCATGACGTGGCGCATGCCGACGGGAGCCTTCGTGTGGGAGCGCGGTCCCGGCCAGGCCGACCTCGCGGCCCTCGAGCGACTCGGGCGGGAATGGCCGCCCGGCGAGGTCATCGGCGTCCGCACCGACGGGCAGCAGGTGAAGGCGGCGCTGCTCGAGACCTATCCCGACGTGTTCTTCACGATCCCGCACTTCGACGGCTACCCCGCGGTGCTGGTGCGGCTCGACCACATCGAATCCGATCACCTCCGCGAAGTCGTCACCGACGCGTGGCTGCTGAAGGTCACCAAGCGCGTCGGAGGCGCCTGGCTCGCCGAGCACGCGCCCGAGTAGGCGCCGCTCGGCTCACGCGGCGGCGTCAGGCGACCCCGCGGCGCTCCCGGAAGAGCTGCCAGTCGGCGCGCGAGATGTCGGCGTAGCGGTACGCCCACTCCAGGATCGCCTCGCCGGCGACGCGGCCGCCGCCGATGTAGCCCGCCACGACGGCACTGCCTGGCGACTGGCCGTGCGCCCGCGCGAGCGTCGCGGCGCACGCTTCGGCGTACCAGCGGAAGGCCGAATCCTCGAGCGTGTCGGTGTCGAACCCGCCCTTCTTGTCGTGGAACTGCCGCACGTAGAACGCGCGCTCGCCACCGGCGAGGTCGGCTGGAAGGCCCCGCACATGGCCGAGGAAGGGGTCGGAAACAGCCTGGAGCACCCGCTGCATCGCCACGACGCGTCCTCCGTTGCCATGCCGGTCGATGTAGCGGTGGACCTGCGGAGGCTGCTCGGCCCCACCGTGCTCGATGAGCACGCTGGCGCCCGCCTCCTTGCCCTGCAGCAGCAGAGCGTTGCCGTCGCCGTCCTGGAAGGCGATGAGGTAGCAGCGGGTGCCCACGCTGCCGACGCCGACCACGCGGCGCGCGAGGTCGGATACGCCGTAGCTCTGCATCAGCATGCGGATGTCGACATTCGCCGACAGCACATAGTCGTCGATCACGTCGAAGACCCGCTGCTCGATCACCGCGTCGACGTGGGTCATGGTGGGGGGCTGCTCGATGAAGCTCAGCCGCCCGTCGCCACCGAGCGATGTGAGCTTCTTCGCCGCGCGGGCACCGGTGCGCTTCTCGGCGTCCTTGATCGCGGCGTCCACCGCGGCACGCGTCTCATCGTCGATCGATCTGCCTGCCGCGGTGGCATCGAATCGGTCGAAGTAGCGCTTGAGAGGGCTGCGCTCGGCGCCACCGGCCAGGGACCGCGCGTAGGTGCGCACCGCGCTCAGCGATGCCTCTCGGACCACCTTGTCATCGCGCGACGTGGACTGCCCCGCGATCACGATGCTCGTGACCAGGCGCTTGACATCCCACTCCCACGGCGCCCAGGCGGCCTCGTCGAAGTCGTTCAGGTCGAAGACCAGGGTGCGCTGCGGCGAGGCGTACAGGCCGAAGTTCGCCACGTGCGCATCGCCGCAGGAGCCGACCGAGATGTCGGGACCCGTCGATCGGGCGAGGTCGGCCGCCATGATCGCTGCGGTGCCCCGATAGAACGCGAAGGGGCTCTCGGCCATGCGCGCGGTGCGGATGGGGACGAGTTCGGGCACGCGGGTGGCGTCCTGCGCATCGAGGATGCCGATCGGATCGCGGTCGCCGACCGGCCCTTCGGCGAGCGATTCGCGCGAAACGCGCTCGCGAATGGCATGACCCTCCGCGAGCTGTTCACGCAGGGACGGGAGCGGGGCCCAGGCGTCCGCGATGGGGCGCGCGTCAGACGTCGACATGCACACAGTGTGGCACCCGGACGCCTCGTCGTGTTGTCGATACTCTGACCGCGTGACCCGAACTCCGTCGCCGGCTTCCGCGCCGGCTTCTCCGCCCGCGCTCTCGCCGAGCCTTCGCGTCCTCATCGTGATGGCGGCGACGGTGATCGCGCTCGCCGGCGTCTTCTTCGCCCGCGAGATCGTGGGCCCCCTCGCGCTCGCGATGGTGCTGGTGGTCATCTGCGAGCCGGTGCGACGACCGTTCGATCGCGCCGGGCGCCCGCGCTGGCTCGGCACGACCGCGGTCATCCTCGTGGTCTACCTCGTGCTGCTCACGATGGGCGCTCTGCTCTGGCTCGCGGGCACCCAGTTCGCGCGTCTCGTGGCCGACTTCGCCGACCAGCTGCGCGCGAGCGCCGACGAGTTCCTCGCGTGGCTCGTGGCGGCGGGTCTCGATGAGCAGGCCTCGGATGCCGCGGCCTCGGCGCTGGACCCCGGCACGATCCTGAGTCTCGCGTCGAGCCTCGGCGGCACGATCCTAGGTGTCGCCACGGCCCTGTTCTTCGTCGTCTCGTACGTGATCTTCATGGCGGCGGACGCCGCGCGCTACAGCGAGGCGGAGCAGAAGTTCGGCGCGTCGAGTCGACCGGTGCTCTCGCGCATCCGGCGCCTGAACAGCGGCATCCGCCGCTACTACGTCGTCAATGCCTCGTTCGGCGCGATCGTCGCGGTCCTCGACGGACTGGCGCTGTGGTGGCTCGGCGTGCCTGCGCCGATCGTGTGGGCAGTCCTCGCCTTCGTCACCAACTTCGTGCCCAACATCGGATTCGTCCTCGGTCTCATCCCGCCCGCCATCCTCGCGTTCGTCGTCGGCGGGTGGCCCATGTTCTTCGCCGTCATCGCGATCTACTGCGTCGTGAACGTCGTGCTGCAGGTGCTCGTGCAGCCGAAGTTCGTCAGCGACGCGGTCGACCTGAGCCTCACCCTGAGCTTCTTCTCGGTGATCTTCTGGACCTTCGTGATCGGCCCGCTCGGTGCGATCCTGTCGATCCCGCTGACGCTGTTCGTCCGTGCGCTCGTGCTCGAGGGCGATCCCGAGACACGGTGGCTGCGATGGCTCTCGGGCGACCGATCGGCCGGGGCCGCAGCATCCGATCCCCCCTCCCCACCCCTACCCACGCCCGATCGGGCAGCGAGGAAACGACCATGACCGCACCCGCCGAGACCCGCCGCAGCCGGCTGCAGGATCGCCTGCACGACGATGCATCCAGCGAACGGTCGCTCGAGACGCTCGCCCTCGGGGCCGGCGCCGCCTCTTTCGTCCTCATCGCTCTCGTCGCGATGATCGCGTTCCAGTTCCAGGCCGCGCCCATCTCGGGCCCCGGCTCCCTCGGGCAGTTCGCCGCGATCTCGGCTGCCGCCGTCGCGGTGGTCACCTTCGTCGCGGGCCGGCTGCTGCTGCGCGACCGCACGCGCGGCGAGAAGCTGCACGCCCTCGACATCCTCGACATCGCGGCCCTCGCGATCGCCCACGCAGTCATCGCGCTCCTCGGATGGACGCTGCTCGCCGTGATCCTCGAGCAGGCCTTCATCGGCGCCGAGGTCTTCCCGCTCGCGGTGCTGGTGCTCGCCGGTGCGACGTCGGCGATGACGGCGTACGTCGTCTTCTACTCGGCGACCCACCTCGATCTGCAGATGCTGGCCGTGGTCCTCGCGGTGTTCCTCGTCCTCGGCATCCTCGCCAGCATGCTCACCGCGAGCGATCCCGACTGGTGGAAGGACAACCTGAGCGCGCTGGGCATGACCACCAACGTCTCGGCGCTCGCGTTCAACCTCACCCTCATCGTCGCCGGCTTCCTCGTCACGACGCTCGCACGGTACGCGACGCGGGGCGTCCCGACCGAGCACCCGCGCGGCATCGCGCGGGTGCGCACGTGCCTCATCATCGTGGGCGTGTTCCTGGCCCTCGTCGGCGTCTTTCCGGTCAACCTCTTCTTCGGCATCCACACCGGCGTCGCCTCGGGCATGGTGGTCGCGTTCGGCGTCCTGGTGATCCGTCTCCCTCATTGGATCACCGGCATCCCGCGGCCCTTCGTGCTGCTGGGCTGGCTCTTCCTCGCTGTGATCCTCGTGCTGTCGGTGCTGTTCGGCGTCGGGTACTACACGCTCACCGCGGTCGAACTCGTCGCCGGCATCCTCGTCTTCACGTGGATCATCCTCTTCATCCGCAACGCGGCCGCCCTCGAGCAGGACGCGCGGGGCTGAGACCGTGACCGAGGACCGGTGGCGGGCGCTCACCTATTGGCCGCTCATCATCGCGTCTGCGGTGTTCATCGTCGCGTATTCGTGGCAGGTGATCGCGAATCTCGAGGGCAACGCCTACGTCGTGACGCGGATCGCGATGGCGGTCACGTGGGCGATCTTCTTCATCGACTACCTCGTGCGGCTGCTGCTCGCGAGGGCGCGCTGGGTGTGGTTCCGCGGCCACCTGTTCGACCTCGCCGTCGTCGCCCTCCCCGCCCTGCGGCCGCTGCGGCTCCTCAAGGCGCTGACCGTCGTGCATGTGCTGCAGCGCACGGCCGGCACCGCGCTGCGGAGTCGGCTCGCGATCTACGGCGCTGGGGCCGCCGCCATCATCATCTGGATCTCCGCGCTGGCAGTCCTCGATGCCGAGCGGCGCTCGGCAGAGTCGAACATCCTCGACTTCGGCGACGCGGTCTGGTGGGCGTTCGTCACGATCACGACGGTCGGCTACGGCGACTTCTACCCCGTGACGGGGTACGGGCGCGCCGTCGCGGTGCTGCTGATGTGCGGCGGTGTCGCGATCGTCGGGGTCGTCACGGCGACCCTCGCCTCGTGGGTCATCGAGCGGGCGGCCGCGCGCGGAAACGACACCGACGAGCCGGCCACCCGCGGCCAGCTGCGCGAGGTCTCCCGCCAGCTCGCCGAGGTGACGGCCCGCTTGGGGGAGCCGCCCCAGCGCTGAGTCGCGGCTCGGCGATCACCCCCACCGGGTGACGTCGGGGGTGACGGCGGCGCGTAGCGTGTGCGCGCCGAGTCGATGAGCAGAGGACGGACCCATGACCGCCGATCGTCACGCACGCACGATGCTTCCCATCCCGGATCGTCCGGGGCCGGGGCTCACGACCTTCGACGCGAAAGACCCCGACACCGGCTACCCGCCGATCGAGCCGCTGCTGCCGCCTGCGGGGGCGCCGAACGTCGTCGTCATCCTGCTCGACGACGTCGGGTTCGGGGCTTCGAGCGCCTTCGGCGGCCCGTGCGAGACGCCGACGGCCGAGCGCCTCGCCGCCGGCGGGCTGAGCTACAACCGCTTCCACACCACCGCGCTGTGCGCGCCCACGCGACAGGCGCTGCTCACCGGGCGCAACCATCACTCCGTCGGCATGGGGAGCGTCACCGAGACGGCGACCTCGGCGCCCGGCAACAGCTCGCTGCGCCCCAACACCAAGGCGCCACTCGCGATGACGCTGAAGCTCAACGGCTATTCGACGGCGCAGTTCGGCAAGTGCCACGAGGTGCCGGTCTGGCAGTCGTCGCCGATGGGACCGTTCGATGCGTGGCCGTCAGGCGGCGGCGGATTCGAGACGTTCTACGGCTTCATCGGCGGGGAGAACAACCAGTGGGAGCCGGCCCTGTACGAAGGCACAACGCCGGTCGAGCCGCCGGCGACGCCCGAAGAGGGATACCACCTGACCGAAGACCTCGCCGACCGGGCGATCAGCTGGATCCGCACGCAGAAGGCGCTGATGCCCGACCGCCCGTTCTTCGTATACTTCGCCCCGGGCGCGACGCACGCGCCCCATCACGTCCCCGCCGAGTGGGCGGACAAGTACCGAGGACGATTCGCCGACGGATGGGACGCGCAGCGCGAGAAGACCTTCGCGCGGCAGAAGGAGCGGGGAGTCATCCCTCCAAACGCCGAGCTGACCGCCCGGCACGCGGAGATACCGGCGTGGGATGACATGCCCGACGAACTCAAGCCCGTCCTCGAGCGGCAGATGGAGGTTTACGCGGGCTTCCTCGAGCACACCGACCATCATGTCGGCCGCGTGATCGACGCGATCGAGAGCCTCGGCATCCTCGAAGACACCCTCGTCTACCTCATCATCGGCGACAACGGCGCCTCAGCCGAGGGCACGATCAACGGTGCCTTCAACGAGATGGCCAACTTCAACGGCATGGCGGCGCTGGAGAACCCGGAGTTCATGCTGTCGAAGATGGCCGAGCTCGGCTCGCCCACGTCGTACAACCACTACGCGGTGGGGTGGGCCTGGGCGATGGACACACCATTCCAGTGGACGAAGCAGGTCGCCTCGCACTGGGGCGGCACCCGCAACGGCACGATCGTGCACTGGCCTCGCGGTGTCGAGGAACGCGGCGGCCTGCGCTCGCAGTTCACCCACGTGATCGACGTCGCCCCGACCATCCTCGAGGCGGCCGGGCTCCCCGAGCCGACGATGGTCAACGGCGTGCAGCAGTCGCCGATGGAGGGGCGGAGCATGCTGTACACCTTCAACGACTCTGCCGCACCCGAGACCCACGATCTGCAGTACTTCGAGATGTTCGGCAATCGCGGCGTCTACTTCCGCGGCTGGAGCGCGGTCACCAAGCACCGCACCCCGTGGCTGCTGATCGAGAAGGGGCTGCGAGCACTCGACGACGACGTGTGGGAGCTGTACGACGGCAGCACGGACTTCTCGCAGGCGCGGGATCTCGCGGCACAGCATCCCGAACGGCTGCATGAGCTCCAGCGGCTCTGGCTCATCGAGGCGGTCAAGTACAACGTGCTGCCGATCGACGACCGCACCGGCGAGCGGCTGAATCCCGACCTCGCCGGTCGCCCCACTCTCGTGCGGGGCAACTCCCAGCTGCTGTTCTCGGGAATGGGGCGCCTGTCCGAGAACAGCGTGGTCAGCATCAAGAACAAGTCGTTCTCGGTCACCGCCGAGATCGAGGTGGGTGCGTCGGGCTGCGAGGGCGTGATCATCGCGCAGGGCGGTCGGTTCGGCGGCTGGAGCCTGTATGTCGTCGGCGGCGCCGCGCGCTTCACGTACAACACCCTCGGCATCCAGCACTTCACCACGACCGCGGAGTCGGCGATCCCGCCGGGGACCCATCAGGTGCGCATGGAGTTCGCCTACGACGGCGGCGGCCTCGCCAAGGGTGGCGATGTGACGCTCTTCTACGACGGCGCGGCGGTGGGCACCGGGCGCGTCGGCGCCACCCAGCCGATGATCTTCTCCGCAGACGAGACGACGGATGTCGGGTTCGAGTCGGGCACCTCGGTCAGCGATGACTACACCCTGCGCTCGAGCCGCTTCCGGGGCAGGATCAACTGGGTGCAGATCGACGTCGGCGTCGATGACCACGACCACTTCATCGATCCCGACGAGCGCCTGCGGGTGGCGATGGCCCGCCAGTAGCCCTGACGCCGATGAGGGCCGCACCCGGTGGGTGCGGCCCTCATGCGTGTCACTGTGCGCGTGTCAGCCCAGCAGCTTGGCCTTCGCGGCGGCGAACTCGTCGTCCGACAGGATTCCCTGGCTGTGGAGCGTGGCCAGCTGCGTCAGCTTGGCCATCATGTCGTCGGCCGGTGCGGCGGCGGCAGGTGCCGGAGCCGGGGGCGGCGGCGGGGCTGCGGCCTGAGCGTTGGCGACCGCCTGAGCGGCGGCGGCATCCATCGCCGCCTGCTGCTGCTGGGCCGCGTATGCCTGCTCCTGCTGCGAGTTGTACGCCTTCTCCTGCTGATGCCGGGCGACGCTTCCCGAGACCGCCGTGGCGGTGCCGGCGACGACGGCCGTGCGGGCGGCCATGCCGATGAGGCCGGGGCGGCCCCTTCTTCCGAGTGGCATTGTCTTCTCCTTCAGTCCTTCAGTCGGCGTTGTCTGCGAGGAACGCGTTCACGATGGGAGCGGGGATGCCCTCGCGCGCGATCACGGCGCCCCCCGCGTTGTAGAGCGCCGACGCGAACGCCTTCGCCCACAGCAGCTCGACGACGAGGATCGCCGCCGACGACCCCGGTGCGAGGCTCTCAGCGAGGTAGAGGATGTCTTCCTCGCCCGCGAGACCCGCCAGGTCGAGGGCGGGCACGCCGCCGTCGTCGGTCGTGTCGGACAGCTCGAGGATCTCGAGCTCGCCCTCGGGCGAACGCCGAGCGAACACGAGGTCGAGCACGTTCACAGTGCCCGCGGCCACCAGATCGTCGATCGCCGCGAGCACCGCGGGACCGGGCCGGTCGCCGTCGAAGCCGATCGCGTAGAGCTCGATGGGCCCGTAGTCGAATGTCGTCATCTGTTCCTCCTGGTTGTGGTCGGTGAGGTCAGCTCGCGAGGGCTTTGGCCTTCAGCGCGTCGAATTCGGCCTGCGTGACTGCGCCGGCATCCAGCAGCGACTTCGCCTTGGCGATGTCGTCGGCGGCGCTCGAGGTGCCTGCGGTCGCGCGGATGTAGGCATCCTGCTGGGACTGCATCGCCTGCATGGTCTCGGCCTGGCGGCGGGCCATGCCCGGGCCTCGCGCGATCAGGTAGATCAGCGCCGTGAGGAAGGGCACGAAGATCAGGAAGATGATCCAGGCGGCCTTGCCCCAGCCATTCAACTCGGAGTCGCGGAAGAGGTCGCCGAAGATCGAGAACAGCACCATCAGGTAGGAGATGAACACGAACGCCCAGAAGAACCAGGCGACCCAAGACCAGAGATCCATGACATTTCCCATCGTGAAGGGCGGGTCGGATGCCCGCCACTGTGTCGAAGCTACGTCCGGCGGCATCCGTCGACGTCACCCGGTGCGGGTGACACTACCGCGTCTGGGTTTCCACCGGGTTGACGGAGACGACCTCGATGTGGAGGCCGTCGAAAAGGGCGAGTAGTCCCAGCAGCTTCGCCTGGTCGGGGATCGCACCGACGACGCTCGTGAGTCCCTGCTCATCGGTGTCGACGGTGAAGCCGTCCAGCGCGGCGATCAGGTCGGGCCCGAGGCGCCCGCGAACCACCACTTCGACAGTCTGAGCGGTCATGTCGGCATCCTCTCCGCCTGCATTCTGACCGTGCGCCGTTCGCCCGGGCGTCACCCGTGTGGGATGATTCCGACAGTGCGAGCACTCCACCCCCGGACGGAGAGCGATATGGCTGCCAGCGGTGCGCGACGGATCCCTGGACACGCGATCGACCGGCCGGCGCTGCGATCCCAGTTGGATGCCGGGATCGAAGGGCCCCTGGTGCTCGTCGTCGCGCCCGCGGGATCGGGCAAGTCGGTCCTCCTGTCGCAGTGGGTGCGGAGTCGGTCCGACCTGCGCTTCGCGTGGCTCGACATCACCCCCGCCGACGTCGACGTCTCATTGTTCTCGCAGCGGCTGACAGCGGCGATCGCCGACGCTGCGCCCGGCGCGCCGGTGCCGTCGGCGCCGGTTGCGAACGCGGAGGGCGGCCTCGGTGAGGCGTACCTCGAAGAACTCGCCTACGGCCTCGCCGACGCGGGCGAGATCGTCCTCGTCTTCGACGACCTCGACCGGATCGCCGGGAGTCCGGTTCTCCCGGATCTGTGGCGGCTCGTCGACCTCCTGCCGCCGAACGCGCACGCCGTGTTCGCCTCGCGCATGGATCTCCAGCTCGGCTGGAGCCGCCACCGCCTCGAGCACGCGCTTGTCGAGATCCGTCAGCGCGAGCTCGCCTTCGACGACGACGAGACCGCGCGCGTGCTGGTCCGGATCATGAAGCGACCGGTAGCGGAGTCGACTGCAACGGCGGTCACGGCGCGCACCGAAGGCTGGGCGGTCGGCGTCCAGCTGGCCGCGCTGCGGCTCCGATTCGCCGATGATCCCGCCGCAGTCGTCGACGGCTTCGCCGGAACCGATCGCCTGGTCGTCGACTATCTCAGCGAAGAGGTGCTCGACGCGCAGAGCGCATCGCGGCGCACGTCGCTCACGAGGCTCTCGGTGCTCGAAGAGCTGTGCGCGGGCCTCGTCGAAGCGGTCGCGGGAGAGGCGGACGGCGCCGGGTTCCTCGAGGCGCTCGAGCACGACTCCATGTTCGTCATCGCCGATCCGGTTCGCCCGGGGTGGTTCCGCTTCCATCACCTGTTCCGAGACCTCCTGCGCTATCGCCTTCGCGCCGAGGACTCGCTCGCCGAGGGACGGCTGCTCACGGCGGCTGCCGACTGGCACCTCGCGCAGGGGGATCGCGCCGCCGCGATCGACGCGCTGCTGCGTGCCCGCCGCTGGGGTGCCGCGCTCGATCTCGTGCTCGTCGCAGGACGTGACGTGTACGAGGACGTCCGCACGTCGACCGTCGCGCGATGGCTCGCGCAGGTTCCCGCCGAGGTGCGTGCGCAGCGCACCGACGTCGTGCTGCTGACGGCGCTCGTCGAGGGGATGAACGGACGCGGGGCCTACGCCGCCGACACGTTCCGCGAGGTCATCGCGAGCGACGGGGCGACGGTGGGGGAGCGCCAGGTCGCCCGCGCCTACCTCGCCGTGTGCGTGCAGTTCCAGCCGCACCCGGAGCTCTACCTGGAGGCTGCCCGGCTTTCGCTGGAAGACCTGGCGGCCCACTCCGACGCCGAACTGCCCGACCTCATGGGGCTCACCTCGCGCTCGCTGCTGGTCACGGTGAGCACGGCCGCCCTCGGTCGCGCCCACTTCTTCCTCGGTGAGCTGGATGCCGCGCGCGCTGCCGTCGAAGCCGCGCTGGCAACGCCCGGCATCGCGTATACGCCGTATCGGGTGCACGCCCTCGGCAGCCTCGCGCTCGCCGAGGCATTCGACGGGGCGCTGAACGCCGCGGCGGCGCACGCTGACGAGGCCCTCGCCATCGCACGCGACTTCGATCTTCTGTCCCACCCCGCCCCCGCTGATGCCTACCTGGCGCGAGCGGTCGTGGCGATCCAGCGCGGCGAGCCCGACGACGGGGCGCTCGCACTGGCTGAGGGGGGCCTCCGGGCGGCGGCGAACGGTCGCACGCAGCTCATGTGGATCGCGCGCCTCGCTGCCAAGCTCATCGATCCGCTCGCACTCGATGCCGCAGCCGACGAACCCGCCGGCCCGCCCCCGCCGCTCGTGCGTGCCTCGATGATGGCCATCGAGCTGCGACGCGAGCGCCTGCGCGGAGTCTTCGTCGCGGCACCCATGCATCCTCGCCCGCCCGATTGGTCGCCGCTCGCCTTCGAGGAGGTGGCGGCCTTCCTCGCCGCGGGCCAGCCGAGCGCTGCGCGCGAACGGATGCCGCGGGCGGTCGCGCCCGAGCGCGCGACGCGGTCGGTTCTCCCCGCCATCAAGCAGGAGGTGCTCGAGGCCTGGACGCTGGCCCTCGAGGGGCGCGTGACCGAGGCGCGCGCACTTCTCGATGATGCGCTTCGCAGGGCCGAGCCGGAGTGGCTCGTGCATCCGTTCGTGCGGGCGGGGCCCGACGTCGCCGACCTCATCGACAAGCTGCCGGGCAATCCGACCGCTTTCCGTCGCTTCGTCGTGAAGCGCACGCGGGCCGCGTCCGGGAACGGGCGAGACCGGCTCGTGGAGGAGCTCACGCCACGCGAGCTCGAGATCCTCGCCTACCTCCCCACTCGGCTCACGATCTCCGACATCGCGGCGCGCTGCTTCGTCTCGACCAACACCGTCAAGACGCATGTCGGGCACATCTATCGCAAGCTCGATGTGCCCGGGCGGGATGCCGCCATCACCCGCGCCGTCGAACTCGGGCTGCTGGACGCGCACGAAATCGCCCGCGTGGGGTGAAGCGTCGCGCGTGAGATGCGCGCCATCATTTCCTCATGACTGTGCCGCTCGACCCCGCAGACCCGGCCGACACGCTCCCGGCCCCGCCGGATCCGCGCGCGCGGCCGTCGCGACTGGGCGTCCTCGCCGATCTCGACAAGCCGCTCGTGAGCGGCTTCCTCGTGACGCTTGGGGTGCTGGCCGCGCTTCTGCTCGGCAGCGCACTCGGGACGATCGGGACGATCATCGTCTACATCGTCCTGGCATTGTTCCTCGCTGTCGGACTCGATCCCATGGTCCGCCTGCTCGAGCGCCACGGCCGCAGCCGCCCCACGGGCATCGCGATCGTCTTCGGCAGCTTCACGCTCGTGTTCGCCGCGTTCCTCGTCTTCGTCCTGCCGCCCGTGATCGGCCAGGTGGCGCAGCTGTTCGAGCTCATTCCCGAGGCGATCTCCGGCATCCCCGACTCGCTGTGGTTCGCAGGCCTCACCCCCGACGCGCAGGCCGCGGTCACCGGCTTCATCGAGCAGCTGTCGGCGTGGGCGTCGAGCCCATCGACGATTGCGGCTCTCTCCGGCGGAGTGCTGCTGATCGGGGTCGGGTTCATCAGCGCCGTGTCTGCCGGCTTCATCGTCGTGGCGCTCACGCTCTACTTCCTCGCCTCGCTGTCGTCGATGAAGGAGGCGATGTACTCGCTGGCACCGGCGCACAGCCGCGCGCGCCTCGCCGACCTCACCGAGCGCATCACGTCGTCGGTCGGAAGCTCGCTCATCGGCTCGGTCACGCTGTCGACCTTCAATGCGGCGACCGTCTTCGTGCTCCACCTCGTCATCGGCCTGCCGTTCCCGGCGCTGATGGCGGTGGTCGCGTTCGTGATCACCCTCATCCCGTTGTTCGGCTCGGTGATCTTCTGGGTGCTGGCCTCGGTGATCGCGCTCTTCACGAGCCCGCTGCAGGCACTCATCTTCGCGATCGCCTACCTCATCTACATCCAGCTCGAGTCGTACGTCATCAGCCCGCGGGTCATGAACAAGGCGATCTCGATCCCGGCGGCCCTCGTGCTCATCGGCGCGCTCGTCGGCGGCGCGCTCATGGGCATCATCGGGGTGCTCGTCGCGCTCCCCGTCATGGCGTCGATCCTGCTCATCATCCGCGAGGTCGTCGTGCCGAAGCAGGATCTGAAGCTCTGACGCGCCTCAGCCGCCGTCGTTCACCCGATCCCGCCACTCCAGCAGCGGAGTGAGCGCGCTCAGGTCGTAGTCGGGTCCGTCGATCGCGGGGATGAGGAGGCGGAATCCGAGCGCGTGCAGGCGCGCCGGGGCATCGTCCTCGAGCAGCGGTCCGAACCCGCGGATCGTGAAGCCGGTCGACAGTTCGATCTCTGCCGGGTCGCGGCCTTCGCGCGCACACCACTCGTGGAGGACGCCGATCTTGCGCGGCATGTCGTCGAGCCGCGTGAAGGTGTGCCAGATGTCGGCGTGCTGAGCGACCAGCCGCAGCGTCTTGCGCTCACCCTGCCCGCCGATGAGGACCGGGATCCGGCGGGTCGGGGCCGGGTTCAGCCGGTCCCAGCGCGAGCGGATGCGGGGCAGGTCGGCGGCGAGTGCGTCGAGCCGCGAGCCCACGGTTCCGAATTCGTAGCCGTACGCGTCGTAGTCGGGCTCGGCCCAGCCGGACCCCGTGCCGAAGATCAGTCGCCCGGTGCCGGTGCCGCGCGCGCTGATGTGATCGACGGTCCGGGCCATGTCCGCCTGCAGATCGGGGTTTCGGTACGAGCTGCAGTTCACGAGCGGCCCGAACTGCACGCGCTCGGTGATCTCGGCCATCGCGGCGAGCACCGTCCACGCCTCGAAATGCTCGGCGTCCATCGGCTCGGTGAGCGGAAAGAAGTGGTCCCAGTTGAAGATCGCGTCGACGCCGAGATCCTCGGCGCGCAGCACCGCGTCGCGATACGCGGCGTACGAGCCGTGCTGCGGCGCGAGCTGCACCCCGATGCGGACGGGGCGGTGCGTGGCGGGGTGGTTCACGGGGTCTCGGGCCTTCCTCGAGTCGCTCAGGCGGGGTCGATGCGCAGCACCCCGGGGGTCTCGCCGACGGCGAGATCCTCGACGATGCGCACCGTGCGGGCGAGGTCGTCGATCGAGCCGACGACGATGCCGAAGCGCTCGCGGTCTGAGCACACGGCGGTGACCGTGACGAAGTGCGTGCCGGTGTCCCATGTGTAGGTCGCGAACGGCGGGGTGCGCGGATCGGCGGGGAGCGGCATCGCGAGCTTCTCGCCCACGCCCAGGTGCTGGCTTCGGAAAGACTCGGTGTCGTCGTACTCCATCGGCATCATGGCGCGCGAGGTGCGCAGCTGCGGTGTGGCCTCCTGCACCTGGGCCATCGCGACCAGCAGGTCGGGGTCGCTCTTCCAGACCCACACGAGCACACGTCCGGCGGCCTGCTTCATGAGGAACGGCGCCGCCTGACTCATCGTCCACGCGAGGAAGCCGCTGCCGCGCCGTTCGGTGTGACCCATAGCGCGATTGGCCTGGGTGAGCAGCATCCGGATCGCCGCCTTGCGATGGCGACGCCCGCGGATGCCGAGCGAATCGGTGACCGGAACCCAGAGCGTCGGGTCGGCGTCGGCCTGAAGTCGGGGCATGCCTCCAGCGTACGTGGCCCGGTGATCCGGCCCGCCGGGAGCCCCTCGGGTACAGTTGACTCCGCGCGTGAACACCCCTCGCCGCGCCGCCCCCCGCCGCACAGACAGGCCATCGACCCCGTGACCGATCCCGCGACGCCCGACGACACTTCCGCCGCCGGCGATGGTCCGCGCCCGTTGACGATCCTCATCGGCGCCGACACGTTCACGCCCCACGTCAACGGCGCAGCTCGCTTCGCCGAGCGCCTCGCCGCGGGGCTCGTCGCCCGCGGTCACGACGTGCACGTGCTCGCGCCCGGCAAGAGCCGCGCCCCGCACGGGACGTTCACGGAGGTCGTCGAGGGTCAGCCGATGACCGTTCACCGCGTTCCGTCGCACCGCTACTGGCCCCACGACTGGCTGACCTTCGTCTTCCCGTGGATGACCAAGCACTACTCGCGCAAGGCGCTGGCCTCGGTCGAGCCCGATGTCGTGCACATCCAGTCCCACATCAACCTCGGCCGGGGGCTTGCCCGCGAGACGCACAAGCGCGGCATCCCCCTCATCGCGACGAACCACGTGATGCCCGAGAACGTGCTCGACTTCACGACGCTCCCGCCGATCCTGGACACGTACGCGATCAAGATCCTGTGGGCGGATGCCAAGCGCACCTTCGACCTCACTCGGGCGGTCACGACCCCGACGCGCCGGGCCGCCGACTTCCTCGAGTCGACGATCGACATCACGAACGTGATCCCGATCAGCTGCGGGATCGAGGCCGGCAACTACACCGCCGACCTCACGCCGCGCGATGCGAATCGGATCGTCTTCGTCGGGCGCCTCACCACCGAGAAGCAGATCGACGTCGTCCTGCGGGCCATCACGAAGCTCGACCCCGCGCTCGATGTCACCTTCGACATCGTCGGCAACGGCGACCAGCGGCGCAACCTCGAGCACCTGACGAAGGAGCTCGGCCTGAGCGATCGCGTCACCTTCCACGGTCACACCACCGACGAGGAGCTCAAGGGCTGCCTCACCAACGCCAGCGCGTTCGTGATCGCCTCGATCGCCGAGCTGCAGTCGATCGCGACGATGGAAGCGATGGCCTCGGGCCTGCCGATCGTCGCGGCCGACGCGGTGGCGCTGCCGCATCTCGTGCACGACGGCGAGAACGGGTTCCTCTTCACGCCGGGTGATGTCGACGACCTCGCGGCGAAGCTCACCACGGTCCTCACCCAGACGCCCGAGGCGCGCCTCGCCATGCAGCAGGCCTCGCTCGATGGGGTCAAGGTGCACGACATGCAGCGCACTCTCGACACCTTCGAGGCGCTGTACCGGGGCGACCCGCTGCCGGAGTAGCCGCCCGTGCACGTCGTGATGTTCGGCGATCAGCACGTCGAGACGCTCGGCGGTGCTCAGGTCTCGATGCGGCTGCAGCGGCGCTTCCTCGAGCTCGCCGGCCACACCGTCACGATCGTGGCTCCCGCGGTGCACGGACCGCGCGGGCGGTCGATCGCAGCCGACGCCGCGTACGTCGACCTGCCGTCGATGCCGGTGACCCTCGACCGCGAGTACTCGATGTCGTGGCCGGGGAAGCGCACGGATCGCGGACTGGATGCTGCGATGCACGAGCGTCCGAGGCCCGACCTCGTGCATATCCAGGCCGACTTCTGGGGCGCGCTCATCGGCTACCGCTTCGCGGCGCGCCACGGCCTGCCGGTCGTCCACACGATGCACAACCGGCTCGACGTCGGCATCGAGGCGACGACGCCGTTCCCCGGTCTCGTCCTGCGGGTGCTGGGCGCCTGGCAGCGCGGTTCGCTCGGCACCGTGAAGACGGGCTCGGACGGCTGGTCGTACCTGCGCGGGCTCGCATCTCAGGCCTCCGCCGTCACCGCGCCCTCGTCGCACTTCGCCACTCGACTCGAGGAGCACGGGGTCTTCCCCCGGGTCGACGTCGTCTGGAACGGCATCGACGATGCGATCCTCGACGAGGTGCTCGCTGAGGATGCCGGGGAGCGCGACCCCGGCCGCCCGCGGTTCGTGTGGCTCGGGCGCATGAGTCCCGAGAAGCGGCTGCTGCCGTTCCTCGAGGCGGTCGCGCAATCGGGTGTGGATGCCGAGGTCGAGGTGATCGGCGGCGGCGGCCAGCTGCGCGCGGCGCGCCGGCTGGTCGCGAAGACCGCGCCCCGGGCGAACGTGCGGTTCGCCGGACGGCTCACCTACGCCGGGACGCTGCGTCGGATCGCCGCGGCCGACGCCGTCGTCCAGACCTCGATCGGCTTCGAGACGCAGGGCATGACGATCTTCGAGGCGGCGTCGCTCGGGACGCCCTCGATCGTGAGCGACCCGGATCTGGCGGCCGAGCTGGGCTCGGGTCTGTGGCGGGTGGGGACGGATGCCGCGCCCGACGAGTCGGTCGAAGCGCTCGCCGCAGCGCTGCGTGAGGCCGCAGCAGACATCGCCGCCGGGCGTGCGCCGGCGGTCGACCCGTCTATCCGCGAGCGCTTCCGCCAGTCGTCGCGGACGGCCGCGATGATCGAGGTCTACGAGCGGGTCAGCGCGCACTGACGCGCCGCTTCAGGGGAGGCGCGACCAGTCGGTGGGAATGCGACGGTAGCCGTCGTTGCGGAGTGCCGCGATCGTCGAGGCGATCGCGGCCGTGGACAGAGCTGCAATGAGAATCACCATGAACATGGCAGAAACGCTACGCTTGCGTCATCCCTGCCACGAGTGGCAGGATGGACACAGTTAGACTGATTACTGCCATCGGAGATCACCATGAAGACCGTCGCCGTCATCGTCCAGCACGGATTCGCCCCGTTCGAGTTCGGGCTCGCGTGCGAGGCCTTCGGGCTCGATCGCTCGAGCGACGGCATCCCGAACTTCGACTTCCGCATCGTCACGCCCGAGCCGGGGGCGATCTCGAGCAACATCGGCTTCTCGATCAACGTCGAGCACGACCTGGCGTTCGCCGACGAAGCCGATCTCGTCGTGGTGACCCCGATCCCGCGCTCGTCGTGGGGGAGTGCCGACGAGCGCGTCTCGGCGGTGGTGCGCCGCGCGGTGGCGCGTGATGCGTGGGTGCTCACCGTCTGCAGCGGCGCCTTCGCGGTGGCGGCCTCGGGCGTGCTCGACGGCCGCCGGGCGACCACCCACTGGATGTATGCCGACACCATGGCCGCGATGTACCCGGCGATCGAGGTCGACCCCGACGTGCTCTACGTGCAGGACGGCCGCATCATCACGAGCGCCGGCACCGCAGCGGGGCTCGACGCGTGCCTGCACCTGCTGCGGCAGGAGCTCGGCGCCGAGCTCACGAACAAGATCGCGCGCCGCATGGTCGTCTCGCCGCAGCGCGATGGAGGCCAGGCGCAGTTCATCGACAAGCCGCTCCCGCAGGTCGCGTCGCTCTCGCTCGCGCCCGTGACCGACTGGATGCTCGAGAACCTGCGTCTCGAGCTCACCGTCGACCAGCTCGCAGCGAAGGCGCACATGTCGCCGCGCACCTTCGCCCGTCGGTTCAAGGCCGACTTCGGCGCCACGCCGGCGGCCTGGCTCGCGCGGCAGCGCATCATCCACGCGCAGCGCCTGCTCGAGAAGACCGACCTCGGTCTCGACCGCATCGCCTACGAGGCCGGATTCGGGTCGGCAGCGGTCCTCCGCCAGAACTTCGCGCGCGTGCTCGACACCACCCCGACGGCGTATCGCGCACGGTTCTCGTGCACGCTTCCGACCGCGGGGGAGCGCGAGCACGCCGCAATGCCGGCACTCGCCCCCGTCGCCTGACACGCGTCCGAGCCCCTTCGCGACGGGCCGTTCGCTAGCGTGTGACCGTGGCGCTCAATCCGCGGACGTGGTTCACGCGCAAGACCCTGCGCAAGGACGCCGTCGCGGGGCTCATCCTCGGCGTCGAGGCCGTGCCCGACGGGCTGGCGGCGGGGCTTCTCGCCGGAGTCAATCCGCTCGCCGGACTCTACGGCTATCTGTTCGGCATGGTCGGGGCGGCGGTGTTCACCAGCAGCGCCTTCATGGCGGTGCAGGCGACGAGCGCGATGGCCCTCGTCGTCGCGGACGCCGAACTCGGAAGCCTCCCCGACCCCGACCGCGGCCTGTTCACGCTCGCGATCCTCACCGGCATCGTGATGGCTGTCGCGGGGATCGCCCGCGCGGGACGCCTCGTGAGCTTCGTGCCCACGGCGGTCATGACCGGCTTCATCACCGCGATCGGGGTGAACATCGTGCTCGGGCAGCTTTCGAACTTCACCGGCTACCAGGCACAGGGCCCGAACCGTCTGCTCAAGACCGTGGACGTGCTGATCCACATCGGTCAGTGGAGCCTGCCCTCCCTCGTCGTCGGGGTGATCGCGGTGCTCGTGATCGTGGTCCTCCTGCCGACCCGGGTGGGGAGCCTCGGCCTCGTCATCGCGGTCGTGGTCGGCTCGGTGTGCGCGGTGATCCTCAACACGTGGGTACAGAGCTCGGTCGTGCTGCTGCGCGACCTCGTCGATGTGCCACGGGGCCTTCCCGCCCCTGTGCTCCCGGATCTCACCGCGGTGCCGGCGCTGCTGCTTCCCGCGCTGTCGCTCGCCTTCGTCGGCCTCGTGCAGGGGGCTGCCGTCTCGGCCGGCATCCCGACGAAGGACGGCAGGCCCGCCGACGCCAACCGCGACTTCCTCGGCCAGGGCGTCGGAAACCTGGTGTCGGGCATATTCCAGGGGATGCCGGTGGGCGGATCCATGTCGGGGTCGTCGCTCATCGTGCAGTCCGGCGCCCGCTCGCGCGCCGCGCTGTTCATCGCCGGCGCGGTGATGGCCGCAGTCGTCTTCGTCGCCTCGGATCTCGTTGCGTTCGTCGCGATGCCGGCACTCGCGGGGCTCTTGATCGTGGTCGGGTTCCGCGCGATCAAGCCGAGTCGCGTGTACTCGGTCGTGAAGTCGGGCCCGCTGCAGACGGCCATCATGGCCGTGACGTTCGGCCTCACCCTCATCATCCCGCTGCAGTTCGCGGTGCTGGTCGGCGTCGGCCTCGGTGTCATCCTCTTCGTCGCCGAGCAGTCCAACCGGGTGCGGGTGCGCGCGGTGCGCCTCGAGCGCGACGGGCGGCTGCGCGAGTCCGATCCGCCGGCGGTCGTGCCGCCCGACGCGGTGCTCGTGCTCCAGCCGTACGGCAGCCTCTTCTTCGCCAGCGCGCCTGTCTTCGAGCGGCAGCTGCCGGCGGTTAGCCGCGAGTCGCACAACGCCGTCGTGATCGTGCGACTGCGCGGCACCGATCAGATCGGCCTGTCGCTCGTCGACGTACTCCGCAGGCTCGCTCACCAGCTTGCGGACGCCGATTCGAGCCTCAAGGTCGTGGCCTCCGAGGCGCGGGTCATCGACCAACTGGCCGCCGGCGGGCTGATCGACGACATCGGCGAGCGCAACGTCTACCGCGGCACCGAGTGGGTCGGCGAGACCCTGCGCCGCGCCTACGCCGATGCGCTCGCCGAGATCGACGCCCGCAGGTAGCGGTGCTAAACTTGAGTCGTCACGGCTCAACTTTGTGAATCGCGACGCCCCACGACTTCAGGAGAACCATGAACGCCACGCAGAACCCCGGGCAGGAGGAATCGCAGAGTCCTCTCGAGCAGTTCGGGATCAACCTCACCGACCGTGCCCGCCAGGGCAAGCTCGACCCCGTCATCGGACGCGACAGCGAGATCCGCCGCGTCAGCCAGGTGCTCACCCGCCGCACCAAGAACAACCCCGTGCTCATCGGCGAGCCCGGTGTCGGCAAGACCGCCGTCGTCGAGGGTCTCGCCCAGCGCATCGTCGCGGGAGACGTCGCCGAGTCGCTCAAGGGCAAAGAGCTCGTCACCCTCGACATCTCGGCCCTCGTCGCCGGTGCCATGTACCGCGGCCAGTTCGAGGAGCGCCTCAAGAGCGTCCTCAAGGAGATCACCGAGTCGGACGGCCGCATCATCACGTTCATCGACGAGCTGCACGTGCTGATGGGCGCGGGCGGCGGCGAAGGCTCGGTCGCGGCGTCCAACATGCTCAAGCCCATGCTCGCCCGCGGCGAGCTGCGTCTCATCGGTGCGACCACGCTCAACGAGTACCGCGAGTTCATCGAGAAGGATGCCGCCCTCGAGCGCCGCTTCCAGCAGGTGTACGTCGGCGAGCCCAGCGTCGAAGACACCGTCGCGATCCTGCGCGGACTCAAGGAGCGGTACGAGGCCCACCACAAGGTGGCGATCGCGGATGCCGCGCTCGTGGCCGCGGCATCCCTCTCGCATCGCTACATCCCTTCGCGCCAGCTGCCCGACAAGGCCATCGATCTCATCGACGAGGCCGCTTCGCGCCTGCGCATGGAGATCGACTCCGCACCCCTCGAGATCGACGAGCTGCGCCGCCACGTCGACCGGCTGAAGCTCGAGGAGCTGGCACTGAAGAAGGAGAAGGACGCAGCCTCGAAGGAGCGGCTCGCGGCGCTGCGCGAACTCCTCGGCGCCGAGCAGTCGCGGCTCGACGACCTGCAGGCCCGATGGGAGCGCGAGCGCGCCTCGCTCAACCGCGTCGGCGACCTCAAGACCAAGCTCGACGCCGCCCGAATGGAGGCCGAGCGTGCTCAGCGCGAGGGCAACCTCGAGAAGGCGTCGCGTCTGCTGTACGCCGACATCCCGGCGCTGGAGCGGCAGCTCGTGGACGCCGAGCGCGATGAGCCCGCGGGTGACCGCATGGTCAACGACCAGGTCACCGACGAAGACATCGCCGCCGTCATCGCGGCGTGGACCGGCATTCCGGTCGGGCGCCTGCTGCAGGGCGAGACCGAGAAGCTGCTGCACCTCGAGTCCGAGCTCGGCAAGCGCCTCATCGGCCAGAAGGAGGCCGTGAAGGCCGTGTCCGACGCGGTGCGCCGCTCGCGCGCGGGCATCAGTGACCCTGGTCGTCCGACCGGCTCATTCCTCTTCCTCGGCCCGACCGGTGTCGGCAAGACCGAGCTCGCGAAGGCGCTGGCGGAGTTCCTCTTCGACGACGAGCACGCCATGGTGCGCATCGACATGTCGGAGTACGGCGAGAAGCACTCCGTGTCGCGCCTGGTCGGCGCCCCTCCGGGTTATATCGGGTACGAGCAGGGCGGCCAGCTCACCGAGGCCGTGCGCCGCCGGCCCTACTCGGTGGTCCTGCTGGATGAGGTCGAGAAGGCCCACCCCGAGGTGTTCGACGTGCTGTTGCAGGTCATGGATGACGGGCGCCTCACCGACGGCCAGGGTCGCACGGTCGACTTCACGAACGTGATCCTGGTGCTCACCTCGAACCTCGGCTCGCCGATCCTGATCGACCCGACGCTGTCGATCGAGCAGAAGCGCGAGCAGGTGCAGGGGCTCGTGCGCCAGGCGTTCAAGCCCGAGTTCATCAACCGACTCGACGACATCGTGATCTTCCAGGCGCTCACCGAAGACGACCTCGCCCAGATCGTCGAGCTCGCGGTGTTCGCGTTGCAGCGGAGGCTCAAGGACCGCCGGCTCTCGCTCGCGGTGACGCCCGACGCGCGCACGTGGCTAGCCGAACGCGGCTACGACCCCGTGTTCGGGGCGCGGCCGCTGCGTAGGCTCATCCAGTCCGAGATCCAGGACAGCCTCGCGATGGCGATCCTCGGCGGCGGCGTGCGCGACGGCGACGTCGTGCGCGTGGACGTGGCCGCGGACGGCTCGGGCCTCACGCTCGTGAGCGAGGGTCAGTAGTTCCCGCGGCCGCCTCTTCCCCGCCGAGTGCACGGCATCCCGCCGAGTGCACGACCTGCCCGCGCCGGTAACCCGTGCGCTCGGCGGCAACCCGTGCACTCGGTGACAGGTGGGGCGGGGGC
>NZ_SCMR01000008.1 GCF_005502885.1 Microbacterium sp. 2FI
GGCTCGGGGGTCGTGACCGTCGCCAGGGCCGCCGTCTCGGCCGCGCGGCGCTGGGCGCGGGTGAGCGGTGCCGCGGGCTCGGGCTCAGGGTCGGGCTCGGGTGCTGGTGCCGTCGTCGCGGCGTCGATCTCGCGGTAGTGGTCGGTCCAGTCGGATCCGTTCCACCAGCGATGACGGGCGGAGCGCCGGGATTCGGCGTACCAGCCCGGAGGCGGCGAAGTGTCGGTCATCATCTCCCCAGACGAGACTTGCGGCAGTGCGCCACTTTATCGCGGGATGAGAGGCGGATGAGAATCGGCGGCTGGACGGGTGCGCTTCGTCTCGCTTCGCTCGCTCAGCGACCGGCGGGGCGGATCTCGATACGTCGGCGCTTCGCGGCGTCACTCGATCACCGGGTGGGGGCGGTGCGCAAGCACCCATTGCCCGGCGACGGAAGCTCCGACAGAATCATGCCCAGAGCGCGGCGGCCTATCGGCCGACTGACTCCGGCACGGACAGGACCTGGGGGTCCTCGTGATGGCGTGTCCAACGTCAAGGGGAAGACGTGATGAAGCCGCAATGGGTTTGGGTGCTGATCGCTGGCGTCGAGTTGGTTCTCGTCATCCTGACGGGACTCCGTCCCCTATCGCAGTCCATCACGGCGGACCAGTTGCCGAGTCAGTTGAGCTTGACCTCGCTCGTGCTCACGGTATTTGCGCTGGCGTTCCTCGCCGTCAGTATCTGGATGCTTATCGACCCGGCCGAGGTGTTTGCGCTTGTGGCGATGGGGCTCGCGATTTTTCTCGGCATCGCGCTCGCGGGGCTCGCGGCAGGAGCCGCCGTCTTCGCGGACGAGGCGATATCTACGCAAGTCGTGCTCACTGCGGGTGCCGTTTCGCTCTATGTGATGCTCATCATGTATGTCAGGAACGCTTGGATACTGGTGCCGACCGCTACTCTCGTCGGAGTCAGCGGCCGACTGACGGATCTGCCACCCGACATCCCCCGCGTCCCCCTCTGGAGTGATGGGTTCCTCGTTCGAGAGAGGCAAGGTGCGCGCATTGCACGGCTGGCGGAAGTGCGGGATGCCGACGACACCGCACTCGACGCGGTGCGCGTGCGGGCTTATAGAAGCGCAAAGGACATTGACGACCTGAAGGAACAACGGACGGTACTCGCGAAACCAGTCTCGGCGGCGACCCGTAGGGCCATCCGCTCCGCAGCCCTGGATGTAGCGGTGGTGGTAACGAACAAGAGCGCAGGGACCTACATCCTGTTGGTGAAGGTGCAGAACCAATTGCTCGTGCTGGCACTCCTCCTGCTGGCGGCCGTCGCGACGTTCGGCATCGTGGGATGGGCTCTTCCGATGATTTTCGGCGCCGTCGGCGCGCTCATCGCGCGTGTGCGCACGCTGACTCCGCAGGGCGATCCGGCGAAGGTTGATGGTGGCCCACGCTGGATGGCGCTGCTGCTCACACCCCTGGTGGGCGCCGTGTCAAGCGTCGTCGGTCTCGTGCTCATCAAGGCACTCGAAGAATTCGGTGTGCTCAGCGACGATCTTGCGAAGGTCGTGCCGGTTCCAAGCTTCGACGGTATGACTCCGTACTTCCCTATCGCCACCCTTGCGATTGCCGCAGCATTCGGCTGGACGGCTCGTCTGCTCGATGCACTGATGGCCAAGGTGACCGCGCTGGTGGACGAAGGCGCCGGATCGTCCGGTAGTGGGGCGTCCGGCACCGCGCCGACCGCCAACGACCCAGCTGCCAACGACCCAGCCGCCAACGACCCAGCCGCCAACGACCCAGCCGCCAACGACCCAGCCGCCAACGACCCAGCCGCCAACGACCCAGCCGCCAACGACCCAGCCGCCACCAACACCTGAGGTCGCGGGCCGGCGTCTGCGACCGCTGCGAGTGCCGCCGGGGGCTCACTCACCGTTTGGGCGGGGACCGGACTGCGGACGACCTCCGGGCCGATCCCCTCGTCCGGCACGCGCCGGCGTGGCAGTCTTCCACCATGGCACTCTCGCGGATCAGCGTCGTCATCCCGCCGATGGGACCGTGGCGGGAGCAGTCAGCGTGGTATCGGTGGGCGGAAGACGTCGGCTACGACGTCGCATACACCTACGATCACCTCACGCACCGGACCGCCGAGGACCTGTGGCTGGGCGAAGCGTTCACAACGCTGACAGCGGCCGCAGGGTGCACGCATCGTATTCGGCTGGGCACGCTTGTCGCGTCGGCGGTGTTCCGTCGCCCGGTCGCGCTCGCCCGTGTCGCGATGACGGTGCAAGACATCTCGGGCGGCCGCCTCGTGCTCGGAATCGGCCTCGGCGCGCCGGACTGCGAGCGAGCGGACGCCGGTGCACCGATCCCGCTCGGGCAGATGGCGGACCGGTTCGCTGACGTCGTGCACGGTTACCTAGCGACCACAGGGGGTGCGACCGAGTGGCAGGGCACGACGATGTCGTTCTCCGGACTTCAGTCCACGCCGGCCCCGGAGGGTGTCGTACCGGCCGAGCTGCTTATCGCCGCCCACGGACCGCGCGCTCTCGCGCTGGCCGTAGAGGTCGCAGACACCTGGAACACGTATGGCGGCCCCGCCTCGACGCAGCTCGACGACGACGAGTTCTGGAACCTCCTCGGCGCGCAGGCCGCGGCGTTCAACGCGCAGTGCGCGAAGGCCGGCCGCGACCCGGCGACCGTGCGCCGATCCGTGCTGCTCGGCTTCGGTCGCGTGCGTCCCACCAGCAGTGTGGGCGCGTTCCTTGATGCCGCGGCACGCGCGGAAGCCCTGGGCTTCGACGAGATGGTCGTCTACGCGCCGCCCTCGTCTGCGGGACTGGGCTCGGATCCCACGGTCCACGAACAGGCCCTCGCGCGGTTGCGCTGACGTCGGGGAGCTGGGTGCGGGCGGGGATCTCGATACGTCGGCGCTTCGCGGCGACACTCGATCGCCGGGTGGGGACCGACCGGGACACAGGTCAGGCGTCGAGGATGTCGAGGTGCACGAACACGGGCCCGCCGTCGACGAGGGCCTCGGCATCCCGAACCGCCTTCTTCAACGGGAGAACGTACGAGCCGCTCGCCTTGTCGGGGAAGATCGACGTCGCCCACTCGCTGCCGCCGATGCGCGCACGCACCCGCACCGAGCCGAACCCGCGATACGGGCGCGGAATCTCGCGGATGTCTTCGCTCAGCTCGGGCGGCACCGACGTGAAGTACCACGACGCGTCGTCGCGGGCGTCCCAGCGGAAGACCTCCGCCTCGAACTCGATGTTCATGCCGGCACCGCCTCGCTTGCGCGGGCGCGGGCGACGAGATGCAGAACGACCAGCACCACCGCGGCGCCGAGCGAGGCGACGCACAGCGGACCGACCGCCAGCTGCGGCAGGAACGATTCGCCGTCCCACAGCACCAGCACCGCGATGCCGACGCTGGGCGCGGCGACGAGGGCTGCCCAGATGGGTGAGGCGAACAGCATCCATCCCGCGAATGCCACGGCGATGTTCGCGAGCACGCCCGCCAGCACCAAGCCGCTGTTGATCTCAAGCGACCACGCGGTGCCGGGATCAACCGGCGCGCCGACGTCGAAGACACCCACCCACAGCAGCGCCAGTGCGCCGAGCAGGGCGAGCAGCCAGACCACGATCGTGACCGTGAGCAGCACCGGCGACTGCGGCGCGAGACCCCGGAACGCCGTCACGCCGCGTACCGATCCACCAGGCGCTGCAGGCAGTCCGACCAGCCCTCGACGTGGTTCTCGCGCTCGGCAGCAGTGACGAAGCCGGAGTGCCGCACGATCACGCGGGTGGCATCCGCCGCCTCTTCGAGCGCGATCTCGGCGTCGGTCGCGTGGTCCTCGCCCGCCCATCGCCACTCGAGGCGGAGTGAGTGCGGGGAGTCGATCGCGAGGATGCGGGCCTCGACGGTGATGCCCGCGATCGCCGAGTGCACGCGCCACGCGCCGAGGGGGCGGGCGTCGACGGCGGTCTCGGCCTCGAGGCGGGGCGGCCAGAACCATTCGGCGAGGCGCGTCGCGTCGGTGAAATCGGCCCACACCACATCGACGGATGCCGCCACCAGCGCGCCCTCGGTCAGCTCGAACATGGGGAAACGGTAGCGGATGCCGGGGACATCGTCTCGGGTCGCTCGTCGTTTTGATCCAATGTCGGAGGCACTCGGCATACTCTAGATATGACATTCCTTTCGGATCTGCGGGCTCTCGTGGAGAGTCTTGCGGAGGTGTCCGAGCTGGATGTCGATGTGGCTGAACTGCCGCTGGCGCTCGACGGGCTGAGTGACGAAGTGGTCGCGCAGGTGATGGAAGGGGCTGCGGCGATCCGGCGGTGCAACGACGTGCTCGCGCTGGCATCGGCGGGCGTCGTGGCGCGGCGGTCGACACGCGATCGCGGGCAGACCGGCATGGCGACCTCGCGCGGACACCGCTCCCCCGCGGCGCTGATCCAGGCGGTCACCGGCGGCAGTGCGGCCGAGGCGAAGCGTGCGATCCAGGTGGGCGAGGCGCTGCTCGAGGGTGGGTGTTCGGTGTCCGGGCCCGAGATGCTCGAGGGGGCTTCGGTGGTCGAGGCGGTGGCGGTGCCGTGGCACGAGCCGCTCGGGCGAGCGGTGCTGCGCCGTGAGATCAGCGCGGAGCAGCACGACGCGATCCGGCGCGGGCTCGGCGAGCCCCCGGTGGATGATGGGGCCGAGAGTGCGAGCGACGAGGCGCGTGAAGCGTGGACGATCGCTGCCGAACAGTTGCTGGCCGAAGCCGCGACCCTGCCCGTCGAAGAGCTGCGCCGCCTCGCGCGCATCGTGCGCGACCAGCTCGACCCCACCGGTGCCGAGAAGCGGTTCGCCCAGCAGTTCGAGGGGCGATCGTTTCAGATGTACCTCGATGCCGACGGCGTTCCTCGCGGTCGCTTCGTGTTCGAGCAAGAGGGCGCGGCGTGGCTTCGCGCGATCAAGGATTCGGCGCTGCGACCGCGTCGCGGGGGCCCGCGGTTCGTCGGCGCCGGCGAGCAGGCCGCCGCCGATGACCTTCAGCGCGACCCGCGCACCAACGAACAGCTCGAGTACGACCTGCTGATGGACCTGCTGCGCGCGGGCGCGCTCGCCTCGGCGGAAGACGTGTTCGGCGCCCGTCAGCCGGGCGTGCGCATGATCGTCGTGAAGGATGCGGTCGGCGTGCGCGACGCGCTCGGGCGGATGCTGGCCATCGGGCACACCGAAGATCGCGGCGACGCCCTGCCGGGCGGCGTGATCGACCGCAACATCTGCGCCAACGGCACGCGAGAGGTCACCGTCGACGCCTGCGGCAACCCCCTCGACGTCGGCCGTGAGCAGCGCCTGTTCACCGCCCGCCAACGCATCGCGCTCGCCGCGCGAGACGGCGGATGCACATGGCCCGGATGCTGCGTGCCCGCCTCGTACTGCGAAGCCCACCACTGCAACCACTGGCACGAGCACCTCGGACGCACCGACATCGACGAGGGCGTTCTGCTGTGCAGATTCCATCACCTTCTGCTCCACAACCAGGGCTGGCGGATCACTCGCGACGGTCAGGCTGCGTTCATCCTGCACCCACCGGGCGACAGACCACCCGTGACTCTGAAATCGAAGGCCGCGTGGGCGTGGGCGTGGGATCCACCACCGCCACCCGACCGAGCCGGCTGGCGGGTCGGCGTGACGAAGACCGACGTCGAACTCGTCACCTGAGGGGCGCCCTTCGTCTCAGTCGCTTCGCTCCCTCGCTCAGGGACCCGCAAGCCCGGTCGCTGAGCGAGCGAAGCGAGACGAAGCGCACCGACCCGGACACCCTTCGTCTCAGTCGCTTCGCTCCCTCGCTCAGGGAACAGGTTTGTACCGCTGGACCACCGCGCCCGACCGGAACTCGTGCCGATCCACCAGCTCGAGCTCGATGCGCTCGCGCAGACCGGATAGCAGCGTCGGCCCGTGCCCGGCAACAACCGGGTGCACCACGAACTCGTACTCGTCGATCAGGCCCAGATCCGCGAGCGCCACGGGGAGCGTCACACCGCCCACCCAGAGCCCCTCTCCCGGCTGCTCTTTCAGCTGCCGAACCGCTTCACCCACGCCTCCGCGCACCAGTTCGGCATTCCAATCCACCTCGGTGAGCGTGCTCGAGACGACGTGCTTCTTCGCCTGGTCGATGGCCTCGGCGAACGGAACGTCCCCCGCGCCCATCCAGTCGGGCCAGACGCCCGTAACCGGCTTCCGCCACGCCGACTGCATCATCTCGTAGGTGACCCGTCCGAACAGCAGATCGGCCCGTGCCATCTCGGCGGTCCAGTAGGCCATCGATTCCTCGTCGGGCGGGAGACCTGCCTCGTGATGGCAGCATCCGTCGAGCGTGACATTGATCGAGTATCGAAGCAGTCTCATCCCGTTGTCCCTTCCGGGCGACCCTCATTTCTTGAAGGTCACATCGAATTCGTGCGTCGTGCCGTCCGACATCTCGAGCAGGAACTGGCCGGTCTTCAGCGACCACGACTTGCTCGTCTTCCAAACGTACGTGTAGGTGTCGCTGCCCGCGTGGTAGTTCAGCCCGCTGCCTCCGGCCGTCGTCGTCGGGATCAGCTCACCCTCGGGCGTCGAATCGGTCCCCTCGATCACGAACCGGGCCGACTCGACCACGTCGAGCCCCTGATCCCCGCCGAGAGAGAACTTCACCGGAATCGCCTGGCCCGGCTTCGCGATGTTCGCGGCATCCATCGACACGGGCGAGAAGAAGCCGTCGAAATCGAACGTGGGGATCGCCGCGATGAACGGCGAGAACGTCGACGTCAACCCGCACACATAGGCGCGGTCGGGTTCGGCATCCACGTCGACGAAGTAGCGTTCCGTGATGTCGTCCCACGTGTCGGTGGCCGACTCGTAGTGGAAGAGCGACGGAGTTTCGCCCAACGGGTCGTACCCGAGGCACACCTCGGCCTCGCCACCCAGCGTCGCGGTCGAGTTGATATGCACGTAGACGGGCGGGTCGGTGGTGATCCGGAACCCCGCCGGGATCGGCCCCGTCGCACTCGACACCGCCGACGTCGTACCCGCCGTCGTGCCCTCAGGAAGGTCGACCAGCACCGGCACCGCACCGGGCGCATCGTCGGTGAGATCGACCTGCTGCGGCCCCGAACCCACCGGCAGCTCGGGGGTCACCGCCTCGGTGAGGTTCGGCGCCTCGCGAATCACGAAGTCGTCCCACGTGCCCGCGGGCCAGTACCGCTCACCCCGCACACCGGCCACCATCTGGTACGAGACATCGGTCTCAAGGCCGAGCGGCAGCGCGAAGTTCGCGGTGAGCGTGCCGTCGCCCGCCACCGTCTTGGTCCCGACCTTCTGCGCCGACACCGGCAGCGCACCCCCGAGGATCTGGAAGTACGCGTAATTCAGATTCGGAGCAATCCACAGTTCGAGCTGCTCACCGGCCGGCAAACCGCTCGCCGTCACGGTGCCCGCCAACCCGCTGAACAGGTCGGGGCCGCCCTCGCCGCTCACCACCGTGAGCCGCTCACCCACCGTCTGCGAGACCTGACCGAGGTCGCCGCTGCTGAGATCGAACGGCACGAAGCGACCGGGCGTCGTGAACGACAGGATCGGGGATGCCGTCGGTGTCGCGCCGTCGATCGGCTGCTCACTCAGGTTGAAAAGCGTGATCGTGTGCCCCGACCACGTCGGCATGCCATTCGACCAGCCACCGGCCGTCTCGAGCGACTCTCCCGGTGCGAGCTCGTCCCAGAAGAGGTCGGTGATGCCGTCGGCGACGTCTGAGAACGCGCCCCACCCGCTCGGCAGCCACAACGGATCGATCGACCCCTGCGTCGTGAAGTCGGTGCCGTAGCCGACATAGACGGTGGCGGCGGTGCTGTTGATCACCTCGGGCTTGACCACGAGCATCTCATCGAGCATCTCAACCCCCTCCCACGGCGCGAAGACCGACGACGCAGACTGCCAACTGACGGTCAAGCCACCAACCGTGGCCGTCGAACCGGGAATGGTGGTCCAGTCCGGCGGCGGCGGCTCGTCAGCGAACGCCGGCGCCGCGGCGAGCGCGGTCACCGCCAGCATCGCCGTGAGTGAAGCCACAGCAGTGGCACGTGATCTGCGCATATCGATTCCCCAGTCTCGATTCCTGCGGTCGACGCACCGTATCCGGTTGGCGCGCGCTGTTCACGCGACCGAACGAAGCCCCTGCGCTCTCCGCTCTGAAGCAGCCCCCCAGAGGCCGCCGGTGTCAGCCTTCACCCCGCCGACGGAGAGTGTCAAGGTCGCCGCGCGCGAAGGCGCAGCATCCGTCGTCCGTTTCCCGCAGCGCAGGGTCTTGCGCCGCACCGCTCGCGGGTGGACGCTGTGGCTGACGCGCCCCCGCAGGCTTCCTCGCCCCCTGTGGGGAACGGTGGCGCAGAGAGCAGGCCCGCCATGAGGGCATATGCAGTGCAATCCGCCGGTGAGCAGCCCGCCACCCACGACCTCGAGGTTCCGGAACCCGACCGCGGAGAAGTGCGCGTGCGCGTCGTCGCCGCATCGGTCAACGGGTTCGACCTCGCCGTCGCCGCCGGATACATGGCCGGATTCTTCGAACACCGCTACCCCGTCGTGCTCGGTCGCGAGTTCGCCGGCATCGTCGACGGCATCGGACCCGACGTCGACACCCTCGTCATCGGCGACCGCGTGCTGGGCGTCGTGTCGAAGCCGCACCTTCACGACGGAGCCTTCGCCGAGTACACCACGGCCGTCGCGGAATCGAGCGTCGTGCGCACCCCGGAAGGGATGACGGATGCCGCTGCCGCCGGCCTCGGCCACACGGGGTCGACTGCACTCATCATCCTCGCGTCGCTCGGCGATGTCGCAGGCCAGAAGATCCTCGTCGTCGGGGCGACCGGCGGGGTCGGCACGATCTTCACCCAGCTCGCCGCCGCGATGGGGGCCGAGGTGATCGCGACGGGGCGCACCGAGGAGGGACGCAGCTTGATGGCGGAGCTCGGCGCCGCGCACACCGTCGACTACGCCGATCTCGACGCCGAGGTGCGCGCGATCGCGCCCGACGGAGTGGATGCCGTCGTGCACCTCATCGGCGACGCGGCGTCGCTCGCGCCGCTCGTGCGCGACGGCGGGATGTTCGTGTCGACGCTGCTGTACGCGCCCGAGATGTTCCCCGACCCGGAACGCCTCACCCCGGCGCCGATCGCCGGGTTCCCGAGCGGCGACGGCCTGCGCCTGCTCACCGGCATGGTCGACGACGGGCGCCTGCGCGTCATCATCGACCGCGAGGTGGAGTTCGACGAGATCGGCGACGCGTTCGCCGCCTACGGGCGCGAGACGATCGGGAACATCGTGGTGCGGATCGGGTGAGGTGGGCTACGGAGGCGCCGGGCGCGCTTCGTCTCGCTTCGCTCGCTCAGCGACCCGCGAGACGAGGCCCGGTGCGCTTCGTCTCGCTTCGCTCGCTCAGCGACCCGCGAGACGAGGACCGGCGCGCTTCGTCTCGCTTCGCTCGCTCAGCGACCCGCGAGACGAGGCCCGGTGCGCTCTGTCTCGCTTCGCTCGCTCAGCGACCCGGACAGTCGGTCCCTGAGCGAGGGAGCGCCAGCGACCGAGACGAAGGGCCCGAGTCCGTGGGGGTCAGTAGGGTGCGGGTATGAGCGACAGGAGCCTGCGAATCGTGCCGGCCAACGAAGCCGCGTGGGACGACCTGCAGGCGATCCTCACGGGCACCGCCGGGCACTGCCAGTGCCAGCGGCAGCGCCTCGGCGACCGCGACTGGTGGCACCTGCCCGTCGCCGAACGGTCCGCGATCCTCGAGTCCGAGGTGCACTGCGGCGACCCGCGCGCGACCGAGACCATCGGGATCGTCGCCTACGACGCCGACGAACCGGTCGCGTGGTGCGCGGTGGATCGGCGCAGCGTCTACGGGCGCCTCCGCGGGTCGCCCGTGCCGTGGAAGGAGCGCGACGAAGACAAGGACGACGACACCGTGTGGGCGATCGCGTGCTTCGTCGTGCGGAGGGGATTCCGCGGACGGGGGTACATGTACCCGCTCGTGGCAGCCGCCGTCGACCACGCCCGCGACCGCGGCGCCCGCGCCGTCGAGGGCTACCCGCTGGTCACCGGAGGCAAAGAAGTCATCTGGGACGAGATGAGCGTCGGCGCACTGGGCCCGTTCCTCGCCGCCGGGTTCACCGAGGTGTCGCACCCGACGAAGCGGCGCGTGGTGATGCGGATCGACTTCACCTGACCCAGGTTCACCCGCCGCGGGTGACGCCCGCCACCAGCCCAGGCCCCACGATCATGATCACGGGGTCACACCCCGACGTAACACGTGAGCGTTCCGAAAGGGGAGCGAAAATAATGTCCGACACCTCGCAGAAATCCGGTTGGGCAGGGTGGACCGTCTTCGGCGGCATCCTTCTGATCGTCTCGGGCGCGTTCAACGCGATCATGGGACTCACCGCGATCCTCGCACCCACCAGCACCTACTTCGTCGCGACCGACGGCGTGATCATGGTCCTCGACGTCGCCGGCTGGGGCTGGTGGCACCTGATCATCGGCCTCGCGGTCGTGCTGACCGGCATCTTCGTGCTCCGCGGAGCGACGTGGGCGCGCATCGTCGCGATCATCCTCGTGTCGCTGAACGCCATCAGCCAGGTGGCTCTCCTCGGTGTGCAGCCCTGGTGGTCGCTCATCATGATCGCCCTCGACGTTCTCGTCATCTACGCGCTCACGGTCCACGGCAAGGACTTCGACAAGAGCTGACGACAGCAAGAACCCCATAGGGAGGGGGCGCCGCGGATTCGGGACCGCGGCGCCCCCTTCGTCGTGTGCGCGGGAACACGCCCGGGCGAGCGCTTGCCCGCAAATCTCTCCCACATTGCCCCTTGAAACCGCTCCCAAAGATTGGTTACTGTCACGTAAGTAAGTGAGCGGCAGTCCCCGCCGCGCGATCCCCTCAACGACGAAGGAAGACCGCATGATCAGCCCCGTCCCCCACCGCAGCCGACGACGCAGCATCGCTGCCGTCGTCACCGGCGCCGCCCTCATCGCAGGAGCACTCCTGGCCACCCCGGCCGTCGCGGCACCGCCGCGCGCCGTCGATCCGTTCAACCCCGACTTCGGGCCGAACGTCACCATCTACGGCCCCGAAGACTCGGCGGCGGAGATCGAGGCCGACCTCGATGCGCTCCACGCCGAGCAGGTCGACGCCGAGATGAGCACGGTCCGCGAGGCCGTCTTCTTCCTGCCCGGCGAGTACGGTTCGGCCGCCGACCCGCTGCAGGTCAACGTCGGCTACTACACCGACATCTCGGGCCTCGGCGCCTCGCCCGAAGACGTGAACATCCACGGCTCGATCGAGGTCTACAACCGCTGCCTCACCGACAGCAACTGCATCGCGCTCGTCAACTTCTGGCGCACCATCTCGAACCTCTCGATCGACATCGACAAGGAGGGCCAGGACGGCTGCCGCATGAGCGCCAACTTCTGGGCCGTCTCGCAGGCCGTCTCGATGCGCCGCCTCGACATCTCGGGCGCGAACGTGTCGCTCATGGACTACTGCACCGCCGGACCCCACTTCGCCAGCGGCGGCTTCATCGCCGACTCGCGACTGCCGTTCGTGGTGAGCGGTTCGCAGCAGCAGTGGCTCACTCGCAACAGCGAGGTCGCCGGCTGGTCGAACGGCGTCTGGAACCAGGTGTTCTCGGGCGTCGTGGGCGCTCCTTCCGAGGCCAACTTCCCGGGCGAGCCGTACACGACGATCGCCGAGACGCCGATCAGCCGTGAGAAGCCGTACCTCTACGTCGACGACGAGGGCCGCTACAACGTGCGCGTTCCCGCCGTTCAGCAAGACTCGAGCGGCGTGACGTGGGCAGACGGCGAGACCGAGGGGCGCAGCATCCCGATCACCGAGTTCTACATCGCCAAGCCCGGCGACTCGGTGAAGGACATCAACAACGCCCTCGCTCGCGGTCAGCACCTGATCTTCACGCCCGGCGTGTACGACATCGATCGCACGATCGAGATCAAGCGCGCGAACACCGTCGTGCTCGGCCTCGGCCACGCGACGCTCACGGCCGTGGGCGGCGCGGTGCCGCTCGAGGTGAAGGATGCCGAAGGCATCGTCGTCGCGGGCGTCACCATCGACGCCGGCACCGAGCTCTCGCCCGTGCTGCTGCGCGTCGGCAAGGACAAGGGCGGCAAGCCCCTCGGCGCCGAGAACCCGATCACGCTGAGCGACGTGTACTTCCGCGTGGGCGGCCCCCACATCGGAAAGTCGACGACCGCGCTCGAGATCAACGCCGACAACGTGCTCATCGACCACACGTGGGTGTGGCGCGGCGACCACGGCATCGAGGGCTTCGACCCGACCGACGGCGTGAACGGCGACAACGAGCGCTGGGCGACCAACACCGGCACCAACGGCGTGATCGTCAACGGTGACAACGTCACCGCGACGGGCCTGTTCGTCGAGCACTTCCAGCAGTACAACACCCTCTGGAACGGCGAGAACGGCCGCGTGATCCTGTACCAGAACGAGCTGCCGTACGACCCGCCGACGCAGGCGGACTGGACGCAGCCCGACGGCACGCTCGGCTACCCGGGCTACGTCGTCGCGGACGACGTCACCACGCACCGTCTCGACGGAGCGGGCGTGTACGTCTTCAACCAGAACAACCCGACGATCATCACCGAGAACGGCTTCTCGGTGCCCGAGACCCCGGGGGTTCAGCTTCACCACATCATGACGGTGAACCTGTCGGCCGGCACGATCAAGCACGTCGTCAACGGCGTGGGCGGTCAGGTCGACAACACCAACACCGGGGCGCCCGCCTACATCGTGGACTTCCCCGCGCTGTAACGGCTGTCTCTGAATGACCGGATGCCCCGGCCCGACGCTCCCGTCGGGCCGGGGCTTCTGCGTGTGCGGGCGCGCTTCGTCTCGCTTCGCTCGCTCAGCGACCCGCGGGTCTCGGTCCCTGAGCGAGGCCGCGAAGCGCCCGAGACGAAGGGCGGTCCCTGAGCGAGGCCGCGAAGCGCCCGAGACGAAGGGCGGTCCCTGAGCGAGGCCGCGAAGCGACCGAGACGAAGGGCGTCCTAGGATCGAGCGCGTGTCTGTCTCCACCGCCTCGACCCGAGACCTTTCGCGCCCGCTCCCCGCGGCGCTCAGCTGGACGGTGCTGATCGTCTTCGTCGGAGGGTTCGCACTGGCGATCCTGATCCTCGGACTCCCGTGGTGGATGCCGGCCCTCTACGTCGCGATGAGCGTCATCGCCTTCGCGACCTACGGCATCGACAAGGCGGCCGCGCGCCGCGGCGGACAGCGCGTGTCGGAGCAGACGCTCCTCACGCTCGGACTCGTGTGCGGCTGGCCGGGAGCGCTGGTCGCCCAGCAGCTGTTCCGGCACAAGACGCGCAAGCGCTCGTTCCGCCGCGCATTCTGGCGAACGGTCGTGCTGAACGTGCTCCTGCTCGGAGCGTTCATCGCCCTCGCGACGGTTCGCGGATGGGACCTCGAGCCCGCGTGGTTCGACGATCTGGGTCAGCTCTTCCGAGGCTGACGCGCTTCGTCTCGTCGCTGCGCTCCTCGCTCAGCGACCCGAGGGGTTGCGGTCCCTGAGCGAGCGAAGCGAGACGAAGGGTGGTCCCTGAGCGAGCGAAGCGAGACGAAGGGCGGGCCCCCGGCTCGACCCATCACCACTCGGGGTGGATCGCCGCCCGCAGGTGGCGGTCGTAGACATCCCGCACGACGGCGTCGAACGCGGTCACGTCGAACCCATCGTCGAGGAGGGCCGCGGCATCCGCATTCGATTCCGCCTGGGTCACGTTGCGCGCACCCGGGATCACCGTCGTGACCCCCACCTGTGATGCGATCCACGCGAGCGTCGCCGCGGGCAGCGTGACGCCCGACGGGAGGGCGGCGGCGAGCTCGGTCGCGGCATCCAGTCCCACCGAGAAGTCGACACCCGAGAACGTCTCGCCGCGATCGAACGCCTCGCCGTGGCGGTTGTAGCTGCGGTGGTCGTTGGCGGCGAACGTCGTCGTCGCGGTGTACTTGCCCGACAGCATGCCCGACGCCAGCGGAACGCGCGCGAAGATCGCGACCCCCGCTGCGGCCGCCGCCGGCAGCACCTCGTCGAGCGGCTTCAGCCGGAACGGATTGAAGATGATCTGCACATTCGTCACGTTCGGGCGCGCGATCGCGGCGAGCGCCTGCGCGCACGTCTCGACCGAGACGCCGTACGCGGCGATCGTGCCGTCGGAAACCAGCGCGTCGAGGGCGTCATAGGTCGCATCCGCCTCGATCACCGCGGTGGGCGGGCAGTGCAGCTGCACCAGGTCGAGCGTGTCGACACCGAGGTTCGCGCGCGAGCGATCGGTCCACGCGCGGAAGTTCTCCGACGTGTAGTTCTCGGGCTCCTGCGCCATGCGGCGCCCCATCTTCGTCGCGACCGTGATCCCGTGGTCCGGACGCCCCGCCAGGAAGCGCCCGATGATCGACTCGCTGCGACCGTCGCCGTAGACATCGGCGGTGTCGAAGAGGGTGACACCACGATCAGCGGATGCCGCCAGCACTGCTGTGGCATCCTCTTCGCTGACGTTGCCCCAGTCGGCGCCGAGCTGCCAGGTTCCGAGGCCGATCGCCGACACGGATCGCTCGGTACGGCCGAGGGGACGCTGCTGCATGATGTTCCTTCCGAGGCGCGGCACCGCGCGGTCGCGGGGGCCGCCATCCAGCATCCCACGCGGTCGTGTGGTGCGGGCCGGTGTCGCTTGCGCTCGCGCTGCCGAAACCGCCACTCGCGGTCGAGGAGTTCAGCCGCGACTACCGGTTTCGGCAGCGCGAGCGCGCCGACGACCCAGAGCGCCGCGCACCGCGAAGTCGATCGCGCACACCGCCACCACCGCCACCGCGTAGACGACGAGGTCGCGGGCGTCGAAGACGGTTCCGAGCACGAGCATCGCGGGCGGGAAGGCCGCCCCGAGCGCCAGCGGCACGCCCGTCAGCTGGAAGAGCTCGACCGCGACGCACCACCCCAGCGCGATCGCGCCGATCACGAGCGAGCGCGCCCGCGGCGCGAGCATCACGAGCCCGATGTACGCCGCGACCGCATAGAGCGCATCGCCGGCGATGTCGGTCGCGGCGGTGTCGGGCAGCACCGCCGCGACGAAGAGCCCGGCCGCGATGACGATCGCGAGCACGACCGCTGCGCCGATGCGGCGAGCGCGGCGACCGGTCGCCGCCCCTGCCCCACCCGTCACGGATTGATCACCACGGGCGTCCCGTAGGGCAGCTCGGCGAGCTTCGCGATCGCGTCGGGATCGAGCCGGATGCACCCGTTCGAGATCGGGCCGGAACGATCGTCGTGGTAGTGGAACGCCGTCACGGCGACGTCTGCTCCCCCGAACCCGTCGAGGGTCGGCGACTGCACCGACAGGTACACGATCGGGTGCCCGCGGGTGTACCAGTACTCCTCGACGACGCGGGTCGTCATGATGTACGAGCGCCCCATCGGCGTCGGGGTCTGGTCGGTCCCCCACGCGAAGTCGGTCGCGATGCGCTCGGCGACCCCGGCGCGGACGATGTCGACGGTGCGTCCGGCGATGCTCACGACGACTTCGATGTCGGATGCCGCCAGCTCCACGTCCTGCACCCGCACCCACCCGGCGACCTGAGCCGGGTTGCCCTGTGACGGCACCGCCTGCCGGCCGACGAGCAGCACCTTGACCCAGTGCTCCTGCTTCTCGATCACGGGCACCGTCGTGCCGTCGTACGGGAACTCGCGCGGCAGATACGCCACCGGCTCGCCCGCAGGATCCGCCCACACCGGAGCGCCGATCCCGAGCGCAAGCGCCCGCTCGGCGGTCGCCGGCGCGAACGCGTCGTCGTCGACGGGCAGCGTCGGAATCACGGCGAACACGTTCACCTGCGGCAGCGTCGTCACGTCGTACGACGCCGTGTTCGCCGCGAACCCGGTGGGCGTCGGCGTCGGGGTGGGCGTGGGAGTCGGCGACGGTGTCGGGGTCGAGGTGACGCTCGCCGTCGGAGCCGGAGCGGATGCCGCGGGCTCGGCCGGGCGCAGCATCCACGCCGTGGTCACCCCGAGCGCCACCGCGAGCGCGATCGCGCCCCCGATCACCCACGCGCGGCGGGCGCGGCGGCGGGCGTCGGGCGCGGGTTCAGGCGCCTCGGCGACGTGCGGCTCGGCATCCCCCATGGGTCCATCGTGAGTCGCGACGACGGATGCCGCAACCTGAGCGCGTCATCGACCGCGGGCAGCGCCGATCTGGGCCGCCATGAGGGTGACGAGCTCGTAGACGACGTGGCTCGCGGCGATGCCGGTGACCTGGGCATGGTCGTAGGCCGGAGAGACCTCGACCACATCTGCTCCGACGACGTGGTGCTCGCTCAGCGCGCGCAGCATGCGCAGCAGCTCGCGGCTCGTCATGCCGCCCGCCTCGGGCGTACCGGTGCCGGGAGCGTGCGCCGGATCGAGCACGTCGATGTCGATCGAGATGTACAGCGGCCGGTCGCCGATGCGGCGCCGCACGCGCGCGATCGCCGCCTCGATGCCGCGCTCTTCGATGTCGACGCTCGAGACGATGGAGAAGCCGAGACGCTCGTCGTCGACGAGATCCTGCTTCGAATACAACGGCCCGCGCGTGCCGACGTGGCAGCTGGCGGTGAGGTCGATGAGACCCTCCTCGCTCGCGCGACGGAACGGCGTGCCGTGCGTGACGGGGGCGCCGAAGTAGGTGTCCCACGTGTCGAGGTGCGCATCGAAGTGGAGCACCGCGACGGGCCCGTGCTTCTTGACGACCGCCCGCAGCAGCGGGAGCGCGATCGTGTGGTCGCCGCCGACCGTCACGATCCGGTCGACGCGTGAGCCGAGGTCGGTCGCAGCCACCTCGATGGCGGCCACGGCGTCTTCGATGTCGAACGGGTTGGCCGCGACGTCGCCGGCGTCGACCACCTGCGCCTCGGCGAACGGCGACACATCCTGCGCGGGGTTGTACGGTCGCAGGAGGCGCGACGATTCGCGCACATGCGACGGGCCGAAGCGCGCGCCCGGGCGGTAGCTCACACCCGCGTCGAAGGGGATGCCGACCACCGCGATGTCGGCATCCGGAACGTCTTCGATGCGCGGCAGCCGCGCGAAGGTCGCGATGCCGGCGTAGCGGGGCGTGACGGATGCGTCGACGGGGCCGATCGGTTCGGTCATGACGTGCCTCTCAGCTGGTCGGAAGTGGTCGGGGCAGGCCCCTGGGGAATGTGCACGAGCTGCACGCCGCCCGCGGCGACGGCCACGCGCAGGGCGGATGCGATCTCGTCGGGCCGCTCGGCGCGCCGCCCGGTGGCGCCGAACGCGTTCGCGAGCGCCACCCAGTCGGGTTGGACGAGATCCACACCGACGGGACGGATGCCGCGATCCACCTCGTTCTGGCGGATCTCGGCGTACCCGCCGTTGTCGACGCAGACGATCGTGAGGTCGAGGCGCTGCTCGACGGCGGTGATGATCTCGTTGACGCAGAACATCAGCGCCCCGTCGCCCACGACCGCCACGACGGGCCGGTCGGTCTGTGCGACCCGTGCGCCGATGGCTGCGGGCAGGCCGTACCCGAGCGTCGCGTACGTCGGGGTGTAGAGCATCGCATGCGGGGTGGACTGGCGGAGGATGTTGGCGAGCCCCAGGTACACGATCTGCGACGAGTCGCCGGCGACGATCGCGTCGCTCGGCAGAGCGTCGGCGATCAGCTGCGCGAGGGCGACGGTGTCGGGCGCGGTGGCTTCGGTCTCGGCGGCGATCGCCGCGCGCAGCGGGTCGAGGTCGGGCAGTGGCTGCGGCGTGCGCGGTGCGGCGGGGATCAGCGCGAGCAGGTCGGCGGCGACTGCCGCGCAGTCGCCGACGATCCCGACGGTCACCTCGAGGTTCTTGTGCAGCTGCGCGGCCGAGATGTCGACGCGCACCACCGCCCCGCGCGCAGCGAGCGCGGGGGCCCAGAGCTCCGCTTCGCCGAGCTTCGAGCCCAGCACGACGAGCACATCGGCATCCTCCGCCGCGTCACGCGCGGCGGCGAGCCGCAGGTTCGACCCGAGCGAGAGCGGGTGGTGCTCGTCGACCGTTCCCTTGCCGTTGAGGGTCGTCAGCACCGGCGCGCCCAGGCGCTCGGCGAGCGCGGTCACCTCGCGCGCAGCGCGGGTCGCGCCGCCGCCGGCGATGATGACCGGTCGCTGCGCGGTCGCCAGCAGTGCAGCCGCCGCACGCAGCGAGGCGGCATCGCCCCGATCGGGCGCCGGCTCCGGGCGTGCCACGCGCGCCGCGTGCGGCACACCGGCCGGCGATTCGAGCAGGTCGAGCGGAATCTCGATGTGCACCGGGCGCGGACGGCCGATGCGGAACAGCGCGAATGCCGCGTGCACGGCGTCGACCGCTTCGGCCGCCGTCTCGACACGCCGCGACCACTCGGCGATCGCGGCGACCATGGCTGAGGCATCCTTCGTCTCGTGGAGCGTGCCCACATCGCGGAACTCGTCGCCGCGCGGGACGCCGGGCGAGAGCACGATGAGCGGGCGCGACTCGCAGAACGCCGTGCCGATCGCACTCATCGCGTTCTGGAGCCCTGGGCCCGACGTGGTGATCACGACGCCCGGGAGCCCCGTCTGCTGCGCCCAGCCGTCGGCGCCGTAGCCGGAGCCCTGCTCGTGACGATTGGTCACCGCACGCATGCCGAGGTCAGCGAGCGGTCGGTACAGCTCGAGATTGTGCGTGCCGGGGATGCCGAACACCGCGGTGACCCCGTACGAGCGGATCGTCTCGAGCACAGCCCGCCCGGTGGTGTCGGCGTACTGTTCCGCAACGGCGGCGGCGCCCCCCGGAGCCGCCGCCGTTGTGATCTGGTTGCTCATGGTGTCTCCTTGGTTGCGATGCGCAGTCACGACGCGCGGTAGCGGCGCTCGCCGCCCACCCACGTCTCGAGCACGGCGATCTGCGAGATCGTCTCGGCCGGGGTCGTGAGCGGGTCGTCCGTCAGCACGGCGAAGTCGGCGTACTTGCCGACCTCGAGCGATCCCAGGTCGTCTTCCCGGCCGATCGAGACGGCGCCTTCGATCGTGTGCGCGCGCAGCGCCGCCTGCGCCGACACGCGCAGGTCGTCGGGGCCGAGCTTGTGACCGCGCCGCGTCACCCGCGTGACCGCGGTCTGGATCGCCTCGAGCGGGATCGGCTCGGCGACGGGTGCGTCGGACGAGATCGTGAACGGCACACCTGCCGCCTCGAACTCGCCGAGCGGGTTGAAGCGCTCGCCCGGCGTGCCGATCGCCTGCTCGACGCCCTCGCCCCAGTTGAAGTAGTGCTGGGGCTGGTTCACCGGCCGGATGCCGGACGCCGCCATGCGGCGGATCTGATCGGCCGTCGGCAGTCCGCAGTGCTCGATGCGGTGCCGTGCGTCGTCGTCGGGGCGCTCCGTCAGCGCCGCCTCGATCGCCGAGACGACCATCTCGATCGCGGTCGGAGACTGGGCGTGGGTCGCCGTCTGCAGCCCTGCGGCGTGCGCCTTGCGGATGAGCTCGGCGTACTCGGCGGGCTCGTGGTACAGCTGGCCGGTGCGGCACGGGTCTCCGACGTAGCCGTCGGGGAAGTACGCCGTCCACCCGCCGAGGGTGCCGTCGGCGTAGAGCTTGATGCCGGCGAAGCTGAGGTGGGCGTTGCCGAACTGGCCGACGAGCCCCATCTCGAGTGCATCGTCGAGCAGGTGCGACAGCAGGTACATCGAGACCCGCAGGTCGAGCCGGCCCGCCTCGGCGAGGCGCAGGTACATGTCGAACTCACGACGCGACACCTGGGCATCGCCGATCGCGGTCACTCCCCCGGCGAGGAAGCGCTGCGTCGCCGCGTCGAGCTGGCGAAGGTGCTCCTCCGGTTCGTCGGCGAGGTGGAAGTTCGGGCCGTGGTGGCCGATCTTGACACCGCGCACGCCGGTGAGCATGTTGCACGCGGCATCCGAGATCTCGCCGGTGAGGTCGCCATCGGCATCCCGGAAGTATTCGCCGCCCTCGGGGTCGGGCGTCTCTCGGTCGACGCCGTGGAGCTCGAACGTGTACGAGTTCACCACACCGCCGTGGCCCGACGCGTTCATGAGGTACACCTCACGATCGCGGGCGACCTCGTCGAGTTCGAATCGGGTCGGATGCCGCTGCTCGGCGAGGTTCCGATGCTCGTACCCGTAGCCCCGCACCGGGCGCCCGGCGGGAAGGTCCGCCGCGGCATCCGTCAGCAGCGCGACGATCTCGGGGATGCTGCGCGCCTTGTCGGGCCCGCAGTCGACCCACGTCATCAGCTGCCCGTACATGAGCGGGTGGGCGTGGGCGTCGACGAAGCCGGGCACGATCACCGCTTCGCCGAGGTCGACGAACTCGGGGTCGAGCCGGGCGCTCGCCGCGGCATCCCGGCAGTCCTCGAGCGTGCCGATCGCGAGCAGCCGCCCGTCGTCGGTGAGCATCGCGGTGGCCGTGGCGTCGCCGGCGTCGACGGTGCGGATCGCGCGCGCGGTGACGATGCGCGGCGTCTGCTGCCGAGGGCGGTCGAATGCAGCGAGCTTCCTCATGACACGCGCATCGTCGTGGTGTCGGTGCGCGCCGTGAACGACTCCGTCACAGGCGCCTCGTCGGAGTGCTGCGGCGCGAACTTCGTGCAGACGGCCGCGAGGATCGCCATGCCGGTGAACATCGCCAGCACCGACCAGACACTGCCCGTCCACGCGATGAGCTGGGTCGCGAACCAGGGCGAGAAGCCCGCCCAGATCGCCGCACCCACACCGTACGACAGTGCGATGGAGGTGTAGCGGGCCTGCGGCCGGAACATCTGCGACAGCAGCGCCGCGATCGGCGCGTAGGTCGCGCTCATCGCGATGCGGACAAGGGCTGCGAACAGGAAGATGAGCGGTTCGACCTTGCCGGGCAGCAGCAGCATGAACGGCACGAAGGTGAGCACCGAGGTCAGAAGACCGATGTACATGACGTTCTTGCGGCCCCACTTGTCGCCGAGCCACGCGACGGGAAGGGTCACGAGGAACTCGATGAAGGAGGCGATCGTCATGGCGTCGAGGATCAGCTGCGCACTCATGCCGATGGGCTCACCGGTGGCGTACGCGGTGGCGAACGACGTCGCGAGGTAGTACCCGCCGGTCGAGATCGGCAGCACGCCGATGCCGAGGAGGATGGGGAACCAGTTCACGCGAAGGGCGAACGCGAGGGGCATGGACTGCTTGCGGCCCTCGATCTTCGAGGCGAAGACCGGCGACTCCTCGACGCGGTAGCGTACCCAGAGTCCGACGCCGATCAGCACGATCGACCCGATGAAGGGGATGCGCCAGCCGCCGTTCATGATGAAGTCGTCACCGGCGCGCGACATGATCGCGAAGACGCCCGAGGCCAGCAGGGCACCCGCCGGGTTGCCGAGCTGCGTGAACCCGCCGTAGAAGGTCTTCTTGCCGACCGGGGCGTGCTCGACGCTCATGAGCACCGCACCGCCCCATTCGCCGCCGACCGCGAGGCCCTGGAGCGCCCGCAGCAGGATCAGGAGGACCGGCGCGAGGAGGCCGATCTGGTCGTAGGTCGGGAGGCACCCGACGAGGACCGTCGCCACACCCATCAGCAGCAGCGTGATCACCAGCGAGACGCGCCGGCCGAGCTTGTCGCCGATGTGGCCGAAGATGATGCCGCCGAGGGGGCGGACGAGGAACGCGACCGCGAACGTGGCGAACGCCGCCGCGGTTTCGACGAGCGGGTCCTCGTTCGGGAAGAAGAGGGGTCCGAACACGAGCGCCGCGGCGGTCGCGTAGATGTAGAAGTCGTACCACTCGATGGTGGTGCCCACGAATGCGGCGAAGCCTGCGCGCCGTGCCTTGGTGGTGGTGGAGGTCATTGCCGCTCCTTCGCGGATGAGGTCGGATTGTGAGGATGCTAGGACGCTCCCGCGAGCAGGGCAAGCGCAGAACTCCAGTCGTTGCGCATCTTCGCTGGGTTTCTGATCGCTTTGCCTTTTGAATTGTTCGCGTTGACGACTCCTTTTCGCTTTAGACTGGTGTTTCGCGGGGAGTGCTCGTCGATCCCCGGAACTTCGACCGATTGGCCGTGACCATGGATTTCGACGCCGAACTGATCCGCGAGCTGCAGGTGAACGGACGAGCGAGCATCCAGCATCTCGCCGTGAGCATCGGCCAGTCCCGGGCCGCCGTGTCGGCGCGCCTGCACGCGATGATCGCGGACGGCACGGTGCGCGTGATCGCCGCCGTCGACCCGGTGTTCCTCGGGCAGCATGTGCTCGCGCATGTCTCGATCCGCACGCTCGGCGCGTCCGAGCTCGTCGCGCAGCAGCTACGCGGCCTCAGCGAGACCGTACTCGTCTCCGCCGTCGGCGGCGCGCACGATCTCGTCACCGAGGTGCGGCTCGGATCGATGCCGGCGCTGCACGACCTGCTCGCACACATCCGCGCGCTGCCGCGGGTGACCGAGATCAGCACCCTCATCTACACGGATGTCGTGAAGGGCTTCTTCGTCTCGGAGTACCACGGCGACATCACCATCGACGCCATCGACACCACGCTCATCGAGCTGCTGCAGCGCGACGGCCGGGCGAGCTTCCGCGCGCTCGGCGAAGCGGTCAGGCTCTCCCCCTCCGCCGTCACGACGCGCGTGCAGCGACTGATCGACGCGGGCGTCATCAAGATCAGCGCCGTCGAGGCGCGCGGCCTCGCCCACCGGCAGCTGTCGATGGGCGTGGGGCTGAATCTCACCGGCGACGACGACGCCGTGGTCGATGCCCTTCGGACGTGGCGGGGCGTGGACTTCGCGGCCCGCACGCTCGGCCGCTTCGACGCCGTCACGACGCTGGTCGAGCCGTCTGCCGGTGCGCTGTACTCGAGCCTCGAGCGCATCCGGTCGCTCCCCGGTGTCGCCCGCACCGAGTCGTGGTTCCACCTGGCGGTGCTGAAGGAGGACTACGCGCGCACCCTGCGACCGGCGGGGTGAGCGCGCGCAGCCTCGGTCAAGCCGTCGCGTCGATGCCGATCTGTGCGGGATCCACCCCGGCGCCGACGACGATGATCTTGCCGCGCGCATGGCCGCCCTCGCTGAGCGCGACCGCATCGGGGAGGTCGTCGAATCGATAGGCGGCGCCGATCTCGACACGCAGGTCGCCGCTCGCCGCGCGGTCGAAGACGTCGCGGACGGCATCCGTGATCGTCAATGCCGTGGGGTCGCCGGCCGCGACGATCGCGCCCGCGGCACCCGCGGCGAAGTCGATGATCGTCACGATGCGGGGTGCATCGACGATGCCGACGACGCGCGCGATGAATCCGTTCCCGGCAGTGTCGAACGCGGCATCGATGCCCTCGGGCGCAAGACGGCGCAGGTCATCGACCATGTCGGGACCGTAGGCGATCGGCGTCGCTCCCAGCGAACGGAGGTAGTCATGGTTCTCGGGGCGAGCGGTGCCGATCACCGTGTGGCCGTCGCGGACGAGCAGCTGCGTGAGCAAGCTCCCGACGGAGCCGGCGGCACCGTTGACGACGACGGTCGATGCGGGCGCGGGCTCGAGCATCCCCAGGATGCGGGTCGCGGTCTCGGCGGCAGTCGGCAGCGCGGCAGCCTGCGCCGTGGACAGCCCACCGGGGATGCGCGTGAGCCGTGTGGCCCGGCTCACCGCCGTCTCGGCGAACGCGCCGCTGTCGAAGAAGCCCGCGACCCGGTCGCCGGCCGAGAATCCGGTGACGCCCGCGCCGACCGCCAGGACGGTGCCGGCCGCGTCCGAGCCGATCACGACGGGGAGCGGCAGCGGGAGCATCTGTGCGAGCAGTCCGCTGCGGATCTTCGCGTCGAGAGGGTTGATCGCGATGGCCTCGAGGCGGACCGACACCTCGCCCGGTCCGGGGGCGTGCGCCGGCGCCGAACCGGGGGTCAGTCCGTCGGGGCCGTAGTGGGTGAGCAGGTAGGCGCGGGTGGTGGTTTGCGTGGTCGTGGGGTCGGTCAGGGTCATGAGAGTCTCCTTCGAATTCGAAATGGTTCATTGGTCAGTAACGAGGGGTGTTCATGAACTATTCCGAATTCGCAGCACATCTCCCGTAGGATCTCGGCATGCCCGATGCGCCGCTCCCCTCGCCTCCGCCTGCGGATCTCGGCGTGTACTTCGCGCTCCTCGAAGCCGCGGCGCTGGTGCAGCACGGCGTACACGGCCAGCTCCGCGACAGCGGCGGGCTGAGCTTCGTGCAGTTCCAGATCCTCGCGGCACTCGGAGAAGACCCCTCGACGCCCCGCAGCATGACCGAGCTCGCCGACCGCCTCGTGCACAGCAGGAGCGGGCTGACCTACCAGGTCGGACAGCTCGAGAAGGCGGGGCTCGTCGTGCGAACGCCGTCGACCGCAGATGAACGCAGTGTCGAGGTGACGCTGTCGCCCGCGGGCGCGGCGCTGCTCGAGCGCGTCATCCCGGGCCACATCGAGGTGGTGCGCGATGTGCTGGTCGACGCGCTCGACGACGCCGATCGCGCAGAACTCACGCGCCTGCTCACGATCGTCGCCCGGCATGGGAGGGCCCGACCCCCTCGGTCCGCGCGCAGGCCGTGAGGGTCGGTCGCGAGGCGCGTCAGGGCTGCGGCACCGGCCGCGGCGGCAGGGCGGGGAACGGCTGGGTGACCCTTGCCTCTGCGAGCTCGCTGATAAGCGCCGTGCTGACGTAGCGGTACTCGAGGCAGCCGTCACCGCCGAACTCCACGCCCGAGATGCGCGAGTGGCCGCCGGTGACGTGCGTGAAGTCGATCCAGGCGTCGTGGAGGAGGATGTCGGTCGACAGCAGCACCGCGATCTCGGGGATGTCTCCCTTCGCGACTCTGACCGACCCCTCGATCACCGCCGTCCCGCTCGCCGCGAGCCGTGCCGCCCCGCTCAGTGCCGAGCCCGAGTCACGCACGCCGGCCTCGCGTGTGCGCTCCCACTCGGGGGCGAAGAACGGCGGCATCTTCGTGCTGTCGGGCGCAACCGCCGCGTTCACCGTGTGCGAGACGACGGCACTGGCGCCGGCGAAGTCGGCGCCGAACGCACCGTGTACCTGAAAGCGGTACAGCAGCCAGGCATCCATCGGGGCGGCGGGGAGCTTCTTCTGGCTGCGCCAGCGCGAGTACGCGAGCAACGGGTGCGCGGCCGCTGTCGCATCGAATTCGCCGCTGTACGAGAATCCCCCGCGAGGGAGCGGGTTCGCGCCCAGCCAGCCGGGCTTCGGCGGATCCACGGCGGTGCCCTCGATGAACGGCGGCAGGCACGTGGTGCGCCACGTGCGCAGCCACACACCCAGGCCGGTCGTGATGTCGGCGAACGCCGATCCCGGGGTGACCAGCTGCGTGGATCGCGGATCCGGACGTTGCTGCACAGGCCGGAGCCCTTCGAGCCGACTGCGGAGCCCCTGGAGTGGCGACTCGACGTCGAAGGCGATCTCGGCATCCGTGTCGATAGTGGTCATGTTGTTCGCTCCCTGCGGATTGCGGCGGCCAGCAGCTTCTTCGTCAGCCCGTCCGACTCACCGTGGATCGCACTCAGCATTCGTCAGGGCGGTACTCACCGGGTATCTGCTCTCGCCGCCTGGGCCCGAGCGCGATCCCGCCTAGGACCTTCGCCTCTGCCAGCCCCGCGGGCCGGGGTCGCGTCGCTGTTCGCCCAGCCGATCATCCGCGACTACATGGTCGAGTTCGGATCGGTATCGCTGTTCATCGGCCCCGTCGTCCAGGTCCTGCGCGGGATCATCATCGCCGTCGTCCTGCTGCCCTTCCGGGGCGTCCTCGCGGGGCGACTGGGCTGGCTGTGGCTCTGGCTGCTTCTGGTCGGCATCGGAATCCTGGCAACGTCGGCTGCAGCACCGTCCTCGATCGAAGGCATCGTCTACACGCAGCTGCCTCTCTGGTATCACGCGATCGGGATGCCGGAGGTACTCGTGCAGACACTCACCTTCAGCGTGCTCGTCGCGTTCTACGAACGGCACCCGCAAGGTCTGCTCGCGGTTCTTCCGCCGGTCTTCGAACGTCTCGTGCGGGCGCTGGTCTCCGCATCGCTGGCGTTCGTGGGCTACGCCGTGATATCGGTGGCCTTCGCCATCCTGGCCGGCGCCACGATCGACGCAGAACAGTCCTTGAGCATGAAGACCCAAGGACTGTTCGTGGGACCGTTCGTCATCAACTTCATACTCGCCTTCATCGCGGCCGGCGGCCTCTCTCCCGCGCGACGGAACGTGGTGGGGGTGGCGTCGTATGTCCTCAGCGCAGCAGCGATCCTGGCGTACCAGGCGATCGTCCTCGGCGGTGCCGACATCGTCTATGCGTCGGTCGCGCCGCTTGTCCCAGCGGTCGTGGTCTGGCTGCTCATTCCCCGACGCGTCGACACTGAGGCGGAGCACTCGGAGTTGTCGGCAGCCGGGAACGAGGCCCCGTAGCGGCGTCTGCGCGGGATCAGCCCCTGATGAAAAGTGACTACCGCTCGTCGTATCGCGCGCCATCAGGGTTTGACGGCTGGACGGTGAGTACGAGGAGGATGATATCGCCCACTGAGGGCACAAGGCGCAGCAGTACGAGCCAGCCTGAGAGGTTGGCGTCGTGGAGGCGGCGCACGGCGACCGCGACTTGCGGGACAAGTGTCACCAGCGCCCAGACGGCGATGAGCGCAATCCCGATGCTGAAGGCCGCGCTCAGGTAGAACACGTCCCCGTCCGCGTTCAGCTCCCCTGTCGCGAAGCCGATCACCAGGGCCAGGACCGCAAGGGCGATGTATACCAATGTGGTCGCGAGTTGCCACCACCAGTACTCGGAGCGGCTGGCCCGGCCAGAGAAGGTGCCGTATTTGCGGAAGAATCGACCGATGGCCTGCGTGAAGGACGCGCCGTAGAGCGGTTCGGCCAGCGTCGGCGAGGTCGTTGTGCCCATGCGGCACACTTTAGCCCCACCGCCCCCACTGCCGACGACGAGGCGCGGTCGACCCGGCTCGTTGCCTCACCGTGGAACGGACATCAGCATCCGCACTCCCGGTACTCGGCCGGCAATGCTCACGAGCGCCCGGGGCGGGGGTCGACCAACCCGTGGCGGTGCGCCATGATGACGGCCTGAACACGGTCGCGCGCGCCCAGCTTGGCGAGAACCCGGCCGACGTGCGTCTTGACCGTCGACTCGCTGAGGTAGAGGCTCTGGGCGATCTCGGTGTTGGTCATGCCCTCCGCTATCGCCAGGAAGACGTCGCGTTCGCGCTCGGTGAGGTCGCCGAGCGGGTCGTTCGCTCCGTCGGGCGGGAGGGGGTTCGCCGTCCCGCCGCCGCGGGTGGCGCGCTCGATCACCCGACGCGTCACGGCGGGCGCCAGCACCGCGTCTCCGCGATGCACCGACCGGATCGCGGCCGTCAGCTCGGTGCGCTGCGCGTCCTTGAGCAGGAAGCCGCTCGCACCGGCATCCAGCGCTCCGAACGCGTACTCGTCGAGGTCGAACGTCGTGAGCACGAGCACGCGGGTCGCGGCATGCGCCCGCACGATCGCGCGGGTCGCGGCGATGCCGTCGGCACGCGGCATCCGGATGTCCATGAGCACCACGTCGGGAGCGAGGGCCGCGACGGCGCGCACGGCCTCGTCACCGTCGGCGGCTTCGCCGACGACCTCGATGTCGGACTCCGCCTCGAGCACCAGACGGAACCCGAGCCGGATGAGCTCCTGATCGTCGACCAGCAGGACGCGGATGCGATCGGTCACGGTTTCTGCTCCTCGGTCGGTGCATCGCGCAGGGGAAGGCTCGCCCGGACGACCCATCGGCCGCCGTCGCCCGGTCCTGCAGTCAGGGTGCCCCCGACGTGCGCGACGCGCTCACGCAGGCCCGGGATCCCGTAACCGCCGCGGATGCCGACCTCGGCGGGCGGGGTCGACGCGGGCACGCCGTCGTTGACGACCGACACATCGACGGTGCCTGCGCCCACGCTGAGGCGAACCTCAATGGACGAGGCCGCCGGCGCGTGACGCATCGCGTTGGTCAGCGACTCCTGAACGATGCGGAGCATCGCCAACCGGACGTCGGCAGGCAGATCGTCGAAGCCGCCCTCGCTGTGGAGCACGACGGGGAATCCGGCGCGCTGGGCCGCCTCGACGGCGTCCGCGACGCTCATCGACTCGAGAGGCACGAGCAGGGCTCCGGGCTGGGCATCGGGATCCCGCAGCACGCCGAGCATCGAGCGCATCTCGGTGAGGGCGCCGCGAGCCGTGTCGGCGATCTGCTGTGTGGCCGCCCGCGCGCGCTCCGCATCGGCGGTCGCCGTCGCTCCCTCGGCGAGCGCGACGACGACGGTGAGGTTGTGCGACACGATGTCGTGCATCTCGCGCGCGATGCGCGTGCGCTCGCCGGCCGCAGCCAGCTGCGCCTGCTGGTCGCGCTCGACGAGCAGCTGCCGCGAACGGTCGATGAGTGCCTCGAGATAGCGGCGGCGGTTGCCCACGTTCGTGCCGATGAGCGCGCCGATGAGCATCGCAGCCAGCCCCGATATGAGGGATGTCGCCAGGAGGCCGAGCTCAGCCGGCGCCCTGATGGCGGCGACGACGGTAGCCGCGGCGAGCGCGGCGGCAGCGATGCCGAAGCACGTCCACGCCGCGCGGTTCGAGCGGTACGCGGCGACCGCGTACAGCGCGAAGGCGGGCAGGATCTGCGTCGCCGGCACGAGGCTCGGCGGGAGGACGAGCGCGGGGACGAGGCAGACGGCGAAGACCACGAGGGGGTGGCGGCGACGGAAGAGGAGCGCTGCGCACGCGACGATCACGACCCCGACCGCGAACCAGGTCTCGGTCGCGCTCGGCTGGGTCGGGAATCCGGAGCGGAACGTCGCGACCGGCAGCGAGAGGAGGAGCGCGGCGCCGGCGACCAGCGCGTCGGTGATGCGCGGATGCCGCGACCAGAACCGTCGCAGCACTCCGGGAGGCCGTGGCAGCAGCAACCCGTCGTCGGCACCGGGAGCGGCACCGACGACGGGATCACTGGCTGCTTGCGGCATCCGGTCGACTCTACGCGTCACGCATCGCGTGTACGCAGGACGCCCCATCCGAGGACGAGCGGGACGATCGCCCAGCCGAGGAGTGCGAAGAGCGACGGAAGCACGTCCTCCGCGCCGGGTGTCGACAGGTACGACGCGGCGTTCATCGGCAGGTACTGCGACATCTCGACGATCCAGATCCAGTCCTCGCCCGCCATCGCGAACAGGCTGAAGACGATCGGCAGCACGAACAGCACGCCCACGGTGGCCGCGATCGCGCCGGCGCCGTTGCGGACGATGAATCCGAACCCGAGGCCCAGCAGGGTGAACGAGACCATCGACAGCACCCCGTACGCGAGGGGCACGACCGACTGCGAGGGCTCCGACCAGTCGATGCCGGTCGACAGGATGGGCGCCGTGACCGCGATCGCGATCGCGTAGCTCACGACGGTCGTGACCGCCATCAGCGCCGACACCACCACAGCCTTCGCCACGACGACGGTGCCGCGGTGCGGCTCTGCCGTGAGCGTCGAGCGGATCATGCCCGTCGAGTATTCACCCGTGATGACGATCGCTCCGAGGATGCCGGCGACGAGCATCGTGAACTGGGAGGGTGAGAGGATCGCGCTCACCGCGGGGAACTCGCCCCCGAAGCTCTGCGACGCTGCCGCGATCATGGCCGAGATGCCGACCGAGAGCGCGGCGGCCACCGCGAGCGACCACCAGGTCGAGCGCAGCGTGATGACCTTGATCCACTCGCTGTGCAGCACCCGCGCGAAGCTCAGGCGATGGTGTGACGATGCTGCCTGGGTGTGCAGCGCGGGCTCGGTGGCGAGGGCGGTCATGAGATCTCCTTGGACTTGTACTCGACCGATTCGCCAGTGAGCGCGAGGTACGCGTCTTCCAGCGAGCCGGTGCGAGAGATGAGTTCGTGCACCGGGATGCCGAGCGAGGCCGCGAGGTCGCCGATGGACGCCGCGGTCACGCCGCTGATCTCGGCGAGCCCGGGCTCGGTCGTCGTCACGGTGATGTCAGGCCCGGCGACGGCTGCGGCGAGCTCGCTGAGACGCGGCGAGCGCACCCGGACGGTGTTGCTCGTCCACGCTCCGACGAGCTCGGACAGCTCGGCGTCGGCGAGCACCTGCCCGCGACCCAGCACGATGACGTGGTCGGCGGTCAGCGCCATCTCGCTCATGAGGTGGCTGGAGAGCAGCACGGTGCGCCCTTCGGACGCGAGATGCCGCACGAACTGCCGCACCCACCGCACCCCCTCGGGATCGAGGCCGTTGACCGGTTCGTCGAGGACCACCGTGTGCGGGTCGCCCAGCAGCGCCGCGGCGATGCCCAGTCGCTGACCCATGCCGAGCGAGAACTTGCCCGCACGCTTGCCTGCCACCGGGCCGAGGCCCGTCAGCTCGATGACCTCGTCGACCCGCGCGCGCCCCAGCCCGTGGGTTGCCGCCATCGCCCGCAGGTGATTGCGGGCGGAGCGCCCGGTGTGAACCGCCTTGGCGTCGAGGAGCACCCCGACTTCGGTGAGCGGCGCCCGCAACTGGGTGTACGGCTTGCCGTTCACGGTGACGGTGCCCGATGTCGGTCGGTCGAGGCCGACGATCATGCGCATCGTCGTGGACTTGCCGGCGCCATTCGGCCCGAGGAATCCCGTGACCTTTCCCGGCTGCACGGTGAACGAGACCTGCGAGACCGCGGTCTTGTCGCCGAAGCGCTTGGTGAGTTGTTCTGCAACGATCATGCCCCCACGCTACGAGCGCGGTATGCCGGAGCGCGTCCCCCTGTGGGAGGACATTGCCCTGGCGAAGTGGTACTCCGGTACATCGGCCGACACTGGAGGCCGCGAGACGACGCAGAGTGCTGCCTGTCGGCGTTCTGCTTGGCTTCTGCGTCGTCTCGGCGATGGGATGCCGAGAATCACACGGCGAGCGCCGCGTCTACGTCTCACAAACGACGAAGTCCCGGGAACCCTCAGGTTCCCGGGACTTTCCAGTCGGGATGACAGGATTTGAACCTGCGACCCCTTGGAGGATTCGGGCGATTTCCGAATCCCACCGGATGTCTTGAGAACCCGCGTGTTCCCTTGTGTTTACAGGGAACCGGACGGTTCGAATGCTCCGATTGTATCGGGTTAGCCGCGGTCGTCCCTGGGTGATTGAGGTGGGAAAGTGATGACCTCCGCGCCTCACGCAGCCTGATGAAACTGTCGGTGTGAAGCGCCTTCGCTCTCAGCTGGTGGAGGCTCGATCACCAGGTGGAGTCGCCGCGGACCGTGGCGTCGCCGCCGCCGTCGACGAAGATCACCTGTCCACAGATGTGCGTGTTCTCGACTCCCGCGAGCCAGGCCAGGAGACGAGCGGGCACCGCTGCGTCGGCGAACCCGTTGAGTGGCATCGGTACGGCCGCGGCCACCATCTTGCGACCTTGCTCGCTGGCGAGTGCATCCCTCATCATCGGGGTGCTGATGACGCCGGGGGCGATCGCATTGAGGGGGATGCCGGCGCCGGCCCACTCCGAAGTGATCGAGGATCGACGCACCCATTGGGCGAACGCCTTCTTAGTGGACGGGTAGATCAGCATCCCGGTGCCCGTCGGGTCGGCGGCGAGTTCGGTCGCGCGCGCCAGCGCCGCCGCCTCGTCTCCGGAGGTGAAGTCCGCGGTGAGCTGGTCATCGACGGGGCCGATGCTGGCGAACGATGCCACCCCGACGGCTCTCGGTGAGTCGGACCCGGCCAGGAGAGGGCGCAGCCCCTCCAGCGTCGCGACCATGCCGAAGTAGTTGACGCTCGCGGTTGCCGGGATGGGGAGCGCCAGCCCGGCGACGGCGATGATCGCATCGATCGATCCTCCTGAGGCATTCCGCACCTCTTCGACCATGCGGGCGCGGTCGTCGGCTGAGGTGAGGTCGACCTGGATGTCTGCGTCGCGGAGGTCGACGCCGATCACGCGCTCGCCGCGGCTCTCGAGAAGTAGTTTGGTGGCGAGCCCGATGCCGGATGCGGCACCGGTCACGACGGACGTTCTGGTCATGTCATCTCCATAGGTGGGTTTGGTGCGCAGCCGTCTCGGTCGACTTACCGGAACAGCAGCACGGGCTTGATCGCCTGGCCGGACCGTGAGTCGGCTTCGGCCGTGTTGATGTCTTCGAACGGGTAAGTCGTGACGAGACGGTCGAACGGGAATCGTCCGTCGCGCCAGTGCTCGATCAGGGTGGGGATGAACACCTGCGGGTCGGAGCTGCCTTCGAAGACGTAGGTGAGGTGTTTGCCGACGAGCTGCGTGGGGAAGACTGTCACGCTGTCGCTGCCCGCGCCGACGAGCACGATCTTGCCTCCCGTTCGGACGACGTCAATCGCCAGGGACATGATCGACTCGCGTGCCGTGGTGTCCAGCGCGAAGTCGAGGCCGTCGCTGTCGCCGCGGACCTTGTCGTCGAGATTGCGCGCGCTGGCCAGAACGGTGCGGGTGGCACCGAGTTCGACCGCCAGGTCGAGCCGGGACTGATGAAGGTCGACGGCGACGATGTCTGTCGCTCCGGCAAGCTTCGCGGCCATCACGGCGGAGAGCCCCACCGCGCCGGCGCCGAACACCACGACCGACTGGCCGGGCGCGAGCTTCATCTCGTTCAGCACGGCACCGGCGCCGGTCATGATTCCGCAGCCGAGGGGACCCATCAGCTCCAGCGGCAGCTTGGGGTCCACGACGACGACACTGCGTTCCTTCGCGATCGCGTACTGCGCGAAGGAGGACTGCCCGAACCAGCGGCCTCCCACGGGCTCACCCGCGGAATCGATGACCTCCGTGCCGTCCTGCAGGTCCCGACCGGCAAGGTTGAGCGCCATGAACTCGTCGCAGTACGCCGGCTGGCCGCCGAGGCAGTGAGCGCAGCGCCCGCACGACGCGAAGCTGAGCACGACCGAGTCGCCGACGCGGACGGAGTCCACACCGGCGCCGACCTGGGTGACGATGCCGGAGCCTTCGTGGCCCAGGATCGCCGGGAGCACGTAGGCGGCGAGATCGCGTGGCGTGACGTCGGTGTGGCAGAACCCGACCCCGACCAGTCGCACGAGCACATCGCGCGGGCCGAGATCGGGAAGGGTGACGGCCTCGAGCAGGAATGGGCCGTCGGGCTCACGGAGGACGGCTGCAGTCGTGGTGGTCATGACTTTCCTCGCAGGAGCCGTACCTTCTTGGCCGTGAAGGGGGGCTGGGCCAGAGCCATCAGCGCTCCGCCGCGGGACTTGGACAGCACCGCGCGCTCGTGGCTGAAGGTCCGCACGCCATGCTCGCCGTGGTACGAACCCATGCCGCTCTCGCCGACTCCCCCGAACGGAAGGGACGAGACACCCAGCTGCAGCATCGGTGCGTTGATGCCCACCGACCCCGACGACGTGCGGGCCAGGAATTCGTCCTGCACGCTGGTCGCCTTACTGAAGAGGTACATGGCTAGGGGCTTGTCGCCGTCGTTGATGATGCCGATCGCCTCGTCGACGCCGCTGACGGTGATGATGGGCAGGATCGGTCCGAAGATCTCCTGTCCCATCACGGGGTCGGTAAGCGCCACCTTGGTGAGCACGGTGGGAGCCAGATACCGCTCCTCACGCTCCGACTGTCCGCCGATCTCGGCGCCACCCGCGGGCAGCAGCGCGACCAGTCTGTCGAGGTGGCGGGTGTTGACGACGCGGCCGAAGTCCGGTGACGTGCGCGGATCCTCGCCGTACATCGCGGTGATCTCCCGCCGCAGTCCCGCAACCAGGTCGGGAAGGACGTCGGCGGTGGTCATGACATAGTCCGGTGCCACGCAGGTCTGGCCCGCATTGAGGAACTTCCCCCACACCAGCCAGTGCGCCGCAGCAGCGACATCCGCAGAACGGTCGACCCACACCGGCGACTTGCCACCCAGCTCGAGCGTGACCGGGGTGAGGTGCTTGGCTGCGGCGGCCATCACGATCCGGCCGACGGCGCCGTTTCCGGTGTAGAAGATGTGGTCCCAGCGCTCCGCCAACAGCTCGGTCGTCTCGTCGACACCGCCGGCGACGATGCGAACCGCACGCGGGTCGAGGTACCTCGGGACGAGCTGTGCCATCAGGTCGGATGTCGCGGGCGCGAGTTCGCTCGGCTTCATCACGACCGCGTTCCCGGCCGCGATCGCGGCGGCCACCGGCATCAGCAGCAGGTGGATCGGGTAGTTCCACGGCGAGATGACCAGCACCGTGCCGAGGGGTTCACGGATGACGCGGGCCGACGCTGGCTGCATCGCCAACGGCACCTTCACCCTGCGGGGACGCGTCCACCGCTGAAGGTTGCGCAGCAGCTCCTTCGTCTCTGTACGTACGGAGCTGATCTCAGCGAGGTAGGTCTCGATGGCCGGCTTGCCGAGGTCAGCGTGCAGTGCCTTTTCGATGGCGGGAACGTTCTCCGCCAGCATCCGATCGATCGCAGCGAGCTGCTCACGCCGCCAGGCGAGGGGCTTCGTGATCCCAGACCTGAACCCCGCCCGGGCGATGCCCGCCTCGTCGGCGGGTGTGCCGGCAGCGGTTGCCGGTGTCGTGGTGGTGAGAGACATGTGGGCGTTTCCTCCTCGGCCGCGCTACGCGCGCGTGCCGGTCACTTTCTGTGCGGGGAACGCCCCGGCCTTGGCAGACCCGCTGAGGGAGTCACCCTCGGCGGTCAGCTGCCAGACGATGTGGAGCTTCATCGGCTTGGCGACATCGACGGTGAAGGTGACGGTGTCGTCGTCGTCGAAGACGAGGTTGTCGACCTGCATCTGGCCTTGCGGACCGGACATGGTTCCGGTGGCGGGGTCTTCAGCAAAGGTGAGATCGAAGGCCTGGTTGCCGAACGGGCTCTTCATCTCGACATTCCAGGTGCCCACGGTGGCGGACATCAGGCGACCACCCCTGCGGCGGCGCGTTCGGCCTTGACCTTCTTGTGCAGGACCCGGGCCGACTCGATGAGCCGCACGCCGTCCGGTCCCCACATCAGGCGCATGAAGTAGCGCTCGATGGGCGGCTGCTGCATTACCCACACCACGGGCAGCACGAGCTTGGCTGACACAATCGACCAGCGGTCCTTGAAGGAGCCCTGCTTGATTCCCATCGACCGGCGGAACTTGCCCGACAGCACGCCCGTCAGCGGAGTGTTGAAGAGCACGGCCTGGCTCATCAGCGGACCGATCGCCCGCAACTGCGAGAAGGTGAAGTTCTTCTTCATCGACGCCGCCATCGTGTCGGTCATCACCTCGCCGGTCGGCGGGTAGTACTTCATGGTGTCGGTGTGCTGGAACAGCGGGCTGTACTTGTCGTAGAGCGCGGCGAGCTCGGCCATCGAAGTGGGCACCTCCTCGGCATCCACATTGTGCAGGCGCACGTACGCTGCCGACTCCGCCATGAACTGATCACGCGTCGCCGCCGGCAACCGATGCGGGGCCTTGCCGTCACGGAAGGCGAAGCCTTCGTAGACGCGCAGCATCGGGTGCATCTCGGTCAGCGATGCCCACATCGCGTCGCGCGGGTCGCTGGCGGAATAGCCGCCCAGTTCCGGTTCGCCGCTGTCGATGATGTCGCTCTTCACCTTGCGGTGAATGTTGTGCAGGTGCTTGGCCATGAGCTTGGCGGTGGTGGTGTCCCCGAGCCACATGGGCGCGTGCATGCCGGCGTTGCGCTGGAGCCGCTCGAACGCGCCGAAGAAGGTGAGGGTGCCGTCGCGGCCCTTGCGGGCGATCGGGTCGAGGTCGCGAATCGCCGCGTCGATCGGCTTGTACTTGGTCTGCGCGAACCCCTGGATGCAGTTGTGGAACACGATCACTGCGGGGTGCAGCAGCACGTCCCACACCGCACTGCCGGGTCCGAACACGCCGTAGTCCGGCGTCCCGTCCTCATTCAGAGAGTCACCCGCGGCCACAGGTGCGCCGAAGCGCTGCCACCTGCGCTCCGTGCCGAGGAGCTCTGCCTTGCTCAGCACGTTCGGGTTCTCGCCGTTCGTCTTCGTCTTCGTCTTCGTCGCCGTCGCCATCGTCAACTTCCCTGTTGATCGGATTGAATTCGCCATGGGGAATAATCCCCCATGGGGAATTTAAATGCCAGAGCGAGTAGTGTCAAATCATGGACGGTGATCGATCGTGACCGCTTCGGCGGCGAAAGCGGTACCGGCATCGCGAAGGACGCGCGGTGAGCGCGCCGGGATCGACCGCGCCCGCATCGTAGAAGCCGCGCGGGGCTTTGATCCCGACACCCTCACGATGAAAGCGGTCGCCGACGAACTCGGAGTGGACCGCAAGACCCTCAACCATCACGTCAGCGACCGAGACACACTCCTGGGGCTCATGGCCCTCGACGCATTCTCGGACACCTTCTCAGCGGTGCAGGTCGCCGCACAGGGCACGTGGCAGGATGCCTGCCGCACCTTCGCACGCGGGTTCACCGACAGCGTCATCTCGACGGGCGTGCTCGTGGAGCACCTCCGTGTCGAGGAGTCGCTGGCAACCGTCGCGCTGGAAGCCACTGAAGCAGTGATCGAGAAGATGATCGAGGCGGGCTTCGACGACGAGTCCGCCGTGCGATGCCTCGCTCTCCTCACCAACATCTGCATGGCCTTCGCGCGCGACATCGTCTCCATATCGCCGAACCAGGAGTCATCACGACTTCAGCTGCTGCGGCGCGCGCTGGAGGGCCGTTCTCGGGCCGACTTCGTCAACCTCTCGAGAATTGCCGACTCACGCGTGAACACCTACACCGAACGACAGCTCGACCTGAGCATCGACGTCTTCCTCAACGGCGCCGGAGTCACCTTCCTCGACCGCTAGCCAGCCACGCCGTCGATCTCTGACACGCCGATTCCGTACTTCGCCATCCGGCGACGATGATCGTCGGATCCGATGTAGCCATGAAGCTCATCGTCCACTGCGCGCAGGAGCCGGTGATCGCTTCTGCGGACCGAGAACGCGCCGACCGGTGCCCGGCCCCCGCCGCTGTCCAGAGCGACACCTTCGAGCCCGGGATGGGTGACCGCGATCGCTCTGTTTCCGAGCGCGGTGGCTGAAAAGGCGTCGATTCCACCAGAGAGGAGCGCTGCGACCGCGCTCGGCTGGTCAGCGAACGTGATCAGGCGCGCATCGGGAACACCAGCATTCCGCGCCGCTTCCATCTGGATTTGCCCAGGGATGACCCCGAGTAACGCGTCCTCGCGCTCAACCACAGCGCTGTAGCTCGTGAGTCCCTTCGGGTTGCCGGCCTTCACCACGAGACCGTCGACGAGTGCCCACACGGGGCGGCTGAACGCAACGACCTCGGCTCGTTCGGGCGTCACGAAGATCGGCACGTTGAGCTCCCACCTCCCCACATCCACGCCGGCGAGCAGCTCTCCGAAGGTGGTCGGGACGAACTCGACCGATGTCGCGCCGATTGCCCTCAGCACCAGGTCCGCCAGCTCGATGTCAGCACCCGTCGCGGATCCGTCCTCCGCGGTCGAGCAGAAGGGAGGCTCCTCGACGTACGCGACCCGGAGCTTCATCTTGCGTCCATCGCGTCGGCTGCAGCAATCACATCGTCGAGCAGATCAGCGGTGTCCTCCAAGCCCGCAGCGATGCGGACGAGCCCCAACGGCACTCCCGCCTCCACGATCTGCTCATCGGAGAGCATCCCCCGCCACATCGAGGCGGGATGGACCGCGAGCGTCCCGACCCCGCCGAGGCTTGCAGCGATCCGCGAGATAGTAAGCCTGCCGAGGAAAGCGCCGGCGGCCTCTCCGCCTCCGACCAGCTCGATCGCGAGCACGCCACCGAAGGAACTCATCTGCGTGGTCGCGAGCGCGTGCTGCGGATGACTTGCCAGCCCTGGGTAGTGCACCGCGGCGACCGCGGGAGGATTCTCGAGTGCTTCAGCGAGCGCCATCCCGTTCGCGTTGTGGCGCTCCACCCTGATCGGAAGCGTCCTGAGCCCGCGGAGGAGCAGCCATGCGTCGATCGGGCCGAGCACCGCCCCAGTCAGCAGGCCGACATCCCAGATACGATCAAGCAGTTCAGCGGAGCCTGCGAGGGCGCCGGCGGACACATCCGAGTGTCCGTTGAGGTACTTGGTCGCACTGTGCCAGACCACGTCGGCGCCGAACTCCGCGGGCCTCTGGGTGATCGGCGTGGCAAGGGTGTTGTCGGCGAGGACGAGGGCACCGTTCGCGTGCGCGATCTCAGCGACGGCCGCCAGGTCGGTGACCTGCAGCAGCGGATTGCTCGGTGTCTCGAGCAGAACGAGCTTCGTGTTCGTCGTGATCGCTCGGGCGAATGCCGCGGTGTCGGTCTGGTCAACCATCGTCGTGGACACGCCGAGCCGGGGTAGAAGATTCTGAAGCACCGATGCCGTGCCGCCGTATGTCGACACCTGACCCACGACGTGGTCTCCGGATGAGATCAGCCCCAGCACGGCAGTAGTGAGCGCAGCCATTCCGGATGCCGTCACCATGGCCGCTTCGGTCCCCTCCAGCTCCGCGACAACAGCCGCCACCTGCGCATGGTTCGGATTGCCGTAGCGGGTGTAGAAGGAGGTGCCTCGCGTTTCGACGGCGCTCGCGGCGAAAGCTGCGAGGTCGTCGGCCCAGAAGTTCGCCGTCTGGTAGATCGGCGGCGCAATGGCCTGGGTGGGGTTCACGTCCCGATCCGCGTGAATCGTGCGGGTGCTGGCGCCTGTCATTCCACTCTCCTCGACAGAACTCTTCGACACGACGATTCTGGCGCCTCTACAGCGTCACTGATCGTGGGCCCACGACATAGCACGATGATTGCGCCCTAAGAACGCGGCAGATCATGCTGACAGTTGCGCATGGGACGCAATATCCTTGCCGAATGGATGACATCGATCGCGCCATTCTCGCCGTCCTCGAACGGGATGGGCGCATCAGCAACGCAGACCTCGCCGAAGCCGTCGGACTGTCGCCCTCACCGTGCCTTCGTCGGGTGCGTCGGCTCGAGGACGATGGCATCATCACCGGGTATCGCGCGGTCATCCGACCGTCGGCCATGGATCGGGGGCTGCGGGTCATCGTCGGCGTGCGCCTGTCTCGTCATGCCCGTGACGCGGTAGCCGCGTGGGAGAGCGGAGTCACTCGACTCCCCGCGGTCACCGCCTGCCATCACGTGACAGGATCGTTCGACTACCTTCTCCAGGTCGACGTCAAGGACCTCGCTGCCTACGAGCGATTTCATGCTGAGGCCCTCGCAGGTCTCCCCGAGCTCGGCGCGGTCACGAGCTTCGTCGTCATGAAGACTCTCGAGCCGTAGATCGCCGCGCGGCGGAGAGCCGTCAGGTCGGATCGGGTCCGAGCATGGCATTCACGAGCCGTTCGGCGTCACCGGGCTCGATCGGGGTGCGGCTGAGCGCGCGCATCACGACAGCACCGACAAGGGACTCGACGACCTCACGCGCTGCCGGCACGGGTCGCCCTGATGCGTCGTCCTGGGCGTCGAACCGCGACAGGAGCGACAATGCTCCGAGGCTCGCGCCGAGGCGCTTGCCCACCTCATCGTTTTCGGCCGCTGCGGCGATGAGCGATCGCATCAGACCGTCGCCGTTCGGGCTCGCGAGCACGCGGAAGATCTCCTCCAGCCACGCGATGAGATCTGCACGGAGGTCTCCGGTGTCGGGTGGGACCAGCCGCTCAGGCAGCAGCATCCCTTCGAGGAGGCACTCCGCGACCAGGTGACCCTTCGACGGCCACCACCGGTAGATGGTCTGCTTGCCGACTCCGGCCGCCGCCGCGATCGACTCGATGGAAAGGTGGTCGTAGCCCCGCTCGGCGAACAGCCGCGCGGTTGCAGTGAGGATCGACGTGCGGGCGGCCTCGCTCCGCACGGCTCCACGACGACGCTCCGGCATCCTCACAGCATAATCGGCATTTGCGAGACGAACCGTTGCGTATCATGTATCCGACTCTCCGGAAGGATCTCTGATGGCTGAACTGCTGTACCGCCTCGGCAAGCTGACCGCACGGCGCGCGTGGACCGTCGTGGTCGCATGGGTGATCGTGCTCGCGGTCGCCGCTGTCGGATTCGCCATCGGCTTCAAGGGGCTCACCACGAGCTTCGACATCCCCGGCACGGCATCGGGGACCGTCATCGCTGAGCTCCAGGAGAAGCTTCCTGACTTCAGTGGCGCTTCAGGCACCGTGGTGTTCCAGACCGAGGACGGCTCGGCCTTCACAGACGACCAGCGCGAGCAGATCGGCACGATGGTCGCGAGCGCTCAGGATCTTCCCGACGTCGCGGCGGTCGTCGACCCCTTCGAGGCCGACACGCAGCGCGCCGACCAGCAGGCCCAGATCGAGGACGGGCGCGCCGAGATCGCGGACGCAACGGCGCAGCTCGATGCCGGTCAGGCACAGCTCGACGCCGGCCTGTCGCAGCTTGATCAGGCTCAGGCGCAGTTGGACGGCGCACGAGAGCAGCTCGAGGCCGCCGGTGCACCGGCTGAGCAGCTTGCCACGCTCGACGCGCAGCAGGCGCAGCTCGATGCCGGTCGCGCGGAGCTCGACGCCCAGCAGGCGACGATCGACGAGGGCCGCGCGGAGCTCGTGACGCAGAGCGAGAAGCTCGAGCTGGGTGCGGAGTTGCTCGATCTGTCGGCCGGCATCCTCGTGGTCTCGGAAGACGGATCGACTGCGCTGGTGAACGTCGCCTTCACCGAACCGCGCCTCGAGCTCTCCGCCGAGGCCAAGGAGTCCGTCGTCGAGCACTTCGAGTCCGAGCCGATCGACGGCGTCGACGTATCGTTCTCCACCGAGATCGCCCAAGGCGTCCCCCAGATCATCGGCGTCGGCGAGATCATCGGCGTCATCATCGCGGGCATCGTGCTGATGGTCATGCTCGGAACCGTCATCGCTGCGGCGCTCCCCCTCGTCACCGCGATCTTCGGCGTCGCTGTCGCCGCTGTCGGCACGCTCGCCTTCTCCGGCGTCGTGCAGATGGCCTCGGTGACACCCGTGCTGGGCGTGATGCTCGGCCTCGCGGTCGGAATCGACTACTCGCTGTTCATCATCAACAGGCACCGCAAGCAGCTGATCCAGGGCGCCGAACTGCGGGAGTCGATCGGACTGGCCAACGGCACCGCCGGCAACGCCGTCGTCTTCGCCGGCGCCACGGTCATCGTCGCGCTGTTCGCACTCAACGTGACCGGCATCCCGTTCCTCGGCCTGATGGGCACCGCGGGCGCGATCGCTGTGCTCATCGCCGTACTGATCGCGGTGACGCTCACCCCCGCCCTCCTCGGACTCATCGGCCTGCGAGTGCTGAACCGCAAGGCGCGAGCCCGCATCGGTGAGGAGCACCACGAGGACACGAAGGCGCGTCCGATGTCGACGCTGCGGGCTGTGCTCACCGTGATCACCGCAACGATCGCGCTGCTCATCGTTGCCATCCCCGCCCTGTCAATGCGCCTCGGCCTGCCCGACGGCGGCTCCGAGCCCGCCGGATCCACGACGTATACGGCGTTCACGACCACGGAGGAGGCCTTCGGCGCCGGCCAGAACGGCCCGCTTCTCGTCGTGGCGAACCTGCCCGCGGGCCTCGACGACGACGCTTTGCTGCAGGCACAGGTCGACGTCGCACGGGCCTTGTCCGAGCTGGACGACGTCGTCGCCGTTGCCCCGATCGCCGTATCGGATGATGGCGAGCTCGCCGCCTTCCAGGTCGTGCCCGCCGAAGGTCCGAACAGCGCCAGCACCGACGCGCTCGTCCGCGACCTGCGCGAACTGCCGCCCATCAACGGAGACATCGAGCTCGGGGTCGCCGGTCAGGCCGCGATCAACATCGACATCTCGGAGAACCTCGCCGACGTGCTGCCGCTGTACCTGACCGTCGTCGTCGGACTCTCGCTTCTCATCATGATCCTGGTGTTCCGATCGATCCTCGTGCCGATCATCGCCACCGGCGGATTCATCCTGTCGCTGTTCGCCACCTACGGCGCGCTGGTCGCGGTGTTCCAGTGGGGCTGGGGCGCCGAAATCCTCGGCATCCACAGCACCGGGCCGATCCTCAGCTTCCTGCCGGTCATCCTCGTCGGCATCCTGTTCGGGCTCGCCATGGACTACCAGCTCTTCCTCGCCTCAGGCATGCGAGAGGCCTACGTGCACGGATCGCCCGCGCGCCTCGCCGTCGCCCAGGGCTTCCGCGCCGGCCGATCCGTGGTCATCGCCGCGGGGCTCATCATGGTTGCCGTATTCGGCGGCTTCATCTTCTCCGAATCGACCATCATTCGTTCACTCGGTTTCGGCCTGGCCTTCGGCATCCTGATCGACGCATTCGTTGTACGGATGCTGCTGATGCCCGCGCTCATGCACTTGCTCGGGAAGTCCGCCTGGTGGATCCCCCGCTGGCTCGACAAGATCATGCCCAACGCGGACGTCGAGGGCGCGGCGCTCGAGCGTCGCCACCACGCCGATGCACCAGCAGCGGATGCGCCGGCTCCCGGTAGCCATCAAGGATCTGGCGGTCTTTGAGCGATTCCACGCGGAGACCTTCACACTCGGTGACATCTGTGACCGGGCTCGTCTGTCACGGGCATCAAGCGCTAAACGACGCACGCGTACCCTGCATCTCACCCGGACTGCGGCCTCCGTCGCGGAGCCCTCAGCCGACGTGCATGCGCACAGCCGGGAGGCCGGGTTTGCCTCGATCGAGCGACCGGAGGCCGGGTACGCGTCGTCCGCGGCCTTCCCGCCCGACCACGCTGGCGTGGTGGCCGCATACGCACGTGTCAGCGTCCTCGTGTGCGGACAGGTTCCCACACTCGGCGACGTGCTCGCCCGCATCCAAGACCGCACAGACCTGCTTGATCGAGCGTGCCGGACGCCGTTGCGTGCACGCGACGCCCGGATGTGGAACCGGGCTCGCACGAGCGACTTCGAAGGCGTGCGGCACGGATCACAGGCCCAGGTGCCGGCTCGATGTCGTCGTCATCGACTCGATGGGCCGGATGTAGTAGTTCACGAGCGTCGTCAGGTCGCGATGACGCGTCTGCGCGGCGATTCGGTCCAGCGACACACCCGCCATCGCGGCGGACGTGGCGTGACCGGCGCGCAGCGAGTGGGCGGTGATCCGGTCTGCGGAGAATCCCACCGCGTGCGCGCGAGTCTTGACGATGCGCGCCACGCTGGCGGCGGTGATCGGATGGCCCGAGACGGTGCCATTCGCGTGCACACGGGTGAACACGCGCCCTGCCGCGCGGGGGCGGATGTGTAGCCAGGCGTCCATCGCTGCCAGGGGGTCAGAGTCAGCCCATCGGCCCTCGGCGACGGCGACTGTCTGGCCGGCTGCGTGGGGGTCGCCTTTGGACCTGCGTACGGTGATCAGCAGTCCACCCGGTTTGGAGGTGATGTCCGCGAGGTCCAGCGCAGCGAGTTCCGATCGGCGCAGAGCTGAGGCGAAACCGAGCAGGATGAGCGCGGCGTCACGCTTTCCGGCCGCGGTGGTTCGATCGACGGCAGCCAAGATGTGGCGGAGGTCTTCGACCAGCAGCGGGCGGGCGCGGCGGCGGGGTGCGACCCCCAGGATTCGGCGCAGGCCGCGGCGGACGCGTCGGACCAGTTCGCAGTCGGTGGGATTGCTCATGCCGGCAGAGGTGTGCCAGTGGGCGATGGCGGCGAGGGTGCTGGTGACCATGCCCATTGTCAGACCGCGTTCGGCTTGACGGGTGATGTAGGCGCAGACGACCTCGGGTGCAGCCGGCAGCGGCGTGAATCCGCGCTCGTGGCACCAGCGCTCGAACCCTCGCCACGCTGAGCCGTAGCTGTCGAGGGTCGAGGGCGCGTGATGCGCCTCGAGTGCGGTGTCGATCCGCGCAACGTCCTTTATCGAGAACCCGACCGGAAGTGATCGTGATGCGCCGTCTTCCGGCGTCGGCCATGCAGTCATCTCACCAGGCTGACGTGATCGTCAGAAAGGTGGGAAAGTGATGGCCTGCCGGTGTGTCCCTGCCGGCGTCGCCACTCACTCCAGCGGTGTGACGTTGTCCTCGATGAACGCGATCTCGGCGGCGTCGAGATCGAACTTTGCGTAGAGCTGCGCGTCGATCTCCGGGATCGACTTCGACCAGTCGATGTCGGATGCGGACGTGAAGTCTTGGGCGGGGACGAATTTCCATGTGCTGCGCGGGTTGTGCTGGGTCACCTTCAAGACGTAGAGCATGGCGCGGGCGAACTTCGTTTTGACGTACGAGTAGCAGGCTCGCGCTTCGGGCTCAGTCGCAAACGCTCCGATCGTCAGGAAGGTTTGCGTGACGGCGACACGGGGCTCAACGATCTCAGGTGCCGCCATCCAACCGAGCTTGTTGTTCTCGTTCGCCGCGGGAAGTGCAACCTTGTACTTGTCGAAACTCTCCGGACCAGACAGGTAGTCGCTGCGAATCCAGCGACGGAAGCGCTTGTTCTTGATCACGCCAAGGATCTGAACGTAATCGTTGCCGTCGGCCGGCTGGGTCTCGTGGAAGAGGAACGAGAATATCTCGAACGCATTGGTGTTGACCAACGCGGCGTTGCCCTCGGGGCGCAGTTCGAGCGCCTCTGGGTAATCCTCGTACAACTTGTCGGCGTATCGGTAGGAGCGCGAACTCGTGATGCCCAGAGACTCGATGAACGCCGTCCCCGACTCGCGAACCTTGTGCAGGATCGAGTTGAGCTCCGGGAACGGCGTGAAAGTGTCGATCGCTTCGCCCTCGCGGTCGGCATCGCGGTAAGTGACTGCAATGCCGGCACGGATCTTCGTGCCCGGGAACAGCTCCGAGCTGTCGCGGACGTAGACCGGGACCGAAAGATGCGGGTCTGCGAGCATCTTCTCGTTCCACGCCTTGGGCGTGAAGCCAGCGTTGAAGAGGAAGCGAGCTGGCGTGATGAGCACCACCTTTGTCCCGACCTCGTATGCAGCATCCATGAACTGGTGGTAGATCGGGGTGTCGCGGGTACCTTCGCCCTGGGCCTCCTCCTGATAGGGAGGGTTGCCGATCACAACATCGAACTTCTTGGTCATGTCAGTTGTCTCCCAGCATCTCGTCGACTATCCGCTCGCGTTCCTCGGGGGCCATGCGGGCAAGGTCCCCAACTCGGAAGTGCCCACTGGTTTCCAACCAGTCCCGGCGCTCGGCCACACCGCCGCTGACAGCCTCCAGGGTGATGTCGTGCAGGATTTCGTGGTGGCTCATCTCGAAGACCTGGCGGGTGAGGATGTGGCGTAGCCGCTCGTCCTGGTCAGGGATGGCGTCGGCCAGGCCTTTGTCGAGCCGGCGGACGATCTCCATGCAGAACAGTCCCGCGGTGGAGAACAGGTCGGCGAACGTCCTGGCCGGGTCAGTGAAGATGCCCGGATTCGCCTCTTCCAGCGTGTCACACATCATCTGCACGACCGGCTTCGGGGTGAACACCAGCGAAGTCTTCTGCTGAGGGATGTACGCGAATATGTCCTCAGTCAGCGCCGGGTCGAAGTAGTCGGAGAGTTCGACCTTCTTGTTCAGGAACTCCTGAATCGACTGGTTGAAGACTGCCTCGTCGAACAGGCCCGGGACGCGAGTGATCTCTCCAGTGGTTTGGTCAGTCACTTCGCGGCCGTCGCGGAGCTTACGGAAGTCGTCTTCGGTGATCCCGGTGATCTCGTGGAAGACGTTGTCCGGGGTGTAGTCGTCGAAGTTGGCGAGCGTGGTCTGGCGGTCGCCGTAGGCCATGAGGAACATCGGGATGGTGCGCGCGAACCCGCGCAGGTGGTCGCGGGCGGCATCCATCGTCTTGTCCGCCTGCGACTGTGCCTTCTTCGTCTCCTCACGCATGACAACGGTCTCGGTGACACTGTCGAGCGTGCTGTGGAAGATGGCGAGCACCTGCGCGTCGAGCTCGGCCTTCGCCTCAGCCTTCTTCGCATTGACGGCCAGAGATTCGGCCTCGGTTGCGGCGTCCCTGCTTTCAGCTTCGATGTGGTTCAACGTGATCTGGTGGTCGACGTAGGCGCGCTCCACCTTGGCTTTCACCTGCGCCTCGGTGGTCTTCTCGTCGTTCTCGACCTGCTTCGCAGTCATCCCGTACTCGGCCGCGACATTGACCCGCGTCTCGCGCGCCTTCTCGGTGATGACTTCGGCGATCAGCTTGGCCGCCGCAGCCGCCTTCGTCGTGGCCGGATCGAACTGCGGCACGTCGTCGTCCGAGTAAATCGGCTTGCCAAGCTCGGCGATCTTCGGGTTGATGACGGTGCCGACGTCGACCTGCACGTTTCCATCGGCATCGGTGGTGGGCGGCGGGATCGGGACCTCGACGGCATCGCCCTTCTTGGCCTTCTTCTCCTTGGCGACGGGGAGCTGGTTGAGGATGTCCTGAAAGTGTTCAATGGCCCGGAAGATGCCAGATACGTTCGCGAACAGCAGGTTCGACAAGAATCCCCGCCGGACGACCTCACGAGCTTTGAACATCTGTGGGAACGTGAGGACCTGCGCGGCGTCGAGTTCGATCATCCGGCCTTCGGTGTCTTCGCCCAGGATGGGGAAGAAGTTCAGCAGACGACGGATGTTCTCTCTGCGCTCGCCGGCATCCACGGGCGGGTGCGGGGCGAGGTTGTTCGCGAACGCGTCGAAGATCGTCAACGTGCGCTCGGGCGCGAAGTCGAAGATGTAGGCGTTCTTCTTCTGGAACACTGTGTCGCCGCGCATGAATGTGCATGGGTTCTGCGAGCGGAAGGCCGCCTGCATGTAGAGAGCTGGCGAGGACAGATTGGACAGCATAATGACGGCGGTCCACTCCGGCACGGTGACACCGGTCGTGAGCTGACCCACGGACAGTGTGATCGTTTTGCCGCCCTCAGCCTCGGCCTTTGCGATGGCCGCGCGGACTTTGTCGAGCGACTTCCCGACCGTCACCGAGTCGTCGGCATCCTCGTCGAGCCCATCGTTCTCGCCGACGTGCGGTCGACCGTCGCCGGCGGCCAGGATGACCGTGTACGCGCTGAAAATGGGGTGCTTCTTGAGCAACCGCTCCAGCGCTTTGGCGGACGCAACCCGGTTGAGCAGCCAGAACGAGTGCCTGATCTCGTCACGTAGCTCCGGTGTGGAGAACGGGTACTTCTCCTGTGTTGCCAGTGCATCCAAGAACCGAGCCACGTCAGCCTCGTAGACGAAGAAGCCGTTCTCTTTGGTGGCGAAGAACTCCGCCAGATCGAAGGTGTAGTCGACGTTCCCCGATTCTTCGTCTAGAGCGACGCCCTCAGCAAGCCGGTCGACCACCATCCGCGAGAGCTGGTAGGTCAGCAGGTTCAGGGTCGGGAGCTGGGCGTACGGGTTGTCTACCGAGTCGTCGGCCCACGACTCCTTGGCTTCCTGCTCGTCCTCGTACGTCCAGTTGAAGATCTGGTCGTCGCCGAAGCGTCCTGACGCCAACGCCTTGAACGGCGTGCCCGACAGGTGCAGCGCGTGGCGGCGCGTGATCTGGGTGAACGCAACATCGGTCTTCGTCGTGTCGACGCCCTCGTGCGCTTCGTCGATGACGAGCAAGTCCCAGTGGATGTCGGCGACTTCCTTGAGCTTGTCGATGGAGCCGCCGAAGTACTTGGATCCCTTGAGATCTTGGAGCGACACGAACTCAATGATGCGAGGATCCTCGTCCACGTGCGCCAGGGAGTATGCCCTCCACTGCTCGCGGGTCATTGGGCCGCGGTGGGCGAGCGACGGCGAGTCGGACACGAACTGGTAGTTGGTCTGATGGCCGATGAACCGCTGATAGTCGTCAAACCAAGAATTGGCGATGGCCGGTCTATTGGTGACGATCAGGACGCGCCTGGCATCCATCTTCCGCACCAGGTCGTACGTCGTTAGCGTCTTGCCGAATCGCGGCTTCGCGTTCCACAGGACCTCACCAGCACCTTGCGGGCCGAACGCGGACAGCGCCTGCGCGACAGCCTGCTGCTGCTCAGGGCGCAGTTCGTAGTCATCCTGGGACTCGCCGGCCGGTGTAGTGAAGGACTTCGAGGCGAACTCGAGGAAGTACTGCTGACTCGGCTTCGGTGCGCCCGAGAACCTGTGCCACTCCGTGCGGCTCGGAGTATTCGCGGAATCGATCTCGCGTTCGATGCCCTGTTGCTTGAGGAACGCGTGAAAGTCGGAGTCGCGGAACGTCCCACCGCCCTCGGTAATAAACGCCGCGCGATACGCCCACCGCTTGACCTTCGTGATGTTGAGCTGACTGGCCTGCTGCGATATCCGCTTCTCCGCGGACTCCTGCTCGGTGTAACCAATCTTTTCCCACCCGTCGTACTTCGGGATATCGGGGGTTGTCCAGGAATAGATGTAGGGCACAACTTCGCGGAAGGTGCTGATGTTCGGGCTAGGCACCGGCTCTCACTTCTTCATGGACGCGGTCGATTCGGCACACCGCGTACGTGTCGTAGACGGTGAAGTCAAAGGCATTGCTTTCCCGCAAGGAAGCTAGCGAGAACGGTTCGCGCCGCACCATGCCAGCAGTGTTGGGGAGGCGAGTCCACCAGGAGAAATGAATATCAGCGCCACGCCAGTCGCGGCCGGTCAGAGTGTTGCCGCGGACGATGTTCGTGTCGACGAGGAATGATGCAGCGCGCATCAGGTCGGTGTCGGGGCCATGCGGTACGTCATGCCTCGCGTGAAAGCCGACGAACTCGGCGACCATGGCCGCCCGGGCATCTTCGTGGTTGTCCTTAAGCAGTTCGATTCCGTAGATCGACGCCAGCGCGAAAAGGGACTCGTCTGCCCACACCTCGGGCGCGAGGCGCTCCTCGATGGCCCGGAGCTTGCGGTGCAGGATCGCGACGAGGAAGTTCCCGTCACCAGCGGCCGGTTCGAGGAACGTCTTATCGACGAAGTCCGGCCCGTCCTCAAGGTCTTTGCTGACGAGATCGAGCATCTGGTCGACCATGTGGCGCGGCGTGAACACCTCGCCGTACGCTCTCACCCGGTCCCGAGACTTCACAATGCGCTCCTCGATCACCAAGGCCGTCACTAAGCGCCTCCGTTGGTGTGCATCACGGGCGCTTTCCCTTCAATGGCCGGATAGAACCATCATGCCGTGCGTCACTGACACGGCGTGTCATTGAGCGGCACGCGTGACACGTCGGACGATCAAGCGAAACGTGATTGAGGGTTCTGCGCGAACATCCCCGGGGAGCGCCTGCCACGGCGACGGGACTCTGTGTCCATCATGGATGACGCGACCGCCAGCCCCACTCGCAAGGACCGACGTGATAACCAATAGCCGCAAGTAGCGGGTCTAGAAGACGTCCACAGGCATGGCGGGCATTCGATCCAAGTTCGATCGGCTGCACTCCGACCGCATCGGGGGATCGCGCCTGTGTGCTCCGCCCATGGCGATCTTCAGGAGACGAGCTTGTCCAGGCGCTCTTTGACGCGACTTCCTTCCCGACGTTCCGGCGGGCATACAGCCAGCCATCGACGTAGCACCGCGATCTCATCGTCACGCCGTCCGAGCTTTCGGTAGATGATCGCGGCCTGTTCGGTGTACCACGGTGCGGGCTCCCGGCCTTCACGCGCGGCTTCGGCACCCTGGATCGCCGCGGTGCACAACACCAGCGCGTCCTCAATCCGGCCCTCGCGCTTGAGCTGCTTGATGGGCTCGACGAGCTGCAGGTAGTGCACACCGTTGACCATGCCTCCCGCGAAGGACTGCGCCCGTGAACCCCCTCCCGCGAGCGCATCGGCCACCATCCTGTCGATACCGGCCTGGTGCTCCGCAACCTTCGCTGGCGGCGACAGCGGCGGGCGATTGAACTCCGACCACGGCCACTCTGGCTCGCCCTCAGCCAGCCATGCCCACGCCTCAGTGCGCAAACCCTTCGGAAGCATCTCTGTGAAGATCTGCACCTGAGCAGTGCGAGCGCCGTCCGCGGAGAGGTCGACCTGTCTGGCGAGATACCCGGGGAGGTAGCCGATCTTCTCCCCCTCGACGTGCACCGCGACGGCCATTGAATCCGCCGGATTGTCCGGCTCGCGCTGCAGCGTTCCCGTCAGCTCGAGGTATCCGCCCACGTCGATCCCGTGTCGCTCTGCGAGACGCGTGACGGCCTCTCTCGCGAACGTGGTCGTCCCGGTCAGCTTGACGAGATCCTGCTCACCGCCGACCGAGGAGGTGATCTCAACTCGCGGCCCGTGCAATGCCCGCGCCAGCTCTGGTGCGGGAACCACGGCGCTACTTGAACTGGCCCGGTCCTCGTCGCCCTTGCCGAAGAGTCGCTTGAGTATTCCCATCCCCCGATACTCCCAGAGCAGCCGTCAGGACGAGACGGCCGCCGCCACGCGCTCGCTCAGGATCGTGAAGATCTCATCGCGGTACCGGGGCTTGACCCGATGACGGACACCTCGCTTCATCTCCGCCACGAGCTTCGAGATGGATGCGGCATGCCGGAAGGAGCCACCTAGGGCGAAGTATGCCTGCACCCACGGCTCAGGCTCGACCGGGTAGCCCTTCGCTGCGAACGCGCGGACGAGCGCCACGATGGCATCCTTCCCGTGGCCGGAAGACAGGCCGTTGTAATCCTCGTTCTGGATTAGCTTTGCAGCCTCGAGCAGCACTGGGTCGGGCGCCGGGATCGAGGCGCCGGTGTGCAGATTCACCGCACCCATTCCATCGAGCCAGACGCGGATCGGGTAGCTCGCGTGGTGCACGATCACTAACACCTTCTGAAGCCGGCCAGCGCCCACCAGCTCAGCAATCAGGTCACAGTCGGACTCGTCGAACGGGCGCAGCACCGTGATCGGGTGAGTGATCTCCGTGTCGTCTCGGATGAGCTCGCGGAGCTGCTGGATCGAGACCACCGTCCGATCGGGTGCCTCGGGGACAATATGGTCGATGACGGTGCGATCCAGACTGTTGTGCCGGTCCTGGTAATCCTTCATGCTCGCCACGGCGAACAGGTAAGGCGCCGCGCCGAGCCACTCCCGAATGCGAGCGCTCTGCGCTTCCATCGCGGTACCTTGCTGTCCCCAATCGCTGAGCGTCATGTAGGCGAGTTCTGACATGAGGGGATCGTGCCACGAACCCCGGACACTGACCTGAACCCGTCGCCGCACGACCCACGTGGGCGGCCGGGGCGGAGGTAGCGTTCACCCTGACGCGATGTAGGCTCAGCGCGGTCCGGTCGTCACGGCGTCCACCCCTGGGTCCACTCGCCGCTCAGCGGTCCCGCCCGCCCCGGTCGACCGTTCCGTTGGTCGCACCCGAGCCAACCGCACGAGCGTAATCGGCCCGTTGACCACGAACTTGAGTGCGTTCCACAAGCACACCAGCACGAGCAGGTTGATCCATCCCGGGCCGCCGCCGATGACCCACTGCGCCAACGCGGCTGCGATCACGACGTAGACAATCGCGAGGAGCATCGCGGGCAAACCCCACTTCAGCCCACGGCGAGTGTGCGTAGCGCGGATGATCATGTTCGTCGGCATGGTCCGCTGGAAGAACGCGTAGATGCGACTCACGAAGGCGATCAGAAGTTGGAACATCGACCAGGCCTCTCCTTCAGGCGTGGGGCTTCGGTTGCGCATAGGCTACGCCCGCCACTTCGGGATGGACAGGACCACCAACTACAGGCTGTGGACGGCGAGCGTGCGCGCCGGTGGCCGCGGAGGCTGTGCAGGAACATCCGTCCGCGAGAGCCAGATTGCGCGATCCCGCGCGACTGCTGCGGCCGCAGCATCCATTCGCTGGTTTGGAGATGTAGCGGGAGCGCCGAGCGCGTCATCATCGAAAACGCCGTGCCGGTCACGGTAAGCCGCGACGATGCTCGCCTGGTGACGCCAGGAACCCGCCCGCACCGGGTCGACGGGAATGCGCCCGAGCGACGCAATCCAGTTCGCTCGCGAAGCCAATGCGTTCACGACCAGCACCGAGGCGCGCTCCTCGATGAGATGAGCCCGTTCGTCGAGGGCGCGCCGCATGTCGGCATCCATCTCTCCCATCGCCGCAGGTATGAGACCGGCGATCAACCGGCGTCCTCTCCCCTGCGAGCTGCCACTCGACGACTGAGCCAGGACTCGCTCGAGCCGTTCGTGGAGCACGGCCGCGGCATCCTGAGCATCCTCGAATCCCCGCGCGGCAGCGATTCGTGGGATCAACGCGTCGACGTTGTGCCCGAGCGCTTCGGCGCGTCGAAGACCAGCAGTCAGTGCACCGAACGCGTCGGAAGCGATCGCGGCCTCGGCCAATGCGGCTGGTAGTCCACATGCGTGGATGAGGTTCGTCCACCGTGTCCGCTGCGCCGACGAGGCGATCGTTTCGTACTCGGCAGCGAGTTGCGCGATCGACCCCCAACTCTCCTGCTCGGCGACGAGCGTCTCATGTGCCGACAGTTCGGCTCCCACATGGCCGAGCACGCCCACGAGGACGTCGCGGGCCGACGCATCCGGACGATTGCCGGGATGACGCACGGAATGATTGTCGTCGGGACGAGAGGTGACCACGTAGGCAGTGTTGGAGCCTCTCCCCCGCGTCATCGCGACGTACAGGTTCTCGCGGGTCGTTCCAGACTCGATGACTGCGTGCGCGGTGTCGGTCGTGATCCCCTGCGCCCGGTAGGCGGTCACCGCGTAACCGAGGTCGACATTCTCAGCCACATACTGGGCAGGCAGCCAGAGCGGTCGAGCCCCGACGCGGTCGATGTTTCGCACCCGTATCGAGCCATCGCGACGAATCGCGACGACCTGCCACCGAGATCCATTGCGCACCCAGTTGCTCCCCGATCGCAGTCGGCGGTCATTCTTCCGGGTGATGACGACGTCACCGACGGATGCTGCCGCCTCATCGTGCAGCGGCGCTTCGGCGCTGGCATCCACGACGCCTGAAAGGATCAGCTCGGCGCGCGCACGTCGGTTGAGTGCACCGACCGCTTCCCCCGTGTCGGCGACGAGCACTGACGACATGCCGGAGCCCATGTCCCGTAGCCACGCAATGTAGGCAGCATCGAACATTGCATCGGCATCGCCGCCAATGATCCTGTCGTGCGCGCCGTACTCCTCCAGGGCCTGCGGTCGCCCGTTGCGGAGGTCGAGGGATGCGTCCTTCTCCCACGCGTGCCGGAAGCGATGGACGTCTGCGAGCTCGGGAGCATCGGAACGTGCTTCGACCAGCATCCGGAACGCGCCTCCTGCATCGACCGACTGCAATTGCGCCCAGTCCCCCACCAGAAGGACCTTCACACCCGCGCGCATCGCGACACTGCAGATGCGATCAAGCGTCAGCGTGCCCGCGAGGGATGCTTCGTCGATGATGACGAGCTGACCGGCGCGCATCGCCGCGTGCCCTTGGCTGTTGTCGTGCAACCACTTGGCCGTGTTCTCAGTGGCGATACCGAGGTCGTCGGCAAGTTCGCGAGCGGCGGCAGCGGAAGGCGCGAGCCCGATGACCGAGCCTCGCCCGTGCTCGTGCTCCCACGCGAGTCGAAGAGCATGCATCGCCGTCGTCTTGCCGGCACCAGCCGGGCCGATCAAGACATCGAGCTTGCGCGATGAGGTTGCGATCGAATGCAGGGCGTTGCGCTGATCCTCTCCGAGGACGATCCCGTGATTGCGGCGCGCTCGTTCGGCGTGCTCGAGGGTTGCAGCGCCGACCACCGGGCCGTCGGTCGATTGCGACGCGGCGAGCAGTCGCTCCTCCGCATCCAGGAGAGTGAGCGACGAGTAGCGCTCGGATTTCCTCAGACGGAAGACGCTCGTGCCATCCGCACGTCGGAACTCGGCGGGCGAGAGTGCAAGCTCGGGCGGCGTGAGCCGAACGGAGCGTTGCTCCGCGGCATCCGTGATCATGCCCACGATCGCCTCACGGTCTTCGGTTGAGACGAAGCGCCATCCCATCGTCTGCCGCGTGGCTTCGGCGTACAGGTTCCAGCGGGTCCAAGTGCTCCGGCGCTCGCTTGCGGCGTCGACCACGCGCGCCGCGAGTTGGTTCAGGATGCTGTGCGACACGTCTTCCGCGCGCAACGGCGTCGGGGCATCCGCATCTCGGATCACGGCTCGAGCCCATGTTGTCGCGTCGCGACCGAGCAGTCGACTCGCGCGGAAGCGCCACTCGTGCGTGAGTTCCGCGAGCGATCGGAGTTGCTTCTCGGGGCGAGTCGACAGCGTCGCCTGCTGGCGTAGCCGGATGACGGTGACCTTCGACGGTGCGCGACCGTGCGTGGCGATGTACTCGTCGATGAGCCGATCCTTCTCAATGTCGATGTGACGCGAGCGCGACGAGAACTCGTCTACGAGCTCCTCGGGAACGGCTGCGATCGCCCAGACGGGGTTGCGATCTGCTTCGCGCTCGCGCCGCTCCCACCCGACGCCGAGTGCACGCGTCAGGTGGTCGGCGAACATGGCGTTGTGCAACTCGGAGACCGCCACGGTTGCCGCGTGAAGAGGTCGTCCGTCGAGTGAGCGCCACTTACCGTCGAACACCGTGCGCACCTTGTTGCTTACCACGACGTGCGTGTGCAACTGCGGATCGCCCGCGCGCGAGTCGAAATGGTCGAAGGCTGCGGCTATGAGTCCTGTGACTTCCACCTGGGCGACGGCGCCGTCGCGGCCCGCTTCACCGGCGCGTGTCGCGGCGAGTTCCCGCTCCATGAAGGCGAGCACGTCGTCGATCGCCTTGTGATGCGCGTCGGCGATCGTCGCTTGGGTCGCGGCATCAGCGATCGCCCAGAGGACGGATGCCGACTTCGGCAGCGAGAAGGTGAAGTCGTAGCCGGCCACCGCGCGGCGGCGGGTCTGCTGCGAGGTTGTCGACCCGGGTGAGGTCACGCCATCCGGCCCGGATTCGGCGGCCGCATACTCGGGATACGCCCGCCCGAGAGGAGCACCGGTTCCGGGGTCTCGCCCCATCCCCAGCAGCAGCTCGAGTTGGGCTTCGGCGACCCGCGATTCCGCATCGATCCGACCGTCGGCGAGGGCCGGCAGTCCGCTCCCGAGCCAGCGCCCAGGTGGCGTGCCCGCCTCGGCGTAGTAGCGGGTCAGCGGGGTGGAAAGCGACCGTTCGCCATCAGCCGCGGCAACTGTGCGGAGGAGATACTTGTAGCCATCCCCGGCGCTCATCACTCGCATCGACACCGACACCCCGGCACCGCCTCTCCTTGCCAGAGAGGTGCGCCGCCGTGCCCGCGCCACCGGGCGCGGCCCTCGATCTGCAAGACGTGTGGACGCTCAAGTGTGGCGAGCACTCAAGGCTGGAGCGGTCCTCCGCTGCTCGCGGATGAACTCAGCCCGCAAGGGTAAGCTACAAGCGATGTCGTCATCCGCCTTCGCCCAGCGATCCAGGATGCTCGGCGAGCGACTGCTGATAATGAGGCTCATTACCAGTGTCGGCCTGGCGGTGCTGCTTCTCCTTGGCGTCGCGGCCGCTGGCCACGCGGAGCCGGACGGGTCGGCATCGGTCCCGCTGGCTGTAACCGTGCTCATGGACCCGCATGTTGACGCGGTAGGCAATCAGGCCCCGAGCGCGAAAGCGGAACATGTGGCGGTCGTAGCCGGATCGCCGGGAACCAGCGCCCTGGCTGGGGCCGCGCTATGCATACTCGGCGTCCTCTGCGGGCTTGTCTTCGCGGTTATCGTAAGGAGACTTTGGGGGCGGCGCACGCTCCCCGACAGCACGTTGCGACCGCCTCCGCTGTCACTCATTGTTCTTCCATTCGCGCGTCCCCGCGCTACCTCTCTGTCGTTGATGCAATTGGGTCTCTCCCGAACCTGACATTCAGCACGCCGTCTATAGACGGCGCCTCACCCCGGGTTGCCCCCGGGATCGATCCCTTTGCTGTCTGCCACCCTTTTGGAGTACCCGAATGAAAACCCCTGTGAAGGCGACTCTGATCGCCGTCGCCGTCGCCATTGCACTGATTATGGCCACGATTGTCTATGCCCTCGTAGACAAGAGTTCCACCCCTTCCACGGACGGCAGCGACGCCCCCGCCGTGATGCGTCCAAGCTCCCACGTCCTCGATGACGGCGGTGAGGGCGCCGTCACCGTGGTGGAGTTCCTCGACTTCGAGTGCGAGGCGTGTGGCGCCTTCTACCCGGTCGTCGAAGATCTGCGCGATCGGTTCGGCGGCGAGATCACCTATGTCGTGCGGTACTTCCCGCTCCCCGGGCATGTCAACTCGAAGAACGCGGCGATCGCCGCGGAAGCAGCCGCCGGCCAGGGTCGGTTCGAGGAGATGTATCACCGACTCTTCGAGTCGCAGCCGCAATGGGGTGAGGCAGGGGAATCGCGCGCCGAGCTGTTCCGAGGCTTCGCCCAGGAACTCGGACTGGACATGGCCGCCTACGACGTCGCAGTTGCGGACCCGGCCACTCTGGAGCGGGTGGAGCTCGACTTCAACGAGGGTCGCGCGCTAGGGGTCTCCAGCACCCCCACGTTCTTCGTTGACGGGGAAAAACTCGAGCTGCAGCAGTGGACCGACCTCGAGGACGCCATTCAGGCAGCGGTGGGCGCTGAACAGTGATGCGGACAGGATTGTCGCATCGGCGGGTGATCATCGTCGGCGCCGGGCAGTCCGGACTGGCTGTCGCCGCCGCATTGAGCTCTAGGGGGTTGCAGCCGCAGCAGGACTTCGTCGTGATCGACGCCGCCCCCGAAGGGCAGCGCAGCTGGGCGACGCGGTGGCACTCGATGGAGCTGCTCAGCGATGCCAGGCACAGCGCGCTGCCCCCCCGTCGCCTCCCGGGTGATCAGCGCAGGCATCCCCGTGTCGACGAAATCGTCGACTACCTCACCTACGTCGAGGCCGGACTCGGAGTGGAGACGATGTGGGGGGTCCGTGCCACCGGCGTCGAGCACCGCGGGAACGGCTCCACCTTGCATCTGTCCACCACGACAGGGGAGGTACAGACCCGCAACGTGGTGTGCGCCACCGGCGCCGCCGCGCTTCCCCACCTACCGGAGTGGGCACCAGCGCTGACGGTACCCGGCGTCGTGCTGCACAGCAGCGAGTACCTCTATCCTCGGCAGATCCTGTCCGGGGATGTCCTGATTGTCGGTGGCGGTAACAGCGGCGTCCAGCTGGCGCGCGAGCTGAACGCGTCACACAGGGTGACACTGGCCACGAGAACGCCTCGTCGGCGCCGACCCGGCAAGAGCTACCCGGCTGCTGGCGGTGAGACCGTGTCCGCACTATCGCGTCGACGGCTACCAGAGCCCGTATTCGGAGAAGGGTATGAGCAGTTGCGTCGCATCGGCGTCACGATTCGGCCGGCAGTGATCGGCGCGCACGGCGCGGCGGTGACATTCGCCGATAGCACGTCGTCGACGCCGGGCTCGGTGATTCTCGCCACCGGATACGCACCTGGCGATAACTGGCTCCCCGACGAGGCACGATCCACGCAGTCGCGCCGCACTGCAACCGGCCTCCCCGGCTTGTTCGTTGCGGGCATGCCCCAGTACAGCGTCCGCGGCGCCGACACCATTTTCGGGGTATGGCGCGACGCGACCACCATTGCCCATCAAATCGTCAATCGTCCCTAAAGGAAGGGCACCAATGCGAAGAGTTCACACTCACCCGGCAAGAGGCTCCATGCGGACGGCGCAGTTGCGCACCATCAGCCGCGTCTCCCTCCTCGCCACCCTCGGGGCGCTGCTGCTAAGTGGCGCGGGCGCTCTGGTCACATCGACCTCTGCGGCCGCGCACGATGAAATCGTCGCCTCATACCCCGAAGCCGGCTCCACAGTCGGCGTCGCCCCAGATGCGATCACGCTGACCTTCAGCGACGAAATCATCACGGAGAGCAGCGCGGTGGTCATCGAGGTAATCGCCCCGCACGGCGAGAACGTCGCCGCAGGTTCGCCGCTGGTCGACGGGACCACCGTCAGCCAGACCCTCGCCCCGGATCAGGGACCGGGAATGTTCACCGTACGGTGGCGGGTCGTGTCCAGCGACGGCCACCCAATCAGCGACGAGTACACGTACACCGTAGAAACTCTCACGATCATCACAAACACCCCGACCCCCGTTGACACCGCAGCAATGCAGACACCCTCGGCGACCGCGGCTGACACTGACGGCACCGGACACGGCGAACCATCTGGGGGCGGTGCGTTACTGCCCGGGCTCGCACTCCTCAGCGGTGTTGTCGTCGTGGGCGGCGCGCTCATCGTCGTGATGACTCTCGGCAGGCAGCGGCGACGCCGCGACCGAGCAGCAGCGACGTCCCCACCGTCGACAGAGACTGAGGTGCTCGCAGATGAGTCCTGAACGGGTGAGACGCCTTGCGGTCACCTGCGTCGCTGCAGGAGTGGTCGTGCTGCTCGACCAGGCCACGAAGGCGGTTGCGCTGGGCGGGTTGAGCCAGGACGAGCGCATCCCGCTGCTGGGCGACCTGCTCGGGCTGCAGCTCGCTTTCAATCCGGGAACGATTCTCTCTCTCGGCGCCGGGTTCACCGGTCTGCTTACCGTGTTCGGCGTGGTTGCCGTGGTGGTGTTGGCGATGGCAGCCGCGCGTGCTCGCAATGGGTGGTGGGCGGTGGGGATCGGACTGATTCTCGGCGGTGCGATCGGGAATCTGATCGACCGACTGTTCGCACCGCCTGGATTCGGCGTCGGTCACGTTACCGACTTCCTCGCCTACGGGAACTGGTTCATCGGGAATCTGGCCGACGTCGCCCTCGGCGCCGGCGTGATTGTCCTGCTCATCACCCTCTCGACAGGTCGACGCACAGGCACTCCGCCAACGCCCGATGCGGACCTGCGCCCGAACACGGAGACCGGGGTGACCAAGCCGTGACGGGCAAGGAGCGGGCGCCCTCCACCTACCAGCGGAACGCACTAGCCCCCGCCCTGATTGCGGCGGCGACGCTGTTCATTGCGCCGGCGCTGATGGGCGGCGAAGGGTTTCTGGTCGTGCTGTTTCTCACATCGATCCTCGCGATGATCGTCGGGTGGTTCGCGGTTCAGGCAGGGCAATGGTGGTGGATGCCGGTCTTCGCCGCAATCGCGGTGCTGTGGAACCCAGTGCTTCCGTTCCCGTTCACTGGACCGGTCTGGACCGCTGCACAGCCGGTCGCGGCCGTGGTGTTCCTGATCGCCGGCGCAATGATCAAGGTGCGCCGGCGATGACCCGCCAGGCAACGGCCGCCGTCGCCGTGATGCTGCTGGCCGTGACGCTTTCAGGGTGCGCGGCGAACGAGTCGCTCGCGCAGCAGTACCAAGACGGGAACGAGAAAGGCTACATCGCCGGCGACTTCCGGGTCGTCGAGATCCCCGCCGCGGAGCGGGGCGAACCGGTCGTGTTCGAGGGTGTCACCGACACCGGCGAGCCCGTGTCTAGCGACGACTATCGCGGCGGGGTGCTGGTGGTGAACTTCTGGTATGCCGCGTGCGGGCCGTGTATCGCCGAGGCGCCACTGCTCGAGCAGGTCTGGCAGGAGTACCAGGACGCCGGCGTCGCCTTCCTGGGAGTGAACACCTACGACCAGGCTCCGACTGCACTGTCGTTCGCACGCGACAACAACGTCACGTACCCCAGCGTCATCGATGTGAACGACGGCAGAGTCAAGCTCGCTTTCGCTCAGGTCACCCCGATCCAGGCCACCCCGACCACGCTGGTCATCGACCGGGATGGTCGGGTCGCAGCCCGCATCATCGGGCAGCTATCGGCGGGGTCGATCCTCTCCACGCTCGTCGGCGACGCGCTGTCCGAGGGTGAACGAGGAGTTCGGGGGTGACGATCGTAGACGGCGCACTGTGGGTGGCAGTCCCGATCGCGGTGCTGGCGGGCCTGGCTTCCTTCGTGTCGCCCTGCGTGCTCCCGCTGGTGCCCGGGTATCTCGGCTACCTCGGCAGCACCACCACGGTGAGTCCTTCGACGAAAGCGGACAGGAAGTCCCTCTCGGCCGAGCGCACCCGACTGTTGCTCGGGGTGAGCCTGTTCATCGCCGGATTCACCGTCGTCTTCGTTTCGGTCACCGTATTGGGCGGCGCCTTCGGCTTCCTGCTGCTGCAGTACGCGAACCTGCTCACCCGCGTGTTCGGGGTCGTCATCATCGTGCTGGGGCTCGTGTTCATCGGCATGTTCGGTATCGCGCAACGCACGCTTCGCCCGCGCACCCGCGGCCGCGCGGGATTGATCGGTGCACCGCTGCTCGGATTCGCCCTCGGCGTTGGCTGGACCCCCTGCATCGGCCCCACTCTGGCGGCGATCATCTCGATGTCGTGGAACCTCGGTGATCCTGCCCGTGCGGCCCTTCTCGGCCTGGCCTATTCGCTCGGCCTCGGCATCCCGTTTCTGATCCTCGCCGCCGGTTGGGGGTGGGCATCCCGATCTGTATCGTTCCTGCGCCGCCACGTCCGTGCCCTGAACGTCATCGGCGGATCGATGCTCATCCTTCTCGGTCTGCTGATGGTGTCGGGGTGGTGGACGGTGTTGATGTCCGCGCTGCAGCAGGTGGTGATCAATGTCCCGCTACCACTCTGAGCACCAGACGACCGAGGGGGTCGACCCGCTACGGCCCGGTGACCACGCGGAGAGCCCCTCCGCGGGCGAGATCGCATCGCCGACTCTGGGGCTGAGGGGATGGCTGCGCTGGGCGTGGCGGCAACTGACCAGTATGCGTACCGCCCTGGTGCTGCTGCTCTTGCTTGCCATCGCCGCCGTGCCCGGCTCGTTGTTCCCGCAGCGCGGGGCTGACCCGAACGGTGTCATCCAGTGGGAGCGGACCAACCCCGATGTGTTCCCGATTGCCGACGCCATCGGCCTGTTCGACGTGTATCGGTCACCCTGGTTCTCGGCGATCTATCTGCTCCTGTTCGCCTCGCTGATCGGCTGCGTGATTCCTCGCGCAAGGCACCACTTCAAAGCCCTCCGGTCGCAGCCACCTCGAACCCCGGCACGGCTCTCGCGGCTCTCTGAGTATCGGGAGATCACGCTGCCGGCAGACGCGGCGCATTTCGATCCGGCAGCTGCGGCGATCGAGCTCGCACAGAGCCAACTGCGCCGTGCGGGTTACCGGGTGCACCGGTACGACGGACGCGGGTGGGACTCGGTGTCTGCTGAACGCGGCTACCTGCGCGAGACCGGAAACCTGGTCTTCCACGTCGCGCTCATCGGCGTGCTTGTCGCGGTCGGCGTCGGTGGCGGGTTCGCCTATACCGGGCAGCGGGTCGTGGTCGAGGGCACCACGTTCGTCAATGCGCTCAGCGACTACTCCTCTTTCAATCCCGGCCGGTTCGTCGACGGCACCAGCCTCGCCCCGTACTCGCTGACACTCGAGGACTTCAGCGTCACCTACCAGCTGCCCGGCGCGCCCGGTGCGGGTCAGGCCGGAGACTTCTCCGCCGACGTCACGATCCGCCGGCCCGGCGAGGAGGACCGCGATGAAAGCGTCATCGTTAACTCCCCGCTCACCGTTGACGGCGACCGCATCTACTTACTCGGCAACGGGTATGCGCCCACCCTCACAATCCGCAACCCGGACGGCGAGGTCGTGTACAGCGAGTCGCAGCCGTTCCTGCCGCAAGACTCCTTCATGACTTCTCTGGGGATCATCAAGATTCCCGATGGGCTTCCCGAGCAGCTCGGCCTGGTCGGGTTCTTCTACCCCACGCAAGGGGTTCTCCCGTCGGGGGCGTTCACGTCGATCTACCCGGATGTCGTCAACCCGGTGCTCACTCTCAACGTGTTCAGCGGCGACCTCGGCATCGACGACGGAACGCCCCGGTCGGTGTACACGCTCGAGGTCGACGGGCTCACCCAGCACACCGGAGGCGACAGCGACCTGGAGTCGATCGAGCTCGCCCCGGGCGGCATCGCAGACCTGCCCAACGGATGGGGGACGATCACGTGGGAGGACGACACCGAGCTCGTCGGTGAGCCGGTGAAGAGGTTCGCATCGCTGCAGATTCAGAACGACCCCTCCGCCATCTGGGTGCTCATCTTCGCGGCCCTCGCCACCCTCGGACTGTTCGCCGGACTGCTCGTGCCCCGCCGGCGGATCTGGATCAAGGCAAGCATCACCCCCGACCGGGTGCACGTTGAGTATGCGGGCCTGGCCCGCGGTGAGGATCCGGCCCTGGCGCGCGCGGTCGCCGACATCACAGAGCGCCACATCCGCGCCATCAGCCCCCCGGGCGCGGCCACGGACCAGACTTCATGAACGACTGGATTCCGGACGCACCACCAACCCTGCTCGGGCTCCTCGCGCCTGCGGCGGTGCCCTTCCCGCTGCTTCCACTTGTCGCAGCATTCTTGGCCGCCGTGTACCTGGCCGGTGCAGCGCGATTGTGGATGTCGGGAAGACGGTGGTCGGTGTGGCGCACAATCAGCTTCTTGCTGGGATGCCTCGTCCTCGCCGCTGTCACCGGCCTCGGCGTCGAGGCATACGGGTATGCGCTGCTCTCTGTGTTCATGTTCCAGCAACTCACGCTCATGATGGCGATCCCGCCTCTGCTGGTGCTCGGCTCCCCAGGCACCCTGCTACTGCGCGCGACCCCTCACCGGGGCTTCGGCCGGCTCGTGCTGCGGTCCGCGCACGCCGGACTGCGTAGCCGCATCGCCAGGTGGGTGCTGAGCCCGTGGGTCGCGCTGCCGCTGTACCTGTTCGCGTTCTACGGGCTCTACCTCGCCGGCTTCGCCGATCGCATCCTGGCCGTACCCGCCGGGCATCTCGGGCTCGAGATCTGGTTCCTCGTCGCGGGGATCCTGTTCACCATTCCCGTGCTGTCGTCGGATCCGCTGCCCGTCCGCCTCAGTCACGGCGGCCGCGCTCTCGACGTGTTCGCCGAAGCCGCCCTGCACGCCTTCTTCGGTGTGTTCCTGATGATGGCGGCCACTCTGCTCGTCGACTACTTCGTCGCGCCGACACAGGCGCTCGGAATCGACCCGCTCGAGGACCAGCAACTGGCCGGTGGGCTCGCATGGTCCTACGGGGAAGCACCGACATTGCTGATGCTGCTGTTCGTCATGCACCGCTGGTTCCGGGACGACACAGCCCGAGACACCGCCGCCGACCGCTACGCCGACACCCACGGAACCCCCGAACTCGACGCATACAACGCCTACCTCGAGACTTTGCGCCGGAAGGACAACTGACGGATGCACCCCCTCCCGTCCACTTCGCCCGCGCCGCCCACCGACGTGCTGCCCAGCAACGCGTCGCGCGTGACCCAGAACCCCGGGATGGGCCTCCCGCTGTGGGCGGCGTTGCCGGCGTCTGCGACTGCGGGGTATGCGCTGGATCTCGCGTCTCCGGAGGTCGGGTTCTGGCCACTGGCAATGGTGAGCGTCACGGTGGCACTAGTCACCCTGATCGGTCGAAGCATGGGTGGTGCGCTGCTGGTCGGCACCGTCTTCGGCGCCGTGTTCTACTTCGCCCACCTCGTGTGGGTGGGGCGGTTTCTCGGGCCCGTGCCATGGGTCGCTCTTGCAGGGGTGCAGGCAGTGCTCTTCGGCGCCGGAGCGGTTCTGATCTCTCTGGCATACAGGTGGACGGCGCACCACCAGGCGCCTCGGGGCGCGCAGCTGATCGCGGTGCCGATCCTGGTGGCCGGACTCTGGTCTACCCGCGAGGTCGTAATGGGTTCGTGGCCCTACACCGGGTTCCCGTGGGCGCGGATCGGCTTGACGCAGGTCGAGGGGCCATTCCGCGAGGTCGCGTCATGGACGGGCGTGACGGGGCTGACGTTCCTCATCGTCGCGATGTGCGCCGCACTCCTGCAATGGGCCCGCTCGGGAGGTCCCTCACTTCCGCGCGGCATCCTGCCCGCGGCAATCCTCGCGATCATCCTGCTTGTCACGCCGCAGTTTCCGACCTCCGCTGCCGGCACGCTCCGGGTCGGATGGGTTCAGGGCAACGGGCCCGCGGCATACTTCGACGAGCGTGAGCAGGGAGACGTGTTCGTCGCCCAAACCACCGCCACGCGACCACTGCTGGGTGAGCCGATGGATCTGCTCGTGTGGCCGGAAGGGAGCGTCGATTCCGACCCCCTCAGCGACGACAGCACCGCGTCCGCCCTCGACCGACTGGTGCAGGCAGCAGACGCGCCGCTTCTGATGAACGCCGCCACAGCTCGTGGCGATGACGTCTTCAACACCTCCCTGCTTTGGACTGCCGATCCGGCTGACCGCCAGCGGCACGACAAGGTCAATCCAGTTCCGTTCGGTGAGTACGTGCCGGACCGGTGGTTCTACGAGCTCATTGCACCGGACCTCATCGGGCTCATCCAGCGCGAGTACAGGCCCGGCACGAATCCGCCGCTGGTGACGGTCGGCCAGGTCAGAGTGGGACTGGCGATCTGCTTTGACGTGATCTACGACGCGGTGATTTGGGATGGCGCCCGCCAGGGGGCCCAGCTCTACGTGTTCCAGACCAACAATGCCGACTTCCGCGGCACCGACGAGAATCTGCAGCAACTCGCGATCGCCCGAATGCGCGCCATTGAGACTGGCCGCGCCGTGGTCAACGTCTCCACCGTGGGGACCAGTCAGGTGATCTCGCCCGATGGTACGACCATCGCCAGCGTCGGCGTGGACATCGCGGATGCTGCCATCAGCAGCGTCCCATTACGCACCGGGCTCACCCCTGCAACGTTTCTCGGGCCGTTGCTCGCCGGTCTCGTGCCGATTTCAGCCCTTGTCGCTCTCGCAGCGCTCGGACTCCTTCGCCGACGGACTGGCGGCATCCGTGGACAAGCTCATCGGCGGAGGTCCGAAATGAACGCGACATCGCGGAGTCCCGGAGCGGCGAGCGAGGGTGAGGCTGGAACCCTTGCACGGCACGTCCGGGCAGGAGAGGCTACAACGGGATGTCGAATATGCCGTGGGTATCATCTGGATCCTGATCTCGACTTCCCGGGCCTCAGCGGAGCAGTGTGTCGCCGACGAACCCGCCGGGATCGCAGCCAGGTGGGATGGCGAAGACTGCGGAGCCGATCGGGACAGTCCACTCGTTGAGCAGGTCGAGGTCGGCCAGGCGCGTCTGGATCGGGGTGAACTGGGCGGCGACGTCGGCTTGGTAGGACACGAAGATCAGTCCGGAGTCTGAGATGTGCTCCCCCGACGGCATGCTGTCGTAGTTGTAGGCGCGGCGGAAGATCCTCTCAGCGGTGTTCTCTGATCGGGCGCGACGCACGTGCGAGAACTCGGGTATGACGGGGAACCCGATGGCGGTGGTCGCGGTGAAGTCGGGTTCGTCGTGCTCATCTGCGCCCGTTAGCGGTGCCCCACTTCCGAGGGTGCGTCCGACGGATTGTTCTCGTCCACTTCGATCCAGCCTGTCCCATTCGTCGAGATCCATGCGGGTTCGCCGGATGACGGCGCTGGTGCCGCCGGCGAGCCAGCCGGTGGTCGCCCAGACGACCGTGTCGAAGTCGTTGCTGCCGGGCTTCGGGTTTGTGGTGCCGTCGACTTGGCCGAACAGGTTCCGCATTGTCGTTCCGGGTGCGACGGACCCGTAGGCGCGGCGGAACCCGTGCTGGGTCCACCGCACGGTCGCGAAGCTGCGGGTGTCCTTGAGGAGCATCCGCGTGGTGTGCGCGACAGTGAGAGGGTCATCCGCGGCGATCTGGATGAGCAGATCCCCATCGCTGAATTCCGGTCGGAGACGGTCGATGGAGAACGCTGGCAACGGACCCAACCACGCTGGCGCGGCTCCGTTCGCGCGCGCAACGAACCTCGGACCGAAGCCGAATGTGACGGTCAAGCGGGCTGGAGAGAGCGCCAGTTCTGGTTCGGAGTCGGCCAGGGCAGGGTTGCCCTGGGTGAGGCGGGCAGCGTCGTCGGTGAGGACTCTCATCATCCGCCGCAGTGCATCCCGGTCGCTGGCGTCGCGGAGGTCGAGTGCAACGAATGTGGCGTGCGCTTGCGCGTCGGTGTCGATTCCGGCCTGGTGGACGCCGTAGAACGGGACCGCTTCCGCGCCGTTGAGCTGGATGGATGCAGAGGCGGCGGTGGCTTGTTGGTTGAGAGCGAAGTCGACACCGATTGCGGCGGCGGCGCCGACGCCGGCGACCGCTCCTCCAAGGAGGAACTGTCGCCGGGACGGTCCGGATCGACGTGCGCCCTGATCGGGCGCGGTCATTACTCGTCCATGTCCATGTCGCCGTCGTCGTAGTTCTCGTCCGCGCCGGCGTAGTCCTTCACCGGGGCGGTGAATTCGTACGTGGAGTCATCCGAGAACGTCAGCGTGAACGTGACCTCCCCGCCAGCCTGGATCGGGTCGGCGAGATCCATCAGCATGATGTGGTTGCCGCCGGGCTCGAGGTCGAAGGTGCCACCGGCGGGGATGACGAACCCGCCGTCCTTCTGACGCATCACCATTTCGCCGGAATCGTCTTCCACGGTCTCGTGCAACTCGATCATCGGCGAGGCTTCCGACGTGGCTGCAACGACGGTGATGTCCATAGCCGAGTCGTTGGTCAGTTCCCCGAACGCAGCGGACATGCCCGACTCAGCGGACTTCACCCATGCATCGGGGATCGTCACCGCGTCGCCGGCCGTGGGCGCCGTGCTCTCAGCCCCCGCGGTGGATGATGCGCAGCCGGTCAAGGCGAGCGCGGCGGCCGTGAGGAGGACGCTGAATCGGGTCGTGGCGTTGGTGCGAGTGATCATGGAAGGTACCTTTCAGATGTGGTTCCGGGCAGTCACGGCTCAACGTCCGTGGTGTCGGTGTCGCCGGGCCGCGACGCGACGGACTACGGGCGGCGAAGGAAGAAAATGAGCAGGAAGACGGCGACCGCGATGCCCGCGCCCGCCAGGCCGATCATGAGAACCCGGAGTGCCCCCTGGTTCTCTTGCGTGCTCTGAGACTGCAAATCCATGGCGTTCGTCGGGTCCGCCTCGCCAGCACCAGGCGCTGGGGTGCGGGTCAAGGGTTCGCCGTCGCCGATCGTGAACGGGACAACGCCGCTGATCGGGTGCCCGTCCGAGGACACCACCCGCCAGCGGAGCTCATATCCCGCGTCCGGCATCCCCGAAGCCAGCTCCGCCGTCACGGTCGCCGCGTCGAGCATCACCTCCGCGGCCACCCAGTCGCGACCCGTCTGGTCGACCACGATCACTGCGGCACCCAAAGGGAGCACCTCCTCCGAGAACACCAACGACACCGCCTCCGGTGCCGTCGTCATAACCTCGCCGACAGCCGGACTGCTGCTGCTCAAATCGTCATGAGCGGTCGCGGGAACCGCGGACGCCAAGACCACCGCGGACGCGACAACAACCCCAGCAGCAAAGACGCGGGTACGAAACATTGAAGACCACCCATCGGTGGGCAACATCGATCACGGCGCTGCCCACCCGCTATTGGCTTCCCACCCCACGGCGGGGGTGCCGAACGGAACCCGTCGATCACGCCAAGAATGCGGCGACGGCACAGAGTTCAGAGCACGAAAGCCAACGGTGGCCCGCGGCGGTGACGCAACGCCACCTGCGGCGCACGAGCAACATGCCACCCAGGGGACGTGTCAGTCAGGACACGGGTGAACGGGGAGAGGAACGGGACAGGTATCGCACGCACGAACTGTTGACGCGCCCACGCCATCCACTCGGCTGTCAACGCACGCACCCGCAGCGCCGCCCGCTCGCCCCGATACAGCGCGGCCACCGTGACCACCGCAGCGATACCATGCATGAACCACATGGTCGTATCGGCATTCACCATCGTGGCAGCGGCATCCGAGACCGGGTCCCACATCACCAGAGCGTGAGAGTGCGTTCCCGGCATCGAGGCTGGGGCACCTGTCGGGACCGCGCCCAGCACGAACAGCGTGTGGAAGAGCCATTGGCTCGCTACGACCGCAATGGTGAGCCTCAACGCCGAAAGCTTACGGCCAGCCAAGACGGTACAGACCATCACGGACAAAATCCAGGGAACTGCGACGCCCAACCAGCCCGGGATCGCCCCGCCGGCGGAGACATGAGACATCAATGCCGCAAAAGTTGCCACAGACGCCGCCACGGTACCGCGCGCAACGCGGGGTGCCCTGGACTGACGCATGAATCCAGTCTGACACGTTCATCCTCCTCAAGCGGCAACGTCGACCCGTCCACGGTTCCGACCCGCGCCGAGCGTGGGCGATCAGTCACTTTGTGCTCGCACAGCAGCCACCGTGCGGGTCCCGTTGGCAGTCGTCAGGAATCGATTCCCGGGTTCGATGCGCGTCCTGTTGAGCGTCAGTCGGTTGGCGATCGCTGCTCAGAAGCCTTGACTCGCCAGCGATCTCTGTCTTGGTCCGCGCCGGCGGGTCCGACGGGCGCTGCCAGTGGCACGGGACGGTCAATGAGCGGGTTTGTCCTCGTGGTCGATTCCGTGGTGCTCCTTGCCTCTCTCGAAGTTGAGCAGACGGAGAGCGTTCCCGACCACGATCAGCGTGGAGCCTTCGTGGATGAGCACAACGGCCCCGATGTTCAATCCGACAAAGGTCGCGACGATGAGGAACGCGACCACTGCGAGGCTCGCGATGAGGTTCTGCCGGATGATGCGGCTGGTGGCGCGGCTGAGCCGCACCGCGAAGGGCACCCGCCCGAGGTCATCGCTCATCAGAGCGATATCGCAGGTCTCCAAGGCAACCGTCGACCCGGCCGCGCCCATGGCGATGCCGACGTCGGCACGTGCCATCGCCGGGGCGTCGTTGACGCCATCGCCGACCATCGCGATGGGGCGGTGCGTCTCGGCGAGGCGAGTGATCTGGGTGACCTTGTCTTCGGGCAGCAGGTCGCCGATCGCGGTGTCGACGCCGACCTCTCGGCCGACGGCGTCGGCGACGCGCTGATTGTCCCCGGAGATCATGACGAGCTGACCGATGTTCGCGTCGCGGAGGGCGCTCAACACCTGCGCGGATTCCGCACGGGAGGCATCCATCACGCCCACGATGCCGAGGAACCGGTCGCCGCGACGCACGATCACCAGGGTCTGGCCCGAGTCCCGCACTCGCGTGTACGCGTCAGCAAGAGAAGGAGGCAGGGTGAGTTGCTGCTCGTCGAACATGCGAAGGTTGCCGACTTCGACGGAGTTACCGTCGATCGTTGCGCGGATGCCACGGCCGGTCACAGACGCGAGGTCCGTTGCCTCGACCGGATCACTCTCCGTCACGCGTGGTGTCAGATCGCGAACGATTGCGGCGGCGAGGGGGTGGTCGCTGAGAGCCTCGACGGCGATGAGTGTGACAATCAGCTCAGCCTCGGATGTGCCTTCGGCCGGGATCACCGTCGTGACTTGTGGCATGCCCCAGGTCAGCGTGCCTGTCTTGTCGAAGGCAATCGCCTTGACCTTCCCCAGCGTCTCGAGCGGTGCGCCGCCCTTGACGAGGACGCCGGCTCTGGCTGCACGTGCCACTCCCGCCAGTACGGCCGCCGGTGTCGCGATCGCGAGAGCGCAGGGGCTCGCCGCCACCAGGACGGTCATCGCGAGGTAGAACGCGTCGGCGAAGGTTTGCGCGAAGGCGAGCATCGCCACCAGCAGCGTCACGGCGACGCCGAGGATCACGGCGGGGACATACCAGCGCTGGAAGCGGTCGATGAACTGCTGAGTGGGCGACGCAGCCTGGTCTGCGGTGCGGACGAGCTCGACCACTTTGCTCAGGGTCGAGTCCGCTGCGGTCGCGGTGACCACGATCTCCAAGACCCCCGAGCCGTTCACGGTGCCCGCGAAGACTCTGTTTGCGGCCGGGAGCGTGTCGGCGGTGCGCAGCGCACGCTCCCGGTCCGGGACGGGTTCCTTCTCGACGGGGATCGACTCGCCCGTCACGGCGGACTGGTCGACGGCGGATTCGCCGGTCGCGACGAAGCCGTCTGATGGGATGCGGGAGTTCGGGCGTACGACCACCACATCGCCCACGACGATCTCTTCCACCGGAACCTCTATAGGCTCCTCGCCGTCGCGGCGAACGAGGGCGCTGCGCGGTGCGAGCTCAGCGAGTGACTCGATGGACTTGCTGGCCCGGCTGAGCGCATACTCCTCAAGCGCGTGACCGAGGCTGAACAAGAACAGCAGCACCGCGCCTTCCGCCCATCGGCCGATCAGGGCTGCACCCGCCGCGGCGACCAGCATGAGGAAGTCGACCTCGAACTTCCCACGCAGTGTCGACGAGATCGCCGTGCGGACCGTGAAGAAGCCGCCGAAGAAGTAGGTGGCAAGGAAGAACACCAGAGGCCATCCGACCATCGGCAACCCGAGCGCGAACTCCGCGATCATTCCAGCGGCGTAGGTCACGCCGGCGGCGATGGCGAACCAGAGCTCCCAACGGGCAGACCCGTGCGCGTGATCCTGCGTAGTCGTGGTGGGAGCAGTGACGGTCGAAGAAGCGGTCATATCTCGATAATACATCACAACATCATGATATATTGAAGATGTGAATGAGAATCGTGATCAGCGGAGACAATGGTGAGCATGATCGGTCAGACGCCACCTCAGAGCCTCGGCCCACTCTCCATAGCGGATGCCGAACGGCTTGCAGAGATCATGCAGGCGCTGGCGTCGCCGGTTCGCCTGCGCATCCTGAGCGTTCTTCGCTCTCGACCGAACACGGTGACCGAGCTCAGCGAGCAACTGCATCTCGGTCAGACCACCGTGTCGAACCATCTGCGTCTGCTTCGGCATCTCAGCCTGGTGACCGGCAGTCGCGACGGCCGACACGTCCACTACACGTTGTTCGACGACCACGTCACCGATCTGCTGGACGAGGCGATTGGCCACCTTGAGCACGTCCCGCGCGGCGGGTGAATCGAGGTTGCGCCAGCGGGCGCATAAGTCAGCGTGAGCTGTATAGTCATCAAATGCTGACTATCGCTTCTCGTCTCGATGTAATGAACCGGCTGGGTCGAGCAATGGCTGATCCGACCCGGTCACGGATTTTGATGAGCCTACTGGCGGCTCCGAGCTATCCGGCCGTGCTCTCTCGACAGCTGGAGCTGACCCGGTCGAACGTTTCGAACCATCTGACCTGCCTGCGGGACTGCGGGATCGTCGTAGCAAAGCCCGAGGGCCGGCAGACGCGATATGAGATCGCGGACCCGCATCTGGCTCTCGCGCTGAAGACGTTGGTCGATGTCACCCTCGCCGTCGACGAGAACGCGCCGTGCATCGACCCTGCCTGCTCGGTCGACGGGTGCTGTGAGCCGGGAGAGACGGCGTGAGCGCGGAGACTGGTTCAGAGGTTGAGGAGGTCGACCTCGTCGATGCTGACGAACACGACGGGCCGTGGTGGCGGGATCGCGAAATTCTCGTCCCGGTCTTTTCCGGAATCGCATTCCTGGCCGGGCTGATCTGCGAGTGGTCCGGCGCGGAGCTTCCTGCGCTGGTGCTGTTCTGGATCGGTCTGCTGCTCGGCGCATCGACGTTCACCCCGAGCGCTATCCGGAAGCTGTTCAAGGGGAAGCTCGGCATCAGCCTATTGATGACGATCAGTGCGATCGGCGCCGTCATCCTTGGCTACGTTGAGGAGGCAGCCGCGCTTGCGTTTCTGTACTCCATCGCCGAAGCGCTCGAGGATAAGGCGATGGACCGCGCGCGCGGTGGTCTGCGCGCCCTGTTGAAGCTGGTTCCTGAGACTGCGACCGTCGTCACCTCGGGCACGTCCACACAAATCGCCGCGAAAGACCTGCAGCCTGGTCAGGTAATGCTGGTCCGTCCGGGTGAGCGAATCGCGACCGATGGAGTCGTACGCTCCGGACGAAGCAGTCTGAACACATCCGCAATCACCGGGGAGTCGATCCCGGTCGAGGTTGAGCCCGGCGATGCGGTCTCCGCGGGTGCGATCAACACTGCGGGCGCCTTGGAGGTCGAGGCCACCGCGGCGGGAACCGACAACTCGCTCACCACGATCGTTGAGTTGGTCGAGCAGGCTCAGGCCGAGAAGGGCGATCGCGCGCGCCTCGCCGACCGCATAGCGCGGCCGCTCGTGCCGGGGGTGCTGATTCTCGCCGCGCTCGTCGCGCTGGTCGGGTCGCTGTTCGGAGATCCGGAGCTCTGGATCACTCGGGCCCTTGTGGTCCTGGTTGCCGCGTCCCCATGCGCGCTGGCGATCTCGGTCCCGATCACGGTCGTCGCGGCGATAGGCGCAGCCAGCAAGTTCGGCGTCGTCATCAAGTCCGGGGCGATCTTCGAGCGCTTCGGCGGCATCCGTCACATCGCCGTCGACAAGACGGGCACCCTGACACGCAACGAGCCCACCGTCGCTGGAGCCCTCACCATCGATGGAGTCTCGGAGACGGATGTGCTCGAATGGGCAGCCGCTCTCGAAAGACACAGCACTCACCCGCTCGCGGCGGCGATCCTCGCAGCCGTACCCGACTCCCGCACCGCGGCTGACGTGAGGGAACTGGCCGGTCACGGCATCCAAGGTGTCATCGACGGCGCCCAGGTCACGGTCGGCAGCCCTCGGTGGCTCGCGGCCGGCGCTCTCGGGGATCGAGTCACGAGCATGGAAGAGCAGGGCATGACGGTCGTGATCGTGCACCGTGAGGGCACGCCGGTCGGCGCGATCGGCGTCCGCGACGAATTGCGCCAGGAGGTCCCCGAGGTAGTCCGAACTCTCACCGATCAAGGCATCGGCGTCACGATGCTCACCGGAGACAACGCCCGCACCGCAAATACTCTTGCCGAGCAAGCCGGGATCACCGATGTCCGAGCTGAGCTACGACCTGAGGAAAAGGCCGACGCGATTGGCAAGCTTTCTCAGACCGCGCCTACGGCCATGATCGGAGACGGCATCAACGACGCCCCAGCCCTGGCCGCCGCAGACATCGGAATCGCGATGGGCGCCACTGGCTCGGACGCCGCAATCGAGTCTGCCGACATCGCGTTCACCGGCCACGACTTGCGCCTCATCCCCCGCGCTTTCGACCACGCCCGTCGTGGGCGAAGAATCATCAACCAGAACATCATCCTTTCCCTGCTGATCATCGTCGTGCTGCTGCCTCTGGCGCTCCTCGGAATCCTCGGACTTGCAGCGGTCGTGCTGGTCCACGAGATCGCGGAGGTCATCGTGATCCTCAACGGCCTCAGGGCAGCGCGTACCCGGAATCCCAGCCGAGTCCAAAAGCGCTAGCCACCGCGCGCCCCCGTACCCACCTCGAGACCATACGTCCGGCGCCGAACTTGCGAACGAAGCGTCGCGTCACGAGCCGCGAGGTGCGTATGCCTTGCAGATGGAGCACCCACAGCCCATCGGGCACAGAGCCTCGGACGAGCCAGGCGTGTGCCGAGGCGCCGCCACGGAGTGGAACAGTGACGTCTGCCCAGTCTGCGTCGATCTCCGGGCCCGCCAGGACAGAACCGGTCCATTGCGCGTTGATGGTTCGGCGCCGATCGGTGCGGTCGACTAGAGCACAGGGCGCCTGAAGTGGTGTTCGTCCGATGATACAAACGGGCCCAACCAGCGTCTTCCGTCGCGGTTCGACACCCACGACGCGCCGCGCCAGCATCCAAACCACACTCGCGGCGGCCTCCCCGAGCACGGCCAAGCCGGTGGCCCCAGTGCCGATCACTTTCAAGGTGCGGTCACCGTCCCCGCGATACCCGACATGCGCACCGCGGCCGGTGCCCGCATCTACCGATCCAGCATCGCATCCCCTTTGGAGAGCCAGGCGGCGACAGTGGATCGCCAGCGCTCTCGGTCGGAGTTCCACGTCATCGTGTGTCCCGCCTGGAAGACTTCGAGCTGAACCAGATCTGGACGCAGCGCGGCGAAATTGCGAGAGACGGCGGGCGGCGCGGAGTCGTCATCCGCTCCGTGGAAGATCAGAGTAGGGGCTGCCAGCTCCTCCGCGCGTGCGACCCAGTCGAGATCTCCGAGAGGGATGACACCAGGCAAGCCGACTGCGCGTGCAAGCAAAGGCGATGTGAGCCACGGGAGGGCGAGGAGCCCCGCCGCGGCAGGCAGGCCGACGCGAGCGCAGTTCGCCTTGATCGTCGCGACCCAGTCGAGAACGGGCGACTCAAGCACGAGCCCATCGATCAGGCGCGCGTAACGCGGGCGTGCCGCGAGTTGGAGCGCGACCTGCGCTCCCATCGACCAGCCGAAGAGAACGACCCGACGCGCGCCCTGATCGATGGCGTACTGGATCGCAGCATCCACGTCGTCGACTTCAGTGGCGCCGAGGGTTGACCGACCACTTCCGCGCCGCGGGCCCTCGCCGTCATTCCTATAGCTGACGACGAGCGACGTGTAGCCCAGCTCGGTAGTGACTTGCACACCTCGCAGCGTTCCGGCTCGCGGGCTGCCGAGCCCATGAATGTGGATTACCCAGCTTGTCGACTGCGCGCCGCTGCCATCGATGCGCCATGCCGGCGCCCGCCCCGACGAAGTGGAGATGGCAACGTCCCGGCTGCTGAGCCCCGCATCTGCGGGCGTCATGAGGTAGATGCCGCTCCAGGAGACGCGCTCGTCGGCCGACGGTGTGAAGCCGGGTGCGGTTGCTGTCACTGAACGTGCGAGGCGCCCAGGCCCGCGATCAAGTACCTCGGCGGACAGCTGCACCCACTGGCCACCGGGAAACAGAAGAGTGAACTCACCTGGGGACTCAGTTTGATGCGTTCGATCGAGCACGATTGCTTGCTGGTCGCCATCCTGTTCGACGGCACGGATGGGCAGGTCGAATCGGCGCGGGCTCGGAGGGGCGGTCAGGCGCCGCGCGATCACCAAACCGAGGCCCAACGATAGGGACGCTGCGGCCGCCATCACACCTGCCAGCGCGATCGGGGCTCTCATGCCGCCCCTCGTTGAGAGTTGGGCCGTGTGGCCGGCGCGTGAAGTCGAGCTCCGTCGCTTCCAAGGAGATGCTGCTCCGCACGTTCAAGGACGAGACGGTCATCTGCGTTGAGAGAAAACGACACGCGCGGGTCGATCATCGCATCGCGGATCTCTACGACCTGTCGGTGCAGCTGCGCCTCGACGCCATCGGTTCGCACGGACGCGGCATCCGTCTGACTCAATCCCGGGCGAACGATCGTCGCCGCTCGCCATGCGGGCGCCAGGTCTTTGATGAGCGTGTGTGTTCGCGCCGCCCTCCGGCGTGCGCTCAGATAGCGCACTGTCGGCTGCCCAGCGAGTCCGACGCAGAGGAAGAAGAAGGTCAGTATGTAAAGCGGTCCATACGCGACAGACACATCAGCCATCAGGTCTACACGCCCGGCAACGTGTGCGATGTCCATGATGAGGACGACGACACAGAGAGCCACTCCGAGGATCGAGCCGACGACGAGACAACCGGCAGGCAAACGCTGTAGACCAACGCTCCACCGATACTGACGACTCGCGAGGACTGCCATGGTGCCAACCACGATCCCGTAGTAGCTGAACTGGATCATCGAGTACGCCGCTGCCGCAGGTTGCGCTCCGAGATCGATCATGAAGTTGGTCGTCGTAGCGCCACGGTCGATGAGAAGGAAGGCGACTACGACGCCACCCAGCGCAACAAGGAGGGCAGTGGGGCCGAGCACAACGCGAACAGGTCCGGGCTGATACTCCCCTGCCTTCATGATCCCTCGGCCGAGAAAGAAGATCCCGACCATGAGCGCGCAGTCCCCGATGAGTGTGGCGACATTCGAGCCACCGAGCAGTGCATCGATGGACCGGTAGACCGCATCAACATTGATCGTCATCGCGACAGCGATCGTGATCGCCGCGTACGTGATGCTCCGCTCGGCTCGTCCGCGGCGCAAGATGAGCAGGCTGGCGACGAGCAGCCCCATCAGCACTGCCACGAAGGTCTGCATCACCCGAAGATCTCGAGGTAGCGCGATTCGCCGTACACCGAGCCTCGAATCGCTGCAGCGAGATGATCAGCCAACGCTTCCGCCGCGATCTCGGTGTGAGTGTCCAGATTCTGTCGAGTGAGCAGTCGACGCCGAGTCCGGGTGGGGATGTCGGGAAGCAGGAAGTCTTCGGTCGAGCATTCGTCGTCTTCTCCGTGCCCGAGGATCATGTGGGCGAACTCGTGCAGGACGAACTGCTGACGGTGCAGGACGGAGTCGCTGTGAGCGTGAAGGACGAGGTCTTCGCGCTCGGTGATGAGCCACACTGCGCAGATGCCGTCGTGGTCGCCGAGATCCGCAAGTTCCACGATTCGGAGCGTGCGCTGCCGACGATTTTGGATGGCCCCGACGAGGTCGTCAAAGGTGAAGGTGCTACCCAGCGCAAGGTCTGCGACGGCCGTCGACACGGTCTGCTCGATATTCACGGTGTCACTCCCTTCTGGGGAGCATGTGCCGGTGGGGGCCACAAGGGACCGGCAAGGGCACTGCTCAGGTATGTGTCATTTCCTCATCCAGGAATCTGCTGATCGCCTGAAGAGCCTTTGGGGAGATGTCCCCCAGCGTGCGCGCGGCGTAGGACTTGACCTTCGCGGCTCGCATCGCCCGCACAAGGTCCAGCTGCGCGGTGACCTTGTCCGGGGTTGCCGCCCCGTCTTCCCCGAGCAGGAAGGCGGCGTCCACATCGAAGAACGCAGCCAGCCCTTCAAACAGCGCGGGATCTTGCACGTAGCGGTGGCCGTTGACCATATAGGTCCATCGGGATCTCGACAGGTTTACGCCACGGTCTGCGAGGAAGGCCGCAATCTGGGTGTAGGTCGGTTCGGAACCCGACTCAGTGATCGCGACGTCGAGGAGCAGCCTGAGGCGTTTCGCGAGGTCTTCCGCGGCCACTTTGCTCTCGTCTTCTGTCATTTCGTAGACCACCCTTCCCCTCGGGTGAGGCAAGGCTTGTCGTTTGTGAGCGCCCATCGACAGGCGTTGAGAATCCTCAATGTACCCGTTGGTCATGCTCAAATCAACCGTTGCGCATGCTCAATGCCGATGCTAGAACCGATGTCAAGCCAGCTTTGAGCATGCTCAACGAGGAGGTTACCGCCCAGCACCGATCACCGGGATTGCCGGCACCCCACCCACTCAGCCGGCGCGTTGGTGCGCTCGAATTTCATGAGCGCGCCCGCTAGAGAGCGAACGATGCAGGACCGTCTCGGTCGGTCGTTCGCGCCCTTGCCCGTCGGCTCCGGAGAGATGACGCGTACCTCCCCCAAGAAGCCGCTATGCGGCCAATCAGAAGGAGGTGCCACGCCATGACTCACCAACCCCTCACCGTGGGCTCCACTGAGGCGAAGCTCGAACGGCTTCACGCTCAGCTGGCGGATGCTGTGGCAGCGCTCGTGACGGGAGAGGACTGGGGGCGGGCTCTGGAGTTCGCCGCTCGGTTCCGCTCTCGTTCGTTCAACAACACCCTGCTGATCTGGATGCAGCACGTCGCCGCGTTTGAGCAGGGCAGGGTTGCTGAGCCAACGCCGACGTACGTCGCGGGGTTCCGGCAGTGGCAGGCGCTCGGAAGGTCGGTCGAACGCGGCCAGACGGGTTACAAGATCTTTGCGCCTATCCACGCGAGGTTCGCCTCGTCCACCCCGCAGGTCGCTGAGTCATGGCGTCGTCTTGCGCCTCGCGAGATCCCGAGACGCAATGACGAAGTGCGCACGCGAATGATCGGCGTGCGGCCCGCATACGTGTGGGATGCGTCGCAGACGAGCGGTGTACCGATTCCCCACGTGCCCGCTCCGCAGTTGCTCGCGGGCGAGGCGCCACAGGGCCTCTGGGAGGGTCTGGCGTCCTTGGTACGCGGACACGGGTACACGCTGCGCATTGTTCCGAACGATCGCGATCTCGGCGGAGCCAACGGCATCACTGACTACATCACTCGGAGTGTTGCCATTCGCGGCGACATAGACCCCGCGGCTCGGACGAAGACCTTGGCGCACGAGTTGGCGCACGTGATGCTGCACGGCCCTGACAACGCGGATGCCGCACTCCATCGCGGAATCGGGGAGGTCGAGGCGGAGTCCGTTGCCTTGATGATCGGAGCGGCCCACGGCCTCGATACATCGGGTTACACCATCCCGTATGTGGCGACCTGGGCAACTTCCGTCGATGGAAAGACGCCGGTGGAAGTGGTGCAAGCGACTGGAGAGCGCGTACGGACGACAGCGGTCACGATCCTCACGGAGCTGCCGACGGTGCAAGTCGGCTCGGGCGATCCGCCCGGTCTGACGAGGGAAGCGGGTCACGGTGCGCTTCGGTCAGGCCTTGCTGGTCCGGTGGAACGGTTCGATGATGTCGGCCGCGTGAGGGTTCGGCACTCGTCCCCCGAATCCGCGATCTCGGCCCGGGATCTGTGATGGACACGGTCGCCCTGTTCGCCGGAGTGATCGGCCTCTCGCCGCGGGAAGGCGCCGCTCGATTCGCTGCGGCAGGAGTCCCGATCTTCCCCTGCAAGCCGACAGAGAAGCGGCCGCTCACAGAGCACGGGTTCCGCGACGCGACCTCCGACGGCAGCCAGATCGCTCGATGGTGGTCTCGATGGCCGGAAGCGAACATCGGCATGCCGACCGGGCGAGCTTCGGCCGTCGAGGTCGTGGACATCGATGTGCACGGGCGGGTGCGCGGATTCGCTGCATTCGAGCTCGCTCGCCGGGAAGGTCTCGTGGATCGCTGGCAGGCGCTGGTGAGGACGGCATCCGGCGGGATGCACGCCTACTACCCCGCAGACCCTGATCGCGTTCAGGCATCGTGGCAGGCCGCCAGCGCCGGCATCGACTTCCGGGGCGAGGGCGGCTACGTCATCGTGCCGCCGTCGCTGGTGCTGTTCGAAGGCAACCGGTCTACGTACGAGCTGATCGGTGCTGGACGCGGGGACGCCGTGTCGATTGACGCATTTACGCTTCGACAGTTCATCGACCCGCGGCCAACGCCCGCCGCGTCGACGCTCGCGGAGGCCCGCAACGATGTCGATACGGAGCGTATCGCGGCCTGGATGGCCGCACGGGGTGAGGGCGAACGGAACCGCGCCTTGTACTGGGCTGCATGCCGGCTCGCGGAGAACGGGATCACAGATCAGAGTGCGCGCAATGTGCTCGGACCGGCGGCGGAGCACGCGGGGCTGCAGCGGGCCGAGATCCTGACGACCATTCGATCTGCGTACCGAACGCTGGTGGGGCCGACGCCACCCTTTCGCATTGGTGGCGGCAGCCCAGCATCCCGCTCGCTCAACGGGCAGGTGATCTCGTGATCCCCGGTGCTACGGATCCGCGGTCCGGACGGATTGCCGTGTGGACCGCGGTCGTCGGCACGGTGTTCATCGCTGTCGGTGCGTTCTGGTTGTCGTTCACCGCTCTCGCGGATCTCGCCCGCCGGTCCGGCATCGCGGCGACGCAGGCGTGGGCGTGGCCGCTCATTGTGGACGGAATCATCGTCGTGGGAACCGTTGCCGTCGTCGCGCTCGCCGGACAGCGGGGTGCGTGGTATCCGTGGATGCTGCTCGTGATCGGTGCGGCGGTATCGGTCGCCGCAAACTCGATCCATGCCGTCGTCGCGGCCGATGCGGATGTTCTTCCCGTGCTTGCAGCGTCGGTTGCCGCAGTACCTCCGCTGGTGCTTCTCGCGATCACACACCTGACGGTCGTTCTCACCCAGCGATTCCGGTTTCACGTCTCCTCCACAACCGAGGCGACACCGGACCTATCCACAGAAGTCGTTCGACTTCGCCCGCTGTCCGATGTTCCCGAGAAGGGTGCCCGTAGAGACGTTGCGGCGCTGATGCGTCAGCGCGGGATGTCGAACAAGGAGATCGCAAGCGCCACGGGAGTTCATCCCTCGACGGTCGGCCGATGGCTCGCGGGGGCGATCGGCACACCTGAGGTACAGAAGGGAGCTACGTCATGAACGATTACGAGCGAGTCGATCAGTCTCGTCTGCCACTACGCCCGGGCACGTCGGAGCGGGAACGGGAACTTTCTGGCAACCCGTCCCCCGATGAGGTCTCCGAACTGGCGCGGCACGGCGATCCTTCACTCGCGAGGCAGCCCCTCTCCCTCTCCGGCGCCGAGCAGGTTCGAAGCGAGGTCGTCTGGATGCGGCCTACGGAACTCGTTCCCGCCGTTACGGGGCGCGTCGCGGGGCAGGGAATCGACCTCGAGTCCTCACTCGCGCGGCGAGCGCGCGCCATCCCGACGCAGGGAGTCGCAGCAACTCGCCGAGCTATCCGTGAACGGGCGCTTCGCCTCCCGCCGGTCGAGGCGTTTGGGAACGGTCGCGCTGTTCACGGATCGGTCCGCCGCAGTGGAATCGGCCGCTAGCGAGGTTGCCATGTCGAACCAGGGTCTCCCGTCAACTGGTGCAGAGTCGGCGCGCTCGACGCGGACTCACGACTCGTCCGAGTCGGCGAACAAGTCCGCTGCGTTTGAGAGCTCGGAGGGTCTGCGCGAGCTGCTCGAACGTCTGGCCGCGCAAGATCACGGTGCCTGGCGCCGCGACGCCGAAGCGGCAGCGCTCATGGGGCACGTCGTTCGGCGATACGCCAAGCTCGCTCGCAAGCATGGGCTCGATCCATGGGATGCTGCCGCAGCGGCATTCGATGCGATGCGCTCGTCGTCCGTGCGCAATGCCGACGATCCCTGGGCGGTAGTCACGCGGGCGGTGCAGGTGACGCTGATCGCTGAGGAACGCGCGAATGGACTGCTGTGCTCCGTCTACCAGGCGCGCCGTCCTGAGTTCTCGTCGTTCCACGACCCCGAGCGATTCAGCGACCGGGAGAACCCTCTGAGCGACTATCATCCGGCACTTCGCGTGCAGTCGATCGGGGACGAGCCGGATGACGGCCACTCATCTGACGGCGCCGGGATAGGTGATGCAGTCGAGAATGCGATCGCCTTCATGACCCTGCTCGGCTGGCCGCGCACGCCCGCGCGCACCGCGATGGAGTACATCTGCGCACGGCTCAGCGAGGTCCCTTCGCGTGCGACGGCCTGGGAATCGCTCCGGCGCGACGTTCACGGAAGAACCCTCCTCGACCTGTCGTCCGCGTCGTGGAATGGATTGCTCCGCGCGGTCCTTGGTAACCCGGAACCGGAGGTCGCGCGGACGACAGCTGGCCGCGGCATCCTGCTTCGCCTGCTGATCGGCGAGCCGCTGCGTTCTCTCCTGACGGATGACGACCTCGTCCTCGCGGTCAGTCTCGCCGCACCCGCCGAGCGGTCGAGGCGGTGACCGTGGGAACCAACACCGGCCACATCGAGCTCGAACGATCGATCGAATCGATCATCGTCGGGAAGCGACACCGCACCGAATACGGGGACATCGACGAGCTCGCCGACTCGATCACCCGTGACGGCCTGCTGCAGCCGGTCACCGTGACCCCGGAAGGCGTCTTGGTGTGTGGCGCTCGTCGGCTCGAAGCGTTGAAGCGGCTGGGCGAGAAGACGATCAAAGTGTGGGTGCGGTCTGGCATCTCGGATCGGCTCGCCGAGCTGTTGGCGGAGCAGGCTGAGAACCTCCTCCACAAGCCGCTCACGCCGACAGAGGCGGCCGCCCTCTACACCGAACTGAAGGATCACATCGCCGACGACGCGACTCGCCGTCAGGCCGCGACCCGCTTCGGCCGTCCCGAGTCGCGGAATGGAAGTGACGGTGGTGCCACCGTGGCACCACCGCAGTTCAAGTCGGGCAAGAGTCGCACGCAGGCAGCCCAGATGGTCACCGGCAAGGCGTCGTACACGACGCTGGAGCGCATCGCCGAACTTCAGCGCTTTGTCACTGACCCTGGCGCCGACCCAGCCCTGAAAGAGAAGGCGAGCGAAGAGCTGCGACTCATCGACGAGGGCGGAAGTGTCGCCGCGTCGCACGCGCGAATCCGGCAACTTCTCGAGCCGGAGCCGGCACAGCAGTTCGAGGACTTCGAAGCGCCCGAAGACTTCGAGCCGCCCGACGAACTCGAGCAGTTGGCGAGCGCGGCCCTTGCGAGAGTCAAGGAGGCCAAGCGAAATCGGCGGACGCCCCGGTCGCGCGCCGTCGCGACGCATGTCTTTCCCGTCCGGGCGTTCGTGCGTGTGTGGGAGGACCTCGACCTCTGGTGGACACACTTCGATGTCGCAGCTGTGGCCTCCGAATTGACTGATGAGCAACTCGAGCAGTTCGAGTCGACTCTCGCGTCGACCGTGGAGTTCTTCTCGACGCTCCGCAGTGCGAGGGTGCAACTGAAGCGGGAGATTGCGTAATGGTCGCCACGCTGCGACCCCGGCGGCGCCTCGTCCTTTTCCTCACGATCGGTTTCGCTGTGTTGGCCGCACTCGTCGGCGTCGGGCTGTACGGCCTAGTCCTAGCGCCGACGCCAAGCACGCCGACGACTGCTGTCGATCCAGCAGCGCCGGCTACCCCGCCCGTTGATCCCGAACCGAGAGCCTCGAGAGCAGAGCTTCCCCCGATCCGCTCGACACCTGATGCCGAGTCCTTCGCGCGCGACGCAGCGCATGCGCTCATCAATTGGGACACCGCGACCGACTTCGATCCGGTCGACTACGCACAGGTCATCGTCGACGCCGGGGATCCCTCCGGAGCCGAGACCGCCGGGCTTGCCTCCGATGTGCGCATCTACCTGCCGACCGCGGAAGCCTGGATGACGCTGCGCACCTACGGCACGCGCCAGTGGCTCACCATCGATGAAGCGTTCGTGCCGGCATCCTGGAACGACGCGATCGATCAAGCGACACCTGGCCAAATCCTTCCCGGAACCATCGCGTACACAATCACGGGTACACGCCACCGCGCGGGCATCGTAGGGACCCAGGCGCAGGAGACGTCTCGACCGATCGCGTTCACACTCTTCATCGCCTGCGAGCCGAGTTTCGACGAATGCCGCCTGCTCCGGCTCTCCGAGGTCGACAATCCGCTCCGGTGACGGACGTCCGCATGAAGAAGCTCGTCATCGCCCTCGCCGTCGCCCTGATCACCCTGCCGTTCGCCGGCTTGATCGCGCTCCCCCTCGTCCTCTCCCCCGCCGCGCTCGCTGCCTGCCAGGCATCCGGCCAGCTCGTCGTCACCGAGGTGCCGGAGAACCTGACGGCGACACGGAGCGACGGGGTACCGGTAACCCTCGGGCACACACAACTCACCCGTGCCGCGACGATCATCACGGTCGGCAGCGGTATTGAGGGTGTCGGGCGGCAGGGGGTGCTGATCGGGCTGATGGCCGCACTCACCGAGTCGACCCTGCGCATGCTCGCGAACGCCGCCTATCCCGCATCGCTGGGCATGCCCAACGACGGCATCGGGAGCGATCACGACTCACTCGGCCTGTTTCAGATGCGCCCGACGGCCGGCTGGGGCACCGTGGATGAGCTCATGGATCCGGACTACCAGGTGCGCGCATTCTTCGGCGGAGCAGAAGGACCCAACTTTCCCTCCCCCGCGGGGCTCCTCGACATCCCTGGCTGGCAGGCAGCCGATCCCGGCTCGGCCGCGCAAGCAGTCGAGCGCTCGGCCTACCCCGACCGCTACCAGGACTATCAGCCCGTCGCGGAAGCCATCCTCGTCGCGCTGACCCGGCCGATCGCGTCGGCGAACGGAGGCGGCGCACCTCTCGATTCAGTCCCCGAGACGGCCCGCATCGTCTTTCCCCTCCCGAGCGACACGTGGGTGCGGGCCAGCGGCTATGGCGGGCGAACCGACCCCATGACGGGTCGACCTGCGTTCCATGCAGGAACCGACTTCTCTGCGGCAGACGTCACACCGATCTTCTCGATCGCGGACGGGATCGTCAGCTGGGCAGGTCCGTACGGGGGCTACGGACAGCTGATCGTCATCGAGCACACGGTCAACGGAGAGCGGGTGGCGTCGGCCTACGCGCACATGTGGCCAACGGGTGTCCACGTGACGGTCGGCGAGCGCGTCACCGCCGGCGCACACATCGGTGACGTCGGGTCATCCGGCAAGTCCACGGGACCGCACCTGCACTTCGAGATCCGACCCGGCGGTGCGTTCGAACCGGCTATCGACGCAGACCCGTGGCTCGCCGAGCACGGGGCGGAAGGATTAGACGCCGCTACCGCTGGCAGGACAGCGTGCGCGTCAGGCGCATGAGGTGACCGAAATGGACATCTTCCCGGACTTCGGAGCAGTTGGAGGAGCGGGTGACCTCCGCGCGATCGTCGGCGCCCTCCTCATGTACGTCCTGATCTTCGCGGTACTTGCGATCCTCATCTGCGCCGCCACATGGGCGATCGCGTCTACGAGCGGAAACTACCAGTCGGCCATGAGAGCCCGTACCGGCCTCGTTGTTGCCGTCGGCGCAGCGGCACTTGCCGGCGCGGCGGTCGCCTGGATGAACTTCCTCATTGGGGTCGGCCAACAGCTCTAGCCAGAGTGCGTGCACAGACTGCGCGGGTCGACGGATCTCGGGGACGCGGCACGCACCTTGTACGCAGGTTCGTTTCTGCGCAGACAAGGAGCACGACCGTGATCGACATCGTTCCCAACGGGTCGGGACTTCCCGGCATCGAGCAACTCCGCGTCATCGTCGGCGCAGTGATGACAGTCGGGCTCATTCTCGCCGTGCTCGCCCTCATCATCGCCGCTGTCGCGTGGGGGTATGGAGCCAACTCATCGAACCCCCATCTCGCCTCACGGGGCAAGCTCGGCGTTCTGGTGGCGTGCGGCGCGGCACTCATCTGCGGAGCGTCGGTCACGCTCGTGAACTTCTTCTGGGGTGTCGGCCAGTCCGTCTGAGCGAGACGCGGCCGATTGAGAGGAACGACGCGAGTGGGCGGGGTCTGCGATATTCCGGCGATCGCCGAGGTATGCCAGACCGTCGGGTCGGGTGTCACATCTCTCGTTGCCGCGCCCTTCGATTGGCTCGCCCACACGCTCGCCGCAGCCGCCGCGTGGTTCTTCGAAGCCGTCTGGGCGGTGTTCGACACGACCACACTCGTCGACGTCACCGGTGACCAGTACACCCAGGTGTACAACCTGCTTTTCGGCGTAGCGCTGTTCGTGATGCTCGTGTTCTTCTGCCTGCAACTGATCACCGGATTGGCGCATCGCGATCCGACTGCGCTCTCACGGGCTGCCGTGGGCCTTGGCAAGTCGGTGCTCGGCTCGTTCGTCGCAATCGCCCTGACGGCGACGCTGCTGGAGATCACGGATCAGCTGGCCGTCGGGATCGTCCAGGCAACAGGAAACACGATGGAGGGAATGGGCGACAGAATCGCCCTGATGGCCGCCGGGCTGGTCGCGATCAACATCGCGAGCCCCGGCGTCGGCGCGATCATGACGATCTTCCTCGCAGGACTCGCGATCGCAGCCACCGCAATTGTGTGGTTCTCGCTCCTCATCCGCAAAGCCCTGCTCCTGGTGGCGATCGTGTTCGCGCCGATCGCACTGGCCGGATTCTCCTGGGATGCGACCCGCGGCTGGTTCGGCAAATGGGTGGCGTTCGTGGTGGCCCTCGTGTTCTCCAAGCTCGTGCTTGTCGTCCTCTTCCTCGTCGCGATCAACCAGACCGCGGCGCCGATTGACCTTGATCTCGCCTCGATCAGCGATCCCGTGGCGGGAGTCGTGCTCATGCTCGTCGCAGCCTTCGCGCCGTACATGACCTACAAGTTCATCTCGTTCGTCGGCGTCGATATGTACCACGCGATGTCGACCGAACAGGAGGCGAAGGGAGCGCTGAATCGGCCCGTCCCGGTGCCGGTTAGCCCAGCGACGGCGAAGTCTGCGAAGTCGATCCTCGACGGGGGTGGCACCTCGAGCGGGTCGGCGGCCCCGGTGGCGACGAGCGCCGCCGGCAGCGCGGCCGGAACGGGTGCCGGCGCGGGAGCGTCTGGGGCAGCAGCGTCAGGCGCAGGAACTTCAGGAGCTGCGGCGGCCGCCGGCCCGGCCGCCGCAGTCATCGTCGGCGGTCAGGTGGCTGGCAAGGCCGCCTCCGCCGGACCCAAGCTCGGCAACTCCACCGGATCAGCAGCCATGGGACATTCCGAGGGCGCCAATCCGACGGACATACCACCGTCATCGACGACCTCCCCGGCTGTCGTGCAACCGATTCCACAGCCGCGCACACCGAACCCGCCCCCGCGACCGATCCCCACTCCGCGCGAAAGGACGACGGCATGACAGCGAGCAACACCCCGCGCGCGAACCAACTCCGCCCGGTTCAGTTCTCCCGTCTGTCCAAGCGAGGCGTGATGCTCGGCCTCTCCCTGGCGCAGCTCGTGACGCTCGCCATCGGACTGATCGCGTTCACCAGCGCCGTGTACCTGGGCGGCGGCATCCTCTTCGGCCTCACCTCACCGATCTGGGTGACGAGCATCGCTCTTGCCTTCGTCCCCGTGGGTGGTCGGAAGCTCATCGAATGGGTGCCGATCTCAACGCGCTGGGTGCGGCGAAGCGTCGGCGGCCAGCTGCGATTCCGTGCGGACTTGGTCAAGCCGCGCCCCGCGGGCACGCTCGCACTCCCCGGCGACGCCGCCGCGCTCCGAGAGTGGGTCGACCCCGAGACAGGCGCCGCCATGATCCAAGACCCTCACGCTCAGACCCTGACGGCGATCGCCGGCATCACGCATCCGGCTTTCGTTCTTCTCGACAGCGGCGAACAGGAGCGTCGGGTGGCCGGCTGGGGGCGAGTGCTCGCGACGGTCTGCCGGTCGGGCCGCATCGCGCGCGTGCAGATCTCCGAGCGCACAGTGCCCAGCTCCGGAAGCGGGCTCGCCGAATGGTGGGCCCGGCATGGTGTCGATGATGACTCTTGGCCGGCGGTCACCTACAAGGAGCTCATTGAGCGCGCCGGCCCTGCCGGCGAACGGCATGAGACGACAATCGCCCTCGCGCTCGACCTACGCGCGGCCGCCCGCCAGATCCGCGCCGCCGGGGGTGGCATGAAGGGGGCAGCGAGCGTCCTGCGTCAGGAGATGACGACGTTCGCGGCAGCGCTGCGGGCAGCCGATCTGACGCCTACAGGCTGGCTGAGCCCAGGCGAGGTCGCAGTCGTGCTGCGCTCCGCATACGATCCCGCAGCCGCTCCCGCGCTCGAGCGACACGGGGACATTGGCCGATCTCTCGCAACGGCCGGCCCCATCGCAGTCTCCGAAACCTGGGACCGGCTACGTACCGACTCGGCCCACCACGCGGTTCTCTGGATCTCGGAGTGGCCGCGGTCACAGGTGTACCCCGGCTTCCTCTCCCCCTTGCTGCTGACCTCGGGCATCCAACGCACATTCACTCTGACGTGCACGCCGGTCCGTGCCGACCTCGCTGCGCGGGACATCAGGAGAAAGAAGGTGGGGCTTCTCTCGGATGCCGCGCAGCGGGCGAAGGTCGGGCAGATCGAGGATGCCGCGCGCACCGCCGAATACAACGACGTCGTGCAGCAAGAGTCAGACCTTACGGCTGGTCACGGCGTGCTGCGCTTCACCGGGCTCGTCGCAGTGTCGGCGCCGAGCGTCGACGAGCTGGATGCCGCAGTCGCGGCGATCGAGCAGGCCGCCGTGCAAGCTGCCTGCGAAACACGGAGGCTCGTGGGTCAGCAGGCGCAAGCGTTCGCCGTCGCCGCGCTGCCCCTGTGCCGAACCGTATGACGCGCGGGGACACCTCGCGCACCTGACTGACGACTTCTGTTGCAGGGGGACACGCAATGCCTACATTCCAGGATCCTGTCGTCGATGGCGAGGAAGCGTGTCACGCATTGCGCGCTCTCGCGCACGCTACGCGCACGTTCGATAACCCGGCACAGACGTACGAGGTGGTCGGGGATCTGCTGGGCGGGCTGAGATCGCTCGAACAGGTGCTCGATCAGCTCGCGTTCGCGCACACCAGCTCGGACGCGATCGCCCGCACTGATGACGGCGATCACTGGGCCGGGGTGGAGGAAGCCCACGCAGCCGCCCTCGCGCTGCGCCGTGCGTCGACCCTTGTCGCTCGGGCCGGCATGGCCCTGGATCGGGCATCTCAGCACTCGGGCCGAATCGCATGGGGCTCCCCCTCCGCCGCCGCGCCGCCGGTCTCGGAATCGCTCGCGCCCCGCTTCAATCCGAACGACTCGTTTCAGCGCCCTGGCCACTTCGCCTTCCAGGGCTCTGGTGCGAAAGTTCACCGCCGGAACGGGATGTCGCTGTGAACGCGCAAGGGGGTGAGCGCATACACACCACAACGCTCGTTGACCCGGCAGGCGAACCCAGGAAGGAGCGTCGTGCCCGACGAAAGGCATCCCAGCGTCTCAGTGCCGCTACTCACGCTGCCACCACCGCATCCGGCCGTGCCGAGGCCGAAGCACAGCGCGCGGATCTACGCGCGACGGCCTACCTGCCCGCTTCCGGCGAGTCGCGCCCCACGGCGCTCCGAACCCCCGGCCGCCTGGGGATACCGCGCCACCAGGACACCAGTGCGACGCTCGCCGGGGCGTACCCGTTCCTGGCCGAAGGCGGACTCGGGTCCCAAGGCGTCTTCGTTGGCCAGGACCTCTACTCCGGCGCGTCGTTCGTTTACGACCCGTGGGTGCTCTACTCACGCGGGATGATCACCGCGCCGAACATCGTCCTGGCAGGCATAGTGGGCTCCGGTAAGTCATCGCTCGTGAAGAGCCTCTACACACGCTCGATCCCCTTCGGCCGCCGCGTCTACGTACCCGGCGACCCGAAGGGCGAACACACCGCCGTCGCCGAAGCGGTCGGTGGGCAGGCAATCGTGCTCGGGCACGGCATGGCGAACCGGCTCAATCCGCTCGACGAAGGGCATCGCCCATCCGGCGTTTCCGACGAGAGCTGGGCCGGTCAGGTCGCCTCTCGTCGCCGCGACCTCATCGGCGCCCTGACCGAAACCGTGCTCGAACGACCACTCAGCCCGCTGGAGCACACCGCGATCGACCTCGCTCTCGCGGACACTGTCCGCTCATGCGAGACCCCGATCCTGCCGATGGTCGTAGAACGCATCCTCTCCCCGGACGCATCTCAGCAAGCCGACCGACGCCTCGTCGAGGACGGCAGGGTCGTCGGGCACGCACTCCGTCGGCTCGTCGCAGGAGATCTCGCTGGTCTATTCGACGGTCCCAGCACCGTCACCTTCGATCCGACTCTGCCGATGATCTCGCTCGATCTGTCGCGCGTTGCCGAGAATGCGACGCTCGTCTCTGTCCTCATGACGTGCTCCTCCGCCTGGATGGAGTCTGCCCTCCTCGACCCTCACGGTGGGCAGCGTTGGGTCATCTACGACGAAGCCTGGCGGCTCATGTCGCATCCCGCCCTCCTGCGACGGATGGATGCTCAGTGGCGGCTCGCCCGCCACTACGGAATCGCGAACCTGCTCGTCTTCCACAAGCTCTCCGACCTCGACAACGTCGGCGACCAGGGATCCGCGATGCGCGCGATCGCCTCATCGCTCCTCGCCAATGCGGAGACGCGGATCATCTACCGGCAGGAAGCGGACCAACTCGGAGCGACTGCGACTGCGTTGGGCCTCACCAGCACCGAGCAGAGTCTGTTGCCCGGCTTGGCCACAGGCCAAGGCCTCTGGAGGATCAAAGACCGCAGCTTCGTGGTCCAGCACCAACTGCACCCCGCGGAGCTCGCAGCTTTCGACACGACGAGCCGGATGACGGAGGGCGTGAGATGACGACAGCGCACGCATTACGACGATCCACCGACGCGATCCGTGTGCCGGCGGTCCTTCCCGTGATCACCATGACGATCTCGACGGACGGCACCATGACTGTCGCCGTCGATGGGACGCCGTTCGAACCGCCTCGTTTCGGGGCACCCTGGGTCCGCGCGTCCTTTGCGGAGATCATCGACACGGTCCTGCTCGCTCACGGGTCGCCGGTGCGGGTCGTCGTCCACGAGGCAGACGGTACGGTCTTCACCGATCTCATCACCCGCCCACTGCAGGGCTCGCTCAGCCCGAGCGCGCCGCCGCAGAGCCCCGGCCGAGAGTCGAGGACCCCGGCGGAGTCACCGTTCGCTCCGGCAGCACCCATCGATGCCACGCCTCTGGTTGCGCCGCCACACGTTGTGTGCGGCGAAGAAGGATTCCTCCCGGGCGAAGATGTTGCCGTAGCGATCATCGTGCGGCACATCAAGGCTTCTCCGGACGGGTCCGCTCGAGCGTTGCTGGAACCGGGGCTCTGCCGCGTGACCGCCGATGGCGAGATTGTCCTCGTGGGGAGAATCTCTGGCACGTGCGTGTTCGGAGTCGTCACGTGACCGGCACCCGAGGTGTCGATGTCGCCGGTCACGACGGGCTGACCAACCTCGCGTTGCTCGCTCTTGGCGGGGCGATTGCGATCGCCGGCATCCTGCGTGTGGGCGGCGATCTCGCTGCCTTGCTATCGGGAGCGGAGCAGCCGACCGGTGGTGTTGCATCCGGGTTCGGTGTCTTCGGCTCCCCCACGAATCCAGGGGCGGCACTCGGATCCTCTGGGCTCAACGCCGTGGCGTACTGGTCGGTCGTGACGGTACTCGTGGTCTTGCTCGCCGTTGCGGGATGGTGGGTGTGGCGCGTCATCCGGGATCACACGCGTTACGCCGGGTCCGACCCAAATCGGATCGCGGGGATCGCGACGTCGGCCGACGTGCGCCGGGCAGCCTCCGATCACGCGTTGCTGAAGCGCGCTGCCCACCTTCGCGCGTCCGTCGCGAAGCCGCGATCCGAAGACGTCGGATATCTCGTGGGCGTGGCACGGGGAACGAAAGTGTGGACCTCGGTCGAGGACTCGATCCTCGTGATCGGTCCTCCCCGGTCGGGCAAGGGCGCTCACATCGTCATCAACGCGATCCTCGACGCGCCGGGCGCGGTCGTCACAACCTCGACCAGGCCGGACAACCTGACAACCACAATTCGCTCGCGGATGAGACGCGGGCCGGTCGCCGTGTTCGATCCGCAACAGCTTGCCCCGGGAGTGCCGGCGGGCTTGCGTTGGTCTCCGGTACGCGGTTGCGAACTCCCGCTCACGGCGATGATTCGCGCCGCGGGACTCGCCGCGGGTACAGGCCTGTCGAGCGTTGGGGTGGAGAACGGCGGATTCTGGGAGGGCAAAACCCGTACAGCCCTTCAGTCGCTGCTGCACGCCGCAGCGCTCGATGGCCGCTCGCCTGGTGAGCTCTTTCGCTGGACGCTCGACCCGGCCGCGGCGAAAGATGCAATCGCGATCCTCACATCCAACCCTGCCGCCGCGACGGGATGGGCCGAGTCGCTTGAGGCGATGATCGACGCCGACCCACGCACGCGCGACTCGATCTGGCAGGGCGTCTCCCTAGCGTTGGCAGCGTTGGCCGACCCACGTGTTCTCGATGCAGTCAGCCCGAGCGAGGACGAGCAGTTCGATCCGGAGACCTTTCTCCGACGCAACGGCACCCTCTACCTTCTCGCGACGGGCGCCGGCGCCGGCGCGTCCTCCTCGCTCGTCGCCGCGCTGGTCGAAGACCTAGTGGAGACAGCGCGGCGGGTGGCGGCGCGATCCCCAGGCGCGCGGCTCGATCCGCCGCTGCTCCTGGCGCTGGATGAGATCGGCAATCTTGCCCCTCTGCCGTCGCTGCCTGTCTTGATGGCGGAAGGCGGGGGCACTGGCATCACCACGATGCCCGTTCTTCAGTCTCTCGCACAGGCCCGTCAGCGGTGGGGCGATAACGCAGCCACGGCGATCTGGGACGCGAGCATCGCCAAGATCGTGCTCGGCGGTGCCTCGGGATCTCGAGACCTCCAAGACATCGCCACCCTCATCGGCGACCGCGACGAGGCTACCGACTCGATCACGATCGGCGAACGCGGCATGCGCTCCAACCAGCGATCAACGCGCCGGGTTCCGATCATGCCGCCCGACGTGATTCGCACGTTGCCCTATGGCACGGCGCTCCTGCTGCTGAGGTCGGCGCCACCAATCGTCACCCGAATGCGCGAGTGGACTGCGCGCCCCGACGCCTCAGAGCTTCGCGCGGAGCGGGCTCGCGTCGAAGAGCAATTGCGGCGGGGATAGGCGACGCACCTACCAGGTGATGGCCGACCTGCGGCCCTTTGGTAGGAGCATTCGATGACTATCCACACCCAGCAATCTCTCTCCGGGTTCATCGCGTCGCAGCCTCAGCTCGCATTCAACGCGAAAGGCGAGGCACGCTTCTGGGTGCGCATCGGGCAGGAGCACTTCGAACGCAACGAAGACGGAACCTTCAGCCAGACCGAGACTACCTACCACGACCTCGTGATGTTCCGGCGCAACGCGGAGCGGGCCTACGCGATGTTCAACAAGGGCGACGTCTTCATCGCCGAAGGATACACGCACACGTCGACGCGGGAACGCGACGGGGAGAAGGTCGAGACCGAGGAGTTCGTCGCGAAGCGCCTCGGCCACGACTCCGCGCGCACGAACTACACCCTGCAACGCCGGCGGAACGCGCTTCCGCCGGTCGCGGCATCCGCCCCATCGACGGCAAAGCCCGCCGCCAGGCCCGTGGCCCTCTGAGCGAGCGATGACTGCCGACGAGCCCCTGCACTTCCCCGGCTACGAGTTCGAGCCCCCGGCGCCGGACGCCCCCGAAGGTGAGTCCGATGGGCTGCCGAGCGTGCCCCACCCCGTGAACTGGAACGTGCTCACCTCGGATCGAGCGGCATTCGAGTGGGTCGAGCTCGACAGATGGGTGAACTGGCTACGACGCACCTACGGTCTCGGACCGTCGATCATCCCGCCGCTGTGGCACCGACACTCCGAACTGGTCTGGGAGCTCTCCGCCCTACACCTGCACTGGCTCTGTGCCTACGACGAGGAGCAGCATGGCTCCGCTCCCCTCGGCTGGCATCAGGACTTCGCCGAGGCCCGCGAACGCCTGCACGACTGGGTCGCCGCTTGCGGCTCGCGCCTCGACCGCGACAGAGCTACACGGCAGACGGCTTGGCCCGGGGAGGAGCCGGCGCCGTCGGTCGACGAGATCCCCATCGAGGATCGTTCAGCTGACTTCCGCAGGTTCGTCGTCGAAGACGTCGCGCGCAGGCGGGCCGTCGAGGACGCGTTCATGGCGGCAGCCGGCGACTCGAATGTACACCCATGAACCCGCTCAGGTGAGGTTTGCGAGCGCTGCCCGTTCGACCGAGGATCACCGCGCATGTCGGCGTGCTGGTCATGCAATCGAAGTTGGAATCGCTGACCGAGGCTTTGTAAACATCGCGCGCCTGGTCCAACTCATCATCGGGTTCGCCCTCTGATCGACCCTGTGCGCACGCCACGTGGGAGAGATGTTCGCCGATACCTACTAACCACCCGGACCGACATCGTCCCTGAGCGTCACCGCCTGTCTGCAAGTCGTCTCTGCCGGCCGCGAGGCCAGGTGATCGCCGTATCTTGGAGGCATGGCAGACGAATCCCCGTCCGGAATCGACGCGCTGGCGGGAGACGTCATCGACTATGACGACTTGTTCAGCAAGTTCCGCTCCGCGGCCGGTGTCGACGACAGGGAACTTGCGCTGCTCGCGGGTCTGAGCTCCATGATGCTGGTGCGCGACGGTGGCGACGGCGCCCGCTTCGCGCCCCTGATCGAGTTCCGCGACGGTTCCACCTCGTTCACCCCGAACCTGCTGACGGACGAGGACGTCGCAATCCTGCGGGCGGTTCGCACCAGCAACCCCGCCCTTCGCGCCCGGGTGGCGGACGTCCTCTGGGAGCTGGTCACCGGCAGGGAACGCATCGAGCAGGTGCACGCCGCGATCGATGCGTACCTCGAGATCGCCGCGCGCGCGGACTGGTACGAGTCCGAAGAGCTCCTGCACCGTGCGATCAGCCTCGCGCTCCGCTTCAAGGGTTCCGATGCCGGCGAGCGGCAAACCCGGATCCACACATACATTCGCGATGCCATCGACGCCGACGCCGTCGACCCAGGTGAACTGTTGTCCCTGTGCGAGCTACTCAGGACGGTCGGCGCCGAGCCGGACGACCGCGACCCGGTGGTCGCGGTCCTGGCCGCCGCGAGAGCGGCCGCCGCTGTGGCCAAGGAGTATGGCCTCGAACGCAACCTGATCGGCGAGCTCCTGCCCTGGACCGAGGACGAGGGCGACCGGCACGACTTGACCTCGCAAGTCGCGCAGCTCTGGGTCGCGGAGGCAGACTCACGGCTCCAAGGGCCGCAGGCGAGCGCCTTCGTCGCGGCATCGTTTCTTGAGAGCGCGATTCAGGTACTCCGCTCGATCCCGCGTAAGCACCGTGATCGTCTGGATGTTGCGACGCGAATCGGTCAGCTGCGCACGCGAATGCGCGATCTGAACGAAGCCGCAATCGAAGAGATGGTCGCGATCGATTCGCCTTCCTTCACCGTCCAGGGGATGTCCGAGCAAGCCCGCACCGCAGTGAGCGGTCATTCCGTGCTCGAAGGTCTGCTCCGGTTCACCAGGCTTGTGCCCTGGGCATCCGAGCCTGAGGACCGGACCGCGGCGGAGAAGATCCTGGAGGGCACGATCACCGCGATCATCCCGGAGACGAGCCTGACCGGAGACGGCCGAGTGGCGGACAAGTCTGACGCCGACGACGCCGTGGACCGGCAGATGGGCCACGACGCCCAACTCCACCGCCACATCGTCACGATCGGGCTGATCCTTCCCGCCCTGCGGGCCCTGCGTGCCGAACACACCCTCTCGCGGGAGATGTTCCTCCAGATCACGCACGCCTCCGCGGTCGTCCCGCCCGGCCACGAGAACTTGTTCGCATCCGGTCTCTGGGCGGGCTGGAACTACGACTTCGGGGTTTCCGTACACGTGCTGACACCCCGCATCGAAGCACTCATGCGACACCACCTCAACGCGGCCGGGGTGCCGACGACTCACCTGGACGGCGACGGCACGGAAGACGAGATCAGTCTTCCCGCCCTCCTCGATAAGCCCGAGGCGGGCGACGTGTTCGGCGGGCACATCCTGTATGAACTGCAGAGCCTCTACGCGGGCCGGTTCGGTTCCAACCTGCGACACAACATCGCGCACGGGCTCGTCGACGACTCCATCCGCCGGTCCATCGTCGCCGTCTACGCCTGGTGGTCGACGTTGCGGCTAGTGATGGTGCCGTTCTGGAACCGGATGACCTCAGCGGCGCAGCCCGCATCCGACGGGCCGGACCTCGACGAGTCGGACAGCGACGAGAAGTAGGCGTCCGGCGCGTCGCTGCTTTGGCGGCGACTCGATCGGTCGCAGCACGTGGCGGCAGGCCGCGTGCCAGCAGCCACGGTGTCCGTCGCGAACGACACAATGGCAGCGTGACCAAGATGCAACCCGACCTACTGGCGACGCTGTGGTGCGTGCCGGACGGTCCGTGGTCCAACCCGCCGGTGCAGACGAAGCCCGTGCTGCTTCCCGTGGGCGAGTTGACTCCAGAGAACGCAGAGCGGCTGTTCACCCGGTTGCTGGAGACCGAGGCGCACATCGAACACGCCACCCTTTATGGGCTGCCAGGGCAAGCGCAGGCGGGCATCGACGTGTACGCGCGAACGACACCATCACTGGCCACAACACCCCCGGCGGACAGAAGCTTCGTCGCCCTGCAATCGCGTCGCGTGAAGAGCCTCACGCCCGGCTCGATAAGCTCCGCCGTCGACGATTTCCTCGGCGGAGAGTGGGCGACCAGGTGCTCCCGGTTCTACTACGCCACGAGCTCATCACTGCGCGACACCAACCTGGATGCCGCCGTCCGCGCCGCCTACGACACCCTCGCCGAAAAGGACATCCGGTTCGAACCATGGGGAGCGGAGGAGATCTCCGAGATGCTCCGCGATCACCCGCGACTTGTGGATGACTTCTTCGGCCGGGCGTGGGTGAGCGCGTTCTGCGGAGAAGAGCGCGCCGCGGAGCTGACCGCGCGAAGGATCACGCCCGAACAGGCACACGCTGCCCGGTCCGCGCTGGGAGGTCTCTACCACGCCGCCTTCCGGGCGCAAGGCGCCTCCTCGACGGTCACCGACACCCACAGCCAGGGTCTGTCGTATCTCATCCTCGACACGCACACGGTACCCGAGGACACCCCCGCACTAGGAAGGACAGAGGAGCCGGAGCAGTCGGAGCAGTCGGCGCAGTCGAAGTCGCCGGTGTCGAGCCAGCCCCTCGAGGAGTACGTCGGGACTCCTCGGATGATGCGCCGCCGACGTCGACCACCACGCCGGGACCCGATCCGACCGGCCGAAGCCGATCGGACGCGCACGCCCGTCGACGAGTGGACGGAGTCCGCGCGTCTGCGGCTGCTCATCGGCGCGCCCGGGTCAGGAAAGTCCAGTTTCTTGATGTTCACCGCCTCAGACATCCTCGCCCCCGAGCCGCAGTCCGCGGCGCTGCAGCGGGCGCACGGTGGTGACCTGCCCCTGTGGCTGCCGTTCGGGTTTCTGTGCCGTCACCTCGACGGCTCCACGACGAACTCGGTCGTCTCCGCCCTTCACGCCTGGGTCACCCAACAGGGCGGCTCTGCGGCGTGGGATCTCATGCAACCGGCCGTCGACGACGAACGGGCGATACTGCTCGTCGACGGCATCGACGAATGGAGTGATCCCGCGTCCGCCGAGTATGCGCTCGGGCTGATCGAGTCGTTCGTGACACAACGGCGCATCGGCGCGATCCTCACGGCACGCCCATACGCGATGGACCGGCTGAACTGGGTCGAACCGTGGGCGAAGGCGATCCTGGCACCACTGACCCGCGCTCAGCAGATCGACCTCGTCGCCCAGGTGCTCTCCGACTCGGACACGATCGGCGTCGACGGACCACCCAACCCGCACGCGGAGTCGTTCCTGACCGAACTGAACGAGATCCCCGCGTTGGGTCCGCTTCTAGGAACCCCGTTGTTCCTCGGACTGCTGACGAAGTCGTGGCGCGGTGAATCGCTGCCCCCGCAACGTTTCCGCCTGTTCTCCGCGCTCGTCCAACTTCTCGTGGACAAGCACCCACAAATGCGGCGCCGCGCCTCCTCTGCCGCGGGGTCCGAGTTCTCCACCGCCGACATGCTTACGGTGCTCCAGGGCGTCGCCTACCGGGCCCGGATCGACGGCGGCTCGGCGATCAGGCCCCGGCAGGAAATGGAACGACGGTTCCGCGACGAGCTTCGCCGCGACGACGGTCTGGCATACCCGGCCGCCGACGCGGCGCGTGTCGCGGCCGCAGTGCTCTCGCAAGCGGAAGACGAATACGGGCTACTCGTCCCACAGGGCGCCGGCATGGTCGGCTTCTTGCATCGGGTGCTGCTCGATCAGCTTGCCGGTGAACACCTGGCCACCCTCGCGCCCGAGGAACAGGAGCGCGTGCTCACCAGCCGAGCCGGCGATCCCACCTGGCGCGATGTTCTCCTCGCGAGTCTCGCCACGCAGGTCAACGCGCACGTCAACGCCTCCCTGCTTACCCGGCTCACCGAACACCCCGACGTGAACCCGATCGACCAGTACGAACTGATCGCCGAGGCCATCGCCGCCGACATAGCAATCACCACCCAGACGCAGTCGCAGTGGGTGACGGAGATCATCGACCGCGTCAACGAGCACGTCGACACCGCCCATCGGACCACCCTCATCGCGTCGCTGGTGTCGATGACGAAACACGCCTCGCTGCGGCCCGTGCTGCTGAGAGAGTTCAAACGATGGCTCAACGCTTCGCACCCTGAGCCAACCTCACCATTGTGGATGCTTCGCGACGGCGCGGTCGCCGAGATGGGGGTCCTGTCTGTTCTCCTGTGGGGGCTCCGGCACGAGGACGAGACGGTGCAGCTGAATGCCGCGCACGCCATCGCCATCCGGTACGCCGGCGACGCGACTATCGCCGCCCGCGTGGAAGGGCGCGTCCGTGACGGTGCGAACGCCATCGACCAGGCGTTCGCACTACTGTGCCTGGGAACAGGGTGGCCGGACTGGCCGCAGCTGCCCGCCCTCCTGGAGTGGGCGAGAGCACAAATCACGCCGGAGCTGCGGGTGTGCGCGTTGCACCTGCTGCGTGAAGCCGCCGGCGGGCAGTTCGACCACGTCTCCGCTGCCGAGAAGCAATGGTTCGGCGGATTCCTGAGGCATGAAGGAATGCGGCCGCGGGAGCATTGGACAGACCTTGCCATCCCGTTCGTGCAACATGCGGTGTCAGAGCAGCCACAAGTCGCACATTTCGTCCTGGAAACCCTGTCCGGCAACGGCATCAATGGGGGCGACAGATCGATGGCTTGGCTGCTCGCGTGCACCACGTTCAGCGCGGAGGACGCGATCAAGAATTGGGTAGCCGACGAGCTGGAGCACCCTGATCGTCACGGGCTCGTATTGCATAACCTTGGGCTCATTCCTGAGTCGTGGCGCGCAGACCCTGCTTTCGCGCGCAGCGCGATCGCAACGATCCGGGAGGAAGTACCGAAGCCTCCGTTCAACGGCGGGGTGATCGCCCTCGCCGATTCACTGCCCGACGACGAGGCGCTCGACCTGCTCGTGCCGGCTTTGGATTCGTGGCGGCCCGTCCGAGCGGGTGAAGCGCTGCTGGGCCGGTTCGGTGCGCGTCCCGAGGTGCACGCGATCTTTGACAAGCGCCTGCACGGTACTCTCGAGTCGGCCGCGCCGCTTGCGCCGCTCGCACTGGAGGCGCTCGGCGCTACGGAAGGCTTCCGGGTCCTCGTCGAGCTGCTACGATCCTCGGCCGACGAGGGCGACGGCGAGCCACGGGTCGTGATTGCAATGGCGGTCGCTAATGCGTGGGCGCAATTCGCGAGCACCCTGGAGAATCCTGAATACGCCGCGATTGTGAAGCAATACGATCCAGACGAGCTCGCGCGGTGCTGCACCGCCGTCGGGACGGGACATCTCACCTGGCACGTCGACGCGATCATCGCCGCATGGCCCGCGCACGAAGCAGTGATCGCGTTCGCGTTGCAGGCGCTGCAACGCCCCCGCCACGTCAGCAGCGGAGTAGCCGACCCGGCACCACCGGCCATCGTGCGAGCATACGGCGCCCGTGGTGACGCCACCGCCAACATGATGATGGACGCCGTTCTCGATCAGCTCGCCTACCTGCCACCCCAGTTGCGAGAGTCTCTCGTAGATGCACTGACCCGATCCGATCTGACTCCCACCGTGCTACGTGACCTTCTCGGCGACTGGCGTGACGACCCGGACGCGTGGGTGCAGCGCACCGCGCTAACCGGACTGATCCAACGGGTCGGGCGGTACCGGATCTCACCGAATGCCGACCACGCACAGGCGGAGGAAGCCATCGGCTGGTTGCGCACCGAGGTCCAGCGCGAACTCTGCGGGTACGGTCCGGACTTGGAAGACCGCCGCCAGAACGGGTGGGTCGGGATGCTTCTGCTCGGCGACCTTGAGCTTCACGACGGGCTTGTGGAGACGATCGGGGAGCCCACTCGGCCGGGCGTGCACCTGCGACACCTGTTCGGAGGCGTCGACCGGGAACTGGTTGACCTGCTCAACACCAACTGGGACGAAGTGGCCGGCCACTTCGGCGACGACCTGTTCGCCTTGCTGTCCGCATCCAACGCCAGGAACGTCAGCGAGAACGCCCGAATCAACGTGCTCGGCGAACTGAGCAGCAGCACCTCGCCACACCCCGCTGTCAGTGACCTCATCCGTGCGGAGGCAGACGCGAACCAGCAGTTCCGCGTCACCCCGGAATATCTGCTCTGGTCGCATCGTCGCGGACGCCGCGATCTCGAGCTCTTCACCGCCTGCCTCACGAGCAGGAGCTCATCCTCGGGTCTACGACAGACGGACGAGGTCTACGACCTTCTTGTCGATCCGGAGTCGTGGCAGATACCCGCGGACACACTGCGGGTCGCGCTGGCCCAGCAGTCCGGCTTCGACACCAACCCGAGGCTGCGGGCGGTGTTCTGCGAGCTGTTCCCGACCGACGAACGCAGCACCACCATGTTCGCCGAGCTGGAGGCATGGTTTCGCCAGGAAGGTCCGCGCGAGCGTCGCGAATGGATTGACTCACTCGCCATCTCTATCCGATCCTCACCGGCCGGTGCTCTGCCTGTGATAGTCGAACGAGCACACCACCAGATCATGCTCCGGGACGCCGCCGAGCTGTTCCCCGTGTTGACCGGCCCGCTGCTGCGTCGTCTGCGCTATGACCTGGACGCGGTAGCAGCGCTTCGAGCCGCGATCCAGGACCCTGCCTCCGCAGATACAAGCACCTCAATCTGGGGGTGGGCGACCGACGGCGGGCAAATCCCCAGCCCGGCGATCGATACACAGCGGTGCTATCTGCTCGCGACGGTGCTCGACCGGGCCGGACTACTCGATGAGAGCACGACGGCGATGGCTCGCGAGATGCTGACCGTCACCAACTCTGGTGTGGTGGTCCACGACCCGTTCACGGGAGCCGAACGTTCCGCGCGCGCGGCGGCAGCCATTCTGATGAGGCAACCTCGCGGGACTGCCGCGCACTGAGGGGCTCAGTTCTGGCGGCCGAGCTGGTTCGGCACTCTAATGGCCGCCCTGTATGGATTTATCTTCGGCAGTCAGCACCACTGCGGGTCTCATCTCGGCCCTGAGGCGCCCGCGCATGAGCGCCGGTTGCATGTGAGCGGCTTCGTTGCGACAACGTTTGCGAACCCGGATGCTGGCGAACGCCGGCAGGCCCGGAAGGGCGAATCGGGCCAAGCAATCCGGTAGCTCTATCTCATCGCTGTCTCATAACCGTCGCAGCGTCTCAGTTTGTGCCGCGTAGAGCGAACTGGCAGCCATTCCACAGCGGTGTTCGGTCGAGGAGGGGGGCTACATTGTGAGCATGCCTCAGCCGAAATCGAAGAACCCCGTGACGGAAACGGACTTGTTTCCCGACGATGCCGCACCCTCTGACGCAGCTTCTACTCGCGCAGAGTACCTCCATCGCAGCCGGAGCGGATACACGAAGATCCGTCACGCGTTCGTTCAGGAGCCGCCGTCCACTACGCGTTCGGGGAGCCGCCCCGCGATGCTCCCGGCATTCGCGCGCAATCACCGAGCTGCAGTGCTGTATCTCGCTGTACTCACGAACTGGACCTGGCTGAGCCGGAGCGGCGAATCGCTCCCCGCTGACACATGGATTCGCTTTCTGTCGTCAACCAAGCCGGGCGCGCTGACATGGACCCCGCAGTCGCTGTCGCATGCGTGGAGCGTGCTGGAGAGTTGCAGGCTCGTCACGCGCACGCCCGACTACCGTCTGCGCAAGGTGACTCCCCTGCGCGAAACGGGAGACGGTGAGCCGTACACGCGCCCCGAAGGGTCATCTGAAAACCTGTACTTCGTCCTCCCCCATGAGTTCTGGACACGAGAACTGCACGCCACACTGAGCTGGCCCGCACTGGCGGTGCTCCTCATCCTCCTTAAGGAATCCAACGGACGCCCATGGGGTGAGCTCGCGGTGGACCGCGCGCAGAAGTACTACGGGATCTCCCGGACGACCGCGGAGGAAGGACTCACCGAACTGCGCAAGGAAGGGCTGCTCGACAGTCGCACGCGATACGTCACCGACCACGACGCCGCGGAGGGTCGCCGCCAAACGTCGTTGCACGTACTCAACGACCCGTTCTCCATGAAGTACCGCCAGAAGCTACAGAGCGAGGCCCAGCAGCGCCGGAAGGGTTCCGCGCCCAAGAGACCGAAGAAGAAGAAGAAGAAGGAGGTGAGGAGCGATGAAAAGCCCGAAACGCAAGAATGAGACACGCCCAGGCATGTGGGCCACAGTGGGCACCGCGGTCCAGTCAGGATGGGGCCCGACACTGCGACTCCTGAGCGTCTTCGCCCTCGCCGGGATTCTCCTCGGAGGCATCGGCGTAGCAACCGGAGCGGACGAGCTTTTCGACCTGTTCGGTCGCCTAATGCTTACAAGGTAGGGGCGTTAGCCAGATCCGATGGTCGCCGTGAGTCACACCGATCAGATCGCGCGCGCGATCCGTGCTGGCGGGCCGATACGGAGCTCGTGTAGGCCGCCTTCGTAGCGACGACCACATGGCGTACGCATCCACCGAGGCGCGGGCGAGCCGAACGATGATCGTCGCGACGACAACACAAACGTCGGTGCCCGCGGGCAACGTCTGGGGGACGGCGAGCGTGACTAGCGTCAGGACAAGCGCTATGAGCGCCCGAACGCTCGGCCTGAGCACGTTGCGGCGAGGCTAGCTCTGATCGGCCGACTCGAACCCAGCAGCGGGCGCGTGAAGTGGAACCCGATGGGCACTCGGAACCGAGAATGTCCGCTGAGGGATCAATTCGCACGCGACGGTCCGGTCTGCGGGCAGTGCCCGATTAGGGATCCGGTTCGCGCGTTGCGCAGTGGTGGTCGCGCTCCTTCGTTGAGCTTCGAGCGGCTTCAAGGTTTACGGTTGCCACATGGGCGGATTGCGGATCTCTGAGGTGGCTGAGCGGACGGGGCTTCCGGCGAGCACGATCCGGTACTACGAGTCGGCGGGATTGATCGAGCCTGCTGAGCGTGGTTCGAACGGGTATCGCATCTACGGCGAGGACGAGGTGGAGCGGTTGGCGTTCATCGCGGGCGCGAAGCGGTTGAACCTCGGTCTCGCAGATGTTCGTCAGCTGGTCGCCGCGCGCGAATCTGACTTGTGCGAGCATGTGCAGCGCGACATGCGGGCGGTCGTGGCGGCGCGGTTGGCTGATACTCGAGCGCAGATCGCCGAGCTCATGCGGCTCGCGGACGAGTTGCAGCGGGCGCAGGATCGCCTGTCCCGACCAGCGGTCGGCGGGGCCTGCTCGGATGCGTGCGCGTGTACCGCGATCACCGGCGGCGAGGCAGTTCACCCGTCGGGGGCGCTACCGTGCTGACGCGTCAGCGCCGCTGAGCGAGGCCTGCTCATCGCGAGTCCGTGCTGGCTGGATGTCGACAGCGCCGGGGGTCGCCGGAAGGCGGCACGCTTTCGCGCGGTGTCGACGGACCAGGAGGATCGTCACGACGATTCCCGCGAGCACGGCGACGACCAGGAGGCCGGGTATCCAGTACGCACCGAGAAGGGATGCCGCGCCGACGCTGCCGGCGATCGCCAGTAGCGGCCCGGCACAGCATGCCGCGCAGGCCAGTACCCCTGCGCCAACGACGGCGAAGGTTGAGGTGCGTGGCTTCGTGTGGCGGGTCATGCGGCGCCCACGGTTGCACTCAACCCGGCATCGCGGGTCGCGGTGGCGACGAGAGCCTCCAGCACGGTGGCGTGTTGCTCGGGCACGGTGATGCGCATCGTGAGGGAGTCGGAGGCGGACTCGAACTTAAACCCGAAGTACGAGCAGCATGATGTCTCACGCGCGGCGAGGTCGCGGGCATCGGTCTCGCTCGCCGGGTCGAGGATCAGGTCGGCGCAGGTGGGGTTCACCTGGTGCACCCGGCGGAGACTCCTCGCGAACAGGGTGTTGAACTCCTGCTCGCGGAGGGGACGCTCGACGGTAGGGAGGGTGCAGGCCGTGGGGGCCCATTCAGGTTCGGTCATGGCACCGACGTTATGGCTTCGAGCGACTTGAAGGTCAAGCCCTCTTCTAGGCTGATGAGATGCAGCGGGTCGTGGTCTCGTGGGACCGGCACCAGGTAGCGCTCTACGTAGCGGCGATCGTCATCGGCGGCGTGTTCGGCGTCCTAGCTCCCTCCGCAGCCCCCGTGCTGAGCGCCGCGACGAACCCGGTGCTCGCGGTGCTGCTGTTCGCGACGTTCCTCGGCGTGCCGCTGATCGAGGTGGGTCGATCCTTCCGCGACCTGCGCTTCCTCGGAACCGTGCTGGCGGTGAACTTCGTCCTCGTCCCGCTTGTGGTCTGGGGGCTCTCGCGATTCGTGGCTGATGATCGCGGACTGCTCATCGGTGTGATTCTTGTTCTGCTGACCCCGTGCGTGGACTACGTGATCGTCTTCACCGGCCTCGCCGGAGGCGCGAAAGCCCGCCTGCTCGCGGCGACCCCGCTGCTGATGCTGCTGCAGATCGTCCTCCTCCCGGCCTACCTGTGGCTGTTCGCCGACGGCGACACCGTCGCGCACATCGAGATCGAACCGTTCGTCGAAGCGTTCGTCATCATCATCGTCATCCCCCTCATCGCGGCCACCCTCGTCCAAACCGTCGCCCGCCGCCACCGCGCCGGCCGCACCATCGAACAGGTGATGGCGGGCGCGATGGTGCCGCTGATGATGCTCACCCTCGCCGTCGTGATCGGATCACAGATCGCAGCCGTCGGCGAACAAGCACTCACCCTGCTCCGCGTCGTTCCGCTCTACGTCGCATTCCTCGTCATCATGCCTCTCCTCGGGCTCGCCGCCGGCCGCGTGGCGCGGCTCGACGTGCCCGAAACCCGCGCCGTCATGTTCAGCGGCGCCACCCGCAACTCGCTCGTCGTTCTTCCCCTCGCCCTCGCCCTGCCGGCCGAACTCGCGATCGCGCCGCTCGCCGTCGTGACACAGACCCTCATCGAACTCGTCGGCATGATCATCTTCGTTCGGCTCGTACCGAAGCTCGCCCCAAACCGGCCACGAGAACGCGCAACCCGATGAGGAAGTTCCGCCTGACGCAGCCGCACGGAGGGCGTCCGCGAGGCGAGGAGGATGATGGAAGCATGAAGATCGAGCTTCTCCACATCGACGACTGCCCCAGTTGGCGCGAAGCGGGCATCCGCCTCGCGCACGCGTTGGCGACCGTGGGACTCGGAGACGTCGAGGTCACGTATACGGTCGTACGAACCACGGAGGATGCCCAAGGCGTCAACTTCGGGGGGTCACCGACGATACTTGTCGACGGCGAGGACCTCTACCCGTCGAACCAACGAACGTCCGACCTAGCGTGCCGCGTCTACGCAACTCCCAACGGGCTGGCCGGGATGCCGACGACGGAACAGCTTATTGATGCGCTGGCCAGCCATGGACACTGACCTCGCTGTGTCCTGCGGGTGTTGCGGCAGAGTTCTGCCGCGACGAAAAGTACACGCTCTCAACGGCGGAGCCGCACACGTCTGTCGCCGCTGCGGTCTATGGATTGCCTTCCGCCCTCGCCGAGACAAGCCCGAACAAAGCGCAGAAGTCGGGAGCGCCGTCAACACTCCCGAGGGCCTCGACCACTGAGGGATCGATCAAAGCGTGATGTCGGGTCGCCGTTCGGCGTAATCGGTCGTGAGCCAGCGAAAGATCGGCAGCGAGGATGTCGGGGAGGCCGCGTTGGCGCGGAGATAGCCCCGACTTGCGAACTCGAGAGCGTGACGGCGTGGCTCCGTGTAGACGTCGAGGGGCAGCATCCCGCCCCGGAACCGCGCGCGGGATACCTCGGCGACCCTCGCCCGCAGCTCAACCTCATGATCGGCGAAGTACTCATCGGCGATCGCTAGGATCTCGCGCGCGACACGTCGGTTCTCCGAACGCTCCTGCCACGCGTGCACCAGATCCGGAGGGGTCGGATCGTCCTGATCTCTGATTCGGGCGATGTCCGCACCGGTCCGCTTCTGCGCGAAGAAGGCGTCCGCCGCGGCATCGTTGTGACGTCGTTCCGGCGCGTGAACCCGGTGACGCCGTCGCTCGGGTAACCCGGCACGAGCACGGCGACGCTGCATGCGCCTTGCTTCGTTCTCCCGCTCACGATACGTCGCGCGTTGGTCAGGAGTGGGCGACCACGCCGGGTCGCGGCCGGCAGCCCGGGCACGGTCGACCGCGCGACGTCGCGCCTCGTTCGCCTTCTCGGGGTCAGCAGCCTCACGGGCACGCCGGCGCTCAGCGATCGCGTCGCGATTGCGGTGGTAGTAGTCGCGCTGCGCCTGCTTGTAAGTCTCCGGGTGCTTCTGCTTGTAGCGCTCGCGGGCTTGGTGACGCTCCTCCGGGTGCTCCGCTGCCCACGCTCTTGCGCGATCGATCCCCTTCTTGCGGCGCGCCTTCTCCTCCCGCTCGCGTTGAGCACGAACCCGCTCCCGCTCGCGGTTCTTCCGGCGGATGTCCTCGCGATTCCTCTCACGGTATTCCGCGTAGTACGTTGGGTGCGCGTCGTTCCAAGCCTTCCGCTGTGCGGCCAGGCGCGCTGCCCGCTCCTCATCGCTCGGCTGCGCGTCACTCATGGTGGTCTACTGCGAGAAGGCCGTCGAGCTCAACCAGAGCTGTGAACAGCTCCTCGCGCGTCGCGGTCGGGTCGGTGATCGCTCGCGCGAAGAGCGCACCGATCCGTTCCCGCTCGGTGTCGGACACGTCACCGAGCCGCGCGAGACACCAGTCGATGTCGTCGGCGAGGCTGTAGCTCGGATCGTCCGCCTCGATGCCGGGGTAATACAGGAACGCGAGCACAGCCACGTGCTCCAGGACGGCGTCAGCGCGCTCACGATCGCTCATGGCAGGAAGGTGCGCGTCACGCGCCCAACAGCTCGCGCGGCGATGTCTGTTGGTCGGACTACTCTCATGCGTGTGCGGCCGGAGGAGGATGCCCAATGGCCGAACCGCGTCGATGGCACCCGCTGCTCGCAGCGCAGGAAGGTCCCACTGGCACGTGGAACATGGTCGACGGGTTCGACCGCGTGTACGGTGTCATCGAGCTCCTTCGAGTGAGCGCCACTGACGTGCGCTACCGAGCCAGCTTCCGGGACGAGGTCATCGGCTGGTCATCGACCCTGCGCCTCGCGTGCGAGCGGGTCCACAACGAGTTTCTGCGGAACCACGGCCCGAGCGGCGGGCCGATCGCGAGTTGGGGCGCCGCGGAGCAAGCGCAGTGACCACAGGCCGCCTTCTCACGTCGGCTGATCCTTGGCGAACGCGCGGTCGAGCATCTCGGCCGTGGAGGGGTTCACCATCTCGTTTCGCCGAATGTAGTGCTGGACGGTGATCTTGGGATCCGTGTGGCCCAACAGCTCTGCAGCAAGCTCTACGCCCGCCTGTTCGTTGATCGCTGTCGCGACCGTGCGGCGGAATGCGTGCGGCGTGACTCCCGTGATCCCGGCGATCTCCATGACTCGTCGAAGCTGGCGCCTCACATTGTTCGTGGTCAACGGGTTGCTCTCCCGGCTGCAGAAGAGCAGCGCGTCCAGCGACGCATCGTTGAGACTAGCCAGACGCAGGCGGACGGCCTCGGCCGTGAACGTCGGAATCGCGATGGTGCGACGCGACTTCGCGGTCTTCGGGTGATCCTGCCGCTGGGTCGGCTCCCCTCTATTGCTGACGATCGTGCCCGTGATGCGAATGGACGGCACCGCGCTCGTGATGTCAACGTCGCGACGTCGAATTGCGAGCACCTCGCCGATTCTGGCGGAGGTGCCGAGCATGACCTCGATGATTCCACTGAGCTGTCCATCCGGCTTCGGTCCTGAGATCGCGCGACCGCTCTCCCACACGGCGATCGCCGTGCGGATCGCCATTACTTCGACCGGGGTCAGTGCGTCGGGCGTAGTGGTCTGCCGATTCAGTCGAGCGACATGGTCCACCGGATTGCGCGGCAGGACCTCGTGACGGACGGCGAGGCCGAACGCCAAGCGAAGCACGACGCGAGCATGCTTTGCTCGGCTGTAGCTCCGCTTGTTCAACTGCTTGAGGAGTTGATCGCAGCGCGCAACGCCGATCTCCCGTAGCGTCAGATTGCCGATAGCCGGCATGACGAGGGTTCGCATGTTGCGCTCGTACAGCTGCCGTGTCGTCGTGGAGAGACGGCCCTCCTGATCCAGGTCTTCAAGCCAGTAGTCCACGAGATGTGAGAACAGGCTGTCGGGAGTGAGTGACGATGTCGCGGGCTGGAAGAGGCTGCGAGTCGAGAACTTCACTTTCAGAGCGCGCTCGGCCAGAGCCTCGGAAGCCGCCGTGGCCTGAACCTGACGCGTCCTTCCATCCCAATCCCGAAAGCGCGCACGAGCGATGACCCGACCGCCTGGCGCAGGCAGAAATCCAATCTCGCCGAAAGTGCCGACCGCGAGACGCTCCCGGCTCATCGGATCACCGCCGTTGCGTCGGTGGCAGCGGCTCGGGTTCCTTCTGCGCGTCGACCCAAGCCTTCACATCGGAAGCGGCAAAGGTAAGGTGCTTGCCGTAGTGGTGCGCACGAGGCGCACGCCCCTTCGTCCGCCACTCGTAGATGGTCGACACCGGAACACGGAGATAGTCCGCGAGCTCGTTGATGTTGAAGAGCTTCTCGAGCCCAAACTGCTCGAGCGACAGGCTGTTCTCGGTATCCATATCCAAGAGGTACGCAGCGCGCCGCCCGGCCATCCGGGGGCAACCGCAGCGGAGCCGCAACGATCGAGGACAATCGGCGCACGACGTTCGCGGCGAGGTCAATTCGGTAGGTTTTCGGTGACGTGGTCACATCTCACCAACTAAGAAGTCCCGGGAACCCTCAGGTTCCCGGGACTTTCCAGTCGGGATGACAGGATTTGAACCTGCGACCCCTTGACCCCCAGTCAAGTGCGCTACCAAGCTGCGCCACATCCCGATGCCCGTGTTTTCGCGCGGACAACTCCCCCATCCTACCCGGTCACCGGAGCCCGCGCGAACGCGTGTCGCACCGTCGCGCGTGTCGGCGACACGGCGTAGCGTGCCCGCATGGCTGAGATCACGATCGAGCCCGCGACGGGCGACCGGCTTGCGGATGCCGAGCACGCACTCACCGGCGGCGGGGACGGCCGCAGCTGCCAGTGCCAGTGGTGGACCATCACGAACGCCGAGTGGCAGCGCACCACGAGCGACGACAGAGCGGAGCTGCTCCGCACCGAGATCGAGACCGGCCCCCCGCCCGCGCTCATCGCGTATGTCGACGGTGAGCCGGCCGGGTGGGTGCGGGTCGGCCCGCGCACGCGGCAGGTCCGCCTCGGCCGCACGAAGAGCTTCGTCGCGCATTCGGAAGAGCCGTGGGACGACGAGGCGGTGTGGGCGGTCAGCTGCTTCGTCGTTCGCAACGAACACCGGGGCGCCGGCCTCAACGCCCTTCTGCTCGACGCGGCCGTGGACTACGCCCGCATGAACGGCGCGCGTGTCGTCGAGGGGTATCCGAAGGACCCGGCGAGCGGCCGCACGAAGTCGTCGAGCGAGCTGTTCCACGGCGTGGTGTCGACCTTCGAGGCGGCGGGATTCCGCGAGGTGGCGCGCCCGCGCCCCGACCTCGCGATCGTCGCGCTCGACCTCGCGCCCTGACACGGTACGGGCGGCACACCCGGACGTGCGACGATGTTGTCTACCGCGCGCTCGACGAGGAGGACCATGCACCGGCTCTGGCTCGGATTCGTCCCCTACGTCATCGTCTCGCTCGTCCACGTCGGCGCGCTGGCGCTCGCTCCCGAACGCGCAGGCCTCACCAAGCTGCTGCTGATGCCACTCCTCGCCGTCGCCGTGCTGTGGGGCCGGCGCGACCTGCGCTGGGTGACGACATGGCCGATCTGGGCGCTGCTGCTCGGCGCGATCGCGCTGTCGTGGCTCGGGGATGCCGCCGGGTCGTTCTTCGCGAACCTTCCCACCGTGCCGATGATGCTGCTCTTCTTCGGCCTCGCGCACCTTCTGTACATCTGGCTGTTCTGGCGGATCCTGCCGGTGCGCCGCGTGCCCCCATGGGCGATCGTCTACGCCCTGTGGTACGTCGTGCTGCTGGCCGTGCTCGCACCGCACCTGGGCGGGCTGCTCATCGCCGTGGCGTTGTACGGCCTCGTGCTCGGCGGCACCGCGGTGGCGGCATCCCGCTGTCATCCCCTCATCGCGTGGGGCGGCGCATTCTTCCTCGCCTCCGACACGATCCTGGCCTTCCGGCTCTTCATGCCCGACGCGATGCCCGACTGGACGAGTCCGCTCGTCATGCTCACGTACTGCCTCGGGCAGGGCCTCATCGCCTACGGCGTCATCGTCGCAGCGCACCGGCTCCCCACGACGGAGAGCACCGCGGAGGCGGGAGCCCAGCCGTGAGCGAGGGCGCAGCGCGCGTCGATGCGTGGCTGTGGGCGGTCCGCGTCTACAAGACTCGGTCGGCTGCGACGACCGCATGCCGCGCGGGGCATGTGCGGGTCAACGGCGAGAAGGCGAAGGCCGCGCAGCCCGTGCGACCGGGCGACGAGCTGCGCGTACGGATCGCCGGATTCGACCGCATCCTCGTCGTCAAGCAGACGATCACCAAGCGCGTGGGGGCGACCCTCGCCGCCGCAGCCGTCGACGATCAGACGCCGCCGCCCCCGCCCCGCGAGCTCACCGCCTTCGTCCCGATGCGCGACCGCGGCGCGGGGCGCCCGACAAAACGCGAGCGCCGCGACATCGACAAGCTGCGCGGCCGCTCGGCGAACTCCGACGACGACGAGTAGCCGGGGCTTCAGGGCAGAAGGTCGAGCAGGTCCAGCAGCCAGCGCGTGCCGCGCACGCCGGCACCGGCATCCGTCACCCGATCCCCCAGCGCGCGATCGCTCGTCACAACGGTGGTCGTGCGGCCGGCGGCGACCAGCCGTGCCGTCACCGCCACGATCTCGTCGTCGCCCGATGCCTCGGCGCGAACAACCTCGACGGTCGCGCCGTCGCCCGCAGCGCGTGCCTGACCCTCGACGACGGCCACGATCTCGGGGAACCACGTTTGCGCGGGCAGGTCGAGCGCCTCGGCCGCCACGCCCGCACCGACAAGCCGGTCCAGCCGCGCGATCAGCCGATCGGCAGCGCCCGCCCGGTCGCGCCACCACCCGTCGGGCACCGACCCGACGACGTTCGCGACATCGACGACGATCGCCGGCCGCACCGCCAGCAGATCACGCAGGCCATCCCACGAGGACGCGAACCCCGGATGGAGCGGATGCTGCGCCACCTGGTCGACCGGCACCCACGCGAGTTCGCGGCTCTCGGGGTCGCTGATCGTCGGTTCGAACGGCACGACGACGTCTCCGACGAGCGTCGCATACGACCAGTAGCCGAGGTCGAGGACGCTCATCACCCGCGGCCGGATCGCAGCGACCGGCACGCCCGCCTCTTCCGCAGCCTCGCGCAGGGCGCCGTCGCACGCCGACTCGCCCTCGTTCCGCGCGCCGCCCGGGAGCGCCCAGGTGTCGCCGAAGTGGCTCCACGACACGCGATGCTGCAGCAGCACACCGCGCTCGGGATCGAGCGCGAGCAGCCCCGCCGCCCCGAATCGCCCCCAGTACCGCTCCCCCGTCGGCGCGATCACCCACGCGTCGCCCGGGTCGCGGGGTCCGTGCGGACGCCGCGGCTCGCCGGGTGTCGGAGGCTCGATGCTCACCCCGCCAGCCTGACACACGGCGGGTGCCCGCTCGCTCAGATGAACAGGGTCGTTCCGGACTTGTGCGCCTCGCCGAGGAAGGTGGCGACCCCACCCAGCTCGATGCCGTCGCGCAGGTCGCTCTCGGCGATGCCGAGCAGATCCATCGTCATCGTGCAGCCGATGATCCGCGCGCCGCCCTGCAATGCGGCGTCGATGAGCTCAGGAACCGTGTGCACCGAGTGCTGGTGCATCACATGCTTGATCATGGCCGGCCCCATGCCTGCCATGTTCATCTGCGACAGCGGCAGATGGTCGGGGCCGGACGGCATCATCAGGCCGAACATGCGCTCGAGAGCCTTGCGCTCACGCCGAGGCGGATCCTCGCGTCGCAGTGCGTTCAGGCCCCAGAACGTGAAGAACATCGCGACCTTCTGGCCCATCGCGAGGGCGCCGTTGGCGATGATGAACGCGGCCAGCACTTTGTCCATGTCACCGGAGAACACCACGAACGACACCTGGTCGAGCGTCGCGACGGCTTTCGAGGCGGATGCTGCCGCATCGCGCTTGCGGAAGGCGGCGACGTAGCCCGGACCCTCGGGCTGCATCGACAGCAGTTCGTGGCCTTTCGTGGCAGCCCACGCCGGACCGTCGGAGGCGAACCCGGGGTCCGAGACGTGCACCACGACGTCGTCGCCGACCGCGACCTCGTCCATCGTCTGCGCGAGCCTCATGATCGGACCGGGGCACGCGAGGCCGGTGCAGTCGAGATCGACGACCGTTCCCGTGCCATGCACGTCCTTCACGAGGTCGACCGACTCGGCGTAGGCGATCTCGGCCGGCTTCGATGCCGTCGACACCGGCTCGAGATCGTGCCAGAAGCGGAACGTCGTGGATCCGCCCGAGAGCGTCGCGACATCCTCGAAGCCGTTCTGGATCAGCAGCCGGTACGCCAGGTAGCTGCGGAACCCGACCGCGCAGTACAGGCGGATCGGGACCGCACGATCCCACGACACCTGCGCCACGCGCATCGTCGCGAGCGGGACGTTCTCGGCGCCGGGAAGGTGCCAGATCGCATACTCCTCCGGCGTGCGCACGTCGATGATGCGGGCTCCGGCGACCGCCTCGGGGAAGTCTTTCGCGTACCAGAGCACGAGGTCGCCCTGCAGCACGTTCGAGGCGACGAACCCCGCCATGTTGACCGGGTCCTTCGCCGAGCCGAACGGCGGCGCGTAGGCGAGTTCGAGTTCCTCAAGATCACGCACGGTGGCGCCGAGACGGATCGCGGTGGCGAAGACATCCAGCCGCTTGTCGACGCCGTCGAAGCCCGCGATCTGCGCGCCGAGAATTCGGCCGTCGTCGGGTGTGAAGAGCAGCTTGATGTGCATCATCGCCGTTCCGGGGTAGTACCCGGCGTGGCCCGACGGATGGACGTGCACCGTCCGGAAGTCGAGGCCGGCGCGTTCGAGTTGCCGCTCGGTGGCGCCGGTCGCGCCGGCGGTCATCTCGAACACCTTCACGACCGACGTTCCCTGGGTCGAGCGGTACTCCGTGTCTCTGCCGCACATGTTCTCGGCGGCGACGCGCGCCTGCCTGTTCGCGGGTCCGGCGAGCGGTGTGACCCAGGTGCCGGGAAGCACCGTGTGCGCTGTCTCGACGGCATCGCCGGCGGCCCAGATGTGCGCGTCGGACGTGCGCATATGCGTGTCGACGACCACGCCGCCGCGAGGGCCGATCGCCAGTCCCGCCCCGGTCGCGAGCGCGGCGTTCGGCCGCACGCCGGCCGACATGATCACAAGGTCGGCATCCAGCACCGTCCCGTTGTTGAGTTCCACGCGGATGCCGCCTGCCGGCACCGCGGCGAAGGCTGCCGCCGCCGTTCCCAGGTGCAGCTCCACGCCCCGGCCACGCACGTGCTGCTCGACCGGAATCGACACCTCCTTGTCGAGCGGCGGCAGGATCTGATCGGCGATCTCGACGACGGCGACCTCCGCACCGCGGTGACGGAAGTTCTCTGCCATCTCGAGGCCGATGTACCCGGCGCCGATCACGACCGCCCGGGGCGCGCGACCGGCGGCCCCCGCCGCCGCGAAGGCACTGTCGAGGCGCTGCTTGATCGCATCCATGTCTTCGATGTTGCGGAGCACGTGGATGCCCGGCAGGTCTGCGCCGGGAAGCGAGAGGTGCACGGGCTCCGCGCCCGTGCACAGCGCCAGCGCGTCGTACGACTCGGTGTACTCGCGCCCCGTCGCCCCTTCGCGCACGGTGACGGTCTGCGCGGCGGGATCCAGCCCGATCACGTCGCTGCCGGTTCGCACGTCGAGGTCGAGCGCATCGCGCAGGCTCTCGGGCGTCTGCAGCAGTAGACGGCTGCGATCGGAGATCACGCCGCCGATGTGGTACGGGAGTCCGCAGTTCGCGAACGACACGTAATCCCCCCGCTCGAGCACGACGATGTCTGCGGACTCGTCGAGCCGACGGGCCCGCGCCGCGACCGATGCGCCTCCGGCGACTCCGCCGACGATCACGATCTTCATGAGGTTTCCTCCTCCGCAGACCAGCGCGATGTGGTCTGACCACACGAGGCTACGACTGGCGGCCGTCGACGACAGGGCCGAAGGTCCCGCGAACGGGTCGCCGGTCGAGCTCATGCACGCGGCTTGACTATCGTCGAACCAGAACGGAGGCGCGATGTTCGTCGAAGGATTCCGGCTGGTGCGGCCCGGGCGCGAGGCCGACGTCGAGCGTGCGCGTGCCGCGAAGCGCCGCACCGAGATATTGGCGGTCACCGCCGGGATCGTGGTCGGCACTCTTCTGACGACGCTGACTTACCTCATCGGTGCGCCGTGGGTGAACTCGCTCGGGCTCGACCCGCTGCGGTATCCGCTCGCCTGGATCGCGCCGATCACCCTCGGGCTGATCGGCGGCGTCGCGACGTGGTGGCTGATCGGAGACCGGGCCGAGCAACGCTGGCTGCGAAAGCTCGACGACCCGGATCTCACCCGCAGCGCATACGCCTTCCGCGACTACTACGGCGGCCTGCCTGAGGGAATCCCCGCGCAGGAACTGTGGGACGCACTCGATGACCCCGGCGGCGTCTCCGCCAGCCCGCTCAACGAGCGCATCATGCTCGACCTGTGGGGCGAGCGCGGGCGGGCCACCGACCCGGAAGCGGCTCCCTGACCACGCGTCACCGTGACGCCACAATGGGTCGATGGACTACGACATCGACGACGACCCCGCGCGGATCCAGCGCGACGTGGTGTGGGAGTGGCTTTCGGCCAACGCCTACTGGGGCCGCTGGCGCGGCCGCGACGAGATCGAGGCGCAGATCGCGGGCGCCTGGCGCGTGGTGGGCGTGTACCGCGCCGACACCGGCGCGCAGATCGGCTTCGCCCGCGCCGTCAGCGACGGGATCGGCTTCGCCTACCTCGCCGACGTCTACATCGCCGAGCCGCACCAGGGCGCGGGCCTCGGGCGGCGCCTGCTCGCGCGCATGATCGACGAGGGTCCGGGGCACGACTTCCGCTGGACGCTCTTCACGCGCGACGCGCACACCCTGTACGCCGAGTTCGGGTTCGAAGAGCCCGACCAGACGGCGATGGTGCGGCGCGCCGCACCCGCGAAGCGGTGAGGGGCTCGGTCAGCGGCCGAGACGACGCAGATTGCGGCGTGGCCGCCGCTTAGCCGACACTCTGCGTCGTCTCGGCCCGTCGTCGCCCGGCATCCCACCCCCGAGATGACGCAGACGGCACTCCGAACGCCATCGGGCAGCAATCTACGTCGTCTCGCCGCCGGGAAGGCCGGAACGCGGAACGGCAGGAGGGCGCGCGCCGCCCCGCGAAGCGGCGAGGGAGCGGATGCCGAACCCTCGGCATCCGCTCCCTCAGAACCGAACCTGCTACCGCTGGCGCTTCTCGCGCACCCGCATGTTGACGACGATGGGCGTGCCCTCGAAGCCCCAGATCTCGCGCAGGCGCCGCTGGATGAACCGGCGGTAGCCCGGGTCGAGGAACCCGGTCGTGAAGAGCACGAACGTCGGCGGACGCGTCGAGGCCTGCGTTCCGAACAGGATGCGCGGCTGCTTTCCACCGCGCAGCGGGTGCGGGTGCTCGGCGACGAGCTCCGACAGGAATGCGTTGAACTTGCCCGTCGGGATGCGCTTGTCCCATGAGTCGAGCGCGGTCTCGAGAGCCGGCACGAGCTTCTCGAGGTGACGCCCGGTACGCGCCGAGATGTTGACGCGCGGCGCCCACGCGACGTGCGCGAGGTCCTGCTCGATCTCGCGCTCGAGGTAGCGGCGGCGCTCGATGTCTTCGTAGTGGGGCGTGTTCAGCAGATCCCACTTGTTGTACGCGAGCACGAGCGCGCGGCCCGACTCGAGCACGAGGTCGATGATGCGCACGTCCTGCTCGCTGATCGGCTCGCTCACGTCGAGGACGACGACGGCGACCTCGGCTTTCTCGAGCGCGGCCGACGTGCGCAGCGACGCATAGAAGTCGGCGCCCTGCTGAAGGTGCACACGACGACGGATGCCGGCGGTGTCGACGAACCGCCACAGCTTGCCGCCGACGTCGACGATCTCATCGACCGGGTCGCGCGTGGTGCCGGCGAGCTCGTTGACGACGACGCGCTCTTCGCCCGCGGCCTTGTTCAGCAGCGACGACTTGCCGACGTTCGGGCGGCCGAGGATCGCGACGCGGCGCGGGCCGCCGATCTCCTGCTTGGCAACGGCCGACACCGTCGGCAGCACCTTCATGACCTCGTCGAGGAGGTCGGCGACGCCGCGGCCGTGGATGGCCGAGACCGGGTGCGGCTCGCCGAGGCCGAGGTTCCACAACGGTGCGGCCTCGGGCTCGTGGCGGGCGTCGTCGATCTTGTTCGCGACGAGGAAGACGGGCTTGCCGCTCTTGCGCAGCAGCTTCACGACCTGCTCGTCGGTCGAGGTCGCGCCGACCATGGCGTCGACGACGAACAGCACGACGTCGCACAGGTCGATCGCGATCTCGGCCTGAGCGGCGACGGACTTGTCGATGCCGCGCGCGTCGGGCTCCCAGCCGCCGGTGTCGACGATCGTGTAGCGGCGATCCATCCACTCGGCCTTGTACGTCACGCGGTCGCGCGTGACACCCGGAGTGTCTTCCACGACGGCCTCGCGGCGGCCGAGGATGCGGTTCACGAGCGCCGACTTGCCGACGTTCGGGCGGCCGACGATCGCGACCACCGGCAGGGCCGGCAGATACTCGATGCCGTCTTCGCCGAGCTCGACGCCCACGAGGAGCGCGGCATCCTCATCGTCGAGCTCGTAGTCGGCGAGGCCGGCGCGCAGCGCCGTGGCGCGCTGCTCGGCAAGGGTCTCGTCAAGATCGGCGAGGCTCTCTGCGAGGCGGTCGGGGCCGCCTTCGTATTCGTCGTCGCGGTCGTCAGCGGCCATCGTTCGCTCCAGAGTGTGCAGGCACCGCAGTGCGGATGACGTCCAGCACCGCGGAGACGGTCTGGTCGAAGTCGAGGTCGGTGGAATCGACGACCGCGACGCCCGGGGCGGCGGTGAGGAAGTCGACCACCGCGGAATCGGAGGCGTCGCGGCGGTGGAGCGCGGCGGCGACGGCCGCGGCATCCTGGCCCGTCGTCTCGGCGCTGCGCCGCGCGGCGCGCACGTCGGGGTGCGCGGTGAGGAGAATGCGCGCGGGCGCGTCGGGGGCGACGACGGTCGTGATGTCGCGTCCTTCGACGACGACACCCGGGCGATCGGATGCCGCCACCATCGCGCGGAACATCGCGGTGACCGCCTGCCGCACGGCAGGCACGCGGGCGACGCCGCTGACGGCCTCGGCGACGCGCGGCTCGCGGATCGCGTCGGTCACGTCGACACCGCCGACCCGCACGCGGTAGCGGTCGGGGTCGAGCGAGATGTCGACGTCGAAGTCGCCGGCGACATCGAGCACCGACGACGAGTCGGACGTGTCGATGCCGTGCTTCAGGGCGTGCCACGCGAGGGCCCGGTACGCGGCGCCGGTGTCGAGGTAGCCGTAGCCGAGGCGGCGGGCCACCTGCTTCGACACGCTCGACTTGCCGCTGCCGGCAGGTCCGTCGATCGCGACGACGATCGTGTCGGTCGTCGTGGCGGTGGTGAGGTCAGTCATTGGTGGTACTCGCAATCTTCCAGCCGCGGGCTTCGAGCCCGTCGACAGCACGGCGGACGGCACCGGGCACGACGCTGATCTCGGCGAGGCCGAACTGCGCGCCGGGCGAATGCTCGAGCCGGAGGTCTTCCACGTTCACGTCGAGCTCGCCGAGCTCGCCGAACAGGCGCCCCAGCTGACCGGGGGTGTCGTCGACCATGACGACCACCTGCTCGAAGCGGCGGTTCTGCCCGTGCTTTCCGGGCAGGCGCTCGACGCCGTCGTTGCCGCGGCGGATCGTGTCGGCGACGGCACGGCGCGCTCCAGGCGCCTCGGGGGCGCGGAGGGCATCCGCGACCGACGACAGGTCGGCGGCGAGCGCGTCGAGCACGTCGACGACGGGCTCGGCGTTGGCGCCCAGGATCTGCACCCAGAGCTCGGGGGCGGATGCCGCGATGCGCGTCGTGTCGCGCACGCCCTGGCCGGCGAGGCGCAGCGACCCGTCGGGCGCGTCGACGAAACGGCCGGCGAGCAGGCTCGCGACCAGCTGCGGCACATGCGAGACGAGCGCGACGGCGCGGTCGTGGTCTTCGGGAGACATCTCGAGCGGCGTCGCGCCGAGGTCGAGGGCGAGGCCTTCGACGAGGGCGAGATCGGATGCCGAGGTCTCGCCGTCGCGGCAGACGACCCACGGGCGGCCCACGAAGATGTCGGCGCGGGCCGAGATCGCACCGCCCCGCTCACGCCCGGCGAGCGGGTGCGAGCCGATGTAGCGGGCGAGGTCGATGCCGCGGGCCTGGAGCGTCCGCAGCGGCTCGAGCTTGACGCTCGCGACGTCGGTGACGACGGCGTTCGGGTAGTGCGAGAGCTCACGCTCGATGACGTCGGCGGTGACATCCGGCGGCACGGCCACCACGACGAGCACTGGGTCGTCGCCCTCGGCGGCTGTCCGGCCTGCGCCGTAATCGACGGCCAGCCGCAGCTGCGACGGAGACGTGTCGGCGAGCGCGACGTCGACGCCGAGAGCGCTCAGCGCGTGCCCGATGCTCGCGCCGAGGAGTCCTGCCCCGACGACGCGCACGGTGCCGTGCACGCGTGCCGCGAGCGGAGCGTCGACGGCGCGCGCACGCGCGGCGTCGTTCTCGCGCGCGGCGATCGCCGGGGATTCGGTCACTGGGTCTCCTGGTCGCTCCGCGGATCGGCGGTGCTGTCACGGCGCACGGTGTCGTCCTGCGCGGCCTGGCGCGCGAGAGTCAGCAGCGCGCCCCGCTCCACTTTAGTCAACTCGCGTGCACGCCCGGCTGGCAGTGTTCCCAGGTGGAGCGGCCCGAACTGGCGCCGGACGAGCTCGACCACCGGGTGTCCGACCGCCGCCAGCATGCGGCGGACGATCCGATTGCGCCCCGAATGCAGCGTCAGCTCGACCAGCGATTCGTCCTGGCCGCTCGTGGAGTTCGCCGATGCCGACAGCAGTCGCGCCTTGTCGGCGGCGATCGGACCGTCCTCCAGCTCGATCCCGCGGATGAGCTTCTGGATGGTCTGGGCCGTCACCCGCCCGTCGACCTTCGCGATGTAGACCTTCGTCACCCCGAACGAGGGGTGGGCCAGCACGTGGGCGAGCTCACCGTCGTTGGTGAGCACGAGCAGACCGCTCGTCTCGGCATCCAATCGCCCGACGTTGTAGAGGCGCTCCTCCCACTCCTGCGTGAAGCGACGCAGGTCGGGGCGCCCGCGGTCGTCCTTCATCGAGCTCACGACGCCGGTGGGCTTGTTGAGCATGACGTAGCGCTTGGACTGATCGAGCTGCACCGCGGTGCCGTCGACGTCGACGAGGTCGTTCTCGGGGTCGATGCGGGAGCCCAGCTCGCTCACGACCTCGCCGTTCACGCGCACGCGGCCCTCGACGATCAGCTGCTCGGCGACGCGCCGCGAGGCGACGCCCGCGTTGGCGAGCACCTTCTGCAGCCGCACGCCCTCGGTGTTCTCTGCATCGCTCATCGACGCACCTCGCTTTCGAATCCGTCGGTGCCGTCGTCGAGCAGCGGTGAGATATGCGGCAGCTCGTCGAGCGAGTTGATGCCGAGGTTCACCAGAAGCGCGTCGGTGGTGCCGTAGTTGATGGCGCCGGTCTCGGCGTCGGTGAAGACTTCGGTGATGAGGCCCCGCGAGAGGAGCGTGCGGACGACCGAGTCGACGTTGACCGCACGGATCGATGCCACCTGCCCGCGCGTGACCGGCTGCTTGTACGCGATGACCGCGAGGGTCTCCAGCGCCGCCTGCGAGAGCCGCGACGGCGCCTGCGCGTTGACGAACTCCGAGATGAGGTCGTCATGCTCCTCGCGCACGTACAGCCGCCAGCCACCGCCCACCTCGCGCAGCTCGAAGCCGCGGCGGGGGCCGCCAGAGCGTCCGTCGTAGTCGGCGACGAGCGTCTCGACCGCCTGCCGCACGGCCGGCACGGGGGCGGCGACCGCGGTCGCCAGGCTCACGAGGCTCTGCGGCTCGTCGACGATCAGCAGGATCGCCTCGAGACGGCGGGCGACGTCGGCCGTCGGCGTCTGCTCCGGCGGTGTGGCGTCATCTGTCATAGTCGGCTCCCAGGGTCGCGAGGTTCTCGTCCGACCACCGCTGCGCGCTCCAGCGGAGGGTCAGCTCGCCGAGCGGCTCGAGCTGCTCGAACGAGAGGGCGGCGTGGCGGTAGAGCTCGAGCACCGAGAGGAATCGCGCCACCACGACGCCGGGCTGCGTGACACCGGCGACCAGCTCGCGGAAGCTCAAGGCACCGGCATCCCGAAGCAGCGTCACGACGATCGCAGCCTGCTCACGGATGCTGACCAGCGGCGCGTGCAGGTGATCGAGCCCGACATGGGGGATCTCCTTCGGCGTCATCGCGAGGATCGCGAGCGCGGCGAAGTCGTCGACGGTGAGGGTCCAGACGAGCTCGGGCACGGCATTGCGGTACTTCTCGTCGAGCCGCACCGCCCGCACGTGCCGCCGGTCCTCGCGCCGCAGCGAGCGCTCGAACCAGGCCGAGACCTCTTTGAACGCGCGGTATTGCAGGAGGCGGGCGAACAGCAGATCGCGCGCCTCGAGGAGGGCGACGGACTCGGCGTCGATGAGCTCGCCCTGCGGCAGCAGCCCCGCGACCTTCATGTCGAGGAGGGTCGCCGCGACCACGAGGAACTCCGAGGCCTCGTCGAGGTCTTCGTCGGGTCCGAGCGCGCGCAGGTGCGCGATGAAATCGGCCGTCACGAGCGACAGCGAGACCTCGGTGATGTCGAGTTCGTGCTTCGAGATGAGCGACAGCAGCAGGTCGAACGGCCCGTCGAAGTTCGACAGCGAGACGCGGAACCCTTCGTCTCGCTCACGCTCGCTCAGGGACCGCCCTTCGTCGGACGCGGGGCTCTCGTCAGGCGACGGCGCCACGGGCGACCAGCTCCCGCGCCAGCCGCAGGTAGGCCTGGGCAGCCGCGTGCTCGGGCGCGAACTCGGTGATCGGCATGCCCGACACCGAGGCGTCGGGGAACTTCACCGTGCGCCCGATGACCGTCTCGAGCACGTCGTCGCCGAACGCGTCGACGACCCGCTCGAGCACCTCGCGCGAGTGGAGCGTGCGGGCGTCGTACATCGTGGCGAGCACGCCGTCGAGCGTGATCGTGGGGTTCAGGCGATCGCGCACCTTGTCGATCGTCTCGATGAGCATCGCGACGCCGCGGAGCGCGAAGAACTCGCACTCCAGCGGAATGACCACGCCGTGGCTCGCCGTCAGCGCGTTGACCGTCAGCAGGCCGAGCGAGGGCTGGCAGTCGATGAGGATGACGTCGTAGTCGGGAGCGACCTTGCGCAGCGCGCGCGAGAGCGTCTGCTCGCGCGCGACCTCGTTGACCAGGTGCACCTCGGCGGCCGACAGGTCGATGTTCGCCGGGATCACGTCGAGGTTCGGCACGCGGGACTCGACGACGACGTCGTGCGGGTCGCGCTTTCCGTCGAGCAGCAGGTCGTAGATCGTCGGGATCTCGTGGGTCTGGATGCCGAGACCGGCCGACAGCGCACCCTGCGGGTCGAAGTCGACGGCGAGCACCTTGCGGCCGTAGCTGGCGAGAGCTGCCGCCAGATTGATGGTCGTCGTCGTCTTGCCGACGCCGCCCTTCTGGTTGCACAGCGAGATGATGCGCGCGGGTCCGTGGCCGTCGAGCTTCGGAGGGGTCGGGAAGCCGTGGTACGGACGCCCGGTGGGACCGATCGGGGTCTCGTCCTGTGAGGGCTTCGTCGCGCCCCGCTTGCTGCCCGTCACAGACTCTCCTGACTTCGCGGCTGTGTTCGCTCGATTCTAGCCACGCGGGCCCGTCCCGCCGGGATCAGCGGGCCCGCGGATGCGAGGTCGCGTACACATCGCGCAGCGCATCGACCGACACGTGCGTGTAGATCTGGGTCGTCGCGACCGACGCATGCCCGAGGAGCTCCTGCACGACGCGCACGTCGGCACCGCCCTGGAGCAGGTGTGTGGCGAACGAATGACGCAGCGTATGCGGCGACACGTGGGCGGTGAGGTGGGCGCGCTCGGCGGCCGCGCGGATCACGAGCCACGCGCTCTGGCGCGAAAGCGGCGCCCCGCGCGCCCCGAGGAAGAGCCGCGGCGTCGCACGCCCCCGCCGCGAGAGCTCGGGCCGGGCACGCGTGAGGTACGTGTCGACGGCGGCGCGCGCGTACGAGCCGATCGGAACGATGCGCTCCTTCGAGCCCTTGCCGCGCACGCGCAGCACGTCGCCGTGCGCGAGGTCGTCGACGTCGAGCTGCACGATCTCCGACACCCGGGCGCCGGTGGCGTACAGGAGCTCCAGCAGGGCGCGGTCGCGCATGCCGACCAGGTCGCCGGGCTCCGCTCCCCCGGCGGCCTCGAGCAGCTTCTCGACCTGATCGATCGTGAGAGCCTTCGGCAGCCGCTGCGCCTGCTTCGGCGGCCGCAGTCGCGCCGTCGGGTCATCGGTCTCGATGCCCTCCCGCGCCAGGAAGCGGTGGAGCCCGCGCACCGACGACTGCAGGCGGGCGAGGCTCGATGCCGCGATCGCGGGCTCGGCCGCCGCCCGCTCGGCGGCGAAGGCCGCCACGAGGTCCGCCGTCACTCCGCCCGTGTCGTCGACGCCCTGACCCCCGAGCCAGGCGATGTATCCCGCGAGATCGTGCCGATAGGCCGCGACCGTGTGCTCGGAGAGCCCGCGTTCGATCGAGATGTGCCGAAGGTAGGAGTCCACCGCACGCTCGAGCCGCATGTCAGTCTCCGGACGCCTCCGGTGCCGCAGGCCCGCGCAGCGCCTCGGCCGCGGCGAGCACGCCGACGGCGAGGATGCCGTTGCGGAGGCGCCCGGCGAGCACGCCGGCGACGGCATCCTCGAGCGCCACCCACTCGACGCGGATATCGGCCTCCTCGGCCTCGCGCGCGTGCACCTCGCCCACGTGCGAGAGGCCGCGGGCGAGGAAGACGTGCACGACCTCGTCGTTGCCGCCGGGAGTCGTGAAGATGCTCACGAGCGGCTGCCACGACGACGCCGCGAGGTCGGCCTCTTCGGCGAGCTCCCGCCGCGCCGTCTCGAGGGGCTCTTCACCGGCGACATCGAGGAGCCCCGCGGGGATCTCCCAATCGCGGTGTCGGATCGGATGCCGATACTGCTGGATCAGCAGGACGCGGTTCTCGGCATCCACCGCGACGATGGCCGCAGCCCCCGGGTGGACGACGTACTGGCGGACGATCTCGCCGTCGCCATAGCGCACCCGATCATTCCGCACGTCCCACACGCGACCCTCGTACACGAGGTCGCTGTGCAGCACGTCGGCCGACACGGGCTCGTCGCGGAGTTCCTCCGACGCCACGTCAGCCGTTCCCGAGCTCGTCGAAGGGCTCGACGTCGAACAGCTCGCTCGAGCGGTGACGCTCGACGGCTGCCGCGATCAGCCCGCGGAAGAGCGGATGCGGGTCGGTCGGGCGCGAGCGCAGCTCGGGGTGCGCCTGCGTGGCGATGTAGTACGGATGCACGTCGCGCGGCAGCTCGACGTACTCGACGAGGTTGCGGTCGGGCGACAGGCCCGAGAACCACAGCCCCGCCTCGGCGATCTGGTCGCGATAGCGGTTGTTGACCTCGTACCGATGCCGGTGCCGCTCGAGCGCACGGTCGGATCCGTAAACCTCGGCGGCGAGCGATCCCTCGGCGAGATCGGCCGGGTACAGCCCCAGCCGCATCGTGCCGCCCATGTCGCCGTGCTCGAGGATGTCGACCTGCTCGGCCATCGTCGCGATCACGGGGAACGCGGTGTCTGGTTCGAACTCGCTCGAGGATGCGCCCTCGAGGCCGACGACGTTGCGGGCGTACTCGATGACCATGCACTGCAGGCCGAGGCAGATGCCGAGCGTCGGGATGCCCTGCTCGCGCGCGAAGCGCAGCGCGCCGAGCTTGCCCTCGATGCCGCGGATGCCGAAGCCACCCGGCACGATGATGCCGTCGACGCCGCTCAGCGCCTTGGCAGCGCCCTCGGGCGTCTCGCACGTGTCGGACGGGATCCACGTGATCGCGACCTTGGTCTCTTGCGCGAAGCCGCCGGCCTTGAGCGCCTCGGTGACCGAGAGGTAGGCGTCCGGCAGATCGATGTACTTGCCGACCAGGCCGATCGTCACATCGTGCTTCGGGTTGTGCACGGCCTGGAGCACCCGCTCCCACCGCGACCAGTCCACCTCGGCTGCCTGGGTGAGCCCCAGCGCCCGCACGATGTACTCGTCGAGTCCCTGCTCGTTGAGCATGGTGGGGATGTCGTAGATGCTCGGCACGTCGACCGCGTTGACGACCGCGCCCTCGTCGACGTCGCACATGAGCGCGATCTTGCGCTTGTTCGACTCGGTGACGGGCCGGTCGCTGCGCAGCACCAGCGCGTCGGGCTGGATGCCGATCGACCGCAGCGTCGCGACGGAGTGCTGCGTGGGCTTGGTCTTCTGCTCGCCCGAAGCGCCCATGAAGGGCACGAGCGAGACGTGCACGAAGAAGACGTTGTTGCGCCCCAGTTCGTGACGGATCTGGCGCGCCGACTCGATGAACGGCTGCGACTCGATGTCGCCGACCGTGCCGCCGATCTCGGTGATGATCACGTCGGGCTTCGGCGTCTCGTCGGCCTGCAGGCGCATGCGGCGCTTGATCTCGTCGGTGATGTGCGGGATCACCTGCACGGTGTCGCCCAGGTACTCGCCGCGGCGCTCCTTCGCGATGACCTGCGAGTAGATCTGCCCCGTCGTGACGTTGGCGGCCTGGCTCAGTTCGATGTCGAGGAAGCGCTCGTAGTGGCCGATGTCGAGGTCGGTCTCGGCGCCGTCGTCGGTCACGAAGACCTCGCCGTGCTGGAACGGGTTCATGGTTCCCGGATCCACGTTGAGGTACGGGTCGAGCTTCTGCATCACGACGCGCAAGCCCCGCGCGGTGAGGAGGTTGCCGAGGCTGGCGGCCGTGAGGCCCTTGCCCAAAGAGGAAACGACACCACCGGTCACGAAGATGTGTTTGGTGGTGTCGTTCGGAGTATCGCCGCGGAAAGAACCAGAAGTCTGCATCACGGGCTTTTATCCTATCAGTGGTCGGCGGTGCGGAGACTGAGCAACTCCCGGGCGTGGGTCAGCGCGGCATCCGAATCCGGCATTCCCGAGAGCAATCGGGCCATCTCGGCTTCGCGATCGGCGCCTTCCAGGCGTCGGACATCGGATGCCGTCACCGACCCGTTGCCGGCTTTGACCACGCTCAGGTGGTTGGTGGCGAAGGCCGCGACCTGCGCGAGGTGGGTCACGGCGATCACCTGCGACGAGCGCGCCAGCCGCGCGAGGCGGCGGCCGACCTCGATCGCCGCTGCTCCGCCGATGCCGGCATCCACCTCGTCGAAGACGAAGGTCGGAACCGGGTCGACGGCGGCGATCACGACCTCGATCGCGAGCATGACGCGGCTGAGTTCTCCGCCGGACGCGCCCTTCGACACCGGCCGCGGATCCGCGCCGGCATGCGGCGACAGCAGGATCGCCACGTCGTCGCGCCCCGACGCGGTCTCGGCACCCGGCGTGACCGCGACGCTCAGTCGCGCGTCGGGCATGGCCAGGGCGCGGAGCTCTTCGGTGACGGCGGCGCCCAGTCGCTCTGCCGCCGCGGTGCGGGCATCGGTGAGGGCGATGGCGCACCCATCGAGGACGGATGCCGCGGCATCCCGCTCTTCGCGGAGGCGATCGATCCGATCGCCGTCATCGTCGAGTTCGGCCAGTCGCGCGGAGCCGGTGTCGAGCAGTGCGAGGGCCGCGTCGAGCGAGCCGTGCGCGCGGACGAGAGCCGACAGCACCGCGCGGCGCTCCTCCACGGCGGCGAGCTCGTGCGGGCCGGACTCGTCGAGGTCGGCGAGGTAGCCGGCAAGGCCGGCCGCGACGTCGGCGACGCGGTAGCCGAGGTCGGCAACCTGCGCCGCGAGGTCTTCGAGAGCCGGATCGTGGGCGCGCTCGAGCGCTCGCCGGGCGTCGGCGAGGAGGGCGCCGGCATCCGGCCCGTCGCCGTCGCCCGAGAGCGCGTCGTGCGCTGTCGCCGCGGCCGTGCGCAGCTCTTCCGCGTTCGCGAGGCGCTCCGCACGGACGGCGAGCTCGGTGTCTTCGTTCGCCACCGGCGCCGCCTGCTCGATGTCGGCGAGCTGCGCGCGCAGATCGGCCGCCTCACGCGCGCGGGAAACCTGGTCGTCGACGAGCTCGGCGAGCTCGCGATCGGCGGAACGCCAGCGCTCGTAGGCGGCGCGGTAGTCGGCGCGGGCGGACTGCACCGGCTCGCCGCCGAAGCGGTCGAGCGCGTCGCGCTGCGCCGCCGCGGAGCGCAGTCGCAGCTGGTCGGACTGGCCGTGGACCACCACCAGATCGTCGGCGAGGTCGGCGAGCACCCCCGCGGGCGCCGCCCGGCCGCCGACCGACGCGCGGCCCCGACCCTCGCTCGAGATCGAGCGGCCGACGAACAGCTCTGCCCGCCCGTCGCCGATCGGCTCGAGGTCACCGCCCGCTTCGCGCACGCGGTCGGCGACCGGCCCGTCGTCGGCGATGATCCAGACGCCGTCGACCGTCGCCTGGGCGGCCCCCGCACGCACGGCGCCCGAATCGGCTCGCTGGCCGAGCAGCAGCCCGAGTCCGGTCACGACCATGGTCTTGCCGGCGCCCGTCTCACCCGTGATCGCCGTGAAGCCGGGCCCGATGGGAAGCGTCGCCTCGGCGATCACCCCGAGATCGCGCAGGCGCATCTCCTCGATCACGGAGCGATCCCCGGTTCTGCCGCAGACGCGGGGCCGCGCCATCCGTCCACCGGCAGCCGGAACTTGCGCACCAGGCGATCCGTGAACGCCGCCGGGTGCAGACGTGCGAGCCGTACCGGCCGCTCCGAGCGGCGCACGACGACGCGAGCCCCTGCCGGCAGGTCGTGCGAGCGGCGGCCGTCCGCCCACAGGATGCCCAGCCCGTTGGTGCGCTCGAGCAGCTCGATCGCCACCGCGTGCTCGGGGCCGACCACCAACGGCTTCGCGAACAGGGCGTGCGCCGACAGCGGCACGACCGAGATCGCCTCGACGGTCGGCCAGATCACGGGGCCGCCGGCGGAGAAGTTGTAGGCGGTCGATCCGGTCGGGGTCGACACGACGACGCCGTCGCAGCCGAACGAGGACAGCGGCCTGCCGTCGACCTCGATCACGACCTCGAGCATCCGCTCGCGGCTCGCCTTCTCGACGGTCGCCTCGTTGAGCGCCCACGTCTCGTACAGCAGCGAGTCGTCGGCATCCTTCACGCGAACCTGCAGCGCGAGGCGCTCTTCGACGTCGTAGTCTCGCGCGATCACGCGACGCACGGCGTTGTCCATGTCGTCACGCTCGATCTCGGCGAGGAAGCCCACGTGCCCCATGTTGATACCGAGCACGGGAGCCGTGCCGTCGCGGACGAGCTCCGCCGCGCGCAGGATCGTGCCGTCGCCGCCCAAGACGATCGCGAGTTCGACGTCGTGGACGGGAACATCGACTCCCAGCACCGCGACGTCGGCGAACGATCCGCGCACGGCGCTCAGCTCTGCCCGGTCGTCGGCCGCGAGCACCGGGCGAGCGCCCGCTTCGCGCAGGGCCGCGACGACGCGTTCGGCCGCGATCACCGTATCGGCGCGCTGGGCGTGCGCCACCACGAGGATGCTGCGCTCGGCGTCGGTCATGGGCTCCCCGTCAGTCGGTTCACAGTGCTCAACCATTCTGTCGGATTGCTCCCGCGTCCTGGCGCGAGGTGGGCGATGTACTCGGAATTGCCGTAGGTTCCCACGATCGGGGAGGAGACGATGCCGCAGGTGCCGAGGCCCGCGTCCCACGCCGCCCAGAGGATCCGCGCGACGGCGTCGGCGCGCAGAGTCGGATTCGTCACGAGTCCGCCCTTCACGGCCGTGCGGCCGACCTCGAACTGCGGTTTGATCAGGAGGACCAGGTCGGCGTCGGGGGCTGCCACCGCGCGTGCGGCCGGCAGCACATGCGTGAGCGAGATGAACGACAGGTCGCCGGTGACGACGCCGGGTGCGGCATCCACCCCGCTCGCGTCGCGCAGCGACTCGGGGGTCATGTAGCGGACGTTGAATCCCTCGATCGAGATGACGGAGGGGTCGAGGGCGACGGATGCCGCGAGCTGCCCGTGTCCGACATCGACGGCGATCACAGGGTCGGCGCCGCGCTCGCGCAGCACCTGGGTGAATCCCCCGGTCGACGCCCCCATGTCGAGGGCGACACGGCCGCGGACGTCGACGCCGAAGGCATCGAGGCCTGCCAGGAGCTTGTGCGCGGCGCGGCTCACATAATGGTCCGCGACCGCGACCTCGAGTACCGCGTCGTCACCGACAGGTGTGGCGGCCTTGACGACGGCGCGACCGTCGACGCTCACGAGACCCTCGGCGATGAGGGTGGCCGCGTGGGTCCGCGAACGCGCGAGCCCGCGTGCAGCCAATGCCGCGTCGAGGCGCTGCGTCACGAGTGCGCGGCGCCGGGCGCGGATTCGAGGCGACGCGCGAGCGTGTCGTGCAACGACTCGTACGCCTCGGCGCGAGATGCCAGCGGCTGGCCTTCGATCACTTCGAGCGACGACAGCAGATCGCTGTCATCGCGGTTCTCGGGCTGGTCCATCGCCCCAGGATACGGCGTGAGTCCCCCGGTCACCGGGCGTCACGGCCGGTGGAACGGATCCGCGTACAGCTGCTCGGGAACACGGAAGCCGTAGATCGCGCGACCGGTCGCCCAGATCGCCGCGGCACCGGCACGCAGCAGGTCGATCGGCCGGCCCTCGGCGATGATGCGGACATCCGGGCCTTCGATCCGCACGCTCGCACCGCCGACGGTCGCCTGGTCACCCTCGAGGCGCACGTCGGGATACGGCTCGTGGAGCTCGCGCAGGTCGCCGAGGATGAACGTCGGCTGCGAGCCCGCGGGCGCCGCGAGCACGTGCTTGGGCCGATCGATGCCGGTGAGCACGAGCGCCGATGGGATGCCGGCACGGTTGGCGCCGAGGATGTCGGTGTCGAGTCGGTCACCCAGGAACAGCGGATGCTGCGCCGCGAATCTCGCGACGGCTTCCTCGAAGATCGGCACCTCGGGCTTGCCGGCGACGGTCGCGAGACGCCCGATCGCGGTGTGCACGGCCGAGACCAGGGTGCCGTTCCCCGGCGCGATGCCGCGGGCCTGCGGAATGGTCCAGTCGGTGTTGGTGGCGATCCAGGGGATGCCGCCCTCGTCTTCCGGGAGAGCGAGCGCATACGCGGCCTCGGCCAGCTGCGCCCAGCCGACTTCGGGCGCGAAGCCCTGCACGACGGCGGCGGGTGCGTCATCGGCGCTGCGCGTGACGACGAAGCCCGCCTTCTCGACCTCGACGACGAGGCCTTCCCCGCCGACCACCATGATGGTCGATCCGGGGGCGACGCGGTCGGCGAGCAGACGCATCGCGGCCTGCGGACTCGTCACGATCTCGTGCGCAGCCGTCGGCAATCCGAGCTCGCTCAGGTGAGCGGCCACCGAGGCGTCGGTACGCGAGGCGTTGTTCGTGATGTAGCCGAGAGTCCGGCCCTCGGCAGCGCGGCGCAGACTCTCGACCGCGTGCGGCAGCGCGCCGGCGCCGGCGTAGACGACGCCGTCGAGATCCGCCAGCACGACGTCGACGCCGTCGAGCGGAGTCGACTCTGCCGCCCGACGCCCGAACAGCGCCATCAGTCGTCGCGCCCGTCGTCCTCGATTCCCGCGTCGGCGAGGATCTCGGCCACCTCATCCTCGACCGTCACCGCGGCGTCGGCCCGGACGTCGGCTTCGAGGATCGGGGTGGCGTCGTCGTCAGACTCGTCATCAACATCAGACTCGTCATCATCATCAGACTCAACGTCATCGTCATCGTCATCGTCATCGACGATCTCGACGTATTCGGGCTCGAGCTCCATCTCATCGATCTCCTCGATGATCACGGTCTCGAGATCATCGACGCCGCTCGCGGCATCGATGGCATCGGCTGCGACGACAGCGCGCTGGTGCCACTTCTCGGCCTCGGCATCGCGACCGAGCTCTTCGAGAACGGTGGCCCGGGCGGCGAAGAGCGCCGGACTCCACTCGAAGGCGCGGTCGGGATCGAGCTCGGGGATGTCGAGTTCCTGGAGGGCTCGCTCTGGCTCACCGAGATCCAGGCGGGCACCCGACATCGCGATCGCGAGCTCGACGCGGACGGCAGCGGGAAGGGCTGCCCGGTCGACGGATCGCCCGACCTCGAGGGCGCGATCCGGCCGGCCGACGCCGCGCTCGCTGTCGACCATGAGGGCGATCTGGTCATCACGCCCCGAGATGCGACGGAACGTCCTCAGCTCGCGCAATGCCAGGGCGTAGTCGCCCGTGGCGTAGGCGGTGATCGCAAGCGTCTCGCGGACGATCGCGATGCGACCGGCCCGACGCGACGCCGAGAGGGCGTGCTGGTGCGCCAGGTCCGGATCCTCGTCGATGAGCTGCGAGGCCATCGCGAGGTGGCGCGCGACCTGGTCTGCGTTCTCCTTGCTCAGGGTCTTGAGCTCGTTGCGAGCACCGGTGTTGAGATCCTGGGGCGTCACGTCCTCGGGGATCATCGGGTCGTCGTGATGGGGTCTGATCGCGCGGATCTCTTCGGGGCGCGTCGCCCGGTCGGGCCGATCCGCCCCGCCGCGCATCGGCCGCGGGCCGCTCTCGCGACGCTCGTACGGCTTCCGGTCGCCGTCGCGCTTCTCGTACGGCTTACGGTCACCGTCCCGCTTCGGGTACGGCTTACGGTCACCGTCGCGCGGCGGGTACGGGCGCTTGTCGCCGTCACGCTTCACGTACGGCCGGTCACCGTCGCGCTTCTCGTACGGCTTACGGTCACCGTCCCGCTTCGGGTACGGCTTACGGTCACCGTCGCGCGGCTGGTACGGGCGCTTGTCGCCGTCACGCTTCACGTACGGCCGGTCACCGTCGCGCTTCTCGTAGGGCTTCCGCTCACCGTCCCGCTTCGGGTACGGCTTACGGTCACCGTCGCGCGGCGGGTACGGGCGCTTGTCGCCGTCACGCTTCACGTACGGCTTCTTGTCGCCATCACGCTTCACGTACGGCTTCTTGCCTGCGGCGTGCGGTGGACGACTGTCGTGCGCTCGGGGAGGACGGCTCCCGGTGCGCGGGCGCTGCTCGTGATCGGCTGCGCCGTCGCGCGACTCGTGGTCTGCCATCTCTCGATCCTCCCGAATGCAACGCCCGGAGGCAATGTTGGTTGTTAACGTGAAAGGGCCACCCAGCGTTGGGTGGCCCTTTCATGAAAGAAGTCCGGCGGTGTCCTACTCTCCCACAGGGTCCCCCCTGCAGTACCATCGGCGCTGAGAGGCTTAGCTTCCGGGTTCGGAATGGGACCGGGCGTTTCCCTCTCGCTATGGCCGCCGAAACACTATTGATGTTTCAGTCTGCACAACAAAAGCATTTGTTATGCGGTTCTCGACCGTACATCGAGAACCACTCAGTGGACGCAAGCACCAGAAACGGTGTGTTATCAAGTCATCGGCTTATTAGTACCAGTCAGCTGCACGCATTGCTGCGCTTCCACATCTGGCCTATCAACCCAGTAGTCTGGCTGGGAGCCTCTCACCCGAAGGTATGGAAGTCTCATCTTGAGGCCGGCTTCCCGCTTAGATGCTTTCAGCGGTTATCCATCCCGAACGTAGCTAATCAGCGGTGCTCCTGGCGGAACAACTGACACACCAGAGGTTCGTCCAACCCGGTCCTCTCGTACTAGGGTCAGATCCTCTCAAACTTCCTACGCGCGCAGCGGATAGGGACCGAACTGTCTCACGACGTTCTAAACCCAGCTCGCGTACCGCTTTAATGGGCGAACAGCCCAACCCTTGGGACCTACTCCAGCCCCAGGATGCGACGAGCCGACATCGAGGTGCCAAACCATGCCGTCGATATGGACTCTTGGGCAAGATCAGCCTGTTATCCCCGAGGTACCTTTTATCCGTTGAGCGACAGCGCTTCCACAAGCCACTGCCGGATCACTAGTCCCGACTTTCGTCCCTGCTCGACCTGTCAGTCTCACAGTCAAGCTCCCTTGTGCACTTACACTCGACACCTGATTGCCAACCAGGTTGAGGGAACCTTTGGGCGCCTCCGTTACTTTTTGGGAGGCAACCGCCCCAGTTAAACTACCCACCAGGCACTGTCCCTGAACCGGATTACGGTTCGAAGTTAGATATCCAGAGTGACCAGAGTGGTATTTCAACAACGACTCCACACGAACTAGCGTCCGTGCTTCACAGTCTCCCACCTATCCTACACAAGCCACACCGAACACCAATACCAAGCTGTAGTAAAGGTCACGGGGTCTTTCCGTCCTGCTGCGCGTAACGAGCATCTTTACTCGTAATGCAATTTCGCCGAGTTCGCGGTTGAGACAGTTGGGAAGTCGTTACGCCATTCGTGCAGGTCGGAACTTACCCGACAAGGAATTTCGCTACCTTAGGATGGTTATAGTTACCACCGCCGTTTACTGGGGCTTAAATTCTCAGCTTCGCCTTGCGGCTAACCGGTCCTCTTAACCTTCCAGCACCGGGCAGGCGTCAGTCCGTATACATCGTCTTGCGACTTGGCACGGACCTGTGTTTTTAGTAAACAGTCGCTACCCACTAGTCTCTGCGGCCTCCAAACGCTTTCGGAGCAAGTCCTAATACGCCGAAGGCCCCCCTTCTCCCGAAGTTACGGGGGCATTTTGCCGAGTTCCTTAACCACGATTCTCTCGATCTCCTTAGTATTCTCTACCTGACCACCTGAGTCGGTTTGGGGTACGGGCAGCTAGAACCTCGCGTCGATGCTTTTCTTGGCAGCATAGGATCACCCACTTTTCATCCGCATCGTGTCTCAGCCTGCATGAGTCGCGGATTTGCCTACGACTCGGCCTACGCACTTGCCCCGGGACAACCATCGCCCGGGTTGGGCTACCTTCCTGCGTCACACCTGTTAATACGCTAACCGCCTCAGCATAGGGTCGTGTGCTAGGCCCAACGCTTCACCCCGAAGGGATCCGTCACAGGGATTCAGACACTTAGCATTACTGGATTGGTTTGGGCGGTTCTTCGCCGGTACGGGAATATCAACCCGTTGTCCATCGACTACGCCTGTCGGCCTCGCCTTAGGTCCCGACTTACCCAGGGAAGATTAGCTTGACCCTGGAACCCTTGGTCTTTCGGAGGACGTGTTTCTCACACGTCTTTCGCTACTCATGCCTGCATTCTCACTCGTGTAGCCTCCACGGCTGGTTCACACCGCCGCTTCGCTGGCCACACGACGCTCTCCTACCCATCAACACGGCTGGACCACGAAGGCCTACCAATAATGTCAATGCCACAACTTCGGTGGCGTGCTTGAGCCCCGTTACATTGTCGGCGCGGAATCACTTGACCAGTGAGCTATTACGCACTCTTTCAAGGGTGGCTGCTTCTAAGCCAACCTCCTGGTTGTCTAAGCAACTCCACATCCTTTCCCACTTAGCACGCGCTTAGGGACCTTAGTTGGTGGTCTGGGTTGTTTCCCTCTCGACTATGAAGCTTATCCCCCACAGTCTCACTGCTGCGCTCTCACTTACCGGCATTCGGAGTTTGGCTGACGTCAGTAACCTTGTAGGGCCCATCGGCCATCCAGTAGCTCTACCTCCGGCAAGAAACACGCAACGCTGCACCTAAATGCATTTCGGAGAGAACCAGCTATCACGAAGTTTGATTGGCCTTTCACCCCTATCCACAGCTCATCCCCTCAGTTTTCAACCTAAGTGGGTTCGGTCCTCCACGACGTCTTACCGTCGCTTCAACCTGGCCATGGATAGATCACTTCGCTTCGGGTCTAGGACATGCGACTGAATCGCCCTATTCAGACTCGCTTTCGCTACGGCTACCCCACACGGGTTAACCTCGCCACATATCGCTAACTCGCAGGCTCATTCTTCAAAAGGCACGCTGTCACAGCTGCTATGGCTGCTCCAACGGTTTGTAAGCAAACGGTTTCAGGTACTATTTCACTCCCCTCCCGGGGTACTTTTCACCTTTCCCTCACGGTACTTGTCCGCTATCGGTCATCTGGGAGTATTTAGGCTTATCAGGTGGTCCTGACAGATTCACACGGGATTTCTCGGGCCCCGTGCTACTTGGGATACTCTTCGCGTCAAGAGAGGCATTTCGACTACGGGGTTGGCACCCTCTATGACCGGCCTTTCAAGACCGTTCGTCTATACCTTCTTGTAACGCCGACAGATCGGCAGACCTGTCTGAAAAGTCCCACAACCCCGAATACGCAACTCCTGCCGGATATCACACGTACTCGGTTTAGCCTGTTCCGGTTTCGCTCGCCACTACTAACGGAATCGCGGTTGCTTTCTCTTCCTGTGGGTACTGAGATGTTTCACTTCCCCACGTTCCCTCTACCCGCCCTATATATTCAGGCGGGAGTCACCAGGTCGGCACGCCGCCCAGCGGGGTTTCCCCATTCGGAAATCCTCGGATCACAGTGTGCTTATCCACTCCCCGAGGCTTATCGCAGATTGCTACGTCCTTCTTCGGCTCCAGATGCCAAGGCATCCACCGTTTGCTCTTAAAGACTTGAAATCACATGAGTTTTCATCAAAGAATCGGTTCGACCCGAAGGCCGACTCGAAATTGACTAATGATCTTTAAGATCATCAATATGAACCGATCAAAGATCAGTTCAAAAGATGCTCGCGTCCACTGTGTAGTTCTCAAAGTACGGGCGGTACCCTCCCCGCAACCAGCAGCAAGCCGGCAACAGAAAAGGCCCCGAGGTTCGTCAACCAGGCCCGAAGACCCAGCATCCGGTCCCTCAGGACCCAACAGCGTGCATATGCCGGCAGCATCACCCCAACCGTTCCAACCGCAAGCGGCGTACTAGATTCAGGATCCCCTGACCGGCATCTTGTCTAATGTTCCACCCATGAGCTACCAGCGAGAAACATGTGTTCTCGATCTGGCGCCTGGACACCCCAAAGGGTGCCAGATGCTCCTTAGAAAGGAGGTGATCCAGCCGCACCTTCCGGTACGGCTACCTTGTTACGACTTAGTCCTAATTACCGATCCCACCTTCGACGGCTCCCTCCACAAGGGTTGGGCCACCGGCTTCAGGTGTTACCGACTTTCATGACTTGACGGGCGGTGTGTACAAGACCCGGGAACGTATTCACCGCAGCGTTGCTGATCTGCGATTACTAGCGACTCCGACTTCATGAGGTCGAGTTGCAGACCTCAATCCGAACTGGGACCGGCTTTTTGGGATTCGCTCCACCTCACGGTATTGCAGCCCTTTGTACCGGCCATTGTAGCATGCGTGAAGCCCAAGACATAAGGGGCATGATGATTTGACGTCATCCCCACCTTCCTCCGAGTTGACCCCGGCAGTATCCCATGAGTTCCCACCATTACGTGCTGGCAACATAGAACGAGGGTTGCGCTCGTTGCGGGACTTAACCCAACATCTCACGACACGAGCTGACGACAACCATGCACCACCTGTTTACGAGTGTCCAAAGAGTTCTACATTTCTGCAGCGTTCTCGTATATGTCAAGCCTTGGTAAGGTTCTTCGCGTTGCATCGAATTAATCCGCATGCTCCGCCGCTTGTGCGGGTCCCCGTCAATTCCTTTGAGTTTTAGCCTTGCGGCCGTACTCCCC
>NZ_SCMR01000009.1 GCF_005502885.1 Microbacterium sp. 2FI
GGCGGAGGGGGCGGGCGCGATCGCGCTGGCGGGTGCGATGCCGAGGGTGACGACCATGGCGGCGGTGACGACGGCTGCGATCCCCGAGATGCCGAGCGCGCGCGCAGTTCGTCGAGGACGATCCACGCCCCCACGGCGATCGGCGCGCAGAGCGCGGCGATCAGCGAACTTCGGAATCGGCACCCCTGCCCCCTACGCAGATTGCCCCAGAACGACCAGACGGCAACGTCATCGGCGTCTGGTCACCGACAGAGTGGAGTATGGCACTGCAGGCGAGCGCTGTATAGACCTCGTGTCGGAGAGTGTCGCGACTACGACGGTCCGCGGGCCAGCTGACAGCTGTTCTCGCCCAGCGTCGGGGCTGCGGCATCCGAGACCACGATGCCGAACGGCACGTCTTCGCACGAGGTGTTCGCGATCGACCCGCCCGACTCGCCGCCGTAGATCACGGCCGCCGAACCGCTGCCGCTGATGCGGATGCCGTCCACGATCGGTGCGGCGGCGGCATCCATCTGAAGTCCGACCGATCCTCCCGTGACCGTGCTCGACAGCCACGTCGGCGTCGCCGCGCCGGTCGCCGCGAGCCCGACGGTGTTGTCGGCGAACGTGCTGGCGCTGACCGAGCCGCTCGAGGAATCCAGGAACAGGATGCCGACCTCGCCGTTGCCGGTGAAGGCCGACTCCTCGATGCTCACGCGGTGCCCGCCGGCGACCGCGACGCCGGCCCACCCGTTGCGGTCGAAGACGGACGCGGTGATCTCGAGCGTCGTGCCGCGGCCCGAGCCCTCGTCGCCTTCGGCGGAGAGATATACCCCGGCTCCACCCAGGCCCGCCTCGCCGGCCTTCGCACCGGTGACCCGCACGCCCTTCAGCGCGACGGATGCCGACGGCCCGGCGACCAATCCCGACGCGGGATCGGCGCCGGCGAGCTCGAGCGTGAGGTCTTCGAGCCCGACGAGACTCGCGGTGGCGACGATCAGCGCCGCCTCGGGAGCCGTCGAGCGGATGGTCGTGGCATCGCGACCCGCCCCGCGGAAGGTCACGCCCTGCAGCAGCACGACGGTGGAGTCGAGTTCGATGATGCCCTCCGGCAGCACGATCGTGGTGCCTTCGGCCGCTCGGGCGACGGCGTCGCGGATGTCTTCCTCAGCCGTGAGGATCCACTCCCCCGCCTCGGTGCGCAGGGTTCCGAGGATCGACGCCGAGGCGCGGCGCCAGATCGCCTCGGCGATCGGCGTGCCCGGCGCGACCGCCGCGAGGCCCGCCTCGAGCGTCGCGGCGAAGGCCTCCGGGTCGCAGCCCAGTTCGTCTCGTCTCAGGCGAGCGGCCTCCACCGCGTCGGCGAGCGTGTCGGCCGACTGCGTGGGCGCAGGCTCGGGGGTCGCGGTCGGGCTCACCGCGGGCTCTTCGTACTCGGCGACGACCGCCTCGACGGCGTCGACGATGCCGGCCGCCGCATCGGCGCACTGCGCCGCGAGTTCGGCCGTCGACAGCGGCGACGGCGACGGTGACGCCTCAGGGCTCGCGCTGCAGCCGACGAGCGCGATCGCCACGCCCAGGACGACGATGATGCGCGGCAGGATCACACGCGGAGCCTATCGCCGCGGCGCGGCGCTGCCGCTATATGCCGTCGCCAGCATGGGAGTGCCGATGGTGGCTGTCGGGGTAGTGGTCGTGCGTGTGGGTCAGCTCGGCGTGCACGTGCGGGTGTCGGTGCCGCGTGCCGGCGGCGACCGGCTCGGGATTCCGATGATCGTGGTGTTCGTCGGGATGCGTGTGCCAGTGGTCGTGCTCGAGCGGCTCGTGCGTGTGCGGGTGGGCGTGGGTCTCGGTCAGGTGCAGCCACACCCCCAGTGCCATGAGTGCCCCCGCGACGACGAGGGGCACGGTGACCGGGTCGCCCATCGCGATCGCCAGCAGCGCGCCGAAGAAGGGCGCGATCGAGAAGTACGCGCCCGCACGCGCCGTGCCGATGTGGCGCAGCGCCACGATGAACAGCACGAGCGAGATCCCGTAGGCGAGGAGGCCGGTCAGCATCGCCGCGCCGACGTTCGCGATCGGGGGCAGCGACGCTCCGAGCGCGAAGGCGATCGTGAGGTTCACGGGTCCCGCGACGAGACCCTTGACCGCGGCGAGCCACGTGGCGTCGTGGAGGGCGACCTTGCGCGTGAGGTTGTTGTCGATGCCCCACGCCAGGCACGCGCCGAGGATCGCGGCCGCCGGAAGGATTCCGGCGAAGTCGGCCTGACCCGGCCACGAGAGCACCACGGCGCCGGCGATGATCGCGGCCACTCCGAGCGCGATGCGCCGGTCGAAGTTCTCGCGGAACACGAACCACGCCAGGAGCGCCGTGGCGACGCCTTCGGCATTGAGAAGGAGGGAGGCACCGGATGCCGGCATCCCGGCAAGTCCGAACATCAGCAGCACCGGCCCGATGATTCCGCCGAAGACCACCGCTCCCGCGAGGGGTGCGATCTCGCGCCGCTCGAGCCGCACGCGCGGGGTGCGGCGAACCGCGCGGTAGACGCCGAGCCCGACGCCCGAGCCGACATAGAGGAGGCCGGCCAGCATCCACGGGCTCACATCGTCGAGGAGGATCTTGGCGACCGGCGTGCCCGCGCCGAAGAGGACCGCCGCGACGAGCGCGGCCTGCACTCCGGGGTTGCGCAGTGAGGTCAGCCGCATGGCTCCAGGCTACGCGCGGGGCGCCGGCGCGGCACCCCGCTACGAGGCCTCGTGGACGTCGCGGGCCTTGAGCGTCCGGAAGGTCGTGACCGGGTGCGTCGCCACCACGATCTTGCCGCGCGCGTGCAGCCGCGCGAGGTCGGCGTACGCCTCGGCGATGTCGGTCAGCGGGTAGAGCCCCGAGATGAGCAGCGTGAAGGCGTGCAGCCGCGCGAGCTCGGTCACGCGCACCAGCAGGTCGGTGCCGAAGGCGACCGCCTCGGGGTCGCCCTGCAGCAGCCGCAGCTCCAGCATCCGTCGGTCGTCGCTCGAGCGGTAGCGGTGGGGCGGCACGTCGAGCGCCGCGGCGAGGTCGCGACCGTCCTTTCCGAAGTTGTCGATCATCGCGGTCACCGGCCGGCCGGCGGCACGGCGGATCCGCTCCTCGAGGCCGTCGCCGTACTTCACCGGGGTGATCCCGAGCTGGCGCAGGTAGTCGAAGTTGCGCTCGCCGCACGTGCCGATCACCCGCGCCCCACGGTGCTTCGCGAGCTGCGCCTCGATGCTGCCCACGCCACCGGCAGCCGCCGAGACGACGATCGTGTCTCCCGCGCCGATGCGCAGCTCGTCGAGCGTTCCGAGCGCGGTGGCCCCGGCGAGGTAGAGCCCGCCGGCGGTCTCCCACGTCACCTCGCGGGGCTTGGGGACGAGCACGCGGTCGGACACGTTCAGGTACGTCGCATGCGCTCCGCTGGAGACGTGCCCGATGACGTCCGACCCGACGGCGAAGCCGGCGACCTCAGCACCGCGTGCGACGACGACGCCGGCGAAGTCGCTCCCCGATCGCCGCGGCCACTCCTCGTCCCATTCGGTCTCGCTGCCGCTGCGGATGAATCCGTCGATGTGACTGAGGCCCGACGAGATCACCTCGACCGTCACCTCGCGCGGTCCCGGCCTCGGCAGGTCCCTCGTGCGCATCTGGAGCACCTCGGCATCGCCGAAGGCCTCGTACTCGACCACCGTCGTCTGTCCTGGAACGCGCATCGCGACTCCTCCGCACTCTTCGCTGAGCTGCTGACGGAGAAACCCCGTCGTGGAGTTGTTCGTCCACGACGGGGTTCTTGGATGCACGCGGGGGCCGGATGCCGAGCGTGCTACATCTTCGCGTACCGCGCACGGGCGAAGCAGAAGATGCCGTAGGTCACGAGACCCGCACCCACGATCCAGAGGATGATCGGGCCGAACGGGAGCGCGGCGAGGGCGTGGAGCGCGGCATCCAGCCCCCCGGCGCTCTCGGGGTCGTTCGTGAGTGCGGCAACGACGAAGAGGATGCCGGTGACGCCGATGGCGATGCCCTTTGCGACGTACCCGACCACGCCGAAGGTGACGATGCCCTTCCGGGCGTCGCCGGCGGGCAGGTCGAGGTGCTTCTCGAACGCCTTGGTGATGCCGCGCACGATGAACGCGATGCCGATGGCGGCGACGCCGAGGCCGACGAGCACCAGCAGGAACACCCCGCCCGGCGTCGCCAGAAGCTTCGCGCTGAAGGTCTGCGACGACTCGGACGAGTCGGACTGACCGCCGAGCGCGTAGATGAGGGCGGTCGCCGCGATCGCGATGTAGGCGACCGCGGTGCCCAGGAACTTGAGGCGGTGACCCCACTTCTTCTTCGTGTCGGGGTCGCGCTCGAGGAACGCCTCGGCGATCTGCCAGATCGCGAGCGCGGTGAGCCCGAGCACGATGATCCACAGCAGGAAGACGCCGAACGGCGTCTGCTGGATCTGCGCCAGTGCACCGCCCTGGTCGGCTTCACCTCCTCCGCCGGTGGCGACCGAGACGGCGAGCACGCCGATGAGGATATGGAGGATGCCGAGGACGACGTAGCCGATGCGTGCGATCACGCGGAAGACGGTCGAATCCTGCGCGGCGCGCGCCGCGGACGAGGGGGCGTTCATAGCCGAAGCGTATGCCCTGCCGGCACCCTCACGGGGGGCCTTGCGCCGGGAGGCTCCGACGTGCAATACGCCGGGCTCACGTATCGAGGGTCACTGCTCTCGCCCGGACCGCGCGCCGGTCTCGCACGGCCTCGACCGCGCACCACACGAGGGTCGCCACTGCGATCCCCTCCAAGAGCCCCGCGACCACGTCGCTCAGCCAGTGCGCGTGCAGGTACGTGCGGCTCCACATCATCAGCACGACCCACAGGGCCCCGCCCACCCAGACGTACCAGCGCCGCAGCAGCAGGCCGAGCGTGACGGCGACCGTCGTCGCGACGGCGGTGTGACCCGAGGGGAACGATGTCGCGACGCTCTCGGCGAGCGAGTCCACCGGCCGCAGCCGCGCGATCACGGCGGCCATCGGGGCCCCGATCGCGACGACGACGACGATCGCGATCGCGACGTTCGCGGCATCCCACGGCCTCTTCCGCCAAAGGAAGAGGACGACGATCAGGATGCCGATCACGATCATTCCGATCGTGCCGCCGACCACGGCGGGGATCCACGCGATCAGCACACCGGCATCGGTGAGGATCGCGTGCATCTGCGAGTTCCACCACACGTCGATCGCGAGCGGCGCGTGATCGTCGATGGCAACCACGAACCGCAGGATGACGAAGGCCACCGTCGCCGAGATGCCGACGACGAGTGCGATCATGCGGCGGGCATCGGGTTCGGGAGCGGGGTCGAGCGCGGACGTCGGTGGCGGCGCTGGTTCGGTCATCGTCCGATGGTGTCAGATCGAGGGCCGCGAGACGAAACGATCCGAGGCCTCGCCGATCAGGCGATGTAGTCCACGTGCCCGTACGGCGTGACCGCAGCGCGGTACTGCTCGACGAGGTCCCGCCAGCCGACCTCGTGACTGTAGACCGCCTCGATGAAATGCCAGAGCAGGTACGGATGGGCGCCCAGCGCATACAGCGCCGCGTAGTCGCGAGTGGCGAAAGCCGACCGCTCGGGCGGCGAGAGGACCCGATCGTCCGAGGGGAGATCGGAGCGCCCCGCCTCCGCCAGCCATGCGTCGACGAAGGCTCCGGGGTCGGCGACGTAGGCGGCCACCGCCCGGTCGCTCATCTCCACTGCGCGCATGAACTTGCCCAGCATGTACTTGCTCATCGGGGCTCCTTCCAGAGGAAGAACGGACTCGACGCGAACCTCGACTCCGTCGCCTCGGCGAAATCCGCGGGACGCCCGCCCATGGCCGCCAGCGCCGCGATGACGTTCACGTACTGGTAGGTGACGTTCCCCGCCGCCATGATGCGGTCGTAGCGGCATCCGTGGATCGCCGCCTCGAGGTCGCCGTCCCGCATCCATCCGACCGCTTCCGCGTCGAACGCGGGGTCGGGCGATCCGTGACCCAGGAACTGCCGGGGTCCCCCGATGTCGGTGGCCATGTGGCCGGACGTGATGAGGGCGACGCGCGCATCCGACTCCCACCGCTCGACGGTGGCGCGAAGGTGCTCGCCGAGGGCAGCGAAGCGACGCGGGCTGGGCAGCGGCGGCAGGGCGGCGTTCACGTGGATGGGCACGACCGGGATGTCGAGCGCGGGCGTGAGGTACTGCAGCGGAATGATGAATCCGTGGTCGAGGCGCCATTCATGGCTCACCGCGAAGTCGATCGCCTCGGTCAGCACCTCGCGCCCGGTGATGAGATCGGCGAGTTCACGATGACCGGTGACCTCGACGTACTCCATGCCGAACGTGCGGACCTCGTTCTCGTAGGTGCCGTGGTAGCTCTCCGCCTTGCCGACGACGAAGGCGGGTGAGTTGTCGGCGTAGAACTGCCGGATGTGATCGGTGCCGATCTCGATGATCACATCGACGCCGAGGTCCTCGATCGTCGTGCCGATGAGGTCGAAGTTCGCCCGGACCCCGACGAGGTCGTCGGGCATGGGCTCGACCATCGCCCGCCAGAGAAGCGGATTGTGCGGCGTCGCCGCAGCCATCACCAGTTCTGCCATGGTGTGCTCTCCTCCTCAGATGCCGAAAAGTCTGCGCGCGTTGTCGAGCAGGATCTTCTGCCGCGACTCCGCTTTCACGGGCAGCGCGTCGAATTCCTCGAGCCACCGCTCGGGAGTCATCACGGGCCAGTCCGATCCGAAGAGCACGCGATCGCTGATGAGGGAGTCCGCGTAGCGGACGACCTCGGGGGGCAGATACTTCGGCGCCCACCCCGACAGGTCGAGATACACGTTCGACTTGTGCCACACCATGGCGAGGTTGTCCAGGTGCCAGGGCCACGCGGGGTGAGCGCTGATGATGTTGAGCTCGGGGAACTCGGCTGCGACGTCGTCGATGTACGGCACCGGGCGCGCGTTCTCGAGGCGATACCCGCCGCCGCCCGGGGTGCCGGCACCGGCGCCCGGGAAGCCCGAGTGGAACATGACCACCAGCCCGAGCTCGGCGCACACCTCCCAGATCGGGAAGAACCGGCGATCGTTCGGGAGGAACTTCTGCCGTGCCGGGTTGAGTTCGCCGACGCCCTTGATGCCGTACTCCGCGTGCATGCGGCGGATCTCGGCGACCGCGGCCTCGCCCTTCCACGGATCGATGCCGGCGAAGGCGATGAAGGCGTCGGGATGATCGGCCTGCGCCTTGCCGAGCAGATCGTTCGGCGCCCCCTTGATCCCCGAAGTCGTCTCGGAGTCGGAGTTGACGATGACCGCCATCATCCTGAGGTCCCGGTATCGATCCGCCTGCTCCGCGAAGGATACGACCGGGCGCTCCCGGCCGAAGTGCTTGGCCATCTCGAGATGGCGGGAGCCCATCGCCGCGAGGAACTCCTCGGTCTGGGGGTGGGTGTGAACGTCGATCGCGCGGAGATCCCGGGGAATGCTCACCATGCGCTCCTCTCGTGGGCGTCGAGCTGCGGAGCGGCTCGATAGTCGGGACGCCCGCTCACCGAGAATCCGGCGCTGTGGACGGGAACGCGCAGCGGCTCGCCGTTCGGCCCGTCGATCTGCTCCACCAGACCCATGGAGGCGATCTGGGGGTCGTCGAAGAGATCGGCCACCGTGTTGAGCGGGCCGTGCGGGATATCGTGCTCGAGAAGACGCGCCAGCCAGTGCTCGCGCGGTCGCGCCGACGTGATGCTCTTGAGCTCGACGTCGAGCTCGTCGTAGTGGCGCACGCGCGCCTCGCGTGTCACGAAGCGAGGATCCTCGGCGAGGTCCGGCCGCTCGAGCACCGCGAGGAGGCCCACCCAGAACTTCTCCGGTACCGAGAGATGGACGACGAAGGCGCCGCCGTCCGAGCCGACGCACGCGAACGCCTGCGCACGTCGCGGTCGGGAATCGGGCTGCGCGACCTGCCCCGTCTCGAGGTACGTCGAGGATGCCTCGGTGAGGAAGTCGATCAGAGATCCCACCATCGAGATCTCGACGTGCTCGCCGGTGCCCCGACGATCTCGTGCGTGGAGCGCCGCGAGGATCGCCTGCACGGCGGCAGCGCCCGAGAGCAGGTCTGAGAAGGCAGGACCCAGGGGGCGGAGGATCGACGCCGGAACGACCTGGCTGTACATGCCGCCGACGGCCGAGATCACCGTGTCGTAGGCGGGCCGGGTCGCGTAGGGACCGGTCGGACCGAACCCCGTGATCGAACACGACACGATGCGAGGGTTGCGCGCGCTCAGCGCTTCCGGCCCGAAGCCCAGCCGTCGTGCGACGCCCGGACGGAAGTTCTCGATGAGCACATCGGCGGTGGTCGCAAGATCGAGGAGGTACTCGAGGCCCTCGGCCGACTTGAGATCGAGGACGACGCCGCGCTTGTTGCGGTTGTATGCCGAGAACTGCGGACTCATGAGGCCGCCGCCCTCCCAGCGACGCATCGGATCCCCCTCAGCGGATTCGACCTTGATCACATCGGCGCCGAGATCCGCCAGCACCTTGGCTGCGTACGGTCCGGAGATGTACTGTCCGACCTCGATCACGCGGACACCGGCGAGGGGTCCGGCTGCGGGGTGGTGCGGCTCGCCGTGCTCTGCCGTCATCTGACCTTCTCCTGTCGGGGTTCGGTGCGTCGCCTGCGCGCCATTGTCCATCGTCGCTCGGGTATCAGGACACATCGATGATGACCTTTCCGCTCGCACCCGCCGAGAATGCCCGGTAGGCGTCGGCGATGTCCGCCAGCGGGAATCGCGGGCCGATGCGAGGCCGCACCACTCCGCGGGCGACCAGTTCGAGGGCGCGTGCGACCTGCGCGAAGTCGGCGCTGGCCACTCCGGCGAGACTCTTGCGCTGGAGATAGAAGTCGCGGGCGTCGAGAGTGAGCCGCGGGTCGACCGATGCCGAGCAGAAGACCGCACGGCCTTTCCACCCGAGTGCCGCGATTGCCGCCGCGATGACGCCGCCGTGGCCACTCACGTCCACGGCCACGGTCGGGCGGCCGAGATCCAGCGCCGCTACGGCCGCGGGGATCTCAGCCGGGCTGGCGCAGCGGACCGCCCAGGAACCGGCGGGGGCATCGACCGCCGCCCGCGAGGCTGCGATGACACGAGCACCGCGGCCGAGCGCCACCTCGACGGCCGCACGCCCGAGCGTGCCGCTCGCTCCCGTGACCAGCACGAGATCGTCCTCGGTGACCTCTGCGACGTCGAGGGCGTTCAGGACGATGGGGACGCTGTGGACCGCCGCTGTGGCGATCGCCGCGTCGAACGAGCCGCAGGCGAAGGCGTTCATCGCCGGAACGACCACGAACTGCGCGGCTCCGCCGTCGCAGTGGACGCCGACGACGCGCTGCTGCGGGCAGTCGGCCTCGCGCCGCGCGGTGCACTCCGCACACGCTCCGCACGGAATGTTGGGCTTCACGACGACCCGCTCGCCGACTCGCACGGGGTCGACCCCTGCGCCGACCGCCACGATCGTCCCTGCCGGGTCGAGCCCGAGCGTGCGCGGAAGGGCCGCCGCCGCGCCGGGCCCGACCCCGCCGATGACGTTCAGGTCGAGCTGGTTCACGCCCACCGTCTCGACGGCGATGCTCACCTCGCCCTCACCGGGTTCGGGTCGGGGGATCTCACCGACGACGAGCTCGTCGAGGCTTCGGCCCATCAGCCGCGCTGCCTTCATCCGATCCTCGCCTTCGCTCATTGGATACCGTATCCAGTTTTAGGTCGAGTGTCCAATGCGCGCTGCGCAAACCCGTAGACATCAGGGGAGATTCTGGATACCGTATCCACTAATTCGCGGGCGTTGCCTGTGCTCCGTTCGTGAGTGACCCGTCCAAGAAGGAGACTCATGCGCAATTCGAAACGGAACATCACCCTCGGCGTCGCCGCCGCGGTATCGGTGTTCGCCCTGCTGACCGGCTGTGCGGCCACGTCGGGAGACGACGGCGGCGGAGGCGGCCCGGCCGCCCTCCCCGACGGCGAGCCCGGCGCCGCGGAAGACACGGAGATCGTCGTCGCGATCCCGTTCCCCGACATCACCATGTACTCGATGTACATCCTCGCCAGCGAGCTCGGCTACTACGAAGACGAGGGCCTCACCGTCGAGGTCATCACCGCCGACAACGTCACCGCCGCCGTCGCGAGCGGCAGCGCCGACATCGGCGTGGAGTCGACGGGGACGGTGATCGAGGCCATCCGCGGCGGCGTCGAAGTGGACCTCGTCGCCGGGCACTACTGCCGGCAGAACTTCGACTTCGCCACCCAGGAGGGCATCACGGCCGTCGACCAGCTCGACGGCACCGCGGTCGTGCTGGCGGGCACGCCCGGCGATCCCGCCGAGTTCCAGCGCAAGCTCGTGCTCAAGGAGGAAGGCTGGGATCTCGACACCGTGGACGTCGAGGTGGTCTACCCCGGGCCCGGCTCGGAGTCGTGGACCGAGTTCTTCGTCAACGACAAGATCACCCTGCAGCCGTTCTACGGGGATGACCTGCCGGCCCTCGAGGCACACAACGCGAACATCATCGTCGAGTCGCTGCGCAACTGGGCGAACGACGTCCAGGTCGCCGGGAGCGCGTGGGCGCAGGAGAATCCGAACACGCTGGTCCGGTTCCTCCGCGCGACGATCATGGCGACGGATTTCATGCTCGCCCCGGAGGCCGGCGCGGTTCCGGAGAACAAGGATGAGGTGCTCGACATCTACGAGGCGAACGACTTCGACGTCGCCGCGCTGCGAGAGCTCGACAGCCCCTGGGTCCTCGATGGTCACCTCGCCTGCCCCAACCTGTACTTCGATGCAGAGGCGTGGGACACCACGATCGAGACGCAGTCGCTCGAGCCGATCGAGTTCGACGACGCGCAGCTTGCCTATCTGCTGAAGGCGCAGGAGCTCTTGGGCATCACCAACGAAGGACCCTCCACGCTCACCTACCCCTGAGTCCGAACGACTCACGACGAGAGCCCCCGCCGTAGCGCATGACGGCGGGGGCTCTCGCGTGCCCGCTCTACGTCGGGAGAGGAAGAGAGCCGGCTCTCGGCATCGCGCATGATGCCGAGAGCCGGTGGTCGGTCCGAACGGGCTACTCCACCGGTTCGGGCGGCAGCACAGCGATCGCCTCGATCTCGAAGAGGTAGTCTGCCCCGGCGAACCCCGCCACCTGCACCAGCGTCGAGACGGGGTACTCGCTCGTGAAGTAACGCGCGCGAATCGCGCGAAGATCATCGCGGATGAGGGCGAAGTCGTCCCGGATGAACAGGGTGACCTTGACGATGTCTGCCATCGTGCCGCCGGACGCGTCCATCACCCGGGCGAGGTTCCGGAAGGCGAGGTCGATCTGCTCCGCCGCGGTCTCCGGCATCGTTCCGTCCACACGCATGCCGATGATGCCGCTGAGGAAGACCAGGTCGCTCCCGCTCACGCGGATGGCCTGACTGAACGCAGCTGTCGGCGGATAGACGCCATCGGGCTCGATGATCTCCTTGCGCACGTCAGGCTCCGCGCATGATCTGCTTGTCGTCGTACCACGGCGCCAGGCGCCTGCGCAGTGCGGCGATGAGCATGAGGGTGAGATTGGCGATGATCACCATGACGACGACCATCGCGATCGCCTCGGCCATCTCGAACTGGTACGCGGCGAACTCGAGCATGTGCCCGAGGCCTCCGGAGCCTCCGAGGAACTCGCCGAGCACCTCGCCGGTGAAGCCGAGGGCGGCGCCCCGCTGGATTCCGGCGAGGCTGTAGGGCAGCGTCGCCGGGAAGATGACCTTCCAGCCGAGTGCGGGGCCGTTCACTCCGAACACTCGAGAGGCATTGACCAGCGAAGCGGAAACGGTCACGGCGCCTTCCATCGTGTTCAGGATGATCGGGAACACCGACAGCAGGAACACCAGTGCGATCTTCGATTCCGCGCCGAGCCCCAGGACGAGGATGAAGATCGGCGCGAGCGCGACCTTGGGCGTCGAGTACAGCAGCCACAGGAACGGCGCCACCGTGAAGCGCAGCACCGGCGACCAGCCGACGGCGAGGCCGACGACCACGCCGACGACGACGGCGAGCACGAGCCCGATGAACAGGTTCTGGATGCTGTACGCGAACGCCTCCCAGAACTCCGGATCGACCATCAGCTCGAGGAAGGCCGCGAAGACCGCGGTCGGGGGCGGGAGGAAGGACGCCGGGATCAGCTCCAGCCACGAGACGGCGGCTTCCCAGATGAGGAGGATCCCGAAGACGACGGCCAGCAGCAGCAGTCGCCACTTGGTCTCACCCGGGGCGACGAGTCGTCGCGGTCGCATGACGCGGCCGGTTGCGGAGCTCATTTGCGGCCCTTTCTCGTCCACGGGGCGAGTCGTCGCTCGATGAGCGTCACGACCTGCGTCATCCCGACGCTCCAGAGCACCACGACGGCGATCGCCGCGAACGCCTGATCGGTCTGATACGTGTTGGTCGAACGGATGATGAGAGCTCCCATCCCGGTCGGCGACCCGGTGAGCTCGGCGACGACCATGCCGATCGTCGCCAGCACGACGGCTTGGCGCAGCCCCGCGAACAGGAACGGAACCGTCGAGGGCAGGAACACCTTGCGATAGAGATCCATCCTCGATGCGCCGTAGACGCGACCGGCCCGCAGAATCGAGGGGCTGGTAGTGCGCATGCCGGCTGAGATGTTGAGCAGGATCGGGAACACCGCGCTGATGGCGACGAGGAAGATCACCGGCCCCATGCCGAATCCGAACCACGCCTTCGAAAGCGGCTGGTACGCGATGGTCGGCGTCGCATAGATCGTCCAGGCGATCGGCCCGACCACCCGATCGACGGGGAGCGAGCTTCCCATGAGAAGCCCGAGGGGGATGCCGATGACCACCGCGATCGTGAAGCCGGTGATCCAGGCCTGAAGCGAGTAGACCGCGTTGACGGCGAGGCTCCCGTTCGCGACGATCTCGACGAATCCCTGGGCGATCGCCGAGGGCGGGGGGAGGAAGACCGGGTTGATCCAGCCGAGCACGCCGACGACGAGCTCCCAGATCAGCAGGAAGATCACGAACTCGCCGGCGAAGACGAGCGCTTTGCCGCGAGGACTCAGCCCCACCAGCCAAGCGGCGAGCCCGCGGCGCTCGACGCGGGGACCGGAGGCGGTGAGGATCGTCGTTGTCGTCGTCATGAGCCCGACGTCTTCGCGGCCGCCGTCGCCTCCCCCTGCAGGGCGTCCCACAGATGGTCGCGCAGCTCGAGGAACCGCGGATCGCTCTGCACGCTGCGCTCGCTGCGCGGGCGCTGGATGTCGGTGCGGATGATCTCCTTGATCGCGCCCGGATGACTCTTGAACACGACGATGCGGTCACCGAGGAGAATGGCCTCCTCGATCGAGTGGGTGATGAAGAGCACGGTCTTGCCGGTGGCCGTGATGAGCTTCTCGATCTCGTCGCGCATCACCTCGCGGGTCAGCGCATCGACCGCGCCGAGCGGTTCGTCCATCAGCAGGATGCGCGGCTTCGCCACGATCGCGCGGGCAAGTCCCACGCGCTGCTGCATGCCTCCCGACAGCTCCCGCGGATAGGAGGACTCGAATCCCGCGAGCCCGACCAGCTCGATCGCCTCCTGCACGCGATCGCGCCACCCCTCTCCGCGCAGCGGCTTCTGCATCTCGAGGCCGAACTTCACGTTGTCGAAGACCGAGCGCCAGGGAAGCAGCGCATAGTCCTGGAACACGACCGCGCGGTCCGGACCCGGGCCGGTGACCTTCTCGCCACCGACCCGGACCTCGCCGCTCGTGGGCTGCACGAGCCCCGCGATGACGTTCATGAACGTCGTCTTGCCGCAGCCCGAGGGGCCGAGGACCGTGACGAACTCGCCCTCCTCGACATCGAGGTTCACCCCCTCGATCGCGACGAGCGATCTGCCCGTGCGTGCCACGTCGTAGCTGACCGTCAGATCTCGCACCGAGATCAGGGGGGTTCTCCCGGGGGTCTGGCTGGGCTCGTCGGTCGTCATGGCATCACTTTCTCGTCGCGTCGGCTGAGACTGGATGGCGGTCAGCGCATCCGGGGCAGGACTTCGTCGCCCAGCAGTTCGATCTGCTCGAAGAACCGGTCGAACTTGAAGCGGAAGTCGAACACGAGGTGCTCGACGCCCGCGGCTTCGAACTTCTTGAGCTCGTGTACAGCTTCCTCCGGGCTGCCCACGATGAGCTGACCCTCGAGGTCCTCGACGGTCTCGAACGTGCCCGACGGCGGCTTGACCGCGAACTTGGCCTTGTTCGCCCATGCGAGCAGCCCCGGGACGTTGACGTCCTTGAGAGCCTCTTCGCGCGTCGCCTCGATCGACGTCGGGGGGATGACCGCGACCGTCGGCATCGGGCGACCCGACTCGTCGGTCATGTCGCGCATCACGTCGATGCGCTTGCGCATCGACGCCAGCGAGATGCGGCCCGGCATCCATCCGTCGGCATACTCCGCGGCAAGTCGGGCCGAGCGCGGTGTCGCGCCGCAGTACCAGAATGGGATCCGCCCGCCGACGGGCTTCGGCTCGATCGTGACGTTCTCGAACGAGAAGATGCCGTCGTCGTACGTCACGTCGTTTTCCGTGAACACGCGCTTGAGGATCTCGGCGTTGGAGCGCACCATCTCCACGCGGTTCAGGTCGCCCCATCCGATGGCCTCGAACTCGTGGTCGAACGTGCCGGCGCCGAATCCGAGGATCAGGCGCGGGCCGACCAGCTGCGTGATCGTGCCCGCCATCAGCGCGGTGACCAGCGGGTGCCGGAAGGGAATGAGCGAGCCGGTGCCGAGCTCCAGCTTCTCGGTGACCGCACCGATCGCCGTCAGCGTGGTCAGGGCGTCGTAGAACGTGCGGTTGGGCTTCTCCATCTCGCCGTGGGGCTCGAACACGAGGTGATCGCGCACCCATACCGAGTCGAAGCCCTTCTCCTCCGCGAGCTTCGAGCCTTCCAGCAGCTTCTCGCGGCTGGCCTCCTCGCCGAAGTGGGGCAGCAGCAGTCCGAACTTCATGTCACTTTCCTTCCTCTGCCCGCGCAGCCGCGAGCGTTCCGAAACCTGGTTCGCCCACGACGACGCCGTCGGCATAGACATCTCGCCCGCGCACGAGCGTGCGCTCGATCCGGGCGCTGATCGTGCGGCCGTTGTAGGGGGTCCAGCCGATCTTGGACAGCACGTCGTCGTCGGTGATCGTCCACTCCGAGTCCATGTCGGCGATGACGACGTCGGCGTCGGCGCCGACCTGGAGCGAGCCCTTGACACCGCCGAGGCCGAACTTCGCCGACGGCACCGAAGCGACCATCTCCACGACCCGGTCGAGAGTGAGCTCACCCCGGTTGACCGCGTCGAGCATCAGCTCGTAGTAGTACTGGATGCCGGGTGTGCCGGTGTGGGAGCTCCACATCTGCGTCCACCCGATCTCCTTCTCCTCGCGCGTGTGCGGGGCGTGGTCGGAGGACGCGATGTCGATCGTGCCGTCGCGCATCCCCTCCCAGATGGCCGCGCGGTTGTCGTCGGGCACCCAGTACGACAGCGCGTAGGGCCCGAGCGTCTCGACGTCGTTCCAGGTGGAGAGGAAGGGCGCCCAGTGGTTGACCTCGCACGTGACGTCGACGCCGGCGGCCTTCGCGCGACGCACCGCCTCGATCGATCGCCTCGTCTGGATGTGGGCGATGTGGACCGGGCAGCCCGAGGCCTCGGCGAGGCGCAGGACGACATCGATGGCGGTGTCCCAGATGACGCCCTCGCGAGCGGCGTACGCAGACGCGTATCCCTGCGGCGTGTTCTCGCCGCGTGCGAGGTACTGGCCTTCGATGTAGTCCATGAGGGCCTGGTCGTGGGGGTGGACGATGAAGCGGATGCCGGTCTCGGCGATCCGATCCATGATCTGCAGCAGATGCCCGTGATCATGGATGCCGGTCCCCGCCGGATGCGGGTAGGTGCGCCCGGTGTCGACGACCATGTAGATCTTGAACGCCCGGATCCCCATCGCCGCCATCGGGGCGATCTCGTCGAACTTCGTCGGTGCCGGGTTGTGGTTCCAGTCGACGATCGACGTCGACGCGTAGCGCTCGAAGACATCGGTCAGGCTGGCGACATCGGTGGTCGGCGGCTTGAGGTTCGGCATCCCGAAGATGGTCGTCACGCCGCCGGCCGCCGCCTGGCGGGTCGTGGTGAGGATGTCCTCCTTGTGCTCGTAGCCGGGTTCGCGGGTGTGGACGTGGACGTCCACCATCCCCGGCAGCACCAGTCGGCCGGTCGCGTCGATCTCGCGCTCGGCGTCGACGGCCACTCCGGGGGCGACGATGCCGGCGACGACGCCGTCCTTGATGAGCAGGTCGCCGACGACAGGGCCGCCGGGCGCCATGACTGTTCCTCCGCTGATCCTGACGTCGATGCTCATAGCGGGGCCTCCAGGTTCTCCGAGCTCTCACCGGACGTCGGCGAGAGGGTTGTGGTGATGCGCACGTCGGCGGGTCGCACGAAGCGTGCGAACCACTCCACGATGCGCGGGGTCGTCTGCTCCCAATAGCGGTCGTAGGCCGCGTAGTGCGACGTGTGCCGCTGCATGATGAGCTGCTTCGGCCCGCGTGCCGCGGCGTAGAGCGCCTCCGCGTGATCGGTGGGCGTCGTGGCGTCCGCCTCGACGCCGATGACCAGCAGCGGCGTCGTCAGCCGGGCGGCGGCGTCGATGGGGCGGTAGGCGAGGATCTCCTCGGCGCTGGAGAGCGAGATCGCGGTGGGGATCCGGTCGTCGACATCGGCCTTGATCGTGGTGGTGCGACGCTCGGGCGTCGGCACCATGATCTCCTCGCGCGGGTGCACCAGCCGGCCTCGACCGGTGCTCACGCGCTGGCGGCGGTCCTCCTCGAGCGCTGCGAGGAACGCGAGCCACTCGTGCTCCTGTCGCATGCGGTGGAGCCAGTCCGTGCCGTCGGCGACGGGAACCTGGCTCACCGCAGCCTTGACGCGCGGGTCGGCATCGGCGAGCAGGACGGCGTTGCCGCCGCCGGTTCCCCCCGTGCCGAACACGCCGATCGCGTCCGCGACGACATCGTCGCGGGTGGTCAGGTAGGTGACCGCGTTGACGAGGTCCTGCAGCTGACGTGACGGCGAGAGCACCCCGCGATCACCGTCCGAGTCGCCGAAGCCGCGGTAGTCGAAGACGAGGACGGCGAAGCCGGCTGCCGTGAGCGCCTCGTGGTACCGCACGTAGAGCTTGGCGTCCTTCAGACCCAGCCAACCCGGCCCCTGCACGATCGCCGGGTAAGGCCCCGCGGTGTCGGGGGTGCGCCAGAGGGCCGCCAGGCGATCCCCCTCGCTGAAGAAGTCGACCTCTGTGGTCTGCATGGGTGAAGGACCTTCCGGTGGAGACGGTGGCGCGAACCTCGCGCAGATTCATCATTGCGCATTCTGGATCCAGAATCCAGTATTGTTTCCAACACGTCGGACAAGCACTGACGACGACCGCCGATCGGACTGATCGGCTGAAGCGAGCCCGGGACTGGGCCGCGTGTCGCCGACACCGTCGGATAAACCGCGCACGCTCACACATCCCGGAGGAATCATGCTCAACTCGCCCATCCGCCACGGCGCCGCCCTCTCGCTGCTCATGGCAGCCGGAGCCGTCGCACTCGCCGGCTGCGCTGCACCGCCCTCCGTGGCGTCGGAGGGGGCTCCCGCCTCCGAAGCCCGCTATCCGCTCACGATCGACAACTGCGGAGCAGAACTCACCTTCGACGAGGCACCGGAGCGCGTCATCACGATCAAGTCGTCGACCCTCGAACTGCTGCTCGCCCTCGGCCTCGCAGACCGCATCGTCGGCAGCGCCTTCAGCGACGGCCCCCTGCCCGACGCTCTGTCGGCCGGCGCGGAAGACATCGACGTCCTGTCCGACAAGGTGCCCTCGCAGGAGGTCGCGATAAGCGCCGAACCCGACCTGATCTTCGGAGGGTGGGAATCGAACTTCTCGGCGGAGGGCGTCGGCGAACGCGAGTCCCTCGCCGCCCTCGGTGTCACCGGCTACGTCGCCCCGGCTGCGTGCAAGGGCCCGGGGTACATGCCCGACCCGCTCACCTTCGACACCGTCTTCGCCGGGTTCGAGGAAGCGGGCGCGATCTTCGGGGTCCCGGATGCCGCGAACGAGCTCGTCGCGCAGCAGCGTGCGGCCCTCGCCGACGTCACGCCGAGCGATGACGGGCTCAGCGCCCTCTGGTACAGCTCCGGCACCGACACCCCGTACGTGGGCGCGGGGATCGGCGCCCCGCAGATGATCATGACGGCTGCAGGACTGAGCAACGTCGCGGCAGACGTGCGCGACACCTGGACGGCGATGGGCTGGGAGGCCGTCGTGGCCGCCGACCCCGATGTGATCGTGCTCGTGGATGCCGCGTGGAACACCGCGGCGTCGAAGATCGACCTCCTCGAGTCGAACCCGGCGACCGCCGCGCTCCCTGCTGTCCGAGACGAGCGGTACGTCGTGATCGACTTCCCCGCCACGGAGGCGGGGGTGCGCAACGTCGACGCCGTGGCATCCATCGTCGACCAGCTCGAATCGATGGACTGATGTCGCACGCGCCCATGCTCGTGGCTCCGGCAGCTGCCGGAGCCACGGGGGCGCCCGCGCCGGAGCGCGGCGCGCGGCGACCCGCACGCGCGGCCGCCTGGATCGCCGGCCTCACGATGCTGCTCGCCGTCTCGGTGCTGGTGGCGGTGACGATCGGCCCGGCGAGCCTCGCACCCGCCGACACCCTGTCGAGCGTGCTCGCCCGCATGGGTCTCGGCGACTCCGCCCTCACCGCTGTTCAGGACGGGATCGTCTGGGAGCTGCGGATGCCGCGCGTGCTCACGGCCGCAGCCGTCGGCGCAGGACTGGCGATCTGCGGCGTGGTCATGCAGGCGCTCACGCGCAACCCGCTGGCCGACCCGTACCTGCTGGGGCTGTCGGCGGGCGCGTCGGTCGGCGCCGTGATCGTGATCGTCCTCGGTGCGGCCGTCGTGCTGCCGTTCGCGGCATTCGTGGGTGCCGTGGCCGCGCTCGCCGCCACGCTCGCACTCTCGCGGGCCGGGGGCGCGATGACCCCGACACGCACGGTGCTGGCCGGACTCGCCGTGTCGGCGGTGTTCGGAGCCGTCACGAGTCTCGTCATCTTCTGGTCGTCGACCGGAGACAGCTATCGCGAGATCCTCAACTGGCTGCTGGGCTCGCTAGCCGGGACCGACTGGGGCTCGGTGGCCATCGCCGCCGGCGCTGTGGCCGTCTTCGGTCTGCCGCTCGTGGCGAGCGCGCGCACCCTGGACTCCTTCGCGTTCGGCGATACCGCCGCCGCCGCGCTCGGCGTGAACGTCGGGCGCAGCCGGACGCTGCTGCTCACGACGACGGCGCTGCTGACCGGAGCCCTGGTGTCGGTGAGCGGCTCGATCGCCTTCGTCGGTCTCGTCCTGCCCCATGCCGTGCGTCTGGTGGTCGGATCGGGCCATCGGGCGCTGCTGCCCCTGTCGGCACTCGCCGGGGCGGTGTTCCTGGTCTGGGCCGACACGGCCGCGCGCACGCTCTTCGATCCGCGGGAGCTGCCCGTCGGCATCCTGACCGCCCTCATCGGCGGTCCGGTCTTCGCCTTCCTCCTCGTGCGCAGCAAGGCCGTCACGTGAGCGGGCTGGAAGCCTCGCGACTGCGATTCACCCGCGGCGGACGACTCATCGTGGACGACGTCGACATCACCGTGCCGACGGGCTCGGTCGCCGCGCTCCTCGGGCCCAACGGCGCCGGGAAGTCGACGCTCCTCAATCTCATCGCGGGCGTCGACCGGCACGATGCCGGTTCGCGGCGCCTCGATGGCGCCGATCTCGGCGCGATGCGGCCACGCGACCGCGCGAAGCGCGTCGCCCTGGTGGAGCAGGAGGTGCAGGGACCCGTGGGGCTGCGCGTCGACGACGTCGTCGCGATGGGACGCACCCCGCACATCGGCGCGTGGTCCGGACTCGGCGAGGAGGACCGCCGGGTCGTGCGGCGCTGTCTGGAGGACGCCGGAGTGGCGGGCCTCGCCGACCGTCGCTACGCGGACCTCTCCGGAGGCGAGCGCCAGCGCGTCAACCTCGCGCGCGGTCTCGCGCAGCAGCCGACACTGCTGCTGCTGGACGAGCCGACGAATCACCTCGACATCCGCGCTCAGCTGTCGACGCTGGGGCTGCTCACCGAGCTTGCGCGTGGCGGCCTCACCGTGCTCGCGGCCCTCCACGACATCGCCCTCGCGGGGACGTACGCCGATCACGTGATCGTGCTCGCGGAGGGGCGTGTCGTGGCTGCGGGCGCCCCGTCCGACATCATCGACGAGGCGCTTCTGCGAGATGTCTGGGGCGTCGACGCGAAGGTGGTCCCGCACCCCGTGAGCGGACGACCGCTCGTGGCGTACGAGGGCGTCGCGCCGACGCCCGCCCGCACCTAGAGCGAGCGCAGGCGCGGCGCGATGTCGCGCTCGAACAGCTCCATGAAGCGCAGCTGATCGTGACCGGGCGCGTGGAAGACGAGGTGATTCATCCCCGCGTCGACGTACGCCCGGATCTGCTCGACGACCGCATCCGGATTGGTGCCGACGATCCAGCGCCGCGCGATCTGCTCGATGGGGAGCGCATCGGCTGCCCGCTCCATCTCGACGGGGTCGGTGATCGAGTGCTTCTGCTCGGGCGAGAGCGACAGCGGTGACCAGAAGCGCGTGTTCTCGAGCGCAGTCGCCTCATCCTCCTCGTACGACAGCTTGATCTCGATCATCCGATCGATGGCGTCGAAGTCGCGCCCGGCGGCCTCGGCGCCTTCGCGCAGGGCCGGGATCAGCTTCTCGGTGTACAGCTCCATGCCCTTGCCCGACGTGCAGATGAAGCCGTCGCCCGTGCGGCCGACGTACTTCGCGACGACGGGCCCGCCGGCGGCGATGTAGACCGGGACTCCGCCTTGAGGCCGATCGTAGATCGACGCGTCATGCGTGGAGTAGTACTCCCCCTCGAAGTTCACCCGATCCCCGCTCCAGAGGTCCCGCATGAGGCGGACCGATTCACGCAGCCGTGCGAAGCGCTCGCGGAACTCGGGCCAGTCCTGCGCACCCGCGCCACGGAATCCGGGCGCGATCTCGTTCAGCGCCTCTCCCGTGCCCACGCCGAGCATGATGCGACCCGGGTACAGGCACCCCAGCGTCGCGAACGCCTGAGCCATCACCGCGGGGTTGTAGCGGAACGTCGGGGTGAGGACGCTCGTGCCGATGCGGATCGTCTGCGTCCGCTCGCCGACCGCAGCCATCCAGGCGAGCGAGAACGGGGCATGACCGCCCTGATCCCGCCAGGGCTGGAAGTGGTCGCTGACGGCGACGGATTCGAATCCGTGCCGCTCCGCCGCGACGGAGAGTTCGACGAGCTGACGCGGTGCGAACTGCTCCGCCGATGCCTTGTATCCGAGTGTGAGCGTCACGCGAGGTCCAATCTGTTGTGGTGTCCGGTGCGGCCGCGCCCGCGTGATGCGGACGGGACGGGTTCGAGTTCGAGTCGGCGCAGAACGGCCGCAGTGCGAGCACCGGGTCCGATCCGCCCGACCGTCTCGAGGTCATCGGCGGTGTCCACGTCCGTGCGCAGCGCGAGCGCGACGACGGTCGGCGACAAGGAGGTGAGGTCGACGAATCCCGCACCGCGATGGCGGGCGGCGGAGTTCGGCCCGAAATGGGCGTGCAGTGGGCATGCGGCATTCGCCGTCGCGAGCGTCGTGCCGTGGCCCTGGACGTCGGGGACGAAGGCGAGTGGATGCTGGGCGGCCTCGCGCAGAGCGCGCTCGAGGTGCGCCGGCGCCAGCGCGGGCAGGTCGCCCAGCAGCACGGCGGTCGGCTCGACCGAGCGTCGGCGTGCGTGCGCGACGCCCGCTGCGACAGCGGAGCCGAGACCGCCGCCCGCCGGCTCGGCGACCACCTCGACGCGAACGTCGAGCAACGACAGCTCGTCGGGCCGCCCGACCACGATGACCCGCCGCACCGACCGCGCACCCAGCGCGGCGTCGACGGTGTCCAACGCGAACGCTCGGGCGAGCGCCGCGCGCGTCGGTGCATCGAGAGGCTGAAGCCGCGACTTGGCGCGAGCGAGGGGCTTGATCGGGATGACGACCGTCCACGCCGTCACAGCAGCGACCCCTCAGGGCGCAGCGCCCCGCGTCGCGACGGAGCGCGCCCGGCTGAACCGGCGGCGTGCCCGGACGACCAGCCTTCGCCGTAGCCGGCGGACCACCCCTCGGCCTGACCGACGGCACGGCCGTTCGCATAGCCGGCGCGAACGCCTTCTGCGCGCCCGAGCGCGATCGCCTCGTCGGTGCCGAGGCGGAAGAGGTCATCGGCCGCGCGTCGCACGATGGCGGCGGCGCCGGCGAGGTCGAGGTCGCCGACCAGGTGGCCGAGACCGCTGATGACCGCGACCGGGCATCCGCTGGCCTTGCCCTTCACGAGATCGCCCGTCGCGCACAGCTCGTCGGCGATGCAGGGCATGGTCACCGACAGCGGCCGCCCCTCGGCATCCGTCGAACCGCGAAGGTCGTCGAAGACGCGCACCCCCGCTGCGCCGATCGCGATGTCGGTCTGACCCTCGCGCCACGGTCGCCCGAGGGTGTCGCTGAGGAGGACCCCCACGCGCGCACCGGTCGCACGACGGAGTCCGGCAGCCAGTGCGCGCGCCGACGCGTCGGGATCCTCCGGCAGCAGCAGCACGGTTCCCTCGGGTGTGTTGGATGCATCCACCCCCGCCGCCGCCGCGACGATCCCGAGCCGATTCTCGACGATGCGGGTCACGCCGCCGGCGTGACGGCGCGACGCCACGACGCGCTCCGTCTCATCGGTGATCGCCTGCTCGCGGTCATCGGCGGCGACGATCCGTCCCTCCGCCTTCGAGACGATCTTCGACGTGACGATCAGGATGTCGCCGTCGCCGAGCATCCCCTCTGCCGCGGTCGCGATGAGCGCGACGAGATCGTCGCCGGGCCGCACCTCGGGGATTCCGTCGAGGCGCCGGACGCCGAACCCTGCGGCGCTCATCGGCTGAGCCTCGGGAGCACGTCGCGGCCGAAGACCTCGAGCCACTCCGCCTGATTGCGCCCGACGTTGTGCAGGTAGATGCGGTCGAAGCCGAGGTCGACGTATCGCTGGATCGCCGCGCGATGGACGTCGGGATCGGCGGAGACGACCATGCGGCCCTCGAAGTCCTCACGTCGGACGGACCGCGCCATCTGCTCGAGATCGAACGGAGAGCGGATGTCGCTGCGCGAGAACCGCATCCCTCCGTTCGGCCATTCGAGGATCGCGTTCGCCATCGCCTCCTCGTCGGTCGGCGCCCACGAGAGGTGCAGCTGGAGGACCCTCCGCATGCTGCCCGGGTCGCGCCCCGCCTCGCGGGCGCCTTCGCCGAAGCGTGCGAGCAGGGCGGCGAGGCGCTCGACAGGTGCTCCGGTCGTGATCAGTCCGTCCGCGATGCGCCCGGCCCGCTTGGCGGTCACGGGACCGGCCGTCGCGACGAGGATCTCGGGCGGGACCGCGGGCATCGTCCACAGCCGAGTGGACTCGAGGCGGAAGTACTGCCCGGCGTGGCGGACGTCTCGCCCGGCCACCGAGGCGGTGAAGAGCTTGCGGATGAGCTCGACGGCTTCGAACATGCGGGCGATCCGCTCGGGAGCCTCGGGCCAGTACTGGCCCACCACGTGCTCGTTGATCGCCTCGCCCGAGCCGATTCCGAGCCAGTGCCGGCCCGGGTGCATCGCAGCGAGTGTCGCGCTCGCCTGCGCGACGACGGCGGGGTGCATGCGGAAGGTCGGCGTCGTCACTCCCGGGCCGAAGTCGCCGGTCGTGCGCTCGGCGACGGCTGCGAGAACGCTCCACACGAACGAGGACTGCCCCTGCTGGGGGACCCAGGGCTGGAAGTGATCCGTCGCCATCACACCGGTGAATCCGTGCGACTCGGCGATCGCGCTCAGTGCGACCGCCTCTGAAGGCGGCAGCTGCTCGAGCATCGCGGCGTAGCCGATGTGCACGGGACCCTCCTCACTGCGTGGCTCGCTTCTGCGAGCCGTGGATCCATTGTCACGTATCCTGGATCCAAAATGCAAGACAGGCATACCGCACACGCAACAGAGCACCGCCCCCGCGCTGTGCGCAGGGGCGGTGTCGAAGGGAGAGGGATGCCGAGGGCGGCGTCGCCGAAGCGGCTACGTGCGTCGGCCCCGCCCGCGCGTCGCGGCCTCTTCGCGCGCGGCGGAGTCGGCTTCGAGCAGATCGATGACGGCGTCGCGCACACTCTCGAGATGCGCTCGGAGGACGCCGAGCGCGTGATCCACGTCACCGGCGGCCACGGCCGAGGTGAGCTCCTCGTGCGAGTGGCTGTGGTTTCCACCCCCGACGAGGCGCCAGCCCAGGACGTACCGGCCGACCTTGAGGCGCAGCTGCTCGATCATCTCCCACAGCATCGGCCGCCGAGCGGCGTCGTACAGCTCGGCGTAGAACGCCGTCCGGGCTTCGACGAACTCGGTTCCCTCGTTCTCGGCATCCGCCGTCTTGCTCAACGCGATCAGTCGCGCCAACCGCTCGTCGGTCATGTCGGCCATCGACAGCCGGAGCGCCTCGAGCTCGAGCAGCGTGCGGATCTCGTAGACCTCGCGAGCGCGTTCGACCGACAGCGACTTGACGACGGCGCCCTTGCGCTCATGGAACTCCACGAGCCCGTCGGCCTCGAGCTGGATGAGGGCCGACCGCACCGGCAGACGCGAGACGCCGATCAGCTCGGCCAGCGTCTCCTGCCGCAGCTTCTGCCCGGGCGCCAGCGTGCCGTTGAGTATCGCGTCGCGAAGGATGTCGTACGCCATGACGCCGACCGACCGGTAGCCGGTGGAGAGTCGGCCGGCCAGTTGCTGCAGGGCCTCTGCCCCACTATCATCGGCCGGCTCGGCGAAACCTGGGGACGTGCGTGCGCTCATGGGAACCGAATCTAACGGGGTTTGGGCGCAAAGGCGACTATTGGATCCAGTATTCGCTAGTCGAAGGCCGCAGCGACGACGTTGCGGTGATAGTCGAACACGATGCTCGTCCGCGTCGACGCCACGCTCGACTGGGCCGAGAGGTGCTCCACGACGAACTCCCGCAGTGCGGCCGACCCGTCGGCGGCGACGTGCACGAGGAAGTCGTCGGCGCCGCCCAAGAAGAAGACCTGGATCACCTGGGGCAGGCGACGCACCTCCTCGGAGAAGGCCGTGATGTTCTCCTGGCGCGAGCCGGGGCGGAGCGTCACACCGATCACCGCCTGCAGACCGGTGCCGAGGGTGCGCTGATCGATGCTGGCGTGGAATCCGGTGATCACGCCGCGCTCCAGGAGCGACCGCACCCGCGCGTGCGCCGTCGAGGGCGCCACACCGAGCGCTGCGGCGAGGTCGACGTTCGCCAGGCGCCCGTCCGCCGAGAGCAGCGACACGATGCGCCGGTCGGTCTCATCGAGTTCGACGGTACGAACATCCTTCGGCGCGTTCACGGCGTTCCCCAGGTTCACGTGAACGAATCTATCAATCAGACGGCATCTGCCGCACTTCCTTCAGTCCATCTTTCGTCAGGTCGAATAATCTGCGAATGTCATTGCCGCACACACCCACCGGCCAGCGAGGACGAACGTGAAGATCGGCATCCCGACAGAGATCAAGAACAACGAGAACCGCGTCGCGATGACCCCGGCAGGCGTCGACGCACTCGTCGCCGCCGGCCATCACGTCACCGTGCAGGCGGGGGCGGGCCTCGGGTCCCGTATCGACGACGACGCCTACCGACGCGCCGGAGCCTCGATCGCAGGAAGCGCCGAGGATGTCTGGCGGTCGTCCGACCTGATCGTGAAGGTCAAGGAGCCGATCGCGGCCGAGTACGCTCTGCTGCGCCCCGACCTCACCCTCTTCACCTACCTGCATCTGGCCGCGGACCGACCGCTGACCGAAGCGCTGCTCGCCGCCGGCACGACCGCGATCGCGTATGAGACGGTCGAGCTGCCCGATCGCAGCCTGCCGCTGCTGGCGCCGATGAGCGAGGTCGCCGGCCGACTGTCGATCACGGTCGGCGCGTACGCGCTGATGCGGGCGTCAGGCGGACGCGGCACGCTGCTCGGCGGCGTGCCCGGGACCCCCAAGGCCAACGTCGTCGTCATCGGCGGCGGCGTCGCCGGCGAGCACGCCGCCGCCTGCGCGGTGGGGCTCGGCGCGAACGTGACCGTCGTGGATCGCTCGCTCCCGCGACTGCGGCAGCTCGAGAAGCAGTTCGCCGGCGCCATTCAGACCCGTGCCTCGAGCCGCTACGAGATCGCCGAGCTCGTCGCGACGGCCGATCTCGTGATCGGCTCGGTGCTCATCCCGGGCGCCGCCGCGCCGAAGCTCGTGACCGACGCGATGGTCGCCGCGATGAAGCCCGGGTCGGTGCTGGTGGACATCGCCATCGATCAGGGCGGATGCTTCGAGGGCTCCCGGCCGACGACGCACGACGAGCCGACCTTCGCCGTCCACGACTCGCTCTACTACTGCGTCGCGAATATGCCCGGAGCGGTTCCGGAGTCGTCGACGCGGGCGCTCACCAACGCCACGCTGCCGTACGTGCTCGCGATCGCGGACAAGGGCTGGCGACGCGCAGCGGCCGACGACCCTGCCCTCGCGCTCGGCGTCACCATCGTCGCCGGCGAGATCGGGTGCGCGGCCGTCGCCGAGGCACTCGGCATCCGTCCCGCCGACGCCGCGGCCGGTGCGCACGCGGCGTGACGACAGGCTGTGCCGCCTGGCCGTCAAGTCACCGCACCCCGGCTGGCGAACCGCGCGTCGCGCCACACGCCGGTCTCGAGGATGTCTTCGAGGGCAGCCACCGCGTCCCACACGTCGACGTGGGAGACATAGAGCGGTGCGAAGCCGAAGCGCATCAGATCGGGGGAGCGGAAGTCTCCGATGACCCCGCGCTCGATGAGCGCCTGCATCACCGCGTATCCACCCTCGACGCGGAGCGCCACCTGGCTCCCCCGCTGTGCGGACTGACGCGGCGTGACGACCTCGACGTTCCACCGCGACAGGCGCGCGTCGACGAGCGAGATGAACAGCTCCGTGAGCCGAAGGCTCTTCTCGCGGAGCTCCGCGAGATCGACCTCGCTCCAGATCTCGAGGCTCGCCTCGAGCGCTGCCATCGAGAGCAGCTGGGGCGTGCCGACCCGGAAGCGCCCGATCCCGTCGGCCGGCGCATAGTCGATGTCGAAGTCGAAGGGCTTGGCGTGGCCGTGCCACCCGGTCAGGGCCGGGCGGGATGCCGCGTGGTGTCTCTCGGCGGCCCAGATGAACGACGGTGAGCCCGGGCCGCCGTTGAGGTACTTGTACGTGCAGCCGACGGCGAGGTCGGCGCCCACGCCGTTGAGATCGACGGGGACGGCGCCGACGCTGTGGCACAGGTCCCAGACCATGATCGCCCCCGCCGCCTGCACGCGCCGGGTGACTTCGGCCATGTCGTGCATGCGTCCCGTGCGGTAGTCGACATGCGTGAGCACCACGACGGCGACCTCGTCGTCGAGGACGTCGTCGATGGTGGGACCGTCGTCGTGGATGAGCCGCCGTTCGAGAGGCGCCCCCGTCCCGAGCAGGGTCTGCACGCTCTCGAGGACGTAGAGGTCGGTCGGGAAGCTGCTGCGCTCGGAGACGATGACGCGCCTGCCGGGACGGAGCCGTGCCGCCGCGACCGTCGCCTGGAACAGGCTCGCCGAGGTCGAGTCGCCGAGCACCACCTCGCCGGGCGCCGCGCCGATGAGCGGCGCGATCCGATCGCCGAGCGTGACCGGCTTCGCGAACCATCCCGCATCGTTCCAGCTGCGGATGAGGCCGGTGCCCCACTCGTCGACCATCACGCGCTGCACGTGGGCGGGGGTCGCCCGCGGCAGGGCGCCGAGAGAATTGCCGTCGAGGTACACCACCCCTTCCGGCAGGAAGAAGCGATCGCGATACGGGGCGACCGGATCGGCTGCGTCCAGTGCCGCGCACGTCTCGCGGTCGATCGTGTGCAGGGTGGGTGCAGTGCTCATGGGGCGATCGTCCTTCGTCGGCTCGGCGGTGCTCATAGCGCCAGGAATCGGCGGGCGTTCCCGGAGCGGATGGCAGCCTTCTGCGGTTCGGTGAGGAAGTCGGCACGCTCGAGCACGGCCCCGACCGGACGCTCGCCGAGGGGGTAGGGGTAGTCGCTGCCGAGCATTACCTGTTCAGCGCCGAGCGTGTCGACCAGCAGCCGGAGGGCCGCAGGGTCGAACACCACCGAGTCGACGCTGAACCGGTCGAGGTAGTGCGACGGCGGCCGTTCGCTGACCCCGATCAGGTCGCGGCGCTCGTGCCACGCGTTCTCGAGCCGCCCGAGCCAGAACGCGAACGACCCGCCGCCGTGCGCGAAGCAGATGCGGAGCGACTCCGGCACGCGGTCGAACACGCCGCCGAGGATCATCGCGATGATCGAGAGGTGGGTCTCGGCGGGCATGCCCGTGAGCCAGGCCGCCATCCAGCGGTCCAGGCGCGGCGATGCGGGCATGTCCCACGGATGCACGAAGACGGGGATCCCGCGCTCGGCGCAGTGCTGCAGGAACGTGACGATGCCCTCGTCATCGAGATCGCGGTCGCCGACGTGATTGCCGATCTCCACGCCCGCATGACCCGAGGCGATCGCGCGATCGGCCTCGGCACACGCTGCGTCGGTGTCCTGCAGCGGAACCTGCGCGAACGGAATCAGCCGGTTGCGGGCCGGGGCGCACACCTCGAGCACGAGGTCGTTGAAGATCCGCGCGACCTTCGCGGCCTCGGCCCCGGACTTGCCGTACGAGAAGAACACCGGCGTCGGGGAGACGACCTGGAGGTCGACACCCTCGGCATCCATGTCGGCGACGCGTGCGGCCGCATCCCAGCACCGTTCGTCGACGCGGCGGAACTCCCTCGCGCCGATCATGATCATCGCCTCGCGCTCGGAGTCCACCCGCAGCCGCGGCCAGAGGCCCGGCCCGACCTCTGCGGACAGGTCGGGCCAGCCGAAGGGCACCATATGGGTGTGGACGTCGATCGTGCCCACTCGGTTCAGCCCTTGCCCGGGTGCACGGCGCCGCAGTTCGGGCACGTGCGGCCTTCTTCGCTTTCGTAGAAGTCGCGGAACACGGGGGGAAGATCCTCGACGATGTCACGGACCTGCAGCTCGACCTCGTGCACCTTCGTGTCGCAGTTCGGGCAGAACCAGGCGAACTTCTCGAGCGTGCCCTCTTCACGGATCCGCTCGATGACGATGCCGATCGAGCCGGCCTCCGGGCGCTGGGGCGAGTGGTATACGTTGCCCGGCAGCAACCACATCTCGCCCTCGCGGATGTCGATGCGCTGCGGGCCGTCCTCGGTCATGATGTTGACGTGCATGGCACCGCGGTACTGGTAGAACCACTCCTCGTACGGGTCGAAGTGGAAGTCGGTGCGCTGGTTGGGGCCGCCGACGACCTGCACGATGAAGTCGCCCATCGGCGTCCACGCGGCCTTGTTGTTGACCGGCGGCTTGAGGAGGTGCTCGTTCTCCTTGATCCAGGCGGGGAAATCGATGACGGGTGGGATGGTGCTCACTGTTCCTCCTTGATAGTGGCCTCAGGCGTGGCGGTCGACCGCCGTGCGATCGCCTGAATCTCGATGCGCAGATGCGGATGCGGCAGCGCATGGACGGCGACCGTGGTGCGGGCGGGTCCGGCCTCGTCGAAGTACTCGGCCCAGACCGCGTTGTAGCGGCCGAAGTCGTTCATGTCGACGAGGAAGCTCGTCGTCTGGACGATGTCGTCGAGCGTGCAGCCGCATGCGGCGAGCACCTCGCGGATGTTCTCGATGACCGCACGCGTCTGCACGGCGACGTCGAGAGACGTCGTGCCGAACTCATCGACCTCTGCGCCCGCGATCGAGTTGTCGGGGCGGCGGCTGGACGTTCCCGAGACGAACACCAGGTCGCCCGAGATCTTCGCGTGCGGAAAGCGGCCACGCGGGGTCGCCTTCCCGGCCACCGTGATTCCGCCCTGCTCGGTCATTCGTCGCCCTCGCCGTCGATCGATATCGATACCCGTCCGAGCCCGGCGACGGTCGCCTCGACCACCCCGGCACGGGGGACGGGCACGGCGACGGTCGCCGCGCCCGCGAGCAGGATCATGCCGGCGCGCAGCTCGAAGCCGTGCACCCTCGCCAGTCTCGCCGCGGCGGCGAGGGCTCTGCCCGGATCGCCCAGGATCGCAGAGGTCGAGCCGGTCTGCACGATCCGGCCGTCGAACTCGAGCCGGACCGCGCGATTGTCGAACGAACCGGCCTCTGCGGGCCGCACCCACGGGCCGATGGCATAGGCCGCCGCAGAGGTGTTGTCGGCGATCACGTCGCCCAGGTCGAAGCGGAAGTCGCGATAGCGGGAATCGATGATCTCGAGGGCGGGCGCGACCGCGGCGATGGCAGCAGGGTCGGGGACGCGATCGGTGTCGATGTCGGCGCCGAGGAGGTAGGCGATCTCGGGCTCGATGCGGGGATGGATGCAGGTTCGCGGGTCGAACCCGCCGCCGTCTTCGATCCGCATCCGGTCGGTGACACTGCCGAGGATGACGTCGTCGACACCCATCTGCCGCGCCTTCGCGCGACTGGTGAACCCGAGCTTCAGACCGGCGATCCGGTCGCCGCTCGCGACCCGCCGCCCGGTGAGATCGTGCTGCACCGCGTAGGCGGTCGCAAGCCCGAGAGGCGCGCTGACCGAGGACTGCGCGATCGGCGTCACCGTGAGCCGGGCGCGTTCGAGGGCGTCGGCGATCGCGGCGACGGACGGACGATCGTCGAGATCTGTGCCGTGCGTGACTGCGCTCATGGGGTCCTCGCTCCCGTGAGCAGGGCGTCGCGGGCGTCGACGAGATCGAGTGCGACGTCGACGATCATGTCCTCCTGACCGCCGACCATCCGGCGGCGGCCGAGTTCCAGGAGGATCTCGCGTGCATCGAGTCCGTAGCGCTCCGCGGCCCGCTCGGCATGGAGCAGGAAGCTCGAGTAGACGCCCGCGTATCCGAGGGTCAGGGTCTCGCGATCGACACGCAGCGGACGCCGCTGCAGCGGGCGGACGAGGTCGTCCGCCGCATCCTGCAGCGCGAAGAGGTCGCAGCCGTGCTCCCAGCCGAGCAGGTCGGCGACCGCGACGAACGCCTCGATCGGGCAGTTTCCGGCCCCAGCGCCCTGGCCGGCGAGTGAGGCGTCGACGCGGTAGGCGCCGTGCTCGACCGCGGTGACGCTGTTCGCGACGCTGAGCGACAGATTCTCGTGTGCGTGGATGCCGATCTGCGTCTCGGGTGCGAGTACCTGACGATAGGCGTCGACGCGTTCGCCGACATCGCGCATGGTCAGGCGACCGCCGGAATCGGTGACGTAGACGCAGTGCGCACCGTAGGACTCCATGAGCCTCGCCTGCTCGGCGAGGCCGCGGGGGTCGTTCAGGTGGCTCATCATGAGGAATCCCGAGACGTCCATGCCGTGCTCGCGCGCCCAGCCGATGTGCTGCGCGGCGACATCGGCTTCGGTGCAGTGGGTTGCGACGCGGACGCTCCGAACACCGAGATCGCGGGCACGCTCGAGTCGTTCGATGGTGCCGATGCCGGGCAGGATGAGCGTCGTCAGCGTGGCGCGCGTGAGGACGGATGCCGCAGCCTCGATCCAGGCCTCATCGGTGCAGGCGCCCTGGCCGTAGGCGACGCTCGAGCCGCCGAGACCATCGCCGTGGGCCACCTCGATCGCGTCGACGCCTGCCGCCTCGAGGGCGGCCGCGATCGTTCGCACGTCGTCGACCGTGTAGCTGTGCCCGATGGCGTGCATGCCGTCTCGGAGGGTGACGTCCTGGATGTACACCTTCGGCCGCATCGCCTCTTCCGCTCCGGTCATCTCATCGCTCCCACCCGTGCGGCGACGAGGCGCTCCGCGGTGCGCAGCGCGGCGCTGGTCATGATGTCGAGATTGCCGGCGTACTCCGGCAGGTAGTGCCCGGCGCCGGCGACTTCGAGCAGAATGGTGACCTTCGTGCCGCGGAAGCCTCGATCGAGCGCCGGCACGAAGGGAAGATCGACGGCTTCGAACTGCACGCTCTGCTTGAGCCGGTAGCCGCCGACATAGCCCTGCACGTCGGCGACCATCGCCTCGACGGAGGCTCGCACCTGCGCGTGGTCGACATCGCCGTCGACGAGGCAGTACACGGTGTCGCGCATGATGAGCGGGGGTTCGGCCGGATTGAGCACGATGATCGCCTTGCCGCGCTCGGCTGCGCCGAGCTGCTCGATCGCGCGCGCGGTCGTCTCGGTGAACTCGTCGATGTTCGCGCGAGTGCCGGGTCCTGCCGACTTCGAGGCGATCGAGGCGACGATCTCCGCGTAGGCGACAGGAGCCACGCGCGAGACGGCCGCGACCATCGGGACGGTCGCCTGACCGCCGCAGGTGACCATATTGACGTTCGTCGCGCCGACGTGACCGTCGAGGTTCACGACGGGCACGACGTAGGGTCCGATCGCGGCGGGCGTGAGATCGACCATCACGCGGCCGCTTGCGCGGACGACGGCGTCGTTGTGCACGTGGGCACCCGCCGACGTCGCGTCGAAGACGAGTTCCACGTCGGCGAACTCCGGCATGAGCACGAGCCCGTCCACTCCGCCGTGCGTGGTCGCGACCCCGAGCCGGCGAGCGCGGGCGAGCCCGTCGGAGTGCTCGTCGATGCCGGCCATGGCGACGACCCGGAGAGTGCTCGAGAGCCTCGCAACCTTGATGAGCAGGTCGGTGCCGATATTCCCCGACCCGATGATGGCCACGCCCGCGGTCACGCCGCCACCGCCGGGAGGCTCGATGCGTTGAAGTCCGCGCGAACCTCGCCGATTCCGTCGAGGCGCGCCCGGTAGACGCCGGCGCTCGCGGCGACCATGGGACCGAGGGCGCCCGAGAGGACGATCTCACCCGCCAGCAGCGGGCGGCCGTGGCGGGCGACCGCACGTGCGAGCCACGCCACGGCGATGACGGGACTGCCGAGGCACGCGGCGCCTGACCCTGTCGAGACCGGTTCGCTCCCGCGATCGAGGGACATGCCCACGGCCGAGAGATCGAGACCGTCGAGCGATCGGGGGGTGGTGCCGAGGACCACCGCACCGCTGGAGGCATTGTCGGCGATGGTGTCGGTGATGCGGATGTCCCAGTCCGTGATCCGCGAGTCGACGACCTCGATCGCCGGCAGCACGAACTCGGTCGCGCGAAGCACGTCGGCGACATGCGTGGTCGGCGAATCGAGATCGCGGCCGAGGACGAACGCGATCTCGGCCTCGACGCGAGGAGCGAAGAAGCGGGAGAGCTCGAGGGGCTCACGGTCCGCGACGATCATGTCGTCCAGGAGCACGCCGTAGTCGGGGGTGAAGACGCCGAACTGCTCCTGGACTGCAGGCGACGTGAGCCCGATCTTGCGGCCGACGACCCGACGCCCTTCGGCGATGCGGCGATCGATTCCGAGCGACTGGACGGCGTACGCCTCATCCTGATCCACCTCGCCGATCAGGTCGCGCACCGGCGGGCAGGCGATGCCGGTCTCGCCGGCTCGCCGCAGGCGCTCTGCGGCCTCGCGTGCGGACGCGCTGACGCTCACAGCTGTACGCAGACGTTCGTGGGCTCGGTGTAGAACCCGAGCGAGTGGAGTCCGCCCTCGCGGCCGATGCCCGACAGGCCGACGCCGCCGAACGGACTGCGAAGATCGCGCAGGTACCAGGTGTTCACCCACGACATGCCCACGCGCATGCGCTGGGCGACGCGGTGGCCGCGCGTGAGATCGCTCGTCCAGGTCACGGCGGCGAGGCCGTAGTCGGTGTCGTTGGCCAGAGCGATCGCCTCCTCTTCGGAGTCGAAGGGGATGAGCGTGGCAACCGGCCCGAAGATCTCCTCGCGGACGACGCGGTGCGTGTTGTCCAGACCCGTCCACAGGGTCGGTTCGATCCAGGACCCGGCATCCAGCCCATCTCCGAGGGTCGGGATCCCGCCGCCCGCGAGGATGGTCGCCCCGCCTTCCTGTGCAAGCTGGAAGTACGACAGCACCTTCTCGCGGTGCTTGCGCGAGATGAGCGGGCCGGTGGTCGTCGCGGGATTCTCTGGGCGACCCAGCCGCAGCCGCCCCGCCTGCTCGGCGAGACCGGCGGCCACATCGGCGAAGACGGCCCGTTCGACATAGATGCGCTCGGTACAGAGGCAGACCTGGCCGGTGTTGAGATACGTGGAACGGGCGAGCCCCGCGACGGCCGCGTCGAGGTCGGCGTCGGCGAAGACGACGGCCGCGTTCTTGCCGCCGAGTTCGAACGACACCGGTCGCACGCGCGGCGCCACGGCACGCATGATCGCCGACCCGGTCGAGGACTCACCGGTGAAGGTGACGCCGTCGATGCCCGGGTGCGTCGTCAGGAACTCGCCCGCGGAGTCGGATCCGAAACCGTGCACGACGTTGACGACGCCGGCCGGAAGCCCCGCCTCGACGAGGATCTCAGCCAGCAGAGTGGCCGAGGACGGCGTCTCCTCCGACGGCTTGACCACAACGGTGTTTCCGCTGGCGAGAGCCGGTGCCAGCTTCCAGGTGAGAAGCAGCAGAGGAAGATTCCAGGGCACGATCACCGCCACGACGCCGAGCGGCTTGCGCACTGCGTAGTTGAGCGCACGGCGCCCGTCCGGCATTTCGGTGAGGTACGAGTCCATGCCCGCAGCCGAGACGACGTCGGCGAAGGCCCGGAAGTTGGCGGCCGCCCGTGCGACGTCGAGATCCCGTGCGAGTGATTCGGGCTTGCCGGTGTCGCCGACTTCGGCATCGACGAGGTCGGCGAAGCGCAGCTCGATCACGTCGGCGATGCGACGCAGGATCGTCGCGCGCTCGTTGACCGTCATGCGACCCCACGGACCGTGGAGAGCAGCGCGCGCGGACGCCACCGCGAGGCCGACCTCGTGCCTCCCCGCCTCGTGCACCTCGGCGATGAGGGAGCCGTCGATCGGATTCAGCTTGGCGAACGTGCGGACCCCGTCGACCGACTCGCCCCCGATGAAGTTGCGGAGCTGCCGTGTGGCCTGAGCGGCCGGTGCCATCACGGGCGGCGACGTCGTCTGTGAGGTCATGGTCATCAGGCTAGGAACTCGGGGAGATGCCCACAAATACTCTCTTGCGGCATTGCCATACCCGTTCGGCTATAGTTCCGGAGCATGGCCACCGACCGCTTGCTCGACGGACGCCTCAAGATCAGGCATCTCGTCCTCGTGACCACCATCGCCGACGAAGGCACGCTGGTGCGGGCCGCGGAAACGCTGCACATCAGCCAGCCCGTCGTGACGCGGGGCCTGCGCGAGATCGAGGAGCTGCTCGGCGTGCCGCTGTTCGAACGCCTCCCCCGAGGAGTCGTGCCGACGCAGTACGGGTACCCGTTCATCGAGCGCGCCCGCTCGGTGCTCGCCGAGCTGCGGACGGCCGGCGAAGAAGTGCGACTGCTGCAGTCCGGCCAGCTCGGCACCGTCACGGTGGGCACGCACCTCGCCGGCTCGAACCTGCTCCTTCCGCGGGCCATCGCGGCCCTCAAGGCCGAGCATCCGCGACTGACGGTGATCGTGCGCGAGGGAACACCCGACACGCTGCAGCAGCTGCTCCTCGCCGGCGACCTCGATCTCACGGTCGGTCGACTCTCCTCGACCGTGCCGGTCCGGCTCGAGCAGGAGCGACTGCACCAGGAGCCCATCCGCCTGGTGGCGCGGGCAGGTCACCCCGTCCACACCGGATCACGCAAGTCGCTCGCCGACCTCGTCACGTTCCCGTGGATCTTTCCGGTGGCCCAGACGGCGCTGCGCGCCGAGCTGGAGGCCGTCTTCTTCCATGAGGGCCTGCCCCTGCCCGCGGACCGGGTCGAGTGCACCTCGATGCTGACGCTGCGCAACCTCCTCATCTCGACCGATGTCATCGCGGCGCTCCCCATGTTCATCGCCGTGGACGACGCGGAGCTCCGCATCCTCGACACGCCACTGAGCTCCATCCGTCGATCGGTGGGCGTCACGATGCTGAAGGACCGCGCACCCTCGGCACCCGCCGCCGCGATCCTCACGCACCTGCGCAGGGAGGGTGCGCGACTCGCTGAACTCGAGCGAGAGTATGCACGATCTGAGCCCCGAATCGCCGGTTGATATGTCCTGACGGTCATATCGGCGAGCGGGATAGATATTGGACAGTCCTGAGCGATCCGGAGACGCTGTGAGGGACGACACCCCCCGAGTGTCGTGACCCAATGCACTTTCTGCAGCGAATCCTGGAGGCGACATGGCCGGCTCTCCCTACGTGCCCGACGCGAAGAAGTACGACCCGAAGGACTTCGAGCGCGTCGTCGGCGAACCCCTCGATCCGGACCCTGCGAGCTGGGGCATGCAGCCCGACGGAACCTTCCTGCCGCCGGCTCACACGCCGTCTGTGCCGCGCGACGTCTTCGTCGATTGGCCCGGCCAGCTTCCGTACCGCGACGCGGCGACCTACAGCCTGAACGCGGCAGCCGAGGCCTTCTACCCCATCGTCGTCAACACGAGCCACTCCTGGCAGGCGATCTACGACTGGGACGACCGGCGCTACATGCTGCACTACGGCGGCGGCAACCGCTGGAACGTCTACGACATCACCGATCCGCGGGCCCTCACCGTCGTCGACGAGGAGACGCTGCCCTGGACGGGGCCGAGCTTCGGCGCGGTGACGATCCAGTGGAATGAGAATCTCGGCAAGCACATCGCCATCCAGGCCAACGAGACGCCGCGCTACTTCCTCAAGGGTCGGGTGGCGAACAAGTGGACCGACGCGACCGTGGAGGGTCAGCTCCTCGAATGGGAGGGTCTGCGCGGCTTCCGTGTGTTCGAAGTCAACGGCCCCACCCCGCGCGACTGGACCCTGCTCACCGAGGTCTCGACGGACCCGAACCACGGGCCCGACGAGGTGCAGGAGGGCAACGGCGTTCTGGATCTTCCCGTCTACTACGGCGACCGCTACCTGTTCGTCGCGACGGCACCCGACAACACATTCGTCAACCAGCCCTACAAGACGACGCTCTGGGCTGCCGGCCACGCCGCATACGACGTGTCCGACCCGGCGCACCCCGTCCACCTGTCGACATGGTGGGCCCCGGGAACCCGTGCCGGCGAGGAGGCCGATTCCGAGTACCTCGCCGGCAACCCGCGCTGGAACAACAAGACGTCGTGGTTCGGATCGCGCATGGGCATCTTCATGCCGCGGTCCGTCGAATCGGGCTGGCGCCACGGGTATGCCGCGCAGGGAGGCCAGGGCTTCTTCGTCCTCGACGTGTCCGACCCCGCGAACATCCATCACGTCGGGTGGTGCGATCTGCCCGAGAGCGTCGCCGGCACCGAGGGTGACAACGTCGACACCACGCAGGTCGAGGAGACCGGGTACGTGTACGTGTCGGGCTACCCGATGAACACCGACTGCTACGAGCCCGCCAAGGAGATCTACCAGATCGATGTCAGCGACCCGACGCAGCCGCGACTGGTGCGCACCCTCCCTCGACCGCTGCCCCCGGCAGAGGCGCCGTTCACCGACTGGGCGCAGCGCCGGGGCTCGTTCGGACCCAAGCGCTCGGGCTACTTCATCAACACGGGCACGCCCCACGGCGGCATCCTCCCCTACGCGTTCTACGCCGCAGGTCTCCAGATCTTCGATGTGCGCGACCCCGAGGACCCGAAGGTCGGCGCCTACTTCGTTCCGCCGATGGGACTCAAGGACGACGACGATCTCGCGGCGCCGGTCCACGGCATCTTCGTGGAGTGGGACCGGAACCTGATCTGGGTGTTCGCCAATCACGGGATCTACGCGGTCTCCACGCCGCTGCTCGGCGAACCCGTCATCGGCTTGCCCCAGGCGCACTCCGCACTGCCGGGCTAGTCCCCACACGGCACGGACGGCGAGATCGCAGTATCCTGTTGTCCCACCATTTTGGATCCAGAATACAGAATCCCCAGGAGTAGACATGCAAGACATCGCAGCCCGCAACAAGGAGATCGCCCTCGAGGTCTGGGGAAACGATCTGGCCTCTCACAAGACCGGGGGGCCGGACGACCCCGCGTTCAAGGAGCACTTCGACAAGTACTACACCGAGGACTACTGGAACCACGCCTCCGAGCCCGGCAAGGATCGCGGGTTCCAGAACGCGTACTTCGTGCGGAAGGCGTTCAGCCAGCTCTTCACCGACCCGAGCTTCGTGATCGACAAGGTCGCCGCGGAGGGCGACCTGGTCTTCCTGGAGGGGCGCTTCTCGGCCAAGCACACCGGCCTGACGCTCTACGGGGTTCCGGCCAGCGGCGTCGCGGTGAGTCAGCAGCAGGTGCACATCCTCCGCTTCCGCGACTTCAAGATCAGTGAGCACTTCGTCGTGCGCGACGACTACGAGATGTACCGGCAGGTCGTCCCGATCGATCAGGATGCCGGCATCCTGCGCTTCGTCGACACCGAAAAGTACGCCGAGGTCGCGCAATGACCGATACCGCCTTCCAGCTCGAGGACAAGGTCATCGAGCGCGAGAAGGATCCGAGCCGCTACGCGTTCCGGGTCGAGCCGACCGGCCGGCAGGTCACGGTCACACTCGGCGGCGTGGTCGTGGCGCGGAGCCGACGCGTGCAGCTGCTCCACGAGTCCAAGCACATGCCGGTGTACTACTTCCCGGCCGAGGACGTGCGGATGGATCTGCTCGCGCCCTCCGGCCGATCGAAGGACCTCCCGGTGCGAGGCACCGCCCGCTACTTCGACATCACGGTCGGACAGACGCGCGTGAGCGACGGCGCCTGGATCCATGAGTCCCCCGAAGCCCCCGCCGAGGCGCTCCGCGGAATGGTCGCGTTCTACTGGGCGAAGATGGACCGCTGGTTCGAAGAGGACGATGAGGTCTACAAGCACCCGCGCGACCCGTACCACCGCGTCGATGTGCTCTCCAGCTCACGCCACGTGCAGGTCGTGATGCTCGGGCAGGTGGTCGCTGAGACCCGGCGACCGCGCCTCCTCTTCGAGACCGGCCTGCCGACGCGCTACTACATCCCCTGGGCGGACGTGCGCTCGGACCTGTTCGTCGCGTCGACGACGTCGTCGATCTGCCCCTACAAGGGTGCGGCCGAATACTGGTCGCTGCAGATCGGCGACCAGCTCGTCAAAGACATCGCCTGGGTCTATCGGCACCCCATTCCCGAGTGCCCGAAGATCGAGAACCTCGTCTGCTTCTACGACGAGCAGGTCGATGGGGTCATCGTCGACGGCGAGCGCCAGCCGCGCCCGCAGACGGCGTGGTCCAAAGCTCCGCTCATCCGCACAGTCGCCGGAAGTTGAGGTCGGTCATGGTCGCACAAGATGGTGGCGGGCGTCTCGTCGTCGAGGGGCTCGAGAAGCACTACGAGCTCGACGGCGCCGAGGTTCCCGTCGTGAAGGGCGTCACCTTCACGATCGAGCCGGGCAAGTTCTATTCGCTGCTGGGGCCGTCCGGGTGTGGCAAGACGACCACGCTTCGGTGCGTCGCCGGCCTCGAGAACAGCAACGGCGGCCGCATCCTGCTCGATGACAAGGTCCTCTCGACCGGCACCGAGCACGTCTCCCCCGACAAGCGCGATGTCGGAATGGTGTTCCAGAACTACGCGATCTGGCCCCATATGACCGTCTTCGCCAATGCCGTCTTCCCGCTTCAGGTCGCCTCCGGGCGCCTGCCGAAGAAGGAGGCGCGCAAGCGCGCGATGGAGGCTCTCGAGCTCGTGCAGCTCGACTCCTTCGCCCACCGGCCGGCCACCGCGCTCTCGGGCGGGCAGCAGCAGCGTCTGGCTCTGGCCCGCGCCCTCGCCCACCGTCCGCGCCTGCTGCTGCTCGACGAACCGCTCAGCAACCTCGACGCCAAGCTGCGCGACACGATGCGCAGCGAACTACGCAGCCTGCAGCAGCGCCTCGGCATCACGGCACTGTATGTCACCCACGACCAGTCCGAAGCGCTGTCGATGTCGGACCGCGTGGCCGTGATGCACGAGGGCCGCATCGTTCAGGAGGCCGCACCCCGCGACCTGTACTACCAGCCGGCCGACCGCTTCGTGGCCGACTTCGTCGGCCGCGTGAACATGATCCCCGCCGTCGTCCGCGATCGCAGCGCCAACGGCGACGCGCTCGTCGAGGCGTTCGGAACCCGGATGGTGACGCCCTGCCCGAGCGGCGTCGGCACCGGTGGGGATGTCACCATCACCTTCCGCCCCGAGAGCGTGCGATGGCACGAGACCGCGCCCGACCGGCCGAACGTGTTCCCCGCGCGCGTCGCACGCGTCGAGTTCCTCGGCGAGATCGTCGAGTACGAGGCAGACGTGCTGAGCGGGCAGACCGTGGTCGGCAGCCTCGTCGCCCGGGGCGCGCCGCTGAATTCGCCGGCTGCCGGCGACACGATCTTCATCGAACTCGCCCCGCACGCCTGTCGCGTGCTCGCGGCCTAGACCTCCCCCTTCCCACCACAGAGATCCACGTCAGAGAGGACACCCGGATTATGAACGCATCGAAAGCACGCAGCGCGAGTCTCGCGCTCGCGGCGACAGGGATGCTGCTGCTGAGCTCGTGCAGCTCACCTCAGGCATCCGTCCCGAGCCCCATCGCGCCGTCCGGCGACAGTGCGCCGGAGGTCGCCTGCGACGCCGTCCAGGTCGGCGAGTTCACGCGCTGCGAGAACTTCTACGAGGACTTCTGGCCCGAGATCGACCGCCAGATGGACGCCCTCTACGAGGAGGCGAAGGAGACCGACGGCGGCCGCCTCGTGATCTGGGACTGGTACGAACTCGCCCCCGATGTCATCGCCGAGTTCAACTCCCGCTACCCCGACCTGAAGATCGAGACGCGCGGGCTGACCTACAACCTCCCGTCGGCGATCATCTCGGCCGACGCGACCGGCGCACGCAACACCGACATCCTGTCGGGTTCGCTCGTCTCGGCCGCCGCGATGACCGATGAGGGCTACTGGGCGGAGATCGACTGGACCCAGTACGGCGTGCCCGCGGAGTTCCTCACCATCGGCGCGCCCGAGATGCTGCCCGACAGCATCAACGGCTCGCTGATGCAGTACAACACCGACAAGATCGAGGTTCCGACCTCGCTCGAGGGACTGCTCGACCCGCAGTACGAGCGCAAGGTCTCGATCGCGAGCTACAACCCGATCGTCTTCTCCGGCTACGGGATGGCCAACGGCGAAGACGCGATGGTGGAGCTCATCGAAGAGCTGAAGTCGTCGGGAACGCTCGAGATCCTCGAGGACCAGAACTCGCCGCTGTCCAGCGGTGACGTGCCGATCGCCCTCAACCAGACGCTCTTCAACCCGAACCCGAGCCTCGCGGTGGCGCCGTTCGAGCACACCGGGGTGTTCGCGCAGTTCTCCGGCGTGAACGTCGATGCGAAGAACATGCCCGGTGCCGTGCTGTGGTCGCTGTGGAACGCGTACGACCCGGACTGGCTCGAGCTGCGCATGACGGACGAGCGCTTCTCCACCACGCAGGTGCCCTACCCGGGTCTGCCGTCCTCGCTCTTCGATCAGGCGACCGGACTGATGAAGACGAACGCCGAGGCGCTCCTGCTGAGCCTGGAGAACGGGGCGAGCATCGAGACCGAGGACACCCGCGACGAGTGGATCGCGATGACCACCGCCGCTGACGCAACGCTGAACGGATAGCACGTGTTCAAGGCGGAACGGACCACGAAAGCCGGGCGCACGCGCCCGACCACGATGACGGTCGCGACGGTCATCGCGGGATCGGTGATCTTCATCCTTCTCGCGATCCCGCTGATCGTCCAGGTGATCACCGCGTTTCGTGGTCCGTTCCTGCCTTTCGGCGTCTCCTCCTCGCGGTGGACCGTCGAGAACTTCGTCACCCTGTGGGGGCTGCGCGAGGACTTCTGGGCCGTCCTCGGCTCGACCGCGCTGTTCGTCGGCGGGTCGACGGTGCTGTCGCTCGCGATGGCATTCGGGCTGGCGTGGGTGACGGTGCGCACCGATGCGCCGTTCCGGCGCGTGATCTCGGTGCTCGTCATCGTGCCGTTCATCGTGCCGCCGATCGTGAAGGCGCAGGCATACCTCCTGATGCTGTCGCCCGAGTCGGGCGTGCTCAACCAGCTGCTGGCCGCCCTGCCCTTCACCGACCTGGTCATCGATCCGTACGCCTTCTCGACCATGATCGTCATCCAGTCCCTGACCAACGTCACGTTCCCGTACCTGATGATCGTCCCGATCCTCACCAACATGGACGGCGCACTCGAGGAGTCGGCCCGCGTCTCGGGCGCATCCTGGCCGCAGACCCTCCGGCGGGTGACCCTCCCGATGCTGTGGCCGGGTCTGCTCGGCGTGGGCGTGCTGACCTTCATCCTCGGCCTCGGAAGCCTCGAGGTGCCGCTGCTGTTCGGGCAGGAGTCGGGCCAGTCCATCTTCGCGCTCAAGCTCTGGACACTCATCAGCGCCGGCGCGGGCCAGCTTCCGCAGTACGGTCTGGCCGCCGCGTGGGGCTGCGTGTTCCTGGTGATCACCACGTTCGCGTTCATGCTCTACCTGCGAGCGACTCGGGATGCCGAAAGGCGGGCCTCCGTTTCGGGCAAGGGCTTCCGGCCCACCACCATGAAGCTGGGCGCCTGGCGCATCCCGGTCCTCATCGCGATCTTCATCTTCACCCTGCTGACCGCGATCCTGCCGTTGTTCGCCCTGTTCTGGTCGGCGATCACGCCCTACCCGATCGCGTTCTCGCTCGAGGCGCTGGTCGAGCAGACGCACTTCACGGCGTTCGCGGAGGTGCTCGGCGACCCGGAGTTCTGGGCATCGCTCGGTCGCACCCTGATCATCGCGGGCGGCAGCGCCACCATCGCCAGCGTGGCGGCGACCGTGCTCGCGTACGGGATCGCGCGCAGCCGCTCCACCATCCGGACGCGGAGCATGGACCTCTTCGCCTCGTCGTCGGTGGCCATCCCCACCGTCATCGCCGGTTTCGCGATGTTCCTCACCTTCATGGTGATCAACCCCGTCATCCCGCTGGCCGGGACCATCGCCGCGCTGACGATCGCCTACTCGTACCGCGTCTCGATCGCGTACCGCGCCGGCTACAGCGCGACGCTGCAGATCCGCAAGGAGCTCGAGGAGGCCGCGGTGATCAGCGGCGCGAGTCGGCTCGAGGGCTTCCGCAAGATCGTCGCTCCGCTGCTGATGCCGACGGTGTTCGCCGTCTGGATCCAGATGTTCATCCTCGGCACGAACGAGTTCACCCTGCCGGCCTTCCTCGCGACGCCGGAGTCGCGGCCGCTGTCGGTGTACATGTACGCGATGATCAACCCGCGTTCGGCACAGCTGTACGCGCCCGACCAGGGCGCGGCGATGGCGCTGATCTTCACGCTCCTCGTCTTCGCGATCGGCTACGGACTTCAGTGGGCGCTGTCACGGCGCGCGATCGGTCGCGCGAACCGGCGACCCCGCTTCGCCATGGAGCCGGCGTCGCTGGCCGCGCTCCCCGATCCGGAGGCGGCCGATACCGTCACGATCGCACTGAAGCGCAGGCGCGCCTCGTCGAGGACCTGAGCGACTCTTTCGGGCTACCATCGGGCTCATCACGGGATCGCCCCGGGGTGAGGATGCTGCGCAGAGGAGCGTCGGCCGATGAGCGACGACACGACCCTCGGACTCGCCCTCTCGGGCGGCGGCGCGTACGGCGCAGCGCACGTGGGCGTTCTCCAGGAGATGGCGGAGCGCGGCATCCGTCCGGGGCTCGTCGCCGGCACCAGTTCAGGCGCGCTCGTGGCCGCGGCCTATGCGGCCGGCGTTCCGCTGCCCGACATCGAACGCGCGGCGCGGGCCTTCCGATGGAGCTCGATCGCGCGGATGTCGCTGAGCCCGCGCCTCGGGCTCCTCGACTCCGGCGCCGTCACCGACGCCATCCATCACACGCTCGGCGAAGACCCGCTCATCGAAGAGCTGCCCCGGCGGTTCGCGGCGGTGGCGACGGATCTCCGCACCCGCGAGGCCGTCGTGATCGACAGCGGCCCGCTCAACATCGCGCTCCGCGCGTCCATCGCGGTGCCGGGCCTCTTGCCGCCCGTCCGCCGCGGCAAGCAGGTGCTGATGGACGGCGGCATGGTCGACAATGTGCCGGTCGGCGCCGCCCGGCACCTCGGCGCATCGAAGATCATCGTCGTGCGCCTGCACGCCAAATGGGAGAACGTCCGCATGATGCGGGTCGTTGCGAGCACCGCCGAGCTCGAGGAGGACCCGTCGATCATCCTCGTCCAGCCCGAGATGGAAGGGCTCGCCCAGTGGTCGATGGCCGACGTGCCGCACCTGATCGAGGAAGGGCGCCGCGCGGCACGCGAGGCGTTCGACGCCGCGGCCTAGGGTCATCTGCATGGGCTCGACTGCGACGGCGTATCTCACCGGCTTCGGCGCCTATCTGCCGGGCGATCCGGTCGACAACGACGGCATCGCAGCGCGCCTCGGCGGCGACGACGCGGTCACCGAGCGCATCCGCCGCCGCATCCTCGAGTCCAACGGCATCCGCCGGCGCCACTACGCCCTCGACGAGCAGGGCGAGCCGACCGAGCTGAATGAAGAGCTCGCGGTCAAGGCGCTCCGGGCGGCGTTCGAGGATCGCGGGATCGACGCGGCCGACATCCGGATGCTGGCGTGCGCGACGACGATGGGCGACGTGCTCGTCCCCGGCTTCGCGTCGATGGTGCACGGACGCCTCGGCGGCGGTCCGATGCAGCTGCTGTCGGCCTCGGGCGTGTGCGCCTCGAGCCTCGCCGCCCTCGACGCGGCCGTGAGCAAGATCCGCCTCGGCGACCATCCCCGCGCGGCCGTCGTGGGTTCGGAGCTGCCGAGCCGGAGCCTGCGCCAGCGCCGGTTCGACGGCTATCGCGCGGGCATGGACTCGCATTTCCTGCGATGGATGCTGTCGGACGGCGCGGGCGCCGTGGTCGTCGAGTTCCAGCCCCATCCGACGAAGCCGTCACTGCGGGTCGACTGGGTGCGTCACGTCTCGCTCGCGCACGAGCACGATGTCTGCATGCGCGCCGGCATGACGGGCGCCGAGCCCGTGGTGGGCGGCACCTGGCAGGACGTCGGGATCGCCGACGCCGAGGCCGCCGGCATGTTCGTGCTGCGACAGGACGTCAGCATGCTCGACGACCTCGCCGAGGCGGGCATCGCGCAGTTCGAAGAGCTCGTCGACACCGGACTCGTCGACGTGCACCACCTCGACCATGTCGTCTGCCACTACAGCACGAACGTCTTCCGCGACGTCGCCTTCGAGGCGCTTCGCCGCCGCATCCCGACCCTCGACACCGACCGCTGGTTCTCGAACCTCGAGACGCGGGGCAACACCGGCTCCGCCAGCATCTTCATCGCCCTCGAAGAGGCCTGGCGCACCGGGCGCTTCGCCCCCGGCGAGACCGTGCTGCTGGCCGTGCCCGAATCGGGTCGATTCTCGTTCGCCTTCGCCCACCTCACCGTGGTCGCCCCACCGGATCAGCAAGGAGCACCGCAATGACGATCAGCCCTCCCCCAGCCGCGACGCGCACCCTCGCCGAGCGGCTCGCCGACGTCTGGGACGAGCTCGAGGCGCACCTCGCGCGCGTGCCGGTGCTGAACCGACTCGACGACGGCACGGTCACGATCGAGGACTACCGGCGGCTGCTCTTCAACCTGCGGCAGCAGGTCGTCGACGGGTCGCCGTGGATCTCGCGTGCGGCATCCAGCTTCGACATCGAGCATTTCGAGCTGCGCGCGGCTGCGATCCGCCATGCCGAGGAAGAGCACCGCGACTTCCTCATGATCGAGCGCGACTACGTCGCCGTCGGAGGCACCCTGGACGAGCTGCGCGCCGGCCGCAAGAACGTGGGCTCGGAGGCGCTCTCGGGCTACATGTTCCACTACGCCGACCAGCCGAACCCGGTCGGCCTGCTGGGCGCGATGTTCATCATCGAGGGGCTCGGCGCGAAGCGGGCCGCGGGATGGGCAGCGCGCTTCCAGGAAGTGCTCGGCCTCGCAGACAGCCAGGTGCGCTTCATGACGTACCACGAGGCCGCCGACAGCGCCCACACCGGCGACCTCGACGCGATCCTCACGTCAGGGATGATCGACGAAGCGGCGGCTGACGAGATCGTCCGCTGCGCTCAGGTCGTCGCGCGCCTCTACGCCCTGCAGCTCGAAGAGCTGGATCACTGAGATGGCGGCGCCGCGGCCCTCCATGCCGGAGTTCGTGCGCTCTGATCCGAGCATGTGGGAGGCGATCTACGCCGACCCGTCGGTGCCGCTGGATCGTGCCCTGGTACGGCAGATCATCAACGACCAGCGGCGCCTCTCTCGGCGCTGGGTCTACCCGATCGCGCGGTTCGTCTCACGTGTGCTGGTCGCGATCATCTCGATCGTCAAGCGGGTGCTGCCGATCCGCTGGATGCCGTTGCGCACCATGGACGTCCTGTGCGTATGGTTCCTGCGGCACTTCGTCGCGCCCAACGCATGCGAGCTGCTGATCCGGCACTTCGTGGTCGAGACCAACCTCGTCAACTTCATCATCCGCAACACCCCGGTCGACATGGCTCCCGTGACCCTCCGACCCGAGACTCTCGCCGGGCTCGGCGACTCGGCGGTGGTCGAGCACGACGTCAACGTCTACGACCTGCTGATCGCGCTCGACGAGGTGACGCTGGCGCGGCCCGAGACGCTCGATTTCGCCCAGCTCGACGTGCCGCCGCTCGATGCGGAGCGCGGGCAGAGGCGCATCTTCCGCCTCGACATCCAGACAGCCCTCTGCTTCATGAACATCCCATTCTCGATGGCGCTCACCCTCGAGGAGTACCGACGTGCGGTGCACTCGATCCGCTTCGACGACTCGTTCCTCGAGATCCTCGCGGTGCTCACCGACGACGACTCGTTCCGGCACTGGAAGATCGCCGGCCTGAGCCTCTGGATGGACTCGAACGTCGACGTGCCGCGCATGGTCTACCGGCACGCGCTCGTGTGCGAATACGCCCACGCCCGCCTCGTGAAGCTGGCGGGCGGTGAGTATCCGCGCAGCACGAGCGTCGACTACGACTGATGGCTCGACCTCCTACGCCGGAGCGAGCGTGCGATGGTTGCGCGCGAGCCGCAGCCAGGTCTCGACGACGGTGTCGGGGTTGAGCGACATCGACTCGATGCCCTGTTCGACGAGCCAGTCGGCGAGGTCGGGGTGGTCGCTGGGGCCCTGGCCGCAGATGCCGACGTACTTGCCGGCGCGCGCACACGCCTCGATCGCCATCGAGAGCATCTTGAGCACGGCGGGGTCGCGCTCGTCGAAGGTGGCGGCGACGAGCGCCGAGTCGCGGTCGAGCCCGAGGGTGAGCTGGGTCATGTCGTTGGACCCGATCGAGAACCCGTCGAAGTACTCCAGGAACTCGTCGGCGAGGACGGCGTTGGAGGGCAGCTCGCACATCATGATGATGCGGAGGCCGTTCTCGCCCCGGCGGAGACCGTTCTCGGCGAGCAGGTCGATGACGGCGGCGGCTTCGCCGAGGGTGCGCACGAACGGCACCATGATGGCGATGTTGGTGAGTCCCATCTCGTCGCGCACGAACCGGAGTGCTTCGCACTCCATGTCGAAGCACGCGCGGAAGTCGTCCGAGATGTACCGCGAGGCTCCGCGGTAGCCGATCATCGGGTTCTCCTCGTGCGGCTCGTACAGGTCGCCGCCGATGAGGTTGGCGTACTCGTTGGACTTGAAGTCCGAGAGCCGCACGATCACGGGTTCGGGGGCGAAGGCTGCGCCGAGCATCGAAACGCCTTCGGCGACGCGCTGCACGAAATACTCGCGGGGTGACGCGTACGCGCTGATCCGCTCGGCGATCTCGTCCCGGAGCGGCGCCGGCAGCGTGTCGAACTCGAGCAGGGCGCGAGGATGGATGCCGATCTGACGGTTGATGACGAACTCGAGTCGAGCGAGCCCCACCCCGCAGTTCGGCAGCTTCGAGAACGAGAACGCCTGGTCGGGCGTGCCCACGTTGAGCATGATCTTCACGGGACTCTCGGGCATCGCGTCGAGCTGGGTGATGCGCTCGTCGTAGCGCAGGATGCCGTGGTAGACGAATCCGGTGTCGCCTTCGGCGCACGACACCGTGACCTCGTGCCCTTCGGCGAGGACCCGGGTGCCGTCGCCGGTGCCGACGACGGCGGGGATGCCGAGCTCGCGTGCGATGATCGCAGCGTGGCAGGTGCGGCCGCCGCGGTTGGTGACGATCGCCGACGCGAGCTTCATGATCGGCTCCCAGTCGGGATCGGTCATGTCGGCGACCAGCACGTCGCCCGCCTGGAACTGGTCCATCTGGTCGATCGAGGTCATCACACGTACGGGACCGGCGCCGATCCGCTGCCCGATCGCGCGGCCCTCCGCGGCGATGACCCCGGTCTCTTCCAGCACGAACCGGCGCATCACGTTGCCGTCGACGCGCGAGACGACCGTCTCGGGCCGGGCCTGCAGAATGTAGAGTCCGCCGTCGACCCCGTCCTTCCCCCACTCGATGTCCATCGGGCGGCCGTAGTGCGCCTCGATGATGAGCGCCTGGCGTCCGAGCTCCTCGACCTCGGCATCCGTGATGCTGAACCGTCCGCGGTCCGCGGGGGCGACGTCGGTGAACAGCGTGCTGCCGCCCACGTGGCGGCCGTGGGCGTAGACCATCTTGACGGCCTTCTCGCCCACCGACCGCTTCAGGATCGAGGGGTGCCCGGCCTGAAGCGCCGGCTTGTAGACGTAGAACTCGTCGGGGTTCACCGCTCCCTGCACGACCGCCTCGCCGAGCCCGTACGAGCTCGTGATGAACACGGCCTGATCGAAGCCCGACTCGGTGTCGACGGTGAACAGCACCCCCGAGGCGCCGATGTCGGACCGCACCATCCGCTGCACGCCCGCCGACAGCGCCACATCGTGATGGTCGAAGCCGTGGTGCACGCGGTACGCGATCGCGCGGTCGTTGTAGAGCGAGGCGAACACGTTGCGGACGGCCGAGAGGATGTTGTCGATGCCGCTGATGTTGAGGAACGTCTCCTGCTGACCGGCGAAGGAGGCATCCGGGAGGTCTTCGGCGGTGGCGCTCGAGCGCACCGCCCACGACACGAACTCGGGCTGCGGGTCGCCGGCGACGAGCCGTGCGTACGCCGCGCGGAGGTCGCGCTCGAACCCGGCCGGAAACGGCTGCGCCATGATCCAGTCCCGCACGTTCGCGCCGACGCGGGCGAGCTCCGCCACGTCGGTGACGTCGAGGGCCTCCACCGTGGTCCGGATGCGGTCGTAGAGCCCGTTCGCCGCGAGGAACTCGCGGTAGGCGTCGGCGGTCGTGGCGAATCCGCCCGGCACCCGGACGCCCGCACCGGAGAGGTTCGAGACCATCTCGCCGAGCGACGCGTTCTTGCCGCCGACCTGTGCGACGTCGGCCATGCCGACCTGGTCGAACCAGAGGATGTTCGTCATGTTGTCTTCTTTCGGGTCGTCGGGCGAGCGAGGCGGGTCGAGACGGGAGGGGGTCAGGCGCGCAGGCGCATCGACTGCATGATGACCGCCGACATCTCCTCGACCGACTTGGTCGCGGAGTTGAGGAACGGCACGCGGTTGCGGCGGTAGAGGTCTTCCGCGCGACGGAGCTCGAGGGTGCACTGGGCGAGGCTCGAATAGGTCGAGTTCGGTCGGCGCTCGTGGCGCACCTGACTGAGCCGCAGCGGCGTGGTCGTCAGCCCGAAGCACTTCGCGGCGTGCCGGTTGACGGTGTTCGGCAGGTCGTCGGTCGGGAAGTCGTCGTCGGTGAGCGGGTAGTTCGCCACCAGCAGCCCGTACTGCAGCGCCAGATACATCGTCGTCGGCGTCTTGCCGCATCGGGACGGCGCGATGATGATCACATCGGCGATGTCGAGCGCGCGCGCGCTCTGGCCGTCATCGTGCTCGATCGCGTACTCCACCGCACGCATCCGCGCGAAGTACCGCTCGATGTCGCCCACGCCGTGGAACTGCCCGAGCTGCTCCGACCGCGATGTGCCGAGCGCCACCTCGAGTTCGGTGAGATGCCCGCTCAAGAGGTCGACGATCACCGCCCCCGACACCTGGAGCTCGCCGAGGATCTCGGCCGACTTCACCGTCGTGAACACGACCGGCTGGATGCCTGCCGCGATCAGCCCGCCGATGTCACGAGCAACCGCCCGCGCCCCCTCGACCGTGTCGACGAAGGGCACGGTGTGCCGCGTGAACGCCACGCCCGGGAAGTTCGCGAGAAGCGCGCTGCCCAGAGTCTCCGCCGTGATGCCGGTGCTGTCCGAGATGAAGAACGCCGCCCGCGTCGAGGACCGCACCCCAGAGCCTCCGAGCGCGGCGTTCGACGCATCCAGCATCCGGTCTCCGCTCGCTCGACAAACTGTGTGGTCGAGGTCAGTCTGAGCGATGTTGCAGAGTGTTTTTCGGACCAGAGAGCTGAAAGAAGCGGTTTTCTTGCCTCACCGCAAGATTGCGATGCCCTACGCGGATGCTCGCAGAATCACGCCGTGCCCAGGGGACGCACGTACGCATCCCCCTGCCGCGACCGGCCGGAGGCCGAGACCGTGAAGCGGACGATGTCACTGAGGTAGCGGTCATCGGACGCCTCGAACGTGCGACCGTCGGCGTCCCTAGAGATCCGTCGGAGGCGCAGGATGGGCGATCCGGTCGGCACCTCCAGCAGCGCCGAGTCGACGTCGTCGGCCGCAACAGCCTCGATCTCGTGGTCGACGTCGGCGAAGCCGTGGCCGCGCTCGTCGAGGTACTCCGTGATCGAGACGGAATCGAGGTCTACGCCGAACAGCAGGCGGCCGACCGGTTCGATATAGGTCAGCCGCTCGAGCATCGTGGGGCGGGCATCCAGAAGACGCAGACGCAGCACGTCGACGACGGGTTCGCCCTCGTCGATGCCGAGCAGCGCAGCCTTCTCGGCATCCGCTCGCCGGAGGCTCACCTCCTGGGTGCGCGCCCCGGGGACCGCGCCGATCTCGCGCGCCCAGCGGGTGAACGGGATGGAGACGTCGACGGCCTGGTGGGCCTTCCGCTCACGAACCCGGGCGGGTCGCCCGCGCGACGTCTCGATGAGACCCTCCGCGCGCAGTGTCGCCAGCGCGTTGCGGATCGGGCCTCGTGAGGTGTGCCAGCGGTTGGCGAGCTCAGCCTCGGTGGGAACCTCGTCGCCGGGCGCAAGGATGCCGCTGACGATGCGACCCCGCAGGTCGTCGGCGATCTGCTTGTATACGACGTCTGCCACATAGGAATACTACTGAGCGGCGACGATCGGCAGGCGAATGGCGACCCTTCGGCCCCGACCGTTCACGTACAGCACCACTTAGGTGAACAAGTGCTGAATCATGAGGACATAGGTATACATGTCGACTTCGCGAGTGCGAGAGTTCTGGAGGTTCCCACCCCCCTCACCGAAAGGTCGTCATGAACCCCCGTGCCCAGAAGTCGTCGGTCGCTCTCGCCGGCGCCGCCCTGCTCGCTCTCACGCTCGCAGCTTGCTCCGGTTCCGCGGACGCCGCGGCGCCCGCCGACGCGGCCGACGGCTACGCGGTCGACGCGAACACCCTCGTCTTCGGCGTCGTGCCCGACTCTGCCGACACCGAGACCAACTACCAGCCGCTCATGGACTACATCGCTCAGGAGACGGGCAAGACCGTCGAGTACCACGAGTCGACCGACTACGCGGCGATGATCGAGGCGGCGATCGCCGGCAAGATCGACGTCGCATCATTCGCGGGCTTCTCCTACATCGTCGCCACGAACAACGGCGCTGAGATCACTCCCATCTCGTCGATCATCGAAGCGGACGGACAGGAGCCGGGCTACTTCTCACAGGCGATCGTGCCGGCGTCGAGCGACATCGAGTCGCTCGCCGAATTCGCCGGCAAGAAGGTCTGCTTCGTCGACCCGTCGTCGACGTCGGGTTACCTCTTCCCGTCGTACAACCTGCTCGAAGAGGGGATCGATCCCGAAGCCGACGTCACGCCCGTCTTCGCCGGCAAGCACGACGTCAGCGTCCAGAAGGTCGGAGAGGGCGTCGAATGCGAGGTCGGCTTCGCGGAGGACAGCGAGGTCGAGGTGTCCGACAAGGTGCGTGTCGTCGCCGAGACCATGGTGCCGGGCGCCCCGCTCGTCTACTCGAACACACTCCCCGACGAGCTCGCGGATCAGCTGGTCGATCTCCTCGGCGAGGTCACGATCGACGACATCATCGCGAGCGGAATCACCCAGGCCGACTCGGAGGGGTTCCGCAGCGTGTTCTACGCGACCAAGCCGGTCGACGACGCGTACTACGACCTCATCCGGGACATCTGCGCGAAGACGAACGCGACCCAGTGCCAGGGCTGACGCCGGCGCACTGACCCACACCGATACGAACCGATCCGGGCATCCCATGACCTCTCCCTTCGCACCCCAGGCGATCGTCCGACTGGACGGTGTCACGAAGCGCTTCGGCGCCACCACCGCCCTCGAGGACGTCTCGCTCACCGTCGATCGCGGCGAGATCGTGGTGATGCTCGGACTCTCCGGATCGGGCAAGTCCACCCTTCTCCGCCATCTCGACGGGCTCGAGGTTCCGACCTCGGGTTCCGTCGAGGTGCTCGGAGCGGACGTGTCCGGTCTCAGCGGTCGGCGGCTGCGCACCCTCCGCAGCCGCGTCGGCTTCATCTTCCAGCAGTTCGAGCTCGTCCCCTCCCTGACCGTCCTCGAGAACGTCCTCACCGGTGCGCTCGCATCGCTGCGCGGGCCGCGATTGGGACTCTGGTCCTACTCCAAAGCACGCAAGCTGACCGCGCTCACGCATCTCGACCGCGTGGGTCTGCTCGACCGCGCTTACCAGCGCGCCGACACGCTGTCGGGCGGTCAGCAGCAGCGCGTCGCCATCGCACGAGCCCTGATGCAGAACCCCGATGTGCTGCTCGCAGACGAACCGGTGGCCTCTCTCGATCCGGAATCGAGCGACCAGGTGATGGCCCTCATCCGCGAGATCGCCGCCGACGAAGGGCTCACGGTCATCTGCAGCCTCCACCAGGTCGACCTCGCGATCTCGTGGGCCGATCGCATCGTGGGGCTGCGACACGGCAGGGTCGTGCTCGATCTGCCCACGCACGACCTCACGAAGGCCCAGGTCATGGAGATCTACGGCCGCGTCGCGACGACGACCTCCGAGCTGCGTGCCGTCGAGGACGAACTCCTCCACCCGGAGCCGGCACGATGACCGCCACCCTCCCGCAGCTGCGGCTCACCCGACCCCCCGCGACGATCGCCGAGCGCGCGCCGCGGCGTCCGATCTCCGCCGAGCGGGTCGCAGCAGTGCTCACTCTCGTCGCGATCCTCGCCCTCGCGGTGGCCGCACTCGCAGAGGTCGACATCTCGATCGTCGACATGATCGGCAGCTGGGCGAACGCGGAGCGGTTCTTCGCGCGCGTCGGCGGCGTGACATTCCCGCCCGCAGGCGAGCTCGCCTATCTCATCGCGCTCACCCTCGGCATCGTGCTCACGGGAACACTGCTCGCCGCCGTGCTCTCCATACCGATCGCCTACCTCGCCGCCTCGAACACGACGCCGGGGAACGCGTGGCGCGCCGCCGCGCGCTTCGCAGGCGTCCTGGCCCGCGCCCTGCCCGATGTGGTCCTTGCGATGGTGTTCGTGCTGATGTTCTCGCTGGGCGCCCTCCCCGGCATCCTCGCCATCGGCATCCACTCGATCGGCATGATCTCGAAGATGTTCGCCGACGCGGTCGAGCAGATCGATGAAGGACCGCGGCTCGCGATCCGTGCAGCCGGCGGCTCGAGGCTGCAGGAGTTCACGAGCGGCGTCCTGCCCCAGGTTCTCCCGTCGTGGGTCGCGACCGTCCTCCACCGCAACGACATCAACCTCCGCGGCTCGGTGGTGCTCGGCTACGTCGGCGTCGCGGGGCTCGGGCTCGAGATGTCGACGGCGTTCAAGTCGCTCGACTACGGCCGAGGGCTCGGCATCGCGCTCGTCATCCTCGTGCTCTGCATCGTGATCGAGATCGTCTCGAGCGTCGTGCGCGCCGCGATGCTCGGGGCCGCCGGCGACCGCCGCACGTGGGTGGACCGGGTGCTGCATCGCCGCATCGCGCGTCCGGCATCGACACGGGATGCCGCGCCCGCTGCCCCCGGCTGGGCGGCTTCGCCGGCCTCCGCCGTCCGACGCCCCTGGACGGGGGAACGAGTCCGCAACGTCGCAGCAGGCTGGGTCGCCGCCGCGCTCGTCGTCGCCGGAGTCTGGGTCTGCCAGATCGACTGGGCCGACTTCTTCACGGTGTGGGCGAAGATCCCTGCCGTCGCCGTGCAGTTCTGGCCGCCGACGTTCGGCGTCTACGGAGCCGAGGTGCTCTTCGAGGCCCTCCGCGAGACCATCGCGATCGCGCTCGCGGCCACGCTCCTGACCCTCGGCCCCTCCCTGCTCCTGGGCTCCCTCGCCGCACGCAACGTCGCGCCGAACAGCGGCACCCGCGGACTCGCGCGCTTCCTGCTCGTCGGCATCCGCGGGGTGCCCGAGCTCATCCTCGCGATCATCCTCATCGTCATCACGGGGCTCGGCATGCAGGCCGGCACCCTTGCGCTCGCCTTCGGCGGCATCGGGCTGCTCGGAAAGCTCGTCGCCGATTCGCTCGAGGAGGTGGAGCGCGGCCCCGAGCGCGCGCTCATGGCGACGGGCGCCACGCGGCTGCAGGTGTATGCCGGCGCCACCGTGCCGCAGAGCGGCCGAGCGATGATCGGCCACGGCTTCTACATGCTCGACACGAATCTGCGCGCGGCGACGATCCTCGGGATCGTCGGCGGCGGCGGCGTGGGCTACTACCTGCTCAATGCCAGCCAGGGTTCGAACTACGGCATGGTGACCGCCATCGTGCTGATGATCCTCGCGTGCGTGCTCGTCGTGGAGGGCCTCGCGATGTGGATGAGGAAGGTGTTCCGATGAGTCATCGATTCGATGTCGTCGTGGTCGGCGCGGGAATCGTCGGCCTCGGTGCCGCGTACGCCGCTGTCACCCGCGGTCAGTCCGTGGTCGTGGTCGACCGCGGCGACGAGCCGAGCGGAGCGAGCATCCGCAACTTCGGACACCTGTGCATCGGTGCGCAGACCGGCGCGGCGCGCGAGTACGCCGATGCCTCGCGACCGCTGTGGATCCGGCTCGCCGCCGACGCGGGCTTCTGGCTCCGCGAGTCCGGCACCCTCGTGGCCGCGCGGCACGACGATGAGCTGGCGCTGCTCGAGGCGGCCGGACGAGAGGGCGGCATCGAGATGCTCGACGCCGCCGATCTCGAGCGTCGCAGCGGGGTGGCGCCGGGCTCGACGATCGGCGGAGCGACGATCGCTCCCGATCTGCAGACCGATCCGCGCACTGCGTCGGCGGCGATCCGCGCCCACCTCGCCTCACTCGGCGTCGAGTTCCGACTCCGCACCGCTGTCACCGGGGTCGCGACGGGCCGCGTCGACACGACGCGCGGCACCATCTGGGCCGGGACTGTCGTGGTCGCGGTGAACCACGACATCGACCAGTTGCTGCCGGAGCTCGCCGAGCACGCCCAGGTCGTTCGCTGCGGGCTCGACATGCTGCGCGTCCGCGCCGATCTGACGGCTCCGCTCAGGGCGCCCCTCCTCACGGGGTGGTCGCTCGTGCGCTACGGACGATTCGCCGCTCTCCCCGAGTCCGCCGCGGTACGCGCTCGCCTCCATCGCGAGCGCCCCGAGCTCGCCGCAATCGACCTCAACCAGATGTACACGCAGCTGCCGGACGGATCGCTCATCGTCGGCGACACGCACTGGCGTGGAGCGAGCATCGCGCCGTTCCAGCAGGAGGATGCCGCGGAGCTGCTGCTGGCCGAGTTCGAGGCGATCTTCGGCGTGACGCCGCGGCCGGTCGAGCGCTGGCAGGGCATCTACGCGAGCGGCCCCGAGGACTTCCTCGTTGCCGAGCCGGTGACCGACGTCCTCGTCCTGACGGCGACGACCGGCATCGGCATGACCACCGGTCTCGGCCTCGCCGAGCTGAACCTCGCCCCGCGCCTGGGCGCGCGGCCGAACCCGATCCGGGAAGGAATCCCCGCATGACCGCACTCACCACCTCCTCCGTCGCCGACACCGCCGCCGAGCAGGCCGACGGAATCGCCACCGCCGAACTGGTCGTCCTCGATATGGCGGGCACCACCGTGCGCGACGACGGCATCGTCGAGCGGGCGTTCGAGCGGGCGGCCGCGACGACCGGCGTCGGCGCGCAGTTGCCCGACGGCTACGCCCTCGACTACGTCCGCGCGACGATGGGCCAGTCGAAGATCGAGGTGTTCACGCACCTCGCCGGCGGCGACCGGGCGAAGGCGGAGGAGGCCACTGCCGCCTTCGAGGCCGCCTACGAAGCACTGATCGCAGAAGAGGGCGTGGAGGCGATCCCGGGCGCGGCCGAGACACTGCATATCCTCCGTGATCGCGGCATCCGCATCGTCTTCACGACGGGGTTCTCGCCGGTGACGCGCGACGCGATCCTCGATGCGCTGGACTGGCACGGACTGGCCGACACGGCGCTGTCTCCTGCGGATGTCGGTCGCGGCCGACCCGCACCCGACCTCGTGCTCGCCGCGGCGATCCGCGCGCGCGTGTCGTCGATGAGCGCGGTCGTCGTGGTGGGCGACACCGCCAGCGATGTCGCGTCGGGTCTCGCGGCGCGGGCAGGTCTCGTGGTGGGCGTGCTCACCGGCGCGCACGACGAGGCGACACTGTCTGCCGCCGGCGCCCACGCCGTGATCGCCTCCGTCCGCGGGCTGCCTGAGCTGCTCGGCCTCGATGCCTGACGTGCCGACGGTCACGGCGCCCGGTGCTGTCGGCACGCCCGTTCGCATCGACCTCGACCCGCCCGCCGTCGCGATGGTATGGCTCGGCGCCGACCGTCCCCACGAAGTCGTGGCAGTGCCGCGAGTCGCCCTCGCACCCGGCGAAGCGCTGGTGGCGATCGAGCTCGCGACGATCTGCGGATCGGATGTGCACACCACCGCCGGCCGCAGGCGCGCGCCCGTGCCGCTGGTGCTCGGACACGAGTACGTCGGGCGAATCGTCGCGACCGGCGGAGACGTCCGGGCGATCGACGGATCGCTGCTGTTTCACGGCGACCGCGTGGTGTGGTCGATCATGGCCGGGTGCGGCACGTGCGACCGCTGTCGGCGCGGCATACCGCAGAAGTGTCGCGCACTCGTGAAGTACGGTCACGAGCGCCTCGAGCCGCGGTGGGAGCTGACCGGCGGGTTCGCGTCGCATGTGCACCTGAGGCGCGGGACCGCGATGCTCCGGGTGTCGGAGTCGGTGCCGGCCGAGGTCCTCGCGCCCGCGTCGTGTGGCACAGCAACCGCCTGGGCCGCGGTCGAGCGCGCCGACGACACCACCGACATCGATGACGCCGTCGTGCTCGTCCTCGGCGCGGGCCTCATCGGGCTCACCGCAGCCGCGATCGCGGCAGACCGCGGCGCGCGCGTCATCGTCGCCGATCCCGACGCCCGCCGCCGCGACCTCGCGCTGCGGTTCGGCGCGGCCGCAGCGGTCGACCCGCTCGATCCGTCGGCGCGAGAAGCCGCCCTGGCTGACCTCGGCCGAGCAGAGATCGACGTGGTGATCGAGGCGTCGGGTTCAGCCGCGGCGGTCGCCTCCGCGATCGATGCGGTCGGGGTGGGCGGAATCGTGGTGCTGGTCGGAAGCGTCTTCCCCGGCGGTTCTCTGACCGTCGACCCCGAGCGGCTCGTCCGCAACCTCGTGACGATCAGCGGCGTGCACAACTACACCCCGCACGACCTGCACGCCGCGGTCCGGTTCCTGCACGCGCGACACACCCGGTACCCCTTCGACGAGCTCGTCGGTGCACGGATGCCGCTCGCCGACGTCGATGCCGCGCTGGAGCTTGCCCGCAGCGGCGATTCGGTGCGGGTGGGGCTGGTCCCCTAGGCAGCGACGCGCGTCGATCCGCGGTCGCGAGGCGTCAGGAGCCGTCGCGGTAGTCGGTCGGGATCTCGAGGTCGAAGACGATCTCGTCGAACACGACCTCGAACGCTCCGCCCATCGGGGACTGTGCCATGAAGCCGACAGTCACGGGCAGCTCAGGCTCGAAGCGGAAGAGCCGCACGAAGTCCCAGACCTCCCCGTCGGCCGACGAGTGGAACGCCCAGACGTGTCCGTCCCTGACCACGCGCAAGAGCACCGACCCGGCTGCGACGACCGGCCCGTTGCAGTCGTCGGAGAAGCGGTCGGTGACGACGGACACCACCATGTCGGTTCCCTGCGGAGACCGCTCGAAGCACAGCTTCGCCCAGTGGTCGGGCGAAGCCCACAGCGACAGGCTCGGCGCGTCGAAGGTCGTGCGAGGGCCCTCGACCGATGCACGTGCCGACAGCGAGAACCGATCAGGAGCGGTGAACCCGAGCAGGGCGGCGTCGTGCTGGCGGGCCGTACCGAACGCGTCGTTGGACCAGTCACTGCCGGGGGCGGCGACGAGCGTCAGCCGCCCCGACGTGTCTCCCGAGGACTCGCCGGGCAGCGGCATCCAATCGAGTGCGGGGAGGGGGATGCCCATCTCTCCTGCTCCTTCTTTACGTTGCGAGGATGCCGATCACGCCCGACCCGACGAGATAGAGGCCGACGGCCGCGCCGATCCACCACATCATGATGCGCGCGGGCGATGGTGCGGTGCGCTTGCCGACGGGCCCGCCCGCGCCGTCAGTTGCCGGCACGACGCTTGTTGTACACGTCGAAGGCGACCGCGAGGAGCAGCACGAGACCCTTGACAGCCTGCTGCCATTCGATCCCGATGCCCATGATCGACATGCCGTTGTTCAGGACGCCGATGATGAGGCCGCCGATGATCGCGCCGGCGATGGTTCCGACGCCACCCTGAACGGCTGCGCCGCCGATGAACGCTGCCGAGATGGCCTCGAGCTCGAAGCCGTCACCCGCCTTCGGGCCGGCCAGGTTCAGCCGCGCCGTGAAGATGAGTCCGGCGAGCGCCGCGAGGAAGCCCATGTTCACGAACAGCCAGAAGTCGATGCGACGGGTCTTGATGCCCGAGAGCTCCGCCGCGTGACGATTGCCGCCGATCGCGTAGATGTGGCGGCCGAACACCGAACGGTTCATCACGACGCCGTAGACCAGCACCAGCACGGCGAGGATCACGAGCGTCACCGGGATGCCCTTGTAAGACGCGAGTGCCCACGCGAAGAAGCCGATCGCTGCCGAAGCCAGGATGAGCTTCGCGATGAACCAGCCGAACGGCTCGACCTCTTGCCCGTACTGCGCGCGACCGCGGCGGGTGCGCACCTGCTGAATGCAGAGCGCGACGATGGCCGCCGCGCCGAGGAGCAGTGTGAACAGGTCGGGAACGCCCTCGCCGAGAACGCCCGAGAGGAAGCCGTTGCCGAGCGCACGGTACTCCGCCGGGAACGACCCGATGTTGGAGTTGCCGAGCACCGCGAGGGCGAGACCGCGGAAGACGAGCATGCCGGCGAGGGTCACGATGAAGGCGGGGATGCCGACGAACGCGATCCAGAATCCCTGCCATGCGCCGACCAGGGCTCCGATGACGAGCGAGAGGACGACGGCGAGCCACCAGGGCAGCCCGACCTCGACGGTCAGCACCCCCGAGACGGCGCCGATGAAGGCCGCCACCGAGCCGACCGAGAGGTCGATGTGGCCGGCGATGATGACCATCACCATCCCGATGGCGAGCACCAGGATGTAGCCGTTCTGGACGACGAGGTTGGAGATGTTCTGCGGCCGGAGCAGGATCCCGTCGGTCAGCACGGTGAACAGCGCGACGACGGCGACGAGCGCGAGGAAGATCCCGTTGCGTCCGAGGTCGGCGAGGACGTGCGTGAGCCTGCGGGTGAAGGCGTTGTCGGTGGGATTGATGGCGGCGCCGACGGCGTGCGGTTCGCCGCCGGGCGGGATGTCGTTCGACATGGTGGCTTCTTTCGTGCGCAGCCCTCAGCGGGGCTTGTCCATGGTCATGAGCTTGAGAACGGCCTCGGGAGTGGCCTCGGCGATGGGCAGCTCGCCTGTGATGCGCCCTTCGCTGAGCGCATAGATGCGGTCGGAGATCCCCAGCAGCTCGGGCAGTTCGGATGAGATCACGACGATGCCTTTGCCGGATGCCGCGAGCTCGTTGATGATCGTGTAGATCTCGTACTTCGCGCCGACGTCGATCCCGCGGGTGGGTTCGTCGAGGATCAGCACGTCGGGGTCGGAGTAGATCCACTTCGACAGGACGACCTTCTGCTGGTTGCCGCCCGACAGCTTGCCGGTGCGCACGAGCACGCTCGGCGCCTTGATGTTCATGCTGCGGCGGAACGTGTTCGCCGTGGCGAACTCCTCGTTGTCGTCGACCAGACCCCAGCGGGTGAGCTTGCGGAGGGACACCATCGAGATATTCCGCTTGATGTCTTCGATGAGGTTCAGCCCGAACGTCTTGCGGTCCTCGGTGGCATACGCCAGTCCGCTGCGGATCGCCTCGGCCACGGTGCGCGTCTTGATCTCGTCGCCCCGCATGTAGGCGCGACCCGAGATGCGGCTGCCGTAGCTGCGACCGAACAGGCTCATGGCGAACTCGGTTCGCCCCGCTCCCATGAGGCCGGCGATGCCCACGACCTCGCCGGCTCGCACCGAGAGCGAAACGTTGTCGACCATCACGCGGGTGGAATCCTGCGGGTGGTGGGCGGTCCAGTCCTCGACCCGGAGCAGCTCGTCGCCGATGTGCGACTCGCGCGACGGATACCGGTGCTCGAGGTCGCGTCCGACCATGCCTCGGATGATGCGGTCCTCGGTGACGTCGACACGATCGATCGTCTCGATCGTCTTCCCGTCGCGGATGATCGTGACGGTATCGGCGATCTTCTCTATCTCGTTGAGTTTGTGGCTGATGATGATCGCGGTGACACCCTGGTCGCGCAGGCTCGAGATCAGCGTCAGCAGGTGATCGGAATCCTCGTCGTTGAGCGCCGCCGTGGGCTCGTCGAGGATCAGAAGCTCGACGTCTTTCGACAGCGCTTTGGCGATCTCGACCAGCTGCTGCTTGCCGACGCCGATCCGGTTCACGGCGGTCGCGGGGTTCTCGTGGAGTCCGACGCGGTCGAGGAGCCTCCGTGCCTCGAGGTTCGTGCGATTCCAGTCGATGAGGCCCGCGCGATCCCGGCGCTCGTTGTTCAGGAAGATGTTCTCGGCGATCGACAGGTACGGGCTGAGCGCCAGCTCCTGGTGGATGATCACGATGCCCTTGGCCTCGCTGTCGCGAAGGCTGCGGAAGGCGACCTGCTCGCCGTCGAACTCGATGTCGCCCTCGAAGCCGCCGCTCGGATACACACCCGAGAGCACCTTCATCAGCGTCGACTTGCCGGCGCCGTTCTCACCGCAGATGGCGTGGATCTCGCCGCGTGCGACGGAGAAGGTCACGTCCGAGAGTGCGGTGACACCGGGGAACTTCTTCGTGATCCCCCGCATCCGGAGAATGTCGTCGACCATCCTGGCTCCTCTTCATGAGGTGCCCCGGCCGGGCATCGAACCGCCCGGCCGGGACACGCGGTGTGTCAGTCGGCGATCTCGGCGTCGGTCCAGTAGCCACTGTCGACGAGGACTGCCTGGATGTTCTCCTTGACGACGATCTGCGATTCGAGCAGGTACGACGGCACGACCTTCACGCCGTTGTCGTAGTCGGTGGTGTTGTTCACCTCGGGCTCTTCGTCGTTCAGCAGCGCGACAGCCATCGCGACGGCGACCTCGGCGAGGTTGCGCGTGTCCTTGAAGATGGTGGCGTACTGCTCGCCGCGGTTGATGGCCTTCACCGAGTCGAGCTCGGCATCCTGGCCCGAGATGATCGGCCACTCGTCGCCGACCTCGTAGCCGGCGTCGGTGAGAGCCGAGATGATGCCGCGCGAGATGCCGTCGTACGGCGAGAGCACGGCGTCGACCTGCGTGCCGTCGGAGTAGTCGGCGGTGAGGATGTCTTCCATGCGGCTCTGAGCGGCTTCGCCGTCCCAGCGCAGAGTCGCCACCTGCTCGATGTCGGTCTGCCCCGACTGCACGACGAGGACCCCGTCGTCGATGAGCGGCTCGAGCACGCTCATGGCACCGTCGAAGAAGAAGAACGCGTTGTTGTCGTCGAGCGACCCCGCGAACAGCTCCACGTTGAACGGGCCGACAGGCGCGTCGGCCACCGGCTCGCCCTCCAGGTCGACCAGGCCCAGCCCGTTCAGCAGCGAGTTCGCCTGCTGGATGCCGACCTTGAAGTTGTCGAACGACGCGTAGTAGTCGACGTTCTCGGTGTCGCGGATCAGTCGGTCGTACGCGATGACGGGAATGTCGGCGTCGGCCGCGGTCTGCAGCACCTCCGACAGCGTCGTGCCGTCGATCGACGCGATGATGAGCGCTTCCGCCCCCTTGGTGATCATGTTCTCGATCTGCGCGACCTGGGTGGGGATGTCGTCTTCGGCGTACTGCAGGTCGACCGTGAAGCCTTCGCCCTCGAGCTGGGCCTTGACGGCGTCGCCGTCCTGGATCCAGCGCTCGGAGCTCTTCGTCGGCATCGCGACGCCGATGAGTCCGCCCTCGCCGGCGCCTTCTGCGCCGGGCTCCGCGGCCCCGGAGCTGCAGGCCGAGAGCAGCAGTGCTCCGGCGGTGATCGCGGCCAGGAGTGTCTTCTTGCCCTTCACAATGTGTCCTTTCGTCGAGATGAGGTGGTGCAGAGGTGGTGGTGCCGTGCTGGATGTTCAGTTGTGGGAGGGATGCTGCGAGGGGCGCGTGGGCGCGCCGATCACCGCTGCCGCACAGCGCGCGGCAGTGGAGAGGGGAGGTGCGACTACTCCTCTGTGGGACCGAGGATCAGGCCGGAGCGGAAGCGCGCCGCCGCACGCGAGACGGCATCGAGCTCGACGATGACGATCAGGTTCTTGCCGACACGGGTCGCCGGCGCCGGCACATAGAGGGTCCGCTGGGGGCCGTTGGACCAGTACCTGCCGAGGAAGAAGCCGTTGACGAACGCATAGCCCTTGCCCCAGCCGCGGGTGTCGAGGAACAGATCGCGCTGCTCGGCGAGGTCGAAGTCGCCGCGGAGTGCGACCGGCCCGACATGCGGCGCCGAGCCGGCCGGCTCGATCGTGGGCTTCAGCGCGGCGCGAGCGGCCGTGCACGCGATCGACTGCAGATCGACAGGACTCGCCGTCCAAGCCGTCAGGGCCCGGCCCGCGAGGAGAGGCTGACCGATGAGACCCTTGAGCTCGCCGATCCGCGAGTCGTAGTTCACCCGCCCCTGCTCCTCGACGAGGATCCTCACGCTCTCACCGCGCGGGATCACGAGGGATCGCTCATGAAGCGTGCGCGAAAGCGTGCCGATCCGGCGCCCGTCGACGCTCACCCACGCGCGGTCGCGCACCTCGCCCAGCTCCAGGAGCAGGCTGTCTGCGCCGTCGAAAGCCTCGGCCGGCAGCGGCGCCTCGTAGATGATCAGGGCACCGTCGTGGCCGAGCTGCTCGAACGTCGGCGGCGCGTCGTGCACGCGGCCATCCGACCGCGCGCTCCACTGCCAGTCACCGGCCCGCGTGAGCGGCACGTCGAACTCGCGGGCGGGCTCGGCGGCCTCGGGCCGCTCGTCGGGAAGGTCGACGTAGCGGCCGATGACATCGCGCAGCGCCCAGTACTTCTGTGTGGGGTTGCCGGCCTCATCGAGCGGGGCGTCGTAGTCGTACGACGTGACCAGCGGAAGGTAGCGGCCCTTGTCGTTGGCACCGTTGGTGAGACCGAAGTTGGTGCCGCCGTGGAACATGTAGATGTTCACCGACGCGCCGGCCGCGAGGAGGGCGTCGAGCTCCTCGGCCGCGACGTGGGGGTCGGTCGTGTGATGGAATCCGCCCCACCAGTCGAACCAGCCGTCCCAGAACTCCGAGCACATCAGCGGGCCGGTCTGCTGGTGCGCGCGCAGCGTGGCGAGGCGCTCGGTCGAGCGCGAGCCGAACGAGGCGGTCGCGAGGACGTCGGGAAGGCTGCCGTGATCGAGGTGATCGTGCATCGGCTGGTCGACGGTCGATAGCGGCACGGTGACGCCGGCGCCGCGGGTGACCTCGACCAGTTCGCGCAGATACTCCTCGTCGTCGCCGTACGCGCCGTACTCGTTCTCGATCTGGACGAGCACGACGTTGCCGCCGTGGTCGATCTGACGCGGCACGACGATCTCGTACACCCGCTCGAGATAGCGGGTGACCTCCGCCATGTAGACGGGGTCCGCGGTGCGGAGGCGCACACCGGGGATGCTGGTCAGCCAGACGGGGAATCCGCCGTTGTGCCACTCGGCGCAGATGTACGGCCCCGGGCGCACGATCGCGTGCATGCCCTCCGCAGCGATGAGGTCGAGGAACCGCCCGAGGTCGTTCCAACCGGTGGAGTTCCACTCCCCGCGACGCGGTTCGTGGGCGTTCCAGGCGACGTAGGTCTCGATGGTGTTGAGCCCCATGAGTCGCGCCTTGCGGATGCGGTCGGCCCACTGATCGGGGTGCACGCGGAAGTAGTGGATCGCCCCGGCGATGATGCGGTGGGGCTGACCGTCGAGGAGGAAGTCGGTCTCGCCGATCGAGAACGTTGCCACGGGAACTGCTTTCTGACGCGGGTGGAGAGGGGCGATCGGCCGAGCCGACCGCCCCTCTGCCGATTGCTACTTGACGGTGAAGCCCTGCGAGTTGCCGTACTCGACCAACGCGTCCTGCCACGCCACGAGGCCCTCGTTCAGGTCGCTCTTGTTCTCGTACGACTGCCCGACGGTGTCTCCGAAGATGCTGTTGCCGTAGACCTGGAACGGCAGGTACTGCCAGCCCGGCACGACCGAATCGGCTGCCGCGGCGAGCACCTCGTTGATCTTCTGGCCGCCGAAGTACTCCGGCTCGGCACCCAGGAACTCGTCCGAGGTGAGGTGTGCCGTGGTGGACGGGAACCCGCCACCGGCGAGGAACGTGTCGACGCTCTCGTCGCTGTTGTTGAGCCACCAGAGGAACCCGGCCGCCAGCGCGGGGTTCTCGCTCTGCTTCGTCACGGCCTGACCGCCGCCGCCGTTCTCGGCGGACGCAGGCTGTCCGTCGTAGGACGGCATCGGCGCCACACGCCAGTCCCCGGCGCCGTCGGGCGCACCCGACTCGAGGTTGCCCGGCATCCAGGCGCCGATGACGAGGGTCGCGAGGCTTCCGTTGCCGAGGCCCTGGAACCATTCGTCGCTCCAGCTGCCGTACGGGGCGACGAGCTCGCTCTCGACGAGCCGGTTCCACGTGTCGGCCCACTTCTTCGAGCCCTCGTCCTGCAGATCGATCGTGACGTCGGTGCCCGCCGACTGGAACGGCTGACCGCCCGCCTGCCAGATCATGCTGGTGGTGAAGCCGGCATCGCCGATGTCGTTGGTGATGTACTTCGTCGGGTCGGCGGCGTGCAGCTTCTCAGCCGCCGCGATGTAGTCGTCCCACGTGACGGGCACCTCGATGCCGAACTCGTCGAACACCGTCTTGTTGTAGAACAGCGCCATGGGCCCGGAGTCCTGCGGAAGGCCGTAGATGGCGTCGTCGACGGTCACCGAACCCCACGTCGAGGCGGTGTAGTCACCCTCGTAGTCTCCGAAGCCGTACGGCGCCAGGTCGAGGAGCGAATCGGTGAGCGCGAACTGCGGGAACGCGTAGTACTCGATCTGCACGACGTCGGGTGCGCCGGATCCTGCCTTGATCGCGTTCTGCAGCTTGGTGTACTGGTCGTTGCCGGTGCCGGCGTTGACGAGGTTGACCGTGACGTTCGGGTAGGCGTCCTCGAAGGCTGCGACCTGGGCCTCGGCCTGCGGAGTCCACGTCCAGTACGTGATCTCGCCGCCCTCTTCGAGCGCTGCCTCGATCGCCTCGATGCCTTCTTCGGGAGCGGTCGATTCGCCACCGGAGGTGCCGCCTGCGCACCCCGCGAGCGTCAGCGCGGCGATCGCGCCCATGCCCGCGACCGCGGCGAGGCGGCGGCGAGCTCCTGACATGTGCTTCATTGCTGTGTCCTTTCGGGTACTCCGGGTCGCGGGCGCGAGCCGGCCGGGTGGGTCGTCATCGGATGCAGTTCCCGGATCACTGCTTGACGCTTCCCGCGCTCAGCCCCGACTGCCAGAACCGCTGCAGCAGGAGGAACGCGATGACGATGGGGACGATCGTGAGGAGGGATCCCATGATCACGAGGTTGTAGATCGGCTCGGAGCCCGCGCCGATCGACTGCGCACTCCACTGGTTGAGCCCAACGGTGAGGGGGTACCAGGCCGGATCGCTGAGCATGATGAGCGGCAGGAAGTAGTTGTTCCAGGTCGCCACCACCGTGAACAGCAGCACGGTGACGATGCCGGGCACCAGCAGTCGGATCGAGATCGTGAAGAATGTGCGGAACTCGCCCGCGCCGTCCATGCGCGCAGCCTCGAGCAGTTCGGTCGGCACGGCATCCGAGGCGTAGACCCACACGAGATAGAGGCCGAACGGCGTCACGAGTGAGGGGATGATCACCGACCACGGGGTATTGGTGAGACCGAGCTCACTGAAGAGGAGGAAGGTCGGAACGGCCAGCGCCGTGCCGGGCACGGCCACCGCACCCAGGACGATCGCGAAGATCGCGCGCCGGCCGGGGAACGAGTACTTCGCCAGTCCGTACCCGGCGAGGGTGGCCAGCAGGGTCGCGCCCCCCGCGCCGACGACGACGTAGAGGAGGGTGTTGCCGAGCCAGCGGAGGAAGATGCCGTCCTGGTACGTCAGGGTCGCGACCAGGTTGTCGAAGAAGGCGAAGTCGCCGGCGAACCACAGGCCGAAGCTCGAGAAGAGCCCCGCCTGCGACTTCGTGGAGTTGACGACCAGCCAGACCAGCGGCACCAGGGTGTAGATGCCGTAGAGGACCATGACCAGGAGCAGGATCTTCGAGTTGCGCGGCTTCAGCGGCGAGCGGCGCTCGAAGGCGGGAGCAGCCATCAGCGCACCTCCGCCCGCGAGCCGCGCAGCTGCACGACGTAGGCGATGACGGCGGTGATGATGCCCATGATGATCGCGACGGTGGCGGCGTAGTTGAACTGCTGCCCCGCGAACGAGAGGTTGTACGCGTACATGTTGGGGGTGAAGTAGGTGGTGATCACGTTGGGAGCGAGGGGCCTCAGGATGTTGGGCTCGTTGAAGAGCTGGAAGCTGCCGATGATCGAGAAGATCGTCGCGATGACGATGGCACCGCGCAGCGCCGGGATCTTGATGGAGAAGACGGTGCGCCAGGCTCCTGCCCCGTCGATGGCGGAGGCTTCGTAGAGCTCACCCGGAACGGTCTTCAGCGCCGAGTAGAAGATCAGCATGTTGTAGCCGACGAACTCCCACGTGACGATGTTGCCGATCGCGACCAGCATCCATTCCCGCGCGAACGGGGTGATCAGCTCGAACCCGACCCACCCGTTGATGTCGGCAGTGAGGCCGAACTGGTCGCCGTAGATGAAGCCCCACATGAGCACCGCCACCACCGCGGGCACGGCGTACGGGAGAAAAAGGGTGATGCGGAAGAACGACGCCCCGCGGAGCCGCGCGCTGTCGATGGCGAGCGCCGCGCCCAGGGCGAGCGTGAGCATGATCGGGACCTGAACGATCAAGAACACGAAGACGCGGCCGAAGGCGTCCCAGAACTGCGGGTCGGTGAGGGCGCGCAGGTAGTTCTCGAGCCCGACGAAGGTCGTTCCACCGACGAGCTGGTCGCGGAAGAGACTCAGGTACAGGGCGTAGGCCAGCGGTGCGAGGAACACCACCGCGAAGACCACCATGAAGGGAGCGACGAAGCCCCAGCCGCGCCAGTCGCGGCGGTCGCGTCGGGGTGACGCGGTGGGGTGATGGGTGGTCGACATTGACGTGCCTCAGAAGATCGATTCGGAACTGTTTACGCAAACACTATCCACGCTCACCCTAGAATGTCAACGCAAACAATTTCTGGATGGTGACATGTTCGAGGACTCCCCCCCGCCTCAGCCCCGCCGCGAGCCGTCGATGGCCGACGTCGCTCTCGCCGCCGGCGTCTCCGGTCAGACGGTATCCCGCGTCGCGACCGGCAAGGGCGTGGTGAAGGAGTCCACGCGGCGCCGTGTCGTCGCCGCGATGCAGGAACTCGGCTACCGGCCCAACAGCGCAGCCCGCGCGCTGAAGTTCGGCCGCTACCGGAGCATCGGCGTGATCATGTTCTCGCTGTCGAGCTTCGGGAACATGCGCACGCTCGACGCCATCGCCACCGACGCCTCGGCGGCGGGGTACTCGATCAATCTCATCCCGCTGAGAACCGCGACGCAGTCCAGCGTCTCAGGCGCGTTCGCCCGTCTGAACGAGCAGGCCGTCGACGGCATCATCATCGTCATCGAGGCGCACCGGCTCGCCGACAGCGAGATCGAGCTGCCCGCAGAACTCCCGGTCGTCGTCATCGACTCCGACGACCGCTACCACTATCCCGTTGTGGACACCGATCAGGCCCAGGGTGCACGGCTGGCGACGGAGCACCTCCTCGACCTCGGCCACAAGACCGTGTGGCACGTGGCGGGGCCCGAGGAATCGTACTCGGCCCATCGGCGACGGCAGTCCTGGGAGCGCACGCTTCGGGAGCGCGGTGCGACCGTGCCCGAAGTGATCGTCGGGGACTGGAGCGCAGAATCCGGCCACCGCGCCGGCGCGTGGCTCGCGCAGCAGCAGGAAGTGACCGCGGTGTTCGCCGCGAACGATCAGATGGCGCTCGGCATCCTGCGGGCCCTTCACGAAGCGGGCCGACGGGTACCCGACGAGATCAGCGTGGTCGGCTTCGACGACATGGCCGAGTCCGCGGAGTTCTGGCCGCCGCTGACCACGATCCGCCAGCACTTCGATCAGGTCGGCGCACTGGCGCTGCGCAGCCTCGTCGCCACGATCGAACGCCACGACATCGAACCGGCCGAGCTCGTCCAGACCGAGCTCATCGTCCGCGCGAGCACCGCCTCACCGCCGGCAGCGGACGCCTGACCTCGGCGGTCACATCCCTCGCTGCGCCTCCCGGCGACCCTGAGCTCGCGCATCCGCGACGAGTCGCTCGAGCTCGGCGGCACGACGGCGGCGGCCCCACAGGAGACCGAGGGCGACCAGTCCGAGCGCGACGACGCAGACGAGCTGCGGCCACGGGATCGCCCAGATCCAGACCGTCTGCTCGACGGCATCCATCCTGAGCAGTGTGCCGTCGGGCATGACGATGGACTGCTCGACCACGAGCGGAAGCGCGATCAGGCCGAGGGGCCAGACGTCCGGGACCCGCAGCTGCGCGGTTCGGCGGTCGCCGGGCAGGAGCTCGGTCGGTGCCGCGCCCTCGCCGTCATCGGCAATCGCGGCACCGCCCCACTCAGTGCCTGTCGCGACCTCCAGTCTCACGTTGCCGGAGTTCTCGAGGTCATAGGCGAGCACGACATCGCCCGGGGCGAGAGGATTCCAGGCGGTGAGGTAGGCCCCGGAACCCTCGACACCCAGCGACGGCTGCACCTCGCCGTCGACGCGGACCATGACGCGGAATCCCACTCTGCTCTCCACGGCGACCTTCGCGCCCGCGTCCGTCCCCTCGGAGAAGATCGAGGCGGCGATTCCCGCGGCGTGGTCGCCGGGGGTCGCATCCATGGGGACCGTGATGGTGAACGGCACGATCGCCGTCTGCCCGGCGGCGACCGCGATCGTTGGCGCCACGTCGATCCAGGTGCCGGCATCCACCGATTCCCGATCGGACGCCAGCATGGTGAATCGGCCGGCCGGAGTGAAGTACCCGTCAGCGGCGGTGACCGCGAACGTGACATCCGTCTCACCCAGGTTGCGGACGGCGAGGTGCTCCGTCGCCACGCTCCCGGGCTCGGCCTCCTGTTCGACCCACGACCTGCCGTCTGCCGCGGCGGCATCCGCAGGCCGCACCGACCACGTGACCGGCGCTTCGCCCTCGGCCGACACCGACGCCCAAGCGCCCGGCGCCGACAAGATGCCCGCGCCGAGCGCTGCGAGCAGCGCGACGAGGGCAGAGCCGACCCGCACTCGGCGGGGAAGCGTCTCCATGTCGTCCTCGCTCTCCCAAGTCTCCGAAGTGGTACGGGGCCGTGATCGGGAGGCTCATCGATCACGGCCCCGGGTCCTGTCGTCACTCACATGTCGTGGCCGGGTACGGCGCATCCACCGCGAGAGTGACCGGAGCGCCGCCGATCTGCGCCTGCACCTGCACCGTGACCGCGCCGGCCGCGATGGCGACCTTGCGCGTGCTGAAAGCGTGCGTCACACCCGCGCCCGGCGCCACCGAACTGACCGACTTCGAGCCGTACGCCGACGTGAACACGACCGAGATGGGCACCTGCTCATCGTTCCTCGCCTGCACCGTCACCACAGCCTTCTTGGCGACGCACCTCGTGCTGGCGACGATCGTCACATCCAGCGCGGGAGCCGCCGGCTCGTCGAGCACGACCACCAGCCAGCTGAGCTGGACGTCCGGGCCGCGGGTCGGGCTCAGCGTGAGGGAGATCTCGCCGCCGGTGCCGACGGTGACGTCTCCGTAGGTCGCGGTGCTGTCGGCGGCGCCGTACACGTGCTCGGTCTCGACGACGCTGCCGTTGATGCTCACGCTCGCCGAACGGTCGTCCCACTGATCCCACGGATCGGCGTAGCCGGCGTAGACGGTGTAGGTGCCGGCCTCGAGACCGCCGAAGCGATACTGCAGGTCGTTGCCGTCCACGGCGTACCGAAGGGTCGAGAACATGTTCCCGTCCACCGTGCCGTGCGGCCGGCTGCCCTCACTCACGTAGCCCCACGGCTTCGCCGTGCCGGGATCCGCCCCGTACGCCTGGTCCGGTCGACTGTTGAGCACCGGCGCGCTCTGCTCCGCGGCATTCAGGAAGGCCGTCCAGTCGTCGGTGGGGATTCCGCCCGCGTTGACGACGTACTGCACCCCCTCAGGAACGACGGCGACGGTGCGGGTGAACGCGCGGTCGCCGAAGCCGGGCAGGGTTCCCGTGACGTTCACGACACCGGGGGTGTCGAGCGAGCCGTCGATCTCCCACGTGACCGCCTGGGTCGACGACTGCCCGTTCTGCGTGACGGTGACGGTCGGAACATCGAAGTCGTCGCCGAGAGCGATGCTCTCGGGCACGCCGGTGACGTCCCACACCGCCCACTGGTCGAGATCCTCGAGCGTCCATTCGTCCCACACCTCGACCGCGAGCGAGTCGCCGCCCTCGCCCATGTTGAGCGGCAGCCACACCATCTGGGCGTTCTTGAGGTCGCCGCCGCCGTTCCAGCGGTCGCCCATGTAGATGTACTTCCCGTTCTCGCGGTCGAGTGGGATCACCGACGACGGCTGCGAGTTCCAGGAGTTCTGGGTCCACCACGGGAACGGGTCGTCCTTCTCGGTCCACGTGCCCATGAGGTCGACCGATGTGGCCCAACGCGAGGGGTTGGGCGACCAGCCGGTCGTGCCGGAGGTGATCAGGAAGTAGCGCTCGTCGTGCTTGAAGATCGCCGGAGACTCCCGCGACTCTCCCACGAAGATGCGGTTGTAGTCCACGCCCAGCACAGCGTCGTCGGGAGACGTCTCGAGGTAGGTGTATTCCTCATCCAGCTTCGAGATGTACATCGTCGCGTTGCCTTCGCTCGAGTAGATGATGTACCCGGTGCCGTCGTCGTCGACGAAGAGATTCATGTCGCGCGCCATGCCCGGTGTATCCCAGCCGTCCGGTGAGTGGTGGAGGTAGTAGCTGTCGATGTAGCGGAACGGCCCGAAGGGGGAATCCGCGATCGCCACGCCGGCCTTCGCCTTGGCGTACTGGGCGGACGAGGTCTCGCTCGGTCCGTCCATGTGGGCCCACATGACCCACTTGCCGGTGGACTCGTTGTAGATGACCTTGGGTCGCTCGATGATCGGCGGCGTGATGCCGGGAACCGGCACTGTGCCGAGGTCGCGGTACACCGCGTCCTTCTGAGCCTGCGTGTAGTCGCCGTAGAGCGCGTCGAAGTACGGCTCGTCGAACTGCGCCGTCGACGACAGCGCCCGCAGAGCCACCCCGCGATCCGTCCAGTTGTAGAGGTCGTACGAGCTGTACACGTGGACACCCGGCGCCGAGTGGTAGCCGTAGGTGCGGTCTTCGCCGTAGAGGTAGTAGATCGTCTCGCCTTCGTCATCGGTCGACGTCACGACCTGACCGCCGTGGGCCTGGATCACGTTCCCTGTGGTGTCGAGCCACTCCTGACCGGGGTGGAACGACGTGTATCCCGCCGGCACCTCGTCGTCACCGTGCTCGGCCAGCGTCCACAGCTGGTTGGCGCCCCAGTTGGATCCCCAGAGGCCGACGGTCGCGCCTGTGCCGGTGGCCTGTCCCGCCACATCGAGCACGTCCTCGCGCTCGGCGTTGAGCAGATTGAACGTCTGCCCGTCCGTCGAGTTGACGAGCCAGTGGGCCGTGTTGTCGCCGACCGCCTGCTCGTCGGTCAGCGTCTTGAAGGTGGTGCTGCCGCCGTTCGAGGCGAGGGTGCGACCATCTTCGAGGCGCAGGGCGAAGCGATCCCGCGAGGTTCCCGGCTCGTCGATCAGAAGCGTGGCTTCCCACGTCTGCGCCGCGGTCGTGCTGCCGGCCGTCCCGAGGACGGCCGTCGACGACCCGGCGGCAAGCGGCTTTCCACTCTGCACGCCGATGATCGTGTAGGCCTCGCCGTCGCGCAGCGCGGGGGCGGATGCCGCGACGCCCGACACCTCCGAGACCACGAAGGTGGTCACCGACTTCGCGGGCACCGTGAGGGTCGCCGACTTCGCGACCGCGTCCACGGCGACGGCACTGCCCTGCACGAGAGCGTTCGCGGTGCGGTCGTGGTCCGGCGACTCCGTGGTGACGATCGGGGTCACCGTCGCGCCGGGTCCGATCTCAGCGAAGTGCGACAGGTCGATCTCGACGGTGCGGGCACTGCTGCCCGTGTTGGTGTAGACGAGCGTCGCGCCTGAACCGTCGGCGTCGAGTGCTGCGGTGGTGTCGTTGTCGTTCACCGCGACCAGCTGGTCGCCCGGTTCGATGTAGTGGGTGAAGTTGCGCAGTGTGTTGTACTTCGAGTTGACCTGGATGCCGCACGACGGGTCTGCGTCGCCGTCGGCGATCCGGCGCACCGAGTCGCCCTGCGCGTTGCAGTCGAGGTCGATGAAGATCGACCCCCAGTTCTTCTTCTCGACCTTCTCCATGTTGTAGAGGTCTTCGACCGGCTGCCACAGCACCCACGCCTCCGACTCGAGTTCGCGCAGGTCCGCCGTGACGAGCGAGGCGATGCCGAGGCCGTTCTCCATGGAGTTCGGATTCCACCAGTCGCCGCCCCAGTTGCCCTCGACCTCGCTCATCCACAGTGGCTTGCCGCTCGCCTTGGCGATGTCGCGGGCGCGGTTGCGGTCGCCCGTCGCGTACGTGTGGACGTTCAGCTGGTCGACGATGCCCTGTGTCGCCTCGTCCCAGCCGTACCAGTCGTCACGGAAGCGGCTCGGGTGGGTCTCGTCGGGTCCTGAGATCTCGGCCTGCGTGGTCGTCCCGGGCTCGGCGAGCTCGGCGTCGAGCGCCTTGATGACCTCGGACTGCAGCCAGGGCCCGGCGTGCGCACCCTCCTGCCGGCTCGCCGTCGTCGGCCAGCCGTTGCCGCCGAGCGCGGTGCCCCAGTAGTTCGTGTTCGGCTCGTTGAGGGGGTTGATCGTGTCGAACTCGATGCCGTGGGCGGACTCGACGTGCTCGACGACCGTCTTGACGTACGTCGCGAACGTGTCGAGTGAGTCGGTGCGGATCTGGTCATGGTTCGCGTCGAACCCGCCGCTGACGAAGCCGCTCTCGGTCATGAAGTAGGGCGGCGAGTTGCTGAACGCCTCCCACGTGTCGACGTCGTCCTTGATCGCGTCGACCCACGCGAGCTGTGCGGAGTCGGCCGAGAAGTCGTAGTCGCTCGCGTTCTCACCGGTCCACGCGGCGCGGAAGCGGTCGCGGTCGGCGTAGTCCGAGGTGATCGGCCCCTCCGCGTCGCTGAGTGGGGCGTCGGGGTTCCACCATCCGGGGACGGCGCCGCCGGGACGCAGGTACGGCGGAACGTCGGAGGCATTGCCGCCGCCGATGTTGTAACGAGCGATGTTGAGGTTGAGACCGTCGTCACCGAAGACCATCTCGATGAGCTCATCTCGGAGCTCGGCCGGGTAGTTGCCGGTGGCGTTGGCCATCCAGACCAGGCTCGTGCCCCAGCCGGTGAACGGACCGCTCGCGTAGGCAGGATTCGGTGTGAGGGTGCGGTCGGGCTCGGCCGCGGTTGCGGCGGGAGCCACGGCGACGGCACCGGCGCCGACCATGGCTGTGGCGGCGATCGTCGCCGACAGGCGGCGCATCGCGGATGCGGATCTCTCGGACATCTTCGTCTGTTCCGTTCTCGATGTGGCATGCCCTGTTCGGGCGGTTGGGGAGGGTGAGTCGGTGCGCGTCCAGGACCGATGGGGGGCGACGGCCCCGGACGCGCGGGGATCGTCGTCGATCCCCGTCGGGGGAGTTCCTATTCGAAGAGCGAAAGCGTGATGGTCGCGGCGTAGTCCCCGGGCTCGACGGTCGCCGGTGTGCGCAGGAAGAGGTTCGCCGTGGCGGTCCATCGGGACTCACCGGCGACAGCCTGCGAGTCATATGCGAGGGCCAGCAGCTCCTGGTCCACGAGGCCGACGGCGTCGGGCGAGCCTGCGTCCATGACGGTGTCGACGACGTCACCCTCCGCGATCTGTCCGGATTCGCCGCCGTCGATGAGCGACGGAGCCCAGCCGAGGTGCTCGGCGCCGATCGCGGGCTGACCGGCGTCGCCGACGAAGTCGCTCGACGTGCCGAGCACGTACCAGCCGACGCCGGGTTCGATCTCGTCGGGCGTGCGGGTGTCGGTGACGGTGACCGTGGGGAGCGACCCCGTGAATTGTCGGATCGTGGGCGTGGAGCCCGTCTCGGCGAGTGCCGTGCTGGAGCCCGCGACGCTCATCGCGAGCACTCCGGGCTCGTCGATCTCGGAGATCGAGACGTGGACGTCGACATCGTGGTCGCCGTAGCTCTCCTCGGCGACGGCGGCCGCCGCGACGCCGGTCAGCATCAGGGCGCCTGCCGTCACCGCCGACAGTCGCGCGATCATCGGCTTCGTGGTCATGGAAAGTCCTCTGGTTCTCTGGCGACGGCGGCTCTGCCGGCCTCCCGAGCGCGCGGCTCAGGGCTCCGCCGCGTAGCGGATTCGACCTCGTCGTCACAATGGTTTGCGCAAACAATGTTTGCGCAAACCATTGGTACCAGCGTCTTTGTCCGGTTGTCAACCTCGGACTCGGATCCCCCGCTCAGATCCCGTCAGATGCGTCCCGCGGCCCGCAGCTGCTCACGCCAGTCACCCGGCACGCGGGAGGCCGGACCCGGAGACGGCTGCTCGTCGGGCCGACTGGTGGGCGGAGCGAGCGACGGGCCGGATGCCGTGGCCTGCACCTCGTAGTCCCACCACCAGTCCTCACCGGGCTCGTAGCTCTGGATGAAGCGATGGCCCGACTCTCGGGCATGGGCGCTCGCGTGCTGACCGAGCGAGGTGTCGCAGCATCCGATGTTCCCGCAGGCGGCGCACCGTCTCAGGTGCACCCACCAGCCTTCGCGATCGTCGCACGCGTCGCACCCGGTGCCGCTCGGGGCGACCGATACGTCGATGTCGTCGCTCATGCGCACTCCTCCACGAAATCAGACCGCGAGCGCGCGGTGGACGGACGCGACGGCGCTCGAGCCCTCACCGACAGCGGCGGCGACGCGCTTCATCGACCCGCGGCGGACGTCGCCGGCGGCGAACACGCGCGGCGCCGACGTCTCGAACGGAAGCGGCTCGCGGCCGAACGACTGCCACTGGTCGAGGGACTGCACCGAGATGTCGGTGCCCGTGCGGAGGAAGCCGTCACCGTCGCGGTCGAGTGACGACAGCCACGAGGTGGCGGGTTCGGCGCCGATGAAGCAGAAGAGGCCACTCGCGGCGACATCGCCGATCGCGTCGATGCGCACAGTCTCGAGGCGGTCGCCGCCGTCGAGTCCTACGACGTTCGCGCCGGTGTGCACGTGGATGCGCGGGTCTTCGATGAGCCGGTCGACGAGGTATGACGACATCCGGGTGCCGAGGTCGCTCCCCCGCACCACGAGGTGCACGGGGCAGCCGTTCCCGGCGAGGTAGAGGGCCGCCTGGCCGGCGGAGTTCGCGCCGCCGACGACGACGACCGGCGACTCGCGGACGTGACGGAGCTCGAGCTGGGTGGCGGCGTAGTGGATGCCGGCACCCTCGAAGTCCTCCCACCGATCGAGGTTCAATCGGCGATACGCCGCGCCCGAGGTGATGATCGTCGATCGAGCGCGGATGATCCTGCCGTCGGCGAGCGTGACGTCGAGCAGGTCGCCCGCCTTCTCGAGCTTCACGGCCTCGCACGGCGCGTACACGCGCACGCCGAACTTGAGCGCCTGCAGGCTCGCCTGGCCGATCAGGTCACCGCCGCTGACCCCGAACGGGAAACCGAGGAAGTTCTCGATCCGCGAGGTCGAGGCCGCCTGCCCGCCGGGAGCGACGGCGTCCAGGAGCACCGTGTTGAGACCCTCGGATGCGCCGTAGATGGATGCCGCGAGCCCGGCCGGACCGCCGCCGACGACGACCAGATCCGCCACTTCGTCGCCCGTCGCCTGGTAGCTGAGCCCCAGGCGCTCCGCGACGATGCCGGGGGTGGCGTTGCGGATCGGCTCACCGTGGATGAACGCGATCGGCAGGTCTTCGGCGGCGACGCCGAGATCGGCGTGGATGCCGAGCTCGCCCGAAGACAGCTCGACGGCCTTGTGCACGAGATCGAGACGCTCGGCGAACCGGCGGAGCGCCATCAGCTCTCGCGACGAGCTCTCGCCGACGAACTTGAGCGTCAGCGCGGCGGTGCCGCGGCGCAGCGACTCACGACGTGCCCACAGCGCGTGCAGGATCAGGTCGCACAGCTGGTCGTCCTCGGCCATGAGGCGCCGGAGCTCCGTGCGCGTGACGCGACGGACCTTTCCGGCGGCCGACATGCGGGCCGACAGGAACGCGCCCTGGCCGTTGAGCAGTCCCAGTTCGCCGACGAAGGTCCGCGGACCTGTGGTCGTGACGACCTCTTCCTGGATCCAGAAGAGTGAATCGCGGACGACCTCGACCTCGCCCTCCTCGACCAGGATCAGGTCGTAGTCGCGGTCGCCGGATCGGAAGAGGTAGGCCCCCGCCTCGACATCCTCCGGCGTGCCGAAGCCGCGGAGGCGCTCCCATTGGGCGTCAGAGAGCTCAGGGCGCTGAATCGGATCCACGGCCATGGCTCCAGGCTAGCCAGACGCGCTGCGCGACGCCTCGAGTGCGCGGATGAGCGATTGGGCGTCGTACGGACCGGTGTGCCGGCGACCGTTGATGAAGAGCGTCGGCACCGACGTGATGCCCATCGCCTCGGCATCCAGCATGTCGTCGCGCACGCGACCGGTGACGTCGGCGGCGGTGAGGTCCTGCTCGAATCTCTCGACGTCGAGCCCGAGGTCTCGCGCCAGGCGGATGATGTCGGAGGGCCGCTGGTTCTCCTGATCCGCGAAGAGTCCCCGCTCGAACTCGAAGAACTTCCCCTGTCGCGCAGCAGCCTCGGATGCCTCGGCCCCCGCCAGCGCGTTCGGGTGATACGCCGTGAGCGGCGCGTGCCGCCAGACGTAGCGCAGGTCGTCGCCGAGCTGCTCGCGCACCTCCTGGATCGAGCCCGAGGCCTTGAGGCAGAACCCGCACTGGAAGTCGCCGTACTCGACGATCGTGTACGGCGCGTCGTCCGATCCGAACACGTGATCGCGCTTCGAGTCGACGGGCCGGGCGAGCGTCTGACCCGCGTCGAGGTCGGGGCGCGACGCGTCGGAGATGCGGAAGACGATCGTCGCGACGATGAAAGCGATGACGGATGCCGCGAGCACGCCCACCCGCGCCTCGTTCTGCACGGCCTCATCGTCGATGGCGAGATCGACGATGAAGAGCGAGATCGTGAACCCGATGCCGGCGAGCGCTGCTCCTCCGGCGATGCGGTCGAGCGTGAGGCCCGGACCGAACTCGCCGACCCGCATCAGCTTCATCGCGGCGGCGGCGCCGAAGCTACCGAGGAACTTGCCCACGACGAGTCCGATGACGATGCCCCACGTCACCGCGGACTGGAATGCGGCGGCGAGAATCTCGGGACTCACGACCACGCCGGCGTTCGCGAGGGCGAACAGCGGCAGGATGACGTAGGCGACGTACGGCGCGTATGCCGACTGCAGGCGCTCGTTGATCGAGATCGACTCGCGCAGGCTGTTGGCGGCCGCGCGGGCGTACTCGGTGTTGGGCGACTGCCGGAAGGTGCGGGCGAGGTCGAGGGCGTGCTCGACATCCCGCCGATCGGGTCGGTACACGGGCACGAGGAGGGCGATCGCGACGCCCGCGAGGGTGGGGTGCACGCCCGACGCGAGGAACGCGAACCACACGATGATCGCGAGCGTCGCGTACACCGGGCCACGCCCGCCGCGCAGGTAGCGGGTGAAGTAGACGCCGACGAGCCCGGCCGCAGCGATCAGCAGCGGCATCGGCGTGAAGTTCTCGGTGTAGACCAGCGCGATGATGCTCAGCGCCCCGATGTCGTCGACGACGGCGAGTGCGAGCAGGAACACGCGCAGGCGTCCTGGGACGCGCGGGCCGATCAGCGCGAGGGCTCCGACCAGGAAGGCGGTGTCGGTCGAGATGACGATCCCCCACGCCACCTCATAGCCGCTGCCCCGCGCGACGAAGACGTAGAGGAGCGCCGGGATCAGAAGCCCCGCGATCGCCGCGACGACCGGCACCATCGCACGCGACCAGCTCGTGAGCTCGCCGATCGCGAACTCGCGCCGTACCTCCAGGCCCACGGTGAAGAAGAAGATCGCCATCAGCGCATCGTTGACGAGCGCGTGCAGGGTGAAGTCGAGCTGGATGTCGCCGACGCCGACCGTCAGGTGCGTCTCCCAGAAGTCGTGGTACGAGCCGACCGCCACATTCGCCCACACGATCGCGGCGACCGTCGCGAGCAGCAACAGCAGCGCCCCGATCCGGGCCTGACCCATCGCCTGGATCTTCTCGGCGATCGAGCGGTGCCGGCGCGCGACCTGATCAACCTGTTCGGGGTCGGGCGATCGCTGGATCACCGTGAGGTTCGTCACCTCGGCAAGTCTCGTGCATCCTCCCGGTCAGGACAACAACGGCATGAGCCTCAGGGCGCCTCGGTGCTGGTCGGCGACGGCGACGGCTCGGGCGCGGGTGCCGCGAGCGCGGCGAGCGCCGTGTTGAAGGCGGTGAGGGTGGCCGCGTCGATCACTCCGGTGGGCTCGACGCCCAGCAGGGTCTGGGCCGTGATCACGGCATCCGTCAGTTCCGGCGTCCAGATTCCGTCGACCGGGCCGTTCCACAGCCCCACGAGCGACAGCGTCTGCTGCACCGCGGCGGTCGAGGCCACCGACTCTTGGGCTTCGGCACCGCCGAGCGCGATCAGGCGGGCCTGCAAGGCGTCGGCGGTCGCGTTGTCGACCGTTCCGGTGACGGGAAGGCCCGCAGCCTCTTGCAGAGCCTCGACGGCCTGGACGGTCTGCGGACCGTAGATGCCGTCGACGGCGCCTTCGTAGTATCCGGCGTCGGCGAGGTCCTGCTGCAGCGCCGCCGTGTACGCGCGCACGGCCGCGATCGCCTGCTCCTGCTGCTCGGCGGGGACGCACCCGGCATCGGCGAAGAGCCCCAGCCATGCGAACTCGAGAGCGACGGCGGCGCTGTTGAACAGCTCCGACGCATCCGCCAGCGGCGTCTCGTCGGTGACGGCCTCCAAGGCCGCCTCGAACTCCGCCTCGGCCTGGGTCACCCGATCGACCGTCGCGGTCGGGGCGAGCGGCACGGCGGTCGGCTCGACGGCGTCGGGCACAGTGGGCGTGCCTGTCGGGCCTGCCTCGGCCTCGGCCAGAGCGATGCGGGCCTCGGCGAGCTCCTGCTCGGCATCCACCAGCGCCTGCTGGGCCGCGACCGCGGCTTCGGCGCCCGCGAAGGCCTCCTCACGCGGGTCGGCGAGGTCGGCACCCGCGAGGCGCACGTCGCCGACGGTCGGCGCCGTGTCGTTGAGCACGTCGCCGTAGCGATCGAGCGCCGTGATGTACGTCTTGCCCGCCTCGCAGAACTCTGCCGACGCGGCCGCGAGCTCAGCCTCGGCATCCGTCACCGCATTCTCTTTCGCGGTGACCTGCGCCTGCGCGCGCTCGACGTCGCTGACGCTGTCGGAGCAGCCGGCCAGTGAGACGCACACGAGCGCCGCCCCCAATGCCGCGATCACTCGCAGGCCCGTGATGGATGTCATCGCGCCAACCCCTCCGCTGGGAACGTGGGTCGCTCGACCGCACACGCCGAGTCAAGCGACCCGGCACGCGCGCCACATCATCCGCGGTGGATGAGAACTGCGGCATTTCCCAGACGCAGAAGGGCGCCCCCTCCCGGGGACGCCCTCCTGTGCTTCACCTGACCGCTACGGCAGCGGGCCGTACAGCGGCGGCGACACGCGCGCGTCCGTCGCCTGCTCGAACGCGTACGCGAGTCCGAGCAGCGGACCCTCCGCGAAGTCGCGGCCGAGCCACTCGAGGTTGACGTTGCCCGCCCCTGCGACCCAGCCCATGGGCACGGTCACGGCCGGAAGGCCGGTGTTCGGGCTCAGACGCATGTTGGTGCCGATGGTCCCGTAGGGAGTGCCGCTCGGGTAGACGATCGTGTCGAGATCCAGATCGTTCATCAGCTGCGTGACCAGCGTCTTGCCGGCGGCGAGCTGCACCGTGTGCGTGCCCGTCGGGCCCGCCCACGCCTCATACGCCTCGGCGGTGACCGCCGCGCGCTGCCCGTACGGGTTGCTCGCGCGCCCCGGGACGATGTTCGTCGACTGGCTGATCTGGAGCAGGCTCCGGGCGGTCACATCGGCATCGAGGTACGCGTCGATGTAGATCTGCAGGTCGTGGTTGAACTCCGGGCCGCTGCCGCTGCCCTCGTTGAGGATCGCACTCCACCCGGTCGGCGGAGCCACCTCGACCACGGTCGCGCCCTGGGCCTCGAGGAGCGCCCGCGTCTGCTGCCAGAGCGCCAGCGTTGCGGCGTTCGTGCCCAGCATCGCCGGGACGAATCCGATCCGCGCGCCCGCGAGCGCGTCCGCGTCGAGGAACGTCGCGTACGACTCCGGCACGAGACCCGCCTGGTTCTGCGTGATCGGATCGGCCGGGTCGACGCCGACGACGGCGTCGAGTGCCACGGCGGCATCCAGCACCGAACGGGCCATCGGGCCGCCGGTGTCCTGCGAGAGCGCGAGGGGCACGATGCCGTCACGGCTCGCGAGCCCCACGGTCGGGCGCACGCCCACGAGCGCGTTGTACGTCGACGGCACGCGGATCGAGCCGCCGGTGTCGGTGCCGAAGCCGATCGCGGCGAGGTTCGCCGAGATCGAGGCGCCGGTGCCGCCGCTCGACCCGCCGGCCGGCCGCGAGGTCGACAGCGGGCTCGCCACCGGCAGCGCGCTGCCCGGCGTCTGGAACGCCGAGAACGACGACGACAGGTTGATGGCGAACTCGTCCATGCTGGCCTTGGCGAGGATGACGGCACCATCGGCGCGGAGGCCCTCGACCATCGCGGCATCCGTCGTCGTCTGGTTGTCGTTCCAGCACCCGCATCCGGCGGTGGTGGGCATGTCGACGGTGTTGTAGTTGTCCTTCACCGCGATCGGCACGCCGAGCAGCATGCTCGTCATCCCGCTCTCGGCGCGCGCGGCATCGGCCACGGCTGCCGCGGCGAGCGCCGTCTCTTCGCCGACCGTGATGATCGAGTTGAGCGGGCGTCCGCCGGTGGCCGGGTCGACCGTCACGCGGTCGTACGCGGCGATGCGGTCGATGTACTGCTGCGTGATCTCGACCGAGGTCACCACGCCCGCGTTCATCGCCGCCTGCATGTCGACGACGCTCGCCTCGACGATCTCGAAGGGGCCGTCGTCGTAGATGATCCGGCTCGAGAGATCGGCGAGATCGTCGACCTCGATCGCGCCGTCGGCGTCGAAGTCGAGGTGCGAGACGGCCGGCCACGATGCTGCGGACGAGGTCGTGCCGAAGGCATCGGCGAGCACCGCGAGGTCGGCCTGCGTGACCTGCAGGTCGCCGGTCTGGTCGAGCTCGGTGAAGTGCGGGGCGAGGAAGGCCTCTCCGGCGATCTCGCCGGGTACCTGGTTCGCCCATCCACGGTGCCGGTTCTCGGCCGCCTTCGACGCGGCGTGCCGCTTGCCGGGAAGGCCGGTGAGGGCGACGGATGCCGCGGCGGCATCGGTCAGCTCGGTCGACTCCAGCTCGGAGCCGACGAGCGTCGCCGACGAGAGCGTGATCGACGCCTTGCCGCCGTCGATCGCCAGGAACGAGAGCGCACCGAGTTCGACGTCGCCCGCAAGGCCCGGGGAGGAGCCCAGGCGCGTGTCGGTGACGACGACCGTGCCGTCGCCGCCGGACTGCACCGAGAATCCGCCGTCGGGGCTCGTCGACGAGTTCGCGACGAACTTCAGGAGCTTCGGGTCGTACGTGAACTCGAGCGAGTACGCGTAGAGATCGGTGATGCCCGAGGCGGATGCCGTCAACTCGACGGTCTGTCCTTCGGTCGCCGCGGCGGCGACGTCGATCGTGATCGCAGCGGTCGGAGGAGCCGCGAGGGCGGCGGGAGCGACGAGGGCAGAGCCGCCGACGACCGCGAGAGGCGTGAGGAGGAGGGCGGCGACGCGCACAGGTGTGCGCCGCATGCGTCCTCGGGTGGTTTCCGTCATAGTGTGCAGTCCTTACTGGGGTGTGATGGGACTCTGCTGCTCCGCCCGACGGGGACCGCGCGGAATGTCAGCAAGGGCAACAATTGCCGACGCAGGTTTCGAGGAGTCGCGCGTGTGTTTCGCCTCGGTTTCGGATGCCGACGCGCGCCGTCGCCGAGGGGGGTGGACATCCGCCGCCGGCAGGACGATGATCGGGGCCATGGACGAGCAGGGTCTGCTCGCCATGACGACGGTCGGTGTTGGCTGCGGGGACCAGCCGACGGCCATCACGGCGTTCCAGGCCGCACGGAACGGGGGTCGATCGTCGCGCCCGGCGCCATCCGCCTCCGATCCGCACACTGCCGCGCCCGCCGATCAAGGAAGGGAAAGGGACCATGCCCAAGGCATCGAAGAGCAGCGCATCGCAGAATGTGGAACTGGAGGGATACGAGGGTCATCTGGAGAACCTCGAGGGTGGCTACACGGTGGCTTTCGAGACGTACACGGCAGACGCCGACCTGGCCGCATTCTTCACCGGGCTGCCGAACAGCCAGTGCCAGTCCGCCCATTGGGGCTACGTCGTGAGCGGGAAGGTGACGTTCAAGACCGGCTCCGGCGACGAGACGTTCACGACCGGAGACGCCTACTACGTCCCACCGGGTCACACGCCCGTGCTCTATGCGGGCACCGAGGTCGTCGAGTTCAGCCCCACCGAGCAGCTCGAGCGGACGATCGCCGTCGTCAGCAGGAACATGGAGGCTGCAGGCTGAGCCGTACGCGACTCGCGAACCCTGCGCCATGCGAGATGTAGAGAATCGGCATCCTGTTCCGTCTCACACGTGAACGCGGCCAGAATGGGCGCGTCGGAGAGAAGGAGAGACCGATGGCGAAGTACCTGCTGCTCAAGCACTACCGGGGTGGGAAGACTCCCACGAACGACGTGCCGTCCGACGAGTGGACGCCCGAGGAGTGGGAAGCCCACATGGCGTACATGATCGACTTCGAGCGCCGCCTCATCGCGTCGGGCGAGTTCGTCGCGAGCGAGGCGCTGGCGATGGACGGCGTGTGGGTGCGCTACGACGGCGAGGGGCGCCCGCCCGTCACCGACGGCCCGTTCGCCGAGACGAAGGATCTCGTCGCCGGGTGGATGCTGTTCGACGTCGACTCGTACGATCGCGCGCTCGCCGTCGCCGCCGAGCTGTCGGCCGCGCCGGCAGCCGGGGGGAAGCCGCTCGGGGAATGGCTCGAACTGCGCCCGGTCATGGAGCCCACTCCCGCGATCACCGAGTGAGACCTCGAGCACGATGGACACGACCGGCCTGCGCGAGCTGATCCCGCAGGCGGTCGACGTCCTGGTCCGGCGCGGGGCGGATTTCGCGTCAGCCGAGGACGCCGTGCAGTCCGCCCTCCTCACCGCGCTCGAGAAGTGGCCCGAGGATCCGCCCCGCGAGCCGAAGGCCTGGCTCATCACGGTCGCGTGGCGGCGGTTCATCGACCAGACCCGCAGCGACGCCGCACGGTCTTCGCGTGAGGAGCGCGACGCACTCGAGCCCGAGCCGGGCGCCGTCCCGGCGCGCGACGACAGTCTGTGGCTGTACTTCCTGTGCGCGCACCCGTCGCTGTCGACCGCATCCGCGATCGCCCTCACGCTCCGTGTCGTCGCCGGCCTCACCACCCGGCAGATCGCCGACGCGTACCTCGTGCCCGAGGCCACGATGGCGCAGCGGATCACGCGCGCGAAGCAGCGCATCGCGGGGGTGCGGCTCGACGAGCCGGGCGACGGCGCGACCGTGCTGCGGGTGCTCTATCTGCTGTTCAACGAGGGCTACTCGGGCGACATCGATCTGGCGTCCGAGGCGATCCGGGTGACGCGGAAGCTCGCGGCCCTGGGGAACGAACCCGAGGCGCGAGGACTCCTCGCGCTGATGCTGCTGCACCACGGCCGTCGTCGTGCGCGGTTCGACCAAGCGGGTCGCCTGGTGCCGCTCTCGCGACAGGATCGGTCGCTGTGGGACACGGCCGCGATCGCCGAGGGCATCGAGATCCTGCAGGTGGCGCTCGGCGAGGATCGCCTCGGCGAGTACCAGGCGCAGGCCGCGATCGCGGCCCTCCACGCCGATGCGCCGAGCGCGGCCGAGACCGACTGGCCGCAGATCGTGGAGTGGTACGACGAACTCGTCGCCCTGACCCCGTCGCCGATCGTGCGGCTCAATCGCGCGGTCGCGCTGGGCGAGGCGATCGGTCCCGCCGCGGGTCTGGCCGCGCTCGCGGAGCTCGACCCCGACCTCCCTCGGTTCGCAGCGGTCTCCGCCTACCTGCACGAGCGGGCGTGCGACCCGCGGCGAGCGGCCGTCGAGTATGCGGATGCCGCGCGGCGGGCGACGAACGAGGCGGAACGCGCCCACCTCACGCGCGAGGCCGCGCGGCTCGGCGCTGCCGTGGAGAAGGGGTGACGCCACGCCTTCGCCTCTGGGGATGCCGTGCCGAGCGGCATCCCCAGAGGCGCTCCGGCGGGAGTGGGGTCGCCCGCACCGGGCGGTCCCGCCGAGGTCTTGCGAGCGGTGCCGTCAGGCGGCCGCCACCGGGCGTCTGCGTGCTCCGGTCGCCACGAGCACGGCGATGCCGGCAGCGGCGAGCACTATCGGGCCCCAGAGTCCCAGGCCCTCGGGGCCACTCAGGCCGCTGGCCGCGATCCACACGATCGCGCCGACGACCGACACGAGGCCGAGGGCGGCGAGTGCGCGGCCGGCGACGCCGCTTGTCAGACGCACGACCTCGATCGCGGCGCCGATGACAGTGGCGATGCCGACGATCATGACCCACGGCACCCAGATGAGCATGGCAGGAATCGCCGCACCGAACACGATGAGGCATGCGGCGGTGCGCGGCAGGAACTGCCGCAGGACGATGCCCGCGACGAGGGCGGCGACGGTGACCCCGACCTGGCCCCGCTGAAGGTCGCGATCGCCGAAGATCAGCGCGACGACCCCGAGGCCGGCGAGCACTGCGGCGCCGAGCACCCACCACCAGCGTGCCGCGATGTGTCCGAGAGTGTTCATGGTCAGAGCCTTCCTGTCGGCCCGCTGACCCCGCATCGCCAGGCGTTGTGCGCGTACCCACGTGAGGTCGGCAGGGATGCCGGCCATCACTCTGCCCGCGATCGACAGCGCCGCCGTCGCCGGCGCCGCTCCTCGCTCGCGCGCGTCGGCCCGCTGCTCCCACACGTCGGAGGCGATCTCGGCGCGTCGGCGCTCGGCCGCCTCCGCACCCACCCACGCGGTGTAGCCGCGAACCCACCGGCAGGTCAGCGCCTCGGCCAGAGCCGCCGCGTCCTGCCCGCCGCCCTGAGCCGGCGCGTGGCCGCTCATGGCGTCTCCCACGCGGCGCGGCCCACTGGGGCGGCCCGCCGCGAATCCTGTCGATGCTGCGCGAGCGCCAGCTGGGCGCTGCCCGTCACGGTGTACAGCCGCCGACGCGGCCGCCCCTCGGCGGTCGCCGCGTCGGCATCCTCCCAATCGCTCTCGAGCAGCCCTGCCGTCTCGAGTCGGGCGAGCGCCTTGTAGAGCGTGCCGTGCGCGGTGAGGGGTCCGGCGGCCTCGCCGTCGGCCATCACCTTCGCGATCCCGAAGCCGTGGAAGCGGTCTTCGCCCGCCTGCCGCAGCCGCAGTGCGGCGTCGATGATCGCCGCCTCGAGAGGGAGGAGAGTGCCGGGCCGCCGTCGCATGGTCACACTATAGGCAGATATCTTCCTATAAGCAAGAATCCTGCATGCGAGCCTTCAGGCGGCGATCGCCTCGCGTCGGATGAGTTCGCCGATCGCATCCCCGTAGCCGGTGATCATGGTCTCGCGCCCGAGCCGCCTGCGCGCTCCGACGGCCGCCCGCCGTAGACCGCTTCGACCGGCGAGCACCCGCTCCCACGCCTGCGAGACAGCCGTCGCATCGTGGGGCGTGACGAACCCGATGCCGTCGACGATCGCTGCCGCGTCGCCCACATCGGTGGTCACCGGCGTGGCACCGCACGCCGCGCCCTCGATGAGGCACAGCGGCGACGCCTCTCCGAACGCACTGGTGAGCGCGACGATGTCTGCGATGCCGTACACGGCAGGCATGTCGTCACGAACACCGAGCGCGTGCAGGTTCTCCGCCCGGCGGATTCCCGAGGCGTGAACGAGATGCCGGAACCGGTCGTTGTCCATCGTCATTCCCGCCCCGCATGCGACGTAGTGGGTGTCGGGTTGACGGAGCGAGTGCTCGGCGACCGCTCGCAGGAACAACTCGGGATTCTTCATATCGTCGAACCGCGCCGCGTACACCACCACCGGAGCACGCTGCGGAATGCCGAGACTTCGGCGCATCGCGACCTTCTCGGCGCGCGTGCCGGGTCGGAACCGCGCGGTGTCGATGCCGTTCGGGATGACGAGCCGTCGCGTGGATGGTGCAACGGCGCGCGCGTATGCCTCGCTCGTCGACCGCGCACACGAGATCGTGGCCGTGACGAGCCCGGTGTGGGCGGCTTCCGCCAGCCAGTCCAGCGCGGGTCCGGAATGGTCGGGGTCCGAGCGATGAAGGCACGCGGCGACCGGGATGTCGGGCATGAGTCCGTGGTCACGCAGAGCCAGGAGCAGTCCCAACGGCTGCTCCTTCAGGGAGAGGATGACGTCTGCCCTACGGACCGCGTCGGCTGCGAGCAGGAGTTCGAACTCGGTGAAGCTCGATCGCGCCGGAGGGACCCCCGTGGCGGTGCGGCCCAGCGTCGACACGCCGATGCCGGCATCCACGAGCCTCTGGTAGCGGGGATCGTCGCCCATCAGCTGGCGTGTCGACTCCCGGTGCGCCTCGGCCGCGATGGACAGCACGCTGTGGCGCTGCGTCGAGGTCGCGTGCAGCCCGGCGACGACATCCGTGTGGAGGATTCGCGCACCTCCCGCGAAGAAGCCCTCGTAGAGCGAAAGAACCCGGATCGTTTCGGTCAAAGCTTCACCTCTCGGACGCGGTGCCGGATGCCGGCGACGGTGCCGAGTTCAGACAATGCTGAAGCGGACGCGCTCCGATGTCGATGAACCGCGCGTGTGCAGTGTATGAACTGCTGACAGCGGCGCCAGCCGACCGTTACGATTCACCCGTCACCCGAACGATGGAGGATTGCGTGGCAGAAAAGGGAATCGACGAAGACGGCGCGTTCCGCGAGATCGTCGATCGTCTTGTCGCGAAGTACCCCGAGGTGGATGCTGCGCGCATCGCCCAGATCGTCGGAGACGTCCGCGACGAGATGTCCTCAGCCAAAGTGCGCGACTTCGTCGCCGTCCTCGCCGAGCGGGAGGCGAAGAAGCGCATCAAGAAGGAGCGACCCTGACCCGGATTTCCGGTCCGTTCTTGTTGAGCCTGTACCCTTGGCGCCCTGCCCACCGGCCGCGATCGCGGCCCTCTGACGCGGCGAAGTGAAGAGGATCCACCATGGCGAAGACACCCAAGGCCGTGAAGTCGGCGAACGCCGCGGTCAGCGCGGCAGCGGACGCGGCGAAAGACGCCAAGAAGCTGAGCAAATCGCTGCCGAAAAAGGCCGCCAAGAAGCTCCGTGACGTCGCTGCCGACGCGAAGGACGTCGCGAACGTCTCGAAGAAGAAGATCGAGCGCAGCCCGCGCAAGGTCGAGAAGAAGGCGATCGCTGCGATCGGACGCCTCGAGAAGACCTCCGACAAGATCGAGGCGAAGCTCGCCGCAGAGAAGGCCGCCGCGAAGAAGGCTGCGGCGAAGAAGGCGGCCAAGAAGTCGGCCACCCAGAAGGCCGCGAAGCCCGCACCGACCCCCATCACCACGGTCGTCGCCGAGCCGGCACCGGAGGCGCCCGTCGTCGCCGAGCCTGCACCCGCCGCCCCCGCGGTTGTCGCCGAGACGGCGGAGCCCGCCCCGAGCACCGATCTCGCGTCGCTGACGGTCGCCCAGCTGCGCGAGCGCGCGCGCGCCGAGGGGCGCACCGGCTTCTCGCGGCACACCAAAGCTCAGCTCGTCGACCTGCTCTCCTCCTGACTCGCCTCGTGCAGGAGTATCTCGACCGCTCGTCTGCGGCCACCGAGCGGCGGACGCTGATCGACATCCTCCGCGAGTCCGCTCGGCGCTATCCCGAGGCCTCCGCACTCGAGGATGCCGCGGGGGCGTTGAGCTACGCGGAGCTGCTCGCCCGGGTTTGGCGAACCGCGGCGCGGCTCGTGGATCAGGGTGTGCGGCGCGGGGATCGCGTCGGGGTGCGGATGCCGTCGGGCGACCGTGAACTGTATCTCGCGATCCTCGGGATCCTCGCCGCCGGCGCCGCCTACGTCCCGGTCGACGCGGACGACCCGCAGGAGCGCGCCGACCTCGTCTTCGGCGAAGCCGGGGTGCGGGGCGTCGTGACGGCAGGAGGCGTCTATCGAGCCCGCCACGATGCGGACAGCGCCGGCGACACCGACCGCCTGTTCGCGGGTGCGGATCCTCATCCCAGCTCGAGCGCGATCGTCACGGTGCCGCCGCCCGGCGCCGACGATGACGCGTGGATCATCTTCACCTCGGGTTCGACCGGCGTGCCGAAGGGCGTGGCGGTCACCCACCGGTCGGCTGCCGCCTTCGTCGACGCAGAGGCGCGGCTGTTCCTCACGTCGGCTCCGCTCGGACCCGGCGATCGCGTGCTCGCCGGCCTGTCGGTCGCGTTCGACGCCTCGTGCGAGGAGATGTGGCTGGCGTGGGGACACGGAGCATGCCTCGTCCCGGCGCCCAGGGCCCTGGTGCGCTCCGGCGAAGACCTGGGCCCGTGGCTGCTCGGACACGGGATCACGGTCGTCTCGACGGTTCCGACGCTGGCAGCGCTGTGGCCCCAGGACGCGATCGAGAACGTGCGGCTGCTGATCTTCGGCGGTGAGGCGTGCCCTCCCGAGCTCGTGTCCCGCCTCGTCTCCGAGGGTCGTGAGGTGTGGAACACGTACGGCCCGACAGAGGCCACCGTCGTCGCGTGCGCGGCTCTGCTCGACGGCGCCGGGGCCGTGCGCATCGGCCTGCCGCTGGACGGCTGGGCGCTCGCCGTCGTCGACGTCGACGGCAACCGGGTCGCCGACGGCGAGGTCGGCGAGCTCATCATCGGCGGGGTCGGCCTCGCCCGATATCTGGATCCGGCGAAGGATGCCGAGAAGTACGCTCCGATGCCCTCCCTGGGCTGGGACCGCGCCTACCGATCGGGCGATCTCGTGCGCGCGGATTCCGCCGGCCTGCTCTTCCAGGGCCGCGCCGACGATCAGGTCAAAGTAGGCGGTCGCCGCATCGAACTCGGCGAGGTCGAGTCCGCGCTGCAGTCGCTCAGCGCCGTCTCTGCCGCGACGGTCGTCGTTCAGCGATCCGAGGGTGGCGTGGCACTCCTCGTCGGCTATGTGGTCCCCACCGAGGGCTTCGATCGCCAGGCGGCGCGTGCCGAGCTCGCCGAAACGCTCCCCGCTCCGCTCATCCCCCTCCTGGCCGTCATGGACGAGCTGCCGGTGCGAACGTCGGGCAAGGTCGACAAGGCAGCGCTCCCCTGGCCGCTGACCGACACGGGCGCTTCGGATTCGCCCCTCTCGGGCACCGCCGCGTGGCTCGCCGAGCAGTGGGTCGCCGTCCTCGGCATCCGCCCGTCGGACGAAGACGCCGACTTCTTCCAGCTCGGGGGCGGATCGCTCGCGGCCGCCCAACTCGTCTCCCGGATCCGTTCACGGGCGCCGGAGTTCACGATGGCCGACGTCTACGATCTCCCGCGCCTGCGGCAGATGGCCGAAGCTGTTGAGGACGACCTCGCGCCCGAAGGCGAGACGGCGACCTTCAGCACCCCTCGACCGACACCGCGGATCATGCAGTGGGTCCAGAGCATCGCCGGAGTGCCGCTGTTCGTCCTCACCGGCCTCCGCTGGACGTTCTGGCTCCTCACGGCGAGCTGGCTGCTCCAGCTCGTCCCCGGGTTCGAGTTCCTTCCCTCCGCGCCCGGATGGGTCATCCTCGTCGGACTGCTGGTGTTCGCGACGCCCCTCGGCCGGATGGCCGTGTCGGCAGCGCTGGCCCGCCTGCTGCTGCTCAACCTCGCTCCGGGCGACTACCCGCGCGGCGGGGGTGTGCACCTGCGGCTCTGGCTCGCCGAGCAGGTCGCCCATCAGATCGATCCGGTGGGGCTCGCCGGCGCACCGTGGGTGAGCTACTACGCGCGAGCGCTCGGAGCGAAGATCGGCCCGAACGTCGACCTGCACGCGCTCCCGCCCGTCACGGGCATGCTCGACATCGCCGAAGGCGCTGCGATCGAGCCCGAGGTCGACCTCTCCGGTTACTGGATCGACGGCGACACCGTCCGCATCGGCGGCATCCGGATCGGCGCGGGCGCCACGATCGGCGCCCGCAGCACGCTCGCACCCGGCACCAAGATCGGCCGCGGCGCCGAGATCGCCCCAGGATCGGCCGTCTTCGGCAGAGTCCGCGCCGGCCAGCGCTGGGCGGGGTCCCCCGCCGTGCGGGTCGGCGGCACCTCCAGTCCGCTCGCACCCGAGCGCCCTCCGGCGCCGCGACGGTGGCTGTGGGTCTACGGCGCCTCTTCGGCGATCCTCGGGATCCTCCCGTTCATCGCGTTCGCCGTCGGCGGGCTGATCATCGCGCAGGGTGTCCGTGGTTCGGCATCCCTGTCCGACGCGATCCCCGAGACGCTCCTGTGGCTCGTGCCGGCGACCCTCGCGGCCGGCCTCACCTTCGCCGGTTCCGTCCTCGTCCTCACCCGGCTCCTCTCGATCGGGCTGGCCGAGGGCGTACACCCCGTCCGCGGTCGCGTCGCCTGGCAGGCCTGGACCGTCGAGCGGCTGCTGGACTCCGCCCGAACCCTGCTGTTCCCGCTCTATTCGAGCCTGTTCACCCCGGTCTGGCTGCGGATGCTCGGAGCGAAGGTCGGCCACGATGTCGAAGCATCCACCGTCTTGCTGCTGCCGTCGATGACGACGATCGACGACGGCGCCTTCCTCGCGGACGACACGATGGTCGCGACCTACGAACTGAAGGGCGGGTGGATGCGGCTCGCCCACGCCCGCATCGGCAAGCGGGCCTTCCTCGGCAACTCGGGAATGGCCGGGCCCGGGCACCGGGTGCCGCGCGACGGCCTCGTCGCCGTCCTGTCGGTCGCGCCCGAGAAGTCCAAGCCCGGCTCGTCGTGGCTCGGATCCCCGGCGGTGCGTCTGCGACGCGTCGTCAACGACTCCGATCTCGAGCGCACCTATCGGCCACGCTCGGGCCTTCGCGTCGCCCGCGCACTGTGGGAGATGTGCCGCATCCTCCCCGTCTTCATCACGTGCGCGCTCGGCCTCACCGTGTTCTTCGCGCTGAGCGCGATGATCGAGCACCTGGGGCTCGCGCTGTCGATCGTCCTCTCGGGGGTCGTCATCATGCTCGCGGGCGCTGTCGCCGCCGCCATCACCACGATCGCGAAGTGGACGTTCGTCGGCCGCATCCGCGCGGGCGAGCATCCCCTGTGGTCGAGCTTCGTCTGGCGCACCGAGGTGTCCGACACCTTCACCGAGATGCTCGCCGCCCCGTGGTTCGCCAACGCCGCCGCGGGGACGCCCGCACTTGCGATGTGGCTTCGCACCCTTGGGGCGAAGATCGGTCGCGGCGTCTGGACCGACAGCTACTGGCTCCCCGAGCCCGATCTCGTCACGCTCGGCGACGGCTCGACCGTGAACCGCGGATGTGTGGTTCAGACGCATCTGTTCCATGATCGAGTCATGAGCACCGACACCGTGACGCTCGAGGCCGGCGCGACGCTCGGACCCCACAGCGTCATCCTTCCCGCCGCGACCATCGGTGCGAACGCGACGGTGGGTCCGGCATCCCTCGTGATGCGCGGCGAAGCCGTGCCCGTCGGCAGCAGATGGAGCGGCAACCCGATCGGCCCGTGGCGGGCGGTCACCGTGCGCGCCTATCAGTCGGCCGACACGTGAGCGGCGACCCCTACATCGCCCAGAGCGGCGACGCGAGCATGAGCGTCGAGCACTACGACCTCACGCTCGACTACAAGGTCACGACCAACCGGCTGAGCGGCGTCGCCGCGATTCGCGGCCGTGCGATCACCGCCACGCGATCGCTGTCGTTCGACCTCGTCGGTGTGCGAGCGACCAAAGTGCGCGTCGCGGGCGACCGTGCGGCATCGTTCCACCAGAGCGACCGCAAGCTGCGCGTCACTCTGGGAGCACCGCTGTCGGCGGGCGACGCGTTCGAGATCACCGTCGTCTACGCCGGTGCGCCGCGTCCGCGCCGATCTCGGTGGGGAACCATCGGGTGGGAGGAACTCGAAGACGGCGTGCTGGTCGCAGCGCAGCCGACCGGCGCCCCCACCTGGTTCCCCTGCAACGACCTGCCCGCCGACAAGGCGACGTACCGAATCGAGTTCACGACGGATTCGGCGTACACGGTCGTGGCCGGAGGCCGCACCTCGCGCTCGACGCGCGGCGGCAAGACCACGTGGATCTTCGAGCGGGGCGAACCCACACCCACGTACCTCGTCACCCTGCAGGTCGGCCGCTACACGAGCGAGCCGTTGGCGCTCGGTGCGACGCGAGGTCACCTCCACTATCCGCCGCCGCTCGCGGCGCGCGTGCATGCGGACTTCGATGATCTGCCGCGCATGATGGCCGTCTTCGAGGAGGCCTTCGGGCCGTACCCTCTGCCCGACTATTCCGTCGTCGTGACGGCCGATGTTCTCGAGATCCCCCTCGAGGCACAGGGCATGGGCATCTTCGGCGCCAATCACGCCGACGGCGCCGGCGGCTCGGAGCGCCTCATCGCCCACGAACTCGCCCACCAGTGGTTCGGCAACAGCGTCGGCGTGAGGCTGTGGCGCGACATCTGGCTGAACGAGGGCTTCGCCTGCTATGCCGAGTGGATCTGGTCGGAGCGCTCCGGCGGCGCGAGCGCACACGCGAAGGCAATCGCACATCACGCCCGCCTCGCGGCGCTCCCCCAGGACATCGTGATCGGCGACCCCGGACCCGATCTCATGTTCGACGACCGGGTCTACAAGCGCGGCGCGTTGACGCTGCACGCGCTGCGCTTGACCGTCGGCGATGCCGCGTTCTTCGCCGTGCTCCGTGAATGGTCGGCCAGGTTCCGTGCCTCGACGGCGACGACCCCCGATCTCCAGGCGCTCGCTGCTGAGATCACGGGGATGCCGCTGGCGGGGCTCTGGGAGGCGTGGCTCGACCGCCGACCACTTCCCGGGCTTCCCCCGGTGCGCGGCGCGGGGTCAGCCGTCGAGCCGGCGGTCGTCACCGCACCGGTGCCGTGGACGGAATCACCGCCGTACTGAGGACGTACCCCGCGGGGCCTGCTACGAGCGCCGCTTCGACCGCTTCTGCGCGTCCGGGCAGCCACAGGGCGTGCCCGTCGGGCAGAACCGAAGACGACTTCTCGCCCATCCGGATCTCGGCCATCGGCATCCGCACACCGCGGCCGTCCGCCTTCATCGCCGCCTCCATCAGCGTCCACCCGCCGAGATCCGGCGGCGGCGCGGGCGCGAAGAGCGGGGCGAGTACATCGAGGGGACCGGATGCCGCGTCCCCTCGCTCGATGTCGACCCCGACCGCCCCGGCTGCATCGAGGCTGACCGCGGCGGCCACCACGAGATCGCCGGTGTAGCTGACGCTCACCGCGACCGGCACGCCGACGACCCGCGGCCGACCGTGGTCGCCGCCGCACACCTCGCACACGCTCGTGAGGGCGACCCCGTCGATCGGCGCGAACTCGGCGAGCAGACGGACGAGCAGCAGTCGTCCGGCGGCGAACCGAGCCGCGCGGGCGGGATCGAGACCTGCGTGCCGTGCTCGCTGCGATGCGCCGAGCCGGGCGACCGCGGCGATCGCCTCGGGATGAGCGGCAGCTGCATCCGTCCAGGCGATCCGCACGGGCCCGCAGGACGCCTGCTCGACGGTCATCCCCTCAGACTATTCAGCCGATCTCGCCCGACTCCACCGTCTCGGCGAGCGCGTGAACGCGCGGAAGGTGGTGCGCGCCGTAGAAGTCCGCAGCGGTCAGTCGCGCGGCATCCGCCGCGGCGGCCGTCTCGTGAGAGAGCACCGCGACCACGGCGAGCGCGTGCATCCAGCCGCCGGCGAGGGTCCCGAGCAGCATGAGATACGGAACGCTCACGGCATACGCGTCACGCGGTGACCCGTCGAAGCCGAGCACCGCGGCGGTCGCGCGGCGGGCGGCCTCGACGGACCGCTCGAGGCGGTCGGCTGTCCGCGCCGCGACCGCGTCATCGAAGGCGCGGAGCGCCTCGACTGTGCCGCCGATCATTCCGAGCAACTCGGTGACCGTCGCACCGCCGTCGCGGAGCACCTTGCGACCGACGAGGTCGTTGGACTGGATGGCGGTCGTGCCCTCGTAGATCGTGGTGATGCGGACATCGCGGTAGTGCTGCGCGGCGCCGGTCTCTTCGACGAAGCCCATGCCGCCGAAGACCTGCAGTGCGTCGCTCGTGAGCTCGATCGCATCCTCGGTGGTCCAGCCCTTGAGGATGGGGACGAAGAACTCCGCGAGCTTTGCGAGCGAAGGGTCGGCATCCGCCCGATCGAGCAGGTCGCCGACATACACGCCGAGGGCGCGCATCGCGAAGATCTTGCTCGAGGTCGACAGCAGGAGGCGCCGCACGTCGGGGTGCGCGGCGATCGTGGTGCCTGCGGGGCGATCCAGCACGCCGCCCTGCAGGCGGCCCGCAGCGTACGTCGCCGCGTGCTGGTACGCGCGATCGGCGATGCCGGTGGCCTGGAAGCCCATGCCGGCGCGGGCGGAGTTCATCATGACGAACATGCCGGCGAGTCCGCCGCCGACCTCGCCCACGAGGTAGCCGGTGGCGTCTTCATACGCGAGGACGCACGTGGGGCTGCCGTGGATTCCGAGCTTGTGCTCGATCGCGACCGTCGTGATGGCATTCTGTCCACCGAGCGAGCCGTCTGCGTTCACGAGCACCTTCGGGGCGACGAACAGCGAGAGACCCTTCGCACCCTCCGGAGCACCCGGCGTGCGCGCGAGCACGAGGTGCACGATGTTCTCGGCGATGTCGTGGTCACCCCACGTGATGAAGATCTTCTGGCCGCGGATCGCCCAGCTGCCGTCGTCACGCGGTGTCGCCATCGATCGGATCGCACCGAGATCGGTGCCCGCCTCGGGCTCGGTGAGGTTCATCGTGCCGGTCCACTCGCCCGAGACGAGCTTGGTGAGGTACGTCTCGCGGATCTCATCGGATGCCGCGGCATCGAGCGCATGGATCTGGCCGGCCGTCAGCAGCCAGCAGAGGGCGAACGCGGCGTTCGACGCGTTCCAGATCTCGCCGAGCCCCGCACGCACCGCGCCCGGCAGGCCGTCGCCGCCGGCCGAGACGGGCGCCTCGGCGGTGACCCAGCCGGCATCCACGAACGCGCGGTATGCCTCGGCGAACCCCGCCGGCAGGCGCACCTGACCGTCTTCGAGGCGCGCACCCACGCGGTCGCCCAGCGCCTCGAGGGGGGCGATGACGGATGCCGCGAACTCACCCGCCCCGGCGATGATGTCGGTCGCGTCCTCGGCGGTCAGCTCTCCGCTGGTCGCCCGGGCGACCAGGTCGACGCCGAACGCGTCCGCGAAGAGGAACGCGTAGTCGTCGACGGGCGGCGTGTACGAGGATGCGTCGGCCATGACGGACTCCTTGGTGCTCAGCGATTGGAACTGAGGATCAGTATACGCGGTACTGAGTCTCAAGCCCGGTGTCTCTACACGTCTGCTGTCTCGCGGGCGCGGAGATCCTTGCGCAGGATCTTGCCGGCCGCCGACTTGGGGATGACGTCGATGAACTCGACGCGACGCACCTTCTTGTGCGGGGCGACGCTCGCTGCGACGAACGCGATGACCTCCTCGGCCGTGAGGCCGGAGCCCGGGGAAGCCACGACGAACGCCTTCGGAATCTCCTGGCGATCCTCATCGAGCACGCCGATGACCGCGGCATCCATCACCTTCGGGTGGCCGAGCAGGAGCGCCTCGAGCTCTGCGGGCGCGATCTGGTATCCCTTGTACTTGATGAGCTCCTTCACCCGATCGACGATCGTGAAGTAGCCGCCCGCGTGATACACCCCGACGTCGCCGGTGTGGAGGAACCCGTCTTCGTCGAGGGTCTCGGCGGTGGCGTCGGGCTTGTCGAGATACCCGAGCATGACGTTGGGGCCCGAGACCCAGATCTCGCCCGGACGCGTGCGGCCCTCGGCATCCAGCTCGGTGATCTCCTCTCCCGTCTCGGTGTCGACGAGCTTGCAGAGCTGGTTCGGCAGCATCGCTCCCACCGAGCTCGCGGGCATGTCGTCGCGGTCATGGGGCACCGCGTGAGAGACGGGGCTCAGCTCGGTCATGCCGTAGCCCTGCAGCATGCGGGCGTTGATCCGGCGCCCCGCGAGCTCGGCCGTCTCGCCGTCGAGTGGCGCCGCCCCGGAGAAGACCGTGTGGACGCTCGAGATGTCGAAGTCGTCGACGATCGGATGCTTCGCCAGCGCAACCGCTATCGGCGGCGCGATGTACAGGTACGTGCACTGATGGGTCTGGATGTTCGTCAGGAAGTCGACCAGATCGAACCGGGGCATCGTCACGAGGCTCGCCCGCTGGCGCAGCGCGAGGTTGAGCAGCACCGTCATGCCGTAGATGTGGAAGAACGGCAGCACGGCCAGCACGCGATCGGTGCTGCGCAGATCGATGTTGGCGCGGCACTGCTGGACGTTCGCGACGAGGTTGCGGTGCGAGAGCATGACGCCCTTGGGGATTCCGGTGGTTCCCGACGAATAGGGCAGCACGGCGACGTGCACGGCCGGATCGAAGGAGACGTCGGGGGCAGGCGCCCGCTCGGCGAGCAGCTCGCCGAGGCTCGGGTGGCCGGGGGCGCCGTCGAGCACGATCACACGCCCATGCGGGATGCCGAGGGCCTCGGCCGCGGCCGAGGCCTGAGGCAGCAGCAGACTCACCGTAGCGAGCCACGTGGCTCCGGCGTCTCGAAGCTGCTTCTCGATCTCACCCGCTGTGTAGAGCGAGTTGAGGGTTGTGACCGTCGCCCCTGCCCGAAGCGCACCGTGGAACACGGTCGCGAACGCGGGGATGTTGGGACACAGCAGTCCGATCACGGTGGGCCGTGCGTCCGCACCGCCCGGTCCGACGCCACGGGCGGCGAGCGCCCCCGCGAACGCATCGATCTGCGCCCGCAGGGCTCCGTAGGTCGTTTCGGTGCCGGATGCCGGGTCGATGAGCGCGATGCGCTGCAGGTCGTCGTCAGACAGGCTGCCGAACAGGTAGTCGTAGACGCTCAGCGCCGGGATGTCGACGTCGGGGAAGGGGCTTCGGAACACGGCGATCTCCTTTGATCTGATGGTCGAGAAGATTACGTGACGCTCTTGATCGGCAGCACCGACAGTGCGCCGAGAACACCGAAGACGATGGCCGCGATGAACAGCGCGGAGTAGTTCTCCCCGCTTCCGCCGATCGCGAGCAGCGGGATCGCGATCACTGGCACCAGCACCTGCGGCAGCTGGTACGACAGCGAGACGATGCCGAGGTCCTTTCCGGCCTCGTCGAACGTCGGCAGCACCTCGGTCATCATCGCGATGTCGACCGAGACGAACGCCCCCTGAGCGGCACCGACGAGAGCCATCGCGATCAGGAAGACCGTGAGGTCCGGTGCGACCGCTGCGATCGTGAGTCCACCGGCCGACAGCAGCGCCGAGATCCACACGATCGCCTTGCGGCGCCCGGTGCGGTCGGAGATCCAGCCGAAGACGATGGTGGTCACGATGCTCATGAGCGTGAACGCGATGAGGACTGCGGCGTAGACACCCGACGCGTCCTCCTTCGGCACGCCGAGACGGTCGATGATGAAGAAGAGCAGATAGATCGAGACGGTGACGATCGACATGGTCACGAGCAGCCGGCACGCCCACGCCCAGAAGAAGTCGCGGTACTTCACCGGGTTCAGCCAGTAGGTCGACAGCACGTCCGCCCACCGCCACGGTGCGGGGCGGTCGGTGCGGACGATGTCGTGCAGGCGGAAGTAGAGAAGGGCGCTGAACAGCGTCCCGATGACGCCCGGAACGATGAACCACGTCCATTGGGCATCGTTGGGCAGCGCCGCGACGATCAGCGACCCGGCGATGAGCGCCACAGCGCTCGCAGCGCTCGCCGCTGCGGAGACCCGCGCCCGGATGCCCTTGCGGACCTGGTCGGCGAGCAGGGCATGCACGGCCGCGTTCGTCGCGCCGTACCCGGTCTGCACGATCGCCCAGCCGACGATGACCAGCCAGAGTTCCGTCGAGAACGCGAGCACCACGACGCCCGCCATGCCGGCCAGCGCTCCGCCGAGGATCCACGGGCGGCGCTTGCCGAGTCTCGACATGGTGCGATCGCTGAGGCGCCCGAACAGGGGCGTGATGACCATCACGACGACTCCGCCGACGGCCGCGACGATCGAGAAGTTCATCGCCTTCGAGTCGTCGTCGACGAAGGCGAACACCTTGGGAATCGAGGCGCCGGCGAGGGTGCTGACCACGAGGCTCAGCCCGAACCACGCGGCGACGAAGGCGAAGAGGAACCCGCGCGGCTGCGGCGAGCCGGGGATGACATCGGGGCCGACGGCCCCGATCGGGTCAAGGGTGGTCTGGGACATCATCGTCTCCTGGGGTCGGGGTTCAGCCGGCGAGCCGGGCGGTTCGGGTGTCGTATGCGCGGGCGAGATGGCCCGCATGCAGCTCCTGCCATTCGCGCGCGCCGTCGAAGCTCGCGGTGAGCCCGGGCGTGCCGTGGAGGTGCCCGGCGCCGATGTAAAGCTCGACCGGCACGCCCGCGTGCCGCAGGCGCTCGGCGTACTGCACGCCCGAGTCGCGCAGCGGATCATGCTCGGCCGCCATGATGAGCGTCGACGGCAGCCCCCCGAGATCGACCACGTCGAGCGGCGAGATGTTCGCATCGGCGGGGCCAGCGGGGCCGGTGTAAAGCGCCACGATCTGCTCGAGCTGATCGAGCCCGAATCCGATCGCGTAGTCCACGGCGGACTCCCCCACCCGCCGCATGGCGAGCGGTGGCACCTCGAGGTCGACATGGCAGAGGCTCGGGCCTTCGGCATCCCGCAGGCGAAGCGCCGTGCTGGCTGCGATCGCGGCTCCGGCAGAGTTGCCGCCGATCCCGAGGCGCTCGGGGTCAACGCCGAACCGCTCGGCCTCGTCGATCAAGGCCTCGAGGGCGGCCACCGCATCGAGCACCGGAGCCGGATACGGATGCTCGGGGGCCAGGCGATACTCGAGCGAGAACACCTGCACACCGCTGTCGAGCGCACGCCGTGCGCACAGCCTGTCGTTGAGGACCTCGTCGATCGTCCCCGCGTAGAAACCGCCGCCGTGCAGCCAGAGCTGCGAGGGCACGAGTCCGTCGGCGGCCCTCGGCCGGTAGCGCCGCATCCGCAGCGAACCACCCGGACCGGCGATCTCCATGTCGTCGATCTCGATGCCGTCGGGGATCGGCAGCGTGAAGTCGACGGCGAGCCGGTCGGAGAGCTCGCGCGCCGCGATCCGCTGCACGGCCGGGTCTGGGTCGGCGATGCCGGGGATGGCGGGCGCGAGCTGCTCGAGGCGGGCGATCCAGCTGTGGATCCCCGGGTCGAGATCGAGGTCTGTGAGAACGGTCATCGAGCTGCGACCTCCGGGTAGGCGACGGGTTCGTCGTGGAGTGTGCGGAGCGTCGCCACGAGGTCGCGGTGGAGGTGGTCCGCCGCAGGCACATGGCCGCGGTAGCTGCCGGAGCCGTGGTTCTGTCCGATCAGGCGGAGGCAGGTGACGGGCACGCCCGCCTCGCTCAGCGCGCGAGCGTAGGCCTCGCCGTCACCGCGCAGGGCATCGAGTTCGGCGGTGTAGATGACCGCGGGCGGCATTCCGCGCAGCGACGGTGCGAGCAGCGGCGAGGCGTACGGTTCGCGCCTGACCGCCTTGCCGGGCCCGAGGTACTGGCCGACGATCATCTGCGCGAGGCGCCGGAACAGGGCCTTCGGAACCAGGGAGGCCTGGGCGTCGAGGTCGAGGTGTCCGGCGGTCATGTCGAGCAGTGGCATCTCGAGCACTTGCAGTCGCACCGGCCGGTTGGACCGATCGAGGTTCATCAGCGCGGTCGCCGCGGCGAGGTTTCCACCCGCGGAGCCGCCGCCGACGGCCAGACGCTCCGGGTCGCCGCCGATTTCGCGGGCGTGGGTCGCCGCCCACTCGAACACCGCCCAGCACTGCTCAGGCTGCGCCGGGTAGGTCACCTCAGGAGCGTGCGAGTACTCACCCGCGACGAGGATGATCCCCGCGTCGCGAGCCCGCTCCCGGAACGTCGCATCCCACCAGACCCAGTCGATGCCGGCGATCTCGAAGCCGCCGCCGAAGAAGTAGACGAGGATCGGAAGGCCGGCCGCCGTCACCGGATCGGGTCGCTCCTCGGTCGGCCAGTAGACGCGCAGACGCGCATCGGGGTGCCCCGGCACCGGAATCGTGTGCTCTTCGGTCGCGGCGGGGATCGGCGTGATGCCGAGCTCCGTCGTCATCACGACGTCGAAGGCCTCGGCCTTGCGGCGTCGCTCCTGCGCGGTCTTGCCCTGCGGCTCCTGGAGCGGAGCGAGCCGCTTCTCAACGGCGGTGACGAATGCGTCGACCCGCGCCTTCTTGAAACTCATGCTTGACGACCTCCTTTGGTCTCGGGATCATTGTGAGGGCATCGAAGCACTTCGATGAAGAACTTTTTTCAAGGAGCGGCCGTGGGCATCGCGCGGAAGGTGACGATCTACACCGTCGCCGAGCGCGCGGGCGTCAGCATCTCCACCGTCTCCCTCGCGATCAACGCGCCGCACCGCGTCAGCGCGCAGACGCGAGCCAAGGTGGTCGCCGCCGCCGGAGCGCTGGGCTACCGCATCGGAACGGCGCCCGGGCGCGCCGCCGTCGGCACTCGCGTTGCCGTGGCTGCGCCCTTCAGTACTTACGCGACCTACTTCCGGCGCTTCGCGGGCATGCTCGTGCGGGCGCGCGAGACCGCGATCGAGCTCACCGCCCACGACCTGGACTCCGCCGCCAGCGCCGCCGCACCGCTTCTCGACGCGCTCCCCGCGCGCCGGGGTATCGAAGGACTGATCGTCATGGGCGTTCCGCTCGGCAGCGCCGCGATGCGAGCGAGTCGCGAGGCGGCGCTCCCCCTGGTCCTCATCGATGTCCGCCGCGCGCGCACCGTCGGCGATGACGCCCCGGTCGTACTGGTCGACGACGAGGCCGGCGGGCGGCTCGCCGGCGAGCACCTGAGCGCACGCGGCCACCGGCGTGTGATCTACCTCGGCGAACCGCAGCTCTCGCAGGACTACATCTCGGCGGGAATGCTGCGCATGAGGGGTCTGTCGGAGTTCGTCGAGATCGAGCGGGTCACGTGCCCCCTGGATGCCGATCCCACGGACGCGCTGCTGTCGGCGCTATCCGGCTCCGAAGCCCCGACCGCGGTCATGGCGAACCATGACGACCTCGCCTCGCGCGCGTGGCGAGGCCTCGCCGCAAGCGGGCTGTCGGTGCCGGACGACGTCGCGATCGTGGGCTTCGACGATGGACCCCTCGCGGATGGACTCGGGCTCACCACGGTTCGCCAGCCGTTCGAGGAGTCGGGCCGGGTCGCGCTCGACCTGCTGATCGCGATCGCCGCCGGCGACAACGGTCCGGTGCGCCGCGTCGACCTGATGCCGTCGCTGGTGGTGCGATCGAGCACGTAGCGCCCGATATCGCCGGACGGGGCGACATCCCCTATGACAAAGGTGCCGAGGTGTTCCCCGACGCCGGCTGACCCGCTCACGCATCGCGCGCGCAGCGGAAACCGATGTGCGACATCCCGGTGTCCTCCGCCTGCGGCGAGCGTGCCGCCGGCCGGAACCGAAGACAGTACTCCGGAGAGCAGAGGAACGATCCGCCCTTCAGCACGCGACGCGCTGTCGCCGGGAAGATTTCGTCCGCGCTCGCACGGGCCAGCAGGTTCTGCCGCGCCTCGGGATCGACCGGGCGATCCGAGAGCCGGATGTGCCGCGGCGTGTAGTAGTCGCTCGTCCACTCCCAGACGTTCCCTGTCATGTCGTGAAGTCCGTAGCCGTTGGGCGGGTATGAGCCGACGGGCGCCGTTCCGCCTACGCCGCGGTTGTCGTAGGGGAACCGGCCCAGCCACGAGTTGGCCTGCGCGATCCCCTCGGGATGAGCCTCCGCCCCCCAGGCGAAGCGGGCGCCGTCGAGTCCGCCGCGCGCGGCGTACTCGTGCTCCGCTTCGGTCGGCAGGCGAAGGCCGGCCCACGCGGCATACGTCGACGCATCCTCGAACGCGACATGGACGACCGGATGCTGCAGTCGATCGTCGATCGACGATGACCGACCGAACGGGTGCCGCCAGTTCGCACCCGGCGTCCAACGCCACCACGCTCGCCAGTCGCCGAGGTCGACCGGGCCGCGCGTCGGGGTGAAGACCATCGACCCGGGAACCAGATCGGCCGGATCCGCGCCGGGGAAGGCCGCGGCATCCAACTCGCGCTCCGCGACCGTCACATACCCCGTCGCACCGACGAAATCGGCGAACATCTCGTTCGTCACCTCATGGCGCGCGATCCGGAATGCCTCGACGCGCCGCTCGTGGACCGGACGCTCGTCGGGATAGAACTCGTCGGATCCCATGCGGAACGAGCCACCCTCGATCAGGACCATTTCCTCGGCGTCGACAGTCACACCCACACCCTAGCCAGGCGCGGTACCGCGACTCGTCTCCGCTCAGCGCGCTCAGCGCCAGCTCTGGAAGTCGTTCAGCGGAACGCTCATGGCCGGGCCGCGGGCGGGACCCTCCCACACGAGGGTGGGAGCCGTGCCATCGACGGGCACGGTGAGCAGTGCCGAGCTGGCCGCGCCACCGCCTGCCAGCAGCTCCCAGCCGAAGACGCGCAGGGCGGCACTGTCGGGCGCCCAGCTGACCGTGGCCGGGAGCCAGTTCCGGGGGTCTCCGCCCTCGCCGGTCTGGATGGGAGCGAGCACCGTCTGCGTTCCGAGCGGTCCGAGCGGGTCGTCGTCGCCGACGACCACGATGACGACTTCGTCCTTCTCACCGTCGGTGAACGTCTCGCCCCCGCGCATCACGAGTGGGGCTCCTTCGCCGCCCTGGAATACGATCCGGTTCCCGTCCGGTGACCACACCGGACCGATCCCGAGATTGTGTGCGTAGTCGTCGACGAGGACGCGGGGGTCGGCGCCGTCGGGACGCATCAGCAGCAGTTCGAAGTGATCGGTGAGGCCCACGGGGCCATCTCGCCGCAGCTCAACGGCGAGCGTGGCGCCGTCCGGCGACGCGCTCAGGGCAACCGCGCCCCGGGTCTCGTCGAGGAGGCGAGACGCGTCGTCGGCGATCGAGTAGATCTCGAGGCCGTCCGCGGCGGCGATGTACAGCTGCGAGCTGTCGGCCGCCCATTCGAGGTCGGTCGCCGTCAGCCCCTCGAGACGACGAACCGCGCCCGTCTCGATGCCGTAGAGCCAGACCTCCGGAGCCGCCCCATACGCCCAGGTGTGCGGGCTGTTGGTGTACCCGACTCCGAACGCCAACCACTGGCCGTCTGGTGACCAGATCGGGCACGGCTGCTGACGCAGCCCGTCGAGAGGGATCACCTCGGAAGCTGCGATGTCACCCTCGGCCGTGAGATCGCTGATCACCAGAGCGCCGTCCTTCGGCAATTGCTGGCCATATCCACCCTGACCCGAGGCGAGTCGTGTGCCGTCGGGGGAGAACGCGGGGCACACCTGTCCGCGGGTCACGTCATCGGACTCGAGGACGATGCGCGGATCGGATCCTGCCGAGAAGAAGTAGATCTCCTCCTCCAGCCCGTACGTGGCATACGCGATCGTGCCCTGGCCCGTCATCGGCGCCGGGTTCGACTCGATGGTCGGGACCGGGTCGGGTGTGGAAACCGGGCCGACCTGGCGTTCGCCCAGGAGGGTCGTGCTGACGAGGCCGCCGGCGACGGCTCCGACCACGACGAGCACCACGCCGACGGCGACGAACTGGGCACGGTAGGAGCCGGCCGGACGAATGCGCTGAGATCCGGAGATGAGAATGTCACGCATCTCGTCATGCTCACGGGCCGAGAGCCCGCCGTCGTCGATGCTCATGATGCCTCCAACGTCGTCATCTCGTCACGGAGCTTGGCTCGCGCGCGAGAAAGGCGGGACTTCACCGTTCCCACCGGGATGCCGAGGGTCTGTGCCGTCTCGTGAAGGGGGTAGCCCTCGAGAATCGTGAGCACGACCACGCTCTGCTCGCGTGCCGGCAGCCGTTTCAACGCTGCGAGCACACCGCTCTCATCGCGCCCCAACAGCTCGCCGGCCGGTTCCGGTCGCGGAGCGCGCGCGATCAGCGTGCGATAGCGACGGCTCGAGCGCTCGAGATTGCGTGCCGCATAGGACACGGTGTTCACGAGCCATGGCAGGGGCGATCCGTCCACAAGTCGAACGGTGGCGCGCTTGCGCCACAGTTCGAAGAAGGCGATGGCGACGGCATCCTTCGCATCCTCACGCGCGGTGAGCAGCCGGCATGCATGCCGGAAGAGCCGCGCCTCGTGCCGATCGAACAGCGCGCCCAAGCCGGCCGGGTCGCCGGCGCACAGCCGCTCCCAGTCCGCTTCGTCACCATCGTCCATACCTTGAAGTGTCCGCGAACCCGAAGAAGGTTCGCGGTGGGTGCGAGCAATCAGGCCCGGGCGATGACGAGCCGCTCGATGGCGGCCTGGATCGCCACGGCCGCCGCACCGCGCGCCCACGCCGAGAATCCGGCGTGGTCGACGTGGATGTCGAGAGGATCCGCGAGCGGGTCGCGATCCGCCTCCGCGGCGGCGAGGATCCGGTCCTCGGCGACGTCGTACAGCTCGATCCCGTCGCCGGCGAGCACCACCGAGGGCTGAAGGGTGAGGTTGGCCGCGAGCGCGACGAAGCGCCCGAGCGCGTCGGCCGCGGCATCCGTCACCGCCAGCGCAGCGGGATCGCCCGCCCGAGCCAGCGCGAGCGCATCCCCGTAGTCCACGGGTCGCTGCAGCGCCGCCGAGATCTGCGCCGCGATCGAACCCGACGTGAGCATGGCCTCGGCGCACCCGCGATGGCCGGCGTGGCACACCGGCCCGTTGGCGGCGAGGGGGATGTGCCCGCCGAGGCCGAGGCCGGCCTCACGCGAGCGCACGACTTCGCCGTGGACGACGAGCGCATAGCCGACGCCGGCACCGATCGTGATGACCGAGAAGCCCGGAAGTCCACGACCGACGCCGAACCATCGCTCCGCCTCGGCGAGCGCGACGAGGTCGTTCTCGACCGTGACGACGGCATCGAGTCGCCGAGAGACTTCCGCAGCGAGGTCGACGTCGCGCCACCCGAGGAAGGCCGCCCGTTCCACGATGCCGCCGCGCACACTGCCGCCGATGCCGATCCCGATGCCGGACAGGTCGACGACGCCGAGATCCTTCACCGCGGCGGCGACCGCGTCAGTCACCGATGACACGTCACGGTCGGTGAGCTCCCGCTCGGAGGTCGCCGAGACGGCGGCGCGGATGTCGGTGGCGACGGCGTAGAGCCGGTCGCCGGTGAGCTTGATCCCGACGAAGCGGCCGGAATCGGGGGCGACGTCGAGGGGTCGGGTGGGCCTTCCCACCGAGCCGTCGACGAGGTCGTCGAGTTCTACGAGGAAGCCTCGATCGAGGAACGGCTTCGCGAGCCGGGTGAGGCTCGCCGGCGAGAGTCCCAGCCGACGGGTGAGCGCGCTCCGAGAGATCGGCCCGTGGATGAGCACGGCACGCGCCAGCGCGGCCTCGCTGTCGGTCAACACCGTCGTCCTCCGCTCCCCGATTGATTTCATCATGGCATGAAGGAGGGCCCACAGCTGCAAGATTGACTTCCCAGAAACTCCTTGCCGTCCTAATTAGTTCCGTGGTAGAACTAAGACATGACATCCCGCGAAGGTGCGCTCGAGGTGGAAGCGCAGCCAGGCATCGATTCCTCCGCAGCACCGGTCCGCGTGCTGCACCTCCGTCGCGGAGGCACGAGCGTGGTCGTCGACCTCGACTCCGAGCGCACTCCCGCGATCGTGCATTGGGGCGAAGCACTCGACGGCGCCTCGGCCGAGTCGCTCGCCTCGCTCGCCATCGCCGCCCGCCCGCAGCGGGTCTCGGGCGGCCTCGACGGCACCCCGCGGCTCACGCTCGTCTCGACGCCGGCGGCCGGGTGGCTGAACACTCCGGGCCTGGAAGGCCACCGCGCCGGCAGCGGATTCAGCGCACAGTTCGAGGTCGCCGGCATCCAGGCGAACGACCACCGCGCCCTGCTCTCGCTCGTCGACGCCGAGGCGCGCCTCGCGGCACAGCTCGAAGTGCGGATCGGGCCGACCGGCCTCTTCCACCAGCGCATGACGGTGCGCAACACCGCCGACACCGCGTACACGGTGCAGTCGATGCTCCTCGCCTTCCCCGTTCCGTGGGACGCGACCGAGCTGCTCGACACCACCGGCCGGCACCTGCGCGAGCGGAGCCCGCAGCGCCACGAATTCACCTATGGCACGCACCTGCGCGAGAGCCGCCGCGGCCGACCGGGCGCGGATGCCACGCTCCTTCTGGCGGCCGGCCGGCGCGGCTTCGGCTTCGAGGCGGGCCGGGTGCACGGCATCCACGTCGCCTGGAGCGGCAACCACCGTGTGCTCGCCGAACGCGTGACCACGGGCGAGGCGTTCCTCGCAGGCGGCGAACTCCTCGGCCCCGGTGAAGTGATCCTAGATCCGGGTGAGTCGGCGCAGACGCCGTGGGTCATCGGGTCGTGGGGCGACGGACTCTCCGAACTCTCGCACCGCTTCCACGACGAACTGCGACGGCGCCCGCAGCACCCGAATCGCGCACGGCCGGTCACTCTCAATACGTGGGAGGCGGTCTATTTCGACCACATCCTCGAAAAGCTGACGGCCTTGGCGGATGCTGCTGCGGAAGTCGGCGTCGAGCGCTTCGTGCTCGACGACGGATGGTTCACCGGCCGCCGTGACGACACCGCGGGCCTCGGCGACTGGTTCGTGGACGAGACCGTGTGGCCCGACGGCCTGCACCCCCTGATCGATCACGTGACCGCGCGCGGGATGGAGTTCGGGCTGTGGGTCGAGCCCGAGATGGTGAACCCCGACAGCGAACTCGCCCGCGCGCATCCGGACTGGATCCTCCGCGGCCGCATGTCGCTGCCGCCGGCGGCCCGCCAGCAGCAGGTGCTCGATCTCGCGCACCCCGAGGCCTATGCGTATGTCGCCGCGCGACTGCGCGCGCTGCTGGACGAGTACCCGATCGCGTACCTCAAGTGGGATCACAACCGCGACCTCGTGGATGCCGGCACCGGCCCGGGGGGCCAGGCCCGGGTTCGCGAGCAGACGCTCGCGGTGTACCGGCTTCTCGACGAGCTCAAGTCCGCTCGACCGGGGCTCGAGATCGAGAGCTGCGCCTCGGGCGGTGCCCGTGTCGACCTCGGCATCCTCGATCGCACCGACCGCATCTGGACGAGCGACTGCCTCGACCCGATCGAGAGGCTCACCAACCAGCGCTACACGGCCCTCGTCGTTCCCCCCGAGCTCATGGGCATGCACCTGACGAGCCCTGTCGTGCACTCGACGGATCGCACCGTCGCGCTCGGATTCAGCGGGGCGGTCGCGCTGTTCGGCCACTTCGGCGTCGAGTGGGACCTCACGACCGTCGACGATGCCACCCGCGAGCAGATCGCGGCGTGGATCACCCTCGCCAAGCGGCTGCGCCCGCTCGTCGCCACCGGGCGCACGGTCGACGTCGACGGCGTCGACCCCGGCATCGATGTGCGCGGCATGGTCGCCCACGACAGCAGCTCCGCGGTCTTCACGATCACGCAGGTCGAGACCACCGTCGCCTACCCGGCGGGACGCGTCCGCCTGCCGGGCCTCGATCCCGCCCGCAGCTACCGCCTGCGCATCCTCTCGCCGAGCGCTGAGGCAGGGAGCCCCGGCCAGTCGCCGCTCGAGTGGGCGCAGCATCCGATCGTCCTCACCGGCCGGCAGCTCGCCGCCACCGGCATCCGTCCCCCCGTCCAACACCCGCAGCAGTCCACCGTCGTAGAACTCACAGCCGAGGACTGACCCCCCGGCTGAGCGCAAGGAGGCGCCGATGTCATACCGAAACAGGACACGCACGCGAGGCCTGGCCGCGCTGGCGGCAGCCGTGATGATCGGAGCGCTCGGCGGCTGCGCCTCGGGCGCACAGTCCGGCGTCACGACCCTGAACTTCTTCCAGTTCAAGGGCGAAGCGCTCGAGGACTTCAACGAGATCATCGCCGACTTCGAGGCCGACAATCCCGATATCGACGTCGTGCAGAACCAGGTCGCCGATGCCGACACGATCATCCGAACGCTCCTGGTCAAAGACAAGGCGCCCGACGTCATCACCCTGAACGCGAACGGCGGGTTCGGCAAGCTCGCCCAGTCGGGAGTGTTCTACGACTTCTCCGACGAGCCCGTGCTGCAGACGATCAATCCCGCGGTTCAGGAGATCCTCGCGCAGCTCGGCAACAAGGAGGGCGAGGTCAACGGCCTCGGCTACGTCAACAACGCCAACGGCGTGATCTACAACCAGGAGATCTTCGAGGAGCAAGGGCTCGAGGTCCCCGCGACGTGGGACGAGTTCATCGCTGTGTGCGATGCGCTGCAGGATGCCGGGATCACCCCGTTCTACGGCACGCTCGCCGACTCGTGGACGGGCCTGCCGTCGTTCAACGCGCTCGGCGCGTATCCCGCGCAGGGCGACTTCTTCGACCGGATGAGGGAGGAGGGCGAGAACGTCGGCCCCGACTCGGAGGTGTCGTTCCAGAAGGACTTCGCCGAGGCGATGGACCAGCAGTACGAGCTCTTCTCATACATGCAGGAGGGGTATCGGGGGCGCACCTACGACGACGGCAACGCAGCCTTCGCGAACGGCGAGGTCGCGATGCTCCTCCAGGGCATCTGGGCCATCAACCCCGTCAAGGCCACCAACCCCGACATCCAGGCCGCGATCTTCCCGTACCCCGCGGTCGACGACCCCGACGATCGGCTGCTCGTGTCGGGCGTGGACGTCGTCGTGACGATGGGCAAGAACACGCCGCACCGGGAAGAGGCGCTGCGCTTCATCGACTACCTGTTCGAGGTCGGCGTCATCGAAGACTTCGCGGCCTCGCAGAACATGGTGCCCTCGGTCGAGGGAGCCGAGATCAGCGACGACCCGTCACTGCAGTCGGTGAAGCCGTACTTCGACTCCGGAATGATCACCGGCTTCATCGACCACCAGATCCCGCCGAGCATCCCGCTCGCAGCGATCGATCAGCAGTTCCTCTTCAGCGGCGACGCGCAGGCGGCGCTCGCCACCCTCGACAGCGAGTGGGCCAAGGTGGCCGCCCGCACGATCCCCGTGACAGGAGACTGACATGACGACCATGACCGAGGCCGTGCGCGCCTCGTCGACGGGCGGCGCCGCGAGGAAGCGCGCCGCCCGGACGCGGAGCGACACGAAGCGGGCGGCACCCGCGTTCTACTGGATGGTGTGGCCGGCGGTCATCGCGTTCGCCGCGTTCCACACCCTGCCGGTGCTGATCGGCATCTTCTTCAGCTTCACCAACTACGCCGGCTACGGCGACTGGAACTTCATCGGGCTGTCGAACTACTTCAATCTGTTCAAAGACAGCAGGGTGCTGCAGGCGTACGGCTTCTCGTTCCTGTTCGCGATCGTCGCGACGATTCTGACGAACGCCATCTCGCTCGCGATCGCCCTCGGACTCAACGCGAAGATCAAGGCGCGGAACTTCTGGCGCGGGGTCTACTTCGTCCCGTACATCCTGGCGATCCTCGTCATCGGCTACGTGTTCCAGTTCTTCTTCTCGAACTCGCTGCCGAAGATCCTGTCGGGCATCCCGCTCTTCGCAGACAACATCCTCACCAACGAGACCTGGGCCTGGACGGCGATCGTCGCCCTGGCGGTGTGGCAGGCATGCGCCTTCGCGATCATCATCTACCTGTCGGGGCTGCAGACCATCCCCGCAGAGCTCTATGAAGCCGCGTCGATCGACGGCGCGAGCCCATGGCGGCAGTTCCGCTCCATCACCTTCCCGCTCATCGGCGCGTTCTTCACGATCAACGTGGTGCTGAGCCTCAAGGGCTTCCTGCAGGTGTTCGACCCCATCGTCGCCCTCACCAACGGGGGCCCGGGCACGTCGACCGAATCGGTCACGCTGCTCATCTTCCGCGGCGGATTCTCCGGCGGAGAGTTCGCCTACCAGACCGCCAACGCCGTGATCTTCTTCATCGTGATCACGATCGTCTCGCTCTTCCAATTCCGGGTCCTTCAGCGCAGAGAGGCCGATTTCTGATGACCACCGCAACCAACATCGCCCCGCAGGCCGAGAACGAGCTTGACGCAGCGTACGGACCGGTCGCGGTCAAACCGCGACGCCGACGCGGGGAGCCGGACGACGACACCCGCAAGACCAACTGGTGGGCGACCGCCCTCATCGCGGTCTGCTCGCTGACCGTCCTCATCCCGCTCTACCTCGCGGTGGTCGTCGCCCTGAAGACGCCGGAACAGCTCACGCAGGGCACGGGCTTCGAACTGCCGAACCCGATTCGCTGGGAGAACTTCGCCGAGGCGTGGGAGCGCACGAGCTTCCCGCAGGCGCTGGCGAACACCGCGATCATCACGGTCGGATCGGTGGTGTTCACACTGCTGACCAGCTCGGTGGTCGCCTACGCACTCGCGCGCAATATCCACCGCCCGTTCTTCAAGGGGGTGTTCTTCTATCTGCTGGCAGCCCTGTTCATCCCGTTCCCGATCATCATGCTCCCGCTCGTGAAGCAGACCGCGATCCTCGGGCTCGACAACCAGGCCGGCATGATCATCCTGTACACGATCTACGGGCTGTCGCTGAACATCTTCATCTACACCGCGTACATCCGCTCGATCCCGATCGAGCTCGAGGAAGCGGCGCGGATGGACGGCGCATCGACGTGGCGCGTGTTCTGGTCGGTGATCTTCCCGCTCCTCATGCCGATGAACGCCACCGTCGGCATCCTCACGTGCGTGTGGGCGTGGAACGACTTCATCATGCCGCTCGTGGTTCTGACCGACCCGAGCTCGCGCACGCTGCCGCTCGCGCAGTACGTGTTCCAGGGCCAGTTCAACACCGACTACACCGTCGCCTTCGCGTCGTACCTCATGGCGATGGCGCCGCTGCTGATCGTCTACATCTTCTCGCAGCGGTGGGTCATCTCCGGGGTTACGCGGGGGTCGATCAAGTAGCGGCTAGACCGCATCCGTCGCGAGCCAGGTGACCAGCAACGAGCTCAGCGTGCAGTCGTCTGACACCTCGACGCGGATGTTGAACTCCTCGGCTTGAACGTTCTGCGGCGTCAGGAAGACACGGACTTTGCCTCCCGTGGCCTCGATGCCGGCCAGTGACAGCACGACGTTCGGCGGGCTGCTGAACGGCGCGCCGCCCCACGTGGCGAGAGGGATATCGGGCGACACATAGGAGCGCAGCCCGGTGCCCGCGCCGAGGTCCCACGTCCCCATCACCCCCGTCATCGGGTCGTAGTACGGCAGACTGACGGTTCCAGACCTGATCACGAGACTCTCCCTCCTCGGCGCGACAACGTCACATGACGTATCTGTGACGGATCTTGGCACCGCCTTGCCCGGATATCTACCACCATGCTGAGTCTGCGCAGCACGACGAGAGCAACGACCGCCGTTGCGGCGGGTGCCGGAACCGACTCAGTCGAGCCGCGGCGCGCGACTCAGTCGTCGGAAAGCATCTTCGGGAGATAGCCGAGTCGGTCGAGCCGTCGGACGAGGCGCGGAGCGAGTGGACCGTGAGCGAGTGAGAGCCGATAGAAGCGCGGCCCCTCGGACGCCTGGCGCAGGAGTCCGCGCTCGAGCAGGCCGCGGATGACACGCGACCGTCGGTCAGCCGCGCCCGGGACGACATCCCCGAGGTCGCCGGCCTTCACCACGCCTCGCTCGAGTGTCGCGCGCAGGATCGCTTCGTCATCGGACGAGATGATGCCGTCTCGCGCGAGGGTAGCCAATGCGGGCCCGACGAGTTCCTCGATGACATAGTCGTGATTCTGCAGCTTGATGAGCCGAGCGAGGTCGTCGCGGATCCCGGTGGTGAAGAACTCGATCCATCGCACCGTTCCGGCTTCCGAGAGATCATCGGCGGCTTCGAGCGCCGCCATGTAGCCGTCGCGGTCGTTGCCGAAGACCGCCGTCGGATTCAGTGCGCTGTGGCCGCGGCGCGCGAAAATCGTCCTCCGCAGCATCGCGTACGTGAGCAGCCGGGATACGCGCCCGTTCCCGTTGCCGAACGGGTGGATCCATACGAATCGGTGATGGGCGATGGCGATCTGGAGCATCTGCTCATGCATGGGCCGCTCGGTGTTCGAGAAGTCCAGCAGCGCGGTCATCTCGGCGTGCACGGTCACGCACGACGGCGGCACGTGCGACGAGTCCGTGATCGCGACCTCCCGCTCCCGGTAGGCGCCCGGCGTCGGATCGCCCTCCCGAGTGAGGCCGCGCACAGTCCGGTCGTGCAGCTCACGGATGAGCGCATGGGAGAGCGGCTGACGCGGGTCGAGCGTGTCGAGGAAACGCACGGCCTCGACGATGTTCGTGATCTCCTTGAGATGCTCATCAGGCCGCCCGGTCGACGCAGGGACATCGATACGACTGATCGCGTCATACACCGTCGTGCGATTGCCCTCGATGCGTGCGGACACGACGCTCATCACCATGTCGAACAGTTTGTGGAGCTCGACGAAGGTGTCCCTCGGAGTCGTCCCGGTGCCGATGTCCGCCCGCAGGCGTTCGATCGCGAAGAGCGTCGCCACGAGATCAGACTCGAAGTCGATTCGCGGAATCGCGTACTTGTCTGTCATTCGTGACCCTACTTGCCTGATAGTCAAGACTTATTTGCAGGCTAGCAGCGTGAACTCGCGAAATCTAGGTGTTCCAGCGCGTCATGAGCGCTGAATTATTTGCGGCATTCCTACGGCGAAAATTGCCGTTCCGTGTCTTCGGCCTCGCCCCAATCCGGTTTGGAAGAGGTCGGCCCGATCAGACGATGCTCGCCGACGTCACCGCTGAAGCGACAAGCGGTGCCAGTGAGACACCGCCCAGTTCCTCATCGATCCGAATGAGCTCGTTCCACTTCGCGGTCCGCTCGCCGCGGGTGATCGAGCCGACCTTGACGATGTCGGCGCCCCACCCGGTCGCCAGGTGAGCGACCGACGTGTCTTCGCTCTCACCTGAGCGTGCCGACACGATGACGCCCAGGTCGTTCTCACGAGCTGCGCGGACGGCGTTCGCAGCCCCGGTGACGGTGCCGACCTGGTTCACCTTGATGAGTACAGCCGTGACCGCCCCTTCAGCAGCGGCACGTCGGATGCGGTCGGCGCTGGTGACCAGGTAGTCATCGCCGACGACGACTGTCTTCGCGCCGACTCCCGACACGGCGCGCCGCATTCCGGCCGCGTCGTCCTCATCTGCGGGGTCTTCCAGCGTGACGATCGGATAGTTCGCGCAGATCCGCACCAGCTCATCGATCCACTCCTCGGTCGGCAGGATGCGATCGCCGATCCGGTATCCGCCGGCCTCGTGGAACTGACTAGCGGCGACATCAAGCGAGATTCCGATATCCAGACCGGGGACGAACCCGGCGGCCTCGATCCCGGCGATGATGACGTCCAGCGCGTCCTCCGTGCCCGATACCTCGGGCCAGTATCCGCCCTCGTCGGCGACGCCACGTCGCGGGCCACGCGCGGCGAGCACGCTGCCGACCGCCTGGTAGACCTCGGCGACGTGCAGGAGTCCGTCCCCGATGGAGGTCGCCGACAGCGGCATGACCATGAAGTCCTGGACGGTGGTGCGGTGCGCGGCATGTGCTCCACCGCCGAGGATCTGGATCTGCGGGCGGGGAATGAACGCGGGCTCGGGGTCGAGCAGTCGCCAGGCCGGGATGCCGCGACTGGCCGCCGCGGCATGGAGCACTGCGAGCGACACCGCCGTCGTCGAATTGCCGCCGATCGTGCCGCGTTGCGGGTCGTCATCGAGGCTGTCGAGCACGCCATCCACGCCCACCTGATCGGCGACGTCGAGGCCCGCGAGGGCCGCGGCGATGTGGGTGCCCACGATCTCGACTGCGTGCGCGACATCCTTGCCCGCGAGAACGGAGGTTCCGTCGCGCAGTTCGATCGCCTCACGGCGACCCGTCGACGCCCCGGAAGGCGCGATGGCCCGACCGCGAGCGCCGCTGGCCGTGGTGATTTCGGCCTCGACGGTCGGGAGCCCGCGCGAGTCCCACACACGACGGCCGGTGACGGACCGGATGGCGTCAGCCATGTACTGCTCCTTGTCGTTGGTTGATGAGGTCCTCGATGGGCCGGTCTGTGGCCAGGGCATCGAGGGCGACCGCCCGCACGATGTCCCGAGCGGCGGGGTTGAGGTACTCGGCCGGCGACGCGCCTTCGACTCTTGCGAGCATGAGCGCCGGAAGGATGCGCGCCACACGTGCCGCCACGTCTGCGGGCTCCTCCCAGTCGATCTCCGCCTGGTATGCGCCGGCGAACTCCTGCGCCGATGCCCGCAAGGCTGCGGCATGCTGCGGAAGGTGGATCTGCTTGAGCGTGAGATGCGTGAGACAGAAAGCGGCATCGAACGCCGGGTCGGACCACGTGGCGCATTCCGCGTCGAGGAAGACGGGATGCTGCCCCGCCAGGATGTTCTTCGGGCTCACGTCACCGTGGACGAGCGCGACACGCGTCACGCGCAGCGTGCCGATGATGCTCTCGAGTGCCTCTCGTGCTTCCGGGACTGCGGCGGCGGTGCGCACGAGGTAGGGCTCGACGCGCAGCGACTCGAACAGGTCGGGGTGGTCGAACTGAAAGGCGAGCTCCGGCGCGCGCGCGGACGCGCTGTGGATGCGGCCGAGGTCTCGGCCCACCGCTCCGGCGAAGGCGGGATCGACTCTGCCGGCAAGCAGATCCGACTTCCAGTTGCTGTGGCGTGCCGGGTCCAGATACTCGAGTGCGATCGCGAAGGATTCCTCGTCATATCCCAGAACACGCGGACACGAGCCGGGAACGGCAGACGAGACGTACTCCAGCCACGCCGCCTCGGATGCACCCCTGTCGAGCGGTGCTTGCCAATCCGCTTCGACCTTGAGCTTGCGCCGTGGGCGCTTGAGGACGAGCGCGATGTCATCGGTCCGAATCAGCCAGATATCGGACGACACGCCACCCGAGAGGGGCTCGGCTGACACGATGTCCTCGGATCGCACCACTCCCATGCGGGCGAGTGGCTCCAGCGCTTCCGCAGCCGTCGAAGCGTCCCCGACCCGGGCCGTGCCGCTCATGACGACGTGGCCGGGTGACCGTAGGCGGACTGCTCGAGACCGCGGATGTATCCGATCGCGAACAGGCGCCCGAGGGTCTCGTAGCCGGGCCGGATGTTGGACTCCCCTGCCAGCGTCGGCACGTGGTCGGGGCGCATCGCGCCCTCGAACCCGATGTCGTAGTACGCATCCATGCAGGCCGGCATGTCGGTCTGTCCGGCGTCGTGGAACGTCTCCTGGAAGTAGTCGACGGTTCCCTTGACGTCGCGGAAGTGCACGAAGGGGATCTTCTCGGTCCCGAATTCACGGATCAGCTCCGGGATCGTGGTGGTTCCGCCGATGACCTCGGGCATCAGGGCGAAGTTGCCCTGGCAGAAGGTGATGCCGTTGTGCTCGGACGGGTAGAGCGACAGCAGCCGGCGGAACGCCTCGACGGAGCTCATGATGCGCGGGAGGTTGCGGTCCTCCTGCTGTGGCGGGTCGTCCGGGTGCATGGCAAGGCGCACCCCGGACTCCTCGGCGACGGGCACGACGGCATTCAGGAAGTACTCCAAGCCGGCCCACATCTGGTCGCGGGTGACCTCGCCCGGGGCGACGAGAGGGTCCTTGGCCTGGGCGATGCCGCGGTCGTAGCCCGTGACCAGCGCCCCGGCGCGGTCCTCGATCGCGATGTCGGTGCGACCCCAGCTGGACAGCCCCATCCAGTTGTAGGCGAGCGTCGGCACACCCAGGCGGCCCATCGCCCGGATCTGGGTGATCACGTGGTCGATCTGCTCGTCGCGCCCATCGAGCCCGAGGCGCACCTTGTCGATCGGAGCGGTGTCCTCGAGAGCGACGAGCGTGAAGCCGTAGTCGTCGTACGTCTCGATGTTCTGCTTGATGGCGGCTTCGCTCCACGGCACCTCGTCGCGGTCGTCAGCCTTCCAGCCGTCGGCGCCGACGGACGCGAACATGCGCTGATCCTGCTCGGCGCCGTTGAGGACGCCGACGGCGTTGTCGACGCCGACCTGGCGGATGAGCTTCCAGGACGCCTCAGGGCGGGGCGGGAGGAACTCGCTCAGTTTGATCATCGGTCTCGGTCCACTCTCTTCAATCGAATCAGTCAGTCTTTGGTGGGAAGCGCCGCCGCGATGCGGGCCAGAAGGCCGCCATCGACCCGGAGTTCGGAGCCGGTGACGAAGCTGGCCGCGTCGCTGGCGAGGAAGGATGCCGCTTCGCCGATCTCATCGGGCTGGGCGACGCGTCCGAGGGCGTGCATGGTGCCCCAGTTCGCGATCGTCCTCTCCACGCCCTCGCGGGTCCCGTCGGACCACTCCGCAGCCGACGTGCGCAGCATCGGCGTGTCGACCGAGCCGGGAGCGATCGAGTTCACGCGCACCCCGTAGGCGGCTTCGTCGACGGCCATCGCTCGGCAGAGCGAGTTCAGCGCACCCTTGCTCGCGGTGTACGCGACGACGTTGTTCTGCGTCGCCGTCGCCTGCACGGACGAGATGATCGTGACGGTGCCCTGCCGCGCACGGATCTGCGGCAGGGCGGCCCGGGCGGCGAGGAACACACCGCGCACGTTGACGCCGAAGACCTCGTCCCAGGTCTCGATCGGCGTGTCCACCGCATCGCCGTAGCGCTGGATTCCTGCGGCGGTCACGAGGTGGTCGAGACGGCCGTAGGTGTCGATCGCGAGTGCGACGGCATCCGTGCTCGTGTGCTCTTGATCGATGGGGCCGAACGTGCCGATCGCCGTGCCGCCGGCATCCCGGATCAATGCGACGGTCTCGTCGACGTAGTCCGCCGTCAAGCCGTGCACGACGACCGAGGCTCCTCGTCGAGCGAAGGTCAGGGCGATACCCCGTCCGATGCCTTGCGACCCGCCGGTGATGAGGACGACTTTGCCGTCGTGCGCGCGTTCCGAACCGTTCATGGTGGGTCCTTCCGAATGAACCTGTTCCGCCATCACAGCACTCCGAAGCGTGCGAATGCTTCCGTCGAGCTCATTCCGTCCTCGATCGCGACCCGCACCAGGTTCTCCGTCGACGCCTTCTCGAGGGCCGCCTCGATGACCTCCGCCTCGATGTCCTGCGGGATGACGAGCACGCCGTCGATATCGCCGACGACGAGATCGCCGGGGGTGACGTGCACACCGCTGATCTCGACCGGGACGCGGAAGTCATGCACGATCGTGCGGATGCTGGAGTCCTGTGCGTAGTTGCCGTGGCTGAACACCGGGAAGCCCTGGCCGAGCACCTTGGTCGTGTCGCGGTGGTAGCCGTCGACCACGGCGCCGACGGCACCTCGCGACTGCGCCGTCGCAGTGAGGATCTCACCCCACATCGCTGCCTGAGCTTGGGCGCCCGTGCGCGGTGCGAGGTACACCTCGCCCGGCCGGAGCTGATCGAGGGCCTCGGTGAGCAGCCCGAACGGCTTGCGCTGCGGACTGAAGACGTCCGCCACGAGGACGGGCATCGCCCGCCCCGCGACGCGCATCGATGGCGTCAGCGGCCGGATCTGAGGGGGCAGGAACTGGTGCACGCGGCTGAGCTTGTCGAGGATGTCGCCGATCACCGCTGTATAGAGCTTGGTGTTGATCAGCTCGAACAGGTCGGCGTCTGTCGCGGTCGGTGTCTGCAGGTCGGTCATGGATTCTCTCTCAGCTGATCGCCTGGCGGCGGGTGCGCCAGACGTTGACGACGACGGCGATGAGGACGACGGCACCGCGCACGACCTGCTGGGCATACGGGTTCACACCCAGAAGCACCATGCCGTTGAGCAGAGCGGCGATGAACAGCACGCCGATCGCGGTGCCCACCACGGTGCCCTTGCCACCGGAGAGCGCGGCTCCGCCGATGATCGTCGCTGCGATCGCGTCGAACTCGAGGCCGACGGCGATCGTCGAGTTGCCCGATGACAGCAGGGCGCTCTGCAGCAGGCCGGTGAGCGCGGCAGCCATGGCCGAGATCATCATGACGAGGATCTTGATGCGCTTGACGGGGATGCCCGAGAGTCCGGCGGCCTTTGCGTTGCCTCCGACGGCGTAGACCGATCGTCCGAAGACGGTGCGCCGTGCGACGACGGCGACGATGATGCCGATCGCGACGAGGTAGATGGCCGAGATGGGGATGCCGAGGATACGGCCGGAACCCCAGTAGAAGAACTCGCCGGAGGCGATCGGGATGGGGAAGTTGCTCGTGATCAGCTGTGCGGCGCCACGCAGCGCGAGGTACAGGGCGAGGGTCGTGATGAAGGTCGGCACCCCGAAGTACGAGCGCATGGCGCCGGAGAAGGCGCCGATCGCGGCGGCGATTCCCAGCACGAGCACGACCGCGAGGATCATCGGAACGCCCTGCTTCACGACGAAGACGCCGATCAGGGACGACGACAGCGCGGCCATCGCGCCGACAGAGATGTCGATCTCGCCGGAGACGATGACGAGTGTCATCGCGAACGCGACGATGCCGAAGAACGCGGCGTTCTGCAGGATGCTGAGCTGGTTCGACGCGGTCAGGAAGTCCGGCGTCAGCAGGGACAGCGTGATGTAGAGGGCGATGAAGACGACCAGGAGACCGAGTCCGTCCCAGGAGCGGATCTTCCGGAAGAGCCGGGTGCCGCCGCTGGGTGCGGAAGGCTGGCTGTCGTCGGTCTCGGCGACCGGGGCGGTGGCCGTGTTTTCAGTCATGTTCGTTTTCCTGTCGCATGGCGAGGGCAAGGATTCGCTCGGCGGTCGCTTCTGGACCGATGAGTTCTTCGCGGACGTGGCCGTCCCGAAGGATGAGGACGCGATCGCAGACCTCCGCGATCTCCTCGAGTTCTGACGAGACGAAGATCGACGAGACACCGTCGTCGGCGAGCTCACGGATGAGGCGGTAGATCTGGGCCTTCGCCTGGAGGTCCACGCCGCGTGTCGGTTCGTCGAGAAGGAGGATGCGCATCTTCGCGGTGAGGGCGCGGCCGATCACGCCCTTCTGCTGGTTGCCGCCGGAGAGCGTGCCGATCTCCTGATCGGGCGACGACGCCCGGATCGAGAGCGATGCGATCGCGGCGGCCATGAGCCGGAGCTCGGTGAGCGGTCGGAGCCAGAACGGCGGCAGGATCCGCCCGCGGGCCGTCATCATGAGGTTCTCCCCGACGCCGAGCATCGGCACGATGCCGGCGCCCTTGCGATCCTCGGACGTCAGCGCGACGCCCATGTCGAGCATCTTGCGGGGGAACCGACCGTCGACTGCCTTGCCGAAGACCTCGACCGTGCCGACGGCTTCGCGGTGCAACCCGAAGACGGACTCGAGGAGCTCGGTGCGGCCGGAGCCGAGAAGCCCGGCGATGCCGAGAACCTCCCCTTCGTGGAGGGCGAGTGAGACGCCGTGCAGCCGGTGCGGCACGGTCAGATCGTCGATCCTCAGCACGACAGGAGCTTCGCGGCGGTCGCGGTGCGTCCACTCCAGATTCACCTCCAGGTCGCCGCTGATGAGTTCGGCGACCTGGGCGGACGACAGGCTCGAGACCGCGGCGGTCGCTACGTGACGACCGTCCCGCAGCACCGTGAGGCTGTCCGCGACGAGCGGGATCTCCTTCATGCGGTGAGAGACGTAGATCACCGCCATGCCGGTCTGCGCGAGCCGGCGCACGAGCTTGAGCAGCGCAGTCACCTCGGTGTTGTTGAGGGCACTAGTGGGCTCGTCCAGGATCAGCACCTTCGGGTCGTCGACGAGCGCCTTCGCGATCTCGACCACCTGCTGCTCGGCGAGGGACAGCTTGCCGACTTCCACGAAGAGGGGGATGTCGACCCCCAGCATCCCGAGCGCGCGCTCTGCGCGGCGGCGGAGCAGGCCGGCGCGGACGAATCCGAACTGGCGTGGCCACCGGCCCATCGTGATGTTCTCCGCAACCGTGAGACCGGGCACCAGAGAGAACTCCTGGTGGACGACGGCAATGCCTCCGGACTGCGCCTCACGAGGGCCGGTCCACTGCACCTTCTCCCCCGAGAGTGTGATCTCGCCCTGGTCGGGGCTCAGCGAGCCTGAGATCAGGTTCACGAGCGTCGACTTGCCGGCGCCGTTCTTGCCGAGCAGTGCCCGCACTTCGCCGCGCTTCAGCGTGAAGTCGACGCCGTCGAGCGCGGTGACGGCGCCGAAGCGCTTGGTCATCCCACTGCAGGAGAGGACTGTTTCGTCACTCATTCCCATCGTCCTTATCCGGTCGTATCGGAAGTGGCGGGCTCAGGATGTGGGCCCTGAGCCCGCCACTGCTGGGTCGAAGTCCGACTCGGCTGCTACTGCGCGGCGGCGAGCCACGCCTCGACGGTGGCGGGGTCGGTGCGGTCGTACACGATGCCGGGCAGCTCGACCGCGTGCGGGTCGTTCTCCCCGCCGTCGAGCACCGTCTTCGCCATCTCGTACGCGCCCTTCGCGGTGCCGACCGGGTCCTGGCCCGTGCTTGCCTGCAGGATGTTGTCGTCGGCCAGCAGGAACTCGGCGATCTGCGTCGAGATGTCGGTGCCGAACACCGGCGTCGACTTGCCTGCCTGTGCGACGGCGATCGTCGCACCGGCGGTGCCGCCATCGTTCGAGGCCCACAGGATGTCGACGTCAGGGTTGGCCGTGAGGATGTCGGTCGCCACCGTGGTCGCCTTGTCGACGAGGTAGGCCTCCTGGTCCGTCAGGATGTTGACCGTGATCCCGGCGGCGTCGAGAGCATCGAGGAAGCCGGTCTTGCGCAGCTTGCACGCCGAGGCGATGTCGCAGTTGAGGATTGCGAGATTCACGCTGTCGCCGAAGTTCTCTGCGATGTAGGTCGCGGCGGCCTCACCGGTGCCGGTGCCGAGCGCCGTGTTGTCCGACTGAATGACGCCATCCACGAGTTCAGGGTCGGTCGTCGCACCCACGCAGTTGCCGTAGCAGATCAGCACGATGCCGGCATCCTTGATCGACTGCATCGTCGCGACGGATGCCTCGTCCGCCGTGGGCTGGATGAGGACGGCATCCACGCCGGCCTGGATCATGTTCTGCGCGACCTGATTCTCCGTCGCCGGGTCGTTGTTGGACAGGCCGGTGGTGACGGAGCCTCCGTCAGCGCTGACCGCCTCTTCGAGTCCGGACTGGATTCCCTGGAAGTACGTGTCTCCCTGGAGCATGATCAGGCCCACTTTGATGGGCTCATCCGCGGGGGTCTCCTCCTCCCCTGCCGCGCCGCCCGAGCATCCGGACAGTGCCAGCGCGAGCGCTGCGGCTCCGGCGAGTGCTGCGAACATCTTGGTTTTCGTCATGTCAATCTCCCTTGATCTGTGACGTTGCGGCCAACATAACCCACTTGTATACTAGAATGCAAGTGATCGCGACGATGGGAAATCATGACGGACCAGGCACCTCCCTCAGGAGACACAGGAAGCAGAAACGGCTCGCTCGCGCGTACTCTCGACGGACTCGCCGGTCTCGCGGCCCTTCCCCGGTACGCCGGCGGAGCGCGAATGCGCATCTCCGACTTCGTCTACGCGGAGCTCAGCGAGGCTATCCGTGATCTGCGGCTGACGCCCGGCACTCCCCTCTCCGAGCCGGCCGTCGCGGCTTCTCTCCAGGTGAGCCGTGCGCCCGTGCGCGAGGCGTTCACCCGGCTCGCCGATCAGGGCCTGGTGACGATCGTCCCGCAGGTCGGCAGCTCAGTCGCCCCGATCTCGATGGCTTCGGTCAACGACGCCGTGTTCATCCGCAGCGCTCTGGAGAAGAGCGCCTTTCAGCAGGCCATCGGATTCGACGATCTCGACACCACCGCGTTGCAGGAACTCGTCGACCTGAATCGTGGCGCTGCCGAGAGAGGCGACCTGGAGGAGTTCATCCAGACGGACGAAGAGCTGCATCAACTCGTGTTCGCGCTGGCAGGCGTACCCCAGATCTGGCAGGTCGTCCGAGGCGCGAAGGTGCACCTCGACCGGCTCCGGCGGCTCAACCTCCCCGGCGCGATCACGAACCCCGAGATCGCCGCCGAGCACCAGCTCATCGTCGACGCGATCGCGGATCGCGACGAGGCAGCCGGACTGCGGGTGATCCACCGCCACTCGACCCGGATCATCGGCGACACCGGCAAGCTCCGGCAGGAGTTCCCGGATTACTTCATCTCATGAACATGACCCCGAACAAGACCGGCGCCGTGTCGGCGCACCAGAGGAGCCACTGATGTCGGAACAGATCAGCGTCGCAGTGTCGCGGCGCGCCGAGTGCGGGGAAGGACCGATCTGGGATGCCGCCGCCGGCGCCGTCCACTGGGTCGACATCATTCCCGGCGAGATCCTCATCACCGACTTCGCGACCGGCCAGACGCGGGTCACCGCCTACCCCGAGATGGTCGGGGCCGTAGCGCCGCGCGTCGGGGGCGGGGTGGTCGCGGCGGTGACGAGCGGGTTCGTCGGACTGGATGCCGGCGGGGCAGCAGACCGGCGTGTCGACATCCTTCCTGAGGGAATCCGAATGAACGATGCGAAGACCGACCCTTCCGGGCGCTTCTGGGCGGGCAGCTGCGAGATGAGCTTCGCCGACGGTCTCGGCGGCCTGTGGCGGCTCGATGAGAACTGGAACGCGACCCTCGTACTGCCGCACCTCACCCAGCCCAACGGCCTGGGCTGGAGCCCTGACGGCAGCGTCTTCTATCTCGTCGAGACCCAGGCCCGCCAGATCCTCCGCTTCGACTTCGATCTCGAATCCAGCACGATCACCTCGGAGGGGTCGGTGCTCGTCGACGCAGACGTCTTCCCCGACGGCTTTCCCGATGGCCTCGCCGTCGACACGCGCGGTCACCTCTGGGTCGCCGAGTTCGCCGGCTCAGCCGTCCACGAGTTCTCACCCGACGGCGACCGGCTGCGGACCGTGGCCATCCCGACCCTGCAGACGACCTCATGCAACTTCGTCGGACCGGAGCTGGACGAGCTCTGGGTCACGTCCGCCGCGTGGCAGCTCGACCCCGAGGAGGATGCCGACGCAGGCTCGATCTTCCGCGTCGAGGGCCTCGGCGCCGTCGGCCTTGCCACGGCAGCGTTCCGAGGCTGACGTGCCCATCATCCTCACCTCCGACGCACTCGAGGCGACGATCACCCCCGAGCGCGGGGCGGACGTCGTGCAGCTGCTCGATCGGGCGACCGGAACGCCGCTGCTCGCCGAGTCGCCCACGGGTCTCGTCCACGCCGGCGAGGGGTTCGCCACGGATTCGATGGCGGGCTGGCTCCGCGGCTATCCCGGCGGGTGGCAGCTGCTCGTCCCCAACGCCGGACCGGAACGCGAGCACGACGGCGTGCGACAGGGTTTCCACGGCGAGGCATCACTCGCGACGTGGGATGTGCTGGCGCAGAGCGAGACGTCCTGCGAGCTCGAGGCCTACCTGCTCACTGCACCTCTGCGGCTCCGGCGATCGGTATCCGTCTCAGGAGACACCCTGACGGTCACCGACGAGATCGAGAACCTGTCACCCGACGCCGTCGAGACGCGCATCGTGCAGCATCCCGCCTTCGGCTCTCCGTTTCTCGACGGCGAGAGCTATGTCATCACGTCGGCCGCGAAGATCGTGACGGATGCCGTCGCCCCGGGCAGCCTCGCCGGAGCGGACGTCGTCGGCAGGCCGGACGCTGTGCTCGCTGCAGGACCGAAACCCGGCAGCATCCGACTTCCCGCGCCCGGGAGCCGCGCCTCTGTGTTCGCGGCGCTCACCGACTTCGCCGCACCCGAAGTCACGTTCTGCAGCCCGACACGGGGGCTCGCCATCCGGCTCGGGTGGGACAGCACCTTTCTGCCGCACGCATGGCTGTGGATCGAGGCGAACGCCGGGAGCGGCTGGCCGTGGTTCCGCCGCCTCTATGCCATCGCGGTCGAGCCCGCGAACGTGCTCCCAGGCGAGGGCGGCAGCCCGGCGCACCCTCGCGGGGGAACCGGCACCCACATCCCCGCCCACCAATCGATCACCCTGACCACCTCGCTCACGCGGCTCCCGCTGGCGAGCGACTGAGCGACCTGACGCTCAGCGAAGACCGAACCACTCACTAAGGAGAACCGATGCACTTCGGCCGAATCGGCGACGTCGGGGACGAGATCCCCGTAGCCCTCATCGACGCGCGCGTCTACGACCTGACACCGCTCACCGCCGATATCGACGGAGCGTTCCTCGCCGGTGACCCCGTCGCCGAGGTCTCGGCGCGTCTCGGCGAGCTGAAGGAGATTCCGGATGCCGCCGCCCGCCGCATCGGCGCACCCGTCGCGCGTCCTGGCGCGGTGTACTGCATCGGCTTGAACTACGTCGCCCATGCGAAGGAGGGCGGCAACGAGCCGCCTGAAGAGATCATCGTCTTCATGAAGCCGTCCAACACGGTCGTCGGGCCTGACGACGACGTGGCGCTTCCACCGCGCACCGACACCGTCGACTGGGAAGCCGAGCTCGCGATCGTCATCGGCGCACGTACGTGGCAGCTTCCGGATGCCGATGCCGGCCGCGCCGCCATCGCCGGGTACACCGTCGCGAACGACCTGTCCGAGCGCACCTGGCAGCTCGCGCGGTCAGGAGGCCAGTGGTCGAAGGGCAAGGGCGCCCCCGGATTCTGCCCCCTCGGACCGTGGCTGGTCACCGCCGACAGCGTGGACGCGAGCGACCTGCGCATCTGGAGCACCGTCAACGGAGAACCGCGTCAGGATTCCCGGACATCCGACATGATCTTCGACGTCGGGCAGATCGTCGCCGATCTGAGCGAGCACACCGTGCTCGAGCCCGGCGACGTCATCCTCACCGGTACGCCCGAGGGAGTGGCGGTATCCGGCCGTTTCCCCTATGTGAAGGATGGCGACGTCGTAGAAGTAGGAATCGAACATCTCGGTGTGCAGCGCCAGCGCTTCGCTTCGACCCGCGAGCAGTAAGGACAGCGGCAATGACCACGACAGACTTCGATGGCAAGGTCGCCATCGTCACCGGCGGCGCGTCGGGCATCGGAAATGCGACAGTGCGGCGGCTGCTCGAGCGCGGCGCCCGGGTCGCGATCTTCGACCGCGATCCGGCGGCGACCGAGTCCGATGACTGCGTCAGCGAAGCCGTCGACGTCCGCGACCAGGCCGCCGTGACCGCAGCCACCGAACGCGTGGTCGAGCGGTGGGGGCGTCTGGATGTGCTGGTGAACTCCGCAGGCATCGGGGCGGCCGGCACTGTCCTCGACAACGACGAGGGTGAGTGGCAGCGCGTCTTCGACATCAACACGATGGGCACCGTCCGTGCGATTCGCGCCGCATTGCCGCATCTCATCGCGGCGCGGCCGTCCAGCGTCGTGAATGTGGCGTCTGCCGTTGCCCTCACCGGATTCGCGAACCGGGCGCTCTACACCGCGTCGAAGGGCTCGATCGTCGCACTCACCCGCGCTATGGCCGCAGATCACATCGCCGATGGGGTCCGCTTCAACGCGGTGTGCCCGGGTACGACCGAGACGCCGTGGATCCAGCGCCTGATGGACGCGGCCGGCGATGCCGACGGTGAACGCGTTCGCCTTGAGGCCCGCCAGCCGCACGGCCGACTCGTGTCAGCGGAAGAGGTCGCCGACGCGATCCTGTACCTCGCGAATCCGCTGGCCCAGTCGACCAACGGTGTCGTGCTGTCCGTCGATGCCGGCATTCAAGCCCTCTATGTGAGGAACTGAGGCATCGCCCCACGCGGGATGATCACGAACCGGCCTGGCTCATTTCCACGTCGCCCTCACCCTCGGTCGGAGCCGGCGAGGTTGCGGATGAAGAGGGTCTGAGCGACGATCATCCGCTCGATCTCCGCGGGATCGACCGATTCGTCGGAGGCGTGGATGCGGGATTGCGCGGTGTCTTCGGCCCCCCACAGCAGGATCGCCGCGTCCGGCGAGACCTTCTTCAGAGAAGCTACGAGCGGGATGGACGCACCGCTGCCGATGTTCTCGACGGGCGTGCCGTACGCCGCTTCGAGCGCGGCCTCGGCCGCGACGATCGCGGGGTGGGAGGCATCGACCGCGAAAGCGTGTCCGACCTTCACCTTCTCCACGTGCACTTCGCAATTCCACGGCCGCTGCGCACGCAGGTGCGCCATCAGCGCCTCGAGTTGAGCGTCGCCGTCCGAGCCGGGAACGATGCGCATCGAGAGTTTCGCCGACACCTCGGGGAGCAGCACGTTCGATGCCTCGGCGACATTCGGCAGGTCCATCCCCAGGACGGTGACGGACGGCTTCGCCCAGATGCGATCCGAGAGAGATCCCGTCCCGAGGAAGTCCACGCCGGGGAGGATCGCCGATCCCTCCCGGTAGACGGCGTCGTCCATATCGGCGCCCTCCCACCGGGAACTGTCCACTCCGGCGATGGTCGTGTCTCCGTTCTCGTCGTGGAGTGTGTCCAGGATGCGGATCATCGCGGTCATCGCGTCGGGGGCGGCCCCGCCGAACATGCCCGAGTGCACGGGGTTGGCAAGCGTGCGCACGGTCACCGTGCAGGCGACGTCGCCGCGCAGCGCGGTGGTGAGCCCCGGGCGGCCGACACGCTGCGGCCCGATGTCGGCGATCACATAGGCATCCGCCCCGAAGAGCCCGGGATTGTCCTCGACGAAGGCCTCGAGGTGCGAGATCGTCTCTTCCTCGCCCTCCACGAGGATCTTCAGGTTGCACGGCAGGCCGGCGCCGAGCATCTTCAACGTGCCGTAGTGGATGACCAGTCCGGACTTGTCATCCGCAGCACCGCGACCGTAGATGCGGCCGTCGTCCTTCGTCACCGGCTCGAACGGCTCACTTGTCCAGTTCTGGCTCTCCGGCGCCGGCTGCACGTCGTAGTGCGCGTACAGCAGCACCGTCGGCGACCCGTCCGGGCCGGGAATGTCCGCGTAGACGCAGGGGTAGCCGTGCGGAACGTCGAGAAGCTTCACTCCGACGACGCCAGCGGCCTCGAAGAGGTCGACGACCGCCGCACCCATGGCGTGGACGGGTGCCGGGTCGAACCCGGGGAAGGCGATCGATGGGATGCGTACGAGTGCGTCGAGCCGCCGGAGGACATCCGGCATCAATGCGGCCACCGAGTTCTTGAGATCTGTGGAGTCGGTCATGACTCTGCCTCTCTTTCTACATGTTGCGCCTGCCCGCAGGTCGATGCCGGTTCCGGATCACGCAGGAATGATGAGTTGGATCAGAAGACCCGCCCCCACAACCGCGACCCACGACACGAGCATCGGGATCGTGAACGAGTGCCAGACCGGCACCTGCGTCAACTTTGTGGACCCGGTCAGGTCTGTCTCGACTGCGGCGATCTGCGACCCGTTCGCCGGGAACAGCCACACGCCGACGAGCGAGGGCCACATCGCGATGACGACGCCCGGCGCGAGACCGGCAGCCAGGGCGATGGGGATCAGCGTGTTGGTCGTGGCGGACTGGCTGGTCGTGAGACCCGCCACGATGAAGAGGGCGACGGCCAGCCAGAGCGGGTTGTTCTTGATCAACTCGCCGAGCGGCTCGATGATCGTCTCCTCGTTCGCGGAGATGAACGTGTCTGCCATCCAGGCGATGCCGAACAGCGCCACAGCCGCGGTGAAGCCGGCGCGCAGCAGAGGCTGCTCCACCACGACAGACGGCTTGACGCGGCGCACAAGGATGATGACGAGCGCGGCCGAGAACATGACCATCTCGATGATCGTCGTCATCCCGAGCGGCACGAGATCGCCGTTCTCGTCGGGGAAGGACGGACGCAGATCGGGGAACAGCCCGAACAGCACGATCAGGAACGTACCGGCGACGAAGATCATCGCCGCCGTCTTGCCCCCCTTCGGCACCGGGTGCTCGATCAGCACAGGCTTCGCGACCGGAGCAGCCGGGGCGCCTGGGATGAGGGGAGTCGGCCCGCCCACCATCGCCGCGTACTTGGCCTTGAGCACCTCGGGAACCTCGACCGTTCCCTCCTCGACCCGCTTGAGGAACTTCGGATCGTCCAGCAGGTCCTTGCCGATGCGCTGCTGGACGAACGCCGCGACGATGCAGGCGACGATGGCGGCCGGGATCGTGATCAGCAGGATCTGCGGAAGGCCGTAGCCGGTCCCCTCCATCAAGACGAGGAACGCAGCCATGGCCGCCGACACAGGGCTCGACGTGATACCCAGGGCAGAAGTGACCGTGGATGCGGCCAGAGCTCGCTCCGGACGCTGACCGTTTCGATAGGCCGTCTCGTAGATGACCGGAATCAGCGCGAGGTAGATGTTCGACGTGCCCGCGAGGAGTGTGAACACGAACGCGACCAGCGGGGCGACGTAGGTGAGCCGCTTCGGATTTCGCTGGATGATCTTCGACGCGATCGACACGAGGTAGTCGATACCGCCCGCCGCCTGCATCGCGGAAGACGCGGTGATCACCGCGATGATGATGAAGAACGCATCCACCGGGATCGACCCGGGTGGGAGGTGGAAGCCGAACACCAGAATCACGGTGCCGACGACACCCCACAGACCGAGGCCCAGACCGCCGGTCCGCACGCCCATGACGATCGCGCCGATCACCACCGCTGCCTGAAGCGCGACGACGAAGTATTCCATGGCCACTCCTTCCCCGCATCCGGAGCGCTCCTTCGCGCGCCACAGAGCCGGGATCGCGCCGGCCGTTGTGAATTCGCGCGCCGGTGATCCGCTCTGGCCGGATGATACGACCCGGTTCGCGCTCGGCGTATCATGCGGTCAGGGTGATTTCGGCAACCCTCTCGCGGTGCGACGATCGGTCCTCCGGCGACGCGGCACACGACGCCGACCTGGCGATGTGCGGAGGTGACGGTGGCAACCCAGACACGCCGACAAGCCCGTCAGATGCTCCCGATCATCGCCTGGTTGCCGCGATACGACCGACGATCGCTGCGCCCTGACGTCATCGCCGGCATCGCGGTCGCCGCCATGATCGTGCCCAAGAACCTCGGCTACGCCGAGATCGCGGGCGTACCGGTGCAGAACGGCCTCTACGCCGCAGCGGCCGGTGCGATCATCTACGCGCTCTTCTGCACTTCCCGCCACATCTCGACCGGTCCGAGTTCCTCACTCGCGACGGTCGCCGGAGGAGCAGTCATCGTCGTCGGCGTCACCGGGGGCGACGCCGCACAGCTCGTCGCGGCGATCACCCTCGCGACCGGCGTGCTGTTCCTGCTGATGGCCGTCCTCAAGCTCGGGTGGATCGCTCAGTTCCTGTCGCGAGCGGTGGTCACCGGCTTTCTCGCCGGTGCCGCCGTGGACGTCGTCGTCGGCGAACTGCCGAAACTGACCGGAACCTCCGGCGACGGTGACAACGTTTGGCGAGAGTTCGCGTCATGGGTGCTGGGGCTCGGAGCCCTCCACGTGCCGACGCTGGTGATCGGGACCCTCGCTCTGGCCGTGATCCTCGCGCTGCGCTTCTGGGCACCGAAGGTTCCCGGCGCGCTCGTGCTCGTCGGAGGCGGGTTGCTCGCGTCCCACCTCCTCGACCTGGGCGAACGCGGCGTGGCACTCGTCGGACCGGTGCCGAGCGGATTGCCCGTGCCGCAGCTGCCGAGCCTGGAGGTCGCGTCCGCTCATATTCCGGAGGTCGTCGTCGCGGCGCTCGCCCTGCTTCTGATCGGGTTCTCGCAGACGGCCGGTGATGCGCGCTCGTTCGCCACCCGCCATCGTTACCGCATCGACGAGAACCAGGAAGCCCTCGCTCAGGGCATGGCGAACGTCGGAGCTGGTTTCGTGCAGGGGATGCCGGTCTCCACCAGCCTGTCGGCGAGTTCGCTCAACGAGTCAGCGGGAGCGCGCACGCCGTTGGCGTCGCTCACCACCGGAATGCTCGTTATCCTGACGCTGATTCTGCTGGCACCGCTCTTCTCAGAGTTGCCCAAGGCCGTTCTGGGGGCCATCATCATCGACGCGGTCGTGTTCGGCATGATCGACCTGAAGGAGTTCGCGCGACTGCGGCGGGTGTCGCGCTTCGACTTCTGGATAGCGTTGGCGGCCGTCGCCGGGGTGCTCTCGGCGGGTGTGCTTTTCGGCATCGTCATCGGCATCCTGCTCTCGCTCGGGTGGCTCGTGTACGTGTCGACCCGGCCGGCGATGCCGCTGTTGGGTCGCGAACCCGGCACCCAGGTCTTCCGCGACATCGAATCGAATCCCGCAGACGAAGCAGTCCCGGGCATCGCGGCGCTGCGCCTGGACGGCGGGCTGTTCTTCGCCACCGCCGAAGCTTTCGACGAGCGGGTACGCGGGCTGCTGACCGGCGACGATTCGCCGTCCGCACTGATTCTCGACCTGGAAGGCGTGGGATTCATCGACTCGCAGGGCGCGGCGAAGGTCACCGAGCTCATCGACCTGACCGACACGGACGGCGTCACGGTGCGGCTCGCGCGCGTCAAGCCGCAGGTGCTGGCGGTGCTCCAGGCCCAGGGCGTGATCGACCGGATCGGTGCCGACCACGTGCACGGGAACGTGCACCGCGCCGTCGACGCGGAACTCACGCAGAGGGCGGACGGGGAGAGCAACCTGCCTCAGTGACGCGTCGGAAGAACCACCCTCGGATCAAGGAGGGCTGCGGTTCACCGGTCACGCGACGACCAGCGGGCGGACGTCGTGATTCATTGCTCGGAACCGCGACTCCTTGGTCGGGCGGCGGCGTCGGCGCGCGGGCTTCTCATGAGCAAGACTCCTCAATACGCCTGATCGCAAAGGAGACTCGATGATCACTGTTCATCTTCGCTATGAGATAGATCCCGACAAGATCGACGAGTTCACCGAGTACGGTCGGGCGTGGATCCGCCTCGTCAACAGGCTCGGCGGCACTCACCACGGCTACTTCCTGCCGAGCGAAGGCGACAGCGACGAGGCGTTCGCGTTGTTCACGTTCCCCTCGCTCGCCGCGTACGAGGTCTACCGGAACGCGTCGAAGACGGACCCGGAGTGTCAGGCAGCGTTCGAGCTCGCGCGTACGACCGACTGCATCCGCCGCTACGAGCGCCGGTTCCTCTCCCCCGTGTTCTCCTAGCGGTCGATCTGCGCGCCGAGCGCCGGCCCCGGGGTACGCCTTCAACCTCGAGGCGTACGTGGTGACCGATGTCGCGGACGTGGGAGAGGCCCAGGCGTCGGTGGCGCGGAACGCGCGCGGCCGCGCGCATGAACTCTTCCTCGAACTGGAATGGCAACCGATCGGCCCGGGGTTCGAGCATCGCACCGCCCCACTGGTGCGGCTCGCGGGCCAGAACCCGGCCGAGCGCGAGCACGTCGTCACTCTCTCGGAGTAGCTGGCTCAACCGCGGAGGCATCGAGCGTTCCGTTCTTCGCGGGGCTCGCGGCTGCCCCCCGTCTCATGAGGGGCGGAGGTATGGTCCGGACTTCCAGAGGGGAAGGTCGGGGCATCCGGCGGGAACGTACCAGTCGTCTGGGATTCCTCCATCGGCCGCTGCCTCACCCCCGCCGAGCGTGATCTCGTCGCCGTCCTGGTATTCGCTTCCGAACGTGAGGACGCCGTCGTCATAGCGGGCTTCGAACGCGGGGAAGACAGGGATCACGACGTGGGTGCCGTCGTCGACGGTGAGACATTCCTCGGTGATGCGCAGCGTGCCCGTGAACAGGGCATCCCCTGCCCCCTCAGACTCCGGCGCGAAAGCGACCGGCCCGCTGTCAGGCACACAGCCGGTCAGCACTAGTCCGACACCGAGAACAGCAATCATCGCGACGTTGCGCATTCACGAATGCTATCCACGGCATGCCAACCACCCGTGGAATACCCTTCAAGCCCTCTGGCCGGAGGGTCGACCCCTGGACGGTCTCGGTTGCACGCCGCTGCGCGGGACTCGGCGACTTCCGCATGACTCGGCGGGGCAAGAACCACGACATCCGCCTCGCGGGCACAGCACGGGGCCTGAACGTGAAGGAAGTGTGAACAACCGCTGTTCCCACTCTGTTCACACCCCGACAGCACTGGGAACCGCGGAAACACGCGGGAGTCCGGGCCATCAGACCGGCCCGGACTCCTACGAGTTTTCACACTCCCATTGAATGGGAAGCAAACATGCCCTTTGATCAGGGCTTTTTGGCGGTGACGGTGGGATTTGAACCAATACTCACCGAGATCACCACGCCTCCACTCGACTGCATTCGGTCTCGAAACCGCGACTTTCCGCAGGATCGAGTTCTCAAGGTCTACGTTCGTCTACCGCGATTGTCCTTGGTTCTTTCTCACGTTCTTTCTCACGTGCGCCTCGGGTACTTGCGCGCGATGTGACTCGCCTCAGCATGTCCGGAGTGTTTTGCTGGGGTCAGCAGGCTCTCGCGACCGGTTCGATGCGAGCGTAGTCGAGCTGGTCGACCTCGACGGGTGCGAGGTCGCCAATCGAGCCGTGTGGGCGCTCGTGTCGACGACGCTCGAAAACTGGTCAGTTTCGGCGGTGAAAAGTGAACACTCGACGATTGGAGAGTGATCACTTTGGAGGACTGGGCGCTGATCCGGAGGTTGGCTGCGGAG